>NZ_JAAONZ010000031.1 GCF_011602365.1 Pseudomaricurvus hydrocarbonicus
GCAACTAAATGGCTTTGGTTTTACAATCACGAACGGCCACATAAGGCCAACAATGGGAAACCACCACTGATGGCTGCTTAATCTCTACTTTGAACGTCAGTTAAAAATGGGAGGATTACCGTTGAGGTCTTCATAGCCAAGTGCCAAAGCGTAAACCCGTTGCTTGAGCAATCCTTCAACGGAATGCTCGCAACTCGCTTTGCGTCGGCCATCACCCATTGCCCTGGCAACACTGCGACTCAAACCGATCTTTCGGTCAATCTCGGATAACAGCAGAATGCCGGCATTACTGGTGATATCGCCCCCGGAGAAATCGGCTTCGACTTTGCGGCGTTTAACGGATGAAAACTGGAAAGACTGTGGTATCATTTTGTTCACGGCTGATTGCTTGCGGATATTGTCTAGCAGGTTGTTGATTTTCTCCCAGCCTCGAAAGCAATCATCGTTTGAGGCTGGAATTCTCGATTAAAAACGTCGATATAAGCCCATTTTTTGCTTTTCTGGGCCTTGTCGGCAGGGCTTACCCCGCCGTCAGGACGGACTACCCCTGTAACGCCCTCATTCGAGTCAGATTCCAGCCAATCATTGTCAACATAAATACGCTGTTCACTTTTGACAAACCACGCACCTTCATTTGCCTGATAAGACCAACCGTCTTGCCCCAACCAAAGGGCTCTTCTACTCGCTTCCTAGTCTGCTGACTGATGACGTAACCTGCGTGCCGACTGGTTCGGCCATCAATCGCAGAACCTCCAATACGATTGTCGTTCCGGGCAACATGAGGGGTTATGTTCATCGCCCTGCAATCCCTTACGAAACCCGCTGTATCGTAATTTTTGTCTGCTCCCACGGTGCGCTTTTTCATACCAGGCAGTTCCGCCAACAAGTCCGCTGCAACTTCACGTTCGGCCTTGCCGGTTGCTTGACTGGCCGCAGCCTTTACAATCAAGCCGTTGCGGTTTTCCATTACGGTATGCCCCATATAAGATAGCTTGGCTTCCTTGCCTGGGCCCTTCTTAGCCATCATTGCATCGCCATCCGTCTTTGATTCGTGTGTGGCATTGCTGCGTTTTTCTCCGTGGAAATTAGCTTCTCTATTGCGACCACCACCCACAGGGGGCTCGCTATCATCATCCTTACGGCGATAGCTCTTCTGTGAGGCCCACGCTTGAATCAGGGTGCCATCCACGCTGAAGTGCTCGTCAGAGAGTAGCTTTTGTTTGCGGGCAAGATTAACCACTTCTTCAAACAACTCCGTGATCACATCGTTTTCCAGCAATCGATCCCGATTAATACTGAAGGTGGAATGATCCCAAACTGGATCATCAATCGTTAATCCTACAAACCACCGGTACAGAAGGTTGTAGTTGATCTGCTCAACCAACTGCCTTTCACTACGGATACTGTAGAGTACCTGAAGCAACTGCGCCCTGATTAGGCGTTCTGGCGGAATGGACTCCCTGCCGGTATTGCAATAGATACTGCTGAAGAGCCAATTTAGGTTCTTCATTGCCTCATTCAGAAGTGCTTTGATTGGTCTCAGCGGATGATTTTCTGGAACAAACGACTCCAGCTGCACTGTTGTAAAAAGAGACTCCTGAAAAACATCTACTCCGCGCACTGAACCAAATTCCTCAATGGGTTATCGTTTTCCGAATTATATCTGGCCCCGTATTTTCGGGCGACAAAATCAACAGCCTGCTAGAACCATTTTTTAGAAAAGCAGCTTACTCATTTGGCGACAACTATTTAGAACAAAAAGCAAATAATATTGGGCCTGATGCCACACCTAGTACGATCCCAAAAGTCTTAATCAATGCTCATATGACATTCATGCTGAATGATTTCAAGTAACATTCCTTTCCAAAAGAAAGTTAGCTATAGAAGAGCTAACTTCCTTTCCACTTAAGTGATTTGCTATTTCATTAGCTATACTTTGCTTATTAATTCTTTTTGATAGTTCTATCTTCTTAATATTACTTAAATCCAACATTTCCTGCCGCCATAAGGTATACAGTGCAATTTCCTTATCAAAACATGGATTGTTTTCTGCCTTTCTATAATACTTGAGCTTAATATCTCCATCTTTTTCATATGCAATCATAACCCCCCAAAAATCCGGAGCTGTTTTTAATGCGTTAGCAAGATGATTTTTCGTGGTTATCAATGTTATTTTTTTAAATGAAAGATTAAAAAATTTACCCTGCCTTATTATTCTCTTGACATTATCTGTTTCACCTTTAATTTCAAAGCAATGAGGCTCTTTATATATAGCAACAACGTCAGCAATAGCATTTCCTTTATGAACATGGAGCTCATCAATAATAGCTCTAGGTTTTGCTCTCAATTTAAGCAAGTGCTGTTTAAGTGTGGCTCTAATAACAGGATCGTTTAGTGGCATAAACTTCAGTGTGTATTTAATATATTATTGATTATACAACTAATAGAAAATATTAGTTCAGATTAGTACTCAAAGCATTTAACTAAATACTGAACGTCTTAACAAGAAGATATTCATTCAGAATTTGATGTAATATTTGATAATTAACTAAAATTTTTACTGTCTCTAATAGTTGTGGTTTAATTATCGCTATTTCCTTACTAAATACGATATGGTCAATTTTAAACTGCACCCTAGCTATTCAAATATATAATCCAATTTAAGCCGATGTTTTCAGTACTCAAATTTGGACATGAGTAAAAAAGAGTAAGCCGAGCGGTACCTAGATTAAAGTGGGTAGATACTTCACCCGCCCCACCCTCACGACTAAGAGTAAATAAATTACATACTCTAGAAGTTTATACTGTTCCAAAAAATTTCAATAACCACAAATTTGCTGCGCGCCTCCCGACATTCTGCTTTTTGTGTTCCTCTGACTCAGAATCCATCGCCACAAGCCAGTGATTTATGTAACAGCCCAGAGCTTCAAGACGCCGACCAGACTCTGAAGGTAAGTATTTCCGCAGATGGCCAATATCATCTCTCAAAAGCTCTAAGCCATATACATAAAAATCTTGGATACATAGCTGAGTAGGCCAGTTTTTAATTAAACAGATTCGATCTGTGTTACCGACATTTCTATATATTGGCGGATTTGGCGGATTTGGCTCAAATTGAGAGCTGTCGCCATCTCTAGCTATTCCCTTTAGTGGCGGATTTGGCGGATTTGGCGGATCACTAATAGCTACTAAGGAACTTAATTGTGATACTTCTCGTTTAGACTTCTCCATGTGGCGAACAGTAGAATTTGTTTTATCAAAAACCGCCAAACCGCCATTTCCGCCACTCCCCCAACTAAGCTTACATATTACTTTATCTACTACTGGCAGCCTTAACATCATTTCAGTCTCCACGTAGAAGGTTGTTGTCGAGCATCTGTGTCAGTAACTTCAACTACTCCCTGCTCCACTAATTCTTCAAAAACTTTCCGTATTGCCTTTACAGATTTCCTAAGACTAAGTCCTCGGGGAGATTTTTTCTGAATAGTATTTATATTTACTTCACCATCGAATTTTGAAATCCATTCAATAATTTCTATCTTATAAAGATCTTTACTGCTGACTTCACTTCTTTGGGCTATTCTCAGAGCTTGGCGTAGATAATAAAAGCCAAGTATTAGGGCTCCTTCTATGGTAGATAGCGTTATGCTCTCAGATCCCTCAATTAGACTTATTACACCCGCTATTCTCAATACATTTTCAGCCATTTTACTTGCAACCGGCTTAATAATTTCTAAGTCCCCTCCCACAGCCTGTGCTTTCTCAACATCATTATAAAATTCTATCCAGAGCTGTTTGGCTTCATTGCTTAAACGTATTGAAGTTAAATCCAATGCGCCGTCATCTAACATGCATAGCGGCTCATCTAACAATTTGGAAATTCTGGAAAAGTAACTTATATATTCTGGTGAATCATGAACATTCGCCTCTTGATACACTCGAGATCCAGCTAGTGTTGTACATTCAGAAATTAGAAACCTAGCCAATATACCTTGTTGCTGTAAAACTTTGTCACTTAAAACCTTCGTAGTAATTACAGGTTGAGCCATTAAATGCAATGAAAGCCTTCGATCATATAGGGTAAAATTTTCGCTTTCTCCAGCTCGAGTTCTTGTTATTGGACTTCCATCCCAAAATTTCGATAGCCCCGAAATTGTTTTAATGCAGTTATCAAGATTCATAGCGTGACCGCCAAAAAACTGACCACCTTCGTCATTAAAAAGTCCCTGAGCAGGCCGACCGCTATAAAAACTTTTTTGAAGCCCCTCAAGAGTAGGTTCCTGACAAATAATATCTGGGATTTTGGGCTTTACAGGAATATCCAAGCAACCAATTTCCGCTGCCAAATCAGCGGTTTGGCCTTTATTTTTTTGTTTAATAAATTTCACTTCTTCGTTGTAAGACTCCAGTTTTAGATTGTAATCCTCTAAACTTTCACGATATTCAAACTGCCTTTTCTGGTGCCATTCACGCAATGGTTTCATCGCCAAATTATCACAACCGGTTTTCCTATCCCCACTTTGCGCAATAGACAAACAAAACAAAGATAATGGAATGTGACGACCATCAATAACAATATTTGCCTTTTGTTGTGTAACAACTGCTGCCACAGAAAGTATTGATTGAGCTGCCAGCGCCATTGGTGCTTGCACACCTTCCGCTATAGCCAACGCAGCCTTACCAAGTGTTAGCCCAAGCGCTTCAACAGGAAAATCACTTTGAATTTCAATTTCAGGAAGCCGATCATATTCTGGTACTTCTTTCGTAAATGGAATATTCATATTTGGAATTTTGTCAGTCACGACATAACCTCCAGATACAAAACTAAATCATTGAAATCTGTTAGATTTTCTGGAGCACCTATTGGCCATTGAGGAATGATGTACGACGATCCAATAGCTCTCGCAGCTTTTTCAGCATAGGTTTTTCCAGGATTTAATTCTGTTTTTCGATCATCATCTGCGGCGATGATAATATTAGAATCCGGGTAAGAATATAAAATTTGTTTGGCCACTTCGATCAGGTTATAGGCATTTAATGCACAAGCAACTGGGCACCCTAAGTACTGAAATAAAGTTGCTCCTGTTGCCCACCCCTCACAAACATAAATTTTCTGGCAGTTTTTCAACTCCCCAAGCGGAGTAAAACCTCCTTTTACAACACCGTTTTTCAAGAATTTCTTATTACTGTATAAATCTATCATCTGTAAATTTACAAGTTCTTGATTAACGTATATTGGAACTAAAATATTGTCGTAATATTGCCTAATCCCTGTTGCTGGTACTTTCTTTTTTATCAAATAAGGATGACTTAAATCCGCCTCATTCGACTTAGACCATATATACCTGGCCTTTTTTGCAGCGGTAATTTGAGATTTTTCTCTATCATTCAATTTCTTACGTAAATCATTTTCAAGCTCTATAAGCTTCAATGGTTCAATATCACGGTATCTGTTTTTTTTATGAAACCATTTATAAGCAGAACCGTATTTCCAACTGCCATAAGCACCATATGGGTTTTCACCCAAATGAAAAACATACCAACCATTTTTACTACCAATTTTATCCCCCTCGACTTTGAATCTATGAATTTCGCCATCAGAGACAATAGGAAATTGGGGTAACAGTCCTACTTCAGCCATAGCGTTTTGAAAACTTATTATTGGATTTTGAAAATCTAAGTAATTCATTCGAATCTCCTACTCTATAATTGTTTTTTCGTCACGAGAGATTTCCACTTGATGGTCTATCCATTCATCAATTTCAGATGAAAGCCATCCAGTACAGCGCCTTCCCATGTGAATCTGACGAGGAAAAGTACCTTCTGAAATTGCTGAATAAACAGTTGATCGAGAAAGTCCCGTTTTTTCTAAAACTTCTGGTAATCGAATAATTTTCTTAGTCATACGTATTTCTCCAGGCCTTTAGTGAATCCAATTAAGTTTTACTGATCTGACACCTTGATCATGGGTTAATTTTTTGGGTAAGGCCTAGGCTGCTTACCCAAAACTTTCTTCCGATCTTCGAAAATCAATATTTTACTTATCATTCTGGTTTTTGATTCTGAATAGGTACGGTTATATGAGTTGGGATTACGACTATTGTCATGCGCATGCTGCACGATGATGCTGTAAATTTATTTAGCTGTTTTGACCGTGATTTTTCTTTGGGTTCACTTGGGTTATTGCTGGGGTTATTGCTGGGGTTATTGCTGGGGGGTTATTGCTGGGGGGTTATTGCTGGAGTTATTGCTGGGGTTATTGCTGGGGTTATTGCTGGAGTTATTGCTGGGGGGTTATTGCTGGAGTTATTGCTGGGGTTATTGCTGGGGTTATTGCTGGGGTTATTGCTGGAGTTATTGCTGGGGTTATTGCTGGAGTTATTGCTGGGGTTATTGCTGGGGGGTTATTGCTGGGGTTATTGCTGGGGTTATTGCTGGGGTTATTGCTGGGGGGTTATTGCTGGGGGGTTATTGCTGGGGGGTTATTGCTGGAGTTATTGCTGGAGTTATTCCTGGGGTTATTGCTGGGGTTATTGCTGGGGTTATCGCTGGAGTTATTGCTGGAGTTATTGCTGGAGTTATTGCTGGGTGGTTATTGCTGGGGTTATTGCTCGTGAGCCTTGCTTATGGGCTTTTTTTTTGCTCCGCAATTAGATTGTTGTATTGTTCTTACAGAGAACGTTGGTATTTTCAATGCTGGCATTATTATCGGTATGGGCTAGCGTTATTGATTTTATTTTTTGTGGTGCATTTTTGTAGCGTTAATGCATTAATTGTTACAAAATTGAGTAACAATTAAATGGCTCCATCATAACTCTTCCTGGGTTTCTGTAATTATTTGATATTTAGTTGGTAATAAAGCGAACGAATTTGTTTTTATGGCTGCCTAAATTGTTATAGATTTATTTTTTGGAAACTTTACTAATTCTTTTCCTAATTGTTTCTATCGAACATCTTGTTCCGGTTTTTTCTTTTATCAGAAATGCCAACCGTCGAAATGATAAATTTGGATTTCTTTCCAATAGCTTTTCAGAAAAAACGATCCATTCTGACCATTCAGGTTCACGCTTTTCTCGACTGGCGTTCGCTTGTGACTTACCAAATTCACTTTGCTGTTTCCTATATTTCTGCCCAAGTTCAACATCTGGCTTTAACTCATTTTCACGCTTTTTGAGTTTTGATGCTGCTACCAGTTCTTCTTCGGTCATGTACGCCCACCACCCACCCATCATCAAACGGAAAGTGGCTTCAGAAGCACATATAGCCCAATTGTTTTTTAAGGCTGTTTTCAACCCTTCAGCGGCTAGTATTGTTTCCACATACTGTAGCTGGTCTACAGTGATTCCGGGCAAGTTCTGGAGAGATAGTGCCTCCAAATAAAAATTTTCGTCTAAATCCATTAAGCCAAACCCCGAGAGCCTTCTAGCCGCAATAAAACTTAAAATCTCTGATAACTTTAAAAAAATTTCATCATTAGAAGATTCATTGCAGGGAACATGATAATCACCTTCTAAAATCCCAATACGAAGTACTAAATCACGGATATTAATAAAATCGTCTTTCGGTCGGCCTAATTCATTCATTCGTGATTAATCCCTTAGTGTCAAGCTTATTTTTGGCGGTTCTTATTTTCAATTGGTCCAAATAATTCGCCCACTCCTGCATCATTTCCTGCCGCTGTGGTAAATGCGTCGTTCGGTTATAGGCACGTCCCAATGCATCCCGTACTTGGTGTGCCAGCTGGTGCTCAATCCATTCAACCCTGTAGCCTAACTGTTCATCCAGCATCGTGCGGGCTGTCGCACGAAAACCGTGCGCGCAGTGAGCCGTTTTGGTATCAATCCCCAAGTTTTGTAATGCTTTATTGATAGTTGCAGCACTTACATGCTTGTTACGTGGGTCGCGTTGACCAGGAAAAACGTATTTACGGCGACCGGTAAGCGGTTTTAATTCTTTAAGAATTGCCACTGCCTGCTCAGGTAACGGAACGATGTGAGCAAAGCCCATTTTCATTTTATTTTCTGGCAAGCTCCAAACTGCTTCCTCAAGATCAATTTCAGACCATTCCATGGCAATCATTTCACCTGGCCGTTGAAACAATAACGGGCAAAGCGCTAAAAGTGAGCGCACAATAATAGAGCCTTGGTATTGATCAATCGCAACCAGTAGTTTCCCAAAAGCCTGTGGCTCTGTGATCGCGGGGCGATGAAAGGTGGTCTTTGGCGCCAAAGCCCCTTGTAAGTCCATGGTTGGGTTGTGGCTGCAAAGTTGGTTTAAACGGGCGTAGCGGAAGATTTGATCCAGCAGCTGCCTGGCAACTCGGGCAGTGTCATTAGCGCCACGCTCTTCAATGCGCCGCAATACCTTTAATAATTCGAGAGCGTCAATTTCCGAAATTGGCTTTTCTTTCAGCCATGGAATCAGATCCTTTTCGAGTAACGATAAGCGTTTATTAGCCGTCACTGTCTTCCAGGTAGGTAAATTTCTTTCGTACCACTTCCAAGCTACTACTTCAAAGCTGTTAGCGAATGCAGCCTCTCTTTCCAACAGACCACGCTTTTTAGCTTGCCCTGGATCAAACCCATCGGCCAGAAGTTTGCGGCTTGCATCCCGTTTGGCGCGTGCTTCTTTCAGGGATACTTCAGGGTACACCCCATACGACATGCGCTTTTCTTTACTCAAAAAGCGGTACTTATGGCGCCAATACATGGCACTGTTTGGGTGGACTTCTATGTATAGGCCTTTTTCATCGGCCTGCCGATAAACCTTATCCTGCGGCTTTAAACCTCTAAGCCGTACGTCCGTTAGTGCCATAGGGCGCTCCACTAGAGGTGGGGGCACAAGATTCAGAGATTGGGGAGATGCCCCCAAATATGCCCCCAATATTGTTGGATCTAGGGGATATATACTGGACTAGTTTGGATAGGATATAAACGAAAAAGCCCGCTATAAAGCAGGCTTTTGGAGAAGTTCGGATTTCACCGGACTTATATATGGTGCCCGGAGGCGGAATCGAACCACCGACACGGGGATTTTCAATCCCCTGCTCTACCGACTGAGCTATCCGGGCAAACATCCTGCTACAACGCTGTGTTCGCAAGAGGCGCGTATTAAACCCGTTCAGGTAATCAGAGTCAAGACCTAAGCGGCTGTTTTTCTATCGGTTTTTTTCGGTGTTCAAAAAACCATCAAACTGCGGCCTGACTTACTTATCGTCTTCGGGTACGTAGCCGTCGGCGGCGTCGAACTCATCACCGGCGAAGAACTTCTGCATCTGCTCGCTGAGGTAGGTGCGGGCGGTGAGGTCCATCATGTTGAGGTGCTTTTCGTTGATGAGCATGGTCTGGTGCTTGAGCCATTCGCCCCACGCCTGTTTGGAGACGTTTTCGAACACGTCCAGCCCCTTGGGACCCGGGTAGGGAGGCGAATCCAGGCCTTCCATCTCTTGCTGATACTTGCGGCAAAACACCATGCGCGACATACACTGAACCTTATTGGCTGAGGTTGAAAATCGGGTTGCGGGCGCCGCGTTACCGGCGCCTCGTTCAAACAAGCTCGGGTTTTTTATCAGGCGCTGGCCACGGGCTCCAGTTGCTGCAGTTTTTCGAGCAGCAGTTTAACCGGCGCTGCCAGGCCCAGAGAGGCCGGAGCGTGCACATCATACCAATAAACCGCCCGCTCTCCGACCGCGGTGGCACGGGTTTCTATATCCGCCACCACCGGGGTGATGTCCAGGTGGTAGTGGCTGAAGGTGTGACGGAAGCTGTCCCAGGTTTCCTGATGCACCAGCTCGGCACCAAAGGTGTCGCGCCAATAGTCGCTCACGTCCTGCTCGCTGGACACTTCCGGAAAGCTCCACAGGCCGCCCCAGATGCCGGTGGCCGGGCGCTGCTCGAGCAGCCATTCACCGTTGGGATTGCGCAGCATCAGCAGCTGCACGGATTTTACGGGCTTGTCTTTCTTGGGCTTTTTGCCCGGGTAATCGCCGGGATTGCCCTGATGAAAGGCCTGACAGGAATCCATCAGCGGGCAGCTGTGGCAATCGGGCTTGCTGCGGGTGCAGACCATCGCCCCCAGATCCATCATCGCCTGGGTGTAATGCTGGCAGCGCTGGTCCGGGGTGAGCTGTTCCGCCCACTGCCATAGGGTGTTGAGCACCGGGGTCGTGCCGGGCCAGCCGTCGACCGCGAAGTGGCGGGCCAGCACGCGCTTGACGTTGCCGTCGAGGATGGCGGCCTTTTGCCCCATCGACAGGCTGGCAATGGCGCCGGCGGTGGAGCGACCAATACCACTGAGGGTTTCCAGTTGCTCCACGCTCTGGGGGAATTCACCCCCAAACTCCGCCACCACGGTCTTGGCGCACTTGTGCAGATTGCGGGCGCGGGCGTAGTAGCCGAGCCCGGTCCACAGGTGCAGCACGTCGTCCTGCGCGGCGGCGGCCAGGTCCTGCACGCTGGGGTAGTGCTCCATGAAGCGCTCGAAATACGGAATCACCGTGGCCACCTGGGTTTGCTGCAACATGATCTCGGACACCCACACGCGGTAGGGCGTCACCCCCTGTTGCCAGGGCAGGTGTTTGCGGCCGTGCAGGTCAAACCAGTCGAGCACACGCTGTGAAAAATTGTCGCCGGGGCGCTTGGCAGAGCCCTTGGGTTTAAGCGACATATGTCGTTCCTTGTTCGGTATAAAAAATTTTGGTCATTGCTTTAACCGCAAAAGCTGTAGGCAAGGGACTGGGGTTGATCCCCGGCCCCGTGCCACTCTGGCTAAGATTGCCGCGCCTGCGGCTCACAATGACGGCGGTGTGGGCAAAGGACTGGGGTCGCTCCCCGGCCCCGTACCAATCTGGCTAAGATTGCCGCGCCTGCGACTCGCAATGACGGCGGTCTAAACTTTAAAAGAAAGGCCTTACTTTTTCTTAAACAGCCCTTCCAGCAAGCCTTTCACTGCATCGTTGGTGCTGTCGTCGCCATCTTTGTTGAGCTTTTCCAGCAGTTTTTCCTGCAGCTTGTCTTTCACTTCGTCTTTGGCTTCATCCGCCAGCAGGGCATTGATGCGCTTGCTGTCGAAACCACAGCTGCGGGCCGACACGGTATCCAGAGTGCCTTTGCAGCGCAAGGGCAAATCTTTGTTGCGCCAGCGGTCGCGCACCTGGCAATCGCGCTCGGGATCGGCTTCGCCGGTGAAGGCGATGCTCAGCGGCACATCAAATTTGCCGCTCAGGTAATTGAGGTCGCCGCGGGCCTTCACGGACAGGTTTTCAACCCCGGCACTGAGCGCGTCGATGTTGAGCACCGTGCCTTTTAATGCCAGCGCCCCCTGCACGTCGTTCAGCTCGGTCAGGCCTTTCCAGTCAATGGCCGGCGCAGGCTGGCCGTTGACCAGCGCTGCCAATTCACAGGCGCTGCGTTCGATGTCCAGGGTGGCCAGGGTCAGCTGGTTGGCGGTCAGGTTGAGGTTCGCC
This sequence comes from Pseudomaricurvus hydrocarbonicus, assembly GCF_011602365.1. Lineage (GTDB taxonomy): Bacteria > Pseudomonadota > Gammaproteobacteria > Pseudomonadales > Cellvibrionaceae > Pseudomaricurvus > Pseudomaricurvus hydrocarbonicus. The sequence goes on from NZ_JAAONZ010000031.1 coordinate 11,465, forward strand.
ACCACACCCTGCTGCCACTGGCGCAGGCTCTGCCCCTGAGTGTTGAGGGCCAGGTCACCACGGGCAACGCCGGACAGGCGCTCTTCTTCGGCAAACACCGCCAGCAAGGGTTTCAGTTCCAGATCGGTGAGCGTGCCCTTGAGGTTCACTTTGGCGCGGCTCTGGCGCGCATCCAGCGCCCCGTTGAGGTTGAATTGACCATCATCCAATGCGCCGGAGACCTGCTGCAAACGCACCAGCCCGTCTTTGGCTTTCAGTTTGAACACCATGCTGGTGAAGTCCAGTTGCTTGGCGGTCACCTGATCGAAGGTGAGGTTCGCGGCCGCGGTGAGGTCTTTGAGCGCCGACAGATCCAGCGGCTCATCGGACATCAACAGCGGATTGGCCGGGTCGCCCGCACCGGCGGAGGCAGTGCTTCCGGAAGTGCTGCCTGCGGGGGGCTTGCCCGCGGCGGGCTGTTGGGCCTGGGCCTGTTCAACCTGCTCGGCCGGCACCGGCAGATAGCGATCCACATCGATGCGGTCCCCCTTGAGGGTGAGGGACATGGCCCCCACCTTGTCGATGCCGGCCTGTCCGTTGATGGTGGTGTCATCGAGCTTCAGCACCAGCGGATTGAGGTCCCAGGCGCCGTCGTTGCCGCTCACCGCTGCGGTCATGGAGACCTTGCTGAGGGCGTCGGCCGCCGACATTTCGGGCAGTTCGATGCCAAACTGGGTGAGCCATTTGGCCAGATTTACCGGCTGCAGTTGCAACTGCAGTTGCGCGGCCAGGGTCTCCAGCGCCAGATCACCGGACAGATTCAGCGTCAGCGGCGTTTTGTTCACCGACATCTCCAGCGCCATGCTATCCAGCGTCAGCTGTTGCTGCTCGAGGTTAAACCCCAACGTGCCCTGACTGCGGATGTCGATGGGCTTTTGCCCTTCCAGAGCCAGGGTGGCCGACTGCTGCAGGTCAAACAATTTGCCGGTCAGATCGAAGCCGTCAATGCTGAGGTTGAGATCTGATAGCTTGACGCTGCTGCCCTCGGCTTCGTCCCGATAGGTTAAGGTGGCATCGCGCAGACGCAGCGCCTCAATCACCAGCGAGATGGGGGTCGCCTCGGAGCTGGCAGAAGATTCCTGCGTCGCGGCCGGTGCGGTTGACTCAGACGCCTTCGGCGCTACGCCGGTGCCCGCGGTGTCGTCCGGCGGCAACAGCAACTCCCAGTTGCCACGGCCCTGCTTGTCCTTCCAGACGTTCACCTGCACCCCGGAAAACTCCACCGACTGGATCGACACCTGGCCACTGAGCAGCGGCGCCACCGCCACGGCCGCAGCCAGCCGTTGGGCATCCAGCAGCGCTTCGGGGCCGGTCATGACTTTCACGCCTTCGACACTTAAGCCCAGGTTCGGAAAAAACTGCCAGCTGAGGTTGCCGTTGATTTGCAGTGGGACGCCCTGCTCTTGCGCCAAACGTTCAATGTCCTGGCGAAAATCGTTGGGATCGAGCACCAGCGTCAAATACAGCACGGCCCCCACCACCAGCAGAACCACCAGTGCCAACACTCCCATTACTGCCCGCAGAAAACCTTGCATCGCTCTTCCTTAATTGTTTAACAAACCGTTCGCCTTGCTTTATTCGCCCAGGCCGCAGTCGTGAATCTCAAGCCGTCGCTGTCGTGAATCTCAAGCCGTCGCTGTCGCCACTATCGTCATGACTGCGATCTTACTGTACTTGTGCGGCATTAAGAATGACACGTTTAACGAACCCGGCCTTCAGCCGGACCGCCAAGTTCAACTGAGAGCCCGGGGAGCGCGAAAGGTTTCATCGACGCAGCACAAACGCCGGCTCAGCTCCGCTGCCGGTCCTGAGTTAAGCCCCGGGGTGGGGCTCCTGGCTCAGGCTCAAACTGACGACCGGGTTCGGCCAACGCCGCCACTCTGGCCAGCCGTGGGGATCGGGCTATGCTGTTAACAAGTCAGGGCGTTTCGCCGGATCGAAAAAGTCGTTAAACTACGCGCCTTTAACATTGTGGCCGGAACAAGCTGACCGGTTTCAACCTACCCGGACGTTTGTTGCAAGCCTCAGGCTGACACGAACCACCGGCCAAGACTGAAACGAACCACTGACCACCGGCACAAACCTGAGCCCCAACCCGTATTTACGATTGATTATTTGAGGAAAGCACCATGAGTGAAGTTCGCAGCGAACTGAAATATTTGTCCAGCCACGAGTGGGCTCGGGTTGAAAGCGACGGCACCGTCACCATCGGTATTACCGATCACGCCCAGGACAGCCTTGGCGACGTGGTTTACGTGGAAACCCCTGAAGTGGGCAGCACCGTCACGGCCGGTGAAGAAGCCGGTGTGGTGGAATCGGTGAAAGCCGCTTCCGATATCTACTCGCTCGTCAGCGGTGAAGTGATCGCCATCAACGAAGCGCTGGAAGAAACCCCCGAAATCGTCAACGAATCGCCTTTCGACGACGGCTGGTTCTTTAAAGTGAAGCCCAGCGACCTGACCGAGCTCGACAGCGCCCTGACCGCTGAAGGCTACCAGGCAGTCTGCGAAGAAGATTGATCCGGCTGCCAGCTGCAGTTTGCGGCTGGCGCCAAACCTGTCAGCAGGGCGAGACGGCATTCACAAAAACCCGACACCAAGCCCTGACTTGCCCCCCCTTGCGTCTTTCAATACGCTTGCAATACTCTTACAACCCTCTTGAGTGACTCACCACTGCGACCTACGGGAATGTAACCTTGACCATACGCACGACGTTTTTACTGATCTTTCTCGCCTGCACCGGACTCAACCTCACCGCCCTCTACTTCCAGTACTTCATGGACATGCACCCCTGCCCGCTGTGCATCACCCAGCGAGTGTTTGTCTTTGCGGTAGGCCTGTTTGCGCTGCTGGCCGCGATCCACAACCCGGCCCAACTGGGGCGCAGAATCTATTGCGCACTGGGGGTCATCGCGGCACTGATCGGGGGTGGCGTCTCTTTGCGTCACGTGTGGATCCAAAATCTGCCCGAAGATCTGGTTCCCGCTTGCGGGCCCGGCCTGTCGTACATGTTTGAAAACTTTCCGCTGCAGCAAGCGTTTAACCTGCTGCTGCAAGGCGATGGCAACTGTGCCGACGTGTCCTGGATGTTCCTGGGCTTGAGCATGCCCGCCTGGGTGGCCCTCTGCTTCGCCGGCTTGATCGTGGTGAATGTGTGGCAAATGCTGCGCAAAGGCTGAGACTGAGTGTGCGATGTTGAAGAGCCATCAGCGATTTTGAAAAGCCATCCGCGATGTTGAAGAGCCATTCGCGATGTTAGAAAGCCATCAGCGATCCTATTTGAAGAGCCATCAGCCATGCTAAAAGCCCTGATCGCCTTGCTGTTCTTCCAGCTGTGCGGCGAGACACTGGTCAGCGTACTCCACAGCCCCATCCCGGGGCCGGTCGCGGGCATGTTGCTGCTGTGGATCGCGCTGGCGATCAAAGGCGGGCCGTCTAAAGACCTGGATCAGGTCAGCCACACATTGATTCAATACCTCAGCCTGTTTTTCTTGCCAGCGGGGGTCGGTTTGTTTTTTTTGCCCGCCAGCGTGCAGCAATACTGGCCCGCCATTCTCGCTGCCATGCTGGTGGGCACCCTGGCCTCCATGCTGTTCAGCGGTTTTCTGATGAAACGCCTGTCCGCTAAAAAAGCAGGAGCCGAGTAAACCCTCATGCCTGACCTCCTGACTCAAACCACCCTGAAAGGCCAAGCGCTGATCGAACAGTCCGGGCTGCTGCCAGGCTCGCCGAATGTCTGGCAAAGCCTGATTCACAAGCCGCTGTTTGGCTTGCTGCTCACCCTGGTGATTTTCCAGCTGGCGCTGTGGTTTTATAACTGGTGCGGTCGCAAAGCCTTCGTCCATCCCGTGGCCGTGAGCTCGGTGGCCATCGCAGCGCTGCTGAAACTGAGCGGCATTTCCTATTCGGAATACGTCGACGGCAACGGCCTGCTGTATTTTTTGCTGGGCCCAACCACCGTGGCGCTGGCCATCCCGCTGTACAAAGAATTCCACCACATTCGCAAACTGGCCCTGCCCATTGTGCTGACCGTGATCTTCGGCGGAGCCTTTGCCGCTGCCAGTGCGGTGGGGATTGCCTGGTTCATGGGTTCCGATGAACAGGTGCTGCTGTCCCTTGCCCCCAAATCCGTCACCACTCCCATTGCCATCGGGGTGGCTGAAAACATTGGCGGTCTCGCCACCCTCACCACCGGAGTGGTGGTCTTTACCGGTGTTATCGGCGTGCTGTTGAGTCCGCTGGTTTTTTACCTGTTGCAACTGCGCGACCCGCGTCAGCAAGGCATGATTTTGGGTCTCAATGCGCACGGCATCGGTACCGCCCGGGCTTTTGAACTCAACCCCACCAGTGGTGCCTTTGCCACTCTGGCGATGGGATTAAATGGCGCGTTCACGGCCTTAACACTGCCTTACATTATCCCTTTGTTTTAATGTTTTTTTACGTGCCAAGTTCAGTTTAATATTCTTTTTATCGCTATAACGTTTTGTTTTTTAAGACTTTAATTCTTCACTGCTGAGCGCCGGAATCTTTCCACTAAATTAAAAAATGCCCTCCTGTTTGAGCGAAAACAAGGTTTCACCATGACGGTGCAGTTTTCACTTGCCGTGGCCGTTCAGATCCCCTATCTTGGCTTTAAAGAGTCGTGATACACCGGCTCGATACGAACAAAAAAATCGTCAAAGCACCATCCTAAAAACCACTTCGAACAAAGCACAGCAATTGACAGATAAGGATCTACTGCCATGCTAGAAAACTGCGAGTCAGCTAAAGAACGTTGGGGCGGAGTCAGTAACATCATCGACCGCTGGTTACAGGAACGGCAGCAACTTTTAGTGTGCTACTGCAACCTCTCTGAAGAACCAGAAAGCAAATCGGCACCGGAGTCGGTGCAACAGGTGTGTCAGCTGCTGGTCGATTACGTTTCTGCCGGTCACTTTGAAGTTTATGATCAACTGGTGAAGGAAGCCCGCGAGTTTGATGATGAACAGGCGCTGCAGGAAGCGAGCAAGCTGATCAAAACCATTGATGAAACCACTGAACTGGCTCTGGATTTTAATGACAAGTATCTGGAAACCGATGATCTGTGCACGATTACGGTTGACCTGTCCCGACTGGGTGAAGTTCTGGCCACACGTTTTGAAGCGGAAGATCGCATGATTGAAGTGCTGCACACCGCCCACAAGGATCTGGTGGTCTGACCCCGGCCTGATTTTGTTGAACACTCGTCTCTGATTCTCTTCATCCCCCGGTCTCCCTGCTACGGCAACCCCGATGAATGAGCAGTCAGAGACAGAGCGCCCCCTGCTGCCAGACTCACATCAAACCCGCTCGCTCACACCAACAGCGATCTGCTCGGTTTCCCGTTTATGTTTCCTGTTTCCTGTTTCCACTCTACTGTCCACTTAATTCTAACCAGGTGAAGAGAGTTTATGAGCACGAAAGGTTCCTGTTTGTGCGGCGAAGTTCACTTTGAAATCGAGGGTGAGTTTGACAGCTTCTATTTATGCCACTGCCCGCACTGCCGCAAAGATACCGGCTCGGCCCATGCCGCCAATTTGTTTTCATCCACCGCCACTCTGACCTGGCTGTCGGGGCACAGCCGCGTCCGGGAGTTCACACTGCCCGCCACCCGACATGTGAAAAGTTTTTGCGCCACCTGTGGCTCAGCCCTGCCCAACATTCAGGAGGATGGGCAGCTGGTGGTGGTACCGGCTGGCAGTCTGGACGATAACATCAGCATTCGCCCAACGGCCCACATTTTCATGGCCAGCCGGGCTGAGTGGGATACAGATCTGCAAAATATCCGCGCGCAGCCAGGGCTTCCCGGCTGACACGGAAGGGCGATCACCTCAGACCTGAGCCAACCGCCCCAAGGTCTCCAACGCCGTTTCCAGCGTATCTGTCCAGGGCTGTGCCACACTGAGTCGCAGGCAGTGGTCGAGGCCCTGAAAACCAAACACCTGCCCGGGGACAAAACAAATGTTGTGCGCCTGGGCCATCTCCAGCAGCGCCATGGCATCCGGCCCTGAAGACGGCAGAGATATCCACAGCACAAACCCTCCCTGTGGCCGGGTCGCCTGGGTACCCAGCGGGAAAGCGCGGGCGATCACCGCCAGTGCCCGCTGCAGGTTGGCCGCATACTGGCGCCGCACCTTAGCCAGATGTTTATCAAAGTGACCGGTTTTTAAGTAATCCAGTAACTGCAACTGCGGCAGCGAGGCGGTGCCAGTGGTACTCGCACGCTGGCGCTCCATGGCCCGCAACCGGTGTTCGCCGGCAGCCACCCAGCCGAGCCTCAACCCCGGTGACAGATTTTTTGAAAACGCCGAGCAATAAATCACCCGCCCGCTGCGGTCGTAGGCCCGCAGCGATTTCGGCGAGAACGGATGCGTCGGCCCCGAGTGGCACAGCTCGCCAAAAATATCGTCCTCAATGACGTAAAAATCGTGCCGCTGGGCCAGCGACACCAGCGCCTTTTTGGCCGTCTCCGGCATACAGGCGCCACTGGGATTGCTGAAGCGGGGCGAACACAGACACACGCGGATCGGCCAGTCTTGCAGGGCCTGCTCTAAAGACGCCATATCCATGCCGGTGACCGCATCGGTGGCGATGCTGATCACCGTTAACCCCAAGCTTTCCAGCGCCTGTAAAAAGCCGTAATAACAGGGGGTTTCCACCGCCACGACGTCCCCCGGAGACGTCAGCGCCTGCAGCGAAATCAACAGGGCTTCCTGACAGCCGTTGGTGATCACAATTTCCTGCGGCTGCACCTGACAGCCACTGTCGGCCATGCGCTGCGCAATCAGGCGGCGCAGCTCCAGATCCCCCGGCGACGGAAACAGCGTCAGGCTGTCATTAAAGTGGTGACGCAACACCCGGTTCACCGCGGCTTTTAACTGCGTCGCCGGCTGCAGTGCCGGGTCCGGCACCGCCAAATCAAAATGGACGCGGCCTTTTTGCCGGTTTTGCGCAAAGATGCGGGCGATGGTGTCACTCATTTGCAGCTCGGTGGGCTGGCTGCTGCCGCTGGCGACCGGTGCGCCCAGTTGACGCGCGGAGGGCACCGCCACAAAAATGCCCGACTTTTCCCGCGCCACCACCAGACCGGTCATTTCCAGCTGCTGATACGCACTGACCGCCGTCGACACACTGATCGCCCGCTGCCGGGCCAACTGCCGCACCGAGGGCAGTCGGTCACCGGGGCGATACAGGCCCTGCTGAATTTGAGTGGCCAGGTCATTGGCCAGTGTCTGGTAAAGCATCACGCGTCAACTGTACTGGTTTAATTTCATAATTATTGTATCTGTATTGCCAAAACCTGACCAGCTACACTGGCTTCAGCTTTTCGATTCAGCGGCCGTGCTCAACCCACCGTCGGCAAGACATCGATCCCATAAGCGCTATACCCAATCAATGTCGGGGCCGTGCCGACAGCACATCATCACCGTACGGCCTCTAAAACAGCCGCATTCAAACGGCAGGAGAACAGGTTATGAAATTGCCCCTTTATCAGATCGACGCCTTTACCACCGAACGCTTCAAAGGCAATCCGGCCGCAGTGGTGCCCTTGACCGAATGGCTCAGCGATGAGCAGTTACAGCACATCGCCGCGGAAAACAATTTATCCGAAACCGCCTTCTTCGTCCCGCTGACCGCGACTGCAAGCAAAGAAACTGGCAACACAGACGCTGACTTCGATTTTCACCTGCGCTGGTTCACCCCCACACACGAAGTCGACCTGTGTGGCCACGCCACCCTGGCTGCCGCCTTTACCCTGTTTGAACACCTGGGGTTTACCGGCGAGCAAGTTCGCTTCAAGTCATTGGGCGGCCCCCTGACCGTAACCCGCGACGAACAACAACTGCGGCTGGACTTTCCCTCGCGCCCCCCGCAGCCCATCCCCGTGCCCGGCGCCATACTCCAGGCCCTGGGCGTAGACTCGGTGCAATTCTCCGGACGCTCCAGAGACTGGTTACTGGTGCTGGACAGTGAGCAAACTGTCGCCAATCTCACGCCCAATTGGTACGCGCTGGCCCAAGCGGCACAACACCCGGTGATCGTCACCGCCAAAGGCGAGCGGTGTGATTTTGTCTCGCGCTTTTTTGCCCCCAGCCTGGGCATCAATGAAGATCCGGTGACGGGCTCCGCCCATTGCACGCTGACGCCCTATTGGGCCGGGGCATTGAATCGCACACAGCTGTCCGCCCGGCAAATTTCGGCCCGCGGGGGTGAACTGACGTGTGTGCTGGAAGGTGAGCGGGTGTACCTGTGCGGGCAGGGCGTGACCTACCTGACGGGGGAGATTTTTATATAGGGGCCAGCCCAGGGGACCCTTTCTGGCTGCGCCATTCATCTGGGAGTGGCTAGTGGCTATGGCTATGGCTATGGCTATGGCTATGGCTATGGCTATGGCTATGGCTAGTCAGTAGTTTGTGGTGTGGCTCTGTCGGTGCCAGATATTTGGGCACAAAAAAGCCGAAGTCGCAGGACTTCGGCTTTTCGGTTTGAACACGGCGCGGGACGTTTACTTGACGCCGGCGTCCAGCAGTTCAATTTCGAAGATCAGGGTGGCATTGGGTCCGATCTCACCACCGGCACCGCCAGCGCCGTAAGCCAACTCAGAGGGAATGTAGACTTCCCACTTGGAGCCTTCGGGCATCATCATCAGGGCTTCGGTCCAGCCAGTAATCACCTGGGTAACCCCAAAGGTCGCTGGACCACCGTGACGCTCGGAGCTGTCAAACTCGCTGCCATCAATCAGGGTACCGCGGTAGTTCACAGAAACCTGGCTGTCTTTGTTGGGCTTGGCGCCTTTACCTTTGGTCAGCACTTTGTACTGCAAACCGGAATCGGTGGTTTTAACCCCGTCTTTTTTGGCGTTCGCGGCCAGGAAGGCTTCGCCTTCTTTCTGGTTGGCCTCAGCAACCACTTTCATGGCTTCCATTTGCTTCTGTTGTTGGATCTCTTGCAAAGCCATCATGGTGGCCTGCATTTCTTCTTCGGTCATGCTGGGCTTTGAGCCTTTCAGACCTTCTTTGATCGCCTTGGTAAAGATGTCGGCATCAATCTCAATGGGACCGTCCTTGAGACGCTCACCGGTTTTGTAACCAAAGATGTAGCTGGCCTTGTCAGACAGGTCTTTCATCTCATCAGCCATTACCTGCTGTCCCATGCCCACCAACATCAAGGCTGAAGCTGCAGTGCCGATCAGTAACTTTCTGGAAATCATATAATTGTTCCTATTATTCATTTATTCATTCATCCGCCCCAAAAGAACGAACTGGGTTGTCGATGTTGTCCGTTAAGACCGCCAAAAAACTGAGTGGTTCAGCATGGTAGACCAAAATCCCGATCAGATCACATGATTCTCGGTTCGCCGATCCCTCAGCTTATGCTCAAATATCACGTTTTCACTGAAATGCTTAAGCTTGATCTTAACCCGAAGCATGCTGCCACAGGGTTAAGCTCTCTCAGAGCTGCCAACTCATCACTCCCGGTAACGCGTCCCCCAATAGTACCCTAACCTTTGCCACTGCGTCAGACAGGAGCTCTTTTTTTGAGAAACCCATGGTTCTTGCAGAATGCATAGCGATGAGAATTCCATACCCGCATCGGCGGCTAATTGCGGCAGTTTCATTCAACAAGCCGCTTTAAGAGGAGCCCTCCGCCAATACGGAGCCCTCAGCCAATAAAAAGCTCTCTGCCTATAAAGAGCCCTCCGCCAATTAAAAGCCCTCTGCTCAATAAAGAGCCCTCAGCCAATTAAAAGCCCTCTGCTCAATAAAGAGCCCTCAGCCAATTAAAAGCCCTCCGTTACCAAAGAAGTCCGCCGCCCATAGCGACCCGCTTTCGATGAGGAACGCTCTCTCAGAGAGTCAGCCGCGAACCCGAGATCGATTAACGAGCTTCCGCCGAAGTCTTGCCTTACCGGGCTCACTTGGCAACGGCCGCACTGAAGCAACGGCCGGATCCACTCGGATCTTCAGCAACCTTGCGCAAACCTCCGCCTCGAACACACCCCGTTTCACGATCTTCGTTCGGCAATCCTCAGCAGGCCTTCACAGCCGCTGAGCACAGCTTCAGCTTGTTAGTTTGCCCCCTTGCGGTGCAGAGCCAACGCCACCAGTCTTGAGCCTGGAACTCAAACTGGCAAGGCGAGTTGGGGGTAAACCCTGGCTGTTGCCGTACCAACACTCACCCCACTGTTGTCGTGTACGGCACCCGAGAGTGATCTTCATCTGGAAGCTGGCCACACCCGACAACCAATGTGCTGTGCATTAACGTCGACTCGCCCAGCGTGTTAAACTGCCATGGAACAGCCGGTTTACTGGCCAGCTTGAATGCTGATCGCTGTGATAGCGTTTCCAGTGCCCCATGAACATGCGTTACCGGCCGGGGAATTTTTCTATTAAAAAAAGCCGCACGTGGTGACGGCCCTGACGCCCTCGTAAAAAACTCTTACCGTCTAGCAAGTGCAATGAGAGCAAAAAAAACACCCGCAAACGCACCCGCATCCTGCTGAAAAATCCGCTTATCGCTGATGAATTGACGATGCCGTTTTCTGGCTGTGATCATTTCTCGAAATTTGCACCATTTTATGCGAAAAAAATCTGGTTTATTTCTAATCAAGGCATACAATTCTTCACCAAAGGTGGGTATCATCCCGCCAGCAGTTTTGATACCACTAATGTTGAAAATAACCGGCTCAAAACTTAAAGTTTTTACCCGACTTTTAAACCCCGAGGACACACTCAATGGCAGCACGCAAAAAAATCATCGACCCCATCGTCGATATCGAAAATCAAATTGCTAAATTACAAACTCAGCTCCGTAGCGCCCGCGCCAAAAAAGCCACCGACGCGAAAAAGGCGGTAGCCGCAGCCATTAAAGCCAATGGCGCAGCGCAAAAGAAACTGTCCACGCTGACCAGTAAATTAGCCAAAGACCAAGCGGCCGCTAAAACGAAAAAAACCGCTGCGGTTAAAGATCGTGTTGCCAAGGGCAAAATCCAGGTTGCCGCTCAAAAGAAAGTTGTCGCTGACGCTAAAGCCGCCGTTGCTGAAGCCCAGACTGTGGTAAAAGCCCTGAATGAAACCACCAAACTGGCCGTCGCCATCGAGACTGCAGCCCAGAAAGCAGAACAGGCGCTGAAAAAGGCTGCTGCCAAAAAAGCCGCTGCTGAAGCGAAGAAAGCCAAAGCCGCTGCCAAGAAAAAAGCCAAGGCTGACGCAATCAAGGCCAAAGCTGCTGCTGTCAAGGCTAAAGCTGCTGCCAAGAAAGCCGCTGCTGCTGAGAAGAAGAAAGCCCAGGCTGCGGCCATGAAAGCCAAAGCTGCCGCCAAGAAAGCCGCTGCTGCCGAGAAGAAGAAAGCTCAGGCTGCCGCCAAGAAAGCTAAAGCCGCTGAAAAGAAGGCCGCTGCCGCTGCGAAAAAGAAAGCCCAGGCTGCTGCCAAGAAAGCTAAAGCTGCGACCCCCAAAGCCGCTGTGAAAAAGCCTGCAGCCAAGAAGGCCACCGCGAAGAAGGCCGCTGCCCCTAAAGCTGAAGCAAAGAAAGCCGCCGCCAAACCAGCGGGTGCCAAGGCTGCCAGCGCTAAAAAAGCCGTTACCAAAAAGACCACGGCCAAGAAAGCCACTGCCAAAGCGGCTCCCGCTAAAGCCGCCAGTGCCAAAAAGCCTGCGGCCAAAAAAGTGACCGCCAAGGCCGCCAACAAGGCGACTGAGCAGAAAGCCGCGGTGAAAAAAGCCACGGCCAAAAAGCCCGCCGCCAAGAAAGTCGCTGCGGCTAAACCCGCACCGGTGGCTGCAGAGAAACCCGTAGCCCCTGCCCCAGTCGCTCAAATCAAACCGGCAACTCCGGCTCCGGCGGCTGCAGAAAAGCCTGCCGCTCCAGTGGCCAAACCTGAAGCCGCGCCAGCTGCTGCACTGGCGGCCGCTGAAGCCCCTGTCAGCGCCAGCCTGTTTGGCGACGAGTAATCCCTCGTCCCCCAGAGCACCGGCGGCGTCCTGATACCAGACGGTTTTCGGGGTAAGGCCACCGCCAGTCTCTGCAGCTAAAAAAACCGCCGGCTTGCTGGCGGTTTTTTTTGGGGTGGTTATCGTGCTTTCGAGGTGTTTTCTACTCCCCGCCAGCGCGTCAAAACCCTCTCAAGCTCGGCCTGCAACGGGTCAGTTTCTGGCAGCAGCAACAAGCGATAGCAAAACTGTCCGCAGGCGGGTGGGCTGCCACCGAGGTTATCCCAGCCTTGGCTCAGCGCCTGCAATTCATGGAGCTCTTTTTTCTCCGCCGCCAGCTCCCATTGTTTGACCCGGGACCGCAAGGCTAACCAGGGCTGACGTTTGGGCAGGGCCCGGCGCAACTGACGCAAAGGCTTTACCCGCCATTGATGCCATGACTCAATCCGCTTCATACCCGTGTGCCACAGCTCACGATCAACCGGTATGCGGTTTTCGTCCAGCCACAGCGCCCACAAGAACGCATTCACGTTGGCCTGCCGCTCGTCCTGCAACAACAGGCACAGGGGCTCCATACCTTCGCAGGCATACAGGGACAAACTAAAGTCCCACAGGGGTTGGCCAAACACGCTCATCACAGACTCTGCATGATAGAATACCGCCATGATTACATTACACGACCTGAACTTACAACGGGGCAGCAAGATCTTGCTGGAAGGTGCCTCGCTGCGCCTGCACGACGGCCACAAGGTTGGCCTCATTGGCGCCAACGGCACCGGCAAGTCCACCCTTTTTAAAATGCTCAGTGGCCAGATTGCTCAGGACCAGGGGGAATTTTCCATTCCCTCGGGCTGGCGCATTGCCCACATGGCCCAGGAGGTTTCCCACAGCCAGCGCTCGGCTCTGGATTACGTGCTCGACGGTGACGGTGAATTCCGTCGCCTGCAAACCGCCATTGAGAACCAGGATAGCGATCAGGGCGAGGCCCTGGCCAAGCTCTATTCGCAATTTGAAACCATCGATGGCTACACCGCTGAAGCCCGTGCGCAGGAACTGCTGCATGGACTGGGCTTTGCCAGTGACGACGGCAGCAGACCGGTCAGCGATTTTTCCGGTGGCTGGCGCATTCGCCTGAACCTCGCCCAGGCGCTGATGTGTCCGGCGGATTTAATGCTCCTCGATGAACCCACCAACCACCTGGATTTGGACACCACCTGGTGGCTGGAACAGCGTTTACAACAATTCCGCGGTACGCTGCTGATCATCTCCCACGATCGGGATTTTCTCGACAACACGGTGAAGCACATTGTGCATATCGAGCAGGCCAAGCTGAATCTTTACTCGGGCAACTACTCCGGTTTTGAACGTCAACGCAGCGAACGACTGGCGCAACAGCAACAGATGTTCGACCGTCAGCAGACCCAGATTGCCGAAATCGAACGCTTTGTGGCGCGCTTTCGCGCCAAGGCCAGTAAAGCCAAGCAGGCACAGAGCCGGTTAAAGGCCCTGGAACGCCTGGAAACGATCGCCCCCGCTCACGTGGATTCGCCGTTTCAATTTCAGATCCCCTGTGCCGACAAAGCCTCTCACCCGTTAATGCAATTGAGCGATGCGCAACTGGGCTATGCCGACCGTGTGATTTTAAGTTCCGTCAACTTGCGGGTGGAGGCCACCAGTCGCCTCGGCTTGCTGGGTCCCAATGGCGCCGGTAAATCCACCCTGGTGAAATCGCTGGTGGCCGAGCTGGCCCTGCTGCAGGGTGAACGCACCTGTGGTGAGCACCTGGCCATCGGCTACTTTAACCAGCACCAACTGGAAGCGCTCGACATGGGAGCCAGTCCGGCCCTGCACATCCAGCGGCTGTCACCCACTGCCCGCGAGCAGGAGGTGCGCAACTTTCTCGGCGGCTTTGGCTTTCACGGTGACCGCGCCTTTGAAGTGATCAAACATTTTTCCGGTGGCGAAAAGGCCCGGCTGGCGCTGGCTCTGATTGCCTGGCAAAAGCCCAATCTGTTATTGCTCGATGAGCCCACCAACCACCTCGATCTGGACATGCGCGAAGCGCTTACGCTGGCCCTGCAAACTTACCCCGGTGCCGTGCTGGTGATCTCTCACGATCGCCACCTGCTGCGCAATACCGTCGATGATTTTTTACTGATCGCCGACGGCAAGGTCGACAGTTTTGACGGGGATCTGGAGGACTATCACCAGTGGCTGTCACAGCGCGAAGCCGCGACCAAACAGGCGGTGGAAACTACCGCCAGTGACGATAATAAAGTGGACCGCAAGCAGCAGCGACAGCAAGCGGCCGAACTGCGCAAGCAACTGCAACCGCTGCGCAAAAAAGTGCAGGCCGCCGAACGTCAGGTGGACAAATGGCAGACGCAGCTGGATGAACTGGAAACTCAGATGGCCGACGCCAGCCTGTACGAGGCAGAGCGCAAGGGTGAACTGCAAACCCTGTTAAAGCAACAGGCGCAAAAGCGTCAGAATCTGGAACAGGCTGAAGAGTTGTGGATGGAACTCAGTGAAGAATTCGAAAGTCTGGAGGCCTGCTTAAAGGACTGATGTTGTCTGCCTCATCACCGACGATTAAAGTCCGCTGTTTTAACAGGCCGGGGCTTTCCACCCTGATCGGTAAGAACACCCCGGAGTTTTTAACTCACTCGCCACGCTTGTCATCGTGGCGGTGAGTGTCGGGTTTTGCCGTCTTGCCGGGATACTCGCTGTCGATGCCTGGATTTAACCCCAGGTCTATACCGATGTCTTTGGCCTTGCGACGCAGTAACTTACCCGCCTCCTTTTGCATGTCCGTCACCCGATCCTTCTCATCAACAATCTCCAGCCCCAGCATGGTTTCGATAATATCTTCCATGGTGACGATGCCCTGCACACTGCCATATTCATCGAGAATCAGCATGATGTGCACCCGCTTGGGATTGATATCCACAAAAATCTGATGAATGGTGGTGGTATCAATCATCGCCACCAGTCTGCGCCTGTAATTATCCAGAGTCGACTCGCCATTGCCCCGCGCCTTGGCCAACAACAAATCACTCTTGATGACGTAACCGGTAATGTTGTCTTGGTTACCGTGATAAATCGGAATGCGTGAAAAAGGTTCTTGTTGATACTTGAGAAAAAACTCCTCCACTGTCATTTTATCCGACAGCGTAAACAGCACCGTTCGCGGCGTCATGATTTTTCGCACAGTGACATCGCGCAGCTGCAGCAGGTTTTTAACAATGGTGGCTTCCTGTTGCACCAGCTCACCCTGCTGCGACCCCAAATCCGCCATCGCGGATAATTCCTCGCGACTGATGTTATCCAGTGCTTCATCCGACTTTAAGCGCCGGGTAATAAACTCCGCCAGCACCACGAATGGCATCAGGATAATCACCAGGTATTTGAGGGTATAGGCCGTCGCCGGGGCCAACTGACGGGCGTAATGGGCCCCCAGGGTTTTGGGGATGATTTCTGAAAACACCAGAATCATTAAGGTCAGAATGGCGGACACCACCCCCAGCGAAGCGCTGCCAAACACCTTGGCCGCCTGGGCACCGGCACCGGCGGCACCGGCGGTGTGGGCAATGGTGTTCAGGCTCAGCACCGCCGCCAGCGGTCGACTGACATCGGCTTTGAGTTCTTGAAGAATACGCCCCGACGCTTTTCCCTCCTGCTCGAGCAGCGCCACCTGGGCGCTGGTCAAACTCAGCAGGACCGCTTCCACCACCGAGCACAAAAAAGAAAAGCCTATGGCGACGGCAATGTAGAGCACCAGCAATAGCATCGAAGTTCCTGTTTGTTAGGTTTTATTATGTCCGTTTAGACCCCGCCTCACTAGGCCAGTTCGAGTACCTTGCTGACCAGCTTGTTAATGCCAGCGGCGGCCTCCCGAATACGACCAGCCATCATGTAAGCCGACGTTGTCACCAATTTATTGGCATTGTCGACGACGATGGCATCCACTTCTGAAGGCACGTGACGCCCTCCCATCGCCTCAATCGCCGCAGCAGTGTCCGCATCCTGACCAATGGTGCACTCAACCCCGGCGCCGAAAATCGCGGCGGCCATAGACGGCGCGATGCAAATCAGGCCAACCGGTTTGGCCGCCGCTTTGAAGCTCTGCAGCAGCGCCAGCACTTGCGGGTTCATGCTCATGTCACTGCCTTTGACCGCAAAGTCGCAAAGGTTTTTGGCCACGCCAAATCCGCCCGGGACAATGATGGCATCAAAGTCTTCGACTCTGGCCTGCTGCAGTGCCTGGATGTCACCGCGCGCCAAACGGGCGGCCTCAACCAGCACCTGGCGACTTTCGCCCTCAGCCACTTCGCCGGTGAGGTGATTGACCACGTGCATCTGCGGAATATCTGGCGCAAAACACTGCACTTTGGCATCTGCCTGATCCAGGGCCAATAAAGTAATCACTGATTCATAGATCTCGGAACCGTCATAGACTCCACAACCCGCCAAAATGACCGCCACTTTCTTTGACATCAAACAACCCCTATTTCCGTATTAATGCATAGACTGTAATTGTAAACTTTAGCTGTAAACCCGTAGTGGAAACCTGCAGCTGTAAACCCGTAACTGAAACCTGTAGTTGAAACCTGTAGTTGAAACCTGTAGTTGAGACCGCAGTTGACACCCATAGTTGAAACCTGCAGTGAAAACCCGCAGCTCTAAACGGCAGCGGTGCTCTATTGTAGAGGTTCATGGGCTACTGACCAAGGAGATGAGATATGTTGCCGACTTTACTGTTTGTCGTTATCGACCCCCATAAAGAAGAGCAAATTGCCCTGCAGCGGGCAGAGCAACTGGCCGTCGACACTGGTGCGCGGCTGCATTTATTCTGTTGCGACTATCTGGAGGACATCTCTCAATTTACCTCCCGCAAAGACGCCAAACACTCTACGCTCACCCAGCACACCGCTCAGCTGGAAGCGCTGGCGCAACCCTTACGCGACGAGGGCATAACCGTTACCACCGAAGCCTACTGGAACGACAACTGGCAAAACTCTGTGATCTACGCCAGTAGCCGTGCCGGGGCCGACCTGATTCTCAAGTCCTCCTTCTCTCACGGCGCTCTGGAAAGGCGGTTCCTGAAAACTTCTGACATCACTCTGCTGCGCAAAGCCTCCTGCTCTACGCTGCTGGTAAAAAGCGCGTCGCCCTGGATGGAACAGAGAATTCTGGCGGCCGTGACATTGGACAATGACGATCCGGAGCACGAATTACTCAACAACCGCATCATCAAAGAAGCCCAGCGCCTGAGCAAAGCCACACAATCTGACTTGCATTGTGTCACCGCCCACGAACACCTGCCCAATATTGGCGATGTGTTGCGACTGCTCGAAGATGAAGAGGACTCCACCGATGAAGAGCTGATCAGTGAGCGCTTTGGCGTTCAGCCCGAGCGAGTGCACATTGCCTCAGGTGCCCCCAAAGATGTGATTATTGCCATAACCAAACAGCTGCGGGCTGACCTGTTGGTCATTGGCACAACCGCACGACGTGGTGTAAAGGCCGCGCTGCTGGGTAATACCGCCGAAAAGGTTATCGACAGTGTGGAGATGGATGTCCTGGTGGTGAATTAAGAATGAACCCACTGCGCTTGCACGTCAGCCAGACGCCAGAGCCTCTCTGCGCCATGCCTAACAAGATGTCTGCGTAATACCATCGCTTCCGCGTTATTTCAGCAATAGTGAAACCCCAAAAAAAAAGGTTCATCGCACTTTACCGGGAAACGCTGCTTTGATCTTCAGGAAGAAGTAATCGTTATCCCGGTATCCATACGCCATCCTTTTAATCACTTTAATCTTGTTGTTCATGCCTT
>NZ_JAAONZ010000032.1 GCF_011602365.1 Pseudomaricurvus hydrocarbonicus
ATGAACAACAAGATTAAAGTGATTAAAAGGATGGCGTATGGATACCGGGATAACGATTACTTCTTCCTGAAGATCAAAGCAGCGTTTCCCGGTAAAGTGCGATGAACCTTTTTTTTGCCCAGTGGTTTCTCATCAGAGTGCTTTGGGTGTTTGGGGTTGCCGGGGATTGAAGGCGACGGGAGGGTTGAGGGGGGCTTTGAGTGGGGCGTGGATGTGCGCAATCAATGAGCGTTAGAGGCGTCTGTTGGGGGCGGGGCTTCGAAGAGCCTGTCTTTTAGGGACTCTTCGAAGTTTGGGGCTTGTTGTCAGATTTTGCCCATGTGCTTGCCAACAATTTGCAGTAACGGCTTGAACACTTTGGGGGGCGCGCAGACAATGTTGCCGCTGTCCATCGTTGTGTTGCCACCTTTAAAGTCACTGACGAGGCCGCCAGCTTCTTTCACTAGCAGGATCCCTGCGGCCACATCCCAGGCTTTCAGGTTCATCTCCCAAAAACCGTCAAAGCGTCCGGCGGCCACATAGGCCAGGTCCAGAGAGGCTGCGCCGGGGCGACGAATGCCAGCAGTTTGGCCAGCAATTTCTTGCATGGCTGCCAGGTAAGGGGTCATGTTTTCAAAGGCGTAGCCGTTAAATGGGATGCCAGTGCCTATCACTGCACCGCTCAGGCCGCGTCTTTCGGAGACTCGGATGCGGCGGCCGTTAAGGGTAGCGCCTTTGCCGCGACTGGCGGTAAATTCTTCACGGGACATGGGGTTCAGAACAACGGCGTGCTCTATCTGGCCCTTGTGCAGGCAGGCGATGGATACCGCAAAATGCGGGATGCCGTGGAGGAAGTTGGTGGTGCCGTCGAGGGGGTCGATGATCCACTCGTAGTCGGAACCTTTGCCGCTGCCGGGGGTGTGACCGGTTTCCTCGCCCCAGATGGCGTGGTCGGGAAACGCCTTGCGCAGGTGATAAATCACTTCTTTTTCGGCAGCTTTGTCAATTTCAGAGACAAAATCGTTGCGGCCTTTTTCTTCAAAGGCAACAACATCAACACGATCAAGGGCGCGCTCAATGAGCTCGCCAGCCTTGCGCGCAGCGCGCAGGGCAATATTCAGCATGGGTTCCATAGGGCACCAACCGTTAACGGCAATCAATGTGAAAGAGCAGACGCCACACGATCGCAGCGCCTCAAAAAGGGGGCAGAAGTATAGCAGCCTGTTTGAGCGGTGAATACACCTGTTGAGCGCGATCTGCAACATCTGGCTATTAGGATAGAAGCCAATTTGCTAAACTGCGCGCCTTTTAGCTCATACCTACTCTTGTCCCGTTGATAATTTGGATTACACATGTCCGACGCGCTGCTGCAAAAAATTCGAATCGTATTGGTTAACACTAGCCACCCCGGCAACATTGGCGGAGCTGCCCGCGCCATGAAAAACATGGGAATGTCCCAGTTGTATCTGGTGGAGCCCAAGGAGTACCCGGCGGATAAGGCCGTGTGGCGAGCTGCGAACGCCCAGGATGTGCTGGAGGGGGCAATCGTGGTTGAAAGCTTGGACGAGGCCGTGACCGGTTGCGGCTTGGTGGTGGGCACCAGTGCCCGTGAGCGCCGTATCCCCTGGCCTCTGGTGACTCCCCGTGAGTGTGGCGATCGGGCGGTCGCCGAGGCCCAGCATCACGACGTTGCCATTGTTTTTGGGCGTGAAGACCGGGGCTTGACCAATGAGGAATTGCACAAGTGCAATTATCACGTCCACATCCCCTCTAATCCAGAGTACAGCTCCCTCAACCTGTCATCTGCCGTTCAGGTGCTGGCCTATGAAGTGCGCATGTCCTGGCACGCCTTACAGGAAGGTGGGGCTCTGCATTTTGACGACTGGGACCAGCCACCGGTGGAACACCAGGAGTTGGAGCGCTATTACGAGCATTTGCAGGCCACTCTGGAGCGGCTGGGCTTTCTGGAGCCGGGCAATCCCCGTCAGACCATGACGCGCCTGCGTCGCTTATACAGTCGAATCCGGATGGACAAAATGGAATTGAGTATCCTGCGGGGCGTGCTCACATCAGTACAAAATTACATCTTTCATTCAGATAATAAGATAAAAGAGCTGAAAGACGCCAAAAACAAAGAAGATTGACCCAGTTTTAATGGCTCAAACAATACCATACTAAATTAGTAGGTTATATACTTGACCAAAGTGCTTGGTTTTTACATAATTCGCGCCCTGGAAACCCCCACAGGATAGGTCTATGCGTCTCACAACCAAAGGTCGATATGCCGTCACCGCCATGCTGGATTTGGCCCTTAATGCTGAAAAGGGGCCCATCAGTCTGGCTGATATCTCCAAACGCCAGGAAATTTCCCTGTCGTACCTGGAACAACTGTTCTCCAAGTTGCGCCAGCAGGCGTTGGTCGGGAGTGTCCGTGGACCCGGCGGTGGTTATAAATTGAGTCGTGAGGCTGCAGATATCTCGGTGGCCCAGATCATTGATGCGGTGAACGAGTCTATTGATGCGACCAACTGTGGCGGTACTGGCAACTGCCAGCATGGGCAGGTGTGCCTGACTCACTATCTTTGGTGCGATCTAAGCGATCAAATTCATGATTTTCTGAATGGCATCACGCTGGCTAGTCTGGTTGACCGTCAGGAAGTTCGAGAGGTGTCCGAGCGCCAGAACATGGAGCAGCCCCTGGAGTTGATTTCGGCAGGTGATGCGTGAAAAAACCGATTTACCTCGATTATGCTGCCACCACCCCGGTTGACCCTGACGTTGCGCAGGCGATGTGTGGCTGCCTGACAATGGACGGTGTTTTTGCCAATCCGGCTTCTCGCTCACACATTTACGGCTGGCAGGCGGAAGAGCAGGTCGAGACTGCACGTGGTGAGGTGGCAGACCTTTTGAGTTGCGATTCCCGTGAAGTTGTGTGGACCAGCGGCGCCACCGAATCCAATAACCTGGCGCTGAAAGGCGTGTTTGAGAAGGCTGGTTACCGTGGCCACCTGATCACCTCCTTGGCGGAACACAAAGCGGTCATTGATCCGGCCAAATGGCTGGCAGAAAAGGGTGTCGAGGTTACCTGGTTGCAACCGGATGCTTCTGGCTTGGTTGCGTTGGAGCAGGTAAAGGCGGCGTTGCGACCGGATACGCGCCTGGTCAGCCTCATGCACGTGAATAATGAAACTGGCTCAGTGACGCCGGTGGCCGAAATCGGAGAGTTCTGTCGTGAGGTGAGCGAAGGGCGTCCACACGAAGTGTTGTTCCATGTGGATGCGGCGCAGTCTGTGGGCAAATTGCCTGTTGATGTGAATCAGCTGCAGGTGGACCTTTTAAGTTTGTCGGCGCACAAGTTCTATGGCCCAAAAGGTGTGGGAGCTTTGTATGTCCGCCGCAAAATTCAACCACTGCTGGCCCCGATTATGCACGGTGGTGGACATGAGCGCGGCATGCGTTCAGGTACTCTGCCTACCCATCAACTGGTGGGAATGGGAGCCGCGGCTCGCTTAAGCCGGGAACGGCTGACGGACGAAATGCCCAGGATTGCTTTGTTGCGCGACCAGCTTTGGGCAGGGATCGCCGATTTGCCGGGGGTTCGTCGCAATGGTTCGGCGGACCTCGTCAGTCCAATACACCTGAATGTGTGTTTTTCAGGGCTTGATGGCGAGGCTTTGCAGCTGTCATTGCGCGAACTGGCAGTTTCATCCGGTTCAGCCTGCACCTCAGCCAGTATTGAGCCGTCTTATGTCTTGAAGGCGATGGGACTCAGTGACGCCGACGCTCACAGTTCGATCCGTTTTTCGTTGGGCCGTTTTACCTCAAGGGACGACGTGGAAATGGCTGTGGTACACATTCGCAACGTCGTTCTTCAGCTGCAGTCGGGCTGAATTAACGAGAAGCCGGTTCAACACCGGAACAGAATTCGCTCCCGGGGGGCATGAGGTCTCCCGAGGGCTGTAAAAGTATATGAAACGCCGTATAGAGAGCGTTGCCTGTAATACACATGGACGTCATAACCGTGAAAAGCGAGTTAAAGCATGACCGAGCAAATTGAAAAAGCGCTACAGCGTGAATACGAAGCCGGGTTTGTTTCAGATATCGAATCCGATACTTTCGAGCCTGGCCTGAACGAAGACATTATTCGCCGTATCTCCGCCATGAAAGAAGAGCCGGAGTGGATGTTGGAGTGGCGTTTAAAGGCCTTCCGCTATTGGTTGGACATGGAAGAGCCTGAGTGGGCTCATGTGCACTATCCGAAGATTGATTTCCAGTCGATTTCTTATTATTCGGCGCCAAAGAGTATGAAGGACAAGCCGCAGTCGCTGGATGAGGTCGACCCTGAATTGCTGAAGACCTATGAGAAGCTGGGTATTCCGCTGCATGAGCAAATGATGCTGGCCGGAGTGGCGGTGGATGCGGTGTTTGATTCGGTCTCGGTGGTGACGACGTTCCGGGACAAGCTGGAAGAGGCGGGGGTTATTTTCTGTCCCATCAGCGAAGCGGTGCACAAGTACCCGGATCTGGTGAAAAAATATTTGGGCAGCGTAGTGCCTCAGCGGGATAATTACTACGCTGCGTTGAATTGTGCGGTGTTTACCGATGGTTCTTTTGTGTACATTCCCAAGGGCACCAAATGCCCCATGGAATTGTCCACCTATTTCCGCATTAATGAACAGAACACAGGGCAGTTTGAGCGGACTTTAATTATTGCCGACGAAGGCAGCCACGTCAGCTATCTGGAGGGCTGTACGGCACCGCAGCGTGATGAAAACCAATTGCACGCTGCCGTGGTGGAGTTGATCGCCATGGACGATGCCGAGATTAAGTACTCGACGGTTCAGAACTGGTATCCCGGTGATGAAGAGGGGCGAGGCGGTATTTATAACTTTGTGACCAAGCGCGGTATCTGTCACACCAGCGCCAAAATTTCCTGGACCCAGGTCGAGACAGGTTCGGCGGTTACCTGGAAATACCCGAGTTGCATTCTGAAAGGTGATAACAGCATTGGTGAGTTCTACTCAGTGGCTTTGACTCGCGGTGCTCAGCAGGCGGATACCGGCACCAAGATGATTCACCTGGGCAAAAACACCAAGTCGACCATCATCTCCAAAGGGATTTCGGCCGGGCGCAGCAATAACAGCTACCGGGGGCTGGTGAGGATGAATTCCAGCGCTGTGGGAGCCCGTAACTTTACGCAGTGTGATTCACTGTTAATCGGTGATCAATGCGGCGCCCATACCTTCCCTTATGTGGAAAGCCGCAACCCCACGGCGATTGTAGAGCACGAGGCGACCACCTCAAAAGTCTCCGATGATCAGATGTTCTTGTGTCAGCAGCGTGGACTGGATCCCGAAAAGGCCGTCTCGATGATCGTGAACGGCTTCTGTAAAGAAGTTTTCAAAGAATTACCCATGGAGTTTGCCGTTGAAGCGGGCAAGTTGCTGGAGATTAGTCTGGAAGGGTCGGTTGGCTAGCGGGATTGCAGTCTCGCACCGAGGATCGTCAGATCAGACTGATTACAAAGGTTAATGAGGAATTAAAGAATATGTTGTCCATTAAAAACTTGCACGCCAGTGTTGAAGAAAAAAATATTCTGAAAGGCTTGGATCTGGAAATTAAACCAGGTGAAGTTCACGCCATCATGGGCCCTAACGGTGCCGGTAAAAGTACTTTGGGTTACGTGTTGACCGGGCGTGAGGGCTACAGCGTAGAGCAGGGCAGTGCCACTCTGGATGGGGTTGATCTGTTGGCGCTGGAAGCGGAAGAGCGGGCTCGTGCCGGTTTGTTTCTGGCGTTTCAGTACCCGGTGGAGATCCCGGGTGTCAGTAACCTGGAGTTCCTCAAGGCGTCTGTGGACGCTGTGCGGGAAGCGCGTGGTGAAGAATCTCTCAGTTCAAAAGACTTTTTGAAAATGGCTCGTGAGGCCAGTAAGAAGGTGAATCTGCCGGCTGATTTCCTGAAACGCGGTGTGAACGAAGGTTTCTCCGGTGGTGAGAAAAAGCGCAATGAAATATTGCAGATGCTGCTGCTTAAACCCAAGTTATGCATTCTGGATGAATCCGATTCAGGGCTCGATATTGATGCGTTGCAGGTGGTGGCCGAGGGCGTGAACAGTCAGCGCTCGCCAGATCGCAGTTTCATTGTGGTTACCCACTATCAGCGTCTGCTGGACTATATCAAGCCTGATTTCGTTCACGTGTTGTCCGATGGAAAAATCGTAAAAAGTGGCGATTACTCGCTGGCTCATGAGCTCGAAAGTCAAGGTTACGCCTGGTTGAAAGACCAGCCTGCGGCTGATGAAGTGGCTGAGGGGTGAGCGTATGAGTAGCTGGTTAAGCAGTGCCGTCACTCGCGCCGAAGCCGTGAGTGATTGGCTGGCACCGCAGCGTCAAGCATCCTTGGCGTTGCTGCGTGATGCCAAGTGGCCAACGCGTAAAACCGAAGCCTGGAAGTACCTGCCGATCAATGTTTGGGATAATACCGAGCTACAGGCTGACGCGGCGGAATCGACAGATGCGACAAGCGGCGTCATTGAGGGGCTGAACAGCCTGGACCTGGTGTTTGTCAATGGTCAGCTCCAATCGGTCCCGGGCGATGATCTGCCGGCAGGCTTGACGGTGGTTTCTTTAGCGGATGCTTCCGGGGATGCCCGGGCGTGGGCGGCAGAGACCTTTACCGCGGTAAAGCCGGCCCGCCATCTGTTTGGTCTGGTGAACGATGTACTGGCCACCCAGGGCGTACTGATCGATGTTGCGGCAGCTGCGGTGATCGAACAGCCGATCCGTATTGTCAACGTATTGACCAAAGGGTATGAAGCCCATACCCGAGTATTGGTGCGGCTGGGAGAGCATGCAAAAGCCACCGTGATTGAACACTATGTGGGTGATCAGCGGAGTAAAAATACCGGCTTTGCAGAATATAAGGTTGGCGACAGTGCGTACCTTGAACATTACCGCTTTGCCCTGCAGAGCGGTGAGTCGCTGAGCATTGGCGGCAGTCACTTTGAGCTGTCGGCTCGAGCGGAGTTGAGCAGTCATCTGGTGGGTTTTGGCAGCACGTTGCAGCGCGTCGACGTTGACGTTACTCATGCCGGCGAGCACGCTTTCGCTAAATTGAATGCGATCTACCTGCTGGATGGGAAAGAGCTGTTTGACCTGCACAGTACCATTGAACACGCTGTGCCCAACGGTACAACGGAAGAAAATGTTCGGGGCATTGTGGCGGATAATTCCAGGGCGGTGTTTAACGGCCGCATTCATATTCACCGAGGTGCTCAGAAAACGCTGGCTGAATTGAATAACCGTAACCTGCTGATGTCCGATCGGGCGGAAATTAACACCAAACCAGAGCTTGAAATTTACGCTGATGACGTGCGCTGTGCGCACGGGGCTACCATTGCCGAAATCGATAAAAAGGCGCTTTATTACATGCAGTCCCGTGGTGTCAGCCGTTCGCAGGCTCAGATTATGCTCAACTTTGGGTTTATCAATGAGCTGGTGGATCAGATGCCGAATCAGGTTCTGGCTGACTGGCTGCGTCCACAGCTGCGCGACCGCTTTGCAGGTATGGAGGTCAAATGACGTTTGATGTGATGGCGGTGCGAAAGCAGTTCCCCATTCTGGCGCGGGAAGTTGATGGTCAGCCCCTGGTGTATCTGGATAACGCCGCAACGACGCAAAAGCCGCAGTGCGTGATTGATGCCATTGTCGATTATTACACGACCTGTAATTCCAATGTGCATCGCGGAGCGCACCGCCTGGCGGACGAAGCCACCCAGCGTTACGAAGGTGCACGTGATATCGTGGCGCAATTTATCAACGCCAACGTGCGTGAAGAGGTTATCTGGACCAGCGGCACTACAGAGGCCATCAACATTGTGGCAAACGGTATCGGTCAGATTTTGGGGGCCGGCGATGAGGTGTTGGTGACCGAGATGGAGCACCATGCCAATATCGTGACCTGGCAGCAGGCCTGTAAGCGTTCCGGAGCCAGCTTGAAGGTGGCGCCCATCAATGATTTGGGTGAGCTGGACGTAGCCGCGTTCGAGGCCTTGTTGACGCCAAACACCAAAATGGTAGCGTTTCCGCATGTGTCAAACTCGCTGGGCACCATAAACCCGGTGAAAGAGCTGACCGCAAAGGCTAAGGCCGTAGGTGCCTGGGTGCTGGTTGACGGTGCCCAGGGGATTGCCCATGGAGCGGTGGATGTTCAGGATTTGGGGTGTGATTTTTACGCGTTTTCCGGACACAAATTGTTTGGCCCAACCGGTATCGGTGTGCTGTGGGGCAAAGCTTCATTGCTGGCCGAGTGGCCAGTTTGGCAGACCGGCGGAGAAATGATCTCCGAGGTGACCTATCAGGATGCTCAGTGGAATGTCCTGCCATATCGCCTGGAAGCGGGAACCCCCCACATTGCCGGCGTGGTTGGCCTTGGCGAGGCGGTTCGCTGGTTTTCCGAGTTGGATATGAGCGGCTTAAAGGCGCACGAAAAAGCGCTGATGGACAGTGCTACTGCTCAGGCAGAGGCCTTTGAGGGGCTGACCATAATTGGTCAGGCGCGGGAGAAGACCGGCGTTTTGAGCTTTCTAATGGCTGAGGGGCACCCGGCCGATATCGGCTTTTTGCTGGATCGACAGGGCATTGCTATTCGCACCGGGCACCATTGTGCCGAGCCGTTGATGAATCGTCTGGGGGTTCCCGGAACCGCACGTGCCTCGTTTTCAATATACAACAGCTTGGAAGAGGTGGATGTCCTGTTTGAAGCGTTGAAAAAAGTCAGGATGATGCTGGCCTAGTCTAGTATACGGACCGGCAACAGACTGCAAGGAATGCCACGCCGAATATTGTGTGTGGCGCATGATGACCATGAGGTTGAAAAATGACTGAAATGAAAACAGCAGAGATCTTTGATCCGAACGCGCCGGCGGTCACGATGACTGAGGCGGCGGTACGTCATTTTGAAAAAAAGCTCGCCAATCAGAATGGCAAAATCATTCGTCTGAGTACAGAAACCAGCGGTTGTACGGGGTATGCCTATGTGCTGGATTTTGCCGACGGCCCCGAGGCTGAAGATGAGGTGTTAACCCCCAGCGCCAGCATCACCCTGGCTGTGGCCCCGGACGCGCTGGCCATTTTACGCGGTACTGAAATCGATCTGGTGACGGAAGGTGTTAATCAGGTGGTGAAATTCAATAACCCCAACGTTGTGGCAGAATGTGGCTGCGGCGAAAGCTTTAGTGTGAGCTGATATGCAGCAAAGTATGGTGGTGACTCGCCGGGCTTGCCCGGCACGACGTGTTCCGTCCGGTGAGCCTGCAATCCTCGGTGAGGGGCAGTTTGTAACAATCAATCAAAGTCTGGGCGGCAACTTTACGGTCACCTGGCATGGGAATATGTACCGGATTGATGGGACTGATGCCGATGCCATAGGGCAGGAGGTGGAGTTGCCGGATTTCAGCGACGATGGCAGTGGTAAAATTAACGAAGATCAGCTGTGGGCTGCCCTGGACTCTATTTATGACCCAGAAATCCCCATCAGTCTGGTGGAGTTGGGTTTGATTTACGGGCTCGCGGTAGATCAGGACACCGGGCATGTGGATGTGCGCATGACGCTGACAGCACCGGGTTGCGGTATGGGACCGGTTTTGGTGGGTGATGTGGAGTATCGTGTCGGTAAAGTCCCCAACGTCACCAGCGTCAAAGTTGAGTTGGTCTTTGATCCCCCGTGGGCGAAAGACATGATGAGTGAAGAGGCACAGCTGGAAGCCGGGTTATTCTTCTGATTGGCTTCTTGCTGACGGCGTTGTCCTTATCGATTTGCTGTCTTTTTGAATGATCTGCAGCGCTGTCACAGGATTCTTTGCAGTTGGTAAATATTTTTAAAATACTTAGTAAAAACAGAGGCTTAGCATAAATTATGGCATTGCCAACCACAGACGAGATCCTCGATGACCTGTCTTTTTTTGATGACTGGGAGGAGCGCTATAAGTACATCATCGACCTGGGTAAAGACTTGCCGGCGATGGATGCGTCTCTGCACACCCCCGAGCGTCTTGTGAAAGGTTGCCAGAGTAATGTCTGGATTGAGGTGGACCGCGATGACGACCGGCTAAAATTTCTGGTGGACAGTGATGCGATCATTGTCCGCGGCCTGCTGGCAGTTGTTATGGCGGCCTACAATGATAAAACACCCTCTCAAATCACAGCTTTTGATGTCGACGACTATTTTCAGACCCTGGATCTGGAGCGGCATTTGAGTCCCACTCGAGGCAATGGGCTGAAATCCATTGTCTCGCGTATTCAGGCAATTGCGCAGGCTTCCCAGGCTTAGGGCTTAGGGCTTAGGCTAGACACCGCGTGGGCTGAGGCTTTGGGGCCGGTTTCCGAGGGCCTGTGGCCATCAGCTGCGTGGCTATTTCGCGGCTACTAGAAGAGCGGTTTCCCCGGTCGATTGCGGTCTGACTGGCGGGTCATTTGCGGCTTACCTTTTTACCCGATTTCCGCCTTTGCTGGCGGCTCTGGAAACATTTCGGTTCGCCGGCCCCTTGTGAATTCCTGCCGGGTGGCGGTGGGGGGAACTTCGCTGGATAAGCAGACCTGTTCAGTCCCACTTTTCTCGGTGGTTTCGTATTAAATTCATGGAATTGCGCGTATAATCCGCGGGTTTCGTAATTCGGGAAGTGCGTTTTGCCTGTTGTTCAGGTCGGAACTGCCTTCCGAGCTTTAAGTGCCTCCTTCCGGAGGTGGTTTTTTACCTTTAATTCGACTGTTTTGGAGACCCAAATGGCCGTTGAACGTACCCTGTCCATCATCAAACCTGACGCTGTTGCCAAGAACGCAATCGGCGAAATCGCTGCTCGCTTTGAAAAAGCTGGCCTGAACATTGTTGCCATGAAAATGCTGCAACTGGACGATGAGAAAGCAGGTGGTTTTTACGCTGAGCACAAAGAGCGTCCTTTCTTTGCTGATCTGGTTGGTTTTATGACCTCTGGTCCTGTCGTTGTACAGGTTCTGGAAGGTGAGAATGCCATCACTGCTAACCGTGACCTGATGGGCGCGACCAACCCTAAAGAAGCCGCTGCGGGTACTATCCGTGCGGATTTCGCAGAAACTATCGACGCCAACGCTGTCCACGGTTCAGATTCTGCTGAATCTGCTGCCCGTGAAATTGCGTACTTCTTCGGTGAAGGCGAGATTTGCCCGCGTTAATTAACGGCATTCTTGATATTGAAAATTCAGGCGGGGCTTACCTCTCCTGAATTTCAGTGTTAAGGCGCTGTACCCTATTAGGTGAATGATCAGGTAATTACCATGACAGATTCTGTTACTCCAGTTGATGTGAAAGATGTTGCTGAATCCGGCATCAGCTCGGACGTTAATCAGGCTGAAACCAACCAGATCACGGAAAAGGTCAATTTGCTGGGCTTGTCCCAGGCGAAGCTGGAAGCTTTTTTTGAGTCAATTGGCGAGAAAAAATTCCGCGCGACACAAGTCCTTAAGTGGATTCACCAGATGGGTGTCGATGATTTCGACAATATGACGAATATCAGCAAGGCCTTGCGCGAAAAATTGAAGCGTATTGCCGAAGTTCGTCCACCGGAAGTGGTCCAGCAATTGGATTCTGCGGATGGTACTCGAAAATTCCTGATTAAGGTGACCGGTGGCAGTGCCGTCGAAACCGTTTTGATTCCCGATGGGGAACGTGGCACTTTGTGTGTTTCTTCTCAGGTAGGCTGCTCATTGGATTGCAGTTTCTGCTCGACCGGAAAGCAAGGCTTCAACCGCGACTTGACCGCCGCAGAAATTATCGGGCAGGTGTGGTTGGCGGCGAAGTCCTACGGTCAATTTGGCGAAGACCGTCCGCGTATTATCACCAACGTGGTGATGATGGGGATGGGTGAACCGCTTTTGAATTTTGATAACGTTGTTGATTCCATGAATCTCATGATGCACGACAACTGTTATGGTCTGTCCAAACGACGCGTTACCCTGAGTACCTCGGGTGTGGTACCGGCACTTGACCGTCTGGGGCAGTATACGGATGCCTGTCTGGCTGTGTCCTTGCACGCACCCAACGACGAGCTGCGCAATGAACTGGTGCCCATTAATAAAAAATACCCAATCGCCATGCTGCTGGATTCTGCCAAGCGCTATATCGAAGGTTTGCCAGATAATCGTCGCAAAATGACCATCGAATACACCTTGATCAATCAGGTCAATGACCGCCCGCACCACGCCCACGAACTGGCGCAGTTGCTGAAAGACATCCCCGTTAAAATTAATTTGATTCCTTTCAATCCGTTCGATCAGTCGGATTATCGTCGCGTGAGCAATAACGCCTTGCGGACATTTCAGGATATTTTGATCAAGGCTGGCTATACCACCACCGTGCGAACGACTCGCGGTGATGATATTGATGCGGCCTGTGGTCAGTTGGCGGGAGCGGTGAATGATCGTACCCGGCGCAGTGAGCGCTACCGCAATCAGGTTAAGGATAGTGTAGAGGCTGTTCGTATCGTCAATTGATGACGGCAGCTCAGAATCGTCATGTTGCTTCAAATATTATAAAAACGATACGATTCAAGGGAATGCAGAAATGCTATTGGGGCGATGTATGAACACGTTTAGTTATGTTGGAACTATGAGTTGGTTAAAAATTGGCAGTCGTATTGTTTTGTTTCTGACGGTGTTTTTGGCAGGCTGTGTAACTACCACAGATAACCCTCAGCAGCCATTAAATCTCAATAAAGCCGAGAGAACTCACGTGCAGGCTGGCCTCGGCTATTTGCGCCAAGGAGACAAAGAGTCGGCCAGACGCCATTTTCACAAGGCCTTGAAACTGAACAAAAACTCGGCCGGGGCCAACGAAGGCCTTGCCAATCTGTACCGGATGGAAGGCCAGGATGAGCTGGCAGACAGTTACTTCAGGAAGGCTATTTCTTTAGAGCCGGACTTCAGTCAGGCGCGGAACAATTATGGTTCCTTTTTATTCAGCCAAAAGCGCTATTCCGATGCTGAAAAGCATCTTGAAAAAGCCAGTCAGGACTATAGCTACGATAACCGTTATACCGCTTTGTTAAATCTGGGCCGCACGCAGTTGCAGTTGGGTAAAACCGAGGCTGCTGAGTCTTCCTTTAAACAAGTGATTGGCATTAATAACCGTATCGCTGGGCCTTACCTGGAATTAGCGGACATCTACTTTGCTGAAAAAAATTACAGTCAGGCGCAGCAATACCTGAACCAGTTCGGCAAGTTGTCCCGCCAGTCCCCACGCAGCTTGTGGCTAGGAATCCGCATTGAACGCATCTTTGGCAACAAAAACAAAGAGGCAAGCTATGTTCTGGCACTTAAGAATTTACACCCTTATTCGGCCGAATACCTTGAGTACAAGAAAACGGTGAGCCCGTAATACGATGACCGCGATGGAGCCAATAGACACAATGGTTGATGAAGGTAATGCCGGAATCCACGAAGGTAGTACCGGAAATAGTACCGGAAATAGTGCCGGAAATAGCGAAAGCAGACCCGGTAAATTGCTCAGAAAGAAGCGTGAATCCCTGGGTTTCACCGTGGCGTATGTGGCTGAGCATTTGCGGTTGACCGAAGATTATATTCACTATCTCGAAAATGACGACTTTAACAAGTTGCCGTCAGAACCTTTCGTGCTGGGGTACTACCGTGCCTATGCGCGTATCCTGGGTCTTTCGGCCGATGAGGTTATTGGTCTCTATCGCGATTTTATATCGGGTCGCAGTCAGGGGACGTCAGAAGGCTTGATGGCGGACAAGCAGGCTCGACACCAGACCGAAAAGAGGGGGCCTCAAACCCTTGAACGCAATAAGTACGGTCAGGGGAAAACACCCAAATCCCGTGGTTTGGGAAATCGGATTTATCTCATTGTAACCCTGGCGTTAATTGGTATTTGGGTAGTGGTTTCGCTGTTGTCAGAAAAACAGTCAAACGAGGCTTCGCGTGGAGCACCAGCAGCCAAGATGGAAGTGTCTTCCAGTGACGCTGAGGACCGAAATTCTCCTGAAGCCACTAAGACTGAAGTCCCTGCGGTTGAAGAGCCAGCCACTTCTGGTGATGCAAAGAGTGACCTCCAGCCGCGAGACGTGGAGACTTCCACAGGTCTTCCAGAAGCGTCGGCCGCGGCAGAGTCTGTTAATGCCGAAGCCATTATTGAGGCAGAAGCAGAGGTCAGCCCGATGAACGCTGTGCAGGCTGAGGCTTGGCAACAACTCGAAAGCTCTGAGTCGGTCATTGATACCGAGCCCCAGGTAGCTGAAAAAGCAGAGCCTGTGCCCGCTAACAAAAGCACTCAGCCATCAGCGGTCGCAGAGTCGCAGGACGCTTTCGATACCCTGGTGTTTACCTTTGCCGACGATTGCTGGCTGGAAGTCAGGGATGTTGCCGGGGATGTGCTGACTGCCAAGGTCTATAACGCTGGCGACACAATTGAACTGAAGGGCATTGGACCTTTCAAATTGATGTTGGGTAATGTTCGCGCTGCTCAACTAAGTTTAAATGGTGTGCAGGTTGCGTTGACGCCAAATGGCTCACGTAAAACCTTGCGTACGACAGTGGGCGATGATGCGCCTGTGTCCGAATAAATATCAGGGTTACGCTCATGCATTTTGAATCCCCAATTAAACGTCGTAAGTCTCGCCAGATCATGGTGGGGGATGTGGCCGTCGGCGGTGATGCCCCCATCAGCGTGCAGAGTATGACCAATACCGAGACCACTGATGTGGCAGCCACGGTAGACCAAATCCAGCGTATTCAAAACGCCGGTGCTGACATCGTACGAGTATCCGTACCCTCAATGGATGCTGCTGAAGCTTTCGGTGAAATTCGCAAGCAAGTCACCATTCCGTTGGTTGCCGACATTCATTTTGATTACCGTATTGCGTTGCGGGTGGCTGATCTGGGTGTCGATTGCCTGAGGATTAACCCGGGTAACATCGGACGCGAAAAGCGTATCCGTGCGGTGGTTGATAAAGCCCGTGATATGAACATTCCTATTCGTATCGGCGTGAATGCCGGATCGCTGGAAAAAGACCTGCAGAAAAAGTACGGCGAGCCGACTCCGCAAGCGCTGGTTGAGTCTGCCTTGCGCCACGTCGAGATACTCGATGCGCTGGATTTTCAGAATTTTAAAGTCAGTGTTAAGGCCTCGGATGTGTTTATGGCTGTGGCCGCTTATCGGGGTCTGGCTCAGCAGATTGAGCAGCCTCTGCACTTGGGAATCACTGAAGCTGGAGGGCTCAGATCCGGTACGGTGAAGTCCGCAGTCGGACTGGGTGCATTATTGATGGATGGTATTGGTGATACATTGCGTATTTCTCTGGCAGCTGACCCGGTCGAAGAGGTTAAAGTTGGATGGGATCTGCTGAAAAGCCTGAAGCTGCGCAGCAAAGGGATCAACTTTATTGCCTGCCCAAGCTGCTCGCGCCAAAATTTTGATGTCATTAAAACCATGAACGAACTGGAAACCCGGCTGGAAGACATTACCACACCGTTGGATGTGGCGGTGATTGGCTGTGTGGTGAATGGCCCCGGTGAAGCCAAAGAGGCCGATATCGGGTTGGCAGGGGGAACGCCCAACAACCTGATCTACGTTGACGGGGAGCCGAACCAAAAGCTCCAGCAAGACGATTTGGTGGATAACCTGGAGCGCTTGATTCGCAAGAAAGCTGCGGATAAAGAAGCCTCTGAAAAAGACATTATTGTAAAAGCCTGACGTTAAACGTCTTGTCATGCATTGGATCGGTGTCTGAGCTTCGCTTTGGTGTCTCCAGTAAATGGCTTCTCTACAAAAAGGAATAGATTTTGAAAAAGCTGCAAGCCATTCGCGGCATGAATGACCTGCTACCTGGCGACTCTCCGGCATGGCAATACCTGGAGTCGACGGTAGCGGATGTTGTGCAGAGCTATGGATACCAGGAAATTCGTTTTCCGATTTTAGAACAAACCGAGCTTTTTAAGCGTTCAATCGGTGAAGTGACGGATATCGTTGAAAAAGAAATGTACACCTTCAACGATCGCAATAATGAAAGCCTGACCATGCGGCCGGAAGGCACTGCCTGCTGTGTACGTGCCTGTGAGCAGCATGGTTTGCTGTATAACCAGACTCAACGTTTGTGGTATCAGGGCCCAATGTTTCGCTACGAGCGACCACAAAAAGGGCGCTTGCGTCAATTTCACCAGATAGGCATTGAAACCTTTGGCATGGATGGTCCGGACATCGATGCCGAGTTGTTGTTCATGACGGCCAGACTGTGGAAGGAGCTGGGCATTGCCGATGCTGTTACGTTGCAACTGAACACCTTGGGCACCTCTGAGTCCCGCGCAGACTATCGCTCGGCGTTGGTGGAATACCTTGCTGCACGTAAAGATCAGTTGGATGAAGACAGTCAACGTCGACTGGACAGTAACCCTCTGCGGATTCTGGACAGTAAAGATCCGAATACCCAGGCATTGTTAAACGATGCGCCGGCCTTACACGACCATCTGGACGAAGCTTCCAGAGCGCATTTTGATCAATTAAAAGCCTTGCTGGATGCGGCGGGGATTGCTTATGAAGTCAATCCGCGTTTGGTCAGGGGGCTGGACTACTACAGTAAGACGGTTTTTGAATGGGTCACGACCAAACTGGGGGCGCAGGGGACTGTGTGTGCCGGCGGCCGCTACGACGGTTTGGTTGAACAAATGGGCGGAAGGCCAACCCCGGCTGTCGGTTTTGCAATGGGCGTCGAGCGCCTGATTTTGTTGTTGCAGGAACTGGATGTGATACCCGAAGGTCTTAGCCAGAGCGTCGATGTGTATGTCGTGGCGATGGGGGATGTTCAGGCGCAGGCTTTCTCGGTGGCGGAACAGGTACGCAGCGCGTTACCTCATTTGCGCGTCATGAATCACTGTGGAGGCGGGAACTTTAAGAAGCAAATGAAAAAGGCTGATGCCAGTGGTGCCGATTTTGCCATTATTATTGGTGAGGATGAGGCGGCCAAAGGTCAGGCCACAGTGAAGTTTTTACGGGATGATAAGCCTCAGCAGACATTAGCAGTTGAAGAACTTTTGTCCGCGTTGCAAGATTAGCCCTTATCATATTGATAATATTGGTGTTTTAACGTTTACACTGGTTTAAGAATGCAGTGATCAGGCTTCAGCCGATCAGCCACCATTAGGATAAGTGGTTCCGACAGGGATCCGCAAAAATACAATCTTTAGGAGTTTTTGTGTCTGTACATTTAACCGAAGAAGAACAAATAGAATCAATGAAGCGTTGGTGGGCCGAAAACGGCAAATCCACCATTATCGGCGTTGTACTGGCTATTGGGGGTTATTTGGGCTGGGAAGGCTGGCAGGATAAACAGCGCAGCGATGCGGAAGCCGCCTCGGTCATGTATCAGAATTTATCCGAGGCTATGGCTGTACAGCCAGGCCAGGCAATGGACGAAGAAAAGGTCACAACGGCCAACCACCTGGCGGATGAGCTGAAAACGTCTTATGCGTCCAGTTTGTATGCCAGTCAGGCCGCCTTGTTTAAGGCTAAAATGGCCGTTGAAAACGGCAAGCTGGAAGAAGCTGCAGCCGAGCTGGAGTGGGTGGTTGACCGCAACGTTGATCCCGCATTGACCCTGCTCACTCGTTCAAGGTTGGCCCGGGTGCAGATGGATCTTGAACTCTACGATGACGCATTAAAGACGGTTGCGGACCAGGATAGTGGCAGTTTTAAAGCGATGTTTGCGGAAATCCGGGGTGATATCTTACTGGCCCAGGGTGACGCCAGTAAGGCGCGTGCGGCCTATCAAATGGCTCTGGATGCGCTGCTTGAGGATCAGGCCGATCGCCGCCCATTACTGGAAATGAAACTGAATGATTTGCGGCTACCCGCTGCTTCTGGATCATCGCAAGAGTCAACCGCTGATGCAGGAGACAACTCATGAAGCGTCTGTTGATTGCGGGACTCATGATCGCCCTGGCGGCGTGTTCTTCTAATGACGATGTTGATCTGGAGCCGGCAGAACTGGTGGATTTTGACGAAACGGTCGAGATCAACCGGCACTGGTCCGAAAACGTGGGTATGGGCGCGGGTAAGAATTACAACCTGTTGCCGCTAGCCACCTTAAGCGATCAGGTCTTTGCGGTCGATGCAGAAGGCCTGGTGGCTGCCATTGACATCGCCAGTGGTGACGAAAATTGGGAAACAGAACTTGAGGTTCCGGTTTCCAGCGGTGTTGGTGCCGCTCAGGGGCAGGTCTTTCTCGGTACGTTGAAGGGTGAGGTGATCGCTCTGGACGCGGTGAGCGGAACGGTGCAATGGCGTAAACCATTAACCGGCGAAATCCTGGCTCCTCCCCAAAGCAATGGGCGGGAAGTGGTTGTTCAAACATTGGACGGCAAGATTTATGGCCTACAAGCCAGTGACGGTACTCAGCTGTGGATGCACGACTCAACCATTCCAGCTTTGACTCTCCGGGGTACCTCCACGCCCTTGGTGACGGCAACCTCTGCGTATGTTGGGTTTGCCACGGGTAAGGTTGTGGCTTTGGATGTGAAAGACGGCACCACTCAGTGGGAGCAGCGGGTGGCGGTTGCACAAGGCCGCTCCGAGCTTGAGCGGGTTATTGACATCAATTCAGCCCCGCTGCTGGTTGGCGAGTTGCTCTATTCCGTGAGCTATCAGGGGCGCCTTGTGGCCCTTAACCGCGGGACGGGAAGAGGCTTGTGGGCTCAGAAGGAGTCCAGTGTTAATAACCTCAGTGCCGGTTTAGGCAATATTTATATCACTGATGCGGACGATAATGTGAAGGCCTATGATGCTCTCAGTGGCGAGCTCGTATGGACCAATGAGCAACTGGTTCGTCGCCAGTTAGGTGCGCCTCAGACCTTTGGCCGCTATGTCGCTGTCGCTGATTTTGAAGGTTACGTTCATATCCTGAACCAGGCCGATGGCGCCTTTGTCGCTCGCCGAAAAGTGGATGGCGATGGCGTTCGCACTCCGATGACGGCCGTGGGTGATACTTTAATTGTTTATGGCAACAGTGGTGAGCTGGAAGCGCTCAGCATTGAAGAGTAGGCTGTCGAGCCGAAATGGCGTCCGGGCGAGTGATTGCTGAGATTTTTACAGCCTGAAAGCCTTTGTGGCTGAGAAATTTCGGTTGCAAGGCTTGTTTGGACGGGTTTGAGCGTTGCCATTTTAGAATTAACTCGGGTCAAATCATGACCTGGGGTATAATAAAGGCCAGAGCAGCCCGGGGTTGCTCTGGCCTTTGCTGTTTTTTACTAAGGGCTTAGATTTTCGACAGAGCGTTCTTGAGAGAGCGTCATTTGAGAGAAAGCTTTTACGAGATAGCTGTTTCAAGATAGCTTTTTAACGAGATAACTGATGATTCCTGTAATTGCCCTGGTGGGCCGTCCAAACGTGGGTAAATCCACTCTTTTCAATCGACTGACCAACACTCGTGATGCGATTGTGGCGGATTACGCCGGTCTGACCCGTGACCGTAAATACGGAGAGGCTAATTATCTGGATCATAAGTTTATCCTGATTGATACCGGCGGCATCAGTGGTGACGAGGACGGTATCGACGAAGTGATGGCGGAGCAGTCTTTACAGGCCATCGCTGAAGCGGATGCAGTTTTGTTTTTGGTGGATTGTCGTGATGGCCTGTCCCCCGCAGATCAGATGATTGCCAAGCACTTAAGAATCAACAACAAAAAAACCTATGTTGTCGCTAACAAAGTCGACGGTCTTAGTTTTGATGTCGCTGTAGCGCCTTTTTATGAGCTGGGTATGGGAGAAATTTACCCGACCACGGCCTCACATGGTCGAGGCGTTAAGAGCTTGATGACCGAGGTGTTGGCGGAATTCCCCCCCCAGGAAGAAGAGGAAGAGGATGACGAGCGCGGCATTAAAATGGCGATTGTCGGCCGTCCTAACGTGGGCAAGTCTACCCTGGTAAACCGTTTGTTGGGTGAAGATCGGGTGATTGTCTATGACTTGCCTGGTACGACACGTGACAGTATCTACATTGATTATGAGCGTGACGGCAAGCCCTATACGATCATTGACACCGCGGGGGTGCGTCGTCGTAAAAATGTACGCCTGACGGTTGAAAAGTTTTCCATTGTAAAAACACTGAAAGCCATTGAAGACGCCAATGTGGTGGTTTTGGTGATGGACTCCCGCGAGGGGGTGGTGGACCAGGACCTGCACTTGATGGGGCAGGTGATCGACAGTGGGCGCGCACTGGTTGTCGCCCTGAACAAATGGGATGGACTGGAAGTCGAGCAAAAAGAGCGGATTAAAACGGAGCTGGACCGTCGTTTGCGCTTTGTGGACTTTGCGGACATTCACTTTATCTCGGCCTTGCACGGTACCGGTGTGGGGCACCTGTATGAATCCATTGAGAAAGCGTTTCACTCGGCCACAGATAAGCTCTCCACCAACCATTTAACCAAAATTCTGGAAGATGCCGTGGTGGTACACCAGCCGCCGCTGGTCAATGGGCGTCGCATTAAATTGCGTTACGCACACTCTGGCGGTCATAACCCGCCGATCATCGTCATTCACGGCAATCAAACTGATCGTATCCCTGGTCATTACACCAAATATCTGGAAAAAACCTTCCGGCGAGTATTGGATCTTCACGGAACGCCAGTGAGAATACTGTTTAAGTCTACGGACAATCCGTTCAAAGATCGCAAAAACAAGCTCACGGACCGCCAGCTGCAAAAGAAAGAGCGTTTAACCAAGCACTATCAAAAGCAGAAGATAAAGCAAAAGAAGAAAAAGCAGAAATAAGCGCTCTAACTCTCGGCAGGCATGTCGCCTGGATGGGCACTCAGATGGACTAGGGTGCAAGGCCTTGGCTTCATGTCTCTGTCTTCCCTTCTGATGGCGATGGCCAAAACTTCAACGACAACCCGGCCTTTACAAGCACTGCGGAACCCTCAAAAACAGCTAAACCCTCAAGTTTAGCTGCACTCTCAGGCTCAGCTGAATCTTCAAGCTGAGCGGAATTTTCAATGACAGCGCTTGCTCCGTCAATCCGCTCATCGAGCTGACCCATCGTGATAATATTCTGCCTCCATTTGATGAAGTCTTGACTGGGGGGGTGGGTTTTGGAAGTGATGATGGGGATTGGCTGATGAATTCTTTGAGACCTCTTAAGGCGCTGGCTTTTCAGCGTTTACGTCTTCTGTGTCCGGATCTGAAAAGTGCTGTGCGGGATTATCAGTTATTGTTGGGTGTCGCGCCATGCTGGGTGGGCCCTGCTGGTTTACCGGACCAGGATCGGCCTCGACCACTGACCGCAGCCGACGACGTGGGTTGTGCATGGTTTGTATTGGGCAATACGATACTCGAACTGTTAGAGGCGTCTGTTGAACATGCCAGTCTGGCGGGTCTGGTGTTGACGGCGGAAAACATTCAGACCACGGCTGGGCATCCGGCAGAAAGTGGTTACCCCTCAAGCGCCATTGCAGAGCAGCGGCTGGCGGCCGTGGCGTGTCGAAACCTCTGGATCAGTATGGTTGAGAACCCCGGGGTAAAGGGCATGCGGTTGACTGACCCAGGGACAGATCTGTATCAGCAACAGGAGCCTGCTGCCAGCTCTTGCGAGGGGGGCTCACCCATAACTTCCGTTGACCATATCGTTCTTCATACGAATGACGCGGACGACTGTATCCGCCTGTTTGGGGATGGCGGACTGGGTATTCGCCTGGCGCTGGATAAAAATGTGCCAGAGTGGGGAGGGCGTATGCTTTTTTTCCGAGTCGGAAAGCTAACCCTTGAGATTATTGAACCCACCACGCCTTTTGCTGGCGACGATTTTTTTTGGGGCATTGCTTTTCGCGTCGATGACATTCAGGCCGTTCATCGGCGGTTAAGCCGGGCCGGGGTATCTTTATCTCAACCTCGAAAAGGGCGCAAGCCGGGCACCTGGGTTGTGACGGTGAACAGCCATCAGCTGGGCATCCCCACCTTACTGCTGCAGGGGTAATGGCAACTTGTTTTTGACGAGGCGGGTTGTGTCAGGGGTGAACCAACAGCTCGTTTTAGCTGTGTGTATGGCGCGCGTTAAATAATGGCTTGTCGTTTCGACGGTTTTGACCCGGTACTTCATCCGTTGCCTATTTAATGCGTGACACAGCGGGATAAACAGAACCAAAGGGTCTAAACTAAAAAGGTGTTCAGGAGATTTACGGATGGTTGTACAACATCAATCCAAGTTGCATTGCTTTACTGCGAACGTCAATGGCAGTCTGGCGAAGCTGGAGTATTCGATCAACGGTGATACAGTTACGTTTATTTCGACCTATGTGCCTTTTCGTTTAAGAGGGCAGGGTATCGCAGAACAAATTGTAGATACCGGATTAAAATGGGCGCGACAACAGGGGCTGAATATTTCAACCACCTGCTGGTACGTTGAAAAATTTTTGAACGGAGAATTAAACCACTGGGATCGAGCTTAACCGACATTTGGCCTCCGTTTCAGGCGTGGCCTTGTCCAAACCTGAGCTGTGGCCACGAGTAAGTCAACTAGTCCGATTAAACCAAAGTCCCTGCCTGATAGTCCCTGATCGCCTGCTCAATTTCTTCACGGGTATTCATCACGAATGGCCCCCAGCTGACAACTGGCTCACCGATCGGGTGGGCGGCCAGCACCAAAAAGCGGCTCTGTTCTGTCGCACTTATCGTTAATGCCTCGCCTTTATCCAAAATCGCCATCTGTTGTGGATGCACGTCGATACCGCTTTCTGTTTGAGCAATACGGATATTGCCTTGATAAACATAGA
The DNA here is from genome assembly GCF_011602365.1 of Pseudomaricurvus hydrocarbonicus. GTDB lineage: Bacteria > Pseudomonadota > Gammaproteobacteria > Pseudomonadales > Cellvibrionaceae > Pseudomaricurvus > Pseudomaricurvus hydrocarbonicus. The sequence continues at coordinate 22,788 of NZ_JAAONZ010000032.1, forward strand.
CCAGAACCCGCTTGTCGGGGCTGAGGGGCAAACGGATAGACGTTTTTTCGTTGAGATTCACGTCCCAATAATCAGGTCGGATCGCGACCTCTTTCACTGGCCCTGTGGCTGAGCGGTTTGCAACAGACAAATCGTCATCAAGGGACAGCTCGCCAGCTATGACTTTGATGGTGTTGCCGTTGTCCAGTTCCAGTACGGGAATCTCCTCCGGACCGAACTCCCGGTATTTGGGTGCGGTCATTTTTTCTGAGGCAGGCAGGTTTACCCAAATTTGAAACCCGTGAAAATGACTGTCATCCGCGATGGGCAGCTCAGAGTGTAATACGCCTCGTCCAGCGGTCATCCATTGCACGCCTCCAGTGACGAGGCGGCCAACATTGCCCAGGTGGTCACGGTGTTCGATAACGCCGTCCAACATGTAGGTGACCGTTTCAAATCCACGGTGAGGGTGCTCGGGGAAGCCCTTGGTTTGTTTGCCATCTTCACCCCCCCTGAATTCATCCAGCATCAGGAAGGGGTCAAATTGACTGTAATGTCCTTGGCCTGCAATACGCTGGATGCTGACGCCATCGCCATCAATAGAGGGCTGAGCGGTATGTAAAGCGAGTATTTTACGGTTCATAAGAGACTCTTTGTGTGTCTTAACCTGTGGGATGGCTTCATTATTCAAGCCAGAGACGTTCACGCCAGTAAAAACAGTTCAGGTCGGTTGTGTGGTCGGCTGTAATCAACCTCGGGTCCCAGGGGTACAATTCTGGTGGGGTTAATGGTGTCGTGACTGTAGTAATAGTGTGTCTTTATGTGTTTAAAGTTTACCGTCTCGGCAACACCTTCGACTTGATAAAGCTCTCGCAAGTAGTTGGACAAGTTTGGGTAGTCTTCAATGCGCTTGAGGTTGGTTTTAAAATGCCCATAGTAGACGCTGTCAAACCGGATCAATGTGGTAAATAAGCGCCAGTCGGCTTCGGTGATCTGATCGTCCACCAGAAAGCGTTGTCGTTCAAGACGCTGTTCGATGTCTTTCAATGTTGAAAACAAGGCGTTGAAAGCTTTCTCGTAGGCGGTCTGTGACGTGGCAAAACCGGCTTTATACACGCCATTGTTCACGTTGTCGTAGACAGTGGCATTTATGTCATCAATTCCCTGACGCAGCCGCTTGGGGTAAAAGTCGGTTGATACATCGGTGAAGGCATCAAACTCACGGTTAAACATTCGTATGATTTCCGCAGATTCGTTGTTCACAATGGTTTGTGTGTGCTTATCCCATAATACAGGGACGGTCACACGTCCGCTGTAATCCTGTTGGGTTGTGGTATACACCTCGTACAAATAGCGAATGTCCGGGATCGGGCTGGGGTCTATGGCTGCGGCGTCATCAAGGGGTAACAGCTCCCAGCCTTGGTCGAGCATTTCAGGTTTGACGACCGTCACCCCAATGATGGATTCAAGCTTTTTCAACTTACGAAAGATTAACGTTCGGTGGGCCCAGGGGCATGCCAGTGAGACAAACAGGTGGTATCGTCCCGCTTCGGCTTGGTAGCCACTGGAGCCATCCGCGGTAACGTGATGGCGGAATTGCGCATCGGTGCGGATAAATTCGCCCCCGTGACTGTCGGTGTCATACCATTGATCCTGCCATTGTCCCTTTACCAGTAAGCCCATGTGGTTCTCCTTAAAAAATAACTTAAATAGTTCGCGTAAAAGACGACTCAGCCATTGGGATTATTGAACTTTCTTCGCCAGAATTTCGTCCACCGAAAAGCGGCCAGCGCCCAAAAAGAGTAATGCAACCGTTGCCGCGAGCAGGGTAAGCGCATATTCATAACCGTTATTGCTGACAAATAACCCGTTTGGCAGATGGAACGTAATAGCCATTAGCATGGTAAACGCCGTTGCCAGTGCCGCGGGACGGGTTAACAGCCCCAGAGCCAACAGGAGACCGCCGAAAAACTCAGCACTGCCAGCCAAAAAGGCCATCAGAATGCCGGGCTCAAAACCGATGGACGCCATCCATTGGCCGGTACCTTCGAGGCCGTAACCGCCCAACCAGCCAAACAGTTTCTGTGAGCCGTGGGCAGCCAGAATCAGGCCGACCGGCACTCGTAAAGCCAAGCCCCCCCAGCCTGCCTGTGAGGCTAGCAGTGGTTTGAGATAGGCTGAACTGAAAGATGGTGTGTGGGTACTGTTGAGTGTAGTCATAATCTGCTCCGGGGTTGTTAATGTCTAATTGATCAGACTGTTAAGCCATTGTAGTGCGGCTGGTTTGAGGTAATAACTGGGTTTTTTGAAAGTAAATGATCAGATATTTTGAACGATTGGGTGCCGCGGATTGTGCTGTGAGCAATAATGGGCCTTCAAGTCACGGCTGGTGCCGGGTTTGTGTTTATTGATAAGGTGGAGCACTGGTGTTGAGCAAGCAACTAGCCTGTGAGGTGGGCATAAATGGAAAATCTTGAGGAGCTTAAGACGTATTTGCGTCGCTATGCCGCAGAGCGTGATTGGGATCAATTTCACTCCCCGAAAAATCTGTCTATGGCTTTGAGTGTCGAGGCTTCAGAGCTGGTTGAGTGTTTTCAGTGGTTGACTGAAGCGCAGTCCGAGAATTTAACGGAGCAACAACTGCGGGCGGTGACCGATGAGATTGCGGATGTTCAGGTTTATCTGGTCAGAATGGCTGACAAGCTGGGCATTGATATTCTGTCTGCGGTCCAACAGAAGATTTTGAAGAATGAAGTAAAATACCCGGCTGAAAAGGTTCGTGGCAGTAGCAAAAAATACACAGAGTATGAATAGCAACAGCATACGAGCAGAGCATTGAAGGGGCTGGGAGAACGTTAAGGTCACACTGGAGGAGAATGCCCTCCAGCCCGGCGAATAACCGAGTTGGAGAACCGTCTTTACTAAACGATTACAGTAACTCGTTAGAGTCTGTCAGCTCGCCACATTCACTGGCTTTAACATCAGCGTTGGCATTCAGCCAGTCAGCAACCGCTTGGCGCTGTTCCTGGGTGACGGAATCGTAGCGGCCTCGGCAAATGACAACGCCGGCGATGGTCTCCGCACAGGCACTGCCCATAAAGGCCAGATCGTTGGCATCAATGGCGCTATTCATGAAGTCAGCAACAAAAGCATCCAGCTGTTCGGCGCTTTTTTCGCTTGTAAACTCAAAATCCAGATCAAAACCCAAGGTCGCGAATTCGTCGAGGTAAAGTTTTTTACGCAGGCGGCGACTACGGCCAGTCTGTTTAGTCATATTGTTAATCTCAAAGGGGGAGGAGGAGGCCGTAAAGCCATAGAAATAGCTGTCAGCCAGGGGGCGCATTGTAGAGGAATGGTCATCAGCAAGCGAGTCATTCTCAGGTCAAAGCAAAGACTTAAGCATTAAGTTCTGTTATGGGTAATCCGATATTCGGAGGAAAATTGGAAATACAGGGCGTTTAAATAGGATAAAATGCGTCACTCTATTTTAGAAAGCCAAACTATGCCTGCTCTTACGCCTTCTCTGATTCCTGATAATGAATTCCGTGCCAGATTGTTTTATGTTTATGACCCCATGTGCTCCTGGTGCTGGGGATTCAGGCCTGTGTGGGATGCCTTAACCCGCGAACTGCCTGAAAACATCGAAGTGGTCTATGTGGCCGGCGGCTTGGCCCCGGATTCTGAAGAGCCCATGTCTGAAGCCTTGCAACAGGCAATTCAAGGGTATTGGCGTGATATACAGTCACAGCTGGGGACCGAGTTCAATTTTGATTTTTGGGTAAAAAATCAACCTCGACGTTCAACCTATCTGTCGTGCCGGGCTGTTATCGCCGCAGACCGGCAGGGGGCTTTAGTGACGATGCATAATGCGATTCAGCAAGCGTATTATCTTCGGGCGTTAAATCCTTCAGATGTTGACGTGCTAGTCCAGCTGGCGCAAGAGCTGAAGTTGGATGCGGTTCAGTTTGAGGGGGATTTACGATCTGGCGAAGTGCAGGTTGACTTCGAGGCCCAATTGGCACTGGCTCGTCAGCTACCGATTGATGGCTTTCCATCACTGGTGTTAGAAGTGGGGGCGGAGGTGATCAAACTGGATCGTGAGTACCAGGATCATCGGGTGCCCCTCAGGCAAATCCAGCTGGCGCTGAAGTGAATGTATCGTGAGGCATCATTGCGGTGAGCCTCTACCTTTGGGTTTGTTGAGCAGCTTTCCGTTCTTCCTCTTTCCATCCCCCTGAACGTCCTTTCTGTGTCCGCTGAAAAGAGGCTGCGTAAAATTTATTAAATTTTGGCGTTGAATGTATCTTGTGTGGCCGATCTTGCCATTGAGCGACTTTGAGATGGCGTGTTGAGTCGACTACGCTATATAAGGATACCCGCTTCTCGCGAGACCATTGACTTCCATAGGGAGCAGGAGGGGCGTACTGTGACGCAGTATCCAGGCCGGTATTTACCTTAAATTACACATGTAAACTTCCGTATCAATTCATGGTTAATTGGTAAGTACCTTATTGATTTCAACGTTTGAAAAGTCCGTGTTCGATCGAGGTGGGATAGTGCCAATCAATGCTCCTCTGATACTTAATAACCGGCTGGATGATTACACCCTCTATCGCTTGGTTCATAGAGCAGAAAATAGCAGCGTCTATGTGGGCGTAGTCAGAAGCAAATATTATGATCGGCGTTTTTTTCGTCATTGTGCTGACGATCTGGATGCTCCGTGGCACATGCATCAATTTCCATCGGGGACCTACCAGCAGCCGGAAGAGAATTGGCCTTATTATTCGGCGGTAATTGAAAAGGTCTTTGATTTCACACGCTTTGAAGCGGCTGCCGCGCAGCAATACTGGTGGGAAAAATATGGCGGCGTGAAGGGCAGCCTGAAGTTCGCAAAACAACCGCTGTCGCGAACGCAGTTTATTTTATTGCGAGGCAAGGGCTGCTGGGATGGGTATGTGAAAGGGTTTCCGAATGGGTGGGCACCGGTGAGGTAGTTTTTGTGCCCTTATGGTTTTGATGAATACGCATTTTCCCGATTCAGGTCACTTCTCTTTTTGAACAACTGATTTTTACTATTAAGGCAATTGCTCAATTTAACGGAAATGTTTTTTTCTGTTATTTCAGTGTGAAATGCACGATTTTCGTTGGCGAACTTTTAAATTTCAGAGACTCCCGAAAATCTCAGAAAAAGTATTTGGGTCTTAGGAGGCGGGCTTGTCGGAAAACCCCGCTAATTGGCCGTAGGCTTTGTATTGGGCTTGCCAGACGATAGCGCCGCTGGCGTTGGTGATTTCCTGCGGGGTGCCGATGCGACTGTCGTGGGCATCGTGTTGGTAGTAGGTCTTGAAGAGAGTGTCCTGATAACTGTGTAAACGTCCCGTGACGCGTCAAAGATGAGCCGTTACCCGCTCACCAAATTCGATAGTAAACCGGTTTAGCGCGGGCTTCCAGTTCCTGATCGGCATAGTC
>NZ_JAAONZ010000033.1 GCF_011602365.1 Pseudomaricurvus hydrocarbonicus
GCCAGCCACCTTGTCGGCCATGTCCTGTAGTTCTTTGTTTTTCATTGTCGATACCATGATTCATTAACTCCTCTAGGGTAATATGAATCACGGGGTTTACACAGTTAGTGGGACATTCTCCGCGAGGGTAGCCACACGTCCCCGTTGACTGCCCCTGGTTTTCCTAGATTCTAGCCACTAGCTACTAGTAACTAGCTTCTAGCTACTCGCCACTGCCCACTCGTCCCTCCCTTCTTTCCCTGCTAGAATTACCACACTAAATTCGAAGAAAATCGTGCCAGGAAAGCATATATGATTATCCCCGTTGTAATGGCTGGAGGGTCTGGAACCCGCCTTTGGCCCATGTCTCGTTCTCTTTACCCGAAACAGTTTTTGTCCTTATTAAATGACGCGACGATGTTGCAGGACACCTGTGGTCGTTTGGCGGGTCTCGAGACCAATGCACCGATGGTGATTTGCGGTGAAGACCATCGCTTTACCGTGGCGGAACAGTTGCGCACATTGAATGCAGGTTCTAATGGCAAGATTGTGCTGGAGCCCGCAGGTCGCAATACCGCACCGGCGGTGGCGTTGGCGGCACTGCAAGCAACCCGCGACAATGACTCAGACCCATTGCTGCTGATTTTGGCGGCAGACCATGCGATCACCAATGTTGACGCGTTTCAGGTGGCGGTGAAAAAGGCAGCCGCTCACGCCGAAACCGGCAAGCTGGTGACCTTTGGTATCGTCCCCACTGGCCCCGAAACCGGTTACGGTTACATTCGCCAGGGCGATGTCGAAGGTGATGCCTACCAAATTGCTGAGTTTGTGGAAAAGCCCGATCAGGACACGGCCGAAAAGTACCTCTCCAGCGGCAATTACGTCTGGAACAGCGGCATGTTCATGTTCAAAGCCAGCCGCTACCTCGAAGAGCTGAAAAAGCACCGCCCTGACATGCTGGCGGCGTGTGAGCAATCGATGTCCAATGCGACGGAAGATGTGGACTTTGTCCGCCCCGACAAAGAGGCGTTTCTGGCGTGCCCGGATGACTCCATCGATTATGCCGTCATGGAGCCCCTGTGCAGTGACGCGGCAAGCGGCCACGCCGTCGTGGTGCCACTGGATTGCGGTTGGAGTGATGTGGGTTCCTGGTCAGCCCTGTGGGATGTGTCGACTAAAGACGACAACGGCAATGCGTTGCACGGCGATGTGCTCACACACGATACCCGCAACAGCTACATTCGCAGTGATTCCAAACTGGTGGCGACCATCGGTCTGGACAATGTCATTGTGGTGGAAAGTGACGACGCCATTATGATCGCGTCCAAAGATCGCGTACAGGATGTGAAGAAAATCGTCGAGCAACTCAAGCAGGCCGAACGCAGCGAAGCGCAACTGCACCGCAAGGTGTATCGTCCCTGGGGCTTTTACGACTCCATCGACAATGGCGATCGCTTTCAGGTCAAACGCATCGTCGTTAAGCCTGGCGGCAAACTGAGCCTGCAGATGCATCACCACCGCGCCGAACACTGGATCGTCGTCAGCGGCACCGCAGAAGTCACCAAAGGCGAAGAAGTCTTCCTGGTCTCCGAAAACGAATCCACCTACATCCCACTGGGCGTCACCCACCGCTTATTCAACCCCGGCGCGATTCCGCTGGAAATGATCGAAGTGCAGTCCGGTTCGTATTTGGGCGAAGATGATATTGTGCGCTTTGAGGATACTTACGGGAGGGGATAAACAGCAGTATCGAGATGCGAGCTTCGAGATCCGAGGAAAGATAAGCCAATAAAAAAGCGGGTAGAGATCGTCTCTCTACCCGCTTTTTCTTTTCCTAGAAACTAGAAACTAGTAACTAGCAACTAAACATCCTGCAACGACTTCAAAATCGCAATCAACTGCGCATCGTTCAGCGTATCCAGCTTCGCTTCAACAGCTTGCAGTTTGTTTTTGATCTGCTCTTTCAGGTCAGCGTTGGACACGTTGGTGTCAAAGCCTGCCAGGTCCAGATCGTTGACGATCATGCCGGCGCCGACGGTGCCGTTGGTGATGCGATCGATGATGATGAAGGCACCGGTAATGCGGTTGTCCTGATACTTGTCAAAGATCACTGGCATGTCGAAGCTGATGTCGCACAGGGCGATCTCGTTCAGGTCCAGGCTGTCAGCTGCACTTTTCTCCATGGTGTTGACATCGATCTTGTGCTCGATGGCGACCACGTTGCCAAGGGCTTTCTTGCTGACGAACTTCACCGCGTATTGCTTGTGCAAACGCAGGGACTCTTCGGCCATCCAGATGACGTGGGCTTTAACGCCTTTGCTGACGTGCGGCAGATCATCGGCTTTCACCAGCATGTCGCCACGGCTCACATCGATCTCATCTTCCAGTGTCAGGGTAATGGCTTCAGCGGCAGACGCTTCTGCAATATCCCCGTCGAACGTGGAGATGGTTTTGACTTTGCTCTTCTTGCCGGAAGGCAGAGAAACCACTTCGTCGCCCGGGCGGATGGTGCCAGACGCGATGGTGCCGGCAAAACCGCGGAAATCCAGGTTGGGGCGAATCACGTATTGCACCGGCAAACGGAAGTTTTTCAGATTGCGGTCCTGGGAGATTTCGATGTTCTCCAGAACATTCATCAACGGCGCGCCGGTGAACCAGGGCATGTGCTCGGAGGCGTTCACCACGTTGTCACCGCGCAAGGCAGAAATCGGAGCGAACTGAATGTCCGGAATGTTCAGCTGCTTGGCAAACACTTTGTACTCTTCAACGATTTCGTTGTAACGCTCTTCGCTGTAGTCCACCAGGTCCATCTTGTTGATGGCAACGACGACGTGCTTAATGCCCAGCAGTGACACGATGAAACTGTGACGACGGGTTTGCGTCATGATGCCGTGACGGGCATCCACCATCACAATCGCCAGGTCGCAGTTGGATGCGCCGGTGGCCATGTTGCGGGTGTACTGCTCGTGCCCCGGGGTGTCGGCAATGATGAACTTGCGCTTGTCGGTCGAGAAGTAGCGGTAAGCCACATCAATGGTGATGCCCTGCTCACGCTCGCTCTGCAGGCCGTCGACCAGCAAGGCCAGATCGAACTCGCCGTCGGTGGTGTTGAAACGCTTGGAGTCGTTTTTGATGGCCGACAAATGATCTTCAAAAATCATTTTGGAATCGTGCAGCAGACGACCGATCAGCGTACTTTTACCGTCATCCACGCTGCCGCAGGTCAAAAAGCGTAGCAGTTCTTTGTTCTCGTGCTGATCCAGGTAGCCCAGGATGTCTTGTTCTAGAAGAGAGGTAGGCTCATTCATAATGTTCTCTTTACTGTCTTGGGTTGTGCGGAAATTACCGCACAACAAAATTCATTAAGTCGGTGTTGTCAGGTCTGTTGTATTTTTAAGCTTTTCTAGAAACTAGAAACTAGAAACTAGAAACTAGAAACTAGAAACTAGAAACTTAGAAATACCCTTCCATTTTCTTCTTCTCCATGGAACCGGCAGAGTCACTGTCGATCACACGGCCCTGACGCTCGGAGGTTTTGGTCAACAACATTTCCTGAATGATTTCCGGCAGGGTGGCTGCGTCAGACTCGACAGCACCCGTCAGTGGGTAGCAACCCAGGGTACGGAAACGCACGCTCTTCATTTCAGGCACTTCGCCTTCTTCCAGCGGCATACGCTCGTCGTCCACCATGATCAAGGTGCCGTCGCGCTCAACCACTGGGCGCTTTTTGGAGAAATACAGATCAGGGATTTGAATGTTTTCTTTGTAGATGTACTGCCAGATGTCCAGCTCGGTCCAGTTGGACAGCGGGAATACGCGGATGCTTTCACCCTGGTCGACGTTGCTGTTGTAAATGTTCCACAGCTCCGGACGCTGGTTCTTCGGATCCCAACGGTGATTCTTGTCACGGAAAGAGTACACACGCTCTTTCGCGCGGGATTTTTCCTCGTCGCGACGGGCACCACCAAAGGCGGCGTCGAACTTGTAGTGGTTGAGCGCCTGCTTCAGACCTTCGGTCTTCATGATGTCGGTGTGCTTGGCGCTGCCGTGAGTAAACGGGCCGACGCCCATGGCAACGCCGTCGGGGTTGATGTGCACCAGCAGATCAAAGCCGTACTCTTTCGCCATGCGATCGCGGAACTCGATCATCTCGTGAAACTTCCACGTGGTGTCGACGTGCAACAGCGGGAAAGGAATTTTACCCGGGTGGAACGCCTTGCGGGCCAGGTGCAGCAACACAGAAGAATCTTTACCCACAGAGTAAAGCATTACCGGGTTATCAAACTCCGCAGCCACTTCGCGGAAGATCTGGATGCTCTCGGCTTCCAGCAATTTTAAATGGGTCAATTTTTCAGGAGTCATAACAATACCTAATTTTAAATAAAAGTTTCTAGTGGCGAGTAGCTAGTAACTAGGAAAACACAAAGCGAAAGACTGGCTCAAACCGCTTTTAATTTCTTCCTGTTTGCTAGTCACTCACCCCTGCACTTAAGTCCTTCCAATCTTTTCCAGCCTGCTCACCATTCGTAACTGGCAGCTGTCTTTTCTATCCTTTCCTGTAACCTCGCTACTAGTCACTCGCAACTGGTTTTTCATCTTTTCCTAGTAACTAGTAACTAGCCACTAGCCACTAGCCACTAGCTTCTAGCAACTCGCCACTCAAGCAATCAATTTCATCTCACGCAATCGTTCAATCACCTGCTCCACCGCATCGGTCATCGTGTATTGCGAGGTATCGATGCGCATCTCCGGGTTTTCAGGCACATCGTACGGATCGTCGATGCCGGTAAAGCCTTTGATTTTTCCGGCGCGGGCCATGGCATACAGGCCTTTGCGGTCGCGTCCTTCGCACACTTCAATCGGGGTGGCGACGTGGATTTCAACGAACACTCCCACTTCTTCAATCATGCTGCGTACGCTGCGACGCGTGGTGGCGTAGGGCGCGATAGGCGCGCAGATGGCGATGCCGCCATTTTTGCTGATTTCGCTGGCCACATAGCCGATGCGCAGAATGTTTAAATCGCGATGTTCTTTCGAAAAGCTGAGTTCGCTGGAAAGGTTTTTACGCACGACGTCGCCGTCCAGTAAGGACACATGGCGACCGCCCAGTTCGCGCAATTTTACCATAACGCCGTTGGCCAGGGTGGATTTCCCCGAGCCTGACAGACCAGTAAAGAATAAGGTTATGCCTTGTTTGGAGCGCGGTGGCAGGGTGCGGTTCAGCTCTTCAATCACTTCCGGAAAGGCAAACCACTCGGGAATGTCTTCGCCGTGGCACAGCTTGTCTTTCAGTTCGGCGCCGGAAATGTACAGCCCCGCCTCGCCAGACAGCAGCTCGTGCTCTTCACAGAATTCGCCGCGACCTTCCACGTAACGCAGGAACGGTGCTTTCAGAATCTGGATGTTCAGTTCGTCCTGCAAGGAGGACACCAGTTCCTGGGCTTCGGTGGCGCCATAGAACAGGCCGCCCAGATTGTTGCGGCCGGGGCCGGCGTGATCGCGTCCCACAATAAAGTGAGTGAAACCGTAATTCTGGCGAATGATCGCATGCCACAGGGCTTCACGCGGTCCGCCCATGCGCATGGCCAAGGGCAGCAGACGAATTTCCGCCGTGCCCGCCGGAAAATGCGGCAGTACTTTTTCGTAACAGCGCACCCGACAGAAATGATCGATATCGCCGGGCTTGGTGCGACCCACCGCCGTGTGAATCACCAGATTGGCCTGATTTTTGGCCATCAGGCGCTTCATCATAATCACATGCGCTTTGTGAATCGGGTTGCGGGTCTGAAAGGCAATCACATTGCTCCAGCCCAACTCGGCGAAGTGCTGGCGCATTTCCGCCGGGGTGTTGCGGTACTGGTTAAAATCGTAATGCAGCGGTGGCGTCACGCCGGTCAGGGTACCGCCCACATACACCGGGTTGCCCTCGTTGAGCAGACGGCGAACGCCGGGGTGAGCCGTGTCCGTGGTGCCAAACACCTTTTCCGCTTCCAGGGTCTTATCGGGTGTCCACAGGTCCGTCACCACCAAATTGGCAATCACCACACCTTCGGGGTCGCGCAGCGTGATCTCTTCGCCAATGGTGGTCTCGTCGGCAAACGCCTGGCTAATGTCGAGGTTGATGGGCATTGGCCACAAGGTGCCATCCGCCAGGCGCATCCCTTCAACCACAGACTGGTAATCGGCCTGGTTCAAATAACCGGTCAGGGGTGAAAACGCCCCATTGAGCAACAGCTCGATATCAAACATCTGACATGTCGTCAGATCCCACGAACGGTTGGACTTGGCCTTCTCTTTTTCCTGCAGCAGCGCCTCACCCTCTACGTAGAGGTTAATCAACTTGCCGCCGTGTGCACTTGTCGTATCCATTTATTATTGCCCTGTCAGCGTAAACGTCTTACTGAGTGTAGGTAATTGAAACAATGATGGCGATTGTACAGGGGTAGGCGTATTCATAAAATCAGGATATTATGAATTTAAATATCGAAAAAATAGGAAAGAGGTAGTTACTAGTAACTAGTGGCTAGAAGCTAGGAAAGGACTGGAAAGCAGTTGCTAGTGGCTAGGAAAAGATAGGAAAACAAAGAAATTAGGAAAGATAAACCAGTAAAAGACATTAGGGTAGGATAAGAATGATAAATCTCTATAAATTCGGTAATGATCCGTTTGCTAGGCAGAGCGCACACCAAGCTTTTCTCTTGGCCCCTGCTTTTGTCTCTGTCTCTTCCTGTCTACTCGCACCTGTCCGCTCGCTACTGCCCCTTTCGCCCCTATCTTTTGTCTTTTCCTCGTTACTCGCCACTCGCCACTCGTCACTGCAGTCATGAAATACACCATCCGCCATCTTCAGGTTTTCCTCGCCGTTGCCAAAGAGCAGAGCATCAGCCGTGCCGCGACGGAGTTGTCGATGTCGCAGTCGGCCGCCAGTGCGGCGTTGCAGGAGTTTGAGAGCCGCTACGACATTCAGTTGTTTGACCGGGCCGGCAAGCGCTTGCGGTTGAACAGCTTTGGCGAGTCGATCCGCATCAAGGCCGAGGCGGTGATGGCGCACCTGCGGGAGTTCGAGGATGAGCTGCAGGGGCAGGAGGAGCTGGGGCATTTGCGCGTGGGCGCCAGTTTGACCATTGGCAACTACCTGGCGGTTAAGCATCTGGCCACCTACCTTCAGGAGCATCCGGGCGCCAAGGTCGAGATGGAGGTGGGCAGCACCCCCGAAGTGGTGGCCAAGGTGCTTAACTTCCATCTGGATATTGGCCTGATTGAGGCCGAGCTGCACCACGACGACCTGCTGTTGCAGCCCTGGCGGGAGGATAAAATGGTGGTCTTCTGCCGCGCGGATCACCCCCTGGCGGCAAAGCCTTCGCTTACCAACAAAGACCTGCTGGCCGCCGACTGGATTCTGCGCGAATCCGACTCCGGTCACCGCCAAACCTTCGACCGCTCCATGCAGGGGTTGTTGCCGGAGCTGAACATTGTGTTGGAGCTCACCCACAACGAAGCCATCAAAAACGCGGTCAAAGCCGGGCTCGGCGTCGGTTGCCTGTCCGAAATCGCCATCGCCGATGAAATCCAGCAAGGCGTGCTGGTGCCGTTAACCGTGAAAGGGCGTCCCATGCACCGTCGCTTTTATTTTGTCACTCACAGACAGGCATCGGTGAGCCGGGCGGCGCAGAGTTGGATTGAGATTTGTAAGAGATAGGGGCTAGTAACTAGTAACTAGTAACTAGTAACTAGTGGCTAGTAGCTAGGAAAAGATGAACAGCAGTGGTGAAGGAATAGGGTCCAATAGAGGGAATGAGAAGGGCAGGGCAAACTAAAAGAAAGAGTTTCTGTAAAATCCTTCTTACAACGTATAGCATTCCAGTCCTTATGATTGTCTAGCCACTAGCCACTAGCCACTAGCCACTACAAGGTGAATGGCGCAGCCAGAGAAGGCACCCTGGGGTGGCCACTAGTGACTAATATAAATGGAAATTGAATGTTAGCTTTGATTAACGAATACGCCGGATTGTTGGTGGCAATGGACCTGCTGGTGATTGTGGCGTTGTTGGTGTTTACCCAATTAAGGCCCTGGGTCATCTTTTTGTGCTCCAGTGTGATGCTGTACCTGACCGATATCCTGTCGCTGGAAGGATTGCTGAGCGGTTACACCAACCCCTCGCTGCTGGTGTTGATGCTGCTGTTTCTGGTGTCGGTGCCGCTGGAGCGCACGACCCTGATGCGCCGTATGACCAGTGCGGTGTTGCGCAGCTCGACGCGCAGTTCGGTGTTGCGGTTGTCGGTGTTCAGTGGTTTTTTCTCGGCGTTTATCAACAATACCGCCGTGGTCTCGGCCATGCTCGGGCCGATCAAGCGACAGTCCACTCAGTCGGCCTCCAAGTTGCTGTTGCCCTTGTCCTACGCGTCCATTCTGGGGGGCACGTTAACGCTAATCGGTACCTCGACCAATTTGATCGTCAACGGCTTTGTGCAGCAAGCCGGCTACGAGACACTGGGCTTTTTCGATTTTACCTTCATCGGCCTGCCGGTGTTTGTGGGCTGTGTGTTGTTGATGGTGGTACTGGCGCCGCGGGTGCTGCCGGAGCAGGAGCTGGAAGCCGACACCATCACCCAGGACTATTTTCTCGAACGCAGAGTCAGTGCCGGCTCGCCGCTGATTGGGCGCTCGGTGCAGGAAAACGAATTGCGGCAGTTGGAATCCATCTTCCTGGTGGAGGTGATTCGTGATCATCATGTGATGGCGCCAGTGAGCCCGCAGGAAGTGTTGTCGGAGGGCGATGTGCTGGTGTTCACCGGTGACCTCTCCTCCATCGAGTTGCTGGATCGCTTCGAGGGGCTGCTGCCGCTGGAAGAATTTGATCTGGCGGTGCGCGAAAACCTGGTCGAAGTGATTGTCTCGCCGTCGGCCAGCCTGGTCGATCGCACCATCAAAGAGGTGGACTTCCGCTCCCGTTTTGATGCCGCGGTGGTGGCCGTGCGCCGGGGGAATCAGCGCTTGCGCGGTGGCCTGGGCAAGTTGTCTTTGCAAGCCGGTGATGCGCTGGTGCTGGCGGTGGGGGATGACTTTAACCGCCACAGCGACGTAGCCGCCGACTTTATTGTGGTGGGGGGCATCGAAACCAATAAAACCCTCAGCGGCTCCCGCGAGCTGGCCGTGTTTGCCGGTTTTGGTGTGATTGTCGCGCTGGGGGCCACCGGCTTCATGCCGCTGATCAAAGGCCTGATGATCCTGTTGGCGGTGCTGGTTGTGACCCGCATCATGTCCATCGAAGACATCAAATCCCGCTTCCCGTTTTCGCTGCTGATCGTCATCGGTGGCGCCCTGGCACTGTCCCAGGCCATGTTTCAAACCGGCCTGGCGGCTGATTTTGGCAGCTGGGCTGGCCCCGTGCTGGGCGGCTTAAGCCCGCTCGGCGCCCTGATCGGCGTCTTCATCATGACCTGGCTGCTGACCGAGCTGATCACCAACAACGCCGCCGCCGCCATCATGTTCCCGCTGGCGCTGGCCATCTCGGGGCAGTGGGGCGATAACTACATGCCGTTCGTCATGGCCGTTGCCTTCGGCGCCAGCGCCAGCTTCATCTCCCCCTACGGCTACCAGACCAACCTCATGGTCTACACTGCCGGTAACTACCGCATGGCCGATTATTTCAAACTCGGATTGCCGATACTGCTGGCGTATAGCGCGATTTCGTTGACGATGATTAGCATTATCTACAACTAGTAACTAGTGGCTAGTGGCTAGTGGCTAGAGGCTAGTAACTAGTAACTAGTGGCTAGAAGCTAGGAAAAGACAGGAAAAGACAGGAAAAGACAGTTGCTAGTAACTCGTAACTAGCCACTAGCTCCTAGGAATACATAGGAATTTGGAGAGCATGGATGCTTTATGAAAATCTTGCTGTTTGGCAGCGGAGTCGGGCGTTAACCATTCAGGTTTATCGTCATTTTTCTGGTTGCAGGGATTTTGGTTTCAAGGACCAGATTACGCGGTCGGCGTTATCGGTGCCCAGTAATATAGCGGAAGGGTTTGAGCGGGAATCAATCAAAGAGCGGTGCAGATTTTTGAGCTTTGCAAAAGGCTCTCTGGGTGAGTTTAAAACTCAGGCTGACATCGGTATTGAAATCGAATACATCCCTTGGAATATCGGAACTCTCTGGATGGCAGAATGTGACGAACTGGCCAAAATGTTGGCCTCTTTAATTAGAAAATATGAATAGAATGCGGAGATACGAGTCTAGTAGCTAGGCTCCTGGCCACTACAAAGTGAATTGCGCAGCCAGAGAGTATCCAGGGGAGGCCCGCCTACCCAATCTTTTCCTAGTAACTCGTAACTAGCCACTCGTAACTCGCTTCTAGCCACTAGTCTCTATCCCCGGCCTGTCCAATCTTTTCCTAGCCACTAGAAACTAGCCACTCGCATCTCATCTCTTCCCCATTCACAAAAATGCACTAATATGATGGTTATCCTGTACTCCTTTAAATCGACTTGGGGATATGAATGAAGGTTACTGTATTTGGAATTGGGTATGTGGGCCTGGTGCAGGCCGCTGTTCTGTCTGAGGTGGGTCATGATGTCTGCTGTGTCGATGTGGATGCCGACCGGATTGAATCCCTGAAGCAGGGCAATATCCCCATTTATGAGCCGGGGTTGGCGCCCTTGGTGCGGTCCAACTTCGAGGCGGGGCGCATTACGTTTACCACCTCGGCCGAAGAGGGGGTTAATTTTGGTGACTTTCAGTTTATCGCCGTGGGCACACCGCCCGATGAAGACGGTTCTGCCGACCTTAAATATGTACTGACCGTCGCCCATACGATTGCCGAGCACATGCAGTCGCCCAAGATTATTGTGGATAAGTCTACCGTGCCGGTGGGCACCGCCGATAAGGTCGCCGAGGTCATCGCCTCGCACCTGGCCACTCGTGACTCGTCACTGACGTTTAATGTGGTCTCCAACCCCGAGTTCCTGAAAGAAGGCGCCGCCGTCAGCGACTGTATGCGACCGGATCGCATTGTGGTGGGGGTGCGCCCCGGCGACGATGCCGACGCCATCGAAGACCGCTTTCGGGAATTGTACGCGCCCTTCAACCGCAACCGCGACCGCATCATCTTTATGGACGCTCGCAGTGCCGAGCTCACCAAGTACGCCGCCAACTGCATGCTGGCGACCAAGGTGAGCTTTATGAACGAGATGGCCAACATCGCCGAAAAAGTGGGCGCCGACATCGAGCACGTGCGGCACGGCATCGGCTCCGATGAGCGCATTGGCTATCACTTCATCTACCCCGGCTGCGGTTACGGTGGCTCCTGCTTCCCGAAAGATGTGCAGGCGTTGGGGCACACCGCCGAAGTCATCGGCTACCAGCCCCAATTGCTGCAGGCGGTCGAGGCCATCAACAATCGCCAAAAGCAAAAGCTGGCGACTTACCTGGAAACCCATTTCAATAACGACCTAACCGGCAAAACCATTGCCCTGTGGGGGTTGTCGTTCAAGCCCAAAACCGACGACATGCGCGAAGCCCCCAGCCGCGTACTGATGGAAACCCTGTGGGCCAAAGGCGCCAGGGTTCAGGCCTACGATCCGGAAGCCATGGAAGAGTGCCAGCGTCTGTATGCAGAATATTGCCACTCGCGTGACGGCGGCAGTCCCCTAAGTCTGATGGGCACCAAAGAGGCGGCCTTGCAAAACGCCGACGCACTGGTCATCTGCACCGAGTGGCAAAACTTCAAAGCGCCTGACTTCGACGCCATCAAAGCCGCCCTCAAACAACCCGTCATCTTCGACGGCCGCAACCTGTTCGATCCTGAACGCATGCGCGCAAAAGGGTTTGCGTATTACGGGATCGGAAGAGGGGAATCGGTGGGGAAGGACAGAATCTAGGAAAAGGCAGTGGCTAGTTTCTAGTGGCTAGGAAAAGCAGGAAAAGATAGGGAACAGTAGACAGGAAGAGACGAAAAGCAAGTGAAAAAGTAGCCTGGTCTCGAAGTTTGTGTTTTCCTCTGCCCTGCCTACTCGCCACTTTCAATTCGTCATTGCGAGAAGCGAAGCGCCGCGGCAATCTGCTCTGGAGTGGCCACTGCCTTTCCAATCTTTTAGCTTCTAGAAACTATCCACTAGCAACTCGTACCTAGCCCCTACAAGGTGAATGGCGCAGCCAGAGAAGGCACCCTGGGGTGTCTCGCATCTCGTTATCTGGTTTTATCTCGCACAAGGTGAATGGCGCAGCCAGAGAATGCACCCTGGGGTGTCTGCTTTATAACAAAAAAGCCCCGCATCTCTGCAGGGCTCTTTATGCTTTTACTAGAAACTAGAAACTAGAAACTAGAAACTAGAAACTAGAAACTAAAAGCTAACAATCAACCACCAGAAGCAGTACCGCCACCGCCACCAGCGCTACCAGCAGAACCGGTTGCAGGAGGAGTGAAAGACTGTGCTTGCTGAGAGCTCTGACCGTTGCCCAGGCCATTGCCGTTACCGTTTGCCGCTGCAACAGCAGCAACTGCGCTGGTGACAGTGCTGGATGCAACGCTTGCGCTCATGCCCGCTTGCACTGCAACGGATTGTAAGGCGGAGGCCAGGCTTGGGTTAGCGGTTACCGCAGCAGCCAGTGCCGCAGCTTTGGCTTCTGGAGTGGTAGCCGCTTCGATCGCAGCTTTCAGGTCTGCCAGCGCGGCTTGTTCTTCAGCAGAAAGAGTTTGAGTGGCTTGGTCAGCAGCAGAGTCTGCTTGAGCCATTGCATAGCTTGCAGGCATGGCAATCAGGCCGGCAATCAAAAGATGGGACAATTTCATGGTATAGGTCCTTCTATTAAAGGAGTGACAAAATGTGATACGCGTCAAGTCTATGAGATTTTCCTAAAGATGAAAAGAGAATAAGTGGTGTATTTCTTATCATGAGCAGTAAAAAGAGCCAATACACCCCTGTTGAATGGCGCGACACCCCGGTTCCATCAACTCTGACACCCCAATTACCTTCTATTATTTATTATTGTTTAGTGTTTTCTCGCCACTCGCCACTCGTATCTGCCTTTATCTCGCATCTCGGATCTGAATTAGAATAAATAACTATAAGCCCACTAATCCTTATCGAATTTCTTGAAGAAAACGGGGACTGGTGGTAATTTAGCCGCCAGATTTATTTGTGAGGCAGTTCACAACTTTGGGTGAGCTGTTTGTCAGCCAAATAATGGGCTGGCCGGGCTCGATAGCAGCGCAAGCGTGCATCAGACACGCAATGCCATTTGGGGGCAAAGGGGCAGGAAAGGCGCTGAATTGAGCCGAAAACGTGTGAAATTGGGGTGCAAGGATAGCGGGTGAGTCACGGGGGTGATGACCCTGCACGCTAAGGAATGATGCTGCGAGCCAATCGTAGCCATCGGTATTCTGCTGTAACAACACCATACACTTTTCTGTTCTTTTAGTTGCGCCGTCTGTGGCCTCTTCTGCTGTGCGCTTTCTTGGGCATTGTCCCGGTGATGGCCTGCATTGCTGTGTGCGGTCTGTGCCGCTGGCTGCCTCCAATGAAACAACCGTAACACCGACAGTCGATGACGTCAGAGCTCCGGTGCAGGACATTACAAACGTAAACGGAAAAAACGAAGGGTGTTAGGTCATGGATGTTGTTAATAAAGAAGCGAGAAAGGTCACCAAAGCCGTCATCCCGGTCGCCGGTCTCGGCACCCGCATGCTACCGGCCACCAAGGCCATCCCCAAAGAGATGCTGCCCATCGTCGACAAGCCCCTGATCCAGTATGTCGTCAACGAGGCAGTCGCGGCCGGCATTAAAGAAATCGTACTGGTCACCCACGCCAGTAAGAACGCCATCGAAAACCACTTTGATACCTCCTTCGAGCTGGAAGCCCAGCTCGAAACACGCCTCAAGCGGCAGCTGCTGGACGAGGTGCGTTCCATCGTGCCGGCGGGTGTGACGGTGATCTCTGTTCGTCAGTCCGAGGCCAAAGGCCTGGGCCACGCGATTCTGTGTGCAAAACCTGTTGTCGGCGATGCCCCGTTTGCGGTACTGCTGCCCGATGTGCTGGTCAATCAATACTGCTCCGATCTGACCACCGCCAACCTGGCGGCCATGGTGCGCAATTTTGAAACCACCGGCGCCAGCCAGATCATGGTCGAGCCCGTCGCCTGGGAAAACGTTACCCAATACGGTGTGGTCGATTGCCTGGGGGCCGAGCTGCCCGAGGGCGGCAGCGCTAACATCGACGGCATGGTCGAAAAACCCAGTGTCGATGCCGCGCCATCCAACATGGCGGTGGTGGGGCGTTACGTGCTGCCTTCTTCTATATGGCAATTACTGGCCCAAACGCAACCGGGCGCCGGTGGCGAGATTCAGCTCACCGACGCCATAGATGAGTTGTTAATGCAAAGTACTGTAGAGGCTTATCGGATTGTGGGTAAGAGTCATGATTGTGGGAATAAATTAGGGTATATGAAAGCTCAGATTGAGTATGCACTGGAGCATGGTGGTGTGGGGGAAGGGCTGCGGGAGTATTTGAACTCAACAATGAGTCAACGAAAAGTGACGGTGCTTTCTAAGTGAGTATTAAGCTTGAAAAACTGTTCAAATTTAAAATGGGACCCAGGCTCCTTTATTCTCTTTATTCTGAATTAGAGCAAAGGCGTGGGCTGGACGAGGTATGAACCGGATAGGATCATGACAAAAATGTACTTTAATGCAGTGTCGACTTATAGAGTGGCTAGATTTTTTTACTTGAAGCGCATGAAAATATTGGCAAGGTTCTTTGAGGCGATTACTTACTTGATCTTTAATTGTTATCTGCCTGCCAAATGTGTTATTGGTCAAGGAACATACTGCAGTCACCGTGGCATGGGAGTGGTTATCCATCCTGATTCTGTAATTGGCCGAAATTGTGTGATTGGCACGGGCGTTACTTTGGGCGGCGCAGGGGGGGATAAAGACGGCGCTCCGGTTATAGGCGATGATGTTTATCTAGGAACAGGCACTAAAGTAATTGGTCCAGTAAATGTAGGAAAAAATGTAATTACCGGAGCAAATTCTGTGGTGGTTAAGCATGTTGCAGAAGGACAGACAGTTGTAGGTATACCTGCTAGACCGATAGGTGAAAATGCGCAAAGCTTACATGAAATGCAAATAAATAAGTTGATGTGATGTATCAGAGCGAAGATTGGAAACCAAACTTGTTTTTGGTAGGGGCTGCGAAAAGCGGAACTACCTCGCTTGCCGAATTGTTAGGGACGGAGCGCGGAGTTCAGTTGCCGGTTTTAAAAGAACCTTTTTATTTCGTTGAGGGTTATGGAATAAAGAACAAAGATGAGTATCGAGCTTTGTATAGATCGGGTGGTTTGTGGCGTATAGATGCGTCCACCGGTTACCTTTTTGATAGGTTATGTCCTGAAAAAATTAAGGAATTTAATCCGAAGGCAAAAGTTCTCATTGTACTAAGAAATCCGATCGATTTTATGGTTTCGTATTGGGAATATATGAGAGCAAATGGAAGTGAAACACTGGATTTTTGTAGTGCTATTTCAGAAGAAGAGGCCAGGAGAAGACACTCTGCTGAATTTGAGAGGAGTTGTGAGCAGTGGCCGGCAAGCTATTGGTACACGGAAAGGGCATTTTTCTTTGATCAGGTTGCTCGTTATCTAAATGCCTTTGAGGAGGGAGAGGTAAAGGTTGTCTTGTTTGAAAAAATAATCAGAGATAAGAATGCAATAAAAGATATATATAGTTTTCTAGGTCTGCATTTACGGGGTGATAAGGAGCTTCCAAGAGTGAATGAGTCTGGTAAGGCACGGCCATTTATTCACTTTTTGAGGTTTTCAAAATATCTATCACCAATAAAACAGATGCTATATAAACTTTTACCAGTATCATTAAGGTTGAAAATAAGGAAAGCTGTTTTCATGGGGTCTATGACCAATAAAGGGTATGAAAAGTTTGTACTCCCAAGTGAAGAGAGAGCTAAGCTAGCTGATATTTTTTCTGAAGATGTTGAGCAGCTTCGCCGATTGTTGCCCCACCTTGAGTTTGACTTATGGGTTGACTTTTCAAAGTAGGAGTTCGTTCGTTGATGGCTGCAGTTAATGTAAGAGCTATTTCCCTTGAAGAAAGGATGTTTCTCGGGCGATTTGAGCGTGTACTGATTTTGGGGGGGCTAGCTCTACTTTTTGTGTTCTACTTGCTGAAATCCTTAATTCCCGGGCTTGGGGTTGGGGTGATTGATTTGCTAGCAGTAACGATGCTGGCTGGAGTGTTTATCAATAAGTATGGAATTCCTGTGGTATTAAGGAAAAGTTTGTGTTCGTACTTGATTTTTATTATTTTGCTTTTAGTGAGCTCATATCAAAATTCTGTTCAATTTAATCCAGAAGGTCAGTTTCTTCAGCTTTTGGTTTATCTTAAGTTTCCATTGCTGATTATTAGTTGTTGGTATTTAAGCCAAAGTTTATGGTTAAAAGGCATATTTGGTAAGTTTATCAAAGGTGTTTTATTTGCCAATGTGCTGTTTGTTGTTCTGCAAATTATAAATCATTCAATATTATCTTCAATATTTCCTGGGATGATGTTGGAAACATATATAGGGGGGGCGAGACGTCTAACTGGCATTTTCTTTCATCCTACACCCTTGAGTTTTGTTTCGACTCTGAGCCTTATTTATCTGGTTGGAGATAAAAAACTTGCTTATAAGGAGAGATATCTTCTTGTTATCTTTTGTCTTTTCTTAATGTACTTTTCTGGGCAGCGAGGTGAAGCTGTTTTTCTTTTGGCCTCTTTCCTATTGGGTGGGGGTGTGTGGCTGTGTAGGCGTGTCATATTTAAAAATGTATCTCTTGTCTCTAGTGCTGTAGTGGTGCTGGGCTATTTTTTACTGGGTATGTTTGAGCTGAATGTATTGACAGATAATGATTTTGCTAGGCTTGTTCTGTTTACCGGGGCTAAAGATGTGGCAGATACATTCTTCCCGATAGGTTCAGGGTTGGCTACTTATGGATCAGCTAATTCAGTTTTATCTGGATTGTATGTAGATTTGGGGGTGGCGGATCTTTGGTGGTACAAACAAGAGCAAAATTATTTGACAGATACTTATTGGGCTATGTTAATAGCTGAAGCAGGATGGTTGGGACTGTTGTTTTTCCTTGTTAGTTTGTTTTGTTTTGTACGCCCTTTTGTGTTCTCTCGTGGTTCATATTATAGCTGTGTCGCACTGGTGTTTATCTTGTTGGAAGCGTTTACCAATCCGATTTTTACAGGTCCATGCTATTTGAGTTTGTTTGCGGTGCTAGTCATGAACTTTTCTACTGATCGAAGGCTTTTACAATGAGAATTTTACAGGTTGTCAATGGGGAGTATTATGCGGGGGCTGAGCGAGTTCAAGAACATTTGGTCAGAGAGCTGGCTGCTCGGAATTATAATGTCGTTGTTGTAGCGTTAAAAGATGGGGTTTTCTTTGAGCGTAGCGGTTTGAAAGAGCTAAAAGTCGTCGAGTGTTTGACTATGCCGAGCTCGTTTAAAGATAGAATACCTAGTTTACATGATCTTATAGTAAGTTTTCAGCCAGATATAATCCACTGCCATACGCCGGTTGGGCTTTTTAGCTCGAAACTGGCTTCTGTTGGAGTCCAGAAAAAGTGGCGCTGGGTCTACCATGTTCATAGCCCTGTTTTAAAAGATACCCCTAGTTTTATTAAAAATATAACGAAGTATATGTTGGAAAGGTTGTCTCTGTCGAAGTCGGATAGAATAATTTGTGTGTCGAAAGCTGTTCAAAGAAAAACACCCTACCTCTATGGGAAGCACCGTATTAAATCTTCTGTTGTTCATAATGGCGTACCCGTCGTACAGAAACAAAACTCCTTACTTCTAAAAAAGAGAGTTAAGTTAGGATTTGCGGGATTAATTCGTCCTAGGAAGGGGCTGAATGTGTTAGTTGAAGCGATTGCCAAGTGCGATAAGAAGGTGCGTGATAATCTAGAGCTAAATGTATGGGGTGAGTTTGAATCTTGTGCTTATGAGAATGAAATTATCTCTCTCATTGATAGATTAGGCTTGAGAGAAACAATTCAATTCCATGGGTTTAAAAAAGATATTCAAGCATGTATTGCATCAGTAGACCTTTTTGTCATTCCTTCTTTATATGGAGAGGGACTACCAATGGTTTTGCTTGAAGCAATGTCAGTCGGAAGGCCTGTTTTAGCTAGTGGTATTGATGGAATTCCAGAAGCGCTAGAGGACGATGTTTCTGGGTGTTTAGTAACTGCGGGTGATGTTTCAGGTTTGGCTTCGACCATTACACGCTTGGTTGATAAGCCTGAAATTTTAAAAACTCTTGGTGAGCAAGCATTATTTTGCCAAAGGCAGTTCTTTTCTGTTGAGTCAATGTGTGAAGGGGTTGTTCAACAATATGGGTAAGCCAATTGTTAAAGTTGCAGGGATCGAGATCAATGATTTAAGGCGTGCAGAGGTTCTAGAACTATTAGGGCGGGCAGTAATGGACAAGGATGTACCGGGTGAGTTGGTTGTAACTCCAAACTTGGACCATCTTACACAAATACTAAATGACAGATTGTTCTGTGGAGCCTATAAGAAAGCAACGCTGACTATTGTAGATGGGTTTCCTGTGAAACTGTTAAGTTTTTTAAAGTTAAAGGCTCCTCTCAAAGAGGTGATACCTGGAAGTGAATTTACAATTGAGTTATTTGAGCGTGTGAATCGTGAGTTGCCAGAAGGGGCGGTATGTAATGTCTTTATTCTGGGGGCCAATGATAAAACAATAGGTTTGGTTAGAGATAGATTTGAACAAGATTTTCCAAAGCTGAAATTGGTAGGGGCATTTACTGGAAAGATAATTGTCGATGACAATATCTCAAAATTGTCTTGTTATCTGAGCGATGAAATCACAGGTTGTGAAGTGGATTTGGTGATCGGTAGCTTGGGGGCTCCTAAGCAAGAGGTGGTTTGTTCACTTTTACATGCTAAGAACCCAAAAATAACATTTTTGTGTGTCGGTGCTACTTTGGAATTTTTTGTTGGGGTGAAAAAGAGAGCACCATTAATTCTGAGAAGGATGAAGCTTGAGTGGTTGTATCGATGGTCTCAGGAGCCTTATCGATTGACTAGGCGTTATTTATTGTGTTTCTTAACCTTTCTTAAATTAGCTTTCTACAAGTGGGAGCGGGTATGATTATTTTTGTTGTAGGTATGCCTCGGAGTGGGTCAACACTCCTTTCCCGCTACCTTAATTTAATGGATGGAGTTGCGTCACTTAATGATTTTTATTTCTATCAGTGGCTTGCAGTGAATTTTAACCTTTATAGAAAGGATAGAGAGCTCTTTCATAAGGCTGCATTGGAGTATCTGAGTTGGTTTTTTCAGGAGCGAGCTCTTGTTAATGATCCTTTTGAGGGACAGCTAGATCTGGATGAATGTGACATAGCTCGAGTTATGTCACAGCTTACGGCAGATGTGCCATCATCTCTAATGAGGTTTGATCAGATAGTATCCCATTATTATTTGTGTATTAAGGCTGCTTTAAACGCTGAGGTATTGGTCGATAAAACTCCTCAAAATTTCATGCACGCAGATACATTATTAAAGATTGATGATACGGTTAAGTTTCTATATTTATTGAGGGAGCCAATATCTACAGTATGTTCTTTCAAATATGCAAATTTTAAAGGTCATGATAAAAGGCGATATCATCCCTACATTTATGCAAAATATTGGTTGAAAACTTATAAAAGTTATTTAACAAGAAAACACGAAGATAATTTTTATCTCTTGAGGTATGAAGATTTGGCCGAGAGTCCTTGTGCAGTTAAATCTGTTTTTTATGAGCTTGGGCTTGATTCTGGAGCTGTTGTCTTTCCAGATGCTGGTCGTCTTGGAAATAACTCAAGTAACAAGTCCAGCTCGAGTAGAAGTCTTACCGAACTGGAGATTAGAATCTTGCAGCATGTTCTAGAAAAAGTGCCGAATGAGCTTGGATACTATTTTCCTCAATGTCGAAAAGTTAATTTCGAAGATTTCCTGTATCTTTTGAAGACAACTGTCACTTTCATGTTTTTCAATTTGAAGCGTTTGTTGTCGGATGCTGATTCTCGTAATCGTATATTGACTTTCATTAAAATAAAGGGGTGAATTATGCTGGCTGAGTCCTTTTAGTTTAAATGCTTTTTATTATTTCTTGCTTGCTCCAGTCGGCCGCCCTCGAGTGGCTAACCCCACTTTACATTGCAGTTGAGGTTTTACTTGGCAGTTGAAGTAATCGTTTGCTGACGGGATGCCTGTTGACCAGTGTTTATGGGGTTTGTTCATATTTGTGTGATTACAGGCCCTTTAAGCTTGTTCAGTGTAAGCTTTTGCAGCAGGTGATGTAGGTCCTGACCGTTACTAAGTAGTGCTCATCTTGCACAAGGCCGGCTTTAAAGCGATCTTCCCATATAGGTTTCGATTTACCTATTTGTGATTCATCTGGAGGGCATGGAGTCTGATGATTTACTTCAAAACTGAGTGGCTGCAGATTCTGTGGTGGGTGTGACTAATCAAATGCATGTGATTGGTCATTAAGTCATTAGGAAGAATAACAACTTGACATTTCTGTTAAATACCTTTGCCCAATGGGCATAAGTGGCATAGTTTTGTGGTAACACAAAATACGGACTGGAGTTAATGTCCGCGCTGAGCTATGTGAACAGGAGTGCCGCGGTTAAAGTCTCCGCTTTTTTGGCTGTTTCATGCTTGAATCAAAGAGTTGCAACAAAAAGTTAACAAAATCAAAACCGAATGCACAATTCTCGTAAGATCAAATATCTAAATGGCTCTATCCCCTTTTTGATATTTAGACATTCATACATTAGTAGGCATGCTGTACGAAGTATATGAAAGATCTTCTTTATAAAATTGCCATCTCCGGTTCGGTCAAGATGGCTTCTGCGATTATTGCTTTTTTCTTGACCGTGGTAGTGGCTCGTACGCTAGGGGCGGATGAAGCAGGTCTGTTTTTGTTGGTGGTGTCGTTGCTTGCCAGCTTGTCTGTCTTTTTCCGCCTGGGTTTGGATGGCGTTATTTTGAAAGTTGTTGGTGCGGAGGGGTTGTCTGATAAAGCTCAGGCGCAGTTGCGTACTGGATTGTGCTGGATTATGTTGGTATCGCTTCCGATGGCGTTGGGAATCTCGCTGTCGGCAGAATGGTGGGCGGTCAGTTTATTTGATAAACCTGCGTTTTCACCAGTGTTACGTTGGGCTGTTTGGGCTTTACCGTGTATGTCAATGTTTATGTTGTTGGCTATGGGGTTTATTGGGCTGCATCAAGTCGTACTGGGCACGCTGTTCCAGAACCTGGGCCTAGCCACAGTTTTTTTGTTGTTACTCGGTGCGTACCATTACTGGTGGCCAGAATCACTGTCCGCCCAGTTGGCTGCGCAGTTGTATATGTTGGCTGCTGTTGCTGTGGGGCTATTGGCTGTCACCCTCTGGGTGATCAATCCACAGGTGAGCTTGTTTTGCCGGACGTCGGTTAAAAGTCCCAAGTTGTGGGCTGCCAGTTCCAATTTGTGGGTGGCCAATAGTATGTCGTTGGCCGTGATCTGGTCTGGTGTGTTGGTGGGTGGTGCTTATTTGCCGACAGCGGAGTTGGCGCATTTGTCCGCCGCCCAGCGAACCTCAAACCTCACCAGTTTTGTGCTGATGGTGGTGAATGTGGTGGTTGCACCTCGTTACGCCAGGCTGTGGGCCGAAGACAATCAGGATCAGGTGCGAAGTCTTGCGCGTTGGTCGACGCGATGTATGATCGTTTTGGTGTTGCCGGTAATTGCGGTGATGATGATGTTGCCGTCCTATATTATGTCGATCTTCGGCGAGGGCTTTGAACAGGGCGCGATATTGCTGATGATTATGTCTGCGGGGCAGTTTGTGAATGTGGCCACTGGATCGGTAGCTTACCTGTTGCAGATGAGTGGCCACGAGCGGGATTTTCGTCGTGTTACTTTATTTGCCGGCCCTTTGGCGATTATCGCGGCGGTGGCTTTTACTGCGCAGTGGGGCGCAGTGGGTGCAGCCAGTGCCACGGCATTGGGCTTGTCGGTGCAAAACCTTGGAGCCTTGTGGATGGTGAAAAAGCGTTTGGGTTTTTGGCCGATAGGATAGGGGATAACCGGTAAAATCATCAAATTAAAGGGGTCAGAGCCCTTTTTCGCACTACTTGTTGGGGCTAAGCGGTCGGCCTCGACGGGCATGTCCCACTTTGCATCCCAGCTGGGCTTCTACTCGCTGTTTAAAATCAATTAAAGGGGTCAGAGCCACTGCTGTCCCAGTTATTTTCATGTTTTAAGAAGCTCCATCTGATACCCCTCTTGAATCGGGATGTCAGTTGGTGCAATTAAGTCTCGCAAACTCTTCTTGGAGAAAGCATTTACCTGAATTAATCGCAGAACTTTCTGGAAACTATACTCCGCCTTGCTTTGAAATCTTATGAATGCGAGTAACATATAAACGCAAAGCGCCGAGAATATTT
>NZ_JAAONZ010000034.1 GCF_011602365.1 Pseudomaricurvus hydrocarbonicus
GGAAAGACTGTGGTATCATTTTGTTCACGGCTGATTGCTTGCGGATATTGTCTAGACACCAATAACCATAAGGCTTTCAGCCGTTCTTGTTTAGTCCTTTGTGAAATATTCGGGCTAGCCATAAAGCATTAACAGAGTGATTGTACTCTCACACCAAAGAATCAATAAAGTTTACCTGGTTTAGGGATTGGACTGGGTTTTACTTTTTCACTCGTTTTATCTGCCGGTTTTGTCTTGTGCGTTATTTCATAATCGATACCAGCGTGTAATATCTTCTCTTTGAAAAATTCTGAAACCCGGGTTTTGGGTTGAATGTAATCAACAAAGGGAAATTGTCATGTCGAATTTCAATCAAACCAAAGCTTTCTTCGATAATCAGCCGGTCATGGGCAAACCAGCCCCACTCCACTTAAATAAACAAACGACGGTCAAGAGCGGTTCCACGACGTTCATTACGTACAATGACTGGATCAAGAAAACGTCTTTGAGTATGCGTCACATCCGAAGTTCGCCGTTAAAACGATTCGACAAAGCTTATAAAAACCTTTCGGCACAGGTACAGCAAACCAGTCAGCTACAAAGTGATGCATCCGGGGTTAAAATGCACTCCTACGACGAAGCTCGAATGGCGTTGATCAACTGGATGAATTCAAAGACTCAAGGCTGGGAAAACAGCAAGCGAAATAATGCTGAAAACGGTTATATTATTTCTGTAATGGTGCAACAACTTTTTCCCATGTACACCAACATCATGGGGCCTTCCAAATATCGAAATTTTTATCCGGTTGCACCAGGTAATGTTAAAGAATTACAGGGCTGGCAGGAAGAAAGTGAAAAAGCCGCAGCATCAGTGTTCAGGCGTTATTTCTATGACGAAGAGAATCAAACACCGCGTAAAATGGTGTTGAATGTTAAAAAAACGGAAAATTCCATTCAGGAAACCGCTCAGGAATCGGCTAAAAAATTTGCCACCGAATTCAAAAAGTACAAAGCCAGTGAGTCTGCCAAATCCACCAAGGCGGCAACGCAGTCTCCGCCAGCCGTTATCCCGTCTATGTTTAACGGCATTCTGCCCACCGAGATTAAAAATCCGGAATTTGCCGCAGCTGCCAAAAAAGCCATCGGTGTGGGCATGACCGAATTGACCGATGTGGTTGCGACCTTGACCGAAGCCATACCCTTCATCGCTGAATTGAAACAGTTTAGCTCTGCCCTGAAGAGCTTTGGTAAAGCCGCCACTGAAGCCTACAGTTATTACAAGGTCAATGCCGCGCGCTTTGTCATTCAGGTGGGCAACATGACCGATGCTTACAACAAACTCAAAGACCTGATTAAGACAGATGTTCTGTCTAATGTGCTGACCGGGGTTGTGAATCTGGGCAAGGCAGCGGCCGGTGTGGCCAGTAGCGGCGCCACCAGTGTTTTGGGCGCGGCCCTGACCGCCTTGACGGTGGTGTTAAAAAAACTGTTTCAATTTGCGATGATGTGGAAAGAAGCCCGTACCTTCAACATCTTGCTGCCCAAGGCAATCCAGGCAAACTCTGCCAAGGAGGCTGCAGAGGCTCGCAAGCGTATTTTTGCTGAGTGTCCACTGGCGAGTGTATCGCTGTTGGTCAATGCCAGTACCAGTGACATTCTGGATTACACCTGCTACGGATTCGGGGTGCGCGCCAGCTTTCAGGATGAAGTGGAAGTGCTGGTGAAAAAATACGTAAACCCGATTAAGGAAAAAGCCCGCAGTTACGTCAAGCCCTACCCGTATCACTTTGAAGGTTTTGCCGGCAACGTGATCAGCTGAGTTTTGACAAAGTTAACACCGACAGGATCAACGCAGATCGGTTTTGAACCTGACGATAGGAGCGTCGCTAACCGAAGATATTGTGTGCTTTAATGCACTCATTGTTTTGAAGTTAGGAGGTTTTATGATTTATCAGGGTAGCTGCCATTGTCAGGCGGTCACGTTCGAAGTCGAAGCCCCCGAGGTGATTGAAGCGGATTACTGTAACTGTTCGGTGTGCAAAAATCTGGCTATTTGCACTTGATCGTACCACAGAGCAAATTCAAGCTGCTCGCTGGAGAGGCGTCACTGACTACCTATACTTATAACACCGGTATTGCCAAGCATACGTTTTGCAAGGTCTGTGGCATTAAACCGTTTTATACCCCACGCTCGAATCCTGATGGTATAGACGTCAACGTACACTGCCTCGACACCCAGCCACAGGCCGTGAACATCACCGAGTTCGATGGCCAGAACTGGGAGTTGAACGCTCATCAGTTAGCCCATAAAAGTAAAGAGCCTGGCTGAACCGTTGAATCACTCGGGCTCAATAAGCATAGCGTTTTGGTCCAGCAATGATCGATCTTGGCTTGGGCGCAACTGTCCATCACCTGTTTCAATCCACGAGCATCCACTGCAATTTGGCTTTCTGCTCAGGAAAAAGAGACACAGTTCAAATAATCCCGCAATATCCGGACAGAGTCATTCTGCTGGTCGTCAATTTCGTGTGAAATAGGGTGCCAAACAACTTCACGGAAAGCAGCATGGCGTTTTTACAGCAGACTCTTCAGGGCAGTATCGTACAGTGTCTTACTCTTGAAAATAGCCTGATGATCGGTCGTGCCGTTGAATGTGATCTGGTGCTCGACGATCCTTTGGTCAGTGCCCGACACGCGATTTTTGAAATCGATGGCTCCAAGGTGCGGTTGCGGGATTTATACAGCACCAATGGCGTTCGCGTAAACGGCGAACCGGTTACCGACATCGAGCTGCAATGGCACGATCGGGTGCTGATCGGCGCGAGTGAGTTTCAGTTGCTGGAAACCCTCAGCGAAGATCTGGCCAACACTCTGATTCTCAAAAAGAGCTGGATTCCTGGCGTGTACTTCGCGAGTGAAAAGAGCGCATGAAACCATATACGCTCATCGGAATTGGGTAAAACCGCAGGCAAATGAATAGCCTTTCCCGCCTGATCCTGCTGCCCGTTGGACTGCTTGGCCGTCTGTGGTGGTGGTTGGGCACGGTTGTATTTTCACGTTTTGGGGCATTTTGTCTCTTGAGTGGTCTGCTGTTGGCCTCACTGCATCAGGCTTCCCAGTCACTCTTTGCAAGCCAGTCTTCTGCAAGCCTGTCGTTAGTGACGCTGGACCAGCGGATGATGAATCTGTATCGGCAGTGGCACGATCACAGCCAGCCCCCACTGGACCGGCGGCCGGTGATGGTCATTGGCCTTGACGAGGCCGAATTGAGCCAGGCGATTCAGTTTCAGGCCAGGGCGCCATCAGAATTTTGGTCGAGGTTGATAGCGCGTCTGGGCAAGACCCCGGTTTTGCTGGATTTCCCGCTAACGCTCTTACCCTCTGCCGAACGCACCTCCCCGCTACGGGTGACGCCAGTACCACCATTCAGGGCGGCTGTGCAGACCGATTCCCGCAGTCAACTCTCAAGTCTCAGTGGACGCTTAAGTTTCAATGAACGCTCAAGCCTCAGTCAATTCTCACAATGGCTACAGCAGCCACAGGTCTGGCAGCTACAGCAGCAGAGCCCGCCGCTGGTATCGGCAAGCTGGCCCGAATGGTTGGTGAAAGTATGGCCGCCGCAGCTGGGGCACATACCGCAGTGGCTATCATCGAGCTGGTCGGCCAGTGCCGCTCAACAGCGCCTGGCCCTGCTGGCTGAACCCTGGCTGGGGGTAGGCAACACTGCCTATGCCACCCTCCCGGTGTATGTTTTGAGCGGGCCGCCGAACGACAGCAGCCAGAGGCGGTTGTACACCCTGCAACAGGCGCTGGCACTGCCGGTTGATCAGTGGCAGCAGTTGGCAGGCGTGGTGATCACAGACCGTTCTGCGACGGCTCTTGAGCTGGTTCAACTGCTCGGTGGGCTGGAATCGGGATCGCTGATCGCCGAGCCCCGCTGGCAATTCCTGCTGCAGCTGGGCTTGTGGTTGTTGCTGTCAGCGCTTGCCGTGGGCGTCAGCTGGGGCAAGCCACGCCTGCGGGTACTGGCGACGGTGTTGGTCATGGTGCTGTTGGGCGTCATGCAGTACCAGGCCTATGAGCGGGGCTGGTGGCTGTCGCTAACACCCTTGTTGGGGTGGTTTCTGATACTGCTGTGGATGGCTTCGCACCGTCGGAAGCCGCCGCCACCCCTGCTGCCAGACACGACACCGGCATCGCAGCCGGTCACCGAGTTGGCGGCAACCTTGCCCATGGAGGCGCAGGATTTAACCGCAGCGACAGCGGCAAATCCGATGGCAAACCCGGTGCCCGTTCAGCTGGGACGTTATCGTATCGAACGTGAAATTGGCCGGGGGGCCTCGGGCGTGGTGTATCTGGGGCAGGATCCACTCATCAGCCGTCAGGTGGCTATCAAGTGCATGAGCTATCAAAACCTGGGGGCGCAAGCCCTGCCGGAGCTGAAACACCGGTTCATTCGCGAAGCGGAAGCGGCCGGGCGTTTACGCCACCCTAACATTGTCGCGGTGTACGATGTGGGCGAGACGGAGACCAGCACTTACATTGCGATGGAGTATGTGGATGGGGTGGCACTGAGCGAACGAGTGAAGACAGAACAACTGTTAGCCGTGAGCCAAGTGTACGAGATCGTGGCTCAAGTGGCCGAAGCGCTGGACTATGCGCATCAAAACAACATTGTGCATCGCGACATCAAACCGGCCAATATCCTCTGGGATGAAGACACCCACCGCGCTTTGGTGTCCGATTTTGGTATCGCCCGGATTGCGGATCAGTCGCGCACTCGCACCGGCGAGATCATGGGCAGCCCGCTGTACATGGCTCCCGAGCAGTTGAAAGGACACAAGGTGGGTCCGGCGGCTGACATTTTCAGTTTGGGCGTGACCTTCTACCAGTTGTTGACCGGTGAAGTGCCGTTCGACAGCGAGCAACTGGCGACCCTCAGTTACCAGATTATTCATGACAAGCATCGCCCGATTCGTAAATGGCGACCGGAACTAACCGCCAGCGCAACCCGCATCGTCAATTGCGCCCTGCAGAAAGATCCGCAAAAGCGCTACACCACCGCCGGTGCGATGGCCGAGGCCTTGCGCAACAGCCTGCGCAGGGATTTCAAAAAATCGGATATGAAAAAACCGGCTAAGAAACAGGCGAGTTCTGTTTAATATTCAACTAAGCCTGAGCAGCAGGTCCACGTTATTCACAGCGTATTGAAAGCGGTCTTGATAACGTGATTTGCAGTTTGGGTTCTAACTACAGTGTTGGTTCTAACTACAGTTTTAGTTCTAACTACAGTTTTGGTTCTAAACATAATTTTGATCTAACGATAGTTTTAACAAAAGAAGGAATGGACAATGGCATTCTTGCAACAACTGATTGATGATGTGGTAGTCAACAGCATTGAATTAACCTCAGGCGAGCTCACTATTGGTCGTCACCCCGACAACGGTTTGCAGATTGAGGATGGCTCGGTCAGTGGTCGCCATGCCCAAATCAGTATTAACGCCAACCCCGATTTTCCGGAATTTTCGGAAGCGTCTATTGAAGATCTTGGCTCTACCAATGGCACCTATGTGAATGATCAGCCGGTTAACGGCAAGATGCCGTTAAAACACGGAGACAGCATTCGGGTTGCCTACAATCAGTTTCGTTTCGAGCAGGATGAAGATACCCCACTGGCCAAAACCATGCATATTCTGAAGACATGATCGAGCCAACAGTGACGCTTTGAGATGGGCAGATTGTAGAAGCTTGCTATAGTGTAAGCTGTGAAGGGCCAAACCATGGCTGGATAATGTCGGATGGCAGCGGATAGATCGCCGCCATCTTAAAGTTCCTGCCATCAAAGACACAAGAACGCCTGAAGTAAGGCACTTCAAAATTCACTAAGCATACATCGTCAAGAATGAGGTTAGCATGAGCGAAAAAATCAATGAAGACGCGTTGCAGGCGTTAAAGATTGCGTTCACCTACATGCCCAAAGCCATCGAAGTGACCAAATACGAATATGGCGATCGCTACCAAACCGTACTGGATCATATTGAAGCCGTGCGGGAAATTTTATTGATTAACGATGTGGATCCGGAAGAGGTTTACGGCGAAATAAACCCGGATAACACACCGAATTCGAGCTATTAAAATTGAGTGGGTGACCTTCCAAAACTGTGTTTTCGTCTGTCTGCATGCTTTGTCGAAGTATTTGCTACTAAAGCATTAAGCACATAAAGACAAAATGCATCAAAAGCATAATTCCTATTGCTCCCACCGATTGAAACAAGACAGTTTTCTCAATTCCTAAAAAGAAAGTATGCAATAGGGTAATTGTGTTGATTAAGTCACGACTTAAAAGCTACCATCGGCACTGAAATGGAAGCGCGTTCGTCGCGCGAATTTAGGATTAGCACTATCTCCAAGGAACAGGAGCCCTCATGCTTGGTATTTCCCCGTCTCTCTCCCTCAACGAACTGCACAACGCCAAACCTTACGGTAAAGTCGGCAGCGGTCGCTCTGTGTACGCCAACGATAAACTTCAGCAAACCCTGAATGGTTTGCAAGGCCAGGCCAACGGCGGCGACCACAAAAGCTATCACGCCGCCACGGTCGTGAATGCCGTGAATGGCCTTCGCGCTGGCACACTGCCAGCCAATACTTTTCTGAAAAGCGGCACTGCCAATCGCTACTGCGTCGTACATTCGGGTTTTGAAATCGAGTATATGATCGGTACGCCCAACAGCCAGACGGATATTGTGATTGTGGATATTCGGTTGGTGGAGAAGAAGGTTGAGGATACCAAAAGGGCGGGTTTGTGGGCTGTTGAAAAGAATGATCAGGGTTGGGCTGCATCCTCTTGGAAACCTGAATTAGATGCTTGGCCTCGATCCGGCGTGGATCATAACAATCGCATCAAGGTGGGCATTAATGGATACTGTAATGATATTGATCATGCGGCACGGATGTTGCCCTCACACATTGCGCGCGGTGAAAAACGCAGCCTGACGGAGTTGGCTGGTAAAGGTTATCAACTTTTTTACGTTCCCGGTACTGGAAATCTATTCAAAGCCGGATGGCAATCAGTGGCCCAGATGGGCAAAGCTCGTAGCAGTAAAAATGATGTAGAAGCGGCCAAAATTTTGGCTGCGCACATGCTGGAAGCGCACAGTAAAGGCTTGCATGTAGAGTGGACCAGCCATCGAGGTGGTTCGTTTGTACTGACAGAAGCCATGAAATTTCTAAATAAAGGCGCAATAGGTAAAACCGTCGATCTGGAAAAACGGCAGACCGTCTTTTTCAGTGATCCATCATCAAGTTTGGCCGAGGCTGACCATGCACGCCGGAAAGTGAATGTCGATACACAGGACAGCAAATGGTATAACGGAAGCAAGAGCAGCCTGGCTTATAGTATGGGGGCTCAGGAGTTTGGCTCTGCGCCATTGGTGTGCTCGTTTAACGCCATCGGGGACGAAGCCAAGTCGCAGAAGGTCGCGGCTTATTCGGTATGGGGTGCGGGAGCTACTGGTACAGGCTATGGGTTGTACCTTGGTGCCGGAGCGCTGCTTTCAGCCGGGGCTGCAGCCAGTGCTGGCCTTGGTGCGGGTGGGCTGGTGGCTGCGTTAAATACAGTTCTGAACAATGTCCCGAGTCTGAATGAAGACTACCATACCCATAAATTTCAAGGCGCTAAAACCCTGATTGGGAAAGTTGCCAACAAGATATCGGCTTAAGGTTGTTTATGTTACAAACATTGTTCAGTCCCAAGCTCTGGGGTAACGGCCCCAAGCACCCTGTAGGCCCGTCGTTCTCGGGCGCTTATGAGCGGACAAAAGATCTGTCGGGAAATGTCTTGGGTTTTAAGGCACCAGCTCCTTGTGGCGATGGTGGTTTAGTGGCTACTGATGAAGACAATGAAGATACGTTGGATATTTATGATCGAAACGGTTTCATTGACTTGCGACAGGTCAATTACGCGTCTCGTTTTTATTCGGGGGATGCACTGAAGCGCCAAGTATTTCTTTCCTCCTGGCAAATGAATGGTCGACCATTGGTCGATGGTTATATGGGGGATTTACGCCTGTGTATTAATGTTCGTCATTTACCGGACTTTCCCGCTAATGAAAGTTTGTTTGATCCAGAGATACTGGCGAGAGAAGTTCGAAGAGAAACTGAACTTAACTTTTTGAGTGATTTCCACAACGGCTACAACGAGGACGAGTGGGACTTTACCAATACCTGTTGGCCACATTATATAGGACCCCTGAATTGGCAGTGGCAGAACCTCAATGGCCGTCAATGGCTTTACTACGAAATGCAGTCTTTGCGCAGCACTTCTTGCCCATATGTATGGAATATTGCGCTAACCGATCATCACTTTTTAGAATGCACCTTTTATGTAACCAAAAGTGGTAGATCCGGTGGCAACTCTTATTGCCGCGAGGTTGGTATTGCTTCTGAGCCCTACCTCAAACTGATGCACGACATCATGTCGACGCTGACCTTAACTCGTACTCCGGAATTGGCGGCGCACGAACAAAGTGTATTGCGTGATCACTCCGATGCGCGTTTGTTATTGCATCCCGGCCCCAGTGCAGAGCAGTTAGCCTTTGCGGCCCATGTGATGTGGAAGTGGAGTAATAGGGGTACCCATCATGAAGAAGTTGAAGGCGTCGACTACCGGGCCAAACCCGAAGACGTAGCCGAGCTGATTAAGCAGCGCCTTAAGCCCAATCCCCTAGCCGGTCACATTGATAGTGCCGTCTTTGCGGACGACTTTCCGGCCGGCTGGATGTTTACCGATGGCTCGCGGTTTGAGCGCGGTAATTAATCCGAAAGGTGCGTTTAATCGCTAAACGCCCTGAACCTGAAAAACCGTTTGCCGGGTCAGCGCGCAATGCCCGACCCGACAGGCGACAATCAAATCACCATAATGCCGTCAGCTTCCACCATGGCGCCTTTGGGCAATTGTTTCACGCCAACTGCAGCACGCGCTGGATAAGGTACGCTGAAGTACTCCGCCATCACTTCGTTGACGACGGGGAAGTTGCTCAGGTCTTCCATAAAAATGCCCAGCTTGACGATGTTGGCCAGTGAACCGCCGGAGGCTTCGCACACGGCGCTCAGGTTTTTGAACATCTGGTGGGCCTGGGCGGCGAAGTCGCCTTCGACCAGCTCCATGGTGGCGGGGTCGAGCGGAATCTGGCCGGACAGGTACACGGTGTTGTTCACTTTTACCGCCTGGGAATAGGTGCCGATGGCGGCTGGGGCGTTTTCGGTGCTGATGATCGCTTTATTGGTCATGATGATGTCCTTCTAAATAATCGCTACGCATGTCGTAGTCATTGGCTTGTTTCAATTAACAACGGGAGATGAAAGGCAGGATGCCCTTCCCTCTCCCGGCTTGCTTAATCAGTTTTTACTTCGGGTAATCTTGATGACCGCGCTGATTAATTTCAGGCGGCGCATGATGTGGGCCAGATGCACCCGGTTGTGAACGCCGAGACAGAAGCGAATCACGGAATTGTGGGCATCGCGCTCATCCACGTTGACCTGCTCGATGTTGCCCTTGAGTTCGGCAATGCGGGTGGCCAGTGAAGCGATGATACCCCGTTCAGACTGGACTTCAACCCGGATGTCGGCGAGGAACTCACCGGTGACCGTTGGGGCCCAGTTGACGGCGCTGATCTTCTCGGGGTTGTTGCGCAGCTCCGAGATGTTGCGGCAGGTGTCACGGTGCACCACCAGTCCTTTACCGGCACTGATGTGGCCAATGATCGGGTCTCCGGGGATGGGGCGACAGCAGCGGGCAAAACTGATCATCAAACCGTCGGTGGAATCGATCATCAGCGGCGAATAGATATTGCCGCTGCTGGTGCTGGAGGTCTTGTCGGTGGCCAGGATCTTGGCCACGGCGTGGGCAATGCGATTACCCAGGCCGATGTCTTCGAGCAGGGCTTCCAGGGTCGGGGTATTGGTCGCCGTGAGCAGAATCTGGGTTTGCTCATCGGTCAGGTCATTGAGCTCGATGCCGTCGTCGAGCAGGGCGCGGCTGAACATGCGGCGACCCAGTTCGATGGATTCGTGGTGACGCTGGTTTTTCAGGAAGTGACGGATACCACTGCGGGCCCGGCCGGAGGTCACAAAGTTGAGCCAGTTGGGGTTGGGCTGCGCCCCGGGCGAGGTAATGATCTGAATCTTCTGGCCACTTTGCAGCGGCTGTGACAGCGGTGCCAGGCGGTCGTTGATGCGGCAAGCCACACAGCGGTGACCCACATCGGTGTGCACGGCGTAAGCAAAATCCACCGGCGTGGCACCCGTCGGCAATTCGACAATCTTGCCTTTGGGGGTAAACACGTAGACTTCGTCGGGGAACAGGTCGATTTTGACGTTTTCGATGAACTCCAGTGAATCGCCGGCGCGCTGCTGCATTTCCAGCAGCCCCTGAATCCACTGGCGGGCACGGGCGTGTGACCCGCTGGGGATATCGTCGTCATTATCCGATTTGTACAGCCAGTGGGCGGCGATGCCGGAGTTGGCCATCTCGTCCATTTCCTTGGTGCGAATCTGCACTTCAATGGGCACGCCGTGCATTCCCACCAGAACGGTGTGCAGCGACTGATAGCCATTGGCTTTGGGGATGGCGATGTAATCTTTGAACTCGGTGATCACCGGTTTGTAGAGGTTGTGCACGGCCCCCAGCACCCGGTAACAGGTATCGACGCTGTCGACAATGATGCGAAAGGCGTAGACGTCCATGATCTCTTTGAACGACTTCTTCTTGTTGCGCATCTTCTGGTAAATGCTGTACAGGTGTTTTTCCCGACCAATCACCAGCGAGTTGATGTGTTCGCGTTCCAGCCGCAGCTCAATGGCGTTCTGGATTTTTTCGACCAGCTCCTTGCGGTTACCGCGAGCGGTCTTGAGGGCTGTTTGCAGCCGCTCACTGCGGAGCGGGTACATGGCGGCAAAACCGCGGTTTTCCAGCTCCAGGCGGATATTGTTCATGCCCAGGCGCTGGGCAATGGGGGCGTAGATCTCCAGCGTCTCTTTGGCGATGCGGCGCTTCTTCTCGGGCTTGAGCGCGCCCAGGGTGCGCATGTTGTGCAGCCGGTCGGCCAGCTTCACCAGAATCACGCGGATGTCCTTGGCCATGGCCAGTGCCATTTTCTGGAAGTTTTCCGCCTGTTTTTGCGCCTGGGTTTCAAATTCAAACTGGGTCAGTTTGCTGACGCCGTCCACCAGCTCTGCCACGGGTTCACCGAACTGTTCGGTCAGGGCTTCTTTGGAGATGGTGGTGTCTTCAATGACATCGTGGAGCATGGCGGCCATCAGGCTTTGATGGTCCATGTGCATGCCGGCGAGGATATTGGCCACTTCCAGAGGATGAGTGACGTAGGGTTCGCCGCTGCGGCGACGCTGGCCCTTGTGGGCTTGCTCGGCGTAGTAATAGGCGCGTCTGACGCGATTGATTTGATGCGGTTCGAGATAGGAGGAGAGCCGGTGGCCCAAGGACTCAAGTGTTTGCATCGGGGTCCTGTTTCGTTAGGTATCTAATGCTGGATGTCAGGTAAAAGCAGAGTGTGTCATATGTCCCCTGCTTCTACCATCCGGCATCGAGCCTTTTTACATCTGCGGAGCAGAATCGTCGATGACCAGCTCTTCGTAGTAGTCGTCCTGCTCTTCTTTTTGAGTCAGGATGCTGGCATCGATAAAGCCTTCTTCGATTTCGCGCAGAGCGATTACGGTAGGCTTGTCATTCTCTTCCGCGACAAACGGATCTTTACCACCAACAGCGAGCTGACGAGCGCGCTTGCTGCTGACCAAAACCAGTTCAAAGCGGTTGTCTACGTGATCCAGACAATCTTCTACAGTAATACGAGCCATGTGTGTGTGCCTTTTTAACGAGTGCTCTGCACGCTGCAGAGCGAGCGGATGTAATCAATGTTTCAAGGGTCGATCATGCAAGGTTTTTACAACCACCACCCCTAGGGGAGACCGAACCCGGAAAAAGTGGGCCAGTGTACGCAAAACGACCAATCAGGACAATAGAGAAGTCAGCAATTCGCAGTGTCTTTGCTGCTGATTTTTCAATGTCAGGCGTGTACCGAGCAGGATTGCCTGAAAATCCTTCAGCGCGACGTCAAAATCATCATTAATAATGACAAAGTCGGCCTCCACATAGTGGGACATCTCGTTGATGGCCTCCTGCATGCGGGCATCGATGATGCTGCTGTCGTCCTGGCCGCGACCGGTCAGGCGACGCGTCAACTCTTCCCGTGAGGGTGGCAGGATAAACACACCAATGGTTTCCGGAATCAGCCGGCGCACCTGCTGGGCGCCCTGCCAGTCAATTTCGAGAATGACATCGGTGCCGCGCTCGAGGGTGTCCTTGACCCACTGGGTGGAGGTGCCGTAGAGGTTGCCGAACACCTCGGCGTGTTCCAGAAAGGCATTGTCCTTGACCATGTCGGTGAAGGTATCCCGATCCACAAAGTGGTAATTGACCCCATCTTCCTCACCGGGACGCATGTCGCGGGTGGTGTGGGAGACAGACACCATGACATTGTCGGTGGTGTCGATCAAAGCCTTAACCAGGCTGGTTTTGCCCGCACCGGAGGGGGCGGAGACGGTGTATAGGGTGCCGCGTGAGGTCATGGGTCTGAGCTGAGCCT
Source organism: Pseudomaricurvus hydrocarbonicus (assembly GCF_011602365.1). Taxonomy (GTDB): domain Bacteria; phylum Pseudomonadota; class Gammaproteobacteria; order Pseudomonadales; family Cellvibrionaceae; genus Pseudomaricurvus; species Pseudomaricurvus hydrocarbonicus. Next base: position 12,639 of record NZ_JAAONZ010000034.1, read on the forward strand.
TCTGTTATTAAGAGCTAATCGCACGAGGATATTAAGGGCTCGTCGTACGAGGTTTTACTGTCAGCGCTAATCGTAGGTGGTTGTGCTGTAGGGCTAATCATACGTGAGCTGGCTTCGATCCACCATCCACAAAGCGCGGGGCCGTTATCCTCGCTCTTTTCCTTAACCGCCCGGTACTTTTTTCTAACCCCCGGTACTCGTCTCTCAACCGCCCAGTACTTTTATCGAGCCCCATACTGCAATTGCGGTATGACGCATTAATCGTCCATTCATTAATATTTGCACCAGTTCACACTTTTGCCTGCCCTGTGGCGTCAAGCCACTGCCGAGTTCAGCCGTCTGCGGCGTTCATTCGGCAGCTGCGCTACCCCCACCGGGTCGCAGGTGAGTGGGCAAAAAAACGGAGACCTGGAGCCTGCGTTGAGCGGCTTTTAAAAAACAGTGATATCACGGAGCGATTGTTCATGAAGATACCTTTCCAAAAAAACCTGTTGGCCATGAGTGTGCTGATGGTGTCGATGGGCAGCCAGGCTGCCGATTTTACCCTCAGCAGTGCCGAAACCGATATTGTCGAGCTGGATTCACCCTATGAGACGGTGACCGTGACGGCAGCCGGATCAGTGAATTGCGCGGGCTGTGAAGATTCGGCGTTGATTTTGGTGGGCGAGGGTTTTGGCAGCCTGAGTAATGCTGGCAGTTTGACCGGTGGCTCTGGCGGTGACGGTTTGAGTCTGGCCTTGGGGGCGATGTCGGGTGATGTGGTCAATACCGGCACGATTTCTACCATTGCACCTGATGATAGCCTGACACCGGATGGCAACAGTGCAGTACGGGTGGTTTATCTGAATGAGCCGGGTGCGGTGGGCGGGTTTACCCTGGGCGGTAACATCATCAACGACACCAGTGGCCAAATGTTCTCCAACGGTGATGGCTATACCGTTGAGGTGCAGGAAGGTTCCTCTGCTGGTGGGTTGATCAACCGGGGGCTGATTCGTAATGACGACGGCTCCAGTGTGGGGATTGCTGGCAGCCTGACCGGCGGTATCGACAACAGCGGTACCATTGAGGCCGATAGCGCCGGCATTGTGGTTCAGGGCGACCTGGCGGGTGGCATAAGCAACAGCGGTACCATTGCCACCAACGAATCCAATATCGAGGTTCAGGGCGAGCTGTCAGGTGGTATCACCAATCGCGGCACCCTGGAAGTGACGGCTGGCGAGGCCTGGACGGACGCCATTGCGGTCGATGGTTTACTGACCGGTGGCATACTCAACGATACGGCGGGCGAGATCATCCGCAACGCTGACGCCTGTACCGACGACCCCTACTGCCTGGGCGGTGGTATCGCGGTCTACGCCGGTGGCGAGGTGGCCGGAGGCATTACCAACAAGGGCACTATAGACACCACCGTCAACGGTTTGGGAAATGCTCGGGATGCCGGTATTATCCTGATGAGCGTGCAGGACTCGGAGGGCGTTTTGTTGGGCGCACCGACCGTGACCGGGGATGTCTCCAACAGCGGCACCATTACCTCTGATTTTGCAGCGATTTACATCGGTGGCTCTACGGTCAACGGCGACCTCGTGAACAGCGGCATGCTCACCGCTGGCCACGGTATTTTGCTGTCCTCCCATGCGGCAGAAGTGGGCGCAGGAGCAGACATTGAAGGCGTTCACCTGAGAATGGTGGAAGCCGCTGAGAGCGTGAAGGCCACGGTGCTCGACGGCAGCATTCGCAATGACGGGGACATCTTCGCCTATGACAGCGATGGCCTGACCCTTGACGGTGATGTCACCATTACCGGCGATATTATCAATACCGGAACCATCATCTCCTACGCGACCACCAATTCTGACAGTGCTTTTGGTGCGATCTGGTTGGGCGATGACAGCAAAGGCGGTGTTACCGTTGAGGGGTCGATCATCAACTCTGGCCTGCTGCGTGCAACGCCTTACAGCAGTGATCCGGATTTGAATCGCGGTGTGATTACAATCAATGGCTCCCACAGCGTGGCGGGCATCATCAACCAGGCCGGCGGTGAAATTGACAACCTGGTCTTCGAAAGTCACTCGGATGCCTACGCTATTTGGGTGGATGACTCTGCGTCATTGGGTTTTATCACCAACGCCGGCACCATCTACGGCGACATCGACTTTGGTGCCAATGGCGGGGTGTTTAACGCACTGGGCGGTACGAACTTCGCCGTTCGCAATGCCTCTCGCATCAACATCAAAAGCACCGGCGCGGTGGGCGCCACGGTGAGCAAATTCTACGACGAAGCAGATTTCGTCTACGACGGTGTGCTTGGCGTGGATGCTTTCGGCTCGGCCAGCGGTCTGGCCTACGGTCAGCTAGAAGTGGGTCGTGGTGCGGACCTGCGCGGTGCCTCGGTGGACATTAACGTCAGTGGCGATGACTTTATTGCCGACGGCGACCGCTTTACCTTCCTGACTGCCGCCACCGGCGGGGTCGGCACGCTGCAAAGCGATATCACCAGCGCGTCGGACAACTCCGTGGTGCTGAACTTTAGCGTCGAGCAGGTGGACAACACACTGGTGGCGGTGGTGGCGCGCTCCAAAATTACCGAAGTACTTGAATCGGTCAGTACCACCGGCGGCAGCGCGGGCACCAACAACCAAGAGGTCGCCGGCTCGCTGGATGTGGTGGTGACGGCCATGAGCGAGGGCGCGGTTGCCGAAGACAGTGAGCTGGGCCAGGTGATCAACGACATCTCTGCCCTCGGCAGTGCCGAAGCGGTGGCGGCGGCGGTCGAGAGCCTGCAACCGGAAGCCGTCAGTGGCAACGTTGCGGGTGCGTCTGCTGCCGGCAATGCGGCGGCGGGTGCGGTGAATACCCGTCAAGCCAGTCTGCGCGGTTATCAAAGTGAGTACGGCGAGTCGGGCATGGTGGCCGGTGGCGAGGTGACGGTGAATGGCTTCTGGCTGCAGGGGTATGGCAGCAATGCGGATCAGGATGAGCAAAGTGGCATCGACGGTTACGCGGTCGACACCGCCGGCCTGGCGCTGGGTTTTGACCTACCGCTGAGCGACAAGCTCACCGCCGGGCTGGCCTTTACCTACGGCCAGACGGACGTCGAATCGGATGATAAAAACACCATCGACATCGACAGCTATCAACTCAGTGCCTACGGCAGCTACAACGCCAGCGGCTATTTTGTCGACACCATGCTGAGCTACGCGCAAAACACCTACGACAGCCGCCGCACCCTGTTTAACGGTCTGGTGGCCCGGGGCGATCACGACGGTCAGCAATACGATCTGCGCACCCGCCTGGGTTATCCGCTGGCGATCAATGAAGCTCTGCACATCACTCCGCAGCTGTCGGCTCAGTACACCTATCTGGACGAAGACCGCTACAGCGAAAAAGGCGCGGGCAATGCGGGCTTAACCATCGCACCGGACGACAACGAGGCGTTTATTCTCGGCGCGTCCATGGAAGCCGCTTATCGCTTCACCAGTGCGGGTCAGAACCTCTGGGTGCCCAGCCTTACCCTGGGGGTCTACGAAGACCTGATCGGTGATGCGGCGGAGTTTAATTCCAGTTTTGTGGGCTTGCCGGGCAGTGGCTTCACCACCCGGGGCGCGGATGTCGAGACCACCAGCTATGTGGCTGGCCTGGGTTTGAGAGTCTATGGCCAGGGCAATCTGGATGTGTCATTCAATTACGACTACATCGCCAGAAGCGGTTATGAGTCGCAAAATCTGCAAGCCACCGTACGTCTGGGTTTTTAACCCGGACCTGACGTCAGGCCTTCATTGAACGTTTGAGGGCTTAACGGTGTGAGGGCTTATGTAGCGTGAAGGCTTAACGGTGTGAAAGTTAAAAGGACGTCAAACCACAGGGAGTTTTAACAGGACGTTAAAGGTACAGGAGCGTACTCAAAGGAGGTTAGTTTGACAGGGATGTTATTACGGGACGTTACACCACAGGGATGTGCTCGCAGGATGTTAAATCGACAGGGACGTTAAAGGAAGTTAAACCCACAGGGAGGTGTTTATTGATGAAGGTGCTTGTTATGAATGTGCTTTGCGCTATGTTGAGGCCCCTCGGGCCGGGTCTTTTTATGCCGGTACTTTGGGGAGCGGTGCTGGCAGCCATGACCGGTTGCGCCCCGACTCAGCATCAGCTGTCCGAGCGGGCCAATCGCATTGCGCAACCGTCGGGACTGACCCCCAGCGTGGTGGCCACCGAGCAGTTTCATGTGATGACCTACGCCCGCCTTGACGATCCACAGCAGCCGCTGCGGGTGTATCTGGAAGGCGATGGCAAGGCGTGGATCAGCCGCACGCGCATTTCGTTAAACCCCACCCCGCACAACCCGCTGGCGTTGCGTTTGGCGGCCCTGGATCAGGCGCCGAACGTGGTGTACATCGCCCGCCCCTGCCAGTACGTGGCCCTGACCACAGAGCATCACTGCAGCCCGCATTACTGGTCGCGGGCACGTTACTCGCCGGCGATTGTGGCGGCTATCGACGAAGTGATCAGCGACTACGTCAGCCGCAGCGGGGCGGCTGCGGGCATTGAGCTGGTGGGATACTCCGGCGGCGGCGCCCTCGCGGTGTTGGTGGCGCTCAAGCGTCAGGACGTCATGAGCCTGAGAACCGTGGCGGCCAACCTCGACACCGATCTTTTTACCCGCTTGCATCAGGTGACCCCGCTTAGGGAGTCGCTCAATCCGGCGGACTTCGCCGGCGCCTTGCAACATCTGCCGCAGCGTCACTATGTGGGCGGCGAGGATACAGTGATACCGGCGTCCATTGCCCACAGCTATTGGCAGGCGGCCGGCGCTCACGACTGCGTGCAGGTGCGCCCGCTGTCCGGCGTCACTCACCGCGACGGCTGGCAGGATCGCTGGTCGGCGCTGCTGGACGAGGCGCTGCCCTGCGTGTCCGGCACCGTTGCCAAGCAAGGGTTTCAGCCGCAAACGCTGGCCGAAACCGATGCTTATTGAACCCTTTATTAAATCTGTGTTGATGCCAAGGAGAACCACCATGCAAAAATTGTCTGCGATAAAAAACCTGACGGCTGCGTTACTGAGCGTGTGCCTGTATCTGGGGCTGAGTCCGGCGGCACTGGCCGACGACCTCGCCTCTACCTGTGCGGCCTTGCAGATGCAGCTGTCAAAGATGGACGCCGAGACCCGAAAGATGATGCAACAGGGGCCGATGGCCGACGTGGTTAAGATGTGCAGCCAGCAGGACACCAGCAGCTACAAGCAGGCCATGACCAGCGGCACGCTCTACTGCAAGTCTGGTGACCTCTGTGCCCGGTACGACTTTCAACTGGCGGCCGATCGCAAGATTTACGAACCTTCCTGTGCCCAGGTGGCCAGCTGCCCCTCCAACTACAGTGACAAGTGCTCGCTCGATAACGACAAGGTGCGCGGTGGACGGGGCACCGTCGACTGGACCCTTTACGCCTACAACGGCCTGGTGCGCGATTCGGCGAAAAACCTTAAGTGTCGCTAAATTCGAGATCCGCAGCGGGCTCTTGGGCTGCCGTGGGGGGGGGTGGGCTGAGCGCACCTGACAACAGGATCTTGACGATATCCTGTTGCCGGTTGACGCCCATCTTGTCGAACACATGCCGCAGCTGCGTGCGTACCGTCAGTACGCTGACCTGATTGTGCTCGGCAATGTCTTTGGGGACCATGCCGTTGGCGATCATGATGGCCACCTTCGCCTCGGCCAGCGTCAGTCCGTAAACCTCCATCAGGCTGTCGTGGTTGAGGTGCACCGCCAGATTGGGATCGGTCAGATAGAGGGTCACCGCCCGGGCGGGCAGCACCAGGTTTTCCAGTGTGCCACCGGCGTCCGTGTTCGTGTTAGTGAGGGTGATGGCCAGCGGGGAAGCCTTTTCCGGGTGAGTCAGGCCCAGGCTTTTGCTCAGGCCCTGCTTTTTACGGGTCGCTGATCTTTTACGGCCATCCGGTTTTTCAGCGTCGGCGTGCAGCAAGTCATCAATCGCCTGGTTGAGTACGGCCGTTTCGGCGTTGCTGTAGGCCGACAGGACCTTGCCGCGGAGCTTGACGGTGGGGTTGTTGGTCAGGATCTGCTCGGCCACCGGGTTGCAATAGACCACTTCGCGCCATTCATTGACGATCACCACGCCCATCATCATCCGTGCGAGCACATGGTTGAGGCGGAAGTTCTCCACCCGCAAGCGGTGAAACTCTCTCTGAATGCGCATGGCGCGGGAGAAGTGCGGGGCCAGGGTCTCCAGGGTGTCAAACAGCAGCTGGTCAAACGGCCCCTGCTGCAGGGTGCGGTGCAAGCCCAGACCGACTTGCCACTGGGCGTCGTTGGACACGGTGATGCCGCCCATGTAGTGGACCTTCAGGGGCTTCATCATCATGCGATAGTAAAACGGGTGCTCGCGCCGGGTTTCAATATGATCGGCAAACTGGAAGGCCGAGCCCTGGGGATGGCGGGTCACCGCTTTCCAGCCAATATCGAGTTTGCCCAGCCCCAGGCTGTAGGCGTGGCGGGTGATGGTCGCAATACCGTAATTGCCGACGACCGAGTGGCTGCCGGTCTCCAGATCGTGTACCAGCAAGGCGCCGGACTTGATGTCCAGCTGCTGGCACAGCATCGTCAGCACATGGTTCCAGTGGGTCGGGTGGAGAGATGCCTCGTAAATCTCACCAACGAGATCCAGCAGTGCAGGGTTGTCCATAAAAACTCGTTCAAGCGTGCGTAAGTAAAAAGGAGTTTCGCATTGATGGGCCAATATAGCGTAATTTGATGACGAGTTTCCAGCCGATGGGGGGCTGTGGCAGGTCATCAGAATAGCTTACGAGTGCAATGGTGCCGGAGTTTTTACTCTGACCCCGAATTTCACGAATTTCCAACAAACGTGCAGTTTTCCAAGGTCGGGGGAGGATTGGCGCCTCCCCCGATCTGGGTGCCGTTTCAGCTGCACCCAAGGCAAGTACAGTTAGAACGTATAGCTGGCCGTTACTCGCACGGTGAGCGGCTCAACCGGATGTGAATGGAAGCTCTCTATCGGATCAATACTCGCCTGGCGTTCGGACAGGGTGCGCGACTCGTACAGATAGGTAATATCGTCGTCTTCGTTATCGAACAGATTGAGTACTTCCAGCCCCAGGGTCAGACCGTTGTGCCAGCGGTAACCGACATTGGCATTCACCATGGTGGTGGAATCGGATTCGATATCACCGGACTCGGTCAATTTACGCGGACCAAAGTAACGCAGACGCAAACCGCCATAGGCACCGCTGTCCAGATCGACACTCAGGCCCAACGAGAAAACATCTTCGATACTGTCGGGTACGTAATCACCCAAGAGGTCAGCGCCATCGTACTGCGGATCTTTAAAACGGGTTTCTGACGTCGCATAGTCGATATCCAACACCAACCAATCGACGGGCTGATAGTAGGCACCGATTTCAATACCGGTACGCTTGGTCGCCCCACGCGGTTCGGTGGTGGCATCATCACCGACGAAAACCAGTTCAGAATCAAGATCCAGACGGAACACCACCACACTGAACTGCAGGTGCTCAACGATGGCGCTACGCAAGCCCAGCTCGTAACCTTTTGAGGGCGACAGCATAGGTACACCAGCTGCATCATTGACGACACCGCGGGCATCGTTGCTGTGGAAACCTTCCCCATAGTTAACGAAAAACTCGGTTTCAGCAAAGGGTCCAAAACGCAGGGAGAATTTCGGGCTGACCAAATCGTCCGATGCATCGCCTTCAACACCACCACTGAGACGACTGTAGACATCGACCTGATAGTGGTCGTAACGCACACCTACAATGGTCGCCAGCCAATCATTCCACTGACTGTTGACACTGGCATACAACGACTGGGAAAACTCCTCAACACTGGAACGGCTAATCAGCTGGTAAATATCGGCATGGTAACTACTGCCCACACCGACATCCTTGATATCGTCATAGCGCAGATTGGCACCGGTTGATAAGTGATGAACAGCATCGACATCCCATTCGTAATTGAAAGAACCACCATAGCTCATGCGGTCATCAAACTGGGTAAACTGATCGCCAAGATTACTCGGATCGTCGGCGGCATCCGCCGAAAAGTAAGTAGCGTTGGAGGTCAAACGCAACTGGTAATCGAGCAGGTAGGCACTGGCATTGAAGCGACTTTTCTCATCCAGCTCTTGCCACACGGACGTCGACAGACTGTAACGGTGAGTATCACCGCCGGTGGTGGGATCGAGTGAACCGTAGCGATCCAGCTCGCCAGAATCCACCAAGCGTTGAGGAATCTGATCAGTGGAATGCCAATCTGTATCGTAACCCATAACCGCTGCCGACCAGCCGTTCGCCCTGTCGCCCTGGCTGTATTTCAGTACGGCGTTTTTCTTATCAAAGTTTTCTTCGGTTTTCCAGGGGCCATCATTGCGCAGCGACTCCAGTGCATAAATCAGGTTGCCTTCAGCAAGCGCTACCCCGCCAGTGAACAACAGTCGCTGATAATTGTTTTCACCCAGGGTGATTTTTGCCTGCTGCTGGTCGAGCTGGTCAGCATACTCGATACGTGCCGAACCGGCTGAAGAGAAATCGCCCTCAGAGGCATAGTAAGGGCCCTTCTTGTAGATCATGCGATCAACCAGTTCGGGAATCAGAAAATTCAGATCCGTATAACCCTGGCCGTGACCGTGGCTGACTTTATTCACCGGCATGTCTTCAACATGATTGGCAAAGTCTGAGCCGTGATCAAGGTTAAAACCGCGCAAAAAATACTGATTGGCCTTGCCATCCCCGCTGTGCTGGGTAACTACCATACCGGGAATGGTTTCCAGCAATTCCGCAGGACGCAGAGTGGGACGGAAAGCAATTTGCTCGGCAAATACCGTGCCCACAGAAGCCGCTTCGGTTTTGCTTTGCAGGTCATTTTGCCAACCGGTTTCGGTGACGAGAAGTTCTTCGATATCACCAGTCACACCGGCAGCTATCACCAATGGTGACACAAGCGCAGAACCGACAGAAAAAGCTATCGCACGGTAGAGGGAGTTAAAAGATTGTTTACAAACGTTTTGTCTCAATAGAGACGCAGTAGTGGATTTCATAAAGTCCGCCATCATTTCAGAGTTATGTTTCTGATGTGGCGTCGGGAAGTTATAGGGAGATATCTGACACACAGAAAAGCTTACCTGTATCAGATTACAAGACTGTTGTTACAAATACTGCCTGCAATGTACCCTACTCCTGATTGCACACCCCGACCATCAGGTTGCCTGTCAAACACTCACAGGCCTATGTGATTTAAGGCAGGTCTACTGGCTCACAGGTCTTGGCTTTTGCCACCTTCCCAAGTCTGCACAAGGCTCAACTCAGTGGTATCGGCAATTACTCGCTGCATACAGTTGCGGGGACAGCCTCGGTTGGTTGTCATCGAAAAGACAACATCCACGAGTTCCCTATTAATCCATTACGGAACCAAAAATCGCGCGAACTGTAACAGAGAAAACCGGTACAGTCACCGTTTTAAACTTGTCATCAATCGCCAAACAGTTCGGCGATAGCCTGTGGATTGGAGGGAAAGAGCCGGTGCAGATAGGTAGTCGTGAGACGTTCATCGCGATTCACCGCTTCACCTGGTGCGGCGGCGACCGCAACTGATGGGCTCGGGGGGAGCCTCACTGCGCGAGCGATGATGGGTATCAATTTAAATGGGTCAGAGCCACTGCTGTCCCAGTTATTTTCATGTTTTAAGAAGCTCCATCTGATACCCCTCTTGAATCGGGATGTCAGTTGGTGCAATTAAGTCTCGCAAACTCTTCTTGGAGAAAGCA
>NZ_JAAONZ010000035.1 GCF_011602365.1 Pseudomaricurvus hydrocarbonicus
CCATGAGCCTAAACCCTTTGTTTGTTAGTGTTTGGTCGCACATTCATTATACAAACAATAGTGGTTTAGGCTCCCTTCGGAGTGAATAACTGGGACAGCAGTGGCTCTGACCCCTTTAATTTGTACAAATGTGCCAAGTAATGCATAACAATCAAAGGCAGGCTTGCTCTTATGGGGCGGAACCTCCTTTCAGTCGGCCCCAGCTTTGGGCGTTAGCCATGCGAACACCTCACCCATCCAAATAAGGAAGAAAAATGTTTAAGCAAGTCACAGTAATAACCTTAATGATGTTACTTTCAGCCTGTTCTATTACTCAAAATATAGAGCCTGCGGAAATCTCCAAAGGGAGTGAACTATGCATAATAGAAAATCCCGATGTTCGTGAGGGATTCTTAAAGGAATATCAATCTGTTCTATCAAGTAAAGCTATATCATATAGAGTGGTAAGCGAGAATTCGGTTCCAGACTCATGTGAATGGACATCTACTTATGTTGCTCGTTGGACGTGGGATCTATCTTTATATATGTCGTATGCTGAAATTAAGGTGTTCTATAAAGGAAGCTTGGATGGTGAAGCCAAGTATGACTCCACTAGAGGTGGTGCAAATATGAGTAAGTTTATTGACGCCGAACCAAAAATTCGTGAGTTAGTAAATCAACTAATGCAAATTAAATCAGCATCATTATTCTTCCGAAAGTTTGGGTAACAAGGCCCGAATTTGGGGTCAGAGCAAAAACTACATTGGTTTTTAGTTTTTACTCTGACCCCAAATGTTGAGCAGTAGAGGAGCTTTGTTGGCCCGCAAGCGCTACTCAACACCCGCCAGCCTCAGCGTCATTTCCGCCGCCGAAATCGCTTCGCATCCCATCGTATTTTGCCCTGCCCACAGGGGCGAAAAGTCTCCCTTACCCAGTTGTTCTGCTTTCGCCCTTAGGGCGGCCAGTGCCGCTGCCGCATTAGGAAATTCAGGTGCGCTGGAACTGATGGGGCCTTGCTCTTGTATCAAACGATTCACGATACCGCGCGCGGGGCGGCCGGAAAAAACGTTGGTGATCGCGGTATGGGAGGCCTGGTCGGACTGGAGAGCGTGCCTGTGGATGGCGCTGGTTTGTGCCTCTGTACACAGTAGGTAAGCAGTGCCGACCTGGGCGGCCATGGCGCCCAGTTGCGTGGCTGCTATTACGCCTGCTGCGGAGGCGATACCGCCCGCGGCAATCACGGGGAGTTTGACCCTGGAGACGATCTGGGGGATCAGTGCAAAGGTACCCATCTGCAGGCCAAGGTCGTCAGACAGAAAGTGCCCGCGGTGGCCACCGGCCTCCAGCCCCTGGGCGATGATGGCGTCAGCCCCTCGCTGCTCCAGCCACAGGGCTTCAGCCACGGTGGTGGCACTGGCCAGTACCTTCACGCCTTTGGACTTGATGTAGGCCAGCAAGTGGGGGGCCGGTAAGCCGAAATGAAAGCTGATCACGGCAGGCTTCAAGTCAGCCACCAGTTCGGCGGCCTGTTCATCGAAGGGGCGACGGCTGGCACCGCCGGCTTTTTCGTTTACCTCCAGCCCCAGTTCCTGATAATACGGCAGCAGGCTCTGTCGCCAGGCGGTTTCTTTTTCCGGGTCCGCCGCTGGCGGGGTGTGGCAGAAGAAGTTCAGATTAAAGGGCCGGTCCGTCTCGGCCCGGATGTTGGCGATTTCTTCCCGGATTTTGTCGCCTGTGAGCATGGCACAGGGGAGCGAACCCAGCCCGCCCGCTTTGGAAACCGCAATGGTGAGCGCGCTGTCCTGCACGCCGGCCATGGGTGCCTGAATCACTGGGTAGTCCACGTCTAGAATGTCCCGGAGGGTTGTCATGGTCAGTTCTGCTCTCTTGTTGGCTGGTTATCGCTTTCACAGCTCGGTAACGGTTTCCCTGTTTACGCCCAGTTGTCGGTCGACACTTCGTCGATGACCACATGGGGGGTGGCGGGGTTCTTGTTCAGTACATCGACCAGTGGTGGCGTTGTTGCCGGTATCAAGTGAATTCGGGGTCGGAGTAACTATTATGATGTCAGACAAAACAAGAAAGACAGAAGCTTTAAAAATGCTCTTAATCAATTCTGCAGACTAACTTCTTAATAAGAATAGATCTCCCCAGAGTGATCAGTATTAAGTTACTGCGAGCCTAAAGACAAACGCAAATCCCATATTTCAGACACGGAAGTCCAGCGCTATAACTGTTGAGAGTGTCTGTCTTCTTCTGAACGTCTTCTGAGCGTTCCAAATCATAATCTCAGCTTCTAATCAAAGTTTTACTCTGCGTGTTCATTGCTCGTTGTGTATTCGTTGCCGGACGAAGTTCTTTCTCGTGCTGGATTTTATTTTCAGTTTCGTTGAATAGAATTATTACGAGTAGGTACGTTAAGACTTTTTTGTTCCATAAAGCCGTCCGATCGCGATTCACACGCAGTGATCCAATCGCTCAAACCTTACGTATACTGGAAAACGAGCGGATTTTACGGCATAGTTGCGTATGAGCTTAGGCATACGTATTCATTCACAGTCTATCCGCTCAGGGAGAATACCCCATGATACTAACAACGAATGGATGGGTACGTCCTCCATTACTGACTTGTCTGCTTTTCACTTCAATACCTGCATTTGCTGCCACTGAGGCAGAGCTTCAGCAGCGCATTCAACAGCTGCAAGCCGAATTACAAGCGGCCAACACCGAACTGAAAGCCGTTCAGACGGAAAATAAATCACTGACGGAATCCAATGCCGTGCTCAGCAAGGCTGACGCGCCCATTCAGATAGGCAATCTGAAAGTGGGGGGTGCCATTCGTGCGAATTTCACGGTGGGCGACTATCCGGCATCCAGCGGCGGTGGTGCCAGTCGTGCCTGGGAAGATGATGGCAATTTCAATCTGGATACCTTCCGCGTGAATCTGGATTACAGCAAAGGCCCATACTCCGCCAAACTCGAGTATCGCTGGTACAACGGTTATAACTTCCTGCATACCGGATGGTTGGGTTACACCTTTGAGGATGACAGCCAGCTGCAGGTGGGTGTCAACCGTGTGCCTTTTGGTCCCGGTGCTTACGGCGTGTCTCAAAGCTGGTTATTTGATCAGCACTACTATGTTGGCCTGTCAGACGATATGGATTTAGGCGTCAAATACAGCATGACATCGGGTCACTGGACCTGGGATATGGCCTACTACTTCAGTGATGAAGGCCAGTACACCGGTGCCAGTCGTGACAGTGCCCGTTATTCCTACGATGTGGTGAATGAATCCGGTAATGGCTACGAGGAGCGTAACCAGTTTAACCTGCGTGGCATCTACTCACTGGCCGGCGCTGAAGGTGGCGTATCCACCGATCTGGGGTTCTCCGTTCAGGTGGGTGAGTTGGAAAGCCAAGGGTCCCAATCCGATGGTGATCACTACGCGGCTTCAGTGCACATGATCAATAAATGGGGCAACTTGAAACTGGCCTCTCAGCTGACCCGCTATGAGTATGATGTCGATGACGACCAGCCGTTAGGTACTGACACACTGGTGCAGTACGGTGCGTACGATTTCCCCAGCACGGCGGCTGCCGAAGCTTGGGTACCGGCGGTTTCACTCAGCTATACCTACACCTCCGACAATATTGACTGGTTGGATTACATCATCCCTTACATAGAGTACAGCTCGATCGTGAAGGATGAGAGCGACTTCAATGACAGTGAGTTGTTCATTCTCGGTTTGGCTCTGGCTCGTAACGGCTGGTACATCTACAACGATCTGGCCTTTTCCAACGGTAACGAGTTCGTGGGTGGTGATTCCGCTTTCGGTGATCGTCTGGGGGCGAACGCCGATGACGAGTGGATCACTCGCTACAACATCAATTTCGGTTATTACTTCTGACTCTGAATTTCTCTGTTGCCGGGCTTTTCCTGAGCTCGGTGGTGGCAGTAATTTCTACATCTGTCAGTCTGCCAAGCGTGGTCTGAAATACGGTCTGAAACACGGTCTGAAAACGACCTGAAAAACAGTCTGCAAAAAAAGCGTTAATGATATTCTTACAAGGAGAACACCGTGGACCACAAGCCCGATAACTCCGCTGACACCGAATCACTGGGTGTCCCTGCGCCCGAGGGTGCAGCCAATTTAATCGATACCGATTACCAGGTCGGACAGGATAACTACCGAGCCAAGCATATGGGTATCACCATTGATATTCATGGTGCGGTGTTTATCGTTTCGTCCATCGTGGTGATCGCCTTTGTGTTTCTGTCTCTGGCGTTGCCGGAGCAGTCAACCAGCCTTTTTGAGGCCGGCAAAAATTGGATCAATACCCACTTGTCGTGGTTTTTCATGTTCTCTGCCAACATCTTCGTGGTTGTTTGCCTGGGCTTGATTTTCTCGCCTCTGGGGCGGATACGCATTGGCGGGGCCGAAGCGAAGCCGGACTATTCCCGATTGTCCTGGTTTGCCATGTTGTTTGCTGCCGGTATGGGCATTGGTCTGGTGTTTTACGGGGTTTCTGAGCCACTGACTCACTATGGTACTTCCTTTGGCGGAGTCTCGGTGGGTGACAATGGCGTGAGAACAGACTGGGCGCCACTGGCTGGCGCAGAAGGTGACCCGCAGGCCGCGTTGAACCTCGGTATGGCCGCCACCATCTATCACTGGGGACTGCACCCGTGGGCCATCTATGCCATCGTGGCCTTGTCGCTGTCGATTTTCTCGTTTAACAAGGGATTGCCTCTGACCATCCGCTCCATCTTTTACCCCATTCTGGGCGAGCGAGTCTGGGGCTGGCCTGGGCATGTGATCGATATTCTGGCGGTGTTTGCCACGCTCTTTGGTCTTGCCACGTCCCTGGGTATCGGCGCGCAACAAGCGGCGGCCGGTCTGGATCACCTGTTTGGTCTGGGGGCTGGAGATCTTACTCTGGTTCTGTTGATCACCGGGATCAGTGCAATCGCGATTGTATCCATCGTCGCGGGTGTGGATAAAGGGGTTAAGCGTCTGTCCGAAATCAATATGGTGCTGGCGTTTGCGCTGTTGATGTTTGTGGTAGTTGTGGGACCCACCTTGCTGATCCTGACGAGCTTCTTCACTAACCTGACAAGCTATCTTGCCGAGCTGCCTGCTCTGGCCAATCCGTTTGGTCGTGAAGACGCCAACTTCAGTCAGGGCTGGACCACCTTCTATTGGGCCTGGTGGATCAGCTGGTCACCATTTGTCGGTATGTTTATCGCCCGCGTCAGTCGCGGTCGCAGTGTGCGTGAATTTCTGGTGTCTGTGCTGCTGATTCCTTCCTTGGTCTCGGTGTTTTGGATGACGGCTTTCGGCACCACCGCCATTCACCAGTTGCAGCAAGGCTTTGAGGGCGCGGCCACTGCCGAGTTACCCCTGAAGCTGTTTATGATGCTGGAGCACCTGCCGCTGTCCGAAATTACCTCGTTCATCGGCATCATTTTGGTGATTGTTTTCTTTGTCACCTCATCGGATTCCGGTTCACTGGTCATCGATACCATCACCGCCGGTGGCAAGCTTGACGCACCCAAACCCCAGCGTATTTTCTGGGGGGCGACGGAAGGTGCCATTGCCGTTGCGCTGTTGTTGGGGGGTGGTCTGGGCGCACTGCAAGCCGCGGCGATCTCTGCCGGCTTGCCGTTTACCCTGGTGCTGCTGGTGGGGTGTTATTCCATCATCCGTGGCCTGATGAGTGAACCTCGCCCAGCCGCGAAGAGCTAGGCTTTAACTAAAACTAAAAACAAAACCTTCAATCCCACAGCTGCCCAATCGGCGTTGTGGGATCATAATGTCTGGCCACTTGCGCGGAAAACAACTCCGCCGTGGCCATGGCATCCACTTTGGCGTGGTGTGAGGAATACACCGGTAAGCCATATCGCTGACGACTGTCATTCAAACGAATCGAAACAGGTTGCCCTCCGAACAGCTGTTTGAGACTCTGCTTCCAGCCGCGGCGTTCCCAGCGTGCTTCGATGGCCATGGTATCAATCAACGGAAACAGACAGCGTTCCCGCCACAGCTGACGACAGGCCAGATCCAGAAACGGTCTCTCTATCTCTCGGTAATGAACCACCACCATCCGACCGCGAAGTTGCTCTACCAACTCGTTCAGCACTTTCTCCAGCGGAGGCGCTGCGTCCACCTGTGAATGGGTAATCCGATGAAAAGCGATCGACTCTTCTGTGAGCGTTCGTGTCGGTTTGACCACCTGATAGTAACCCTCGGCCGGGAATATTCCCTGCAGGGTAAAAGGGACGATACCGATGCTGACAATTTCATTGCGGCGCGGATCCAGCCCGGTGGTCTCAAAATCCAGTGCTACAAACGAGACACGTGACAGCGGCGTGTCCGCTGCAAGCAAAGGGGTTTGATAAAAACGCTGCAACACGGGGTGAGTGCAGACGCTGGCCTGCTTTTCGTGATAGCGCTGCCACTCATCAATGACGCTTTGTTGTGGTCTTGATACAAACATTTATTGTGCCGAACCTGGGTAACGAAAGCGCAAAAAGTTCTGAGCATTGTTTAACACCTGAAACGCTTCCTTCAGATTGTGTCGTTCGGTGTTATCAATATTCTCAGGCTCGATGGCGTTGTCCACGGGTTCATCATTCTGCAATTCAAAAGCCTGATGGCGCATGCGAACCTGGGAAATAAATTCCAGCGCATAACGTAATTTGTCGACTTGACCCGCCGGTAAGATATTGGCTTTATCGATGTCCTGCAGGCGTTCAATACTGTTTTGCGCGTTCGACCCCGCCGCCAGGGCATGTACGCGAATAACATCCGTCATGGGGGCCACGCCGCGGCTTTTGATATTGATGATCTTATGCTGGCGACCATCGGTCTCCATCACAAAGGTTCGGAAAAACCCCAGTGGCGGCTTGCGACTCAGGCAGTTGCGGGCCATGGCGGCCAGAAACTTGGGGTTTTGGGGCGCTCGTTTGACGATGAGATCCTGCAGGGTTTCCACAAACCGCTCTTCACCGTGCACCGCATCCAGGTCGAAAAAAATACAACTGTGTAACAGTCGCTTAGGATCCGGGTCTGCGATCCAGGCTTCAAAATACTGCTTCCACTTCGACAGAGGCTGTCGCCACTCATCATTGGTGGCCATGATGCCGCCTTTGCAATACGCGTAGCCACAGGCATCGAGGCCGTCGCTGACGTTTTGTGCGAGGGCTTTGAAGTACTCATCGTGTTGTGCCGGATCAAAACTGTCATGCAAAACGATGGCATTATCCTGATCGGTAATGACAGACTGCGCCTGGCGGGCCAAAGAGCCGTGAACCATAAAGCAGTAGGGCACAGGCGGTGGCCCCAACTCATCCTCGGCCAGCTCAATGAGCCGTCGCATCAGGCTGCGACCAATGCTGGACATGGCATCGCCGATCATCTGCGACGTGGAGCCGGCTTCCACAAGACGGATAAACGCCGCTCGAATTTCTGGCACCAGACGGGACAAGTCCCGTACCGAGCTGCGACTGAAAATATTGCTGACCAGATAGAGGCTGCTGTTGGTTTCATAGCGCACAATATCCGACAGGTGTATAACTCCCACCGGGCGGCGTCGATACAAGACAGGCAGGCGCTGGATGTGATTGCGCAACATGAGCAACATGGCTTCGTTAACCGACTCGTCAAACTGAATGGTAATCAGCGGTTTATTGTCGAGATCGCTTACAGGCATATCCGGTTTAATGCCGGCAGCCACCACCTGAACCCGCAGGTCTTCATCCGTCACCATTCCCGCCAGTCGCCACAACCGCCCTTCGTCATCCCGGAAGACGCCATCGCTGTCTTCATCATCGGCCGGTTCGATCAGCAAAACCGAAGACACGGCGTTGTCGGTCATCATGCAAGCGGCTTCCTGTACCGACACCGTGGTTTCCACCATCACCGGCAAACGATTGATCAGCTTGCGCACTCTGGTGGCCATCAGGTCATTTTCTTTCAGATTCTGATCCACGGTACTTTTCAATCGCGAACCAGACAGCTCGACAAAATCGGCAAAGTTGTCGTCGTCACACAGGCGTTCAAAAAAGGTATCGGGGATGCGGTAAAGCAGTGTGTCTTCGATGGCCTTTACCGGAAAGCGAACCCGCCGCTGACGCAGCAGTCCAAACTGTCCAAAGATGTCGCCTTCTTCCAGGCGATTATAAAGATCGCCATTGGAGTGGTAGACCTCCACCGCACCTTTGCGGATATAGGGTAGCGCGTGTATTGGCTGACCCTGTTCCAGAATCATGGTGCCGGCCTTGAAATAGGCGATCTCGACCGCGGTGGCGACTTCGTCCAGCAGCTCTGATGGCAGGCTGTCAAACGGTGGGAATTGATTCAAATGGTCGCGAATCTCCCGAACTTCTGCTTCCATAGTGCCCCTGACTCTGTAGCCATAAAAAATGAAACCCATGGCGGCTAAAACCACCATGGTTGACGTTACCTACAGCTTAGGGCCCCGCCTTCGCCTTGGCAATCGTATTGGCGCATCACTCTTTGCATCACTCTGTAAAGTATCGAGGTCATTTTGCGTTTGGCTGTGCCACTGTTGCACCAGTGGATGAATGTCCACATCGGTTGGGGCTAATCGATTTATGCAGGCTCCTGCGTTAGCGGGGTGGGCCAATCGTATTCCACCGGGAGGGGGAATAAACTCATCATCGCCGGGGATCATAGCAAATGCCTGGTTGCGCCAGTCCTGCTTGGCTTGCTCAATACGTTCCGGGGGAGGTGGAGACAAAATTCCAGAATACCCTTCGCCGAGCGCGGCGTCTGCCGGGAAACTCACACTCAACAATCACGACAGTTAAACGAAGGTGAAGCGGTTGCCTTCGTTGTGGGGTTGAACACGGATGCTGGCCCCCAGCACCTCACTGTCTAACATTCTCTGCAGCGTGGCCGTGTCGTTGAGCGCCGTCAGGGCATAAAACCGTTTACCGTTGCAGGTCAGGCGACCAACGATGACCGCTTGGGTGGGTTCACCGCGGCGGTAGTTGATGGTGTAGGTTTCCAGCGATGCTTCTCCGGCAGGGGCCGATTCTATTTCCGGCCTGGGTTCGTGATCGACCCGTGCCTGAAGCGCCTTGCTGTCACAGGCCTGCCAGGGGGCGGTGGGCGCGGCGGTGGAATAGACGCCCGCCGAATGCTTCGACATCCAGCCGCCATTGCCATAGGCCAGGCCGAAGCTGCCCGGGTCTTTGCGCAACGCCTGCATCAGTGAGGCGATGCCGTGCATGGTGTAGTTGTTGCCGGGGCCACCAAAAAACGCCAGGCCACCGGTTTGTGTCAGCGGTCGCGGATCGTCGGCCGCAATACCCAAGATCGCGCGGGCTTCAGTGACTACAATCGGAAAGCAGCTGTAGATATCCAGATGCTGGAGGTCGTCACTGGCTTTGTTGGCTGCCGCCAGCGCCCCCAGCAGCGCCTGCTCCATGGCTTTCGAATGTCCCAGGCGTGGGCGTTCCAGCAGAGTCCTTTCGCAAGTGTCGGCGTAGCCGTGCAGGAAAACCCATTGCTGTGGATCGATGCCCAGTTCTTTGGCCTTGCCGACGGTGGTCAGCAGCAACGCGGCGGCCTGATTGACACCGTCTTTGGCCACCAGGTGCTTGGGGTAGGGGGAGGCCACCATGGGGTTGTCATCGCTCGCGGTGATCAGCGTCTCCGCATCATAGGCTTTGGGGTACATGGAGTAGGGGTTGTTGGCGGCCACTTGGGAAAGTGCGGCAAAGCAGTCGCCCATGGCCCGAGAGTATTGCGGCAGGGATTGGCCCAGATCGGCCCGGCGGGCGTGCTCCATCAGACCGTAATACTGTACCGGTTGAAACAGCTGGTGTTGGAGCTCCTCATTACTGATCAGCGGTGTGTCGTCGCTCATGCCGCGATCTTCCAGTTGGCCTTCAACGGTTTCGGACCAGTCGAGGTTCACCGGTTGTTTGCTGGCCACCTTGATGGTGGCCATGGCCTCGCCACCGGCCAGCAGTACCATCTCGCAGTCTCCCCGATGCAGGCGCTCGGCGAATTCGCCCACCAGTTTCTGGGGCGACTGGCCACCGAGGATTTCGTACACCGCATGTCGCGGCTGGGCGCCGATACGACGACCGACAGAGCGGGGGAAGTTGTTGGAACCGCCAAACGGACAGGCCCACAAAGGGGTTGAGTCGGCAAAGGTGCGCACACCGACAATGGTATCAATGTGTGCGGCCAGTTGTGCGTCGCGGGCATCGCTGAGGGCGGCCCGTGCGGCCTGACCGGCCAGGTCGGCGTGGGACGAGGCTTGTTCCAGATGCTCCGGCACGGGTTCTGTCACCTGGCCGGCACCCACCAGAATCGGCGTGTTCTCTGAAGGTTGTGTCATCAAGGTTTCCGTTGTTTCCATGTGGTGGACTACAGGCCCAGTTGGCGGCTGGTCAGGTCGCGCATGATTTCTTCGGAGCCGCCGCCGATGGCCATCACCCGCACCTCTCTATACAGGCGTTCGGTTTTGCTGCCGCGAATGTAACCAATGCCGCCGAGAATCTGCATGGCTTCCCGAGCACAGAATTCCATGGTCTCGGTGGCTTGTACCTTGGCCATGGAAATGTCTTCGACCTTGAGGGCGTTGTGCTGCATTTGCCAGGCACACATATCCATATAGGCCTGGGTGGCGTTGATGCGCTTCAGCATTTCGGCAAACTTGTGGCGAATCACCTGGTGTTTCGACAGGGGCTTGCCAAACGTCTGCCGCTCCGTCGCCCACTCGGCCGCTTCCACCATACAGATTTTGGCCGCGGCCAGGGACAGGGCAATGATGCCCAGCCGCTCCTTATTAAAGTTGTGTACGATCGGCAGGAAACCCTCGTTTTCGTTGCCAATCAGCTGATCAGCCGGGACGCGAACGTTATCGAAAAAAATCGTCGCCGTGTCCGAGCACCACCAGCCCTGTTTTTTGTCCAGCGGGGTGCGCGATACCCCCTCGGCATTCATCGGGATCAACAGCAGCGAAATGCCGCCCATGCCGTCCCCGCCGGTACGCACCGCCGTTGTCAGCCAATCGGCACGCATGCCACCGGAAATAAAGGTCTTGCTGCCATTGACGATATAGTCATCGCCTTGCCGTTTGGCGCTGGTTTTCAGGTTGGCGACATCGGAGCCGGCACCGGGTTCGCTAATGCCCAGGGAAATGCGTTGCTCGCCGGCGAGTACCGCGGTGGCAACCGTTTGTTTCATCGACTCGCTGCCATAGTTGATCACCGGTGGCAGGCCGATGCCGTGAATCATCAGCGATGAGGAGATACCGGTGGCACCGCATTGCGCCAGCTCTTCGGAGGTGACGATGGTGTGGAAAATATCGATGCCTTCGGAAATACCGCCATAGGCTTCGGGGTGGCCCAGCTGCAGCAACCCAAGCTCGGCGGCCTTGGGCCACAGCGACAAGGGCACACGGCCAGCTTCTTCCCAGTCGTCGATATAGGGACTGATCTCCCGCGCGACAAACTTGCGCAGTTGTTGCCGCCATTGCTGGTGAGAATCGGTGTAAAAGGGGCTTTGCAATTGCAGATCATCAAAGTGAATCGTCATAGGCATTCCACGGCACCGGGTTAGGGTTATTTCTGGCGTTTGGGCAGGGTGCCCATCAATTTGCAAATGATGCCCAGCATCACTTCGTCGGCACCGCCGCCAATGGACACCAGACGGGTGTCGCGGTAGGCCCGAGCAATCGGGTTGTCCCACATAAACCCCATCCCGCCCCAGTATTGCAAACACGCATCGGAAACTTCCCGCGACAGGCGGCCGGCTTTGAGTTTGGCCATGGAGGCCTTAAGCGTGACGTCATTGCCGTGGATGTAGCCTTCGACGGCGTCATAGGTCAGCGCTCGCAGGGCTTCGATTTCGGTCTGCAATTCGGCCAGTCGAAAATGAATGACTTGATTGTCCAGCAGTGCTTGACCAAACGCCTGGCGTTCACGGGTGTAGTCGATGGTTTGCTGAATGCAGTTTTCCAGGCCCTTGAGGCAATTGGCGGCGGCAAAAATTCGTTCTTCCTGAAATTGCAGCATTTGGTAAGTAAAGCCAGCACCTTCGTCACCAAGGCGATAACGCTGGGGGACGCGCACATCGTCAAAAAAAATCTGGGCGGTATCGGACGAGCGCATCCCCAACTTGTTCAGTCGCTCGGAAAAACTGATGCCGGGCAAGTGGGTGGGAACGATAATCAAGGACTTGTTCAGGTGTGGCTTGTCATCGCTGGTGTTGGCCAGCAGGCAAAGGAAGTCGGCCTGGGTGGAGTTGGTGATCCACATTTTGCTGCCGTTGATCACATAGTCATCGCCATCCTTGCGGGCCGTGGTTTTGATGGCCGCCACATCGGAGCCGGCCTGCGGCTCACTGACGGCGACGGAGGCCACCATGTCGCCGGTAATGGCGGGCGCCAGGAATTCACGGCGCAGTTCGTCACTGCCAAAATTGGCCAGGGCCGGGGTAGCCATATCCGTCTGCACCCCGATGCCCATGGGCACCCCGCCGCAGTGGATGGCGCCCAACTCCTCGGCAAACACCGCCTGATAACTGTAATCCAGACCCATGCCACCGTAGGCTTCGGGTTTGTGTATGCCCAGCAGCCCCAGCGCGCCCATTTTCTTAAACAGGGCCTTGGCCGGAAAAATGCCTGACGCTTCCCACT
This sequence comes from Pseudomaricurvus hydrocarbonicus, assembly GCF_011602365.1. Classification (GTDB taxonomy): domain Bacteria; phylum Pseudomonadota; class Gammaproteobacteria; order Pseudomonadales; family Cellvibrionaceae; genus Pseudomaricurvus; species Pseudomaricurvus hydrocarbonicus. The sequence continues at coordinate 12,660 of NZ_JAAONZ010000035.1, forward strand.
CATCGACGTAGGGATTGACCTCGTTGTCGATAAAACGACGCACCAAACGGCGTATCTCTTCGTGTTGTTCTGTGAACAGCATGGGAGTAGCTCCACTTATTATTATGTATGACTCAGTTAATCAATGAGCCTCCGGCTTGTCAACGCGCCAAATCGCCCAAAATGATTGACCGTATAGACCAGTGCCGATGATCGTTGTGGCCGCAACGGAAGGACAGAAAAGGAATGTGAAGGACAGGCGCTTCTAATTGGCTGGCGTTTCCAAAAGCTGCGTAAATCGAATAACTAAAATCGATAGGTATCACGGTGAGGGTGAGCGTGTGCAGTCGTAGTCGATTGTCGAAATGGTGGTTGCACTACCTTTTCAACGTGCTGATTGTTGATCTGCCAAAGCGCAACGCGAATGGTTAGGCATTTGAGAATCGGCGGTGGCTGTTCAAGGCGTGATACCCTGTTGGCAGAGGACGGCACTTTATTCAGGGCAAAAAAAACCACCGTAACGGTGGCTTTTTTAGGATTTGTCTGGTGGGCCGGGGTCAACTGAAGATGTGTTCTAACTCATTGATATTATTGGATTTAATTTAATATAAATTCACTTGTACCAACAATTGTCCCAACAGAGGAAAAGTAAGATCAGCCAAATACTCATTTACATAGCACCAAGCGAGAAATCACCGATAGCATATGGGGTTAGCGCCTGCTTCTTTTCAAATTTCAGTCAAGGCTATTGCTAGTATTGTCGAGATAGCCTTTTCAGCATTCCTGGAAAGGGGTCCCAGTCAGGTTAAGGGGGGGGGTGTGGAAGTATGACATGGGACTCAAGTATCAATAGGGTGCTTCCCACTATAGGAAAATATTTTTTGGCGTTTTTTTGGAATATCGCCAAATAGCTTACCTTCTTTGTACATGATGGTAGTGGACTTTTACTAAAGTATGCTTGTTTAAAAATCAGACAATGGTGGCCTACTGAATTTACTCTAAAGCCAATTCTTAACGGATATGTAAAACTATCTAATTGCTTTTGTTTTCAATTGTTAGATCTTGACCCTAAGCGGCCCGTCAGTACGACTCTAACCAATCAAATGCTGGGTGCCTTTGGGGATGACACAATCTGCCCATGACTGTTTTTATGTACAGTCTTGTATCGATTTCATTACTAGTAAACAATAGAAAGATGAATGGCGTGCCAATGTGTGCTGGCAGGGATGATAGTCGTACTCAAGTATGAATCGAAGGATACGAAAACCGCTCTTAACTCCTTTCTGATAGTTATATGTCGTTGTGACGTAATTTTTTTCGCCGATTTCACTTAAGTTATTAAGTTTTCAGGGATACCGGATTTATATTCGGTGGCCGATATTGGATATATGTCTTTAAGACGTTTTTTATTATGTCATTAGGACGTTGAATAAAATGTTAGCCAAAGTGAGATCGGTCAGGAGTAGAAATGAGCATATTAGAAAAGAAAACAGAATTTAAAGTGGTTAATGAAGGGATTACTGTGGATCAAATAGTTCAAAGTTCTCCACAGGAAATCGCAGTTTCCTTAGTTGAGGCTGGGGCTATTATCTTGCCTTCACATGGAACACAGGATGCATTTTTTGGCGGGACGCTCGACACACTGGACTTTTTGAATGAAAACAAAGTTCCGACGGAGATATATTCCACTGACGAAGACTATAAAGAGCTCGCTCTGCATGGGGCCGACATATGGCTAGGAACCATTCTTGTAAAGTATATATTCATTCCGGTTTTTTGTGGCGTCATTTCTAGCTATATCTACGATAAGCTCAAAGCGCAAAAGGATGACAACATATCGTTGAAGTTTATTGTTGAAAATAAAGACGGAAAAACTACAACAGTGAGTTTTGACGGAAAAGTTGAAAGCTTACCTGCCGCGATAGACGAGGTTAGGAAGATAAGTAATGAAGATTGAATTGACGCGCATAGAGCACATCAATACCGTAGAAATTAGGAATTATCGTGAAAAGCTCCTCGAATGGAAGCAAAAGGCTCAGGAAATATATGACGAGCAGCGTGCCAATGATATTTGGTTGGCTTCTGAGTCTTTAGAAGTAAACGTTTTGTTCATAAAAGCATTCGACAATCTTAAAAATGGAAATTTTAGAGAGGCTTGGGGGTTTCTCGAAGGGTGCGAAATAAAATGTGTATTTATAGAAAAAAACTCTGATAAACGGCATTTAACTGAAAGCAGGGTTTTGTATATACAAGAAAGTGTTAAGAAATTCCAGTCACTTTATCCATACTGTGTTTTTGTTAGCCCGGGATTTAAGGTCGGCTATTACACCTGCAGTATATGTGGTCAAAAAGTAAGGCCTAGATCAAGATGCGGACATAAAAAGGGATCACTCTACAACGGTGAGTTGTGTCTTCATGAGGGTCATGAGCTTGATTTGATGGAAGTATCTATCGTCAGCAGGCCTGTTCAGAAGTATTCAGTAATGCATGATGACAGCACATTGGATTTCTCCGTTCTGGAGCATTTAATGAGTTTTCTTGAGCATGCATTTGAAGAGTGGGAGTATGAAAAGAAAACGATGTCTTTTCCAAGAGAGAAATTCGAAAGCGTCCTTGAGAGTGATAAATGCCCATGTCGGAGCGGCCTGATTTTCAAAGAATGCTGCTCCGGAAAAGAAGAAGTTTCCATGCCTCACATAGATTTCATTTTCTCTAAAGATATTCCCCCTGAAAAGCAAGAGATAAAATTTCCTTACGGAAGTCCAAAAGATGGCTAACAAGTTTGCGCACAATCGCGCAATATATTGCGCTGGACTGCCACTGCTTCGCAGCGTCAGCCTGTGGCAAAGGCGTTACGTTCTTCTCGGTATTTGTGAATCGTATATAAATTAATCAGGCCGTAGATTTTGGCATCTTTGTTGGTGTCAGGCAGGAAGTTCGGTAAACTGCCTAAACATTGTGAAAACGTGGTGCCACTGGAAGGTGCTGGATCCATCAAAATCCCTTCCGTTTGCTCTTTTGAGAGCCCGCACAACTTTTCATCCAATTTATAATTTCAGCCCCGCACACTGGGTGCAGTGGCAAGCAAAGGGCGTACCCCGTAGCGATGAAGGTGCTAAACGTAACAAGCAAAAGCACGCGGAAAATCCAACGCTACGCGCCGGCTTTCCGGTGTTTTGGGCGTTATATGCCTATGAGAATTGCAGTAATAATTTTACTTCTTGCTATTGGCCCGAGAGCCTTTGCATTAAAGTGTGCTCCATATACCCCACCAAAAGGTGAAGTGATTACGCTCACAAATACTGAAGGGGTTTTTGCGTTTAGCCTTCCTTCACACATGGAAGGCTTTGAGCTTCAAAGGTTTAGTCTTTGGGTCTATTCAAATAACCCAAAGCAAAGGGGTATTATTGCAGCCCCAATTGCGTTCAAATTCAAAGATGGTAATGCAATCGGAGAGTTTGCAATACTTAGAAAAGATGTTGAGGCTGAGGTAACCGCGGAATACACAACTGATATGTGTGGCCCAAGGTTGGAGCGTAGTGTCAGCATATAACAAGGCGGTCAATGTCGCCTGCGGCTGGACAAAGCACTGCGTGCTTTGCCCATTACCTTGGCGTTAGGCAATCACAGAAATTACCAAGAGAAATTATGAACGTAGTCAGAAGAAAGGGAGTAGAGAAAATTTCAGCACTACTTGATCTGGAGCTGAACTATTCCCATGCTAAACACAATTTTGAGCTAGGACTACCTCTCGAAGACAGCCTAAAACACTTCTTCAGACCCTACTTTCCTTCTCGGTATGGTTTTTCTAGCGGGTATATAGTTGATGACACGGATACTGTGTCGAATCAAACGGACTGGCTAATATATGATTCGCATAACTTCTCCCCATTACTAGCAAAAATTCATGGCAGTGAAGGCGCTGAATGGTTTCCTTTTGATTCTGTCTACGGATGCGTAGAAGTAAAAAGAACCTTGACTATATCTGCATTAGAAGAAGCAATTAAGCAAATAGCAAATACTCGCAAGTTAAGAAGAGAGCCAACAAATTTATTGCAGGTGTCGCCATATATAAGAATACCTGAGAAAGTGTTGCACGTTTCCCCCGACGCTACATTTCATGAGGTGTGTAATTCATTATATATAGGTATTTACGCATTTCTTCCTGGCGATTATTCAGACCCAAATGATATCTACAATAAAATAGAAGAAATGGCCGATAACCTAGGTCAAGAAAACATGCCTGACTTTATTGCTGTTCATGGTCATTATTATATAAGGAAGGCTATTCGGGACAAAGCTAGCGGAAAATTAACTATAAATCCGTTCATGGAACAAGCGAACACGTATATCACCGTTGATTGTCACAAGCTTACCGCTGGTGTTTTTTACACAGACCTTATTTACCAGTTTTCCAATACAAACCTGTCTGCACTGAGAATTCAATCGGATCTCGGCGCATTTTTACAATCTGAAGAAGATATTAAGATCTCAGGGGTAAGTGAGTATGCCTAACAAGGCAATGTTGTTCGGCGCTACCGCGCCCGGACTCACTAACGTTCGCCGCAAATTGCGGCGTTACGTTCTTCACTGGTATCTCTGAATCGTTCGTAAATTAATCAGGCAGTAAATTTTGGCATCTTGGTTGGTGCCAGGCAGGAAGTTCGATACACTGCCTAAACATTGTGAAAACGTGGTGCCACTGGAAGGCGCTGGAACCATCAAACCCCTTCCGTTCGCTTTTTTCAGAGCCCGCACAGCTTTTCGTCCAATTTATAATTTCAGCCCCGCACACTGGGTGCAGTGGCAGGCAAAGGATGTACTCCGTAGATATGTTGGTGCTAAACGTAACAAGCAAAACCACGCGGAAAATCCAACGCTACGCGCCGGCTTTCCGGTGTTTTGGGCGTTAAATTTTCAGAGAACCTATGCCACTACATAATTTAACAGAAGTAAATCTGAGGCAATATTGCAAGGAGGCCGTGGAAGCCCTTGAGTTCTGGTTGAGGAGAGTAATCGACATAACATTAGCTCCTGAATTTGGCGTTGATTACATTAACGCGAAATCGGGTCCAGATAATCTGCATATTATTAAAAAATCAGTTAGGGACAGTATTCAAAGTCGAGCATCAACTAATCCAGGCCGATACCCTCGATTAGTTGATGCTATGTTGCTTGATGAAGAGGTTGACATTATTTGTCATCCTGATTTGTACAGGAATTTCTTCAAAGAATATTTTGAAAAGTCATTTCCGCTAGGGAATGATCAACTGCGAAATTGTTTGCGAAAGATTCTGGAGCCGAGAAATAACCTTGCTCATGCCAATCCGATTAGTGTGCGAAAAGCCGAGCAAATAATTTGCTATTCACATGACGTCATTGATTCAATCAAAGATAGGCTTAAGGAAAAGAACTTGGATAGAGAATATAACGCTCCTACCATAATCAAGGTATCTGACTCAAGAGGGTTGGTTTTTCATGACGCACAGATAAGAAGAAATAACACAGGACGTGGGATTATAGATTTAACTAACGAACAATCCGCCTCGTTAAGGTCTGGCGATACAGTAGGAATAGAGGCAGAGATTGACCCTAGCTTTTCTGCTGAAGAGTATAATGTCGACTGGGTTTTTCCAGAAGGCGTAAACGCACAAAAGTATAATTCAAATAGAAGAGTTGTTTTATCCCTAACTGATGATAATGTCAGAGTAGATTTTACAATTTATTGTAAAGTCGTTTCCAAGAAGAATTGGCATAGATGTGGTGATGTGGATGATTGCGTTGGTATCACATATAAAGTTCTGCCACAAATTTAACAAAGCTTTGCAGCGGACAAGCCGCTGAAAGCGGCGTTATACCTCAGAGTTACCCACGAACAGTAGACACCTTCTATAGTTATATTCAGCTATATGGAGGTGTCCCAATGGCACGTAAAAGAAATCAGGCTTATACCGAAGAGTTTCGTAGAGAAGCCGTCAAACGCTCCGAAAAGCCAGGAGTTACCCAGGCGCAGGTCGCCAAGGAATTGGGGG
>NZ_JAAONZ010000036.1 GCF_011602365.1 Pseudomaricurvus hydrocarbonicus
TTCTCCAAGAAGAGCCTGCGAGACTTAATTGCACCAACTGACATCCCGATTCAAGAGGGGTATCAGATGGAGCTTCTTAAAACATGAAAATAACTGGGACAGCAGTGGGTCAGAGCCCTTTTTCACTCTTAACCGGTCGGCCTCGACGGGCATGTCCCACTTTGCACCCCAGCTGGGCTTCTACTCGCTGTTTAAAATAATCGCTACCCAGCGGTGTCCCCGTGGTCCAGGATTCATAGATCCTGTTCACGTCTTCGGTTGCGATCGATCCTCTAAATAGCTCTGTGTAAGCTGTCGCTGCGGTTGATGCAGAGCCTTCTCCCAGGGCCATATAAATCGGGTGTGGCGAGACAAATGAAATGCTGCGCAATCCGGCGTTATGGGCAAAGCTTGACCAGCGATAGTGCCCTGGCAGCTCTGCCATGCCTGCCCTTACCGGGTTCAGTTCAATATATCTCATCACGGTCAGTAGATATTGCTCGTCCTGCACCAGGCTCGCCTTGAAGCGACCCTCCCAAATAGTCCCGGATTTACCGTATTTATGATTGATATAGGGCACATAGCGTCTACCGATATATTGCATAAGCTGGCTTGCGGCTGCTTCTGTGGTGGGTGTGACCAGCAAGTGCACGTGATTGGTCATCAGTACAAAGGCATGAACAGCCACCTTGTACTTGATTGCGGCCTCCTTCAGCCAGTGGGCATAGGTTGCATAATCTTGTGACTCAAAAAAGACCGGCTGGCGGGAATGGCCGCGCTGAACAAGATGGGCCGGTACGCCGGCGATAAAGAATCTCCGTTTCCTGGGCATAGCTTCATCCTTGAAACCAATCGTGAAAAGTTAAGGCTATCAGAAATGAAAGTGGAGTACACAATGTCGAATAAAGATCTCAAAAAGGGCTCTGACCCCTTTTCTGGTTATAAACCCTCTTTTTTTAATTGCATTGGTTCCAATTTTCTAGTGACCTCTGTCACATAATTCACTAGAATCACCGTCTCAAATTGGGGGTGTTGTCTTTGTTCTGCATTGGTTTGATGTGGCTTGGGCAATAAATGGAAGTGTTTTAGGGATATCATTAGGAGCTTTACCATGTATAAAAAATTTACCGCACCATCAATGATGGCGCTGTGTGCCGCTGTGGGCGCATCTCAGGTACAGGCATTGGAGCCTGCAGTTATCAAGGCGGGCGCGTTTGAGCTGACGCCGGCGTTGACTCTGGAGCAGCGTTACGACAACAACATTTTTTCTCAGCCAGAAGACGAGAAAGAATCCTGGGTCACTGTGTTGGCGCCCTCTATTCAGGCCGCTGCCGATCTGGGGACTGTTGAAGTGTTGATGGGTTATCAGCATTCTGCCGGCCTGTATGAGGCCAGCAGCGACGACAATTTCAACGATAATACCGCCTCGGCCGCGATGAGCTGGGAGCCAAATCACCGCAATCAGCTGGATCTGACGGCCACCTATAACGACAGCCATGAAGATCGCGGTACCGGTTTCAGTCAGGGCAGCGGTGCGGATGGTATCGAAGAGCCGGACACTTACGAAGACATCACCCTGGACGCCGAGTACGTCTACGGCAGCGAGACCTCGCCTGGTCGCCTGGTGTTCAACGTCACCAACTACGATAAGGAATACACCAATCACCGTGACCTGACCAAAGGTCGCGATCGTGAAGACCTGAGCGGTGGCGTAACCTTCTACTGGGGCGTTGGCGGCAAGACCGATGTATTGCTCGAAGCCAAGCAAACCGATATTGACTACAACAGCGATCCCGATGCGGTTGTGGGCTCATTCGATACCCTGGACAGCACCGTAACCAAATACATGGCGGGTGTGACCTGGGAAGCGACGGCCAAAACCACCGGTATCATCAAGGTCGGTCAGGCCAAGAAAGACTTTGACGATGCCGATCGCAAAGACTTCTCCGGCACCAGCTGGGAGGCCGAAGTGCAGTGGGCGCCCAAAACCTACTCCATGATCTCGCTGAACACGGCCCGTGAGCCCCGTGAAACCAATGGTGTCGGTAGCTTCATTGATGCCGAAACCTATGGTGTGAGCTGGCAGCACAGCTGGACTGACCGCGTCACCAGCAATCTGTTCTACAACTTTACCGACGAAACCTACAAGGGTGCCGCGGTTAAGCGTGAAGACGAGCTGACCGCTTACGGCTTGCGTGTGGATTACAGCATGCGTCGTTGGTTGGATGTGGGCTTTTCAGCCTCTTACAGCGAGAAAGACTCTACTCAAAATGCCTTCAGTTATGAGCGCAACCAAGTGGCTATGCACTTGAACGTAAGTATGTAAGAAAAAGCAGATGCGAGATGCGAGTGGCGAGATGCGAGGAAAAACAGTTTCCTTGGCTCGTATCTCGTATCTCGTATCTCGTATCTGGGTAATAATATGAAATTTATGCAAGCTCGTGGTTTTGTGGCTCTGCTGGTGATTTTGCTGGCTCAGTTTTCAGGCAGTGTGTACGCCCAGGGTGGCGGCATGTCTGAATATACGCTGGGGTCTGGTGATGTGATTCGAATTTTGGTGTACGGCGAAGACGACTTGTCTGTTGAGTCGCAATTGAGCGATGCCGGCACCCTGTCTTACCCGTTTCTGGGTGAGCTGCAACTGCTTGGCCTGACCGTGGGTGAGCTGCAAAACAAGATTACCCAGGGGTTGCTGGGTGACTATCTGATCGACCCTAAAGTGTCGGTCACGATTCTGGAATACCGTCAGTTCTACATTAATGGCGAAGTCGAAAAGCCCGGCGGCTTTCCCTTTCAGCCCGGCCTGACCATTCGTAAAGCGGTCTCTCTGGCTGAGGGCTTTACCGAACGGGCGTCCAAAAAGAACATCTTTGTGGTGTCGGACAACGACCCCACCTCGACCCCGCGCCGCGTAGAGCTGAACAGCCCGGTCCAACCCGGTGACAGCATTACCATAGAACAAAGTTTTTTCTAGACAGATGCCGAGATTCGAGATGCCGAGATTCGAGAAAAGTCACCGTAACTCGTCTCTTTTTCCTCGTATCTCGTATCTCGTCCTCTCGTAACTTTTTTACATTTGAGTTTTTATGAAAGATTTAACGTCAGCCGACCAACGCCCGGAATTTCAGGAAGAAGTGATTGATTTACGCCATTACTGGCGTGTTTTGATGCAGCACAAATGGAATATAGCTGCCTTATCGTTTGTGGTGACGTTATTGACCGTGCTGGTGGTGTTTTCGATGACGCCGGTGTTTAAGGCCTCTACCACCGTCCTGATCGAAAGCGAGCAGGCCAAGGTGTTGTCCATTGAGGATGTTTATGGCCTCAACACCACCAACAAAGAATACTTTCTGACCCAGTTTGAGATTTTAAAGTCTCGCGATCTGGCTGAACGGGTTATTCGCCGCCTGAAGCTCGATACCCACCCGTTATTTGACCCCCGCCAGCGTGAGAGTGGTTTCAGCCTGCGTGCGTTGATTCCGGTGGACGACGATGAGGCGCCTCTCACTGAGCAGGAAATTTTCGACGACGTTTTCGCCCAGTTTAACGACGCGTTGAGTATCGAGCCGGTGCGCAATACCCAGTTAGTAAAGATCAATTTCGAATCTGCCGACCCCAAGTTGGCGGCCGCCATTACCAATACTTTGGCCGATGTGTTCATCGAGAGCTACATGGAAGCCAAGTTGAGCGCTACGCGCAAGGCGGCGGACTGGCTAGGCGAGCGCTTGGGCGATTTGCGCGATACCTTGCAGGCTTCTGAAGAGCGTTTGCAGGACTACCGTGAATCTGCCGAGCTGGTGGATGTGCAGGGTGTGCAAACCATGGGCGCCGAAGAACTGGAGCAGTTGACCCAGCGCTACGTAGAGGCCCGCCGCAACCTGACCGAATTACAGAATATCGCCGAACAAGTGCAGTCTTTGGGCGGCAGCCCGACCATCGACCAGTTGATGGCGATCCCCAGCGTCTTGCGTCACCCGTTGGTGCAATCTTTAAAGCAATCGCAGGCCGAGGCCGAGCGCAAGGTGGCGGAGCTGAGTAAGCGTTACGGCCCCAAACACCCGAAAATGAAGGCTGCCATGTCGGAGTCGAGTCAGGCTTTGGGTGAACTGAAGCGCCAGGTACAACGTGTGGGCAGTGGTCTGCAGGCCGATTACCGGGCCGCGATGCAAACCGAACGCACCTTTGCCGCGCAACTGGACGACGCCAAGAAGCGCTTGCAGGGCATTAACCGCAAAGAATTCAAGCTGCGTGAACTGGAGCGCGAGGTGCAAACCAACCGCCAGTTGTACGATATGTTCATGAAGCGCGCCAAAGAAACCGACGAAGCCGGTGGCCTGCAGGCGGCCCACGCGCGGGTGATTGACCCGGCGGTGGCGCCACGTTTGCCGGTTAAGCCGAAGAAAGCCCTGATTGCGTTGCTGGCCATGGTGGCCAGTGGCATGCTGGGTGTGATGTTGGCCTTCTTGCAGGACGCGCTCAACAACACCGTGCGTACCCCAGATGATGTCGACGAGAAACTGCGTGCGCCGATGCTGGGCTTTTTGCCGCTGGTGAAGTCGAACAAATCCGAGCAGGCCTTTGAAGGCTTCTTGTCCGACGGCAAGAGTAATTTTGCCGAAGCGATACGCACCATCCGTACCGGTTTGATGCTGTCGAACCTGGACGAGCCGCACAAGATCACTGTGATCACCTCGTCGGTACCCAACGAAGGCAAATCCACCGTATCGCTGAACCTGGCCGAAGCGGTCGGGCAGATGGAAAAAGTGCTGTTGATCGACGCCGACATGCGCCGCCCAACCCTGGCCAAAACCATTGGCTTGCCACGCAGCGCCCCGGGCTTATCGAATCTGGTCGCCGGCACTGCCGATTTCAAAGACTGCGTACACAAACTGCCAAACTCCACCGTCGACGTGATCACCGCCGGTGTGGTGCCGGGCAACCCACTGGAACTGTTGTCGTCCAAACGCTTTGCCCAGGTACTGCAAAAATTGAGCGAACGCTACGACCGTATCCTCATCGACTCCGCCCCGACACACGCCGTGAGCGACGCCATGGTGCTGTCCACCTACGCCGACGCCCTGGTGTACGTAGTCAAAGCCGATGACACCGCCGCTCCCCTGGCCGCCAAAGGCATCAACCGCCTGAAAGAAGTCGGCGCAACCATCACTGGCGTTGTCCTCAATCAGGTCGATGTGGAAAAAACCAGCAACTACGGTTCGTACTACGCGGGTTATTATCAGGGGTATGGGTATACCTCGGAAGAAGAGGCGGCTTAAGCAGCCCCTTCTTCCTAGATGCGAGATAAGAGCAGATTCGAGATTCGAGGATCTAAAAGATAGAAAAAGATTAAATACAGGGACGAGACGTTAAGTCTATTTGAAGATAGGATTTAAGGAGCATGGATGCTTTATGAAAATCTTGAGGTTTGGAAGCGCAGTCGAGCTTTAGCGATTCAGGTTTACCAAACTCTGTCACACTGCCGTGACTTCGGTTTCAAAGATCAAATCACACGGTCAGCATTATCGGTTCCCAGTAATATTGCTGAGGGCTGTGAGCGGATGTCAGGTAAAGAGCGGCGACGGTTTCTGGATATAGCAAAAGGCTCAATTGGGGAATTTAAAACCCAGGCTGATATTGGAATTGCAGTGGGTTTTATCCCCGATGAAATAGGTAAGCGCTGGCTGGCCGAAGCCAGTGAATTGTCAAAAATGTTAAAAGGTTTAATTCGAAGTGTTAAAGATTAAAGCCAACGACTTTCCTCTACCACCTACAAGCGTCTCGCATCTGGTCTTATTCAGTATCTCGCGACTAGCTACTCGCCTCTCGAATTTGTCTTTTCCTCGCATCTCGTCACCTAGCTTCTCGAATTTGTCTTTTCCTCGCATCTCGTCACCTAGCTTCTCGATCTTGCCTTTTCCTCGCATCTCGTCATCTCGTCATCTCGCATCTGGCCCCTTATGATCGACATCCACTGCCACCTTCTCCCTGCAATCGACGACGGTCCCAAAGACATGTCGGCTGCTCTGGATCTTGCTCGCCAGGCGGTTGCCGACGGAGTGACGCACTCTGTGGTGACGCCGCATATTCATCATGGCCGTTGGGAGAATTCTATTCCCGGGATCCACAAGGCGGTGTTGGCGTTTCGTGAGGCGTTGTCTGCGGCAGAGATTCCCTTAACGGTGGGGTTTGCCGGCGAGGTTCGTATTGGGCCTGAGATTTTATCGATGTTGCCCAATCGGGAAATACCGTTCTTGGGTAACCGCGATGGCAAGAAGGTGATGTTATTGGAAATGCCGCACAGTCACATCCTGCCCGGTACCGATAAAATTGTCAGCTGGCTGATCAAGCAGAATGTGATGCCGATGATTGCCCACCCGGAACGCAATAAAGATGTGATGCGCAAGATGGATACCTTAAAGCCGCTGATTGAGTTGGGCTGCTTGTTCCAGGTCACCGCCGGTTCGGTGGTGGGTCAGTTTGGTGAATCGGCCCAGGAGCGGGCCGAACAACTATTGGAGATGGGTGTGGTGACGGTATTGGCCTCCGACGCCCATCATGTCGGACGCCGTCCGGTCAATTTAACCGCAGGCCGCGAAGCCGCCGCCGCGATTGTGGGCCAGGAAGAAGCGCACAAGCTGGTGTACGACAATCCATTGAAGATTGTGGGTGGGCAGTTTGTGGCTTGAAAGCAGATGCGAGATAAGTTCAGATTCGAGATCCGAGTGAGAGAAGCTTGCGAGATACAAATTAAAGTCAGTTGCAGCATTTAAGCTATTCTTACACCTGCTTTTATCTCGTATCTGGGTTCATCTCGAATCTTATATCTCATATCTCGAATCTGGGCTCATCTCGCATCTGATTTTTTAAAAGAGTGTAATCAATGTTATCTCGGCAGTTTGTCCAATATGTAGCCATCGGTGTGCTGGTCGCGCTGGGCTTGTCTTCGGCGTCGGCGATGTGGGGCGATTTGAATGGCTATCAGGCGAAGCGGCTTGAGCTTCGTTGGGGACGTTTGGATGCTCCGTTGACGTTGGCGCAGTGGCATTCGGCACGTTCGTACCTCGAGACCGCGTTGGCTTTTTCGCCCGGTCACCCGGATTATTTGCAGTCGATGGGGCGTTTGTACAGTTGGCGGTTTTTCGTGGCGGATGCTGAGCCTGCGGTGTCGGATACCGGCTTGGCGTTTTATCAGCAGGCGATTGCCGAGCGACCATACTGGCCTTATGCCTGGTCGGAGTTGGCGCTGCTGAAATCTCAGGCGGGTCAGTTTGATGAAGCATTCTGGCAGGCGATGACGGTGAGTCAGCAGTATGGTCCCTGGGATCGTCGGTCGGTAATGAGCGCCTTGAATGCCGGTCTGGGGGCCTGGCCACAGTTGAGTTGGTCGCAGCGCGGTGACGTGCAGGCACTGTTTGAAAAAGCCCTGTCTTTTTCTGTGAAGTTTTCCCGTCAGGCCTTTGCGATGGCGGAACAGCGCGGCATGGAGGCGGCTTTTTGTGTGAGCCTGCAGAGCAATGACATCTCGCAGTTTGCTCGCCGTCATTGCCAGCAGGTTCTGTCTAAAAGTGTCTTGTTCAAAAAAGCCCCGCAGTAGCGTTTGGGTTTAGATCGTTGGTCTTTTAAAGAGGGTTTTGCGCCCGTTTGTTGTGCGGGCAAGCCCTTTTGTGGGGCTTTAACGTGGGTTGCTGTTACAGATACGCGGCTTTGCTGTTCGTAATTTCACCCGCTTTGCTGTGGTCGTCTTTTCTAAAGCTGTTTTTTTGCAATTTCCCCGTTGTGATAGATCAAAATGTACGGGTCTCGGTTCATGTAAATGTTGAGACATGTGTCACACTAATGATACCATCCCCTTGCTCAAAATTTTTAGATTGAGGTCTTCGTACCGATTTGGTGTGTGCCCTTATCAGCGTTTTGAGTGTCTTGGGGGACAACTCTTTTACTGAACAATAACTGTGCAGAGACCCATTCAGTATCCTTTATTTCAGGGTATTTGATGTCGTTTGCGCGTTGGTAATTGATTTGTTATTGCCTGTTATTAAGGGCTAAGAGCTAAAAAAGTTTCAAGAAGGATCTCTTGTGTCAACTAATCAGGGTTTGATTAAACCGTATGCGTCGCAACTGGCGTTCGTGTCACGTTGTTTAGACTCGGCGTTAATTGTTTTAGCCATTGTTATCGTCGGCTGGTTCAATAACCAGGCGGTGACTAGCGACTTCTTGATGGCGGGCTTGCTCGGCGGCCTGTTACACCAGATTCTGGCTGACTTTACCGACATCTATCGCTCCTACCGCACCGAAAGTTTATGGGCCGAGGCCAAGCAGGTCGCTTTATGCTGGACCATGGGCTTTGTCATTATTTGTCTGTTGGGGCAGTTCAGCCCGGTTGAAGCCACACTCTTTTCCTGGCCGATGGTGGCGCAGTGGTTTATCGCGGTTCTGTCCATGTTGCTGGTTTGGCGCGTTGTCGTTCGCAGTGCTATGCGCAGGCTGCGGTCTATGGGGTATAACTCCCGTTCGGCGGCCATTGTGGGCACCGGCAGTCTGGCTCTCCAAGTGGCCAGCCGGCTGAAATCAGCCCACTGGGCGGGCTACAAAATTCACGGCTTTTTTGACGACCGTCGCAAGTCCCGCGAGCTGGACTTTGATTGCCGCCGTGCGGCTTACGGTTCGAGCATTGAGTGCGATGCCATTGGCACCATCAATGAACTGGTGGAAAAAGCCATCTCTGGCGAGCTCGACAGCATTTACATTGCCCTGCCCATGCGCGCCGAAAAACGCATTCAGGATATTCTGGCTCGGTTGTCCAACTCCACCGCCACGGTTTACGTAGTGCCGGACCTCAATGTGTTCGAACATTTGCACGCCCGCAGCTTTAACCTCAATGGTTTACCGGCGTACGGTTTGATCGGCGAGCCCATGCGCGGTTTGAACGGCTGGCTCAAGCGCCTGGAAGACATTGTAATAGCCTCCATCATCCTCACCATGATTTCACCATTAATGCTGTTTATTGCAGCGCTGGTAAAACTGACTTCACCGGGCCCGGCGATTTTCAAGCAGCAGCGCTACGGCCTGGACGGCAAGTCGATCAAGGTTTGGAAATTCCGCACCATGAAGGTGATGGAAAACGGCAGCGACTTCAAGCAGGCCACCAAAGGCGATAACCGCATCACTCGCGTCGGGGCTTTCCTGCGCAAAACCTCGCTGGACGAACTGCCACAGTTTATCAATGTGTTGCAGGGCAGTATGTCGATTGTGGGCCCAAGACCCCACGCCATTGCCCACAACGAAGAATACCGTGGCATCGTGAAAAACTACATGCGCCGCCACAAGATCAAGCCAGGCATCACCGGCTGGGCACAAGTGAACGGCTGGCGCGGCGAGACCGATACCCTGGAAAAAATGGAAAAACGCGTCGAACACGATCTACACTACATACATCACTGGTCTGTGTGGTGGGACATTAAAATTATCATTAAGACCATCTTTAAGGGTTTTATTGGTAAGAATGCGTATTAGGGAAAAGCAGTGGCTAGTTACTAGTTACTAGTGGCTAGAAGCTAGAAGCTAGAAGCTAGGAAGGGACAGGAGTAGGCACTAACTAGAAGCTAGGAAAAGACAGAGCAAACAGAAAGAATGAAGTGCTGTGAGATTTTGCTGGCATCGTAACTCATGCCTGGGTTTATCACTGACTAGCCTTTCCAGTCTTTTCCTAGTTACTAGTAACTAGTAACTAGGAACTCATAACTAACCACTAGCCGGCGACACGAGTGTTGTTCACCCGTCAGCTGACTTGAGTCACACCAGTGCGAATTCTCATGTTGTACAATTTGATCAAACGGGTGAGTCGTCAGACCGGCTTTGTCTCTGCGGCATCGACATGTTGCACGCAGAGGCTGGATGAACATGCAGCATAGCAGTGGGGTGAGAGGTTGGTAGGTGCTTTGCTTTCCAATACGCTGATTTGGCGCTGCCTTGCGCTGCTGGCTTTAGTGCTGATGGCCTGGGCCGGTTTTCGACCTGACCCGCTGCCGCAGTATACGGATCATTTTGATAAATGGGTGCATGGGATTGCCTTCGCGGGCATCACCATCACCTTCCTCTTGGCCTTCCCTCGCTGGCACTGGCTCTTCATTCTGAGCGCCTTGGTCGCCTTGGGCTTCGGCATTGAAATCGGGCAAGACCTCTACCTGCCCAAACGCACCTTCGATTGGGAAGATTTTGCTGTAGACACTGTCGGTGTCATCGTCGGCGCAATTTTAATTTTTGCTATTACGCGCTATGTTAAGCCATATGGCAGAAAAGAAAGTCTCTAGAAGCTAGGAAAAAACAGTAGCTAGTGGCTAGTAACTAGAGGCGAGGAAAAGACAGGGGCAAATAAAAGACTGAAATTTTTGGAAGTATTTCCTAGCTCTTTATCTCGTGCCAGCCCTTATCATTGTCTGGGCTTTCCAGTCTTTTCCTCGTAACTCGTAACTACAAAGTGAACTGCGCAGCAAGAGAGCACCCTGGGGTGGCCACTAGTCTTTCCAATCTTTTCCTAGAAACTAGCCACTAGCTACTAGTTTCTAGCCACTCCAAAGTGAATTACGTAGCAAGAGAGCCCCCTGAGGTGGCCGCTAGCCTTTCCAATCTTTTCCTAGTCACTAGTCACTAGTCACTAGCTACTAGTAACTAGCCACTACGAACTAACCCCCAGCCACTACCAAATTACCCACTCCCTCCCACAGCAATTTCACTCCAACCACCATCAGAAAGAAATAACACAACCGGTAGATGAGCTGTTCGCTCACCTTGTGCAGGCAGTAAAACCCCAGCCTGACGCCAATCGGCGCTAACGGAATCAACACCAGCGAGGTCATCAGGTTGCTGTGGTCAAATTGCCCCAGCCAGGCGTAAGGGATGACCTTGACCAGATTCACCACCGTGAAAAACACCGCGAAAGTGCCCATCAACAAGGTTTTTTCCAGTTGCTGCGGCAGCATGTACACGCTGATCGGCGGACCGCCGGCGTGGATACCAAAGCTGGTGAAGCCGGCAATCGAGCCCCAGAAGGTGCCGCGCAGGGCATTGGGCTCGCGCTTGACCGTGCTTTTGCGTTTGAACCAGTAATCGAGGCAGAAGGCCACAGAGATGAGGCCGATCATGATGCGAATGGCATCTTCAGAGAGGTAGCGAAAGGTAAACGCCCCCACCACAATCCCGGCAATTGCCCCGGGCAGGGTGTATTTGATGTTGATCCGGCTCCACTGGCCGCGAAAGCTCCAGATGGCGACAAAGTCCATGGCGACCAGGATGGGCAACAGAATCGCCGCCGCGGTCACCGGCGAAATCGCCAGCGTCATCAGCGGCACAGAAATGACCGCAATACCGCCACCAAAGCCACCCTTCGCCATCCCGTAAAGCAGGATGGCGGGAATGGCGCAAAGGTAGAAAAATGGATCAGTGATCATAGAAGGGCAGATGCGAGATGCGAGTGGCGAGGTGCGAGGAAAACATAAAACCCAAGCATCCGCCCTCGCTGTCAGTATGGCTGGCTGCTGCCTTTTTCCAGCTCCTCGCCTCTGGTCCCTTTTCTTTTCCTCGCATCTCGTATCTCGCCACTCGCCTCTATCTTTTTACATCTTCTCCATCGTCTCAATGCCCAGCAAATCCAACCCAGTCTTGAGGGTCTGGGCCGCGACGTGGGCAATGCCCAGACGGCTGTTGCGGGTGGCGGTATCGACGTCTTTTTTCAGGATCGGGCAGGCTTCGTAAAATTTCATGAACAGGCTGGCCACGTCGTACAGGTAGGTACACAGTACGTGAGGGTAAGCTTCGCGGGTTACCTGATCCAGCACTTCCGGGAATTGCAGCAGTTTGAGGGCCAGGGCTTTTTCCGCTTCGGTGCCGATGTTGATGTCGGCAGCCAGGTCGGTGGGTTTGACACCGGCTTTGCGGAAAATACTTTGAATCCGGGTGTAGGCGTACTGCAAGTAAGGGGCCGTGTTGCCTTCAAAGCTGAGCATGGCATCCCAGTTGAAGATGTAGTCGTTGGTGCGGGTTTTTGACAGGTCGGCGTACTTCACCGCGCCAATACCGACTTTCTGTGCGACCTCGACTTTTTCTTCTTCGCTTAAGCCCGGGTCTTTTGCGGCGATGAGGGCGGCGGCGCGCTCGACGGCTTCATCCAGCAGGCTGGCCAGTTTCACGGTGCCGCCCGTGCGGGTTTTGAACGGCTTGCCGTCGGGGCCCATCATGGTGCCGAAGGCGTGGTGCTCAAGGCTCACATTGTCAGGCACAAACTTGGCCTTGCGGGCGAGGGTGAACACCTGGTTCATGTGCAGCGACTGACGGGCATCGATAAAGTAGAGGATGCGGTCAGCTTGCAGCGACTGGGTGCGGTAGCGCAGGGCGGCCAGATCGGACGTGGCGTACAGGTAGCCACCGCCTTGCTTCTGGATGATGACCGGGCTGGGGTTGCCTTCTTTGTCGGCCAGCTCTTCCAGGAACACCACTTGAGCGCCCTGGTCTTCGACGGCCAGACCTTGCTTTTTCAGTGCGGCGACCACTTTCGGCAGGTCGTCGTTGTAAGCGCTCTCACCGCGTACGTCTTCCTCTTTCAGGGTGACGTTCAGTTGTTCATAAATTTCTTCACTGTGGTGCAGGGAGACGCGCTTGAATTTTTCCCACAAGCCCAGCACCCGCTCATCGCCCGACTGCAGTTTGACCACGTAATCGCGGGCGCGCTTGGCGAAGTCTTCGTCTTCATCAAAGTGTTTTTTGGATTGCTGGTAGAAACCTTCCAGATCCTTGAGGGCGAATTCAGCGGCTTCGCCATCTTCAATCTGGTCTTCCAGTTCAGCAATCAACATGCCGAACTGGGTGCCCCAGTCGCCCACGTGGTTCTGGCGGATCACGCGGTGCCCCTGAAACTCCAGGGCGCGTACCAGAGCGTCGCCGATGATGCTGGAACGCAGGTGACCGACGTGCATTTCTTTGGCCAGGTTGGGGGAGGAGTAGTCCACCACCACGGTTTGAGGCGCCGCCACCTTTTCCTGTCCCAGTTGAGGGTCATTGAGCAGGGTGGCGGTCTGTTGCGCCAGCCAGTTGTCGGCCAGGTGGATGTTGATGAATCCGGGGCCGGCAATTTCGGTTTTTTCGGCAATGCCGTCCAGGTCGAGGTTGTCGAGAATAGTCTGAGCCAGTTCGCGAGGGTTGGTTTTCATGGCCTTGGCGGCGGCCATGGCGCCATTGGCCTGATAGTCACCAAAGCCCGCTTTTTTGGACGGGGCAAGGTGTGCACTGTAGTCGGCGGGAATGCCGGCTGCTTGCATGGCCTGTTGGACTTTTTGGTTCAGCAGTTCGCGAATATTCATAGGGACTCAATTGGGGTATCTGTATGGGGCTTTTGATTTAAAAAATGTCTAATTCAAAACGTGCCTGATTAACAAGCGTGTCGCTTTAGTTGGCGTCAGCTGCATCCTGAGCCGCGGTCAGTTCTGTACCGTGGGCCAAGTCCAGTTCTGTACCGTGGCCAAGTATAGTCATAGCCTGAACCTGTAATCTAAACCGGACTTATGGTGTGCAGGGCGCGCGTATGTTTGGACACGCTAAATATGGTGCGCGATTTTATCGTGCCGGGGCGCTAATTAGTAGGTTGGATGTGGGATTTCTAGTAGGTTGGATGTGGGACTTCACGGCTTGCGCCCCGTCGAATACCCGTTAGCTGCCCCAGAAAGCGTTGATAATGGGACTCTTCAGGCGTTTTTTGAGGGTACACAGGCCGACATCGTACTGCCCCAATTCATTCGGCAGCGACAGGATTTTGACGCGATCGGCCAGAGGGCTGTTTTCCAGCACAATCTGTGGGACGACTCCGATGCCAAATCCGAGGCTCACCATGCTCACCATGGCCTCGTGGCCGGCCACCTGGGCGTAAATTCGGGGCGACACTTTCATGCGCTTGAACCAGCCGTCGACCCGCTCCCGGGCGATCCCTTCTTCGGACAAAATCATCGGCGTATTGGCCCACTCCTCGGCATTGCTGGGCGTGCTGGTAAGTAAGTTGTCACTCGCTTCCCGGGGGGCAATCAGCACCAGCGGTGACACTGCGACCCGGCGGAAGGCCAGATTGTCCGGCAGCTTGTCGGGTCGGGCGGCGATGGCAATGTCCTCCTGGCCGTTCAGGACCCGGTTGATGGCCGGGGCGGGATCGCCGGTGTGCAGCTTCAGCTCGATGCGCGGGTGGCGTTGTCGAAAGTCACTGAGGATGTCATACAGGAAGCTGTAGCTGGCGGTGACGGAGCAATAGATGCTGATCTCGCCTTTCAGGTCGTGGCTTTCCTGCATCAGCGATTCGCGAAAGGCATCCCACTGCTGCAGGGTGTCGCGCGCATAGGTCTGAAACAGTTTGCCTTCCTGGGTCAGGGCCACCCGGCGGTTGTCTCTCTCAAACAGGGTGACGCCTAAATTTTCTTCCAGCTGCTTGATGCTGCGGCTGAGCGCAGAGGCGCTGATGTGCAACTCTTCGCTGGTGCGACCAAAGTGCAGGGTTTCTGACAGGTTCAGGAACAGAGTCAGTGAGCGAGTGTCCATAAACGAGCATCCATAAACGAGTACCCATAGGCGGGTCTTGGGCGGTGTTTGAGCGGTTGTGTTTTTAGTGGTGTTGCAAAAATGTAAACGTGGTGTTGCAAATATATCATTTTACGCAACGAAAGCTATCTCTTAGAATGCGCGTCCAATGAATCATTGTCCCCACTGGGTCTGGTCTCTTGCGCGAGCCTCAATAAAGCGCGGTTTCGTCTGAGGTCTGCGCTGGCGCGATGGTTCGAATGTCAGGTTTTGGGGTGAGCCCCAATACATGCCTGAGGTGAATGATTTCCTGAGGCGGGTTTTGATCGGATGGTCAGCCGGCTTCATGTATTTGCTGAATTTATGCCTTCGTTGATGAAGGTTTTCTTCTGTTAAGAGGTGAATGATGAAAGTTTATTACGATAAGGACTGCGATCTGTCCATTATCCAGGGCAAGAAAGTTGCTGTTATTGGTTACGGTTCACAGGGGCACGCTCACGCTTGTAACCTGAAAGATTCTGGCGTTGATGTGACCGTTGGCCTGCGTGCAGGTTCTGCTTCTGTGGCGAAAGCCGAAGCTCACGGTCTGAAAGTTGCCGATGTGCCTACTGCCGTTGCGGCCGCTGACGTTGTTATGATCCTGACTCCGGACGAGTTCCAGAGCAAGCTGTACAACGAAGAAATTGAGCCAAACATCAAGCAGGGCGCTACCCTGGCTTTTGCTCACGGTTTTGCGATTCACTACAATCAGGTTGTTCCTCGTGCTGATCTGGACGTCATCATGATCGCTCCTAAGGCGCCAGGTCACACCGTTCGTAACGAGTTTGTTAACGGCGGCGGTATTCCTGATCTGATCGCTATTTACCAGGACGCTTCCGGCTCTGCCAAAGAAGTGGCTCTGTCTTACGCTTCTGGCGTGGGTGGCGGACGTTCCGGCATCATCGAAACCACTTTCAAAGATGAGACCGAAACTGACCTGTTTGGTGAGCAAGCGGTACTGTGTGGTGGTTGTGTTGAGCTGGTTAAAGCCGGTTTCGAGACCCTGACTGAAGCGGGTTACGCGCCAGAAATGGCTTACTTCGAGTGTCTGCATGAGCTGAAGCTGATTGTTGACCTGATGTACGAAGGCGGCATCGCCAACATGAACTACTCCATCTCCAACAATGCGGAGTACGGTGAGTATGTGACGGGTCCTGAGGTTATCAACGAAGAGTCTCGTTGGGCTATGCGCAACGCTCTGAAACGCATTCAGGATGGTGAGTACGCCAAGATGTTCATCACTGAAGGTCAGACCAACTACCCTTCAATGACTGCGAACCGTCGTAACAACGCGGCACACCCAATCGAGCAAGTGGGCGCGCAGCTGCGTTCCATGATGCCCTGGATTGAGGCGAACAAGATCATCGATAAGAGCAAAAACTAAGTTCAGGCTCTCTGATGTGATTGACAAAACGCGGCTTCGGCCGCGTTTTTGGGTTCTGGGGGTGAGGTTTTGAGGTCTTTTTTGTGAGAACTGCAATCCTTTCTACCGGGGCTAAGAACCAGTATCATGGCCTCCTTTCAATATTTGTGTATAAAAGGCTCTAATGAAAGATCAGACCCCTAAAGATGATGAACAATCTGCCCGTCCTCATGATCAGCAGGATAAGGGCCTCCGCGATGAGAGTGTTCGGGGTGAAGGTGCCTCAGTGGACAGTGCTTCGGACGATGCAGCCCGGGATGAGAGCATCTTGCCTATCGATTTGCCCATTGATGAGCATTTCGAAGAGGTCAATGAAAACGGCAAAAAGGTGCGTCGTCGAGGCATCTATTTGTTGCCCAATCTCTTTACCACGGCGGCGCTGTTCAGTGGCTTTTACGCCATCATGGCCGCCATGCAGGGTAACTTTGAATTTTCAGCCCTGGCGATTCTGGCGGCCATGATTTTTGATGGTCTGGATGGTCGGGTGGCCCGCATGACCAATACCACCAGCGAGTTTGGTGTCCAGTACGACAGCTTGTCGGATATGGTTTCCTTTGGGGTTGCCCCGGCTTTGGTGGTGTACTCCTGGGCTCTGGTGGATCTTGGGAAGTTTGGCGTAGGCGTTGCGTTTGTGTATGTGGCCGGAGCGGCTTTAAGGTTGGCGCGCTTTAACACCCAGGTCGGGGAGGTGGATAAGCGTTATTTTATCGGCCTGGCGAGCCCGGCAGCAGCGGCAGTCATTGCGGGTATGGTGTGGGCCGGATTTGATGTCGACATGGCGGGGCGCCCCTCGATCGTTGCGGGTATCGTGACCGCACTGATGGGCTTGCTGATGGTGTCCAACGTCAAGTACAGCAGCTTCAAAGAGCTCGACTTTCGTGGCCGGGTGCCATTTTTCATGATTTTGCTGGTGGTGTTGGCGTTTGGGGTTGTTGCCATCGATCCGCCAAGAATCTTGTTGGGCTTGTTTGGGCTGTATGCGGCCTCGGGTTTGGCTATGTGGGTTTGGTCTCTCCGAAAGAAAGGGAGCTAAGCGCCTGTCGCGCCTTCGCTTGGTTGTGAGCGGGCGCGGTGATGGCATTGAAAGAGGGCGCATAGCGCCCTTTTTTGTAGGGCGGGTTCCGGTGTGTGAAAGTGGTGATCCTTTCTTGAAGTCTTTTCCTTCTTGTCTATAGTTAAAGATGCCCGTAAGGAAACTTGTCTGCGGACCTCTCTGGTTTTTCCATACGGGGTTTTCCCCTTAAAAGATTCAAATTCCAGTTGACCACATGGTGGTGGATCAGCATAATGCGCCTCCCTTGATTGCCGAGGGCCTGAAAGTACTAAGAATCAATAGGTTGCAGTGCTTTTTTGAGAGTTAGTCGAGTTTGAAATTAAAGTTTAATATTTCACTTGCTAACTGGTTGGCGCTCCGTATAATGCGCCGCTCTCAACGACGAGCAGCGAGTGATTCGAAGCCAGGTTGTTGAGAGGTAAGCTGAAGTGCAAGAGCTTTTTTAAAGCGTACTTCAGCAGGTTTTTGAAAGTGAAGTTTTGGCGGCTAAGTTGTTAAAACTAAACAAAAAAAGAACTTGCCAAGCTTAACGGATTGCGTATAATGCGCCTCCTGCTTCGGGAACACCGGGG
>NZ_JAAONZ010000037.1 GCF_011602365.1 Pseudomaricurvus hydrocarbonicus
GTGTTAGAAGGCATGAACAACAAGATTAAAGTGATTAAAAGGATGGCGTATGGATACCGGGATAACGATTACTTCTTCCTGAAGATCAAAGCAGCGTTTCCCGGTAAAGTGCGATGAACCTAATTTATGGCTGCGTAATGTGAGCGAACGGTGTTTAGGAACATGAGGTCTAAGGGAGTTGGATTGGCAAGTCGTGAGTTTTAGAGGCTTTTCACACGGTGGTTGGCTTGCAGGGACAACTCCAATGGCTGGAATGCAACACTATTGCTGGATAGATGTCTGGATTCGAGCCGTTTACTTGTGCCAGACTTTAGCTCAAATTGAAGTACCTGTTTTAGACAGGTAGATAAAAACAGGAGAGCTTAAGCATGAGCAAACGTTTTGACAACAAGGTGGTGGTGATTACCGGCGCCGGTGGTGGCCTGGGTCAAACCAGTGCCGTTTTATTTGCCCGCGAGGGGGCACACCTGGTGTTGACGGACATCAATGAAGAAGGGCTTAAGGAGTCTGCAGCGCTGGTTGAAGAGGCGGGCAGTACTTGTTCAACCCACGTATTCGACATTATGGACGAGAGCGAAATCGAAGCTTTCGCCAAAGAAATTTGCGCCAAACACGATAAAATTGATGTCCTCTATAACAACGCTGGTGCCGCCTACGGCGAAGTCACCAAAATGGTTGACGATATGAACCAGGAGAAGTGGCTGCGATATTTGTCGCTCAATACGGTTTCCCCCATGCTACTGGCTCGGGCTATGCGCTCCTCGTTGAGCAACGCCAAGGGGCTGATCCTCAACCAGTCGTCCATGGCCAGCTACGCACCGGCAACAGTTTACGGTGTCACCAAAGCCGCGCTCAACTCAATGACCTACGGTATGGCGAATGTGTTTTCTGCCGAAGGTATTCGTGTCAATGCGATTGCGCCGGGCATTATGGAAACCCCTGCAAACAAAGAGGGATTAACGGCAGAAACCTACGCTCGGGTGCAGGGTATGCAGTTGAGTGATATTCATGGTACAGCGGAAGACATTGCCAATCTCGCTGTTTTTCTGGCTTCTGAAGAAGGCCGCTTTATCAATTGTGATGTGATCAATTGTGATGCAGGCAACCGGTTGAGAGCCTGGCGCAACTGATGTGTCTTCCCTCAACGGCGACGCGATTACGAATACGCCGGTGATGGTGCCGGCTGCAGGTCTTAACTTCTATGCTCTGCAGCGAGGAGAAACACCTCGTACCCTTTTTATTCATGGTTTTGGTGGCGATCTCCACACCTGGGATAGAGTGTTTTCATATCTCGATCCTGACTTGGCTGCATTGCGTTATGACTTGAGAGGTTTTGGCCGAACACCGTGTCCTGACTCAATCCCCTTCCGACACAGCGATGACCTTTTGGCTCTGCTGGATTCGCTGGCGATTTTGCAATGCGATCTGGTCGGTGTGTCGATGGGGGGAAGTGTTGCCCTCAATTTTGCCTTGAATCACCCGCAACGGGTGAGATCACTGGTATTGATCAGTCCCGGTCTGATGGGCTGGGAATGGTCTGAAGTCTGGCAGCGGCAGTGGGCAAAAATCGTGGCAACGGCCAGAGCGGGCAAGATGGATCGCGCGCGACAGTTATTTTATTCACACCCATTGTTTTTCAGCACTCGTGCCAGTGATGCGGCCGATGATCTGTATGACAGCATTATGCGATACTCTGGACAAGAATGGTTGCAAAACTTCGAACAGCCGTCCTTGCCAGACGTGGATCGTCTGCTTGAGTTGAAGCGGCCTACCTTATTGCTGAGCGGTGGTTGTGATCTGTCGGATTTTCAGGTGATTGCGGACTTGTTGAGCGCGTGTGTGGAGAATATTCAACGGATTGATTTTCCGGAGCTCGGCCACTTGATTCATCTGGAAGATCCACAGGCGTGCGCCCAATCTGTGCAGACATTTTTGCACCAACAGCAAACGGTACATCAACACTAACCCAATCGGAATTTCTGTAAGCCCATGAAAGTATTTCGCACACAGACATTACAGGGTATTGATTCTTTACAGCTGGAACACATGGATCCTCCTGGACCGCTGGCCTCTGGTCAGGTACGTGTAGCCATGCGAGCCGCGTCGGTGAATTACCGCGATTTTATGGCGTTGAGTGGACAGCTCCGCTCCCCCGGAGGCGGGTTAATTGCTTGTTCCGATGGTGCGGGGGAAATTATTGAGGTTGCCGCCGATGTTCAGGGCATACAGGTGGGTGATGCCGTGGCATTGACGTTTAATGCCGGTTGGTTGGGTGGTCCCTGGCGTGACACGACAAGTATGATGACTCGCTGTTGCCCCTTACAGGGTGTGATGCAAGAAGAAATGGTGGTGCACCATAGTGAAGTGGTGCAGCTGCCGGAGCACTTAAGTTTTGAAGAGGGGGCAACTTTGCCCTGTGCCGGTGTGACTGCCTGGCATGCATTGTGTGGTCCGGCACCGTTAATGCCGGGGATGTCGGTGTTATTACAGGGGGGCGGAGGTGTGTCCACACTGGCATTGCAGTTTGCCAAACTTTTCGGGGCCAGAGTGATTGCCATATCGTCCAGTGAAGACCGCTGTCAAAAATTGAAGCAGTTGGGAGCTGATGAGGTGATTAACTACCGCAAGGTCAGTGAGTGGAATAACGTGGTACGGGAATTAACCGATGGCAAGGGTGTCGATCTAGCGGTCGATATTGGCGGGGCAGAAACCATTGACCGATCCATTGCCTCGACCCGTGTGGGTGGACGTGTGGCTCCGGTGGGGTTAATCAGCGGCTGGCCCAATGCCATTTCCTCGCTGTTTTCCTCCAGTGTTGACATTACGCCGGTGCGGGTGGGCAGCCGTGATGACTTCGAAATGATGAATCGGGCGATCGATTTTCACAAGCTCAAGCCCGTGATTGACCGGTGTTACCGATTTGAAGAATTACCGGAAGCTTTACGGCATCTGCAGAGTGGTCGACACTTTGGCAAGATCGTGATCCATATTTAAAAATGTATAAAGTGTTTTAATAAAAAATCTAAATAAAGTCATCAGCAGGAACGCCGGCATTCCAATGCGCAGGCAGCGGTGGGGAAGCGGGATAAAAAGTCCCGTGGTAAACACAATGAATAATAAACGCAAAAAGGGAGTTGAAAAGTATGGCAACGTATGTATTGGTACACGGTGGCGGGCATGGCGGTTGGTGTTATCGTTTTGTGGCCAGGTGGCTGCGCGAGAAAGGCCACGATGTCTATACTCCCACCCTGACCGGCCTGTCTGATCGCTCACACCTGTTGAGTCCGGCGGTGGATCTCAACCTGCACATCACCGATATTGTGAACCTCCTTAACTATGAAGAGTTAACGGATGTCATTCTGGTGGGGCACAGTTATGGCGGTATGGTGATTACCGGTGTGGCCGATCGGGCGACAGACCGCATCGGCAATGTTGTCTATCTGGACGCGGCTTACCCCATGAACGGACAATCGCTGGCCGATGTGGCTCCAGAGATGATGTCTGCAGCTCATAATGACAAGCGGGTGGTGGACGGTGTTGAGCTGGTGCTCTTCCCCGGCAGTTACCCTATGACCGATGACGATTATTATGGGGTGACGGACCCGGCATTGATCGACTGGATGAAGCCGAAGCTGTCACCACACCCCTGGGCGTGCTTCACCCAGAAGCTTGAATTGGTGAATGAGGCGGCCATGCGTCAGTTACCGCAGTCGTTTATCGCCTGTTCGGCCAATATGCAGGATGAGTATCGCGAGGCTCTGCAGGGCCTGTGCCAGGGACGCTTTTGGGAAATCGATACCGGGCACGACCTGATGATTACTGAACCTGCATGGGTGGCGAACGTGTTGCAGGAAATAAGTCTGGCGGGTGAATCCGGCTAGCCTTTCCGCTCCTGGCACTCGTATCAGCCGCAGGCCAGAGGGGGCTCCTCAGGCAGTGGATTCAGCAGTGAAGAGCTGTGGTTGGTAGGGCCTGACGTGCAAGATTCCGTGATGTGTGACAAGCTAAACATTGTTGACAGTGAATGCTTGAGGGTGGCTTATGGCAACTTATGTGCTGGTGCATGGCGGTGGGCAGGGAGGTTGGTGTTATCGTTTTGTGGCCAAGCGGTTGCGCGAGCAGGGGCATGAGGTGTTTACACCCACTCTCACGGGGCTTGGGGAGCGGGCACACTTGCTCAGTGCCAGAGTGGATCTCAAGCTGCACATTGAAGACATCGTGAAGGTGATTGAATTTGAAGACCTGAACGATGTGATTTTAGTGGGCAATCGCTATGGCGGTATGGTCATCACCGGTGTGGCAGATCGTATTGCATCGCGGATCGCCAATGTGGTTTATCTGGAAGCGGCCTATCCGAGAAATGGCCAGTCGTTGCTGGATATCACGGGCGACTCTTTGCTGTCGTTACGGAAACAAGGGCAGGTGGTGGACGGGGTCGAGCTGGTTTTGTGGCCGAGTGAGGAGTTGCTCAAGCTGTATCGTACGGCCGACCCGCAGCTGATGGAGTGGATCCGGCCCAAATTAACCCCCCACCCCTGGAAGTGCTTTGAACAAAAGCTGGAGCTGGCCAATGAAGACGCCATGCGCCAGATTCCCCAGTCCTTTATTGTCTGTAGCGCCAATGTCAAAGAGGAATATCAACAAATTCTGGAGGAGCTTCAGGTTGGCCGTTTTTGGGAAATAGATTCCGGCCATGACCTGATGATGACAAAGCCCGATTGGGTGGCGGCTACTTTACAAAGTCTCAGCTTGGCGGTTGCCGATGATGTGCGCGGGGAGGCGGAGATGTCTGATGGTGATGTCCCTGATGACGCAATGGGAGGCTCCAGACCCCCTGCCAAGCCGGCATTGTTCCTCATCAAAGGCGGTAAGCATTAATAGTAATCACCGGCCATTCTGGCCAAAGCGAACACTTTTTTCTGTTTTTATCCGCCTGCGGGCGACTTATTCTTATTCGCCAGATATCTATTAATACAACGCTTATAGAAGTTGCGCCCTCTGACAACTATTGATAATGTACAGCGGTGTTGTATAATAACTTTCACACAAAAACAAACGGAATTCATTCCTCAGTTCAGTCAAGTTGCCTTAAATTATGATCCCTGGGTCATTTTTCATTTCGGCTCAGCTTGACGTGGACACAGATGTTCTGAAAACCGCCACCATTGGCCCTGCATATGAATGTTGATCAAAATGGTGGCTGGTTCCTGACGTTAGATGCCCGTAGAAAGTGTTTAGGTTGAACGCGTTAAAAATAATGAAGGTTGTTGAGAAGTTTGAATCGAGAGGAACAAATCAATGTCAACTGACATCAAGTCAATAGATCCAGGTACGCTCAAGGAGATTTACCGCCAGATGTCTCGCATCCGCGAGGTGGATAAAGGCATCCAGGCAGGTCTGTCCAGCGGTAAGTTTATGTTTACCTACTGGCCCATGACCGGACAGGAGGCTATTCCTGCGTCTATCGCTCCTCTGATCAGCAGCGAAGACCACATGGTGACCATTTACCGGGGCATCCACGATCAGGTTGCCAAGGGCGTCCCTTTGAAAGGGTTGTTTGCCGAGGCACTGGGCCGTGAAGGTGGCGTGAACAAGGGCAAAGGTGGTTCCCCTCACATTTCCGATCCCAGTTCCGGCTCTATGCTGACTACGGCGATTGTGGGTGCAGGCGCGCCGATTGCCAACGGCCTGGCTTTGGCTGAAAAAATGCGCGGTACCGACAAGGTCACCATTGTGAACTTCGGTGATGGCGCGACCAGTATCGGTGCGGTACACGAAGCCATGAACCTGGCTGGCGTGTGGAAACTGCCGGTTATCTTTATGTGCCAGAACAACCTGATCGGCGAGTACACGCCAATCCCCGAGTATACCGCCAGTAAAAACTTTACCGATCGTGCTGAAGCGCTGGGCTTTCGGGGTGTCAGGCTCAACGGTAACGACCCGGTTGAATTCCACAATGGTATGAAAGAAATCATCGACAGCGTGCGCAGCGGCAATGGCCCTGTGTTTGTTGAGGCCATGACTTTGCGCCTTGGGCCTCACGCGGGTGTGGGCTGGAGCCATTTGCTCAAAGGTGAGGAGTTGCAGGAAGCGAAAGCGGACTGGCCGGTACCGGCCACTCGTCAGCGTTTGATCGATGCCGGCATCTGCACTGCAGAAGAGCTGGATGACATCGACAGCGCCGCCGTTGCTGAAGTTGCCGAGGCCATCGAATGGGCCATGAGCAGTGAAGTGACCGGCGAAGACGAAATGCTGTTGGACGTCTACGGCGATCCCGATACCGTTCCCAAGCGTGGCCAGCGTGTGAAACGTGACGCCGAGCCTGAGTACACCGGTGAAACCAAAACCATGGCCATGTTCGAAGCCGTTCAGGACGCCCTCGACCTGTCCATGCAGGCTGACGAGAATGTCTACTGTCTGGGTGAAGACATCGGTGATGATCCCGGCGGCGTGTTTAAGTGTTTCAAAGGCATGCAAAGCAAGTGGGGTGAGCGTATCCGTCCGACGCCCATTGCTGAGCAGGCTATTATCGGAGCCGCCACGGGGTCTGCCCTGGTTGGCATGCGCCCGGTGGCTGAAATCATGTTCGCTGACTTCGTTGGTGTGTGTATGGATCAAATCACCAACCACGCGGCCAAGCAGCGTTATATGTCCGGGGCGACCACCCACGTGCCCATGACCGTGCGCATGATCGCCGGTGGCGGTATTGGCGGCTTTGGTGCTCAGCATTCCCAGTCCACAGAAGCTCTGTTGTTGCATCAACCAGGCCTGAAGATTGTGTACCCAAGTACGCCAACAGAAGCCAAAGGCTTGCTGATGAGCTGTATCTTCGACGACGATCCGTGTATTCAGATGGAATCCATGATGCTGACCTACGCCCTCAAGGAAGAAGTGCCGGTAGGTGATTACCGCATTCCTCTGGGTGTGGCCAAAGTGAAGCGTGAAGGTACCGATATTACCTTGGTGACTTACGGTTGGCAGGTCATGCAGTGTCTGCAGGCGGCTGAAGAGTTGGCCAAAGAAGGTATCAACGCCGAAGTTTTGGATCTGCGTACTTTGTTGCCGCTGGATTATGATCGTATTCTCGGGTCCGTTGAGAAAACCGGTCGTGCTCTGGTTGTACACGCTGCCGTTGAATTCTGTGGTCTGGGGTCCGAGATTGCCAGTACCATCAACGAGGAGCTGTTCACGAAACTGAAAGCTCCGGCTTCACGCTTTGGTGCGGCTTATGCTCCTATCGCGTATTCTAAAACCATTGAAACTGCTCAGGTGCCTAACGTAGCCAGCATCGTTGCGCGGGTTCGCGAAATGTTTAAATAAAGTAAGGGGATATACATGTCGACTTCATTGACCATACCAAAGCTGCAGATGTCCAGCACTGAAGGCACTCTGGCTGAATGGCTGGTAGACGATGGTGCAAACGTTGAAGAAGGACAGCCTATCTACTGTCTAGAAACCGATAAGTCTGTACAGGAAATCGAAGCTCCAGCAGCCGGTAAGCTGGTTCACAAACAAGCCGCCGGTGAAACCTACCCTGTAGGGACTGAGATTGGCGAGATTGTTTGATTAAAAGAGCGGGCTTAAGCCCGCTCTTTTCTTATCCGTTTTAACTTTACCATTTGTCAGTTCAAAGCCGTTGGAGATGTCTAAATTTCTAAGTGGTTAGTCTCCCGCCTCTTTCAGGCTCTAAAGCTTTTACATAGAAAAACTACAATAACAAGCAACATACAGGTTTGGATCCTGGTGAAATTATCTAGCGGTAATTTGTAGCCAGCAAGATAGCTATAAATGCAGTTATGTATGTAGAAATAATTATAGATATGCATGCAGTTGTAGAGAGTGGAAATATGAGTTTAGCAAATACCAATGAGACCAGCGAGTGGCCTGAAAGCTGGCGTACGCTGTCTCATGCAATTCGGACCGGGCGTTACACCGATCCTCAATTTACCAAGCTGGAATACGAAAAGTTGTGGTACCAGACTTGGC
Organism: Pseudomaricurvus hydrocarbonicus; assembly: GCF_011602365.1. Lineage (GTDB taxonomy): Bacteria > Pseudomonadota > Gammaproteobacteria > Pseudomonadales > Cellvibrionaceae > Pseudomaricurvus > Pseudomaricurvus hydrocarbonicus. Next base: position 7,987 of record NZ_JAAONZ010000037.1, read on the forward strand.
AGTTTGCTGCGCGCCTGGACGAAATTCCCAATAAGGGGGATTACACCACCTACGACATTGGCAAGCAGTCGGCCATGCTGGTGCGTGTGGGGGAAGACACCGTAAAAGCGTATTACAATGCTTGCCCTCACCGTGGCACGACGCTGTCGGAAGGCTGCGGGCATTTTGAAAAAGACCAGATTATGTGTCCTTTTCACGGTTGGAAGTGGGACCTTGAAGGGCAGAACAAATTTATTATGGAGCAGCAGGAGTTTAAAGACGGCAACCTGCTGGCCAGTGATGTCAAGCTGCGTGAAGTTCACTGTGAAGTGTTTGCCGGCTTTGTGTTCATCAGTTTTGCTAAAGAGCCGCAGTCATTTGAGGAATACATTGCCCCGGTGGCGAAATATATTGAAGGCCTGGGGCTCAGTGATATGCACCACTACTGGTGGCGCCGTATGGAAGGCCCAGCGAACTGGAAAGTGGCTCAGGAAGCTTTCTTTGAAACCTATCACGTGCCAGCAACCCATCCGCAGCTGGACCCGGTGGGCGCCAAGGTGGTGTACGAGGATGTGCATACTCCGGGCGCGCCTTTACAGCATGAGCACGTCATCTATGAGGGTCTGGAGGGTGGCCACGGCCGCTTCTACGCGGGTGAAAAACCCATGTCCAGTACCGATGCCAACGCCGGAGAAGAACGTCTCGAATTCATGATCGAGCACATGCAGCATCTGGTTCACGAAATGGATGCCATGGTGCTGCAGGGCGACGTCGATGTTGCCACCAGTCTGCGTGGTAAACCCCTGCCAGAAGGCTCCAGTTACGGCGCTGAATTTATCAAGGCAATCTACGCCAAAGCGGCTGCCGAAGAGCGGCCCATGCCGGCACCGACGCCAGAGAACGCGGCGATGTGGGGCGGAGAAGTGTTTGTCTTCCCCAATCTGTTGATCTTGCCAAATCTGGGCAATGTGATGATCTATCGTATTCGTCCCAATGGCGACAGCCCGGACAGCTGTATTTTTGAAATCTTCTCCACCACTACCTACCCCAAACTGGCTGAGATTCCTCGCGCGGAAGTTCAACATGTCACGGATTATAATGATCCGGAGCAACTGTTATTGATCCCCCGTCAGGATTTCGCCAATGTTCCGCGCATTCAGCGGGGGTTGCACTCCAACGGTTATCGTCAAATTTATCTGGCGAAACATCATGAAGTGATGATTCTAAATATGCATCAGGAGCTGGACCGCTATCTCGGTGCTCCTGAAGCCATTGCGAAATAATCCGATCAAACTGATACAAAACGAAGGCTCTAAACGATTTAAGGTGTACTCATGGAATTAAAAGATAAAGTTATCGTGGTGACGGGTGCTTTGGGCACTCTGGGCCGCGCCGTGTCATCTGCAGCGGTGGCTACCGGTGCGACGACAATCTGTGTTGACTGTGTGGATGGTGAACCGGCGGCTGGCGTTGAAGCGACCCCGGCGCTGGATTTGGGGGATGCGGCTGCTACCGAGGCGGCATTTGCCGCTATCGCCAAGCAATACGGCCGCATTGATGGCCTGGTCAACGTCGCCGGGGGATTTGCCTGGGAAACCGTAGACGATGGCAGTATTGACACCTGGGATCGCCTCTATCAAATGAATGTGCGCACAGCCGTGAATGCCAGCAAGGCCGCTTTGGCGCATATTCCGGCAAGCGGTGGTCGCATTGTCAGCATAGGTGCCGCCGGTGCCGTGAAGGCGGACATGGGACTGGGAGCCTACGCGGCCTCCAAATCCGGAGTGGCCCGTTTTACTGAAGCGTTGGCCGAAGAGGTGAAATCCCGGAACATCACGGTGAATGCGGTCTTGCCAAGCATCATTGATACCCAGCCAAACCGTAACGACATGCCCGATGCGGATTTTTCCGCCTGGGTGTCACCCCAGGCATTGGCTGACGTCATTCTGTTCTTGCTGAGCAGTCAGGCAGAAGCCGTTACTGGTGCTTTGATTCCGGTGACCGGCCGGGTCTGATCCTGCACAGGCCGGGCAACCGGCCTGTCAAAAACGTCTGTTGTCCTTCGCTCAATGGCCCTGCAGCCCTGCTCGTTCTGTCGCTTCTGAATTCCTTTCCCGGCACCCCGTTGGATCCCTTGCACGCTTCATGGTTTACAAGATTTGGCTCACGAGATACTATATTCAACAACGTTGTCCAATAGTGTGGAGGGCCAGTTCAGGTGCCAAAACACAAAAGCGCGACCTGATTTGAGACAAGCGTTTCTGGACTATAAAAGAGCCCATTAGCCAACAATAAACCGAAAATAGTCAACATTAGCCGGAGTTTTAAGCAGCGATGCCAAAAGTAATTTATATCGATCACAACGATACTGAGACCGAAGTAGAAGTAGAAAACGGTGCCAATTTGATGCAGGCGGCACTGGATAACATGGTTTCAGGTATCCTCGGTGATTGCGGTGGTGATTGTGCCTGTGCCACATGCCATGTGTTTGTGGACTCAAAGTGGCAAGATGAAATTGACGCGCCCAGTGAATTGGAAGAGGATCTCCTGGACGGACTGATTGATCCGCAGCCTAACAGTCGCCTGAGTTGCCAGATTGTGATGGAAGACAAGCTGGACGGCATTGTCCTGCGTCTTCCGGAAAGCCAGTATTAAGTTGTTTGTCTCCTCGGTATCGGCGCTTCGGATAACTGTTGCGGCCAGGACATTGGCACCGTCAACTTGGCGTCAGAATACTTGTCTCGGGGGCAACATGGTTATTACCTCACCCAGAAGCACAGACTTTGATCAATTGAGCTGTCGTAGCCAATGTCGTAGCCAATGTCCTAGAGAGTGTCGCAGAGCGTGTTGCCGCGGCCCAATGACCGGACACACCACGGGATCGGGGCAGTTAGTCTGATGTCGTTTGTTGATCATTATGCACGAAGTTTGCTGGACTCTCTGGGGCTGGCAGCCTGTGACCCTGTTGCTGATCTGCAATCACCGCAACACTTGTGGGCTGAGTCTGGTGCCATGTGGCTCAGTGGCCACCCGCAAGAGTTGCCGCGCCCTTGTCCCGCGCCTCTGGCGGCCTGTGCCCGTGGTGCCTGGTTGGCACTGGCGGCGCTGAACCCCACGGCTTATGCCCCCCATTTTTCGGCGCATCGACTGCTGGGTGAACGGGCGGCGATTTCAAGCCTGACGCGTCACGGTAAAACGTCGGCAGGGGGGGCCTGCCATTTGCTGGAGACAGCCGATGGCAGTCTGGCCCTGAATCTCGCGCGTGAGGACGACCGGGAACTGTTGACCGCGTGGTTACAACAGCCGGTGGATGATGCGGTTTCACTGGAAACCGCCGTGGCACAGCAGCAGACCACCGTTTTGGTCCGGCGCGCCCGCATGATGGGGCTGGCGGCAGCGCCTGTTGCCAGCCCAAAGCCCAGCCAACATTGGTATCGGGCAACTCGATATTCTTCTGCTATACCCAACAGAACCCGTCCACCGATAGTGGTTGACCTCACTTCCCTGTGGGCCGGACCGCTGTGTGCCAGTCTCTTGTCGCTGGGGGGGGCGAGGGTGATCAAAGTGGAAAGTAGCAAACGACCTGATGGGGCTCGACTGGGGCCGGCGCAATTTTTCCATTTGATGAACAGCGGTAAGGAGAGTGTGGCCCTGGACTTGAGTACAGAACCGGGGCGCAAGCAGTTAAGGCAATTGCTCAGTCACGCGGATATTGTGTTGGAGGCGGCACGTCCCCGCGGATTGGAACAGATGGGGATTGTTGCCAAAGACTATCTGTCGGCCAAGCCGGGTAGGGTGTGGCTGAGCATTACCGGCTATGGCCGCCGATCCCCCATGAAAGACTGGATTGCCTATGGCGATGACGCCGGGGTAGCGGCGGGTCTGTCCTGGTTGATGGCGCGCGACGGTGGGGGCCCGGTGTTTTGCGGGGATGCGATTGCCGACCCGTTAACCGGCTTGCATGCGGCGCTCTTGGCGCAGGCCTCCTGGATTCACGGCGGAGGAGAATTGCTGGACATTTCTCTCTACGACGTGGTGTCTTACTGTATCGGTGCTGGCTGTGTGTCGCGGTCTGTCGGCAACAGCAATTATGTTGCCGAACCGCCAACGGCTCGTCAACCGACCTTACAGGCCGGTCCATTGGGCGAAGACACGGCCCGCATTCTAAAAGAATTTTCGTGAGTGTGTACCTGAGCTTGGCACAAAAACCTCACCCGGTTGATTGAGTGGAACATGAGTGGATTAAAGACGACGAAACAGGAATCAAACACAACTTCGTCATCGGCGGAGCCGGTTTTCATTCGTGGAGCCCAATTACTGGACGGGGGGCTCTGTGATGTGCGTCTTGCCAATGGCCTGATAGCCGCGAAAGCGGCCGTGCTGCAACCCGAGCACAACGACATTATCGTTGAAGCGCAGGGTAATCTTCTGTTGCCGGGTTTGCAGGATCACCATTTGCATTTATTCGCCACCGCGTCTGCTCGCGCATCAGTGCAATGTGGTCCGCCCGAGGTCAACAGCGAACAGGAACTGCGTGGTGCGCTGCAGGCAGCCCCGGGGTCAGGCTGGCTGAGAGGCTTTGGTTTTCACGACAGTGTGTATTCACCATTGAACCGGGACTGGCTGGACTCTGTATGTCCGGATCGGCCGGTTCGAATTCAACATCGCAGTGGCATGATGTGGGTGCTCAATTCTGTTGCGCTGGAACAGTTGTCTCTTGATGCGAATGACGCCTTGCCCGAAGGCGCCGAGAGAGATAGCCAGGAGCGTTTGAGCGGGCGTTTTTACAATCTCGATGCCTGGCTGGGAGAGCATCTGCAGCGTGCCTGGCCATCACTGACAACGCTTTCCGCTGAATTGGCCAGCTATGGCATTACGGGCGTGACCGATACCGGTGTGAATAACGACAGGGCGGTTTGGTCTGCCTTGCAGGCCGCTAACGTCCGGGGAGAGATGTTACAACGCATGTTGGTGATGGGCAGCGAGGCGCTGGTTGAGTGCGGTACAGAGCAAACGGAATGGTTACAGCTTGGGCCGTTGAAACTCTATCTGCGGGAGGTGGATTTACCCGATCTGGACCTCTTCAGCCAACGCATTTTGTCGGCGCACCAGCAGGGACGTGCCGTCGCCGTGCATTGCGTCACTCGGGTGGAGATGTTTTTTGTACTGGAAGCCTTTACCCAGGCTGGGGTTCGGCCCGGTGATCGCATTGAACACGCCTCCATTGCGGATGATCATGTGCTCGAGCGAATGTCGCAACTGGGGCTTATTGCCGTGACACAGCCCCACTTTATTGCCGAGCGCGGGGATCAGTATTGTACCGATGTCGACCCCGATGATCTGCCATGGTTGTATCGGGCTCAGAGCTTTTTACAGCAAGGAGTGGTGCTGGCGGCGGGTAGCGACGCACCCTATGGATCCCCCGACCCCTGGGCGGCGATGCGGGCGGCGATTCAACGAACAACTCGTGGCGGCCGAGTGATGGGGGTGGAAGAACAGCTGACTCCCCATCAAGCGCTGGGGTTGTTTGGCGGCACTGCGACACAACCGGGAGGCGGCATGCGCCGACTTGTAGCCGGACAGGCGGCCGACCTCTGTCTGCTGGATACGGACTGGGCGCACTTGAGTCAGGACCTTCACGCCTGTCACGTGGCGGCGACGTTCTGTGACGGCAAGGTGATTTATCAATCTGCTGACTTAAAACTTAAAACCTAGAAACTAGTAACTAGATGTAGAGTTCAGATACGTTGTTCACTACAGCCAGTCTGCTGATGGGTGGTTTATTACCTAAACTACCGTGAGGTCTTACCAGATTAAACCACTTCAAATAGCACGGTAGCCAGCTA
>NZ_JAAONZ010000038.1 GCF_011602365.1 Pseudomaricurvus hydrocarbonicus
CTGGAAAGACTGTGGTATCATTTTGTTCACGGCTGATTGCTTGCGGATATTGTCTAGACACCAATAACCATAAGGCTTTCAGCCGTTCTTGTTTAGTCCTTTGTGAAATATTCGGGTTAGGGCTTTCACGTCTATCCTAACCCATCGAATTAAAGTTTCTTGCTATCCGCCCAGAGCCGCCCTTGCCGATTTTCAGCCCCTGCACGCGCAACATGTCGCAGATCGTGGCGGCATGAAATTCTTTTGTGTCAGCGCTGGCTCAATCTTTAATACGCGCCCTGACCGTCTGGCTGTTCTGTATCTTCGCAAGAGTCAAACACGGGCGTTACTTCAACACATTTCTGGATGCTGTCATTTGCTTTAAGTCTCTTGCCAGAGCGCTACCTTCAAGCAACAACCTCGCGCCTTCAACGCTCAGATGATCATCATCAAAATAGAGTGCCACATCCCGCTTAACAGCAGGGCACGAGACTTTATTGCAGAGTATGTCGAAGGGTTTTATGGCGTGCAAATTTTCACCATAAGGCAGCGCATCCAATTTTTTCAATATGAATTGGTTTCTCTCGAAATAATACTGTGACGTTGTTGCCGAGTCTAAATCAATCATAGTCTGACTGCCAAAGATTGAAAAAGGAGAGACCGCCTTACTGATGTGTACGGGTAATTCAGGGATTGGATAGAGTACATAGACCTTTTTGTTGGACGCCATCAGCCTGCGTACAATTTCACTGAAACTGTGCCAATAGACTTCCCGGAGGTCTGCATTTTCTTGAGGGTGGGTAAACTCGTCAACAGGGTCTTCATTGGGAATGTCTGGATAGTGATCCAGCTGATCGCCATACAAAAATGCACTATATCTGAACCCCAGCAAGACATGCTTGATGGCGTCTTCACTCTCCAGGAATGCCAGCGCTTCATTTACCCATTTTGAGCAACTGGGCCGGTTCACCTCGAACAACAGTGCCGGCGGGCAACCACTAAAGCTCAAATGCAGCAATCCCTTATCGTCCCGATCCAGCAATTGAGCCAATGCGTAGGTGGGTTCAACAATATGGCTATCACCAAAACTGGCCCAGGCAACATCACTCCCAAAATATTGACAGGCATTTTCCGGCTTCAGGTAATCGTGCCCCTTGGTATGGCACGTCTTCCTTTTGGGGCTGAATTGCGCGGTGTCTAAATACAGAGGTTCTCCGATCCTGCCCTTGAAACCATCCCAGTAATAACCCGACAAACCCATCATTAAAAAAACACCAATAGTTGCGGATGATAACTGGAAGATTTTTTTCCTACTTATAGCGTTTCTATTTCTGAAGGGCTTTTCAACATAATGATAAGTAAAGGCAGACAGTATAATCGCTGCCACAATCGCCAACATAAACAGATACTGACCAGGTTCACCCACGGTTTTCATCCGTAAAAAGGCAAAAATGGGTTGATGCCATAGATACAGTGAGTAGGAAATGAGCCCAATACCGACCAATAGACGATGAGAGAGAAGTTTTCCGATCAGAGTAGTGCTGTTGCTGAAACTGATAATCAACATGGTGCCCAGCACCGGTATCAGCGTATAAACACTGGGGAACGGCGTATGCTTATCGAAAAACAGAATGGAATAAAAAATCAGCACCAGCCCCAAGCCGCCTAAAATTTCTCTACTCGCCGACCCTATCGACAAACGTTGCACACCGACTAACGCGACCAAGGCCCCAAAAAACAACTCCCATGCCCGACTAAAAATCAGGTAGAAATTGGCATCGACCATTTGTTGACTCGACTGGTATTGAGCAAACAGCAATGAGAGGATTGCAACCGAGAAAATAAAAAGAATCAGGTTTTTCCTTCCCATAAACCACAGCAAGGACAGTAAGACGGGAAAGAAAATATAATATTGTTCTTCAACCGCCAGACTCCATGTGTGCAGCAAGGGTTTTTCATCGGCGGCTGTGGAAAAGTACCCGTTGGTCAAATAGAAGTACACGTTAGATGAGAAGGTAACGACCGAAACCAGACTTTTAGAATAATCTTTCAAGAAATCGGATGGCATAAAAACAACTGCCGCGATGGTGGCAGCAATCAATACCACCGCAAGCGCCGGCAGAATACGCCGGGCCCGGCGCTCGTAAAAACTTAATATCGAAAACTGACCACCCTCTATTTCATTGATTAATATCGATGTAATCAAATAACCACTGATCACAAAAAACACATCAACCCCGACATACCCCCCCGTCACACCGAATAAACCACCGTGAAAAAACAACACCGGTAAAACCGCTATAGATCGAAGTCCGTCAATTTCCTTCCGGTATTGCATATTAAGTTTTCCCCAATAGTTATCGGTTACTTCTGTACACCTCAAACACACCGATAATGTACCGTCATCCACCGAACTTCTTGCGTTTCGATGACAGCATATTGCGTCAAAAGGAGTGCTTTGGTGACATTCACAAACCCTAAAGATGGATCATTCGAGCCAACAGGTTTCAACATCCTCAGGACTTTTTGGCGCCTTTCTCAGCATGAATGCCTCGCCATGAGCAGTGCGATCGCGTTGAATTCAAAGGGATCTTATACCGTTCTAAAAAACTTTCTTTCCAGACTGCATCGGCATAATTAAAAGTAACTCTATGTTCCCTTATCCAGGCAGGGCATCAAAAGATTGCAATCCCCTTAAAAAGCAATTGCTTCACTATAGTTAAAAATGGAGATTCGCACCTGACCATAGCCGCAGACGGCTCCGTCCAGGGAGATCGCCTTGCGGTGTGCGCCTCACAGTTACCGCCAGGTGAAAATACTTAAGTCTTTTCCTTTGAAAGCATGGGGCGCCCCTGCTACAGACATTAGCCGGGCAGCTCACAGAGCGATAAGACCATGCCAATCCCCATCACCCTGAAACCACGACGTTTATCTTTTCGCGATGAATTGACCATCCGTCATCTGTAGCAACCCGTGCCTGTTCCCGGGTTTGTGGAGAGGAACACCGCTCGGTTTTTTCCAACAAATCCGGAGTAGCACCTATACTGTAAAAATGACGTTAACTACACGTAAATCGCCCCAAATGACCTCAGCTGCTTTTAAACTTCTGTTTCGAACACACGCACGACAAATGTTTTGGCAATTGAAGGCCAGTGACGATAACGCATGCACCCTTCATTATTCACCATTCACCAAAGGACTTCGTTTCAACACAGCCTGACTGGCACTAAATAACAATAACTGATGGTCCTGAAGCCCAGCCCTCAACCGGGCCACGCATACCGGGACACAATTGGAGAGAGCCATGAGCGAACACACATTCCTAACAACCTCCCTGTCCCTTGCGGTAGGCCTGGCGCTGTCTGCTGGGGCCGCGGCCCAAACAGATCCCCCCACTCGCAAAGGCGCCGCCGCGCGAATGATGGAGGAAGTCACCGTCACCGCTCGCAAGCGCAGTGAGGCTGAGAAGGTCCAGGACGTCCCCATTGCCATAACCGCCTTGGGCGCCGATCAAATTGACGCCATGTACGTCAAGGACATGACCGATCTGGGGTTCACGATGCCCAGCGTCCAGACGGATGAGTCGGGCACCCTGCCCGGGGTACAGAATTTCACCATCCGCGGCCAGGGCATCAACTCGTCCATTCCCTCCGTCGACCCCACGGTCGGGGTCTTTATTGACGGCGTCTTTATGGGGGTCAGCCATGGCGTCATCATGGACATGTTCGACGTGGAAAGTATCGAAATGTTGCGCGGTCCCCAGGGCCTGCTGTTTGGTCGCAATGTGACCGGCGGTGCGGTGGTGATGCGCACCGCCCGACCCGACGGAGAATTCGGCTTTAAAGCACGCACCCGTGTCAGTACCGGTCTTGAGAAAAACGTCGCCCTGTCCGTTCAGGGCGGTCTCACGGATACCCTGGCGGGTAAACTCACCCTGTATTACAACGATGACGAGGGTTATTGGAAAAACACCACCGATACCCGCCAGACCGACCAGTTCTGGGGGCCCGACGGACTGGGGCTGGTGGATTTTGACAATTCCGATCCACGCTTTCGCAGCAAACCCGCCGACGGTGGTGATACTGGCGCCCGTACAACCGAATTTGCCCGCGGCACCCTGGTCTGGAACCCCACCGAAACCCTGGACCTGACGCTGATCACCGAGTTTGGCAATATGGATGGTGATGGCCCGGTGTGGACCACCCGTGAAAGCCTCAATAATGGCACTTTGGACAGCGATGAAACCGCCCAGGATGAAAATGGCTATAGCGACGTCGACTGGAAGCAGGCCACCCTGGAGATGAACTGGAACATTGGTAACGGCACCCTGACCAACATTCTCGGCTATCGCGATCTCAATTCCGATGCCCGCACCGATATTGACGCGCTCTCCGCTCCCCTGTTCAATGTACCCGGGCTGACGGAACAGGATCAGATCAGCAACGAGCTGCGCTACGCCTTCACGTCCGACAATGACAAGTGGGACGTCACCACCGGGCTGTACTACTTCCAGCAGGACATTAAATACCGCGAGCAACGCTGGGGCGGCCTGGGTATCCTGCTGGGCGCTCAACTGCCCGTCATCAATACCGTCAACCTGGGCGGCGACATGGATCACGAAACCTGGGGCCTGTTTGGCAGCGTGGACTACCGCATCACCGACCGGCTGACCCTGACCGCCGGGCTGCGCTACACCAAGGAGGAAAAAGACGCGGCGGTGATCAACGCCGACCCCAATGCCGGCGGCTCGCCCTGTCAGGATCCCACATTCAGCAGTTGCGTGTTTGATTCCCTCTCGGACACCTGGGAGAACTGGACCCCCAAGCTGGGAGCCAACTGGATGATGACGGAAGACACCATGCTGTATGCCTCCTACACCAAGGGATTTCGCTCCGGCGGCGTCAACTTCCGCAATGCCTTACCCAGCATCGTCGACCCCGGCCCCACCAACGAAGAAGAACAGGATGCCTTTGAAATCGGTTTCAAGTCGGACCTGATCGACGGTCGCCTGCGCCTTAACGGAGCCGCCTATTACGTGATGGTGTCTGACATGCAACGGGAACTGAACGTGGGAGCCTCTGAAATTCCCCTGATCGGGGCCACCGGTGTACTCGTTTGGCAGGCAACCGTCAATGCCGGTGACGTCGACATTGCCGGTGCCGAGCTCGAAGCCGTGGCCCTGTTGACCGAGAACTTCTCCATCAATGCGTCGGTGGGGTATGTCGACAGTGAATACGACAGCTATACCGATCAGGTCATCAACGCAGAGGCGCGGATTTTCACCGAGACCGGACAAAACGTCACCCTGGTCGGTGAAGATTTGCCGCGCTTGTCGCCCTGGACGGCCAGTCTGGGCGCGACCTACGATCTGGATCTGGATAATCTCGGTCTGCTGACCTTCCGCGGTAGCTACAGCTACCGTGACCCGGCGGCCTACAACGACTCCAACACCCTGATCTATGAAAGCAAGCGCATGGTCAACGCCAGTGTGCAGTGGTCGTCCCCGCAATCGGCGTGGACCGTGTCGGCGTATGGCAAAAACCTCAACGACGAGGTGCGCTGGGGTTCACTGAATGGCCTGATTGAAACCAGTGGTGGCGCCACCAAAGGCCGCACCTACGGCATTGAGGCCACTTACAACTACTGATCACGGCTGCTGAGGCACCGACTCCGGGGCTCACCGAGTCCGTTGAGGGATGCGTGATGGGCCCTGGTTTCGGGCCCTGGTGACGCACACCCGTTAACACTCAGGCACCGCTCGGTGGTGGGTGTTAACGATTTAAACCCTCTGCCGGAATCACCGGCTAAACCGATCCAACAAAACCAACCGGCCTGGTGTAACACCCTCAAAGTAAACGCCGGCAGAACACGTCAATCCTGCTGCGCCTTTAACCGGTTAAGGCGCTAACGGCGCAGCATCACAGACCGTGAGCAGGCGTTTGGACAACGCGGCCACATCCGAGAAATACTCTGTCTCGGTTATCGACTGTTGCGCAATGCTAAGAACCGTCACCTGCTCGTCCCGCGACGGCAAGCCTTCCGTGGCCAGGCCATCGAGGTCCAGCCAGATCGGGTAGGGATAGTCGCGCATTCTTGGGATCGCCACCAGTTTGGAGATGATGGTCGGCATACCACTGATGTTGGCCAAATACACCAACTCGCCATCGCTCATGCAAGCGGTATCGATGGCTTCCAGACTGTCCTGCACCAGATCCTTGGACCCCATGCCCTGTGCAAACAACACCAGTTTCATCTTGTTCTGATGGGTGAAAGTATTGCCCATTTGATCCTGCAACAACCTGAAATCCACCCTATCACCCAGCGCCAGTGACGGCACCGGTTTTGACGCGCAGCCGATAACAGTGATGGCGCTTAGCAGTACAATAATGTTCGTGAGTATTCTCATATCAATAGACTTATCCGACGATTGCTGATGACTTGGAAACCCCAAATTTGGAGGCAACGACCCAATTTGGAGGAAACGGCACGATACAGCCAGTGAAGGTTTTAACCGGTGACTGTGTACCGGTTCTGATGATAACGCAGATATGTGGAGGCACGCTCAACCAAGTCCCCGGCTTTAAGCCTGAAGGTACTTAATTGAACCTGTTACAGTTTCCGCCGCCGGCCAATCTTTTTACATGGTTCACCGCCGGCCATTCCTGTTACATTTTTCGCACCCGGCCAATATAGTCGGCCTTGCCGAGGTTTACGCCCTTGGCCCGCAAAATATCGTAGGCCGTGGTGGCGTGAAAATAAAAATTCGGCTGGGAGAACGACAACAGGAAGTTTTCCGCCGTAAACTTGAGTTCAAAATCTCCCATCTTGAACATCATCGGCTGGCCGATAACCGCTTCCAGGGTCGCTTCATCCAGCCCCTCCAGATAGCCAATGGCCTGATTGATGCGTTTGTGCAGTCCGGCGAAATCTGTCGGCGGCGGCGTCAGATCCGGTGAAAAAACCCCCTCAGCCAAACTGCGTATGGCCTGTTCGGAGTGTACCGCCGTCGATTTGATCTGATAGGCGAAGGGCAACATATCGTCAGCCAGTTTTGCCTGCAACAGATCGTCTGGAGCGATGCCCTTCTCCTCACAAAAAGCCTCAGCCTTTTGCAGCAGGTGGGTGATAGAGTGCAGTAATTGCACACAGGAGGGCACAAAGGCCGTGTGAAGTGACAGGGGCATGATGAATTCTCCTTAGCGTGAAGACAGAGTGGGTTGTGTGACGTTATTCAGGCACTTATCGATTTATGAAACGGTGTCTTGATGTGATCCCCACATCGACCTTAGCCGATCAGCGGAATCCCCGACAGGTACTGGTGAAAATAAACAACCCCACCGGCGATCACCAGGGCGATGACCGCACTGATCATGGATTTCACCCAGCCAACCGGCTGAGGATGGACCCAGGCCTTGCCGTCACGACGGTTAATAAAAATCACTTCCAGTACTGCCCAGGCCAGCAGACCACCAAACAACACCATAGAACGGCTGTCGCCATTACTCAGCAGGTGCGCAACCGCCCAGAGCTTTACCCCGGTCAACTGCGGGTGACGGATATAGTGCTTGATGTCGGTAGGCAGACGCGCCGCAAAAAAGAGAATAAAGGCAATCGGCACCAGCGCCATGGTGACGTGGCGCAAGCCCGCAGGTGGCACCCAAATCACAGAGGGCACCGCCGAGCGCCAGCCAAAGACGATCATCACCAAGCCCAGCAACACCACCAGTGCAAACAATCCTTTCCAGGGCAGCGGGCCGATTTTACTCACCATCGCCGCCTTGAACGCCGGCATCAGTGTTAATGATAAATGGGATACCGACCAGAGCAGCACACCGGCAATCAGTAATGTCATGGGATTCTCCTTTTCAGACAGGGCGCTTTCATTATTGTAAATTTACAGAAGGCTTTCCGTTCCAACAATCTATACCCATTACGGATATTTTAAACCCTCTTATGAGACTTTTTCCAACTTGCTGTTACACATTCGACCGAAAGACAGCGGCGTCAACAGCGAAAGCTCTGTGATTGCTGATCCTTGGGGAATAAGGTCTCACTGACGCAACAGTGATTGATGCCGGTCCCGAGAATCCAGCAAAACCCAAACTATAGTCTGAATTCATTCTGCCTGAAACAAGAAATATAACTATCTTTGGCTCTGCAGCGCTTGTGATTCTGCTGAACCCTTTTACTATCAATGCTCATAAAACTTAATGAAAGAGCCAAGCCACTGCCCCATGACCAAACCCCGTAAACTGCTGGTCTCGACGTCTGATACCCCGTATTACCATTGCCTGTCCCGCTGTGTCAGGCGGGCATTTCTCTGTGGTACGGATTCGGTGAACGGTCAGAGCTATGAGCATCGTCGACAATGGGTCGAAGAGCGTATTCGGTTACTCAGTTCACTGTTTGCCATTGATATCTGCGCATACGCCGTCATGAGCAATCATTACCACATTGTCGTAAAACTGAATTCATCTGAAAGCTGGACAGACACAGACGTTCTGGACCGGTGGCTAACACTGTATAAAGGCCCTTTATTGGTACAGCGATACCGACAAGGTGAAGTGCTCAGTGCCGCGGAAAAGACAACCGTATCAGACATCATTGAGGTATGGCGCCAGCGACTGCAAAGCCTCAGCTGGTTCATGAAAAGCCTGAATGAACCCATTGCCCGCATGGCGAACGCCGAAGATCACTGCAGCGGTCATTTTTGGGAATCACGCTTTAAATCCCAGGCCTTGCTGACGGAAGAAGCCCTGCTGACGTGCATGGCCTATGTGGATCTGAATCCGATTCGGGCAGGGATGGCCAGCACACCGGAAACGTCGGATCACACAAGTCTGAAAGAGCGCATTCAACCCCGCTTCTCTTTAGCCGAAGCGATTAAAAACCAGGCCCTACCCGGCAACTGCAACACCTCCGCTAAACCGCTGCTGGCTTTTGAAGGCAGACTCACTCAACGTAAACCCCAGCCAGGTCTCGGCTTTTCCCTGAGCGATTACCTGCAACTGGTGGGTTGGACGGGACGGGCTATTCGCAACGACAAGTCAGGATCCATCCCAACAAACTTACCTCCGATTCTCGCACGATTACACATTCCGCCACACCAGTGGCTCGGCGACAGCCAGCATTTTGAAAAGATTGTGCATCGACGATTTCGAAAATCCGCTTAACGTCTTCTTTCCATTAAAAAATCCATCTGGAGTTGCCTGCTTGCGCCTGAAATCTGGCATTTTGTCGCGTTAAGCTGCGCGCCATGTCTGCCGACTAGCTTGTCTTAGTAAACTGGGCGCTACTTAAAGTCTTCAGGAAAATATCGGTAAGCTTTTTTGATTGGTGCCTGTCCCTGATTAGCCTCCTGATTAGCCTTCTACCGACTAGCTTGTCTTAGTAAACTGGGCGCGACTTAAAGTCTTCAGGAAAATATCGGTAAGCTTTTTTGATTGGTGCCTGTCCCTGCTTTTGTGTGCTTTTGTGTCCTATTTCTAACTTAATACTTTGGCTTTCCATATAGTTTAGTAACTTCGTCATAGATGCCTTGCAGTCGAGCCTGACCTTCCTTGTATCCCTCAGGTTGCTCAGCCGTGTACCTGGAAAATAACTGCTCAGAGGCGGGCGTCAGTTTGCCGTCTCTTATGTTTGCCATCATCTGTCTCCAGCAGATCAATTTTGTTATTCGCGTGCAACCATATTTTTCCTTATCCTCTGATCTTATGTACACGTATTTCTCATAGACATGTCGCGCATCACGTGGAACCATCCCGGGTGCCATCCAGACGATAATGGCGGCTTTATGAATCGTGTCTACATCAAAATAATTAAAGTAATCGCCAAGCCGATTATTTTCCGTTCGGCTCCACGTATCATTAGGCTGTTTTAAATGCGCTACTATACTTGATATCGGGTCCTTATATTCGTTGTTGGTTTTAATGCGGTGGTCATATTCGTAGTCCATCACGCATTGTTCGTATGGCTCATAGGATGGCATGCATTTGGTTAAATAGTCATCTCCCGGCCGTCGATTTTTGTCCGTATAGCATGAGGCCCACGCGTGATGTAATTGAGCGCAGTTTCCGATGATGCCGCCGTCTACCTGCCCAACTGACATATTCATTATTAAGCTTTCATGCGATTGCAATCCCCCCGGTACCATGCGATTTGTAGTCTGGACATACGCATAGAGTATATCTTTCTCCAGCAGCGAGAGACGGAACTCTTTATATTCATCTTCGCAATTTTCCTTGCACCGCCAATAACTGCGTCGAGAATTAAAGATCCGATTATTGATTGCCTTGGTGGATCGACGGCCTTCAGCCATAGCGCGCTGGATATCGGCAGCAGCATTGCCAATAACCTCTCCTATACTTGGCTCGTCGAATCCGTAGGCATTTACCTGAGGCATCTGAATTGCAAATAAATAGATAATGATCAGTAATGGAAAGCGGTTCAGTAAGGAGCTTTTCATTCGATTTGCCTTTGCAATTGCTGCCCCAGAAATCAAGTCTTATGAATTATGTGTAATCCATTGCTTACCATATTGACTTGACAACTTTAAAGTAGATCGGAATGAAATTGCTATCTACAGAAACAATGAAAATTACGCGATATCGTGGTGGAGTGACAGCTTACTTCATTTCCAGTTATAAATTGGAGTTTAGTCAACACCTAGTTGGCGTCAAGAATAATGGGGGTAGCTTACGCCATACCAAGCTGGCTTTAGAGGCTGCCTTGTTATTTTCTGCCTAATAATCAATTGTCGAGGCTATGGTTAGCGGAACAACAAGCAGGTCGTTTCTGAGGGCACAGATGTGCTAAAAGCAGCCGCCTAAGACTAGATGAATCAGACGAAAAGCGGACGGCCGCAACGCTCACCATCACAACCATTCTCCGGGCATTATCTGTATCGCTCTGTATTAACAAATTCAGAAAGTAATTCGAAGATGGCTTTTGAATTTTGATGCTTTTCTATCCGCCGTGAAATACTGTCTATTTCCTTCGCCGTCTGGTTAGCTGTATGATCGGTGCCCGTCCCTTATTTGTTCCTTAATAAACTGGGCGCGACTTAAAGGCTTCTGGAAATTTTCGGTAAGCTTTTTTATCGGTTCCAGTCCCTGCTTTTTTCTGTGCTTGTGCCTGAAATCTGGCTTTTTGTCGCGTTAAGCTGCGCGCCATGTCTACCGACTAGCTTGTCTTAATAAACTGGGCGCCACTTAAAGTCTTCAGGAAAATTCGGTAAGCTTTTTTGATCGGTGCCTGTCCCTGATTTGTCCAACTCGTGGGGGGTGAACCGTTTTCCCAATTCAAAACGGAGTTCATCAATGTCTCTCGAAGCGAGTGCAAGATGGTTAGACAGGTAGGTAGAGGTCATTGGGTGAATCCATGTCCGATGCTTGTATAGGTTCAAGGATGGTAATCCCCCCGATAAATAACTGGCCTGAAAAGTAGAATTTTCTCATAATAGTTTGAAGGAGATTCCGCATGAAAGTACCCCGTTATTCGGATAGTCAGATTATGGCTATTCTTAAGCAA
>NZ_JAAONZ010000039.1 GCF_011602365.1 Pseudomaricurvus hydrocarbonicus
GAATTTCTCGACGAGGTGTCGGCCATCCCTGAAGGCGACGGTACACTGCTGGACAATTGTCTGATCCTGGCACACTCGGACTGCTCGATTGCCCAGGCCCATGCGGTTGAGGGGATTCCCATCATGATCGCGGGCAACGCCGGCGGTAAAATTCGCACCGGTTTTCACCTGGCCGGAAACGCCGACCCATCAGTCGTATCGGATTGACCGTACAGCAGGCCATGGGGGTACAGGTTGATCACTGGGGCGCGCTGTCGATGGAGACCAACCGGACCATATCGGAAGTGTTAAGTTAACTTTGCAAACTGACCCTGGACTAGTGGCCTTAACTGACGATGAGCGAAGACTTTATGAGTATGGATGACAGCCTGCAATGCAAACCCCCATCCCCTGGCGACATAAGTTAGGTAAGGGCAGAGTGTTCTACTCGGCGACTGGTCATTACAGCCCGGCGGCTTAGCAGGAGTTGATGGCAGGGTCATGACCTAGGCCATGCCATCCGTGTCCGACGTTATTGCTGACGACTATTCGTGACAAAATCTCCGGAACTTTTGTTGATACGTTGTTTTTAAAGAGAGATTGTTGTGAGTAGAAACTGACAGGTTCGCGGTGGAAGCCGATACAACTTCGTTCTTGTAAGGGCGGCCTATGAGTTTGGGGGGCCGCCTCCCGGCTGGGTGTGTTGATATTTCTGGCGCGGCACCGTCGCCCCCCCCCTTCGCTACAGTTTTATCCTAGCAGGTGTATATTGGCATGAGTCTAATTGCCTGCGTTGCCTATTAAGCCCAAAAGACAGGGTTTATTTGTTTGACGAAACTTGATCATCGATATCTCATTAACTGACACTAGATACCTTGGAGATTTGATTTAAAGTACTGGTTAAGTGGTTTCTCACAAGTTGCAGCAGTATATCTGCAGTTACTGGCAACTGGCGACCGAGCCGTGTAATCAAGCTTATTTTCGTGCTGTTAAGTATTGGGTTATCCGTTGGCCGGCTGACAATCTGTTCTGAGACCAAATCCTTGAACACTGCAATTTCAGGCATAAAGGTAATCGCGTTCTCTGTTTTTACATACTCTCTCAATAGATGTAGGGAGTTGGATGTCAGCTTTGGTTCCAAAAATGTATCCGTCCTATCAATGATCTGGCGAATCCGATAGGACTTATTTGGCAATGCGATTTTCTCTTGGGCAATTTCCTCCAGTTTCAGGGATTTTCTGCTCGCGAGAGGGTGGTTTGGAGGAAGGATAGCCTTAATAGGTTGGTCAAATTCTGCTTTTGTACGTATTTTCGGGTCTTTCGGTGTATCAAAAATAAGACCGAAATGAATTTCATCCTCCTTGACTAAATCGCTAATGTGATTGGTTTTGGCGAGTAGTATGTCAACCACGATACCATCGTATTCAGCAAGAAAGTTATTGATGATACGACTGAAATCGTCGGATACAAACCCTTCCCCTATGGCAATTTTCACAGTGCCGCTGCGAAGCCGTTTAAGACTATCCAATTGTGACAAGAACACTTCTTCCTGTGCACAGCGTTCAGCATAGTGATTTACAGCCAAGATTCCAGCCTCGGTCAACTTGATACCGCGCCTCCCTTTTTCAATCATTTCTACCCCAAGTTCCTTTTCTAAAGCAGCGATTTGTCGTGTTACCGAAGAAGGGGCAACATCCATGGCCTCACTGGCTGCATTCATGGTGCTATATCGCTGTGCTTCATAGAGGTATTTCAAACGGATACTGTTTACGGTGACTTTCACGGGGCTCTCCTGGAGGTGCGAAACTGCTGTGTCGGAGCTGACTTACTGATGACTTGATTATAATTTATGTTGCGCCGAAAGCAATGTTTATTGGTATGTCTTGCTATTGATGTTTTATTAGGCCGAAGCTAATGTAGATTGCAGGTGACGGTCTGGGTTAATTCTTATCTTGTTCAGGCTCGCCAGAAGGTCAAAGCGAGTGGGAGCAGCGCGTTGTTTGTTTAATTTGCACTAAGAGGACGTATAGTGGGTAAGTACAGTGTTGATTGGAAAGGTTATATTCCCGCAATTACAACGAACTTTAACCGCGCAGGGGAATTTGATTCCGAAGGAATGAGAGCCTTGGTGAGATGGTTGTTGGGCCAGGGTGTTCATGGGGTTGTTACGGCAGGTACTCAAGGTGAGTGGTTTGCTATGTCATTCGAAGAGAAGGCCTCGCTTTTTAGTGTGGTAAGTGAGGAGCTTAAGGGGAAGTGCACGATTATCGCTGGCTGTAATGGTTTTACGGTTGATGAGGTGGTAAAAAATGCTGAGTTAGCGGAATCTCTCGGGTTTGATGGCATATTGCTCTCAGCGCCGGCCTATATGAGCCTGACAGAGCGAGAGGTGTATCAGTTTTTTAGTGACGTGAGCGACCGGGTTTACTTGCCGATTTGTGTGTACAACTGGCCCCCAGGTACGAATTTGGACATGTCGTTCGAATTGATATCGAAGTTGGCGGAACTGGAAAAAGTGGTCGCCCTAAAGCATTCCACACCGGACCTGCATAGTTTTGTACAGGTCTTTTATGCAATGAAAGATAAGATCCGTGTATTCGGAGTCCCTGTGAATGAGTTTGGGATATCGTTAATGAAGGAAGAAAATGCTGCGGGGCAGATGGGCGCTGCGGCGATACTCGGTTCCGAGCATCCACAATTTTTTAATGCAATTTGGGACGGCGATTACGAGACAGCGAAAAGAATTGGGTCAAGAGATTCATTCCTAATGCAGTCATGGTTTACACCGGATTTAACTGGGCGTTTTGCCTCTGCACAGGCTATTTTCAAAGAGGCTTTGAACCTGCAGGGGCTCCCCGGCGGTTACCCAAGACAGCCAATCTTGCCTCTGGATGATTCAGGTAAGGAAATTGTCAGAAGAACTCTGGAAATACTTGGAAAGATATAGATGCCACGTTACGACGTAGTCATTGTTGGCGCAGGAGTCATCGGTTGTGCGTGCGCCTATTATCTGGCGCGAGCAGGCGTCCGCGTAGCAGTATTGGACCGTAATCAGGTTAACAGTGGAGCGTCTGGGCGTAATGCTGGGTCACTGCATTTTCAACTCGAATACCGGCTGATACAGAATCAGGATCTGTTGGATCGCCAGTTGCCGTTCTTGCTACCGTTAACACTGGCAGGGATTGAACAGTGGAGATCCTTGCCGGAAGAACTGGGTGTAGACATCGGTCTTAAAATGACTGGTGGGTTAATGGTCGCAGAAACACCTAAGCAAATAGCTTTGCTCAGGAAGAAGTCGGAGATAGAGACGCGTTGCGGTTTGAATGTTGAGTGGCTCTCCGGAGATGAAGCTCGACAACTGCAACCGGGTTTAAGCCAATCCGTACAGGCCGCCTTGTTTTGCCCTGACGAGGGCCATTGTAACCCACGATTGCTAACCCCCGCCTATGCCCGGCAAGCTGAGGCCGCGGGCGCTAAATTTCTTGAGCCTTGTGAAGTTGTCGACTTGGCGCGTACGGGCGGCAAATGGCTAGTGCGTTGTCGGTTAGTGAATGGTGGTGCAGAAGAGACAATCCAGGCTGAGTCTGTCGTTAATGCCAGTGGTGCCTGGGCCAGTGAATTGGCATTAAAGGCAAATTTGCATTTGCCACTGTTCCCGGTTGCCTTAATGATGAGTGTGACCGAAGCAGCTCCAAAGGTGTTGAAGTATCTGGTTCAGCACGTGGGTAGAAAGCTATCACTTAAGCAGGTTAGCGATGGCAATATCCTGGTGGGTGGGGGCTGGTCGGCAAAACTCCAGACCAGTGCAAAACAAGGCGCTGGCAAGCCAGAAATTCGCCTCGACAACCTGCAAAAAAATCTGGCTGCAGCCTGTGATGTGCTGCCAGCCGTGCGCGACTTAAATCTTATCCGTACCTGGACCGGTATTACCGGTATTACCCTGGATCACCTGCCTGTCATCGGGCAGTTTGCCGAAGCCCCTGGTTTTTATGTGGCGGCAGGCGGCTCGGGATTTACCTACGGCCCGACATACGCCAAGTTACTGAGCGAATACATTCTTACCAATAGGCAACCTGAGTTGCTCAAACCCTATTCACCAGACCGATTCAGTGACCTCAATATGTTTATGGGGCAGTGAGCGAAGCTATGAGAGTTGAAAAGGGCATTAATAGACCACAACCGATTTCCATTACCGTCAATGGGGTAAGCCAGCAGGTTTATCCCGGCGAAACACTGGCCACGGTTTTGTTCAGCGCAGGATTGCAGTGCTTCAACCAGAACCGCTTTGAGCAGCGTCGAGCGCCGCTTTGTAACATGGGCACCTGCTTTGAATGTCTGGTATCTGTAAAGCGCTCTGATAATGATCGGCCACAGCGCTTACGTGCCTGTATGACCGATGTTGAGGAGGGCATGGTGGTTGAGGCTGGCGAAGGTTTTAGTATCACCCCCCCGCTGGGAGATCGCTCGTAATGAACTATGACGTGGTGATCGTTGGTGCTGGTCCTGCGGGTATTGCCGCTGCAAATATCTTGGTCGAGCAGTCTCTTAGTGTTCTGCTCATCGATGAGCAGGCCAGAGCGGGGGGGCAAATTTTCAGACAGCCACCCAAGGGCTGGACGGTCAAGAACTGGCTCTCCAGCAAAATATATCGAGACGGCATTAATGAGCTGCGCAAGGCGGAAGCGAACTCGCTAATTCGCTGGCGGTTTCGCACCACTGTCGCAGGTATCAGTAGAGTTGCTGGTGCCGAGCCAGCTTTTAGAGTCTTCGCTGAAGATGCAAACGGTGTTTGTGAAATTGAATCCCGCTTTTTACTGCTGGCTACCGGTTGCCACGACATGAGTGTGTCTTTTCCCGGCGCAACATTGCCCGGTGTAATGATGGCGGGCGGTATTCAGGCATTTGTAAAAAGCCAGCAGATTGTGCCCGGTGAGTGTTTTGTGCTGGTGGGTACGCATCCTTTACAGATTATTGTTGCTGACCAGATTCTCAAGGCCGGCGGCAAGGTTGCCGGTGTCTATTTTGGGCAGCCCCTGTCCCGATTTTTACGTGCGTTTAAAGCGCCCGCGACGCTGTTTCGGTTCAGTGGCAAATTCCTGTTTTTTCTAGGCTGTATCTGTCGAGTATTGCTCGCGGGTGTTGGTATTCATTTTGGTCGCACGGTTCGTCGCGCTTTGGGTAAAGAAGCGTTAGAGCAGGTGGAGTTAATGAGGCTCGATTCTCAGGGGCAGCCAACAGCAAGCGCAACGCAGGCGGTTGCTGCAGATCGCCTTGGGCTCTGCTTCAGCTTCATTGCTTCCAGCGAGCTAGCTCGACAACTGGGGGCGACTGTGCGCTGGTCTGCGCCTGAGGGTGGTTTTCTGGTTGAGCACGACCAGTGGATGCAGTCATCTGTGCCGGGCCTTTTTGTGGCTGGTGAAATCACAGCCGTGGCAGGAGCTGATGCCGCTATGGAAGAAGGTCGATTAGCGGCCTTTGGCATTATCAGAAAAAAAATGGGAGCACAGCAATGTACCGAGTTTACGACACAGATTGATGCGGTAACACGCCGTTTGCAAAAGCACGAACAATTTTCTACGTTACTCAGGGCATTGTCGGACCCCGAAGATATCCCGAAAACACTACTAAAGGATGAAGCCATTGTTTGTAAGTGCGAGCAGGTCAGCGTTGGCGATATTCATTCGATGCTCACCGATAATCAATTTGTCAGTACAGCGTCATCATTAAAACTCTTAACCCGAGCAGGCATGGGGCTGTGTCAAGGCCGTTACTGCCAGCATATTTTGGTTCGATTGATCGCTGAACAGCGAAATATTCCCGAGCAACAAGTGGGCCCGTACACGGCTCAATTTCCTTCGAAGCCTCTAGCGGTCGCTAAAATATTAGAATGGTCGCCAGAATCACAGTAATAACGTTTTATTCAGAGTGGTCCTTATGATTCGATCAGTTTTCGACAAATTTTTATACCTGTTTATTGTTGTTTTAGTAAGTGCCTGTTCATCTGCTGAAACCAGCCAAAAATCGCACGCAGAACTGGTGCTGGTCGGTGGTACGGTTATCGATGGTAATGGCGGCACACCAAAAACTAATGCTGCAATTCTTATTGCGGACGGCAAAATTCTCAGCGTAGAACCTGTAGCAGATATTGATTACACGATACTGGCAGATCGTGTTGTTGATGTGAGTGGTAAATATTTAGTACCGGGATTCGTCGACAGCCATACTCATATTGATCATGTTAATGGTGTGAACCTGACCGACGAACAAAAAGCATTGGCACGTGACTACAATCTTCGTGCCTTCCTTTATAACGGCGTTACGACAGTGGTTAACATGTCGACCCGTCACCCAGAGTGGCTTCTCAAGCAAAAAGAACTGGCAAAAGAAGATCCATTTTCGGGACCGAGAATTTTTACCGGTGGTAACCACTTTACTCAACCCGGCGGTTGGGGCGGTCGGCATGGTGGCGGGCTCAGTGACCCCACGCAAATTCAGGCGCGATTGCTGCAGGACAAGCAAGACGGTTTTGATCTGGTAAAAATAATTTATGAGGATGGTCTGGGGAAGGAACCCGTCTTTGATCGACTTGCCGATAACACCGTGGAGAATATTTCTAGCCAGGCGCGTACTATGGGCTTTCCGGTTTTTATCCATGCCACTGATTTGGCGGAATATCAGGAAGCCATCGACAGTTCGCCGATGGCAATAGCCCATGGTTTAGTTGAAAACCTTAACACTACTAAAGCTCTTGGCGAAAAACTCGTAGACAAAAATATATTTGTTGTAGCTACCATCGTTTTGTTCGAGTCGTTTTATCGCTACGTTGATAAGCCTTCATTGTTAGATAACCCCTACTTAAAAGCCAGTGTGCCTGATTTTGTCCTCGATAGTATTGCTGAGCAAGAAGCAGTTGCGGATTCTTTGGCAAAAGTAGACGCAATATTGAAAATGGATTCCGCCACTTGGGGTCGGTCGGCACTGTCTAATTTAACGAAAAATACCAAAGGTTTTTTTAATGACGGTGTAAAGATTGCTGTAGGCTCCGATTCAGGAGGCGCAGTTATACATGCATTTCAGGGGTTTAATACCGTCAGAGAAATGGAAATCCTTGCAGATTGTTGTATGTCCAATAGTCAGGTACTTACTGCGGCAACAAAAACTGCGGCGCAAATGTTGGATAAGGAAGAATTGTTCGGCACTTTGGAAGCCGGCAAGGCAGCAGATATTCTTATAATTAATCAGAATCCACTTGAAGAAATTTCTCACGTTCGAGATTTCCAATCCATGGTTGTGAGGGGGGCTTATACTAATCGAGAAAAATTTAGCTACTCGAATTTTATTAATGAAGTCAGTCAGGAAAATCATCATGAGCATTAATCGTCGAAGTTTTGGTTTGTTAACGTTACTTATAGTTTTTTCAGCGACTCTACTGCCGTTTGATCTGGCGCAGGCAGAGTCGGTCAAAGCTGTAAAAGCCGCACGGCTTTATGACGGCACGGGTGCAGATCCAATTACCAATGCCGTTGTTGTCATTGAAGGAAATATGATTAAAGCCGTGGGCAGCGCCGATAAGGTTGCTATTCCAGAGGGCGCAGAAGTGATCGATATGGGCGATAGTACATTGATGCCAGGCCTGTTTGATACCCACGGACATTTGCGATATCGCTACGCAGGTGGGGGGCATCACGGCCGTGTTGCTCAAGCAACAGGAGAACACGGTGCATTGGGTATGCGCATGGTCAAAAATTCCAGAACGCAATTACTCAGTGGTGTTACGACCATGCGTATGACCGGTGAAGTTGGCGGCCTAGATTTTGACATGAAGCATGCCATTGAAAGCGGTATGGTACCAGGCCCCAGAATTATTCCAAGCGGCAGACTGATCTCCTCGACAGGAGGGCATGGAGCTTATGAACCAGAGTCACAAGTGGATGGCCCCTGGGATGTTGTAAAACGAGTGCGTGAGAATTTTAGTCAGGGGGCCAAGTTGATCAAGTTCAGCATGGTGGACTTGTCGCCGGATGCTGCGCAAATGACATTAGAAGAAATTAAAGCGGGTGTTCAGGCCGCTAAGAGTGCGGGGATCCCAACAACAGTGCATTGTACTGGTAACTGGGGTAGCTGTATTCGTCAGTCAGTTAAAGCAGGTGTAGATACGATTGAACATGCCCGTCCGTTAACCCCCGAAATTATCCGCCTGCTCAAACGCAACGGTACGAGTTTAAGCTTGACGCCATTGGTGTATATCGGATTTCGGCCAGATGCGAGTTGGTGGGAGTACCTGGATTCGTCTGTCAGTAAACCCGAGGATTGGATTCTGTTTATGAGGGGAAAAATGACCAGTTGGCGAGTCGCACACCCCGAGTGGGAAAATGAGCCGAGACCTTATGCAGATAATGAATCTGGACGAGCGAAACGGGATTATTTCCCTGCCGTCAAACAACGTCAACAAGAAGTTTTTGATACTTATAAAGCAGGGATACCCATCGGTATCGGTTTAGATACAATTTATGGTGGAGTAACTTTGTCGATGGAATGGATGGTAGAGGCCGGGATCCCTCTAAAAGAGGTGATTCACATGGCAACGGGTAGTGCTGCAAAAATTTCTAAAGTGGATGATCGCTGGGGCACGCTTGAAAAAGGCAAATATGCAGACCTGATTACGGTGAAGGGAGATCCTGTTAGCGACATTCTCAATCTCCATAAGATCGAGTTGGTCATAAAAGACGGACAGCGTGTGGACACGCTAACCTGGAATTGAGTTAGTTTTTAATGAGTATTGTCCAAACCATAATCTTTCCTTGCATTCATATGGATTCTGCTCTGTGCCTATGGGCTGCCAATTGGTGCAAAACGGTAAAACTCCAACATCTAACGCGATTCAAGTTGGTGCAATAAGTTTATTGTTGCACCAATAAGTGTGCTTTGTTTGACTGCTCAGTGATTACCATTAGTGTCTAAGCTGTATTTTTCAAGCAGTTTTCAGGCGCAAGCGCGTATTAGATTAGTTAGAGAAAACATGGGCAATCGTAGATCTTACCGTACGTTAATTGGGTGCGTGGCTGTTTAGCTTGGCCAGTTGTATTTTACGTGAAATACAAGATGATTCTCAATAGATCACTATTAGCTGTCTTTTAAGAGGCGCACTGTAGCCCCGTTAAACAGTTGTCTGAGTTGGGCCTCTTGATTTTAGCTATTGATGTACGAAATAGAGCCTTGAAGGTAGAAGATCGTTCTTTGTGGGGAGAGTGTCCTGATAACTGTGTAAACGTCCCGTGACGCGTCAAAGATGAGCCGTTACCCGCTCACCAAATTCGATAGTAAACCGGTTTAGCGCGGGCTTCCAGTTCCTGATCGGCATA
>NZ_JAAONZ010000003.1 GCF_011602365.1 Pseudomaricurvus hydrocarbonicus
AGTGAAACGAAGTATCGCCGATGGTAGTGTGGGGTTTCCCCATGTGAGAGTAGGTCATCGTCAGCCTTTAATTTAAAACCCCTGATCGGTAACGGTCAGGGGTTTTTCTGTTTTAGGGCTTAGGCTATTGCCGGCCCCTGAGGGCCCTCTGAGACAGTTTGGAGCCGGTTGCGCACAAGTCTTAGTCGTGCGTTTATGCGGCTGCTCCGGGCCAACCAGCGCGCATAAAAAAGGCGGGCCATGGCCCGCCTTTTACAAGGGATATTCTGCAGGGGTTCTTATCTGACGTTAGAGAGCTTTAAGTTTGGCTTTTTGGCTTCTCTAAAAATCAACGCCACCTTGCCAATCTCCTGAACAATCTCAGCTCTGCATTTTTTTGCCATTTCAGCAATGACTTGCTTTCGCAGGTCGCGATCGGCGATCACCAATTTGACTTTAATCAGCTCGTGATCATCCAGGGCGCGATTTAATTCTTCAATCACAGTATCGCTCAGCCCATTACCGGCTACGGTGACTACGGGGTTTAAGTTGTGACCCAACGAGCGATATTGTTTTTTACGGTCTGGGCTTAAAGGCATACAATGTCTCATCTTGTAAATGGTATACAGGCTGCGGATGTTGCTCGCGACCAGAGGTCGGCGCGATTGGCATTGCAGAAAAACTCTATTGTAACTCAAGTTCAGGTTCTTGGTGGGTATGGCAAGGTCGAAAACAAGTAAGGGCTGGCTTAAAGAGCACTTTAATGATCAGTATGTAAAGCAGTCCCAGCAGGACGGTTATCGCTCGCGTGCCAGTTACAAGCTGGTGGAGCTCGACAAGAAAGACCATTTGTTCCGCCCGGGCATGACCGTGGTAGACCTGGGGGCCGCCCCTGGAGGCTGGAGTCAGGTGGCTGCTCGCCTGGTGGGAGATAACGGCAGGGTTATCGCATCGGATATTCTCCCAATGGACTCTTTGGCAGGGGTGGTGTTTATTCAGGGGGACTTTACCGAAAATGAGGTCTTTGAAGAGATCCTCGATGCCATGGGGCCGGAGAAGGCGGACCTTGTAATTTCGGATATGGCCCCCAATATGAGTGGAATGAGTGACGTTGATCAACCGCGAGCAATGTACCTGGTTGAGTTGGCGCTGGACATGGCGCGAGAAACCCTAAAGCCCGGGGGGGCGTTTGTCGCGAAAGTCTTTCAGGGGGAGGGGTTTGATGCCTACCTGAAAGATGCAAAGCAATCTTTCAAATCCGTTGTCACCCGCAAGCCCGATGCCTCCAGGGCTCGATCCCGTGAAGTGTATATTGTGGCAAAGGGCTTTAAGGGCTGAATTAACGATTATTTACCTGCAGGAGCGGTATGGGCGTCGCCGAGATGCCGCCGATAACGCTATACTGTAAATTAGGCTGTTTTTCCGAATACTCGGAGCGTACAAGCCATTTGAGCTAAGTCGTTGTTTTATAAGGGCTAAGCCGAATCAATAGCTGAAGTGAGGAAGTCTCTTGAACGATATGGCGAAAAACTTGGTGTTGTGGCTGGTAATTGCGGCAGTTCTGTTGGCAGTTTTTCAGAACTTTAATCCACAGCCCTCTCAGGAAAGCTTGACCTACTCTGAATTTGTTAGAGAGATACAGTCTGATCAGGTTCGCGAAGTCACGGTGGATGGGCTCATTATTATGGGCGTCAGAAACGATAATTCCCGTTTTGAGGCGGTACGTCCTCAGATAGCTGACGATAAGCTCATGGACGACTTGCTTAACCACAATGTTGAGGTTAAGGGGCGCAAGCCAGAGCAGCCCAGCCTGTGGCAGCAGCTCTTGGTGGCGAGTTTCCCGATTTTGTTGATCATCGTTGTGTTTATGTTCTTCATGCGTCAAATGCAGGGGGGAGCCGGTGGTAAAGGCGGCCCTATGAGCTTTGGCAAGAGCAAGGCGCGTCTTTTGGGTGAAGATCAGATTAAAACCACTTTTGCCGATGTGGCCGGCGTTGATGAGGCCAAAGAGGACGTTCAGGAGCTGGTTGAGTTTCTTCGCGATCCATCAAAATTCCAGCGCCTGGGTGGGCAGATTCCCCGTGGCGTCTTAATGGCAGGACCTCCGGGTACTGGTAAAACCTTATTGGCAAAAGCCATTGCGGGTGAAGCCAAGGTTCCTTTCTTCTCCATTTCTGGCTCTGATTTTGTCGAAATGTTTGTGGGTGTGGGCGCCTCCCGAGTCCGGGACATGTTTGAACAGGCCAAAAAGCAGTCGCCTTGTATTATCTTCATTGATGAGATTGATGCCGTTGGTCGTCATCGTGGGGGTGGTCATGGCGGTGGTCATGATGAGCGTGAACAGACGTTAAACCAGTTGCTGGTTGAAATGGACGGTTTTGAAGGAAATGAAGGCATTATCGTCATTGCCGCGACAAACCGCCCGGACGTTCTGGATAAGGCGTTGTTGCGCCCGGGTCGTTTTGACCGTCAGGTGTTTGTGGGTCTGCCTGACATTCGTGGGCGTGAGCAAATCCTGAAAGTGCACATGCGAAAAGTGCCTTTGGATGACAAAGTGAAAGCATCCATCATTGCTCGTGGTACACCCGGCTTCTCCGGTGCTGATTTGGCCAACCTGGTCAATGAAGCCGCTCTGTTTGCCGCTCGCTCTAACCAGCGTCTTGTAACGATGGAGGAGTTTGAAAAAGCCCGGGATAAAATCATGATGGGCGCTGAGCGCAAATCCATGGTGATGGGCGAGAAAGAAAAAGAGAACACGGCATACCACGAGGCGGGCCATGCTATTGTGGGGCGCTTGGTGCCAGAGCATGACCCAGTGCACAAGGTTACTATTATTCCTCGTGGCCGGGCTTTGGGTGTGACTCAGTTTTTGCCGGAAGATGACAAATACAGTTTGAGCAAGCGAGCCATTGAGTCACAGCTTTGTACTCTGTTCGGTGGGCGTATTGCCGAAGAGATGACTTTGGGTTTTGAGGGCGTCACAACCGGTGCTCAAAATGATATCGAGAGGGCAACCAGCTTGGCTCGTAATATGGTGACTAAGTGGGGCCTGTCTGAGAAGTTGGGGCCATTGCATTACGGCGAAGACGAAAGCGGTATGCCAGGAACTGGCGGAGCACCGAATTATTCCGGAGCGACGTCCAAAACCATTGATGAGGAAGTGCGTCGTATCATCGATCACTGTTACACCGAAGCGGAACGTCTGCTGAGGGAAAATCGCGATATCCTGGAAGCCATGAAAAATGCGTTGATGGAATACGAGACCATTGATGCAGAGCAGGTTGACGATCTCATGGGGCGTAAAAAAGTTCGCCCGCCACGGGATTGGCATGATGGTGATTTTAGCGGTCACATCAAAGATGATGATCTGAGTGAAAAAGGAAAGGATGACGACAAGGGAGCCAATCCGATAGGCGGCCCCGCTAAACATCACTGAGTCGGATTGAGAAACAGGGCCCAGCTTGCTGGGCCTTTTTTTGTTTTTGTTGTTTTGCAAAAGAAGATTGGGGGGGAGCGTGTCCCGTTTAATTTGTGGTGGCAGGATATTGGATTTATCACAGCCGGTTGTGATGGGTATCTTAAATACGACGCCGGATTCTTTCTCGGATGGTGGTCAGCTGTTACAACAGGGGACGGTAAATCTGGACGCCGCCTTGAAGCGCGCTGAAGCGATGGTGACGGCGGGTGCCAAAATTTTAGATGTGGGGGGGGAGTCGACCCGTCCAGGGGCTAAAGTTGTTTCGGAGCAAGAAGAATTGCAGCGGGTAGTCCCGTTGGTTGAGGCTATTGCCCGTGAGCTGGATGTGGTGATATCCGTGGACACCAGCTCTGCTATAGTCATGACAGAAGCCGCCAGTGTCGGTGCGGGATTGATTAACGATGTTCGATCGCTGCAGCGCGAAGGCGCTTTGAGCGCTGTGGCTGAGTCCGGGCTGCCGGTGTGCATAATGCACATGCGGGGTGAGCCACAAACCATGCAAACACAACTGGCGTACGAGTCCGTCGTTGATGAGGTATTGAAATTCTTGCTTGAGCGAGCAGCTGTATTAGAGGCCGCCGGTATCCCGAACGACAAGGTGTTGTTGGATCCGGGGTATGGGTTTAGCAAATCACCCGAACACAACCTCCAGTTGTTGCAGAAGTTGCCGGTTATCGTCGACACCGGCTTCCCGGTGTTGGCCGGCCTGTCGCGGAAGTCGGTGATTGGTCATGTGCTCAACAAAACCGTTGAAGAGCGCCTGGCCGGCAGCTTGGCGGCTGCGTTGTTGGCTGCCCAGGCGGGAGCCAAAATTATTCGAGTTCATGATGTGGCTGAAACAGTGGATGCACTAAAAGTGTGGCAGGCTGTTGTGGCCGCTTAAGCGTTCGGTTTCCACATAGATTGATGAGTGCCCGCTGGGTTATAAAACCTGTTTGAACGTCAGGTTGTTTTTAGATTTTTGTGGTGGCTGTTTGCTGTGCTGGCCATGCCGGTGCACCACAGTCATTGAACGTATTGAAAAAGCTGAGGGAGCGGTACAGCATGTCGCGTAATTACTTTGGAACAGATGGTATCCGGGGCCGGGTTGGTGAGGGCGTCATCACGCCGGACTTTGTTCTCCGGCTTGGGTGGGCGGCTGGCCAGGTGTTGGCAAATCACTACAAGGGCAGAAAACAAATTTTAATGGGCAAGGATACCCGTATCTCGGGGTATATGTTTGAGTCGGCCCTGCAGGCCGGGTTGATCAATGCCGGCATTGATGTGGGTCTGTTGGGGCCAATGCCGACTCCGGCGATTGCGTATCTGACGCGGACTTTTCAGGCGCAGGCGGGCATTGTCATCAGTGCTTCACACAACCCATTTTATGACAACGGCATCAAATTTTTCAGCGGTGCAGGTACCAAGCTACCCGATGAAATAGAGCTGGAAATTGAGGCGAATCTTGACTTGCCTATGCAGACCGCCACTCGCTTGGGGAAGGCTCGGCGCATCGAAGACGCGGCTGGTCGATATATTGAATTTTGTAAGGGAACCATGCCTTGGGGGTTCAGTCTTGAGGGCCTGAGGATTGTCTTGGATTGTGCCAACGGGGCGACCTATCACATTGCCCCTAATGTCTTTCAGGAGTTGGGCGCCACTGTTGATGTGATCGCGGCGGTGCCAGACGGTGAAAACATCAACCAGGATTGCGGCTCTACCAAGCCGGGCAAACTGCAGCAGCGAGTGCTGGAGACCGGGGCGGACCTGGGGATTGCCTTCGATGGTGATGGCGATCGACTGGTGTTTGTCGACCATAAAGGAGAAGTGGTTGATGGCGATGAGATCCTCTATTTGATTGCGGCGTATCGCAAGCGCTACGGTGGTGGCTGTGAGGGTGTTGTTGGAACCTTGATGAGCAACTTCGGCTTTGAGTTGGCGCTGAACAAGCTGGACATCCCTTTTGTGCGAGCCAAAGTGGGAGACCGCTATGTCCTGGAGCAGATGCACCAGCGAGGCTGGTCCCTGGGTGGCGAAAACTCGGGACACATTGTGTGCGGCGACGTCACCACAACCGGTGATGGTATTGTTGCAGCGTTGCAGGTCTTGTTGGCCCTGTCGAATGAGGGCGGAGCCACCTTGCATGAATTGAAGCAGGGGATGCACAAGCTGCCGCAGAATATGATCAACGTACGCGTCACTGGCAAGGTGGTGCTGGAGGGCAACGAGGTGATTGAGCGAGCGGTTGCGGCTGCTGAGCATGAGTTGGCCGGAAAAGGGCGGGTATTGTTGCGACCGTCAGGTACTGAGCCTGTGGTGCGTGTCATGGTGGAAGGCGAAGATCTGCCGCTGGTTTCCCAGCTGACAAAAGAGCTGGCCGAGGTGGTTGAAAAGGCGCTGAGCTGAGCGAGACCCCAGCGGCTAAAAAAATCCGGCAAAGCCGTGTGTTTGGCAGATAAGGCGTTGTATCTTATGGACTTATCCGCTAACATTTGCGCCCGTTTTGCCGAGAGGCGAGTCATCGTTTAACGGAATAGTAAAGATGAGACGACCTTTAGTGGTAGCCAACTGGAAAATGAATGGCAATCTTGCAGATAACCGCAAGTTGTTGCAGTCATTTCTGGCATCTTGGCAAGGTGTACACCATGCCGAAGTCGGCATTTGTCCACCTGCAGTATATTTGCCGCAAGCGATTGAGCTGTTAGGGCAAACGAACGTTGAGCTTGGCGCGCAGGATGTCAGCGCTGCTGAAAATGGAGCCTTCACCGGCGAGGTGTCAGCTGCCATGTTGGCTGACATCGGTTGTCAGTTTGCGTTGGTGGGGCATTCTGAGCGGCGTGAATATCACGCCGAAAGTGACCAGCTGGTAGCCCGCAAGTTCAAGGCCGCACAATCTCATAAGTTGACGCCGATTCTTTGTATTGGCGAGTCTTTGCAGCAGCGAGAAGCTGGCGAGACCTTGATGGTTGTAGGTGAGCAGTTAAAAGCTGTCATTGATGAGGTGGGCCGCGCTGCCATAGCGTCATCGGTAATAGCCTATGAACCCGTATGGGCTATCGGTACGGGATTGACCGCCACTCCCGAGCAGGCTCAGGAGGTTCACGCGTTTATTCGTGAGCAGTTAGGCGCTGTTGGCAACAGTGTGAGAATTTTATATGGCGGCAGTGTAAAGCCGTCAAATGCCGCTGAGTTATTTTCTCAGGCGGATATTGATGGGGCTCTGGTGGGCGGAGCCTCTTTAAATAGCGACGATTTTTATAGCATCTGCCAAGCGGCAGAGTAAAAGGCGAACTGATGGAAAAAATCATTCTGGTGCTGCATCTTCTGACTGCAGTATCGATTATTGCTCTTATCCTGCTGCAGCAGGGCAAAGGTGCTGAGGCCGGCGCTTCATTTGGAGCCGGGGCTTCTCAGACCGTATTTGGCAGCTCGGGCAGCGGCAACTTTTTTACCCGGGCGACGGCTTTGTTGGCGGCGGTCTTCTTTGCGACCAGTTTTGGTTTGGCTGTGGTGGCTAAGCAGCAAGCGACCGTTGGCATCACTGAGGGTATTCCGGTTATTGACGGTCCAGCGGAAATCCCGGCGGCGGTTGAGGTTGACTCTGATGTGCCGGGGGATATTCCGTCCATGAGTGTCGATGAGGTTCCTGCAGAAGATATCCCGTCAGCGCCGGAAACGGTTGCGCCAGAGGCTGAAATGTTGGAAACTCCCGCCCCGTCCGACGAAGAGTCTCAGTAAGCGGCTGCCGAGCGCGGTTGTTAGTAGAAAAGTTTTTGCCCAGGTGGTGGAATTGGTAGACACGCTATCTTGAGGGGGTAGTGGCCATTGGCTGTGCGGGTTCAAGTCCCGCCCTGGGCACCATTTCAAAATTCATTGTCAGCGACAATGTGTTCATTGTATGTTTAGCGAGTGCCTCACACGCAAAAAAAAGCCCCTTGTTTGGGGCTTTTTTGTGTCTGTAATATCCGTTTATCACGCCCGTTACCCCTCCTGTTGTCTGGCTAGGGTCAAGCCACTTGCTGTAACAGCGGTGCCAGCCTGCAACAAGATCAGGTGACCCTCACCTTCCCTATATCCCATGCGCTCTTCCCTGCTTTTGCGGTCCTTATTTTGCTTATGGCAAGGCGAGTTTTGCATATAGTGCGGCGAGTTTGTTCGGCCCACCTTTGCGGGAAACGCGGGTGCACAAATTGCTGATCAGCCTCACCGGCTGGTTTCAGGCCCTCTCCGAAAGCCTTCTTGTCAGCCTCTGAATTTTCCCTTGCCTGCATTTAGGGCCGGCCTATGGCCGATAGCCGTCAATTTTTAGTCAATAAGTTAACAATGTGGTCAATTATTTTGGCGCCAGAATTGAAAGTGTGACGTGGTTCACATATTATGTCGCCCCATAAGAGAGTTGATTTTTATAGCGTTACGAAATTAGTCGGGCCGATGCTTTCTGGGGCCGGGTACAGAAAAGATTATCTTTGGGGCTGTCAGGCGCAAGACCTTTGGCAGTTGATCACTTATGAACTTGGGAAATTGTCATGATTAATTGCATTAAAAAAATAAATACCACGATGTTGCTCGCTCTCGTGGGGCTGCTGGGCAGTCAATCCGCATCTGCCGCCTCAGAGGGCACCATGGGGGTCACCATCACCATACCGGAAATCATTATTCTGCATTATTACAGTGACGTTGCGCTGGATTT
This sequence comes from Pseudomaricurvus hydrocarbonicus, assembly GCF_011602365.1. Classification (GTDB taxonomy): domain Bacteria; phylum Pseudomonadota; class Gammaproteobacteria; order Pseudomonadales; family Cellvibrionaceae; genus Pseudomaricurvus; species Pseudomaricurvus hydrocarbonicus. The sequence goes on from NZ_JAAONZ010000003.1 coordinate 8,127, forward strand.
GGGTTCAATAGGGGTCAAGGACAGCGTTGATGAAGGCGCGACCAGCATTAGCAGTAGCGGCGCTCTCAATGGCACAGACAGCATTGCTACTGCTGATGTAGCCATCCTGGCTGATGGCGGCACGGATTACGACACAACTGTTACCGTAAAGATGCAAAATGCCTGGGCCGTACGTGGCCTGACCAGCACCGGTAAGATTTTGGTTACGCCAACCTTCGGTGCGGCTTCTGCGAACGGTAACAACGGGGGCACTCTTACCGCTTCATCCTTGACCAATCCTACTGGGGCCGTAGACGCTGCCGGGCCCGGTTTGGCCGGCCTTAAATATGGCGATCTGGAGTTTGTGCTGGACTTGGCTGACCTTCAGTATTCCGGTGAATATACCGGTCTGCAAATTGTTTTGACTGCTGCCGCTAACTAATAAGTCAGGACTCAGGGTTCGGTCCCAGATGGTTTTGGTAATCTCAAAATGGCTAATCTCCGGGTTGGCCATTTTTATGTGGTTATCTGTCTCGGGTGTGGTGCACGCAGCCTGCTCAGAAGATTATTTCAAGAGCTTTAAGGTGCCTAAACAAAGCGTTGATGGCGGCGCAGTGGCCCTGGCGACAACCAGTATCAGCGAGGGCTCGGTGTCGGCTATTTTGCCCCTGGATCTCAGTACGTCTGGTGATTTGGGGCTTGCCCCGACACTCACTGCAGGTGACACAACTGCTGTGTTAAGTCTTGCCGCCTGGGCGTGGGAATTGAAGGCGGATACCTCCGCTCCGAACAAGCCGGGCGACCCTGATCAGCAGTTTACCGTGGCTGACCTGGATATTCGTTATCAGGTCGGCCTCGATAATACCCTGTCATCGACGTTGGATCCCGCTTCGAAGGTGGGTGCCAGTGTGACGACCCAGTTTGTAGAGGTTGTCCAGCGGGGTTCAAAAAATACGGTTTTTACCGGGTACATTGATATCGCGCTCGATTATGGCGCGGCCACTGAAATTGGCGTTTACAGTGCCGACATTACCATTACCGTAGGATGCAAGTAACTCATGTTGTCCCTTTTCTTCAACCGGCTAAGGCTGCCTCTGTTGTTGGTGCTGACCTGTTGTGCGCTGCCGGTGTTTGCAGAGAGCAAGATGGCACCGCCTCAGGTGTCCTTGTCCCCGTCGGGCGTTTATCTTGATTTGGATAAAAAAAGCAGCGGTCTGTTTCATTTGACGAACCTTGGTGATCAGCCAAAACGCGTCAGAACCCGGGCCTATAATTTTGAGCTGGATGACAACAGTCAGGTTAAGTTAATGCCCCCCACGCCACAGTCGCTGGATCAGTGGCTGATCGTTAACCCCCGCGAATTTACGATACCGCCTAAGTCCCAGCAGGTGATTCGTTTTGCCGTCAGGCCGCCGATCAAGCCCGAGCCTGGTGAGTATCGCGCGATGCTCTATTTTGAAGAGGCGTCCTCGGTGGGTGACGCTGGCAAGGGTATGATCAAACTGGGGTTTCAGCTGGGGGCGCCGATCTACGTTCGCATTGGCGAGCTGACGGAAAAGGCCAGTCTTACCCAGCACCAGGTCACCGTTACCGGGCAGGCTATTGAGCTCGGCTTAACCATTCACAATCAGGGCGATCTCTCGGTCGGGCTGAATGGTCAGTATGTGCTGTGGCCTGACGGGCGCTACCCGGGGCGGCAGGCCGAACCGGTTGATACGCTCGCGGCGCAAGAGGGCAAGTCGTCACTGGTGAGGGGTAATCTGCTGGGAACCCCCATTCTGCCAGGTTCATTGCGCACATTGATTCAGCGCCTGCCTCGTCCCTCTGTCCCAGGCCGCTATCTACTGGTGCTGCACGGCACGCTGGGAACTGCGCCGCTGCACGTGGAGCTGCCGCTGAACATCGAATGAGTCGCTTGCGCTCACTGCTCCTGTACCTGCTGCTGGCGTTTGCTGTCCCGGCGTTGGCGGAAACGGCTTCGCTGGAAGATGCCGAGCGGCTTTTTGTGGGCCTCACGGTCAATGACCGGGAGGTGGACCCTGTTGATGTCTACCGGCAGGCGGGTAGTTACTGGTTGCCGCTGGAGCTCGTTTTGGAGGCGGTGGGGATTCGCTTGTTGGACGACGGGCAAAGTCTGCGCCTGATTTCTCCGCTGGGCCACCGCAGTCTGTCTCGGCAATATTTTCCCCGGTGGCGTCAACAGCGCTTCATCAGTGACCGGGATTTGCAGCAGTTTTTTCGCATTCAGGCACGCTTTAATGCTCAATTGTACAGTTTGGCGCTAGACGTGCCCTGGCAGCCGGGTCAGAGCCTGCTGCGTTACTCTGCTCTGATCGAGCCGGACGTCATGGCGCCACAGAGCTCGGTTAGCCTGATTCGCTGGCAGAGCCGTTATTCACAAAATCTGGATGCGAATCTCTACGACTACACCAACACGCTGGATCTCGCCGGTGGTGCGGGCACTGGTGTCTGGCTGCTGGGGCTCGAAAGTCGGCCGCAACAGGATGCCCGGCTGGAGCGTTATTTTTGGAGTGGCGAGAGCGATAATACGGCCTACCGGCTGGGAACCAGCTACGTCAATCTCAATCCGCTGTTGGCGGGGGTGCGTTTCACCGGGGGGCAGGGGGCATGGTCTAGCGAGCCCATTGCGCGCCTTACCGACTTTTCCCGCAACCTCAACGCGGACAGCTTTCTGGCCAGTGACGTCCAGTCTCAAGAAGTGATCAGCCGCACTGGCGGACCGCCGGCCGGCATTGCCGAGCTGCGCATTAACGACCGGTCCGTGCAGCGGGTGCGCATCGACCTCAATGGTTTTTATCAGTTCAGTGCGGTGCCGGCGTCGGTCGGCAGTTTTCAACGCACGGAAATTTACCTGTATGAGCGCAGTGTGCAGGAAAAGCCTGTCGCCATTATCGACAACACCCGCAGTCTGGTGCGGGAAATGCTTGCGGAGGGTGAGACCCTGGTGCGCAGTGGCGGCGGTGAGGTGGGCAACGGCCTCTACGAGGAGGGCGTTGATGACGGTGCCGCAGTGAGCTTTCTGCAATTGCGCCACGGTCTAACCCGCAATGCCACGGTACAGGCTATTTTTCAGCAGTCGCCGGATCAGCCGGGGGCGGGGGTGCTGGGGTTGCGCAGCAGTCTGGGAGCGCATTGGGCCTGGGCTGCTGATGCAGGCATTAACGCGGGGGAGTGGGTTGGCAGCTCGGAGTTGTCGGGTGTCGGTGATGGTTGGAATGCCAGTTTGCGTTCGCGCTATCTGGCCGCGAACTATTTTCCCTCAAACGACAGTAGTTATTACGATCACAGCCTGCAGGCGAACACGTTGCTCGGTCGCACCTTGCGTGCCGGGCTGGTCGGCCGCTTTGCCCGGGACACCGATGGGGCGGCAACCCGCTTCATAAAACCCTCGTTTTATTGGGGGCCGTCCCCCCGTTTCTCGCTGTCTGGCACGCCTGGCTATGACGGTGACTACCGCTATGTGGCCAGTTATCGCCCCCATCGGCAGCACCACATCACGGCCAGCCACAACCATAATCTCTATAGCCTGACCCACGATTATAGAGCTGCCCGGGACGCCAATTTGCTCACCGGGTATGAATACGACACGCAGACGCAGTCCGGCCTGGTTTTCATGCAGGCGGATTGGCATCTGCGCCAGGGGGACTATTCAGATCAGAACAATAACCATCGGCTTCAGGTCGGTGTCAGTTACAACGGCGAGTCCAGCGGTTACCAGCTCAGCTGGAATCGAAAGGTGTCGCCGGGGGTTGAGTTGCAGGCGGGTTATCGGCAGGGGTATCAGTCCGCCGAGGACAGTGTCGATCCCGCGGCAATGGTGTATTTCAATGTCCGTCTGGACTTTGCCGTGGTGCGCGGGCGTCTGCGCTCCGCCAGTCACCAGGATATGAATTTCGCCAGGGGGGGGATCAGCGGCTCTTTGGTGGGGCCGGAGGGGGAGCGCTTGTCGCTGGACGGTGCCGGAATCAGCATTAACGGTCACCGTTTGAATCGCGGCCAGGTTGGTGGCCAGTTCTATGCGGGCAACCTCAAGCCTGGCCTGTATCGTGTGGCTGTGGATGAGTCCAATCTGCCGATTGAGTATGTCCCGCAACAGCGCAGTGTGATTGTCGAGGTGCAGCGCAACGCGGTCACGCCGGTCAGTCTGCAGCTGAATAAAGTCTTTGCCATCGCCGGGCAGGTGCGTACTGCTCAGGGTGAGGCTGTCCCGCACGCAGCGGTGGACGTATACAATCGCAGCGGCGAGCGGGTGGGGCGGGTCCAGACGGGTCTGTTTGGCTTCTATCGTGTAGATAATTTGCCGCCGGCAGCTTACACCGTATCCTACAGTCCTGATTCCGGGAGTGCCGAGGGCGCTGTCCGCCGGGCAGTTGCTATTGAAGACGACTACCTGTTTGGGGTTGATTTGGTTGTGGTGCCAGCCCCCGAAGGTTAGTTGGGGTGGCGCACAGCCCCGCCGGCCCGGGGCTGCAGGTTGTTGGGAGTGTCGGCCGGGGCGGTGAATTTTCAGCAGGCAGAGGCTTTTTTTAAGCCGTTGAAAAATAAAAGCAAAATACCTGTTGACGACCCTGGGGGGCGTCCCTATAATGCGCGGCCTTGGTTAGGGAAACATACCTAAGCAAGTTGATGATGCGGGGTGGAGCAGTCTGGTAGCTCGTCGGGCTCATAACCCGAAGGTCGTAGGTTCAAATCCTGCCCCCGCTACCAAATTCAAGGGTTTGGTGTTCTTTACCGGACTCATGCGCTACAATTAGCGCAGCAGGAAAGCCCCTTTTAAGGGGCTTTTTCGTATCTGTCGTATGGCAGGCGAAATTGGCGCACTCAGGCGTTTCTGTTGTGGCTGCAGGGTTTGCAGCTGTTGTATAAAGATGGGCTTAGTGCCCATTTTTTGTTTGTCCCTTTATATTCACAAGTGGTTGAGTTTTATGGCATCGAAGCATGACCAGTTGACAGAGCTATTGGCGCCTGTGGTTGAGTCCATGGGCTGTGTGTTGTGGGGGCTTGAGTACTTTTCTCAGGGCCGTCACAGCACCCTTCGTCTTTATATCGAGCATCCGGACGGCATTGGCCTGGAAGAGTGCGAAAAGGTGAGTCGCCAGGTCAGTAGTGTGTTGGACGTCGAGGACCCGATTACCGGCGAGTACACGCTGGAAGTGTCATCTCCGGGGATGGATCGGCCGCTGTATACGCTGGAGCATTTTGCCAGTTATGCAGGAGAGCAGGTGGCGATCAAGTTGCGTTCAGCATTTGAGGGCCGAAGAAAGTTCAGTGGTTTATTGCGCGGCGTCGAAGGTGACGATGTGCTGGTGGTGGTGGACGAGCACGAATACTTGCTGCCCATCGACTTGATTGACAAAGCTAACATTATTCCCCGTTTTTAGGGATGCACCTGGTGCAGGTAAACGAGGCATACTCATGAGTAAAGAAATACTTTTGGTCGCAGATGCTGTGTCTAACGAAAAGGGTGTCGATAAAGGCATCATTTTTGAGGCAATTGAGCTGGCTCTGGCCGCCGCGACAAAAAAACGATACGACGAAGACGCAGATATCGAAGTTGTTATCGATCGCAAAACCGGTGATTACGTCACCACTCGCCGCTGGGAAGTGGTCAGTGACGATGTGATGGCTTTGCTGGGGACTCAGTTCACCACCGAAGAAGCTCTGGAAAAAGATGAAAACCTGAAAGTCGGCGACATCTACGAAGAAGTTGTTGAGAACGTCGAGTTTGGGCGTATCGCTGCCCAAACCGCCAAGCAGGTGATTGTACAGAAGGTTCGTGAAGCCGAGCGTCAGCAGATTGTTGAGCTGTATCGTGATCGCGTGGGCGAGCTGATCAGTGGCACCGTTAAAAAAGTTACCCGTGACAGCATTATTGTTGATATGGGCAACAACGCTGAAGGGTTGTTGCCCAGGGATCAGCTGGTAGGTCGTGAAGTCTTCCGTATGGGCGATCGTGTTCGCGCCCTGTTGCTGGATGTGCGCACCGAGCTGCGCGGGCCTCAACTCTATCTGAGTCGTTCTTGCCCGGAAATGTTGATTGAACTGTTCAAGATTGAAGTGCCAGAGATTTCTGAACAGGTGATTGAGTTGAAGGCGGCTGCTCGTGACCCAGGGTCGCGTGCCAAAATTGCGGTATTCACCAACGATGGTCGCATTGACCCGGTAGGGGCCTGTGTGGGCATGCGTGGTTCGCGCGTGCAGGCAGTGTCCAACGAGCTGGGTGGCGAGCGCATCGACATTATTCTGTGGGATCACAACGTGGCACAATTTGTGATCAATGCCATGGCGCCTGCGGAAATTGAGTCCATCGTCGTGGACGAGGATGCCGGCTCTATGGACGTGGCCGTGAACGAAGACAATCTGGCCCAGGCCATTGGCCGCAGCGGCCAAAACGTTCGTCTTGCCAGCGAGTTGACCCACTGGGAAATCAACGTAATGAGCGTTGAAGACTGGCAGTCCAAGCAGGAAGAAGAATCCGGTAACTACATGGAAGTCTTCATGGATGCGCTGGATATTGACGAGGATGTAGCGGGCGTACTGGTGGATGAAGGTTTTACCACGCTGGAAGAAATCGCTTACGTACCGCTGGAAGAGATGCTGGGCATTGAAGGCTTCGATGAAGACATTGCTGAAGAGCTGCGTTCCCGTGCCAAGGATGCCCTGTTAACTCAGGCCCTGGCGTCGGAAGAACAGTTGGAAAATGCGGAACCCGCAGAAGACTTGTTGACCATGGAGGGTATGGATAAGCACCTGGCTTATTTGTTGGCCAGCCGTGGAATTATCACTATGGACGACCTGGCTGAACAGGCCGTCGATGATCTGTTGGATGTGGAAGGCATGGATGAAACCCGTGCTGCAGCATTGATCATGAAGGCTCGTGAGCCGTGGTTTGCTGAAGAGCAACACGGGGCAGGCGAGTAAAGAGAGGATTGGGAGAAAACATGGCAGAAGTAACAGTTAGCGAACTCGCGAAATCGGTAGGCACGTCTGAAGACCGTTTGCTGAAGCAAATGGCTGAGGCAGGCTTAACGCACACCAGCGTTGATGCGGTTGTCTCCGATGAGGAAAAGCAAACGTTGCTGGCCTTCCTGAAGACCAGCCACGGGGAATCGAGTGAGGCGCCTAAGAAAATTACCTTAAAGCGTAAAACCACGACGACTCTGAAAACCGGCAGTGGCAGCGGGCGCAAAACCGTCAATGTCGAAGTGCGTAAAAAGCGTACTTATGTCAAACGGGATGAGGGTGTGGCTGCTGAAGTGGTTGCACAGCCTGAAGAAACAGTCGCACCTGAGGCTGTTGAAACTGCAGTTATCGAGACTGCAGAAGTTAAAGCAGCTGCACCGCAAGAAGCGACGCAGGTAGCCGAAGCGCCGGAAACTCCTAAAGCCGCACCCATTACTACGCCGAGCAGCCTGGTTGACGATGCTGAAGAAAAACGCATTGCCGCCATGGAGGCCCGCCGCAAAGCTGAGCAAGAAGAGCAGGCTAAGCGCAAGCAAGTTGAAGCTGATAAGGCCAAGGCGCCAGCCGCTGCTGGCAACAAAAAGCCTGAGCTGAGCGAAGCTGAAATGCGCGCTGAAGCCGAGGCGAATGCCCTGAAAGCGCAGCAAGAAGAAGAAAAAGGCAAGCACGGCAAGAAGAAAGAAAAGCATCTGGTTGATGACGATGCTGAAGAGTTGCCGCGCAAAAAAGCTGTCAAGGCCGTCAAAGGCACAGGTCCGAAGAAGAAAACCAACAAAGTGGCTCTGTTGAGCGCGTTGGATGAAGAAGAAAGGGATGCGGCAGCCAGAAGACGCAAAGGCTCCCGCCCTTCCATCAAGTTGACCAATAAACACGGTTTTAAACGGCCGACAGGAAAAATTGTGCATGATGTCCCCGTCCCCGAAAGCATAACCGTCTCAGACCTTGCACAGCGTATGAATGTGAAGGGTGGTGAAGTTGTTAAGTCCCTGATGAAAATGGGGATTATGGCGACGATCAATCAGGTATTAGATCAGGAAACTGCGCAGCTGCTGGTGGAAGAGTTGGGTCATAACCCAGTGCTTGTTACCGGCAATGAGAAAGAAGAAGCGCTGGAAGAGTCCATTGTTTCCGAAGGTGAAATGCAGTCTCGTGCACCGGTGGTGACGGTCATGGGTCACGTTGACCATGGTAAAACCTCCCTGCTCGACTACATTCGCAACACCAAAGTGGTCAGCGGCGAAGCGGGTGGTATCACCCAGCACATTGGTGCTTACCGGGTGAAAACCGATAAAGGCGAAATCGCCTTTCTGGATACACCGGGACACGCTGCATTTACCTCTATGCGCGCCCGTGGTGCCCAGTGCACTGACGTCGTGATCCTGGTGGTGGCCGCAGATGACGGCGTGATGCCGCAGACAGAAGAAGCTGTTCAGCACGCTCGTGCCGCCGGCGTTCCTCTGGTGGTGGCAGTGAACAAGTGTGATAAAGAATCTGCTGACCCGGATCGCGTGAAGAACGAGTTGGCAGCGAAAGATGTGATTCCGGAAGATTGGGGTGGTGATGTTCAGTTCGTGAATGTTTCTGCTCATACCGGTGACGGCATTGATGAGCTCCTGGAAGCCGTTTCCCTGCAGGCTGAGCTGTTGGAATTGCAAGCGCCTGTGGGTGTTCCTGCCCGTGGTGTGGTGATTGAATCCCGTATGGACAAGGGACGTGGCGTGGTTGCGACGGTTCTGGTCCAGGCCGGTGAGCTGAAGCGTGGCGATATCATTCTGGCTGGTCAGAGCTATGGTCGCGTGCGTGCCATGACCAACGAGCTGGGTAAGGCGATTGAAGAAGCCGGTCCTTCTACCCCGGTAGAGATCCTGGGCCTGGATGCAGCGCCTGACGCGGGTGACGAATTTGTGGTGGCGCCGAACGAGCGTAAGGCTCGTGAAGTGGCTGAACACCGCGCCGATCGCGCTCGTCAGGATCGTCAGCAACGGCAGCAGGCTGCCAAGCTGGAGAACATGTTTGCCAACATGGGCGCCAATGAACAGAAGATCCTGCCCATCGTCCTGAAAACCGATGTGCGCGGTTCACTGGAGGCTATCCAGTCTGCCTTGATGGACATTGGTAACGAAGAAGTTCAGGTGAACGTGATCGTTTCCGGTGTTGGTGGTATTACGGAAAATGACGTCAACCTGGCGCTGTCTTCCGGTGCCATCGTGATTGGCTTTAACGTTCGTGCCGATGGCTCCGCTCGCAAACTGGCCGAAGCGGAATCCGTCGAAATTCGCTACTACAGCATCATCTACCAATTGCTGGATGAAGTGAAAGACGCACTGGGCGGTATGCTGGATCCGGAGCGAGTGGAAGAAATTGTCGGTATTGCCGATGTGCGCGAAGTGTTCCGCTCACCGAAGTTTGGCCAGGTGGCGGGTTGTATGGTGACCGAAGGTACGGTTTATCGTAACAAGCCTATTCGTGTATTGCGTGACAACGTGGTGATCTACGAAGGCGAGCTGGAATCCCTGCGTCGCTTTAAAGATGACGTCAACGAAGTCCGCAACGGTGTTGAATGTGGTATCGGCGTAAAAGACTATGACGTAAAAGTCGGCGATCAAATCGAAGTCTTTGATGTCAAAGAGGTGGCGCGCGAGCTGTAAGGCGGCGTCACCGGTCTGTTGGCGGCAGGTGTCTCAACTTTGAGGGCAGCTGTGCGCCACGGGCCTTTATTCAGATGTACAGGCGCTGTGCGCCAAGGTAAAAGCAGATTGTATGGCAAGAGAATTTAAACGTACCGACCGCTTAGGGGATGCGATTCAGCGCATTCTGGCTCAACTGATCCAGTTTGAAGTGCGTGATCCGCGTATCGGTATGGTCAACCTCAACGACGTTGTGGTCAGTCGCGATCTGTCTTTTGCGCGTGTGTATGTCACTTTTGTGGGCAAAGAAACTGAACAAGAAAGCCTTGAGGCCGCTGAAGCTTTGAATAAAGCCAGTGGTTTTTTGCGCTCTCAGTTGGCCAAAGAGCTGGACATCCGCACGACACCCAGATTGCAGTTTATTTACGACAAAACCTCCGTTCAGGGGCAGCATTTGTCGCAGTTGATCGACAAAGCGGTTCGCCAGGATCGCGGAGCTCAGTCTGAAGCTCAGGATCAGGCCGATGAGCAAGATACCGCGCCTGAAAACGACCCAGAGGTGTAACCCTTGGCTCGCAGAAGAAAAGGGCGCCCGGTCAGCGGTGTGCTGTTGCTCAACAAATCCTCCGGTATGACTTCCAATGACGCGTTGCAACAGGCCAAGCGTCTGTTTTACGTGGCCAAAGCCGGCCATACCGGCAGCCTTGACCCATTGGCCACCGGTGTACTGCCGCTGTGTTTCGGCGAAGCCACCAAGTTCTCGCAGTTTTTGCTGGACGCGGATAAACGCTACCGTACGACCTACCGTTTAGGGGCTTTTACCACCACCGGTGACGTGGATGGTGAGTTACTGGAGCAGGTGAGTGCCGCTCATATTACCCGCGAACAGATTCTGGCTGCGCTGGAGGTGTTTCGAGGGGATATTGAGCAGGTGCCACCGATGTATTCGGCGTTAAAGCACAACGGTGAGCCGTTGTACAAGTTGGCGCGGCAGGGGATTGAAATTGATCGTCCCGCCAGACCGGTCACCATTTACAGTATCGAGCTGCTGGATTTCCGTGCTGGAGAGCAGGCCGAGGTAGACCTCGACATCCACTGCAGCAAAGGCACCTACATTCGTTCCATCGCCGAAGATCTGGGCAAGGCGCTGGGCTGTGGCGCTCATGTCGCGGTATTGCACCGCTCGGAAGCCGGTCCGTTTAAAGAAGATGCTACGGTCACCTTGGATGAGTTGCGCGAAGAGCGTGGGGAAGGCCTGGCCGAAGTGCTGGATCATCACCTGTTACCCACGGACTCACCCGTGCAGGCCTTGCCGGCAATGGCACTTGAAGACACATCCGCTTATTACTTTCGACTGGGGAACCCGGTCATGGACCCGCAGGTCTATCGCATTGGCGACGAAGGTGATATGGTGCGCGTCTTCGCCGAAAATGGTGATTTTTTAGGCATTGGGGTCCTTGACGACGAAGGTCGTGTGGCGCCAAAGCGATTGGTGGTGCAGCCTGCCGAGCAATAGTGGCGGGCATTTCATTTAGAACTTTGCTTTCATTAAATCCTGGTTTTCCTTTGAAACCTGGGTTCGAACAGTTCGAATAGATAGAAAGCCCCACCCAGAATTGGTCTATAGTGGCTGTTAATCAGCGGCTATAGGTTGATAGCTAGCCGGTCTGTAAATATGCACGGGCCGGGCTGGATTCTTGTGTAAGCATATTATTATTGAGGAAAAGACTATGGCACTGAGTGCTGCGCAAAAAGCTGAAATCGTAAAAGACTTTCAACAAGCTGAAGGTGATACCGGATCTCCCGAAGTACAGGTTGCTTTGTTGACTTTCAACATCAACAAGCTGCAAGGTCACTTCGCTGATCACAAGCAGGATCACCACTCACGCCGCGGCCTGATCCGCATGGTAAACCAGCGTCGTAAGCTGCTGGACTACCTGAAGGGTAAGGACGTTAGTCGCTATGCTGCTCTGATCCAGAAACTGGGTCTGCGTCGCTAAGTGACCAGAAGTGCCCGCATATGCGGGCACTTTTTTATATTTAACAGCCGTTTGTCATGTGGAATAGCGTAGCGCTTCGACAAGCTCAGAGGCTGGTTAGAATTCTCTAGCCACTTTGCCGTGTAATGCGTAAAAGTGTCTGTTGAAGCTGCGTTGATGCGAAGTATTCATGCGAAAAGCCGGGTGGTAATAGCCGGATGGGTCGTACAGCCGTTGACGGTACGACTGAAGATGCATCGGATTGGCAGCAACGCAGTGCATAAGGTTTGAGCCGGACATTAGATTGACTCAAAGGTCAGCGAATATGGTCCAGGCTCAGGCTGCTGCAAAGAAAGTTTGAACAAAAAACACATCGAAAGTAAACGTAAGTAAGAAAACATAAGGAAAATGTCGTGAATCCCGTCATTAAAACCTTTCAATACGGAAGCGATACCGTCACTCTGGAAACTGGCCGCATAGCACGCCAGGCCACCGGAGCTGTGATGGTTACCATCGGCGATACTCAAGTACTGACTACGGTAGTTGGCGCCAAAAGTGCAAAAGAAGGCCAGGACTTCTTTCCACTGTCTGTTCATTACATCGAAAAAGCCTATGCCGCGGGTAAAATCCCGGGTGGCTTCTTTAAGCGTGAAGGTCGTCCAAGCGAAAAAGAAACCCTGACCTCCCGTCTGATCGACCGCCCGATTCGTCCACTGTTCCCTAACGGTTACATGAACGAAGTGCAGGTGGTGTGTACTGTGATGTCGGCCGACAAGAATGTGGATCCGGATATTGCGGCCATGATCGGTACGTCTGCCGCTCTGGCGATCTCAGGTATTCCATTTAACGGTCCTATTGGTGCCGCTCGTGTGGGTTACACCCAACAGGACGGTTACCTGCTGAACCCTGGCTACGACGTCCTGGCGAATTCTGAGCTGGACATGGTGGTTGCGGGCACTCAGGATGCCGTGCTGATGGTGGAATCCGAAGCCAGTGAGCTGCCGGAAGACATCATGCTGGGTGCCGTTCTGTACGCTCACCAGGAATTGCAGGCTGTGGTTCAGGCGGTCAATGAGTTGGCCAAAGACGCCGCCAAACCTACCTGGGAGTGGACTCCGGAGCCGGAGAAAACTGAACTGAAAGCCGCGTTGGCCGAGGCCTTTGGTGCTCAGGTTAAAGAAGCTTACCAAATTACTGACAAAATGCAGCGTTACACCCGTCTGGGTGAGTTGCGTGATGCCGCTGTTGCCCAGCTGTCTAACGACACGGTCAGCAGTGATGACGTGAAAGGCGTCTTCAGCAAGCTGGAGAAGCAAACCGTTCGTCAGAGCGTAGTCGCTGGCGAGCCGCGTATTGACGGTCGTGATACCAAGACTGTGCGCCCGATTCAGGTTGAAGTGGGCACATTGCCAAAAACTCACGGTTCTGCCCTGTTTACCCGTGGTGAAACTCAGGCCATCGTCGTTGCCACTCTGGGCTCTGCCCGCGATGCACAGATGATCGATGCTCTGGAAGGCTCTCGCCGCGACCCCTTCATGCTGCACTACAACTTCCCTCCTTACTCGGTTGGTGAAGCTGGCCGTATGGGCGGTACCGGTCGTCGTGAAATCGGTCACGGACGTCTGGCCCGTCGCGGTGTGGCAGCGGTGCTGCCGAAAGAAGAGGATTTCCCTTACTCCATTCGTGTGGTAAGTGAAATTACCGAATCCAACGGTTCGTCTTCCATGGCCTCTGTGTGTGGTTCTTCCCTGGCTCTGATGGACGCGGGTGTGCCTTTGAAGGCACCAGTGGCCGGTATTGCCATGGGTCTGGTGAAAGAAGACAACGGCTTTGCGGTTCTGACCGATATCCTCGGTGACGAAGATCACCTGGGTGATATGGACTTTAAAGTGGCCGGTACTGCCGATGGTATCACTGCTCTGCAGATGGATATCAAAATCGAAGGTATCACCGAAGAGATCATGGAGATCGCTCTGCAACAGGCCCTGCAGGCTCGTCTGCACATCCTGGCAGAGATGAACAAGGTGCTCGACAAGTCTCGTGACGGCGTGGCTTCTACGGCTCCACAGTTTGAAACCATCAAGGTCCATCCTGACAAGATCCGTGACATCATCGGTAAAGGCGGCGCGACCATTCGTTCCATCACCGAAGAAACCGGTGCCTCCGTGGACATCGATGACGACGGCACTGTGAAAATTTACGGCGAGAGCACGGAATCCTTGCAGGCCGCGCTGAACCGTATTGGTGAGATCACCGCCGAAGCCGAGATCGGTGAAACTTACGAAGGTAAAGTGGTTCGCATTGTGGACTTCGGTGCATTTGTGAACTTCCTGCCCGGTAAAGACGGCCTGGTGCACATTTCACAAATCGCTGAAGAGCGTGTAAACAGCGTGAATGACTATCTGAGCGAAGGCCAGATGGTTCGTGTGAAGTGTCTGGACGTGGATCAGCGTGGTCGTATCAAGCTGTCCATCAAAGAAGCGCTGCGCGATGAAGCACCTGCGGAAGAGGCTCCTGTAGCAGAAGCACCTGCTGTAGAGGCTCCAGCCGACGATTCCGCTGATAAGTAATCATCAGCAGAACTGAAAAAGCCCGCTTCGGCGGGCTTTTTTGTGCCTGTCGTTTAGGCAATGGTATGGGCTGGTTAGCCTGGGGTCATTGTGCGCCTGTTGCAGCCCCGCGTTAGGAGCTGCCAAGGCTGGCTAGCGTCGAAACACCACTGTGCGGTAACCGTTGAGCAGCACCCGCTGTTCGGCGAACCAGCGCACGGCACGATAGAGCACAATGCTCTCTATGTCGTGTCCGATCTCTACCAGCTCTTCGGGGCCGTTGGTGTGGGAGACCCGCTCAACTTCCTGTTCAATGATCGGGCCTTCGTCCAGGTCGGAGGTGACAAAATGGGCGGTGGCACCGATCAGTTTGACGCCGCGATCATAGGCCTGGTGGTAGGGTTTGGCGCCTTTGAAGCCGGGGAGGAAGGAGTGATGGATGTTGATCGCCCGGCCGGACAGTTCTGTACACAACTCATTCGATAAAATTTGCATGTAGCGAGCCAGAATCAGCAGGTCGGCTTCTGCGTCTTTCATTACCTGTAAAATCTGCGCTTCCTGCCGGGCCTTGGTGTCTGCAGTGACGGGCAGGTGATGGTAGGGGACGTTGTACCACTCGACCAGATCCCTCATGTCGTCATGGTTGGACACCACCGCCACAATATCGACCGGCAGGGTGCCGGCCTTCCATTTGTGCAGCAGGGTGTTTAAGCAGTGCCCCCAGCGAGATACGGCAATCACCACTTTGAGTTTCACACCGAGGTCGTGGATTTGCCAGCACATGAGGTCCGTCCCCCGGAGCTGGCCGAACTCTTCCTTCAGCTGGGGCAGCGGGGTGGCCTGGTCATTGACGGGTGCCAGCTCGGTGCGCATAAAAAATCGTTTTTCCTGGCGGTCTTCGAACTGGGAGGACTCTTCGATATTGTAATTATGCTGGGCTAAAAATGCGGTGACGTCGGCAACAATACCGTGACGGTCTGGGCAACTCAGGGTAAGAACAAGGCGTTGTGTCATTGGGAGGGGCATTCCTCAAGGTAATTCATGTGGGCCGTTCGAAAATTAATTGTGTGAATTCAATCAAATAGGTGGGTGTTTGGCACACGATTCATATTGGCTTCTGATAGCCTGTATAACGTACAGGGTTGCTACTTTATCAAACTTGCCTCGACCTTGCTCGCGTTACCACGGCGGATACACACATCTTCCGTGGGTTGTTGATGAATTTTCGGGTAAGCCGGAAGGGATAAGCCGGAAGGGGGTCAGCAAGACGACGGCGGGCAGGGAACCTTTACCTGAGGTGGCAGTCTAACACCCGTCTCAGCGTTTAGGCGGGCCGTCAATCTGGGGCATGGCATACAATAGACAACAAGCGTATAAATATAACGAGAAAGGGAGCGAGAAGGCTGCGACTGCGGGGGCAGTGGTGAAATGGATTGAGGTGCTTTCACGCCTTAATCCCGCAAGGCTCATGGGGGGCAACGATGTCACTGAGCGTGAGGACGTCAATGTACTTCTGAGTGTTGCGGGGCCATGTGAATATTATAATGGGGGTTTCAGGGGTTTTTACGAGCGAGACGCTTAAGAAGCAACGACTCATCTATCTGTTCCACGCCATATTTCATCATAATGTTTCTCCAGATTGCCTGCTTTGATCCTGCTGCTGGTCGTATTTGGGTTGTTTAATGATCCTTAACAACCAAACAGCAAGGAGTCGGATCAATGAAGCAACTAATCGCAATTTCAACCCTGTGTTTCGCAACGGGTCTCAGTGGGGCAGTGCAAGCGGCCTCTGGGTCAGAAAAGACCACGGGACTGGGAAGTTCACTTTCTCAACTGGAACCGGTTAAAAACTATGCCGATGCAGCAGGCGGCAGCGACCTCGGCAATCGCGACAAGGGTTACACCGAGCTCAAGCAGGGCACCGCATTTACAGCCTCGGCTGTGGCTGGTGCAGTGTTGGGTGGCCCCGTGGGCATGATCCTGGGGGCCTTGGGCGGAGCGTATGTGGGTGAACAAATTCAACAGGCGGATGAGGTGCAGGCTATGAATAAATCATTGGTCGCAGCCGAAGCGGAAA
The DNA here is from genome assembly GCF_011602365.1 of Pseudomaricurvus hydrocarbonicus. Classification (GTDB taxonomy): domain Bacteria; phylum Pseudomonadota; class Gammaproteobacteria; order Pseudomonadales; family Cellvibrionaceae; genus Pseudomaricurvus; species Pseudomaricurvus hydrocarbonicus. Next base: position 24,322 of record NZ_JAAONZ010000003.1, read on the forward strand.
TTAACCGACTGCAGCAGCAGTTGGCGTTCTCGCATCAGCAGGCGGAAGAATTGCAGGAGTTAGCCGCAGAGTCTCTGGACCTGAAAGTACTGTTCCGTAAGGCTTCAGATACGTTAACGGAACATGGTCGGCAGCGTGTACTGGAGTTGGCATCGCTGCTCAAGAAACATCCGCAACTGAAAGTGCGTCTGGATGGTTATACCGATCCCCGCGGGACGGATGAGTACAACAACGTACTGTCACATTATCGGGCGGAGTCTGTCCGTGATGCCCTGGTTGAGTTTGGTGTCGAGAGTGGGCGAATCGAAGCTTACAGCCATGGATCGAGTGGCTCCAAAGCCGCAAAAGGTGACGAAATGGCTTATGCTGCCGAGCGGCGGGTGGTTATCGATGTCAGTTTTGCGAATGGTGCCAGAGAGTTCGTGGTGATGGAATAAGATCACTTCCGTTTGCCGGAGGTCAGCCTGCAGGCGTCCTCCGCGCGGCACCCGGTTTTAGTCCGGGTTTGCTGGTGTTCATCATCAATCATCATAGGTTGTCCCGCCTGTTATCCCATGCGCACTATATGCATTTGCAGTCAATAAGGGTTGATCTGTCGCGGATCAGCGGTCGCACCTTTTCTCCAGATCGATTTGTTGCCGTCGCTGATAATGCGCATCACATGGGGCCAGTTTGATCTATAATGCGCTCAATTCCCGAATCAACTGAGTGGCTGGCCATGGATCCTTTGTCTGACAACGTAGAAGAAAATTTAGATCGCTTTATCGTGGAGGCGATGGAAACCGGTTGTGTTTGGGGGCTGGAAGGCCCGGAAGGCTTTGCCCTGTGTCCCTCAGACGACAATGAAGAGGTTGATGTCATGCCTTTCTGGTCGCAGCCTGAGTTTGCCCAAGCGGTGTGCGTCGATGAATGGTCTGTTTACAAGCCGGTGCCGGTGTCTCTCGATGAATTCCTGGATGAGTGGGTTGACGGTTTGCACGCGGATATCGTGTTGATTGGTATCAATTGGACCGCTGAGCTGGAAGGGCTTGAAATGGAGCCGCTGGACTTGGCCGAAGAGTTTGACAGCGAGATGCAATAGGGCGCAAACGCTCGTTTGATCGTGCTGTTAATAACGGCTGATGATGGTTTTCATAAGTTTATTTTGATGTACAAGCGTCAACGCTGATTGCATATTTCGCTCCACAGCAACCTTGACGTGGAGTGAAAAGGTGTCTAAAACCCGCAGAAGCCTCGAAGACGATTTTTTTGAATCCGACGCTGACTTTGAACTCGAGTTTCGTGAAACTCACCTGGAAAAACGCGATAAACACCGTCGCCAAACTGAAGTCCGCCGTAAAATGGAGGATAAGATTGAGCGCCGGCGTATGGCGGAACAGCTGGGTATGTATCTCGACGACTCTATCTTCTCACAGGACCGGCACCCGTAGCCCCAGCTAGCTTGGCACCTGTAAATTTGGCCCAGGCCCCGGTTGAACACATCAAAGCCACCTTCGCAGGGATGCGGGGTGGCTTTATTTTTGGGTTCAGAATTGTGTCTGGACTCAGCGATTAGGTCAGGGTTAGGTGGTCCAGCAGTGCCGGCAGCACACTCAGGCGGCTCAGGCTCTTGGGGTAGATGGCGTAGATGTCGCGGGAAAAACTGGAGCTGCCTTCCACCGGATAAAGGCGATGCTTGGCGTTATGCTCTCCAGGAGTGAATGTTCGGTGCAGTGAGCTCTCAGGCAAATAGGCTGAGCCGCCGTGCTCTAACAAAAACGCTTGCGCAATGCTGGCCATGTTGGTGTGCAGGGTTGGTGGGGGTGCGTCCATAAACCGCTGGGCATGAAACATCCCAAACGCGGTTCCCCAATCCACGTAGACATAGTGGGTTTGCAGGGCCGCTTTCAGAGAGATGCCGGGCTCTGTGCTGACGAGGACCAATTTCAGTTTGCCCAGCGCTTGCGTGATCAGCCCTGGCAGGGTGGTGGGCTCAAACAACAGCCCTAAATCCAGAGCGCCTTCCTGCAGCAAACGCAGTAACTCATCGGCGGAGTGCGCATCTGCTCGCAATGCCAGCTCGGAAAATTGCCGTTGCAACCCATCCAATTTGTCCTGAAGAATAAACTGCCAGAGGCCGGCGGTTGTGGCGAGACTGAGTTGGTGCCGCTTTTCTGGCTTGAGCGCGACGTCTTGCCGTGCGCGGGTCCAGGCAACGAGCATGGTTTCAGCGTGCGGTAGTAAGCGCTCACCTTCGGCGGTTAGCTGGATGTTGTTGCGAGCGCGGATGAAGAGGTCGACCCCCAGCACGTCTTCAAGCTGTTTGATGCGGGCGCTCACCGCAGCCTGGGTCAGGTAGAGGTTGTCAGACGCCTTGCCGAAATGCCGGGTTTTGTTCACTTCGAGAAAGGTTCGGAGCAGCTCAATATCCATGTGTGTGCTTGCCTATCATTGCGCTTGATTTCCCGCCCACACCGGGTATTGCGTCAATTCTTCTGGTTGCGTACAGCCTGTTCCTGCTCGGTAATGTCGGCAATGCATTCGGACAGGAATTGTTCCAGCTTGCGTTGCGGTATCTCATCTTCTTTCGCCCAGGTTAAACAGACGCCCTCCGCGTAGGCTTTGGTGTTGGTGATGCTGTGGAGGTCAGGGCTTTCCTGACCGTGAACGATGGAGGAACCCCACAGTATTAATGGCAGGGTCAACATTGCCAGTGGTTGAGCAGTGCGTGATTTTGTTATCATTTTTATATCCATCAACTATTTTTCTTATAATCATGTATTCGGTTGTAGTTGAGTGCAAGTTATTTTTGTGCCCTGCCTGAGCGGGGTTGGCGACGGTAATGCTTGATTTTGGTGTGGACGCCACGGCTGAAGGTTTTGGTGTTTTCCTCCAGAACATCGACGCCATACAAAATAGCGACAACCACAATGCTGAGCTTTATGGCTTGCAGTGGATAATCACAGGCTATCATCACACCGATGGCGGCCAACACCCATATAGTTGCTGCTGAGGTCACCCCGATGACAGCGCCGTCCTTAGCGAGCATCACCCCGGCGCCGAGAAAACCAATGCCGGTTATCACCTGCCCGACGACCCTGGAAGGATCGACGATGTCGCCCTTCAGTAAAAACGCGGTTGCCAGGAAGGTGTAGGTGCCGAGCACAATCAGCGAGGCGGTGCGAATCCCCACCGGTTTTCCCCGCAGTTGACGCTCAAGGCCAATAATCGACCCGCTGAATATGGCGCAGCCAATTGAAGACCAGTTAAAAGGGGATATATCCAGGATAAAGCCAAGACTCATGTTGGAAACTCATTATCAACCGCTGGGACTTCGCCTTCACGCGCCAGCAGCGGTGAGGCAGGGGGCAGGGGGTGCCGCAGTGCAGTTGTGGACCTGGAAACACGTTATCCCTGAAGATGGCTTTTTAGCACCTTCAATGAGACTTGTATAGCCGAAAGAATGATATTTTCTTTCACTGGGAGTGGTGCAGTGATGAGAGTAACATGGCGGTCCGAGCGAGTCGTTTTAATCAAAATACAGGAGAAAAATCATGAGGATAGCCGTCCTTTCCCGCAACTCGAATTTGTATTCTACCCGCCGCTTGAAAGAGGCAGGAGAGGCCCGGGGGCACCAGGTCGATGTGATTGATACTCTTCATTGTTATATGGATATCACTAAGAGTCGTCCTGCAGTGCGGTATTTGGGGGAGGAGTTACCTTATTATGATGCAGTGATCCCGAGGATCGGTGCGTCTATCACTTTTTACGGTGCCGCGGTGGTGCGTCAATTTGAAATGATGGGAACCTTCTGTGTCAATGAGTCCGTGGCCATCAGTCGCTCTCGGGATAAATTGCGTTCATTGCAGTTGTTATCCCGTAAAGACGTGGGATTGCCCCGCACCGGGTTTGCCAACAAACCGGATGACATTAAGGATTTGATCAAAAATGTGGGCGGTGCCCCTCTGGTGATTAAACTGTTGGAAGGCACCCAGGGGATTGGTGTGGTGCTGGCCGATACCAATAAAAATGCCGAGAGTATCATTGAGGCGTTTATGGGTTTAAAAGCCAACATTTTGGTGCAAGAATTCATTAAAGAAGCCGGTGGGGCTGATATTCGCTGCTTTGTCGTCGGCGGTACTGTGGTCGCGGCGATGAAACGTCAGGGCGCGGAGGGTGAGTTTCGCTCCAATTTACATCGCGGTGGTTCGGCCAAATTGATACGTCTGACGAAAGAAGAGCGGTCAACGGCAGTGAATGCGGCCAAAGTTATGGGGCTCAATGTTTGTGGTGTCGACATTCTTCAGTCCAACAATGGGCCGGTGGTGATGGAGGTAAACTCCTCTCCCGGTTTGGAAGGTATCGAAACGGCAACGAATAAGGATGTGGCTGATTTGATCTTCAGTTTTATTGAAAAACAAGCCAAACCGCACAAAACAAAAACCAAAGGTAAAGGTTAATTTTTTATGGAAAAATTGGTCATCGATGGAGTTGAAATTCGACCGGGAACGCAGACGCAAATTGAAATGCCGGTGGCAAAACTGTATACCGACACCGACATTTCCATGCCGATTCACGTTGTACGGGCGAAAAAGACAGGGCCGACAGTGTTTGTTTCCGCAGCGGTACATGGGGACGAATTGAACGGTGTTGAAATTATTCGTCGATTGATCAAGTTAAAAAGCTTAAAAATTACGGCAGGGACGTTAATTCTTGTACCGATGGTGAATGTGTATGGGGTGCTGAACCAAAGTCGCTATATGCCGGATCGCCGGGATCTCAATCGTACTTTCCCTGGCTCCCCCCAGGGTTCGATGGCGGGGCGGGTGGCCGATAAGTTTCTGACCGAGATCGTGAATCACTGTGATTATGGGATTGATCTGCACACAGGTGCGAAACATCGCTCTAATCTGCCGCAGATTCGCGCAGATTTGAATGATGAGCTAACGCGTAACCTGGCTGATGTCTTCGGGGTGCCGGTGTTGCTGAATGCTAACCTGCGTGATGGTTCGTTGCGGCAGTCGGCGTTAGAGTCCGGAGTCCGTATTTTGTTGTATGAGGCCGGTGAGGCGTTGCGCTTTGATGAGTTGTCCATTCGCGCCGGTGTCAAAGGGGTTATGAATGTACTCTCGCATTTGGGTATGGTGCGCAAGAAAACTTCCGGGCGTCCAAAGAAAGTCTTGAAGCCTTTTGAAGCGAATCACAGTGCCTGGTCCAGAGCAAATTGCAGCGGTATTGTGCGCAACATAAAAGAGCTCGGCGATGCGGTACAAAAAAATGATGCTCTGGCTGAAATTGGCAGTCCGTTCGGAGAGCTTATGGGGACGGTTCGGGCGAGTCGCTCCGGTATTATTATTGGCAAACAAAACATTCCCCTGGTGCAGGAGGGGGATGCGATGTTTCATATTGCGTACTTTTCAGAAGATGACGATGAAATTGCCGAGCGCATTGAAACCATGCAGGACACCTTGTTGCCGGAATTTGAGGAGACCCCTGCCGAGGATTGAACCGGCCGGGGGTGGCTGCACGGAGGCTGAAACTTGCGTCCGATGACTGTGGCCCGGCGCTGCAGGCATGGGCAAACAACGGGCTGTGCTTGCCGCCAGCTGTTAAAACCATTGCCTGCGTTTGAAGGTGGTGATTAATCCCACGGCAATCGCCAGCATGCTGAACATTAACACGAAATAGCCGTATTTGAATTTCAGTTCGGGGATGTACTCAAAGTTCATGCCGTAGATGCCGGCGAGAAAGCTTAACGGTACAAAAATCGCTGTAATCACCGTCAGTACCCGCATGGTGATGTTCAGTTTATGCGAGGTAATGGAGATATAACTGTCGATGATGTCGCTGCAAATATCGTAATGCAGTTGCGCCAGACTTTTGAGACGTTCAAAGCGATCATCCATGTCAATGATCAGGTGCTCGGCTTGGGTGACTTTTACCGGCAGTGAGCTTAAATGCCGCTCTTTGAGTTGTTGTGACACATTGTAGTGGTAGTTAAAAACCCGTTTTATTTTAATCAGTCGGGCTTTATATACCGCGAGTTCGGTTAAGGCCTTTTCACCCAATCCCTCCTGAATCTGGTCTTCTTTATTGCTGATGTCGGTTTCAAAGTTCAGAACCTCTTCCAGATAAATTCCGGCAGAGGCGTGCATCACCTTGACAGCAACTGCCAGGGGGGAAGACAGGAGGGCGGTCAGATTGATGCCGTTGACAACCTTGTCAATGCCCAGGGATTTTTCCGGGTGAAGGGTGATTAAGCAGCGTTCACTGATGAAAAACCCCATCTGTTGATGCTCAAACACCAGGTCGTCTATGACAGCGCTGATACCCCGGTACAAGATGAAAATCTGTTCGTCAAAAAATTCAATCTTGGGCGGGTGGCGTTTTCTCACCGCGTCCTGAATCGCCAGCGGGTGGCAATTAAATTCCAGCAGCAGCTCTTTGATTTCGGGGTCATCCAGATTCTGCTTCTGAATGTCGATCCAGATGTTCGCGCCGGGGGTTTTCTTCCAGGTGTCTATTTGTGATTCATTACCGGTGATGATGTTGCCGGACTCCAGAGTCAGGTAGGTTTTGATCATGTTGGTGGTGTCCGTTGTTGTGTTTGCCGTTTACGGGATGCTTTTGTTGTGCACACGATTGTTGTTCACGCGATGCTTTCGCTGTTTGAATCGGGCCCGAGGACTGCTGACCCAAAGCCTCTTGTGTTTTTGAGTTGTCTGTTACAGGCGTGTCCCGCGGCCAGCTGCAGGCGGTTTGTGAGGGCGGCGTCACTGTTGAGTATAGCCGATTCAATTCTTCGATTAGAAGGTGTTATTAGGCGCTGCCGGCCATTCCTGGACGCGGATGGTTGGTGTTCGGGGGGAATGTGGATAGAATTGCCCGGCGGGAAACCGTGAGTGAGTGTTAACCTGTTCGGAGAGGTCCGCAAGTATGTACCCGATTGATTATATTGACCCCGTATTTCGCCCCCCCAGTGAAGCCCGGTCGTTGATTTTGCAGGTGACCAATGGCTGCTCCTGGAATCAATGCACTTTTTGTGAGATGTACACCGCGCCACAAAAACGCTTTCAGCCCCAGCCCATGGAGGCCCTCGAGCAGCAGTTGCAAAGTCTGGCCTCGGCCGGCTACCCGGTCAGGCGCGTGTTCCTGGCCGACGGTGACGCCATGGCGCTGTCGGTGCGGCGTTTGAAAGAGATTCTGACATTGATCCGTCACTACTACCCCGATGTCCAGCGGATATCCTCCTATTGTCTGCCTCGTAATCTCAAGAAAAAAAGTGTGCAAGAGCTGGCTGAGCTGAAAGAGCTGGGGCTTAGTCTGATGTACGTTGGCTGTGAAAGCGGCGATAACGACGTGTTGACGCTGGTTGAAAAAGGGGAAAGCTTTGACTCTTCGCTGGAGGCCTTGAGTAAAATCAAATCGGCCGGGATGAAAAGCTCCGTCATGATCCTCAACGGCCTGGGCGGTGAGGCTTTATCACACCAGCATGCGGCAAACTCGGCCCGTTTGATGAACGCAGCCCAGCCAGATTATCTGTCGACGCTGGTGGTGTCTTTTCCCATGGGGGATGACCGCTATCAGGAAAATTTCAAAGACAGCTTTGTTCCTCTCACCCAGCAGGGCCTGTTTTCCGAAATGAAAACCCTGTTGCAGACACTGGAATTGCAGCAAACGATTTTTCGCAGCGATCACGCCTCTAATTACCTGGTGCTTAAAGGCGTCTTGGGCAAGGACAAGGCGGCGATGCTGGAGCAGGTCGATCTGGCTCTCAATGGCAGAATTGCCCTGAGGCAGGAGTGGCAGAGAGGACTCTAGTCGCCGGTGTTGCCGGTAGAGCCGTTTGGGGCGACGCCCAGTGTATGGCGCCGTGCGCCCGCGGCCGGATACCCCTCAGTCAGGGTTCTTTTGAAGGGCATACCTTTTAGAGCTTCTCTGCCCTAAGAGCTTATTGGGTAACAGAAGAGCTCTTAGGGCTGGTTGCAGGCTTTCCCGACTATTCCTCCCGGATGACCATCTCCTGCTTAAAGTGGCGGCCGTTGGTGGCGTAGTGCTCGGCCCCCAGCTTCAGAAAGCCTTTCTCGGCTTCGCTCAGAGCGCGTTTCACTTTGGCCGGTGAGCCAATGACCAGAGACCCATCGGGGATTTCCATGCCCTCCGGTACCAGTGTGTTGGCGCCGATCAGGCAATGCTTGCCGATTTTGGCGCCGTTTAAAACGACCGCATTGATGCCAATCAGGGAGCTCTCCCCAACCCGGCAGCCATGGACCGTGGCGTTGTGACCGATGGTGACATCGCGCTCAATGATTAAGGGCTGGCCTGGATCGGCGTGCAAGACGGCGCCGTCCTGCACGTTGCTGCCTTCTCCGATGACGATGTCTTCACAGTCGCCGCGTATCACAGCGCTGAACCAGACGCTGGCGCCTTTGTGCAGGGTTACAGAGCCCACTACCATGGCGTTGGGGGCGACATAGCTGTCAGGGTCGTTATTGACTTTACGGTCTTTTAAATCGGCTATCACGTTCAAATCCTGTGTTGTTTAACGTCTCCGGGGTAGCTTAACGGATCGCGCTCCGCGATGCAGGCTGAATTACGCTGCCGGGGACGATGCGAAATCGTGGTGCTCGATAGGGGGGGCAGACCGGAGGGCGCGCGGGAGGGGGCGCGTACAAGCCACCCCGCTGCTTAACGGTGCCGTTTTAAAGGGGCGTTATTGGAGCATGCGCCCCGTTGGTGCCGGTTATGCAGAGCCTGCCGGGTTGATCCAGTCAAAGGCTTCTTGCTGGTGGCCACTGTCAAAGTGGCGAATGTCGGCGTCCACAAAGTGGCTGGCAATGGCGGGCATGACCTTGAGTCGGCTGTCGTCTGAAACCACGGCTACCTTGCGGATGTGTTTATGGTGCTCCCGAACAAATTTGACGTGTGACACCAGGGCTGAAAAGTCCTCCCAGCCTTCGAAATCGTCGGTTGTGATAATCAGGCCTTTGAGAGCCTCGTGAGAGGCCAGGTAGCGGTCTGCAACTTCACTGAGCTGGGCAAAGTCACGCACCTGCAGGGGCGCGCTGGGGGAGACTCGCAGTATGCCTTCCTGATTCAAGAGTTCAAAATTTAACATGGCGCGATATCAACCTGTGCTGATGGTAGGGTTATTGCTTAAGCGTAGTTCAGGGGGAGCCACTATGCTTAATGTGGCAGTGGTGTTTGTGCGAAACCCCTGTTGTGTTCAACAGACGTCACACGTAGAGGAACTAGCATGATGGATTCAATTAAGGTTTCAGATTGTATGAGCCACCAGTTTGTCTCGTTTTCACCGTCGACACACGTGGTCGAAGCCGCAATCGAGCTGGTGAAAAATGAGCTGCTGGGGGGGCCGGTCATCAATGATGCCGGGCATTTGGTCGGCTGGATCTCTGAGCAAGACTGTATTGGGGCGGTAAGTCAGGTGGCTTATTACTCAGAGCGGGTGGCGATGGTTGAAGATGTGATGAGCCGTGACGTGACCTCGGTGGACGGTGATCGCAATGCCATGGACCTGGCCGAAGACATGAAAAAGCACCGGCGCAAAGTGTATCCGGTGGTGGACTCATCAAATAAAGTATTAGGGGTTATTTCCCGGCGGCATATTTTACGGGCGATGTGCACCCTGATTATGGATTCGGAGAAGGGCGCCTTCAGTCGCGGTGGTCATAACCCCCCTCACCACCCCTGGCCCCATTAATGGCTTGGGCCGTGGCACCTATCTTGAGACTGTATTAACCGGTCCGCATTAGCCGGCTTACTGAATCAGCCGACCGCCATCGACGGCGATGATCTGCCCGCTGAGGTAGTCGTTTTGCAGCAGGAACAGAGCGCTGCGGGCAATGTGGTCGGGGTCCCCCAGCCGCTTCAGCGGCACGCGATTCAGCAGGGCTTGTTTGCTGTCAGGGTCCATTTCTGAGGCGGGGTCATCCGGCCAGAGAATGGCTCCCGGAGCAATGCCATTCACTCGCACTTCAGGGGCCAATTCCAGCGCCAGTGACTGGGTCAGCATGAGGTTGGCGGCTTTTGCCATGCAGTACAGTGTGTGTGCTTTGAGCGGTTTGCTGGCGTGAATATCCGCTATGTTAATGATCACGCCGTGACGCCGGGCCAGCTCCGGGGCCAGCGCCTGACTCAGAAAAAACGGGGCTTTGGCGTTGCTGTTCATCAGTTCGTCCCACTGCGTTGGGGTGGCCGTGCCGATGGGGGTGGGGTAGAACGCTGACGCGTTATTGATCAGCGCATCCAGTTGGCCAAAAGCGGCCAAAGCTTGCTCTGCCAAGGGGACTATGGCGTCATCCCGCCCCAGGTCGGCTTGCAGCAGAGCGGCGGATTCAGGACGCTGCTGATTCAGGTGGTTCACCAGTGCCTGGGCTTCGGCGATGGAGTGGCGACAGTGGATCAGGGTGCGGTAGCGGTGTTGATGCAGCAGTGTGGCAATGCTGGCGCCAATACGCTTCGCGCCGCCGGTAATCAGCGCTACAGGGCCGTCAGTCGGGGAGCTTGAGTGAGTCACGAATCTGTTCTCAGGTTAATGGGTATCGGGTGCAGGAGCTCAGGCTGGAAGGCTCGTGGGGTGATCTGTGGCCTCACGTACGGTTCGCTTCCTGATATTCTGTTTTGAACGTTTGCAAGGCCTGTTGCCTTTTGTGGTCAATGGCTGCGCCGATGGCTTTGCCACTGACGCCTTCACTGATGACGTCTTTCGCCTGTATGCCGGTGCACACGGCGATAGCCTGGCGCACATAATCGGCCTGTGGGTAGGGTTGCCGGGAGAGGCCCTCACGACCCCGGGCATCCGCTTCGCAGCAGACCAGAAAGTCCTCGGCCTGCTGCGGGCGCCGGAAGGTGTCCAGGCGCTGTATCAGACTTAACAGGGTCTTTGCTTTGAGCTCAAAGACACGATGGCAATTGGTGTGGTCTCTGGCGACGATTACAGACAGTTCCCGGTGCCTTTTGGGCACTGCCAGTCGCTCACACAGGGTGTTTATGAGGCTCAGGCTGCGCTGCTCGTGGGCAATATGGCGCGGTAATTCTGCCGCTGGTGTTGTGGCTTTGCCCAAATCGTGAATGAGCGTGGCGAGTAAAATGGCGCTGTCGTCCGTGAGTTTGCGGGCTTCAGCGAGCGCCAGCAGGCTGTGCTTGCCACAATCGATTTCCGGGTGGTGCCGCGCCGGTTGCGGTACCCCAAACAGGGCGTCCAGTTCCGGCATAATGACCTTGAGTGCGCCACATTGACGCAAGACTTCAATAAAAACGGTCGGCGACTGTTCCCCCAGGGCGCGCTCCAATTCTTTCCAGACCCTTTCTGGCACCAGGTGGGCCACTTCGCCAGCCTCGACCATTGCCGTCATCAATTGCAGGGTTTCGGGGGCCACTTTGAAGCCCAGATGGTGGTAGCGGGCGGCAAAGCGGGCGACTCGCAGGATGCGCACGGGGTCCTCGCTGAAGGCCGGGCTGACATGGCGCAACAGCCGGGCTTTGATGTCGTCCACCCCGTGATAGGGGTCGTACAGCTTGCCCGTTTCGTCTTCGGCAATGGCGTTGATGGTGAGGTCCCGGCGGCCCAGATCCTCCTCCAGGGTGATGTCGGGGGAGGTGTGGAAGGCAAAACCGCTGTAGCCCGGTGCGGTTTTGCGCTCGGTGCGAGCCAGAGCGTACTCTTCGCCGCTGTCGGGGTGCAGGAACACCGGAAAGTCTTTGCCCACCGGGCGAAACCCTGCTGCCTGCATGGCTTCAGGCGTCGAGCCGACCACCACCCAGTCGCGCTCGTGAAACGGGTAGCCCATGTATTTATCGCGCACGGCTCCGCCCACGAGGTATGTCTGTTTCATAGTGTTTGCCATTGGTTAACCTGGCCGTCAGCGGCCTGTGTTCTTGGGCTCATTATACACGGGGAATTTTCTTCTACAGACCGCCTGTTTTTCACGACTGACTGGTGATGCGGCGAAGGCCGTCCGCAGATTGAGGTATTGGGATGATTTGCCGGGCTGCGGCAGGCGTGTCTCAATGCTGTGAAATGGGCAAGGTCACCACAAAGTGACTGCCTCTCCCCGGTTCGCTGTGGACCTCAATTCGGCCGTGGTGGGCTTCAATAAATCCGTATGAGACGGATAGCCCGAGGCCGGTTCCCTGACCGACCTCTTTGGTGGTGAAGAAGGGATCAAAAATCTTGCTGAGGACGTCGTCGTCCATGCCGGTGCCGGTATCGCGAATGCTGATCTCAATGGCATCTTCGGCGGGTTGTAAGTTCCTGGTTTGAATGAACACGTCACCGTGCCGGTCGACGGGAATGGCCTGGGCGGCATTGACCAGCAGGTTGGTCATCACCTGATAGATTTGTGTGGTGACCCCGTCGATCGACGGCAGGGCCGCTTCGAGGTCGAGGTGAATTTCGGCTTTGTACTTGATTTCGTTTTTGATCATGTTGAGCACACTGCGGATGCAGCTTTCCAGTGATACTTTCTCCCACTGGCGGTTCTGGGGGTGATGGGCAAAGACTTTCAGGTCGGCAATGATTTGTTTGACCTGACGGGCACCGCTGAGCGAGTCGGTGATGAGTTGTTGCACATCCTCCTTGAGGAACGGCACATTGATGCTGTCTTGCAGGTTTTGCAGCTGTTTGCGGGCAGAGGCGTCAGAAATGTAGGGCTCGGCCTGTTGATATTGGCCAATCAGTTTTACCACGTCTTGCATGTAGTCCTGCAGTGAATCCAGATTCGAGAGGATGTAACCAATGGGGTTATTGATCTCGTGAGCGATGCCGGCGGAGAGCTGCCCCAGGGAAACCATTTTTTCAGCCTGAATCAACTGGTTTTGCGCTTTTTGCAGGGCCTGGTTGGTGGCTTCCAGTTCGCTCGTGCGCTGTTGCACCCGCGCCTCAAGGTCTTGCTCGCGGCTGCGCAGGGCCAGATGGGTTTTTACCCGGGCCAGTAATTCGTCCCGGTTAAACGGGGTGGTGACATAGTCGGCGGCGCCGAGCTGGAGGGCGCGGCTGATAGTGTCCGGGTTATTGTCGGCCGATACCACGATGAATGCCGGTGTGTGACGACCGCTGTCGGATTTGGGGGTGGCAGTGGCGCGGACCGTTTGCAGAACCTCAAACCCGTTTTTGGCCGGCATGTTGAGGTCGAGGAGGACGAGATCAAATGGCGTTTGATTCAGCGCATCCAGGCACTGTTGGCCGTCGTCGACGGTGTGAAGGCGGTCATAGGCGCTCTGTAAAATGAAGCTCATGACCTTCCGGTTCACTGAACTGTCATCAACAATCAGTATGGAAGGGCTGTATGAGGCGTCGTCGTCCACCGGTGGCATCATCCGTTCATCCATCTTACCCGTGCTCCTTTCAGCGTTAGCGTGCTCTTTTCAACCGGCGGGGGATCGATGTGGGCCGTCGAGCAAGGTGGCGGTTATGGGGTTGATTCGCAACACTTGGGAGGCTGTCAGCTTATGACGCATTATGGCGCAAAGGTTCAGCCAGGGAAACTGCCAGCCAGAGACTCGGTCAGCCAAAGAAACGGAAGGGATAAAGGTCGGGGGAGAAAAAAACGCCCTCGGTACATCGGAGGGCGAAAGGTCTTAGGGTGTTCTGTGTGACTAAAGCAGTGCGGTGACTGACAAGTCGTTAGTCAGCCGATGGATGAGTTCGGGTAGGCCTCGAGGCATTCACCTCAGTTGCCTAACCGCTCTGCCATCAAAAACCAAGTTGTTGATAATCGCGCCGCTCAAAAAATGTCTGCTCAAATTGACTGAAGAGGAGATTGCTCTTTGATGGGGGTGATTATATGTCTAACCTGACATTTGTGTCAAAAGTGATTAATGTATGTATTGTAACTATTAGTCAAGATTTGTCATTATTGGTGTATAAAAGTCATGCAAGACAGGTTGAAAGTTCGTATGCTTAAGGGCCGAAATTGAAAATGGACGGTTTATGACAGAAGTTCAGGTATTAACGACGGGCGAAGCTGCGAAGTACGTAGGAGTGAACTTCCGTACGGTGATTCGCTGGATCGAGCGCGGCAAGCTGAAGGCCTATAAGCTGCCTGGCCGCGGTGATCATCGCATTCAGGTCAGCGATTTTGTGGCGTTTCTGCAGGAGCATCAAATGCCGGTACCTCCAGACCTGGCCGTACAGAAGCGCTCGGTGCTGGTGATAGAAGATCAGCCGGAGATGGCTGGCGCGATACGACGGGTGCTGATGCGGCAGGGCTTTGACGTCGAAGTGGCCAGCGATGGTTTTTCGGCGGGCACCCTGTTGACGCACATGAAGCCGGGGCTGGTGACGCTGGACTTGAAAATGCCGGGCATGGACGGCTACGAGGTTCTGCGGTTTATTCGCAGCCAGGAAGAACATGCGGCCACCAAGGTGCTGGTAATCTCCGCCGAAACTCAGGCGGGGTTGGAGAAAGCCATGACTCTGGGGGCCTCGGACGTGCTTGCCAAGCCTTTTGAAAACCAGGAGTTACTGGTCAAGGTCGAGGCGCTGATCGGCTAGCTCGCGGCCTTTTGCCAACGTCGGTCGTGACCCCTTTCAAGAGTGCATTTTTGCAAGCGCGTATTTCTGCAAGAGTGCGTTTCTGCAAGAGTGCGTTTCTGCAAGAGTGCGTTTCTGCAAGAGTGCGTTTCAGCGTGAGGGTCTTCTTGAAAGAGAATGTTCCTGAAGACGTGTATTGCAGGGTGTGTGGGCGCCAGTTGCCGGCCCCCATCATCCGCCCTAATGATGCATGGCTTCACGCCTGCGCGGGGTGCAGGGCGCCTGCGTCAGAGGCGGTGTCACGGCAGTTCAGCGCCCTGTGTTGTGAACACGTCGGTGTTATCCTGCCTGAGTGCCCCCCCTCCTGTTGACGCCTGCCCCGGACTCAGTTGATGACCGGGAGAGACATTTCCAGGTCGTCCATGTTGGATTCCGGTTTGGGGGGGCAGTGGAACGTGGCCGTTATTTCATCATTTTGCAAGGACTGCAAGTGGACATCGAAGCCCCATAGGCGGTGGACGTGTTTTAACACCTCCTCCGTCGACTTCCCCAGCGGCTTGCGGTTGTGCTGGATGTGCTGCAGGGTGAGGGACCGGTCTCCGCGAATATCCACTTTATATACCTGAATGTTGGGCTCGCGGTTGCCCAGGTTGTATTGGCCGGCCAGGGATTCCCGTACCCGCTGATAACCACTTTCGTCGTGAATGGCCTCGACATTGATTTCCCGCTGCCGGTCATCGTCGACAATGCAGAACAGCTTCAGGTCGCGCATGACCTTCGGGGACAGGTATTGCAGAATAAAGCTCTCGTCCTTGAAATTACGCATGGCAAAGTGCAGGGTTTCCAGCCAGTCGCTGCCGGCAATGTCCGGAAACCAGTGCCGGTCTTCCTCGGTGGGGTGTTCGCAGATGCGACGAATGTCGGTCATCATGCTGAACCCCAGCGCGTAGGGGTTGATGCCACTAAAGTAAGGGCTGTCAAACGGGGGTTGATAGACCACACTGGTGTGGGATTGTAAAAACTCGAAGATGAAGCCTTCCGTGACAAAGCCCCGGTCGTACATGGTGTTCAGCAGGGTATAGTGCCAAAAGGTGGCCCAGCCTTCGTTCATGACCTGAGTTTGTCGCTGGGGGTAAAAGTACTGGGCAATTTTGCGCACGATGCGCACAATCTCGCGCTGCCAGGGCTCCAGCAGTGGCGCATTTTTCTCTATAAAGTAGAGCAGGTTTTCTTGTGGCTCTTCGGGAAAGCGCAAGTTTTCTTTCAACTTGGTGCTGCCCTGTTGTCCGGGAATGGTGCGCCAGAGGTCGTTGACCTGTCTTTGCAGGTGCTGTTCGCGCTCTTCCTGACGGAGTCGTTCTTCCTCTGCCGAAATGGGATAGGGGCGCTTGTAGCGGTCAACGCCGTAATTCATGAGGGCGTGGCAGGAATCCAGCAGGGCCTCGACTTCTTCAATGCCGTGGCGGGATTCGCATTTGGCGATGTAATTCTTCGCGAACACCAGGTAATCGATGATGGAATCTGCGTCAGTCCAGGTGCGGAACAGATAGTTGCCTTTGAAGAAGGAGTTGTGGCCGTAGCAGGCGTGCGCAATCACCAGCGCCTGCATGGTCATGGTGTTTTCTTCCATCAGGTAGGCGATACAGGGATTGGAGTTGATGACGATCTCGTACGCCAACCCCATTTGCCCGCGGTTGTAGGAGTGCTCAATGTTGAGAAACTGCTTGCCATAGGACCAGTGGTGGTAGCCCAGCGGCATGCCGACCGAGGCGTAGGCGTCCATCATCTGTTCGGAACTGATGACTTCAATTTGATTGGGGTAGGTGTCGAGCTTGTACTCCGCAGCGATGCCGGCAATGGCCCGGTCGTATTCTTCAATCAGGTCGAAGGACCACTCCGAGGTCTCTGAGATTGGGTTGCGTCTCAGATGGTTTTCGGGGTTTTGATCCAGGCTGTCGTTGCTGCCATTTTCCTGTTCACTCATAGGCCTTTACCCGCTGACTTGTGCAGCTCTTTTCTGAAAGAGTTCTCTGAATACCGGGTAGATATCCCGGACATCAATGATCTGTTGCATGGCGAAGACATCACCAAAGTTGGCCTGAACTTCCTGGTACTCTCGCCAAAGGGCCTGGTGATCTCTGGGGGTGATTTCGATGTAAGAGTAGTATTGCAGCTTGGGCAGCAGGTCCTTCATCAACAGCTGGGAGCAGGTGCTGGAATCGTCATTCCAGTTGTCGCCGTCGGAGGCCTGTGCGCCGTAGATGTTCCATTCCGAAATGGGGTAACGCTTGTCGAGAATTTCCTTCATCAGCTTGAGGGCGCTGGAGACGATGGTGCCGCCGGTTTCCCGAGAATAGAAGAACTCCTGCTCATCCACTTCTTTGGCGCTGGTGTGATGGCGGATAAACACGACTTCGGTGTGTTCGTAATTGCGTTGCAGAAACAGGTAAAGGAGAATAAAAAAGCGCTTGGCAATATCCTTGGTGGCCTGATTCATCGAACCGGAGACATCCATTAAACAAAACATCACCGCTTTGGAGCGCGGCACCGGGTCTTTGACGTGCAGGTTGTATTTAAGGTCGAAGTCATCCAGCCAGGGGACCCGATTGATGCGGTGGCGCAGGGCTTCTATTTCCGCCTCTAACGCGTCAATGCGCAGTTGATTGCGCAAGGCGGCATCGAGACCTTCTTCGTGCTTCAGTTCTTCTTCAAGTTGCCGCAGCTTTTTGCGTTTACCGCTGGTTAACGCGATGCGACGAGCGTTGGCGGAGCGCAGACTGCGTACAATGTTGATGCGTCCTGGATTGCCTTCGTTGGCGATGCCGGCGCGGCGCATTTTGAACTCTTCGCTACCCGCCAGCTGGCGTTTGATCAGATTGGGCAGCTCCAGATCTTCGAACATGAAGTCGAGGAACTCTTCCTGGGTAATCTGGAACACAAACTCATCGATGCCCTCGCCCTGGTCGCTGGCGCCGGAACCTGAACCGCCACCCCCTTCACCACCCGGGGGACGCGGTATTTTATCCCCGGCAATAAAGTCTTTGTTGCCGGGCAAGACGTTGGTGTTCTTACCGCCTTGACCGTGGTGAAAAATCGGTTCCGTGATGTCTTTGCCCGGGATGCTGATTTGCTCCCCTTTGTCGATGTCGGTGATGGACCGTTGACCCACCGCATCGGAGACGGCTTTTTGAATGTGCTTACGATAGCGCTTCAAGAAGCGCTGTCGGTTGACAGTGCTTTTGTTCTTACTGTTGAGGCGTCGATCGATAATATAGCTCATGCCGGCTCCGCCGTTTGATGAAAATGTCGTGTTCGATAATCGCGTTCACGATCCGTGCCGTTTACTGGCTACTGGGATTTGCGCACACGCAAGTACCACTCTGACAGCAGCCGTACCTGTTTTTCGGTATAGCCACGGTCAACCATGCGAGCGACAAAGTCCTGATGTTTTTTCTTGTCGGACGCAGAGGCTTTGGCGTTGAACGAAATCACTGGCAACAGGTCTTCGGTGTTGGAGAACATCTTCTTCTCGATCACCGTGCGCAATTTCTCGTAGCTGTTCCACACCGGGTTCATGCCGTTGTTGTTGGCGCGGGCCCGCAGCACAAAGTTGACGATCTCGTTGCGGAAATCTTTCGGATTGCTGATGCCGGCGGGTTTTTCGATTTTTTCCAGCTCCTCGTTCAGGGCCACGCGGTTGAGAATTTCACCGGTTTCCGGATCGCGGAATTCCTGATCCTGAATCCAGAAGTCCGCGTAGGTGACATAGCGGTCAAAGATGTTCTGACCGTACTCGGTGTAGGATTCCAGGTAGGCGGTTTGTATCTCTTTGCCGATAAACTCAACATAGCGCGGTGCCAGGTGTTCTTTGATGAACGCGAGGTATTTTTCCTGCAGTTCCGGTTGGTACTGTTCCTGTTCTATCTGCTGCTCCAGTACGTACAGCAGGTGTACCGGGTTGGCGGCAATTTCGGTAGGGTCGAAGTTAAAGACTTTCGACAGGATCTTGAACGCGAAACGGGTGGAGAGTCCGGCCATGCCTTCATCCACGCCGGCAGCGTCCTTGTACTCCTGCAGTGACTTCGCTTTCGGGTCGGTATCCTTCAGGTTCTCGCCATCATAAATACGCATCTTGGAGTAAAGATTGGAGTTTTCCGGCTCTTTGATACGCGACAGGATGGAAAACTGGGCCAGCATTTTTAAGGTGTCGGGGGCGCAGGGCGCCGAAGCCAGAGAGCTGTTTTCCAGCAGTTTGTCATAGATGCGGATTTCTTCGGACACGCGCAGGCAATAGGGGACCTTGACGATGTAAACCCGGTCGATAAAGGCCTCGTTGTTTTTGTTGTTTTTGAAGGTTTTCCATTCGGATTCGTTGGAGTGGGCAAGAATGATCCCCTCAAAGGGTATGGCGCCCAACCCCTCGGTGCTGTTGTAGTTGCCTTCCTGGGTGGCGGTCAGTAAGGGGTGCAGCACCTTGATCGGTGCCTTGAACATTTCGACGAATTCCATCAGCCCCTGGTTGGCGCGGCACAGACCTCCGGAAAAGCTGTAAGCGTCCGGGTCGTTCTGGGGAAAGTCTTCCAGTTTGCGGATGTCCACCTTGCCCACCAGTGACGAAATGTCCTGGTTGTTTTCGTCGCCGGGCTCAGTTTTGGTGATCGCGATCTGATCCAGGATCGAGGGGTAAAGCTTCACCACTTTAAACTGACTGATATCGCCGTTGTAGTCATGCAGGCGTTTGACCGCCCAGGGCGACATGATGGATTTCATGTAGCGGCGGGGGATGCCGTAATCTTCTTCGAGAATATGGCCGTCCTCATCCTCATCGAACAGCGCCAGTGGCGATTCAAACACAGGGGAGCCCTTGATGCAGTATATGGGCTCTTTTTCCATCAGGGATTTCAGCTTTTCCGCCAGTGAGGATTTACCGCCACCGACCGGCCCCAGCAGGTACAGAATCTGTTTCTTTTCTTCCAGCCCCTGGGCGGCATGCTTGAAGAAGGAGACAATTTGTTCAATGCACTCTTCCATGCCGTAGAAGTCGCTGAAAGCTTTATAACGTTTGATGACCTTATTGGAAAAGATACGGCTTAACCTGGGGTCGCTGGAAGTATCAACGACCTCAGGTTTACCGATGGCCATCAACATGCGCTCCGCAGCCGACGCGTAAACGCCAGGATCCTTTTTACAGAGATCCAGATATTCCTGAATGCTGAGTTCTTCTTCCTGAGTCGCTTCGTAGCGTTCACGGTAGTGGTTAAAAATGCTCATGGCTCATCTCCATATTAACGGGTGGCCTGTCGGGTGATTTTCAGCTAACCGGGCAGACTCCCGCAAGTTAAATCTTAACATGCGATCCTTAATCTTAGGCTTTGGACCCTTAAGTTTCAGGCTGTGAGAGTTAGACCGTGGGAGCGTAAGAATAATCCCCCGATATAGGCCAAGCGTATATAACGTTATACCTCTTCGTGCAAAAACTGTTATTCCCTACTTGTAGCATAGTCGGAAAAAATCAAAGTATTGGGCGGATATGATCTTTTTTTAATTTATTTTTTTAGATTTTTATCCTTTGAGTTTATTCCTGTTTTTGTCCCATGGGCTGTGTGATAATTGTTGGATTATCAATTTGATAGGTTGCTTGATGCGATTTTCTGGGTGGCCTGATGCGCGGCTGAACGCCGCGGAGAAAAGCGCCATTGGGCCGGCGGGTGAAGCGCGGTTGAGCGTCATCAAACAACGGGAATGCAGATGTCAGATGGGGGCAGGGAGTGAGTGAAGATCATTTAGCCAATGAGGGCGCAAATGGGTCAAACCGCCATAAGGTGCTGGTGACCGGCGGCGCTGGTTATATCGGCAGTCATACGTGTCTGGAACTGGTGGCAGCCGGCTATGAGCCGGTGATTGTGGATAACTTTTGCAACAGCAAGCCGGCTGCAATTAGCCGACTGACTCAGATTTTGGGGCGGGAACTGCTGGTGATTGACGCGGATGTGAACGATCGCCAGGCCATGCGGGCAATTTTTCAAGCGCACCAATTTCAGGCAGTGTTGCACTTTGCTGGACTCAAAGCCGTCGGCGAATCCTGTGCAATCCCCTTAACCTATTATCACAACAACGTCGCGGGCACCGTGGCCCTGTGTGAAGTGATGCAGGAAGCCGGTGTCTTTGATCTGATTTTCAGCTCTTCGGCCACCGTCTATGGTGATCCGGCCAGCGTACCCATTGACGAAAGCTTCCCCACCTCGGCCACCAATCCCTACGGACGCAGCAAGCTGATGGTGGAGGAGATCATGCGGGATGTGTGTAACGCCACCGACAGCCCCTGGCGGGTCAGTCTGTTGCGCTACTTTAATCCGGTAGGTGCTCACGAAAGCGGTTTGATTGGCGAGGATCCTCAGGGGATCCCCAACAATCTGTTGCCCTACGTGGCTCAGGTCGCGGTGGGCAAGTTGACTCAGTTGAGTGTGTTCGGCGATGACTACGCCACTGTGGACGGGACCGGGGTGCGAGATTATATTCACGTTGTCGATCTGGCCAGGGGGCATGTTAAAGCCCTGACTTACCTGCGCCAGGCCAAAGCCGGTTGTTATACCCACAATTTGGGCACGGGTCAGGGGTACAGTGTGCTGGAAATCGTCAAGGCGTTTGAGAAGGCCTCTGACAAATTGGTTCCCTATGTCGTTCAGCCGCGGCGGGCGGGCGATATTGCGGAATGTTTTGCCGACCCGCAAAAAGCCCGTGACGAATTGGGCTGGAGCGCCGAGTTCGGCGTCGAGCGCATGATGGTGGATACCTGGCGCTGGCAGTCCGCCAACCCCAACGGTTTTGAGTAAACCCAGGCATCATCCATAGACACAAGTGAGTGGCGACTCACCCCAAGTAAAATCTACTTGCACAGTGGCTGTGAGTCGCCCTCACACTGTTCTCGCCACTCGCCCAAGGTGAATTGCGCAGCCAGAGAGGGCAGCCTGGGCTGACTGCTCTCCACTCCAGCCCAAAGTCTAGGTCTGGATTTCCTGTTCCCACATTACCGGTTTGGGCAATGTTGCCCACAAGAGGTTGCCGAAGCGCGCTTCGAGTTTGTTGCGCCTGAGTTTCAGGGTTGGGGTCAAGAGTTCATTGTCGATGCCCCAGGGCTCGGTGCTGATGATGATATTGTCGAGCCGCTGGTGAGATTCCAGCTCGGCGTTCACCTTAGTCAGTGTGGCTTGCAGGCGTTGGCGGATCTCTTCTGAGGGCTGCTGATGTGTTTCGTTGAGCACCACCACGGCCAGAGGCTGCTTGCGACCGGACCCCAGCACACAGATCTGCTCAATGTCCGGGTTTTGTGAGAGCAAGCTTTCCAGTGGGACCGGTGCCACATATTTCCCTTTGGCGGTTTTAAACTGCTCTTTGACCCGCCCGGTAATGCTCCAGGAGCCGTCCGTGTTTTGTCGGGCGCGGTCTCCGGTATGAAACCAGTCACCACTAAACGCGGCGGCGGTGGCTTCCGGGTTGCGGTAATACTCTTTGAAGATTGCGTCGCCACGGATCAATATTTCTTCATCGGCCGACAGTTTCATCTCCACGCAGGCCACGGGCACGCCAATGGTTCCGAGGCGCGAGGCTTCGAAAGGGTTGTTGCCGCAGGCGAGGCCGGCCGTTTCCGTCATGCCCCAGCCTTCCGAAATACGGATGCCGAGCCGGGCGTACCACGCCAGCGTGCTGGGCGAAATGGGGGCTGAGCCGGAGCCAAACAGGGTGGCCTGACCGAGACCCAGCTGGTTGCGGATTTTGCGTGCCACGAGTTTGCCGATGACGGGGATCTTCAACAGCCGCTGCAGTTTTGGGTCGGGTATTTTTGCCAGAACCTGCCCTTGAAATTTGGTCCACAGGCGCGGTACCGAAATAAAATACGTTGGCTGAGCGTGGCGGACATCTTCAATAAAGCTCTCCAGAGACTCCACAAAAAAGATCTCCAACGGGTGATACAGCGTCATCAGTTCCAGCACGCAGCGTTCGGTGATGTGTGCCAGAGGCAAATACGACATGCTGCGTTCATTGTCTCCGCGTGGCTGGATATGGGCCGTGCAATAACTGGAGGCGGCGACATTCAGGTAACTCAGCACCACACCCTTGGGCAGTCCTGTACTGCCGGAGGTGTAGACCAGAGTGACGGTGTCGTCGGGTTGGGGCTGGTGCACGTTGGTCAGTGGCGGGAAATCCTGCAGCCACTGATTAAATTCTGCATGACCTTTCAGGGTGGGGTAGGGGAAGGTAATGATCAACGTCTCTGGCTCAAGTGCTTGTTCCGCGGCGCGGAGGTCGTCGAGCTTGCCCACAAAGATGGCTTTGGCGTTGCTGTGCCTCATGATGTGCTGAATCGTGCTGGCACCGGCTGTTGCGTAAATGGGCACACTGATTAAGCCGGCCATCATGATGGCGAAATCGGTGATGAACCATTCCGCACTGTTTTTTGCCAGAATGGCGATTCGATCACCCGGTTCAAAGCCCTGGGCCTTCAGCCCTGCGGCAATACGCCTTGCCTGTTCTTCTACCTCTCCCCAGGTCAGGGTATGCCATTGGCCGTCCCTGGGTTGATGCAGGTAGGGTTTGTTGGGGTGCGCGGCGACATTGGTTGCCAGCTGCTCAAGGGGCAGGGGGTAGGTCATTGGCGTCTCTCGTATTGTTATGGTTATTCGTGAGTCTCATTCCAGCAGACTCCTGAAAACAGGGCAAGGAAGATTTGGGCAAGTCGGGTCAGGGGCGAAGGGCTCGGGCCGGCGGCCGCTCAGTAGCCACTTGCGGGGCCGAGGGATGGCTTCAATAAATCGTGCACACAAATACTAATCTTATTGTTAATGATAATAAGTTGCATTTAATGGTGAGTTTGCATTAGGATGTGGTCATTGGGCAATAGTCAATCGACGGTTGTCGCTGACGTGCCAGTGACTTCGACGCGTCGTGGTCGATCAATGCTCTCACCGCTAGCCGTATAGGAAAGCGGCGTTATTCAGATTGATGTCTATCAGATTCAGATAAAGGTACCCGACCGTCAACAGTCGTTGCGCTCTAGCGTCGCTGCACGGGTTACCACTTGGGGAATGAGATGTTTGAAAGTTTTTTTCAGTTTCTGTTAAGCGGTGGTCCGGTGATCTGGATCCTGCTGGCGCTCTCCGTCATGGCGCTCGCCGTTATTCTGTTGAAGGGCTGGTCCTTATGGGCACTGCGTGAGCGAGCTGAAGTGCCAATGGCGGCGGTTCTGACGCACTTGCAAGGTGGCAAGAAGTCCGAGGCGTTGATGATGGCCCAGGGCCAACAGAGTCCTCGTGCTCGCCTTTTGGCGCACCTGATTCCGTTTCTGGAGCATAAAGAACTGGCTCTGGACGACATTCGTGATGAGGCGACGCGCAAGGCCCGCCTGCTGTTGGCCGAGCTCAACAGTCATCTAAAAATACTGGAAGTGATCGCCACCGTGGCGCCTTTAATCGGTTTGTTTGGAACGGTGCTGGGCATGATTGTCGCCTTTCAGGCGATGGAGTCGGCCGGTGCGGCCGTCAATCCTGCGGTCTTGTCCGGCGGCATCTGGCAAGCGCTGTTGACGACGGCGGCAGGCATGGCGGTGGCGATTCCAGTCACCATGATTCACAGCTGGTTTGATCAGGTCGTGCAAGCCAAGGCGGTGTTGTTGCAGGACGATATGGACTTGATCCTGACGCGAGAGGCGTTGAGTCGGCAACCGGGCCTTGCGCTCAAAAGCGTTCGCTAGTCGAAGTCCCCACAAGCCAGGATGGATCGGGTGAGTAAGGTTACATGAGTCATACGCTGCTGCAAGCAAGCCCTCGTAAACGTATCAGTTTAACGCCACTGATTGATGTGGTTTTTATTCTGCTGATGTTTTTTATGCTGACCTCGACATTCAATCAGTGGAAAGCCATTGATTTGATTTCCGCTGCGGCCAGTGCAGAGGCCACGGTTGTGAGTCCGGACACGTTCCCTCAGTTGTTGGTGTTGCACGCAGACGGTTTGCTGTCGTTAAAAGGCACGGCTGTTCGGCAGGCCACGGCCATGCACGCTCTGTCCGTTGAGCGGGTGGCCCTGTCGTCGCTGCGGGCGGCTTTGGATTTGGCGGCGCCGGTTGTGGTTTTGCCGGAGGCACTGGCGAACGTTCAAACCATCGTGGCAACCCTTGAAGCATTAAAGGCGGCCGGTGCTGATGACATTACACTGGGCAATGCCCTACCCGCCGGTGACAACCCCGGACCTGTACAGGTAACGCCATGAGTCGTGCGCGCCGAGCTTCATTCGTAGCTGCAGCAGCTTCTGCACCGGGCAATGATGACAATATGATGCCGTTGATCAACATTGTCTTCCTGTTGCTGATTTTTTTCATGGTGGCCGGGCACATCAGTCGCTTGTCTGAAGGTGAGCTGGATCTGCCCAGTACGGTCACTGAGCGCAGTGCCGATGCCGAATCGCTGGTGTTGCAGATGAACCTGCGTCAACAGCTGTTGTTAGACAGCGAGGTGGTTGAACTGACGAAGCTGGAGCGCGCCCTGGGCAGCAGTCCGCAAATGACGGCGGCCCTGGAGCGCCATGGGCTGGCCTTGCAAGTGGATAAATCGGTCACTGCGCAGGAGTTGGCCCCGGTCTTGAGCAAGCTGCGTCAAATGGGCGTTAAGTCCGTGCAGCTACACGCCCTGTTGGATATGGACGCTGCCCCATGACGTTAACACAATGGGTGCTGGCGGTAGTGATTTCTGTGGCGGTTCACGGGCTGGTCGCGGCAGCGTATTTTGCCGGGCAAGAGGTGGCGGTACCCGGAGCCCAGGCGGTGGGTGAAAATGGTTTGGAAGTGGGGCTGGGGATGTACGGGTCCTATCAGGAAATGCTACAGCCCAATGCCGAAGAGGTGATCGCCGAAGCCGAGCCAAAACCGGAAAAAAAACCGCTGGACGAAACGTCCGTCGACAACCCCGCTGAGAACGTTGTTGAAAAAGTTGTTGAAAAATCCGTTGAGAAGAAACCACAGCCGTCAGCGCTCGAACTGGAGGTGGCGACGGTGAACGAGCCACAGCCCACTATCCGTGTGCCGGTGGAAAAAAACGCAGACAACTCTCTCGATCTTTCGCAACCGCAACCGCAACCGCCCATCGAGCAGGCTGAGGCTGAAGAGATCAAACCGGTGTCCAGTGAGCCAGCGGTTGCCAAGGCGACAACCACCGCTCGGGCAACCGGTGCCGCCAATGATCGGTCTGCAGGAGGTAAAGCGGGCGACGCACGCAGCTATTTCAGTCAACTGATGGCCTGGTTGAATCAGTACAAGACCTATCCGGCAGTACTGAAAAAACAAAAACAAGAGGGCATTGTGACCCTCAAGTTTAGCATTAACCAATACGGCGATGTACTCAGCGCCAGTGTCAAAAAGAGCTCAGGTTACGAAAGCCTGGATCAATCGGCTTTGGATATGTTGCAAAAAGCTTCACCGCTGCCGGCGATTCCTGATTTTCTGAAAAAAGAGAAGCTCACATTGGTAATACCCATTGAGTATTCACTGATCACACAATAAATTTTCAAGGAGATAGCAATGAACACGCACCACAAAAAACCGATGAGTTTGCGCAAAGCCAACTTCAGTAAAACCACTCTGGCACTGAGCATTCCGGGGTTAATGCTGGGGCAGGTGGCCATGGCACAGGGCGATGACGCCATTGTGCTGGACACCCTGCAGATTGAAGAACGCACCATTGATACCAATCCTTACGCGCAGCCCGGTGTGCCTTACAAAGCGAAAGTCTCCGGTGACCCGCGTCGTGTGAAAGCTCTGGCTGAAACGCCACAGACCATTTCGGTGCTGACGCAAACCGCGATTAAGGAATCC
Source organism: Pseudomaricurvus hydrocarbonicus (assembly GCF_011602365.1). Taxonomy (GTDB): domain Bacteria; phylum Pseudomonadota; class Gammaproteobacteria; order Pseudomonadales; family Cellvibrionaceae; genus Pseudomaricurvus; species Pseudomaricurvus hydrocarbonicus. The sequence goes on from NZ_JAAONZ010000003.1 coordinate 50,655, forward strand.
GGAAAAACTGACTTGAAAGAAGTGCTGGCGGCACAGCCGGGTATTTCCTTGGGCACTGGTGAGAACGGTAACGCATTTGGTGATCGCTACGTGATTCGCGGCCACGAAGCGCGCAGTGATGTGTTTGTCGATGGTTTGCGCGATCCCGGCATGACCACTCGCGAAAGTTTTGCGGTGGAGCAGGTGGAAATTACCAAGGGGCCGAGCTCGACGTTTGCCGGTCGCGGTTCTACCGGCGGTGCGGTCAACAGCATCACCAAGCAAGCCAGCACCGAATACGATTTCACCAAAGTGGAAGGGGGGCTGGGCACTGACGGCTATGTGCGTCTGACTGCCGACAGCAACCTGAAATTAACCGAAGATCTGGCTGCGCGAGTCAATGTTCTGCACAGTTATGAAGACGTGCCCGATCGCGATCCTGCCGATCGCGAGCGCAATGGACTTGCTTTATCGGTCACCTACGCGGCGACCGACAAGCTGAACCTCACCGGCGATTATTACTACCTGAAAGCCGAAGATAAACCCGATTTGGGTTCTTATATTGATGACACCACTGGCAAACCCAATGATGATATTGCGGTCTATGTTCAGGACGAGGATTTTCTGGATTCCGAGGTGGAAACCTTCACCTTTCATGCGAATTATGAGTTTGCGGATAACCTGTCGCTCTCAAACGCAACGCGTTACGGCACCACCGATAACGGCTATGTGACCACCGGCGCGAGCTCAAGGACTCCGCCAATGATTACCATTGACAGCCGGGCGCATCAGGGCTGGCAGGAAGTTGAATACTTTGCCAATCAAACCAACTTGTTCTGGACTCAGGAGCTGGCTGGGTTGGAAAACCAGTTTGTATTCAGCCTGGAGTACACGGATCAGCAGGTTCTAAATGGTGTCTATAGCGTCACCAACGCCAATGCAGAAAATTGTGGAACAGCCTATTGTATCGTCGATGACGCTGGCAATGCTGTCTCTGAGGACATTAATCATTTGTTGAACCGGCAGGTCTCAAAGGGTGATTGGGATTCCGACTACAATATTCAGACTTGGTCAGCGTCTGTCATGGATACCATTGATTTCAATGATCACTGGAGTCTGTTCCTGGGGCTTCGCGCCGATAACTTTGATTACGATAACAATGTTTACGGACGCGGTGCCACAACACCCACCGAGTACAGCTACTCCGATACTTTGTGGAACGGTCACGCCGGACTGGTGTACAACATTAATGACGAAGCCAATGTGTACCTGACCTACAGTACTTCCGCCAACATCAACGGTGGCGAATCCGATGTCGGTGGCAGTTGTGGCTACGGCGGTCTGTGTGGCGACGCCAATCTGGTAGGGCAGAGCAAGCCCGAGAAGACCGAAAACATCGAACTGGGTGCCAAGTGGAACTTGATGGATGAAAAATTGCTGGCCACGGTTGCCGTATTCCAGATCACCAAAGACGATGTGATGGAAAGCGGTGGTGCGGATAACTACAGCACCATTGGCACGCTCAATACCGGACAAAACCGCGTTGAAGGTGTCGAAGTGTCGCTGGTCGGTAATATCACCGATAAGTTCAGTGTGCAGTTCGGTGCTTCGGTCATGAATGCAAAAGTGCTGGAGTCCTTTAACGACGGCGTCAACATGACCACCGATCGCGGCGGTAACCGGGTGGTGACTTCGGACGATGTGGGCAAAACCTTGGCGAACTTTGCCGATAACAGTGCATATCTGCAGCTGCGCTATCAATTGACGGATGCCTTGTCGTTTGGTGGTGCCGCGACCTACTCCAGTGAAGTTTATACCGGCCAGCCGGACACGGCCGCCAATGAAGATCTGGGGTTGCCCAGCTACACCGTGTACGATTTCTTCGCCACTTATCAGTTTAGCCAGCAGTTGAGTGCGCGCTTGAACGTGGGTAACGTGACCGATGAAGATTACTACCTGGCGGCTTACCGCAGCGGATCTTTCGCGTATATCGGCGATCGTCGCAACGCTCAGTTGTCTGTGGCTTATGAATTCTGATGAGTTCAGCCACTATTAGTTAACAGGTCATTCAGTGATTGGACGACCTGCAAGAAGCCAGCCGTTGCTGGCTTCTTGGGTTTTGCGGTTTCTATCTTAAGTGTGTTTGCCTATGATGTCGGTAAGCTCAGAAATCTCCTTTTTGCTTTACGGATTGCACGGTGTGTTATGTCGGATAGCCATTTAATACTGCCCAAGCTGGATCACATCCCGGCGCATATTGTGTCGGCAGGCGATTACGAGCAGGCCGCGCAGGACTATATGCCCGAGAACATTTACGCGGCCATCGCCGGTGGTTCGGCGGATGAATTGACATTGCGTGAAAACTGCCGGGCATTTGAATCGATCGAATTGATTCCGGCTATTTTGCAGGAATTCTCCTCGGCCTCGACCGCAACAACGCTGTTGGATCAGTGCCACGCGTTGCCCTTTCTGCTGGCCCCTATTGCTCACCAGCAGCTGGTGCACCCGGAGGGGGAACTGGCCACGTTGGCCGCAGCCAATGCGTTGAATATCCCCATGGTCTGCTCGACGCTGGCCTCGACGTCGCTGGAAGACGTGGCCGCCCAAGCCGAGGTGCCGCTGTGGTTTCAGTTGTATTTTCAGGAAACCCGCGACGCTACCCTGTCGCTGGTCAAGCGGGCTGAGCAGTCGGGTTATCGAGCCATTGTCGTCACTGTGGATGCCCCGCTCAGTGGACTGCGCAACCGGGCGCAGCGCGCTGGTTATGTGTTGCCGTCGGCAGTGCCGTCGGCGAATTTGGTCAATAAGCCTGCAGCGCCCCCCATTTCACTGGCACCGGATCAGAGCCTCATTTTACATGGACTGATGTCCGAGGCCCCTACCTGGTCTGATATTGAGTGGTTGCAACAGCACACGCACCTGCCGATTATTGTTAAAGGTGTCCTCAGTCCCGGCGACGCGGTGCGCTGTCGTCAACTGGGACTTGCCGGAGTCGTCGTTTCCAACCACGGCGGGCGAACACTGGACGGTGTGCCAGCGAGTATTCGGGCGCTGCCAGCGGTGCGCCAGGCGGTGGGTGACGATGTGATGGTGTTGCTGGACAGTGGTATCCGTCGCGGCAGTGATATCTTTAAAGCCCTGGCCCTGGGGGCCGATGCCGTATTGATTGGTCGCCCCTATCTTTACGCGCTGGCGGTGGCCGGTGCCCTGGGAGTGGCACATCTGCTGCGGACCTTAAAAGAAGAACTGGAAATCACCATGGCGTTAACCGGCTGTCCTACCATCGACAGCATCCAGGCCAACCGCTTAAATTTGCCCTGACGTTAACGTTGCTTGAGTTAACGGTATTTGATTGGATTCAATGTATGTTGCTTCATATTGAAAAGGTTCTGACCCCGGCACAGGTGCAGGAGTGCCGACTACAGCTCAATCGTTGTGAGTGGCAGGACGGGAAAATGACCGCCGGCGGTGTGGCCGGTTTGGTGAAAGCCAACCAACAGCTGGACGACGCACTGCCGGTGGCGCAAGCCCTGCGGTCGGCGCTGCTGGATATTCTGCGAGGCAATCCGCTGTTTGTGTCTGCGGCCTTGCCGCATAAAATCTTCCCTCCAAAATTTAATCGCTACACTGGCGGTGGACACTACGGCCTGCATGTCGATGGTGCGGTGATGACGTTGCCGGAAGGCGAGATGATGCGCACCGATTTATCGGCGACGTTGTTTTTAACCGACCCTGATGATTACGACGGTGGCGAGCTGGTCATTGAAACGCAGTACGGTGCGCAGGAAGTGAAACTGGATGCCGGTGACATGGTGCTGTATCCGTCCAGCAGTCTGCATCAGGTCACGCCGGTGACTCGCGGAGCGCGGGTATCGTCGTTTTTCTGGGTGCAAAGTCTGGTGCAGGAAACCCGGCACCGTGAGCATCTGTTTGACCTTGATCAGACCATTCAGGCCTTAACCGCAGAGCGCGGCGCTCAGGACGAGCAGGTCAAGAACCTGACCCGGCTCTATCACAATCTGGTGCGCGACTGGGCCAAGCCTTAACCTTGGCTTTAACGGGAATGACCGCCATGACATTACGCGGTTGTTTGCAGCTGGGTGCTTTGAAATTGATTCAGCAATTGGTGCATCAGGTAGACCAGACTCAGGGTAATCAAGACCGATACACTCAGTGACGTGAAACGGTACATCGCGCTGTAAACGATATCCTGGTCGGGGGCGAGGTATTGAGAAAAGAGCACCACGACTGTGGTGATGGCGCTGAAGCCACCCGCCGCGACGCCGCCTTCCAACATGTGGTAACGGCTCATCAGCAGCAGACTCAGCCATAACGCAAATGCCGAAAACAGCAACAGGCTGGACCAGTTCATCAGCAGCAGTTGCATGAGCAGTCCCAGATTACAGCCGACCAACGTGCCCACCGCACGGTTCCAGCCGGCGGGGGCGGAACCTCGCCAGTTCATGGGAAAGAGGATCAGGATGCTGGCCAACTGGGCTGACAGAGAATCCAGCAGGTCAAAGCATTGGAACACGACAAAGGAGGTGGTGGCGACAGTCGCTGCCAAGATGGTTTCGTGACGCACGGTGCTGCGCAACTTGCTGGTTGTGGGGCGGGGTTGGCGAGGCTCGATGTCCGCAAACAGCGTGTGCATCAGGAAACCAATCATGATGGCGAGCACCGTGGAGGCGAGGTTCGTCATCAACAGGTCGTCCAGTGAAATGCTGCTGTAACTGGCAAAGTGCAAGCTGATGGAGGTGTTGACCATGGTGATGGCGCCAAACAGAAACAGCGGGCCTTTGGACATTTCGCGAAACAATAAGACAAACAGCCCCGCGACCAGCAGGGTCATCACCACCGGGTTATTGCCAAAGTGGCCATAGCCAAAGGCCACGGTTACGGAGACCACCGGGATGCTGGCCAAAAATTGCAAAATGATATGACGGTTGAGGGTGGGTACCAGGCCGAGTAACAGCGCGGGCATTACCGTGAAAAACACACCGTTGTCCCAGCCCATCAACTTGCTGATCAGAAAACCCAGCGTACTGCCGCCGGAGATGCGCAGGCATTGACGCAGATCGTTGCCGTTGAGCTCGTGCTTTTTGATGGTCAGGTGCGTTTTAAATCGACTCACGTTTTGTGCTTACCGTTTAGGCTGACTGTCTGTTGGGCGTGTGGTTTATGTCTGTTCAATGTTCCAGGGGGCGTCTCTTTTAAGTCGGCATTTTTAGTCGACGTCTTTAATAGACAAAGTGCAGCAGGCTGAAAAAGTGGATTTGCAGTTTGCCCAGCCAGGCCAGCGGGCCGCCCACATGATACAGCTGCACCGTGGCGCGAGCACCCGATGGCAATCCGTTTAAGGCTTCGCCGGGGTTGTCCAGAGACAGGTAAATACGCTGCCGTTGGGCATCCCGCACCCAGCGATCACTGGTTTCCGGCGCCGTAAGATTACCGGACGGGTTGAGCTGGCCGGCGTAAGTTCCGGCATCCACTGCCGCAACGCGGGCCGCAAAGGTTTGTCCAGGCAAGGCGTCAAACGTGACGGTGGCCGGCTCGCTGAGGGTTAAGTGCGACAAGGATTTTTCTCTAAAGTCGGCGATGACTTCGGGCACGCCCCCGACCAGTGCCGCCAGCGAGACCGACGCGGTGGCGTAGGCACCGGGTTTGAGTTGAAAGTTCGAAATAATGCCGTCGTGCTCGGCGCGCACCTGGGTGTAGGCCAGATTGAGCTGGGCCTGTTGCAACGCATTGCGGGCTCGACGCAGAGCCAGGTTGTCGGCACCGGTGTCGCCCCGTTGCACCCGCAGTTGATGGCGCTGGGCGACGGCAATTTTCACGGCAGCAACGGCCGCCTGATATTGGGCTGCGGTTTCTTCGTAGCTCTGCAGCGCCACCGAATTGTTTTGCAGCAGGGCATGCAAGCGCTGTTGCTCAAGCAATAACTGCTGTGCATTAACCCTGGCGACGGCAATGTGCGCAGTGGCTTCGGTAATCGAGGCGTCCAGTTGTTGATTGCCTTGCTGTGCGTTTTCCAGAGCCAGTTGGGCGGCCTGCACGGCGAGTTCGAAGGGGGCCGGGTCCAGAGTGAACAAAATGTCGCCGGCCTTCACCCGTTGATTGTTGTGCACGTTGACCTCGGTAACCTGACCGCTGACTTGCGGAGCCACCTGAACCACCGGAAAGATAATCCGTGCATGTGGGGTGGCGGGCAGGATCAGGTCGGCCATCAGAAAATAGACAAACACCACCCCAAAGCACGCCAGGGATACCTTTACCCAGCGGGCAAAACTCTGATCAGGTGTCATTGATGTTTGTCCTCGTGATGGGAGGATTGTTGGGATGTGTGTTTTTCGTCAGTTTGACGGTTTTCTGGCGGATGATTTTTCAATTCCAGCTGAGCCTTGTTCAGTTTGAGGGCTTTGGCGTTGTCTTCGATGGCGATCAACACTTCTGCGAAAATATTGAGCTTGTCATCCGGCACACCTTCCAATACGGCTTGTCGAACTTGGTCAACCCGCTGTTCCAGTTGCTGGGAAATGCCGCGTCCCTGATCGGTCAGCCACAGGCAGTGGCTGCGCTTGTCTGTGGGGGAGGGGCGCCGTTCCAGTAATCCCTGTTTCTCCAGTTGATTGAGTGTGCGGGTCAGGGAGGGCATCTCGATGCACAATTCGGTAGCCAGGCATTGCTGGGTGGCGCCTTCGCCAATTTTTTCCAGATTGACCACGACTTGCCAGCGACTTTCGCTGAGGTCCATTTGCTTGGCGATGTCGTTGATGGCATCCCGCCACAAGCGTTGGGCGCGGCCCATGGCGGCCCCCAGGGAGGGTTTGAGGGTTTGGTAGAGCGGCGGCTGAGAGCCCTTGTGGCTTTCAATAGAGGCGTTAATGTCATCAGCAGCATTGTTGTCGGAATCTGTCACGATCATGGGCCTTGCCAGAGAAACTTTAGTTAGCTTGCTAAGTATTATAGCGGCAGGAATCTATTTAGCAAGCTAACTATTTTGTCTGGGTGGGCCATGCCATGACCGAGTCATGAGCAGGCTGGGCGATGCAATCAGCCGGACTGTGGCGTTTGCGTTCAACAGTGAGGTGTTTGGTTGATTTTTATACACTTTGGGCTGGGGTTTGCTGGCGCTTCGGGTATAATCCGCCGCTTAATGCCAATCCCTATTGTTCACCCCGAGATGTTGAGACCTCAATGAGTGTAGAAAGCTTTGATCCCAAACCGTCAGCAGACCTTAAGCAGGTTGCCGATACCCAGACCACCACTCTTGAGACATCAGTGAAAACCCTCGAGGCGAACCGGTCGGTTACTGCAACAGCGGGCTCCCGGGTGGGTTTTGTCAGTCTGGGCTGCCCCAAGGCGCTGGTGGACTCCGAGCGGATTCTGACCAAGCTCAAGCTGGACGGTTACGAGGTGGTGCCCAGCTACGAAGACGCCGATGTGGTGGTGGTGAATACTTGTGGCTTCATCGACAGCGCCAAGCAGGAATCCATGGACGCCATTGGCGAAGCGATGCGTGAAAATGGCAAGGTCATTGTCACCGGCTGTATGGGCAAGGGCAGTGATGCCGAGGCGATCAAGGCGGCCAACCCAGGGGTGCTCAGTGTCAGCGGACCGGCCGATTACGATCAGGTACTGGAATCGGTTCATAAAATCATTCCACCCTCCCCGGAGCAGCACAACCCGTTGCTGGACCTGGTGCCACCGCAAGGGGTTAAGTTAACCCCCAGACACTATTCCTACCTGAAGATATCCGAAGGTTGTAACCACCGCTGCAGCTTTTGCATCATTCCCGCCATGCGCGGCGATCTGGTCAGTCGTGCGTTGACGGACGTGGTCACCGAGGCGAAAAAGCTGGTGGCCGGCGGCACTCAGGAGTTGCTGGTGATTTCCCAGGACACCAGCGCCTATGGCATCGATGTGAAGTTCAAACTCGATTTGTCCGAAGGGCGGGAAACCCGCATGCAGGACCTGGCCGTGGCACTGGGGGAGTTGGGCGTCTGGGTGCGCATGCACTATGTCTATCCCTACCCGCATGTGGATAAAATGATACCGCTGATGGCGGCGGGCAAAATCCTGCCCTATCTGGACATTCCCTTTCAGCACGCCAGCCCGCGCATTCTTAAATTGATGAAACGCCCGGCGCACAGTGAAAAGGTGTTGGGTCGCATTAAGCAATGGCGTGAAATCTGTCCGGACCTGGCCATTCGTTCCACCTTTATTGTGGGCTTTCCCGGTGAGACCGAAGAGGAGTTCCAAATGCTGCTGGACTTCCTCGAAGAGGCACAATTGGATCGCGTCGGTTGTTTTAAATATTCACCGGTCGACGGCGCCAGCGCCAATGATCTGCCCGACCACATACCGGAAGAGATTCAGCAGCAGCGCTGGGAGCGCTTTATGGAGACCCAGCAGCGCATCAGTACCGCGCGCCTGCAGCAAAAGATTGGCCGTACCCTGGAAGTGCTGATTGATGACGTGGATGAGGAAGGGGCCATTGGCCGCACCTACGCCGACGCTCCGGAAATTGACGGTGTGGTGTACCTGAACGAAGAGTTTGACGTCAAGGTCGGCGACCGGGTGGCCGTGACCATTGAACACGCGGATGAATACGACCTGTGGGGTTCCGTCGTTCGCCCCTAAGCGCAAAGGCGAGGTGCAGATTTGATCGATAGCCATTGCCATTTTGATTTTGAGGTCTTCGATGAGGAGCGTGCTGCGACACTGTCGCAGTGTGCAGAAATCGGCGTCGATGGCATCATCGTTCCTGGTACCCACCCCAAACAGTGGCCACCGATGCTGGAGTTGGTGGTCGCGGCATCGACATCTGCCTGTGGCTTGTGGGCTGGGATAGGGTGTCATCCCTGGTGGGTGGCAGATGCCGCCATGGAAGAGGAACAGGAGTCAAAACTCACCGAACATCGTTTCAAAGAGCGGTTGTCGCACCACCTCAATCATCCTCGAGTGGTGGCGGTCGGGGAGTGCGGTCTGGATGGCAGTCGCGAGCTCTCTGTGCACGAACAAACGCCAGTCTTTGAATGGCAGCTGCAGTTGGCGGATGAGTATCGCCTGCCATTAATAGTGCACGCCCACAAAGCCCATAACGACGTGTTGCGCTTGTTGAGCCGTTATAACCTTCCCGCCGGTGGCGTAATTCACGGGTTTTCGGGCAGTCTGGAGCTGGCACAGCAGTATTGGCGGCTGGGGTTTTATCTGGGGGTTGGTGGTACCATCACCTATGAGCGGGCGCAAAAAACCCGCCGCGCTCTGGCGCAGATGCCACTGGACAGTCTGTTGCTGGAAACCGACGCGCCGGACATGCCATTGAGTGGTTTTCAGGGGCAGCCCAACTCCCCCTTGCAACTGCCTCGTGTGGCTGAATGTCTGGCGGCGTTGAGGGCTGAGTCTCTAACCCAGGTACAGAACCAAACCCGACACAATACGTGTCGGTTATTTGCGTTACCCTGATTCATACAGCGATTGAACAATACTTTTTATGAGCTTTGACAGCGCCGCGTTTAAACAGCAGTTCCCTTTATTTTCGCACCCTGAAAATGCTCAGTTGGTGTATCTGGATAATGCCGCCACTACCCAGCGGCCACAGTGTGTGATTGATGCCATGAGTGACTTTTACAGTCGCTACAATGCCAACACTCACCGCTCCAGTCACCGCCTCGCCCGCGCCGCCACCAGCATGGTGGAACTGGTGCGTGGGCAGGCGGCGGATTTTCTGAATGCCCGCAGCCGTGACGAAATCATCTTTACCCGCGGTGCGACGGAAGGCCTCAACCTGCTGGCGCAGAGCCTTGGTAAAACCCTCAACCCGGGTGATCAGATTGTGCTGTCAGCGGCGGAACACCACGCCAATCTGGTGCCATGGCAAATGGTGGCGGAGCAGTATCAGCTGCAGCTGCGCTTTTTGCCGGATGTGTTGGGCGAGCCGCAACTGGGCCAGTTGCCGCACATGCTGTCGGATAAAACCCGAGTGGTGGCCCTGTCAGCAGCGTCCAATGCGCTGGGTTTTCGGGTGGCGGTGGAATGGGTGAAACCACTCTTGCCCGAGCACTGCCTGCTGGTGGTGGATGCCTCCCAGCGTCTGGCCCATGAAGAGCTGGATGTGCAGGCGCTGCAGTGTGATTTTCTGGTGGGGTCGGCACACAAGTTTTATGGCCCCACCGGTATCGGTTTGCTGTATGGGCGTGCCGAGAGTCTGCACGGCTTGCCACCCTGGCAGGGCGGCGGCGAAATGATTGCAAATGTCAGCCTGACGGGCAGTGACTACGCGCTGGCGCCACATCGGTTTGAAGCGGGCACGTCATCGCTGGCGGCGATTGCCGGGCTGGGGGCCTGCCTGACGTTTTTGCAATCGCAGGATCGCCAGGCCATGGCCACTTACGAATCCCATTTAACTCGTTATTTGCACAGTGAATTGACGCGGCTGACCGAAACCATGCCGCTTAAATTGCTCACCACTCATCGCAATAATGTCGGCATTGCGGCGCTGGTGTGTCGGCCGGAGAGTTCGCTGTCAGTGAGCGATATGGCTCACTGGTTGGATGAGCATGATATTGCTGTGCGCGTAGGGCACCATTGTGCCCAGCCCTTGATGGAGGGCCTGGGGCTGTCCGGCAGTTTGAGAATTTCCCTGGCCGCGTACAATGATCGTGCGGATGTGGATGCGTTGATTCAGGCTTTGGAAAAGCTGCCCTTTGACGCGGATGCTCTGGCAAGGCCGCCGAGCGCAGAGGGGGAGTGGGTCGGTGATGACCTGAGCAGCGTGTCCCTGTCCGATCTCGCCGATCAGCCCAGCTGGCAGAAACGCTATCGTCAATTGACCCGTTGGGCCAATCTGCTGCAGCCCAAACCGCAAATCCGCCAGACTGAAAACCGGGTTCACGGTTGCGAGACAGAAGTGTGGCTGGTGCATCAGCAGCGAGGCGAGCGACACTGTTTTGCTGTGGATACCGACTCCCGCGTCATTCAGGGGCTCTCCGTGCTGTTGCTGGTGTTGCTGGATAACAAAACCACCGAGCAGATCCTGGCTCTGGATGTGAATCAGGTGTTTATGGACCTGGGCCTGGAAAAGTATCTCAGCGAATCCCGCAGTAACGGCTTTCGGGCCCTGTTAGAGCAGATGCACGACCTGGTGCGGTCTTCCGTTCGCCCTGATTGAGGGGCCGTTTTTCCTGCTGGATAAGCCCCTCTCCCCCATTGGCAGGCCTGTTGGTCTGCTGTCACCTTTTTCCAAATGTGGAGAACTGTGTAAAAAAGCGTCTATACTTGCCTTGAGTCATTACAGATGTTGTTTTTATACGCTTTTTGACATAACGGAAAGCCGATCCCGGAACCCTGTATATAATTGTAGGGTGCATGAGGTTTATGACCATGCCGGGTGACATCAGAGGCTTTTTGAATGATTAACCTAGAGTCCGTTGGTATGCGTTCTTTTTGGGGTGTTTTTGTTCGGTGGATGACACCAGATCTGCAGGATAGAGAAGTGGATGAGGTGTCGAACAAAATCTATCTGATCAACCTGTTCGGCTGGGTGGGGGCTGGCATCACATTGGTGCTGGGGGTGAATGCAATATTCCATCAAAACCTGTTTTTAGCGGGATGCCTGTTACTGGTCTCCTTTGCTTATTTGATGGTGTATGTGTTGTTGAAAGTCTTCAACCCCGAAAACACTTACGTTTATTCTGCTTCTCTGATCTTGTCTGTGCTGTGCATTCTGATGGTGTACTTGGTCTACACCGGCGGGGTTGCCAATACCGGCCCGCTGTGGATCTATCTGCTGCCGCCGGTGGCGATGTTTTTTACCGGCATGAAGCGGGGGCTGGTGGTGGTCGGCGTATTTACCGTCGTTGTCTGGTTTATGCTGTTGTACCGGGATGGGGCACTGTTGAAGGCGTCGTATCCGGTTGAGTTCAAGTTGCGTCTGCTCTACTCCTTTTTGACCGTGGCGTTTCTGTCTGCAAGCTATGAGTTCTCCCGTCAGGTGGCTCTGCGACATTTTCAACGTCTCAATGACCAGTTTCAACGTCAGGCGCAAAAAGATTTTTTAACCGATTTGTTGAACCGCCGCGGCATGATGGAAGCGATTGAGCGTGAATACCACCGCTCTCGCCGTTTCGATCACGACATGTCGCTGGTGTTGTGTGACGTCGATTATTTTAAGCGGGTGAATGATCAATACGGGCATGAAGCAGGTGATTATGTGCTGAAAAGACTGGCGTCAGTGTTGTTGGAAGAGTTGCGGGGCCAGGATCAGGTCTCCCGCTGGGGCGGCGAGGAGTTCATGATTTTGTTGCCGGAAACCGATGCCAGCAATGCCGAGTATCTGGCTGAGCGGTTAAGGTTGAGAGTGCAGCAAACGATTTTTGAATACAATGGGCAGCGCATTCCGGTCAGTATCAGTTTAGGGGTGTGCAAAGCGGATACCAATGAAAGCGTTGCGGATGTGATTAGAGAAGCCGATAAACATCTTTATATGGCAAAAGACAGCGGTAGAAACAAAGTGGTCACCAAACGACGTTAAGAGCCGAGGTGTTTTAAAAATATTTTCCAGCAAATATTATTAAACACAGGAACTTTGAACGCGCCTGCCGTGTTGGATTGATGTTGTAACAGGGTTTTGTAATGACCTTAGCATGAACACCTTTAGCGTTGCCGTGCGAGGTGTTTGCCGGGGCGCAGCCGAAAGGATGGGACAATATGACAACAGCGTTCACCAGTGAGCATCGCAAGGCCGTGGTTGAAGACTATTTTCAGTGCCTGCTGCACGGAAACATATCCGCGCTGCCCGTCACCAGTGATTATGTGACACAGAGTCCGATGTCCGGCAGGCTCAGTGGCAAGGCGGCCCTGGATTACCTCGAAGAGATCGGTCGCGAGATGAGCGACATTCGCATCGTTCGATGCATTGCGGAAGGCGATACCCTGGCGGTGCAGTACGATGAAATCAGTGAGGATCTGGTGCTGCCGGTGTGTGCTTTCATTGACTTTCGCGGTGATAAAATCTGTTCTACCCAGGTTTTCTTTGACAGTGCGGCGCTGTAATCGCCGGACGTGCCTTATGGCTCGCAGACCTTTACGCCGGTTCTGGCGGTTGCGACTTTCTTGCCTGCTTGTGTAAAAAACGCTCCAGTGCCCGCGACACAGCGACAAACCCAAACGTGGCAGTGACCATCGTGGCGGCGCCAAAGCCGCCGCTGCAATCGAGTTTGGTGCCGGCTTGCAGGCCGGATTTTGCCTGGCAGGTGCCGCCGTCTTCTGCGGGGTAGGTCATTTGTTCGGTGGAATACACGGCCTCAATGGAAAATACCCGTTTCGGGTTGCGGGAAAAGTTATGCCAGCGGCGCAGGGTGTTGCGGGTTTTCGCCAACAGTGGGTCGTTGGTGGTGCGACTGAGATCGCCGCTGATGATTTGGCGGGGGTCCAGTTTGCCTCCGGCAGAGCCGACGGTCAGAATGATTTTTTTGTGGCGTTTGCAGTAATTGATCAGGGCCGCCTTTACATAGGCGGCGTCAATGGCGTCAATAACCACAGATGCATCGCGGGGGATCAGCTCATCCAGATTGTCGGTTTCTAAAAATTCGTCAACCGCATTGACCTTGATGTCGGGGTTGATGTCTTTCAGGCGCTCCGCCATGACGGCGATCTTTTGCTGGCCGACCGTGCTGTTCAGGGCGTGGATCTGACGATTGGTGTTGGTGATGCAGATGTCGTCCATATCAATCAGGGTGATTTCACCGATGCCGGAGCGCGCCAGGCCTTCGGCTATCCAGGTGCCCACACCGCCAATACCGACCACCACAAAGTGGCTGCCGTGGAATGCGGTCAATGCAGCGTTGCCGTACAGACGGGCTATACCGCCAAAACGCTGACGGTAACCTTCAGACAGCCCCTCTGCAGAGGGGCTGTCTGCGGCGGCCAGAGGGGCAGAAGGGGCTTGGTTGGGCTCAGGGTGGTTCATAGCGAATTTCAGGGTCGGTCTCTGTGGCGATGGCCATTGGTATCGGTTGCGCGCGAATTTTATCAAAGTCGCTGCAAAACCCCTAATACCTGTAACGGTAAGGGCTGCAATGACGTTGACCCCCCGCGTTTCACGCTGAGCATGGTCGCGGGCTCCGTTGAACCAAGGTGATGACTTTGTGGTCATAGTAGGAATTCGCCTTCTGGATCGGCATGTTTGAACGGATTTTCTTGTTTTTCAGTGGTCTGGCGATATCATTGTGACCCAACAAGCAGTGAATGTTTGAAACCGCTGGCAGATGAATATCAGGAAAACAGAAGCACATGACGAACCACCGCAATAATCCCGCGCCCTTGTTTAATCGTATCCGGGATGTTTTTAAACACGGCTTTACCATCGATTGGGTGACGGCCAGCTTTATCTCCATTACCCACGTTATTTGCCTGATCGCCACGCCGATTGCCTACGTGTACGCCCCCGAAGGTTTTTGGAAAATCATGTTGGCCTGGACTCTGATTCACGCGTTTGTTGGTTGTATCTCTACCACGGTCTACTCCCATCGACTGGTATCGCACGGTGCGGCTAAATACGTCAGTTGGCCGGTACATATTGTGTTTGGGTTTATTGGCCAGGTGATGGCGATTCAGGGCAGTGTGCGTCGCTGGGCGGCGATGCACGTGATCCATCACGGTGTTGATCGCAGTGGCCATCATCAACTGGACCCTTACAGCGCCACCTGGTTTAACAGTGGCTGGCGCAATTTTCTCTGGTCTCACGTGTTGACCTACTTCTTTCACCACCCGAATACGGTGGCACAGGAAAAGGCTTTTCAGGCCAAAAACGCCACCCCCCTGGTGTGGCAGGATAAGCTGTACCTCCCGTTACTGGTGGTTTTGAACTTTCTGTTGCCGCTGATTCTCGGTTACGTCCTGACCGATTCGGTGGTGGGCGCGCTCTGCCTGATGGTCGCTTCCATTGGCGGTTTTATTCTGGCGCAACACAATACCTGGACCGTCAACAGCGTGACCCATATGTGTGGGTTTACCAAGGGGGCCTTCAGCTCGGCCAAGAACAACTATGTGTGGATGGGGCCCATGGGGGAGGGGAATCACCATGCGGACCACCACGACTTTGCCCGCGATTACCGCAATGGCTTTGGCTGGAGTGGTTGGCTGCTGGACCCGACCCGTTATGTGATCTTGATGCTGCGGGGATTGGGCCTGGTAAAAGGCTTGCAGCGGGCGACCAAGCGCCAGGAAGCCGAAATTATTGCCCGGCGTGAATTGTACAATGCCCAGGTCAGAACTCAGCCCACCCGCTGGGAGACCTGGGAAGCCAAGCTGGAAGCGCGCAAGGCCGAGTGGTTGGAAGCGACGCACCAGTGGGAGGCGTTCAAGGCTCAGCGTATGACCCTCAAACGTATGTCCCTGCCCAAGTTTGAGTTGCAGCAGAAGCTGGATGCGCTGAAGCTGGAGATGGAGGTCGCCCGACGGGCCATGCGGGCGCGCAAACAAGCGTTTTTTGATGCCATCTACGAAATGCGGGTGATGCAGTACGCGAGCTAGACCGGTGAGAGGTGCAGTGGCACCGAACGGATAAAAAAGAGCGGCCGGTGCCGCTCTTTTGGGTTTTGAGGCTGTCGTCAGTCTGCCCTGTGTGGGTAACCTGCGACGGGTGAATCAAGCGGCATCTTCGGCGCTGTTGTAGATCGATTTGCGGACCTTGCTAAACACCTTTTCCACCATCGGCACAAAGTATGCCAGCGGTTCGCTGGCATACTCGGGATCAAAGCTGTTTTGATCGTAGCGGTGACAGAAATCCACACAGGCCTGAAAATACGGCTCATCTTTAAACTGGTCGCGCAGGTTGCGGTCCAGGCCGAGAAAGTCAAAGAAATAATAACCCTGAAAGATGCCGTGGTGCTTGACGATCCAGTGGTTCTCTTCGGACACATAGGGCTCCAGTAATACGGCGGCGACGTCGGCGTGATTGGCGGGCCCCAGGGTGTCGCCAATGTCGTGCAACAGGGCGCAGACAACGTATTCATCATCGCGGCCATCGCGGTGGGCGCGGGTGGCGGTTTGCAGGCAGTGCTCGAGGCGATCGATCGGAAAGCCTCCGTAGTCGCCGCGTAAAATTTCCAGGTGCGTCAGGATCCGCTGCGGCAGTTGTCTGGAAAACCCCTCCAGGTGCTCGGCAATAATTTGCCAGTCTTCGGCAGTGCCTTCTGTCATGGCTGTGAATTTGGCTTGTTTCTCGGTCATTCTCAGTCTTCCTGTCACGTTGAAGGTTGATCTCTGTCACTGAGTCTATTGCAGGTTGCTGGTTTTCAACAGTCGCAGACGTGACCGTTTTGGGGTGTTGTTCGGCGGGACATAGAGGGCAGGTCGACCCCGCCGGCCTTTAAAGCACTGCGGCTTAACAGGCGGCGGTCATCTCAAGGGCAGGACACGGAGCTCAGGCTCTAATGCTCAACGATGTGTATTTCCTTGAAGCCGATGTCATGGGCGGCTTCTGAGGCGGCGTCCAGGGAGGTAAAATGACAGGCGTCGCCGGTGGTGGTGGTCAGGTGCAGGGTTCTGCCCCAGAGGTCGTGACAGTCAATGTGCCAGCTGCCGTCTTTATTGTCCGCGACGGCCATGACGTCGGTGATGCGGCCGATTTCATAGAGGGTGCGCATGTGTGACAGGTCCATAGTTCTCTCCTAAGCCCGAATAGGTTGTCAGATTGCTGTTTATTATGAGTGCGTTTTAAGTATAGAAAGGATTTCTGAATGTACAGCAAGCAATTTAGGCGAAAATGACCAGAAACAGACGACACCCCAGGGTACCCTCTCTTGCTGCGCAATTCACCGTGCAGGGAGGTGACAATAGAACAATAGGCAGGTGACAGGTGACAGGTGACAGTTTACAGGAGATAGGAATCCCCCAATGTGCCTGCGCAATTCACCTTGCAGGGGGCAGCTGACAGGGGGCTCCGCTCAGGCCTGAGCGGCCGGGAGCGGAAGTGGGTAGCCGGATCGGGGTGCTTCAGGCGAAGCGTTGTTCCAGGTAGCTGATGATGTCGCTGGATTCGTACATCCAGCGGACGTTACCCGCTTCTTCAATGCGTAGGCAGGGTACTTTCACGGCGCCGCCTTCGGTTGCCAGTTCCTGGCGGAAAGGGCTGCCAGGCTTGGCATTGCGGGTATCAATGGGCAGGTTCAGGCGGTGGATGGCGCGTCGGGTCTTGACGCAAAACGGGCAGGCGTAAAATTGATAGAGCGACAGGCCCTGGGTTGCCTGAGCGACCTGAGCCTGTGCCTCCGGACTGCGCTTCAGTTTGCGGGGGCGGGTGATCCAGTCGATCAGGATAATCAGTCGGCCAAGGCCTTCGCGGATCAGTGTGACAAGCAACTTCATGGGATTCCTCTAATCTTTACGCCAGAGCTGTCTGGATTCAACGAAACGGCGCGCAGTATAATGCAAACCCGAGTGTGACGCAGTCCTTGTCTGGCGAAAGGACTGTGAAGCCGACGCCATTAATTCTTGAGGTTTAGCCGTTATGCCCATTGCCTGTGCCCGACATATTTTGGTGAAGTCCAAAGCCGAGGCCGAAAAGCTGAAGCAACAATTGGCACAGGGGGCGGATTTTGGCCAGTTGGCCAAAAAGCACTCACAGTGCAATTCGGCCAGGCAGGGCGGTAACCTGGGCGAGTTTCGCCCCGGCCAGATGGTCAAGGCGTTTGACAACGTGGTGTTTAAAAAGCCGGTGTTGACAGTCCATGGCCCCATTAAAACCCAGTTTGGTTTCCACCTGATTGAGACGATCTATCGGGATTGACCCGGGGTTAAGAGGTGCTCAGGCTCTGCTCCCTGACCATCTCCCAGCGCTGTCGCAATCGGTTTTCGCCGCTCGCCGCTTCGGTCGTGGACGCCTCGTCGGCGCGGTCCGGTACCCGGTCAAACTCACACTGCAGTACCCAGCGTTGATTTTCCTGTGCCACGGTCAGCAGCGCAAAGCCATCACCGGGGTAGAAGCGTGTCTTCACCTCGCACTGAAGGTCACTGTCACCGGGGACCTGGAAGGATTCGTGGCCGGCAAACAGGTCCGGTGTGGAATTCACAAAGGTAAACGGTGAGTAGAGCCCCGAGCTGTGGATTGAGTGCACGCGCGTGCGGGTATTGTGGCCGGCGTGGGTCAGGTCAATGTCGACGGTGCTCGACAGGTGCTCGTCTCCGGACAGGAACACCAGATTGGTGAGGTTGTGTTCGGCAATGAAATGCAGCAAGTCGTGCAGCGTGCTGGGGTACCCGTCCCAGGCATCTGAGTGAATGCTGCCCGGGTGAGCGCCTGAAGCGGTTGTGCCGGCGGTTGACCGCAAGCGTCTGGGCAACAGCATGGAAGGGGACAGGATAAACCGTGGCCGTCCATCGCCGGGTGCGTTTAACAGCCAGTCTTTCAGTGCGCGCAATTGCTCATCGGACATCAGCTGGGCGCTATTCAGGTCGGCGATGGCCTTTTCAGGGCGCTCATTGTCCCGTGCAGAAATCTTTCGGCCTTGCCGCTCGGTGCGGCTGTCGACCATGAAAAAATCCAGCCCTTGTTGGGTGAAGGTGTACCAGAGGGGCGTTTTCTCCAGGTCCTGGATGTTCGGTGTCTGGTGCAGATTGCGTTGAAAGTTGAGATACGCCCGTTTGCCATCCGCCAACAGCGCTTTTTCACCCAGCTCGCTTTCACTTTGATCCCAATCGTTTTTCAGCTCGTGGTCGTCCAGCATCATAAAGCTTGGCAGGCGGCGCAGGACAGACTTTACCGGTCGCTGATGCAGCCATTTGTGATAGGTGGCGGTAAAGCGATCGTAGCGGTCGATGGGGTCAAACAGTCCCGCACTGGCATCGGTGTAGACCTGATCGCCGGCCAGCACGATAAACTGGGGTTTGAGCTCTGTGCTCGTCCCAGAAGCTGTCACTTGCGACTGCGGGGTTTGAGCGGTCGCAGAAGCGCCGCAGGCATCGAGTCTCGCGCTCAAGCGCCGATAGGCGCGGTACGCCACTTTGCGGTCGAGCATGCCTGGCGCGTACTGGCACGCGGCCAGTACAAATTGCGTGGTCGGGGTCTGCTCGCCTAGTCCGGGTCCAGCGGGGGGGGACGGCAGTTCCACGATGGCATTTTCCAGCTCTGTCAGCGGCTGCTGCAGAACGTTGTTCAGAGCTCGGGCAAAGTTGTCGCTGAGCAAATGCTGTTGCAGGTAATCGGACAGCGCTCTGTGCTGGGGGTCACTGGCGATGCTCGGCAGGTCGATAATGTCGAGCAGGTTGTCTGGCAGCACCGCGTCGTAGAGCTGTCCATACAGGGCCTGGTTGGAGTCCAGGTCCAGGTCGTCGAGCAACAGTGACAGTATGCCGTCGGCCTGCTCAAAGGTGGGCGTCACCGGCAGCTCGGTTTTCAGCCAGCGATCCTGGTGCGGTGAGGCGAATTTCACACACAGGTTTTCGCGCATCAAGTTCAGGCTTAAGGTCGGACCGTGAACACTGCTGGCCAGGCGCAGGCCTTGCCGGTGGTATTTCACGGCAATAAACAAGACAAATTCCGGATTCATTTTCTGCGAGCTGAAGCCCAGGCTGACGGGCAGCGTGTTGCTCTCGCCGGCTTGGATGGCACCGATCACCGGGCCGGAGAAGGGCAGGTGTAGCTGATAGTGTTGGGCCTCTGGTTCGTGTGGGGCTGGGGCTGTCGATGGCGGCGGGCCCTGCTGTAAAAAGCGATGTATTTTGTCAAAGTTGGCGCGCACCCCTTTGCCGATGAGGGCATCCTGATGGCCAAAACCGGCGAGGACTTCAGTGCGGTAATCGCAACCGGCTTTGTGCATGGTCTCGGTCATGCGGCCCAGGGTCGAAATGTCGGCCAGGCCATTCTCATCGCCGTGGACACTCAGCGTGGGAAAGGTCCAAAATTGTTTCAGGCGCTCATGGGTGACGAATTCATTTTCACCGTGCTTGTTGGTCACGCGTTCGTGAATGGCAAAGCGGATGACTTGCGAGAGGGTCACCATGCTCAGCGGGCCAAACAGGTCGTCGATGCTGTCCAGAGTTTTGCGCGACAGGTTGGCGAGGCTGAAGGTGCGGCCATAGAGTCCGTCCATGCGATGACGGGTGCCCACGAAAGGTGTTTTGGCCCAGGGTAGCCCGGGGTTTTCCAGGTCAAATTCTCCATCGGGGTAGGGCAGGGCAGACAGTAAACGGTCGAGCAGTTGCTCGGCGGTACCGGGTGCGTCTGAGCGTTTAAAGGCATAAAACACAAACGGCATCAGCTGTTGTACGTAGCTCAGCCCGTAAGCGCGGAAAATATTTTCCGGACTGAAGACCACTCGCGGCCCCACCTGTGATAGCACGGCCTTGCCAATGCGTTGCGGCAGCAGTTGGCGTTCGCGAAAGAACGGCGCGTCGTTTTCCGGCGGTGCCAGTACCGCCATGCTGAACATGGCCGAGCCCATGCAGTGTGCCACCACATCCACTTTTTCCTGTTGGGTTGTCTGGCAGATGTGATCAATGGCAACCGGTATGTCGGCGAAGGCAACGTCTTCAAACGACCAGGGCAACATGGCGGTGGGCATACCACTGCTGGTGCGCAGATCAACGACCCAGACATCGCGGCCTTTCATCCACAGGTAGTGTGTCAGGTTCGGGTCGATGGAGGGATGAGTGTAGGTGTTGCCGCTGGCACTGTAGCCATGAATCAACAGCACCGGTGGCGCGCTGCTGTGGGGTTGGGGGTAGCGCGTCAAGCGCACCTTGACGGGCAGTTCGACGGCCAGTCCGGTGTCGTGCTGGCCGACCGGCAGTTCAATAATGTCTGGCTGGGCGATGCCTCGGATGCGGCCGGGCAGGCGCGTGGGGGTACCGGGTCGCTGGGTGTCGGGCTTGCGGAAACTCCACAGGTGAATGTTGATCAGCACCCGGGCAAAGTAGGCCATGAACGCCGCCATGTCCGCCAGGGCCGTGACTTGATCCTGCTGTTCTGTAATGCGGATCAGGGGTTTGTTGTAATGGGACAAAAAGCGGGAATCGAAGCGCAGATAGGGCGTTCTTTTTTTCGGTTGCCGGCGCCGGGGTTGCAGTCCGGGGAAGACATGGATGTACATGTCTTCAAACTGGCGCATGGGGTTCGCCGCGCGGGTGTAACTGATGGTTTTGCAGCCCTGAATGTTGACCCTGCTGGCCTGTTTATCAAACCCGGCCAGAGCGTCTGGCCAGCCCTGTGCCGGCCGCTCGACGCTGAGTTGATAGTCAAACAGGCGCACCTCGCCGCCGTGAGATGCGAGCGCCTTGATTTCGTGATATTTGCCGTTGGCGGTCTTTTTCAGGTTCTTCAGCGCCCGGCTGGCGGCGCGCAGCGGGTTGCGGGTATTGGCCGCTGCCGGTTTGATTTTCACGGGCAGGCGTTTTTGCCTTAACCATTCTTCCAGCGCTTGCCAGGCGTCGCGCAGCCCGCGGTTTCTGAGCCAGGGCCACAGGGTTCTCCGGATGCGTTGTGGGGCGCTGGAAGCTTGCCGTCCCATGATTTCCAGGGTGCCTTGTACGGGCGCCACAAACAGTGCGTGTTGAGTGAAGCGTTCGTCGCTGGCACCTTCGCGGATCAGGGTCTGCCACTGCCGGCGTTCAAAAATGCGCAGCTGGCTGACGGGCTCGTCGGGCTCGAGGGCGTTATTGACTCTGAGTGTGCGGTCGGTGCCGTGGACAAAGTCGAGCACCGGTTTGGGGGTGAAGCGCAGGGTAATGTCCACCATGCAATCGAGAGGTTGTGCGTGGTGGTCGGTGAGTGTCACGCGCCCGCTGATGCGCTCCGTAATTTCGACGGTTGTGGCTTTGGTCGGGGGGACAAACGACTTATCCGCAAACCGCGGGCGCGTGAAGGGCGGGGAAAGTGGCTCTGGTGAGTCTATCGCGGTTTTCGGTGCTGCCTTTGATGCTCGGATTGCGGGCTGCTGAGGATGGTCGGAGGACGGGGCGGCGTGGTGTGAGCGCTGGGCTGCAGCCTGTTGAGCAAGGTTGTCAGCGCCCTGCTCCGCCGTTCGGTCCGGCGCGGCTGTGACAAACCCCCAGTGGCGGCCAAGTTCACGCAAGGCGCGCAGGGATATCGCGGCAATGGTCAGCGCCGGATTAGCGCCTAACGCGCAGGGAATCATGGCGCCGTCGAGAACCACAAGGTTGTCGTACACCGCCCCCGGCTGGCTGAGATTGGCGGGGTTAAACACCCGGCCGAATTGATCCACTACTCCGCAGTCGGCGCTGTCGGCCATGCCGCAGCCACCGAGCGGATGCACGGTCAGTTGCGGTCCCTTGCCACCCCCCAATAAGTGCGCCATTGACTCTGGCAAAGGTCGCCAGGCGGGATTGCCCTGCGCCCGGCCGCCGATGGCCGACTTTTCGACCAGTGACTCCAGAACCTGGACTTGCTCGACGAACAGCGGGTTGTCCGGCAGCCCGGACCAGCGTACCCGGATGCTGCCGTCACCGCTCATGTCCCGGGCGCCCTCGGATACCTGGTGGTTGATATTGTCTGAAGAACCTGTGCGGCTCGGCGGTTGGTCGGTGACCAGCTCCAGTGACCCCTGGCTGCCGTCGTCTCCCATGATGGCGTAGATGGCGGTACGATCGATTTTTTGGGCGTCCACATTGTAAGGGTCGTTCTCCGGCTGACCTTGCTGATGGGGCGAGGTATCCGTCGTCATCAGTGAGGCCAGGCTATCGGTGGTGGTGACCAGCTCTTCATACAGGCGCCGCAGGGCTCCGGGAACTGCCATTTCTTCAATCAGCAACGATTGCGGCGTGTCCCTCAGATCGATCACCCCGGTGATGGTGGGTCCGATATGACGGTTGCCCGGCTGATCATTTTCGTTGGCGATGGCGTGCACGGGGTTGTGCTGATGGAACACCGTGGCCAGCATGTCGCCGTTAGACGAAAAGCTTTGTCCCAGTCGCCGGGACAGCGGAAATTGTGCCGACTGTGAGCGCAGCAGAATTTCGGTTGAGCCTAAACTGCCCGCGGCCAAAATCACTTTGGCGGCGGTGAGTTTGAGCGGCTTGCCCTGTTGTTTGCGCAACTTGGCTTTGGTGTGTGCCACCAGCAGAGTCCAGCCTGCCGGACTGTGATTTTGTGGCAGTGCTTGCGGGTTAGGTTCGCAAGGCAACAGCTTGAGCACCGTTGCCCCGGTATACAGTTCTACCCCTTGCTGCCAGGCCTGAACCAGCAAGTTGGTGTCCAGAGAATCCTTGGCATTGTGGTTGCAGCCGGTGGCGCAATCGCCGCACAGGTTACAGGCGTTCAGTTGAACCCCGCCGCTGTTGATTTTATCTTCCATCGCCACGGTGATGGCGGCGTCATAACTTGAAGTCGGGCACGTTGAGCAACCGCTGGGGGAGGTTTTTTTTCCGTGCGTGGTTCGGTCCGTGGCGAGCAGGTGCAATTGACGGTGCTTGGCGAGCGGCTGTTGCTGGTGGGCCTGGTGGCGGGCGATGGTGTTGTCGCCGCTATCATCACTAGCCCCAAGCAAACGTTTGGCTTGCGGGTAATACCGGGCGAACAGTTCCTGTTCGGGGTGGTTCCTGAGTGCTGTTGGCCAGCGGTCATTGAAAACCTCAGGTTTGGGCTCAATCATCACCCCCGCATTAATCAGGGAGCCACCGCCCAGACCGTTGGCCAACACCGTATTGAGGTGAGGGCTGATGCGGATGTCGAACAGCCCGTCGCGATTGCCGGAAGGGGTGGCTTTATCGGGGGTGCTGAAGCGAACGTGTTCCGGCAGATCTGCCATGCGTGAAGGAAACATGCCGGCTAAATACTCATTGCCCCGCTCCAGGACACAGATTTTTAAGGGCCGGTTTGGTTTTGCCTGCTGTTGCCGTGCCTGCTGGAGGTCGTTGGCGGTTTGCCGCAATCCCGCCAGTTGCGACGCGGCAATGGCGCCGCCATAGCCACTGCCGACGATGACGATGTCGAAGTGAAACGGGTCATCCTGAGCGGACGGGCTTGCGGTTTTTATTTTGGAGACAAGTGTCTCAAATCCTTGCGATATCCAGTCACTGGCACGGCGTTGCATGCGATAATCATCCCTAACTAATGTGATGGTGTTTTATGGCGACAGCGTTACCCTACGCGCTGTCTTGTCGTTGTGAAACATGGCAACACAATCCCGCTGCGTTGTGAGTCTCCAGATGTTTTGTCGGACATGCTCTGAGCAACGTCCACGTCATTCGGTTCCGGTTGAGCCCGCTATTGCACCCGGCCGTTTAAAGCCACAGCTTGTGTTAACGGCAGACAAACTCGATTAACGCGGTTCCAGCAGCGCCTCAAGCTCGCAGGCTTCCGCAATGGCGGCTTCCAGGTCATCCACCAGAACCGGCTTGTGCAAGAGTGGAATGCTGGCATCCTCGGCTTCCCTTAAACGTTCCGGGGCGGTATCGCCGCTGATGAGAATGGCCGGTATGTTTCGATAGAGCTCGCGAATCGTACGAATGGTCAAAATGCCGTTATCCTCGCCACGCAAGCGGAAGTCGGCCAGCACAATGTCCGGACGTTCGGCTTTGGCCTGACTCAAGGCATCGAGTGTGCCTTCGGCAAGCAAGACCTTGCAGCCCATGCTTTCCAGTAGGGCTTTCATTCCCAGGCCCACTTCATGTTCATCGTCGATCACGAGGGCACACAGGCTATCCCAGGAGAGGTTGTTGACGGTGGGTCGCTGGGTTTGCGGCATGACACTGGAAGCGGGCAGGCACATGGTGAAAACGGTACCGGAACCAATCATTGAATCCATGGACAGGTCCAGCTCGAGCAGGTCGGCGAGGCGTTTCACAATGGCCAGTCCTAAACCCAGGCCTTTGGTGTGGTCGCGCTCGGGGTTGTGGAGTTGATAAAACTCCTCAAACACGTGGTCCTGCTCTTCAAGCGGTATGCCGCGGCCGGAATCTTTGATGGTCAATACCACCTTGTTGTACTTGTGTTCAACGCACAATTCAATGCGGCCCCGCTCGGTGTACTTGATGGCGTTGGCCAGCAGGTTGCGGACAATACGTTCCAGCAAGATTTCATCGGTGTTGACGAAAGCATCGGCGGCACAGTCGAGCCAGACTTTGAGTCCTTTGTTAATGGCGGCGGGCATAAACTCGTCCTGCAGACGCTCGACCATTAAGCGCAGATTAAAAGGCGCCTTGGTGGCCTGAACGATGCCGGCGTCCAATTTGGAAATATCGAGTAAGGAGTCCAGTCGCGACGCGAGGGACTGTAATGCGATGTCCATGTGACCCGCGATCTCACGGCTCTGCTCATCCAGTGGGCGCTTGGTCAGGGCACCGCCAAACAGCGACAGCGCATGAATCGGCTGGCGCAGATCGTGGCTGGCGGAGGCGAGGAAACGGGTTTTGGCCCGACTGGCGCTCTCAGCTTCCTGCAAGGCCCCCTTCAGCTTTTCGTTCATGTCGGTCTGACGTTGCCGTATCGCAAAGGATTCTTCAAACAGGCCGTAGGTGTCGCGGGATAAAACGACCATGATGGCCGATGACCAAAACACCATGACGGCCACGGCAAAGCCGATAAAGTTACTGCTGTCGTCGAGGGTATAAAATGTCCACAGACCCACCGTCGGCAACAAGGTCGGGATTAAATACGCCAGGGATATGGGCAAAAAGCCGGCGGTGGTCACCACGCTGATGGAGCCAATGCCGGTGAGAATCATGGTTTGTACCGCACGTTCCAGATCTGTGAGGTAAGGAAACGCCACCAGCGAGAGCCCGTGGACGATACCATTGACGATGCTCAGTGAAATCGCAGCGCGCATGCGCACACTTTCAGGGTACTGCGTGAGTGTGGGGAGCTTGATTAGAATGGCGGAGCGCCCAAACAGTACGAAGGCGCACAGGCAAAGCCATCCCCCCCAGATCCAGGGCGACATGTGGGAGGATGCAAAAAAAGCAATGACCCCAAGCGAAGCCAGTGTCGGCACTGGCCCCATCCAGCCTTGGCGGGCGAGCAGCTTGAGTAACTCGGACTCAATGCTCGCGGAAGGGGATAGTGTATGTTTCAAGGCAGCCATTGCTCTACGTCCATGTTGTCGCGTTTGTTGTGGGGTCTCACCCATGAGATCCGTGGCCAAATTGTCAGCTCCGGGGTTCCGGAACCACCGGTAAAAAGATAAACGCCTAGTGTTCAACCTTTCGGCTGAAATTGCAATGGGCGTTACCCGATCCAAATAGGTTCTGATCACATTTCGGCTCGGGATCTGACCGTGTCCTGACGATCGATGGTCACTGGCGATTACCGGTCTGGTCGCATCGGGGCGGGCGTGTCATAAAAATGCTTTCTATGCTAATCAGCGTCGGCACGGTGTCGTGATTTTTTTGCAGCAACTCATTCATCGTTGTAACTGGTTGAAATCTGTACGTTTTTCTTGAGGCGACGGCTGGCGTGAGTCACAGGGAGTTATCCACACTTTGTTAGACCAGTGATCCAAGTTATCTGTGGGTATAACCACCGAGGACTCCGCCGGTTATCGTTTCACACTTCGCAGGACGACAAACTTTCGATTGGACGCAACGGTCTGACAGTGTCCGAACAGTCGCTTGAGCTTGAGATGGTAGTCCAGATGCCGATTGCCGATGACCCAAAACTCCCCGCCCCGTCGCAACACCCGGCGAGCATCGTTGAACATTTGCCAGGCGATGTGATCGCCCACCACAGACTGTTGGTGAAAAGGCGGGTTGTTCAGTATCAGGTCGGCGCTGCCATCGCTGCGGTGATGCAGGCTGTTGCCCACGGTAAACTGCAGATCACCACTGCCGGGCTGTGTGGGTTGGTCGGTCGCGGTGCATTCGGGTGTGGATAAGGGACACTCGGGTGTGGATAAAACCGTCTTCTGTGGGGGTAAATAGCCGCAGGCCTGCGCAGCCGCAACATTCAGGCGGGCGCTTTCGATGGCCATGAACGACTCATCCACAAAGTCAATGTTTGCTTCGGCGTTCACATGCTTGGCCGTGATGCCCAGTACGCCATTGCCGCAGCCCAGGTCAATAATGTCGACAGCGTTGCCGGCCAGCGCTGCGGGCAAGTGTTGCAAAAAGAAGCGGCTGCCAATGTCGAGGCTACTGCGGGAAAACACGTTGGCGTGGTTGAGGATCGCAAACGGAAATTCCTCGGTGGAAAACTCGCTGGGGTAAGGGGATTTGCCCTGCCAGTGCTGTGGTTGAGGCTGACAGAAAATCAGCCGTGCTTTCTTTTGGGCCAGGGACGTGGTGGTGGTGCCGAGGATCTTTTCAAACAGTGCCAGCGTACTGTTGTGAATGTTTTTGGTCATTGCCGCGCCCACAATGGTGGTGCCGGGGCCAATCACTTGCCGCAGGTGATAGAGCTGGTCTTCCAGCAGCGCCAGGGTTTTGGGGATTTTAATCACCACCAGATCCATCACACGGTCAGGCCATTGCAGGCTGGTCAGCGGCTGCCAGTGGCCGTCAACGGGTGGCTGTTCGCGCTCAGCCGGGGATAATTGATGAGTCAGGTGGGCGCTGTCATTGTGCAAACGGTTTTGCGAGCAGCCTTGCTGGGCGAGGTAGGAATCCGTTTGGGACCAGCGTGGCCACGGCGTTAAGGCGATGGATAGGGCCCCAAAGCTGTCGTTTAAGATCAGTGTGGCGGGGGGCTGGTGACGCTCTTTCTGCCAGTCAAACAGCCATTGCAGCAGATATTCGTCAGCGGCGTCCCAGGCGCGCAGCGGTTGCTGCTTGCCTTTCGGGGTGGCGGGCTTGGGGTAACGTTCCAGACGGAAGCTGCCAAAGGGCGTCTTGAGCTGTGTGTGACTGGGCATTGAATGATCCGTGTGTCGCGGTGAAAGGAGGCCGGCGGTTGGCGCCGCTATTATACGGCTCGCGGCGCACTTTGTCGGTTAAGGTCTTACCAATGTCGGTTAAGGTCTTACCAATGTCGGTTAAGGTCGTAAAAATGTCGATTTGGGTGATGAAAATGCCGGTGTAGCTGGCAAGTGCAGGGGGCAGCTGGCGCTGCAGCCATGATCATTCCCCGGGACCGCGCCCCTCCGGACCGCCCTGAGTCCGTGAGGTGAGGGGGATGCGCGCCATGGCGCTCAATATTTTACCTTATTTTTCAGTTGGTTACAGATTGCACAGTTTTCGCCAGCCCCCGACAACCGTGACTGCCAGGGGCTTATCCACAGCTTGTGCGCGGGCTTGCTCAGGATAACTGTGGGTTAATATCGGTTAGCGCCTGGGTTCCTTGATGTGGCCGGCACCGGTGGCTTGCTGTGGATTAAAAGCGCGCACGGTGGATGAACCGGGTGACTTCGCAGAGAGCTGTGGATTAAAGCCCTGCCTGTGGATTAAAAATACGGCTGTGGATCAAAACCCAGCTGTGGATTAAACCCCCCGCGGGGGTTGGCGTCTGAGGTTGGTGGGCTGTGAGTAAAGCCGATGCAACCCCGCGAAGAAAAACAGTGGCCAGGATTCCCGTGTGGGTAAAGGCTTAAGGTTGGGGCAGGGCCTGCTGCAGCAGATCGGTTAAGGCTTTTAAGGCTTTGCCTTTATGGCTGACTTTCCAGGCCAGAAAGGATTCGTTGGCGGGGTGGGGCTCCGGATAAAGCCGCAGTTCAACCAGTTTGCCGGCTTTCAACAGCGGGGCGATGCGACTGAGAGGCAGATGGCCAATGCCGATACCGCTGCAAATCGCGGCTTGTTTTTGATCCATGTTCTGAACATACAGTCGCTGTTTGCCATCTGCCAGTCCGGCTGTGCGGGCCACGTTGGTCGCGGTGGTGTCGTGTGTGATGACTCGGCGGGCGGTGTGGATAACTTGCTTGAGTGTCTCCGGGTCAGAGGCAGACGCGGCTAAGGGGTGCGTGTTGGCGACCACCGGAATCATGTCGTTCAGCCCCAGGGGGACGGTGCGAAACCCTTTTTGGGTGGGCGCCGGGCCTGGGGAGCCAATGATCAAGTCTGCCCGCCCGTGTTCCAGAGCGTCCCAGCCACCCCCCAGGACACATTCGGTGATGTCCAGTTCAATGCCGGGGTGACGCAGCAGAAACTCGTTGAGCTGCGCAAATAATTTGGGGTAATCCATGATGGATTCAATGGCGATGGCCAGCCGGGGCTCCCAGCCGGTAGCAAGTTCCTTGGTGCGGTCGGCGAGGATGGCGGTAGCATTGAGGATATCCCGGCCTTCGGTCAGCAGCAGTTCCCCTGCCGGGGTGAGCACGGAGCGCCGGCCCTGGCGTTGAAACAACGTAACCTCCAGCTGCTCCTCCAGCTTTTGTACGGTGTAAGACAGGGCTGACGTCGCTTTGTTGAGCTCCTCGGCGGCTTTGGCAAAGCTGCCGCGGCGCTCAATGGCATCCAGCACGTCCAGGGCTTCCAGGGTAATGGGGTTTCTGCTCATAATCCCTCAAATCGATTGTGTGGGTAACTGTTCAGTTTTTTTGAAGACTCCGGACAGTATACAAGGCTTTTTAGTCATCCCCCGTTTGTTAAGATGGCACCATCAAGCAGCCTTCTCCGCTTTGCGCATCCAGCGCTATGGGGGATACCTGTTATCGCATTGTACTATGGAGATACCTCAATGACCGTTCTGAAAATTGATACCAGCGCACGCCTAGAAGGCTCAAACAGCCGTGTTTTGTCAGATTACCTGGTGAGCCAGTTGGGGGATCAGGATCTGATTGTCCGGGATTTGGTGCGCGAGGCGTTGCCAGAGGTGAGCGCTGAAGATCTGATCGGTGTCCATGGATCGTCTGGCGAAGACCGCCACAGCCTGCAACAACACCTGGGACTTTCTGAACAGCTGATTGGGGAGCTTAACGCCGCCGACACCGTCGTTTTTGGCGTGAGTATGTACAACTTCACCGTACCGGCGGCCCTCAAGCGCTGGATTGATTATGTTTGCCGGGCGGGCGTTACCTTCAAATACGGAGCCAATGGCCCACAAGGTCTGACGGGTATCAAGCGGGCTTTTATTGTCACCGCCACCGGTGGCACTCCCGTGGGCAGTCCCGTTGACTTTGCCAGTGGCTACCTGGAGCACATTTGTAAATTCATTGGAGTGGAAACCGTGCATCACATTGACGCCAGTGGCTCCAAAGGCACGCCCGAAAAGGTGATTGAGTCCGCTAAAGCGCAAATTGATGCGTTGCTGCAGCTTGAAACCGCTTAGTGGTTCACTCACGGCAAGAGCGCCGATGCGCTCTTGCTGCGGGTTTCCGGCTTGCCTGAGCCGTCTTCCTGTTTGTCGCGTATGCCCGGTTTTATTACCGAGGCATCGCCAACCCCCCCCCCCCCCCTTCTGTTGATAAGTGAAGCCTATCAGTGCAGATAGGAGAATACTTGCATTGGGCGCTCTGTATTGGTGCGTAAAATAGCTATTAGAAATAAAAAAATAGTTATTTAATTTCAAAATATTGTTAAAAGTCATGGGAATCGTTATAAAAGCCCACTTTTTAATGGCCTTTGAGTGATTTGGGCATGTTATGTGCTGTAGAAGGATTCAGGTGAAGCAGTAAACACCTACTGATCCATCTACGTTCCTGTGAGACACAGGTAAGGACCCCCATGAACTTCAATAAACAGATGATCGATCTGGTCAGAGAAATACGGCGTCGTGCCCCGAGCACTGACAAGCCGGGCATTAAGCTGGCAAACCCTGATTTGCTAGTGGATTTGATGCCGATGTATGAGTCCTGCTCTGATACGGTTACCAAGGCGCTGATCAAAGAGCTCTTCGCTGTTGCAGGAGAGGATTGGTTGGACCGTTTAACCCGTGACGCCCCGAAGTCCCCGGAAACGGAGCGGGCCCCGGATAAAGTTTATGTGACCAAAGTCTATCGCGGCCAAACCCAATTGGTGGAGGTTCCGGCTAAAGGCCCGCAATCGCCCTCAACCCAACGTATTTATCGTGGTCAGATTGTGCAGTCTTAACAGCGCTGCGCCCGCCCTTCACCGGGCCAGTGAATGAACACAAGTTGTTGCAGCATTTTGAAGCAAGGATGTCAGCTTCAGTTCACGGAAGACGCTGCCGGTTCATGGCGCGCTGCTTATGGTGACTTCATGCCGCCTGTTCATCGATCAAGCCGTCCACTCACACAGGACACCATCTTCTATTCGCAACGTCGTCGCCTCCTCAATACCGGCGTCAGAACTTTTGAGTTTGCGCTGCGGAACCCGTCGCTGATGCGATTACCGGCCTTTTGACCACCCAGGATTGCAACTGAGACAAAATCCACTCGCTGTCATCCAGTGGGATATCGTGTCCCGCGCTTTTGTGAATGCGCAAATCCGCATGCCAGAACTTCGCCAACGACTCTGAACATTTTGGATTGACCACCCGGTCCTGGCGGGAAGCCAGGAGCAGCAACGGTTGGCACAAGGTTGGCGGCGTGAATCGGGAGGCGGCAAACATCTGCTTAAGGATTGTGCTTTTAGCGACGGGCTGCTGTTGTTGATAAATGCTCCAGCGCTTGGTCAGGTCCATGCGGCTGGGGTGGTGGTTGCTGGTGCGCTGCACAATCGTTCGCTCTCTGCGTTTCATCGACGTTAACAGTGTGCTGCACAGTAATCCCAACGTGCCCAGGTACATGCGTTCATAAATGGGGTTGAGACGACTGCTGGTGTTGATCATCACCCCGGCAGCCACCTCCCCGGGAAACCGGTGCATCCAGTCGGCCGTGATCATCCCCCCCATGGAAATTGAGAGCAGATGGATCGGCTGGGTGAGGCTACTGGCGTAGTGTTGACGCAACCAGTCGACAATCGCCCCGATGGTGGCCGGGCTGCTGAGTTGATGATGGGTGCCTGTTCCGGGCAAGTTCAAACAGGTGACACGATCTTGCGGAAATAACCGTTGCAGTTGTTCGGGAAAGGTTTCCCAGTGACGACCGTCACGGCTGAGGCCCCGCAGCAAGACCCAGTGGCGGGGCCGAGGTTCAGCGTCAACCTGACCCGGGGTTGCCGTGTTGCCGCAGGCCGGCTCGGTGTTTTTGACGCTGGCCGTATCGGGTGTCTCTTGAGGGACAGGCGCTTCTCTGGTTTTAGGGACAGGCACTTCTGTGGTTTTAGGGACAGTCACTTCTGTGGTTTTGAACGGCGCCTCTGAGGTCGCCAGAGAGGCGCGCGCGACGTCACCGGTGAATGCCGTCTTCTGACCTGAGTCTGCCGCGTGCGCAGGCCCTGACGTCGCTAAGGACGTTTCGCTTGGCGTGTTCGTGACCTGATCGTGAGCCTGCGTGTCTGTTTCCGTATCATTCATATTTGGGGGTTCTTAATCGGTTTTGCCGCTGTGCAGCGCGTGTTTTTGGTGGCCATACCAGTGTTGTATCGCTTGCTGGTAGAGCCTCTGTTGTTCGATGCCCGTCGGCAGCCATTGTTCCCAGGCCCGGGTGGCGCGAATCAAAAATTCCATCAACACAATGTGACGGAGCAGGACGCGCTGCAGTCGGTGTGGCATCACGGGGTTAAACAGACCGCTCATGGAGGTGAGTTGACGCGGGTTTTTTTTGATCCATCGCCAGGAACCCATTTCCATGGTCATGGGTAAGAAGATGGAGGGTGTCTCAAGCGATTCCAGGTAGAGGTAATCCCACAGGTCCCCATGTGCAGTATAGCTGTTGGATTGCGGTTCAAACTGATAGTCCAGGTGCGGATAAGTGTTGTTGAGCAGTTGTTTCAGGGCATAGGCTTCACCGAGATGCTCCATCGGCTTGCGACTGTAGGCATAGGGGAACCAGAGTCGGTCCTTAAAGCCAAAGCCGGAATGGCAATCCAGCACCAGACTGAAAGGCCGTTGAAAACATTCGCGACGGATGAGTTGAATTAACGCCTGCGACTCGGTTTCCATCGGGGTACCTTTTTTCCCCCGGTACCAGGGCAGGGCTGAGTGCAGCCGGTGCCCGCCGGCCAGCCAGGGCGGGCGAGACTCGGCATCGATGGGCGCGTTGCGCATTAAGTCGACGCCGTTGCCATTGCCGCGAGTGTTGCGAAGTAAACCTACAGGGTTGAGCGCCGGTACGAAAATCAAGGTCAGATGTTCCAGCCCACTGGACAGTGATTGATCCCATTTCAACCTTTGAATCAAGGTATTTAAAAAAGTCAGCACCACTTCGGTGCCGATACGCTCCAGTCCATGAACCCCGCCGGTGTAAATCAAACAGGGGGCCTGAGGGTTGCGACTGCCGAGCGTGATGCTGTGCACGGGCAAAAACTGATTTTCAAAGGGAACCTCTACCAGGCGGGTGACACGAAGAAGCTCGTGGCTCTGCGCTTCAAGGCGGCTGAGTTGTTGCAGAAAAGACCAATCGTTTATACCGCGACTCCTTGGGCGTGAGTGGGCTGAGGCGGAAGTTGACTTCAATATATCAAAATCAAGAGGCGGTAAGCAGAGCGTCTTGTTAAATTCACGAAGAGTTCACAAACATGGCGAGCCGACTCGAATGTTTAGGGATTAAGAAAGTTTCGTCATATCACCCTGGCGTCAGACCCTGTCAACGTTATAATTTTCATCGGGTATGGCCGCTGGTGCTCCCGGCAGGGGGCTGACGGATTCATCTTATGCATGAAAGCAGGCACAGACAGCAAAATGGAAAGGCGAGATGATTAACAGTAGGGCAACGGTGTACTTGCTGGCTTTCCCGATTGGCCTGATGGGTGTCGTGCAGGGTGGGTTTGCGCTGCTGTCGCTGATTGTGTTCCACGATCATCAGGAAGTCCCTTTTCTGGAGCCGTCGGTGGCCATGATGGTGACGTCGGTGATGTTGTTTGCCAGCGCACGGGGCACTGACAACACCAAAATCGGATTTCGCGACGCGCTGTTGTTCGCCACGTCCACCTGGATCATTTGTGGCATTCTTGGGGGGGTGCCGATTATTCTCACCACCGGCGTGTCCTTTACGGACGGTGTCTTTGAATCCATCAGTGCCCTCACCACCACCGGCGCAACGATCCTGACCGGCCTGGACGACATGCCCCGCTCTTTTCTTTTGTACCGCCAATTTCTGCAGTGGCTGGGCGGGTTGGGGGTGGTAATTTTTGTCGTCGCGGTTTTGCCCATGCTGAACGTGGGTGGCATGCGGTTGTTAAAAGCCGAAACGCCCGGTCCGATTAAGGATGACAAGCTCTCGCCGAGAATTGCCAATACCGCGCACTACTTATGGCTGGTCTATGTGACCATCACCCTGATGTGCACGGTCAGTTATTACGCCGCCGGTATGACTGCCTACGACGCCCTGGCTCACAGCCTGAGCACGGTGTCGACAGGCGGTTTCTCTACGCACGATGCCAGCATGGGTTTTTTTGACAGCAGCCTGATCCTGGCCATTGCCAATGTCTTTATGGTGCTGGGGGCCATCAGTTTCGCCATGCATTTCAGAGTGGGGCGTGCGAGTGCTCCGCGACTCTATTGGCAAGATGAAGAGACCCGCAGTTTTCTGCTGATTGTGCTGTGTATGGGACTGCTGATCACACTGCTGCTGTTGGCTACGCAACAGTACGAGGATGTGGTGACGGCTTTCAGCGACGGGGTGTTTATGTTGATCTCCTTTATTACCAGCACGGGGTTTGGGGTGCCGGGCTTCACGGACTGGCCGCAGGAAATTGCCTTGCTATTGGTGATTGCCGGCTATCTTGGCGGGTGCGCGGGCTCAACCGCCGGGGGCAACAAAATTATCCGCAATATACTCAGCGCCAAACTCATTCTGATTGAGATGCGGCGCCTGATTCACCCCAGCGGGGTTTTCAGTTTGAAGTACCAGGGTCGCACGGTGGAGCCCAGTGTCTTGAGTGCGACGCTGGCCTTCATGGCCATCACCGCCATCAGTACACTGTGCATTGCCATTGCGCTGATGATCACCGGGCTTGATTTTTGGTCCGCGTTTACGGCGGTGGCGGCCTGTTTGAATGTGCTGGGGCCGGCTTTTGGCGAATTGGGTAACAATTTTCAGCCGGTTTCGGATGCGGGCACCTGGATGTTGTCGGGAGCGATGATTTTGGGGCGACTGGAATATTTCACCGTGTTGGCCTTACTGCTGCCGGGCTTCTGGACGCGTTAAAGGGGCTCTCTTTGGTCCGACCTGCGGCTGTCGCGCCGCGCTGGCTGCCATCTTGGCGCTTGCTTGTGGGGGGCGCGCACATGAAAACCTCAGTCACAAAACAGCCTCATACTCAGGACCGCCTCATCCCCAAGACAACCTCAGCCGCAAGAGAGAGCGGCCCGGGGCGTCAATCAAACCACCGCGCCAGCTTGTCCCGGGCTTTTTCGGCATGCTCTTTTTTAATGTGCTTGGCGATGGCTGCGGTGGCCGCCACCAATACTCCCAGGTCGTCGGAGTAACCGATAAACGGGGATAAATCCGGAATGGCATCAAGGGGGGCAATAAAATACCCCAGCGAGGCGTAGACGGTGGTTCTCGCCCAGGCGGGTGTGTCGGGGTCCTGTGACGCATAGTAGAGCTTGAGCGCCGGCTCCAGCACACCCTCGCCGGCGATGCGGGCGTACTTTTTGGTTTTACGCCAGAAGCCGGTATCGGAGTATTCGTTTTCGAAAGGGTTTGCGGTGGTGGTCTCGTCAGTGCCTTTGCGCGCTGTCTGTTTGGTCATGGGAGCTCCCGTATCGTGACTGCCTGCAGTCGCTGACCTGCAACAATATCTACAGTGTAGCTTGTGGGGGTGGCTGAGGGGACGGTTTTAGAGGGGACAGTTTAGAGGTGACAGGTGAGAGGGACAGTTTAGAAGTGACAGTTAAGGGGTGGCAATTAAGAGGTGGCAATTAAGAGGGGGCGGGTGTCTGTGCCAAAAAAAACGGGGGAGCCGCACGCTGCGGTTCCCCCCGTTGGTTGAGTGGCTAATGCCTTGGGTTAACCGTCACTCAGTCACTCAGGGACTTGGTCAGCTCAAGGATAGCCGTCTTGCCGTCGCCAAACAGCATCAGGGTGTTGTCTTTGGCGAACAGCGGGTTAGGCAAGCCGGCAAAGCCTGCCGACAGCGAACGTTTCACCACAACCACCGTTTTGGCTTTGTCGACGTTCAGAATGGGCATGCCATAGATTGGACTGCCTTTGTCTTCACGGGCCATCGGGTTGGTGACGTCGTTGGCACCAATGACGATAACCACATCGGTTTGCTCAAAGGTCGGGTTGATATCATCCATTTCCTTGAGTTTGTCGTAAGGAACTTCGGCCTCCGCCAGCAGCACGTTCATGTGACCTGGCATACGACCGGCCACCGGGTGAATGGCGTACTCCACTTCGATGCCTCTCGCTTCCAGCGAGTCACCGAGATCGCGCACGGCGTGTTGTGCCTGCGCCATGGCCAGGCCAAAGCCGGGCACGATGACCACCCGCCGAGCGGTTTCCAGCAGCATGGCCACTTCTTCCGGCGAACTGGCTTTGACCTTGCCGGCATAGACTTCGTCGGCATCCATGGCTTCGCCCGCTTCCGCCATCACACCAAACAGCACGTTGGTCAGGGAGCGGTTCATGGCTTTACACATGATTTGCGTCAGGATAATACCGGATGCGCCCACCAGCGAGCCGGCGATGATCAGTACGCTGTTGCCCATCACAAAACCGGCCGCCGCCGCTGCAATCCCGGAGTAGGAGTTCAGCAGGGCAATCACCACGGGCATGTCTGCGCCCCCGATAGGCATAACCAGCAGGATGCCCATGATGAAGGCAGCCGCCACCATGACCCAGAACAGCTGGGTTTGGGTCGGATCGACGGTGAGATAGCCAATGATACTGATGGAGCCGATCAGCAGGATCGCGGTCACCGCTTTCATGCCCGGAAAGCCTTTCGGCTGTCCGCCAATCAGTTCCTGCAGTTTGGCAAAAGCGACAAAGGAACCCGTCAACGTCACGGCACCGATAAACACGGCGGCACCGGTGGCGATCATGGCAAACGTTCCCATGCCGCCGCCGACAGCGTGGTCGGTGAGTTGAGCCAAAGTACCGCTGGCGGGCTGACTTTTTATAAACTCGGCGGCAGCGACGGCCAATGACGCACCACCACCAAAGCCGTTTAATGCCGCAATCAATTGTGGCATGGCCGTCATCTGGATTTTAACCGCCAGCGTGGCACCGATGATGGCGCCGACAATCGCACCGGCGACAATCCATTCATAGCTCACCACGGAGCTGTTCAGCAGGGTGACGACAATCGCCACCAACATGCCGGAGGCGGCCAGTTGATTGCCGCGCACGGCGGTTTTCGGTTTGCTTAAGCCTTTGATGCCGAGGATAAACAGCGCGGCGGCAACAATGTAGGCGATTTCAATAATGTTCGGATTCACTGTGCAGCCTCCTTAATCTTTGCGCTTGAACATGGCAAGCATACGGTTGGTCACCATAAAGCCGCCAACGACGTTGATGGTGGCCAAAGCGACAGCCATAAATCCCAGAACGTTGATCAGGGTTTCGTTGCCGCCGTGACCCGCTGCCAGGATGGCGCCCACCAGGGTGACCCCGGAAATGGCGTTAGAGCCTGACATCAATGGCGTGTGCAAAGTCGGGGGAACTTTGGTAATCAGTTCAATGCCCAGGAAAATTGCCAGCACAAACAGTGTGACGTGAATGATCGAAATATCCATTTGGGGTCTCCTTAGGCTGTAGTTGATGAATCGGTTGATGAATCGGTTGAGGAATCAGTCGCCGGCAGTGCGGGCAGCCCCAGCAGGTCACGCATGCGGGGGTGAGGCACGTCACCATTTATGGAAACCACGGTCTCACGGATGATCTCGTCTTCGAAATCGAGGTTCAGTTTGCCATCCTCGGTGATCAGATGATTGAGCAGGTTTTCGATATTTTTGCCGTACATCTGACTCGCGTGAGTGGCAACGGTCGAGGCCAGGTTGTTCGGGCCGATGATTTTTACACCGTTTTCAATCACCACTTCACCCAGTTGAGTGAGTTCGCAATTGCCGCCTTTTTCGGCCGCCAGATCGATAATCACAGCACCAGGCTTCATGCTTTTAACCATCTCGGCGGTGACCAGAATCGGGGACTTTTTACCCGGTACGGCCGCGGTAGTGATGACCACATCCTGTTGTGCCAAAACGTCAGCCATGGCCGCTTGCTGGGCTTTAATGAACTCGGCGGACTGTTCCTTGGCGTAGCCACCCGCGCTCTCGGTGTCTTCGGCCTGGATGTTCAGTTCGACGGGTTTGGCGCCCACCGACAAGATCTGCTCGCGCGCCGCAGGACGTACATCGTACGCCTCTACCACAGCACCTAAACGTTTGGCGGTGGCACAGGCCTGAAGACCGGCGACACCCACGCCCATGATGAAGACCCGAGCGGGATTCAGTGTTCCTGCCGCGGTCATGTTCATGGGGAACATGGAGGCCAGTTCACTGGCGCCGATCAGCACGGCTTTATAGCCGACAATCATGGCATTGGAAGACAGCACGTCCATCGCTTGCGCACGGGTAATACGAGGAATTAATTCCATCGCGACACCGGTAACCTGCTTGGCCGCCAGCGTTTGCGCAAACTCCGGATTGGCCAGTGGGTCCATCATGCCGACCAGAATTTTGTTGCTCGGCAATTCGGCCAGATCACTGTCGCCGGTTTTTAAATTCAGCCCGGGGGTTTGAACCTGCACGATAATATCGGCTTGTTCAAACACGGCGGAGCGATCTGCCAGCGTTGCTCCGGCAGCTGCGTAGGCATCGTCACTGTGACCCGCCGCAAGACCTGCGCCGCGCTCAATCATTACCGAGCGGCCTTTTTTTACTAGCGCGCTGACGTTCTGTGGTACTAGACCAACCCGGCATTCACCGGGGCATGTTTCTTTGGGTATTCCAATGATCACTGGGTGCCCTCCGTTCTCTGTTAAAAGCTGTTCTGCTTTGAATATCCACACACCGGCCCTTTGCTGTGTGTGATCGTCGCAAAGGGGAGTCTCAGGTGTGGCGGTTAATTAATTCAATTAATTAATTATTAACACGATCCCTGTCCTGACAAATCTTTGTTTGTTATTCAGTGTTTGTCCGTGAAGCCAATCAGAGCTTATGACTGCCCTGTAAATTTTGGCGGGAGATTAATGTAAAGCAATTCAGCGTCATTGTCTGCTATAGAAAAGTGTTATTCCTGCCATTTCATGTGCAAACGAGCCATTTTTTCTCAGGAATACTGCAAATTGGTGCTCTGGCAACGAGTTAATGGGGTTGCGTTGCTCGCTTGTAGTGCTTGTAAAAAAGTAACGTGTAAAACCGCCGTCACGTCTTAGGCAGAGAGGTTTGTTATCAGCTATCAGGGCACGCTTATGGAAGGGATAAGTTGCTACTGATGGTGCGGTTCATTTTTAGGATTCAATCTTCAGAAAATTTTATTGAGTTAAATCACGCGCATTCGGAGTGGTTTATTGGCGGGCGGGAATAACTTGACTGCCGCGGCTGGCGCAATTGCCTTTAGGGGTTGAACGTCAGTCAGCAGTTTGGCGTGTCGTTTGTTTTTTCAATGACTTCGGTCGCGGCTTTTTGAATGCTGCGAGAGGGCGTGTGGCAGGCGTTCCGTCTGTGGGCGGAGAGTGTGTTCGGGGACCGTTGGATTTGCAGCATGCCGGCAGCCAATGCCGGCATGTCTGGTGATCGACGGTTACAGCGGTTTGTCGAAATAGCGCAGATATTTTTGGGCGTACTTTTTCAGCTTTTTGTCGGCCGCATTGTTGGCGACGGCGGTGACGGTCGCTTTATATTGTTGCTGGCGAGAGCCGGCTAATGCCTTGCAAACCCATGCCCAGGTGTCGGTGAACAAGGCGTTCTTTGGATTGAGTTTGTAATTCTGCTCCAGTGCCTGTTGGAAGCGATTGAGAATCTCCGGGTTGTAATTGTGGGAGTAATGAACCCGTTTGGCCGCCAGGCGTTTTAACTCCAGATCCTGACTGTTGAACATCGCCGCGATACGGTTTGTCTCGAGATCCCATTGCTCGTTCCAGTGTGAACTGTTGAGGATTTGCGGAGTGAGACGTGATTGTAAGGGCAAAAGTTCAACGGCCTGTTGGGAATATTTTCTCAGCTTTTTGGACTTTGCCTCATCGGCGACCAGCGTCAGCGTTTTGCGGTATTTTTCGTTGCCTGAAAAAGCCAGGGCTTTGCTCAGCCAGGATAAGTGGTCGACATCGGTTTTATGGGTGGCGCTGCTGAAGTCAGCCAGCAGTTTGGTTTCGATGATGTCAAACAAACGGGGCTGGTTGTACCCCGCCCATTCCAGTTGCTGGGCTATTTGTATTTGTGCGGTTTTATTGTTGCCTTCAAATGTTTTGATGTACGTGTTGAGTTGTTGTTCTGCGCTGGCGGGTAAAGCCTGAGCGTTCAGTGATAAAAAACTCAAGCAGGCGATCACACTGAGTAATTTAGCGAGAGTGAATGTCCTTACCATGTTATTGCTCCTTAGTGAGTAACCGGGGTGGTTTTTTAGCTCGGGGTTCCGTTGCATTTTAGTGCGGGGATTCAGTTGTATTGAGTATATCGTTTGTGGCGTGAGACCTGAAGATGACGTGTTCGGAGAGGGGGCGACGTCGAGGCTGACGCTGTTGCTAATGTGATGAGTGGATACCGACTTCGGTGCATTCATTAACGAAGTCGGTACCGGGTTGCTATTAATCCAGTCGATTTAGCGCCAGCGTTTAAAAATCAACGAGGTGTTGATGCCGCCAAAGGCAAAGTTGTTGCTCATGACATATTCAGTGTCGAGGCTGCGATGCTCTCCCATGATGTAATCCAGATCGGCACATTCCGGGTCGATGTGGTCGAGGTTGGCGGTGGCGTGTGCCCAGTTTTCATTCATCATGTTGATGCTGGTCCAGGCCTCTAGCGCGCCACAGGCGCCGAGGGTATGTCCGGTGAAGCTTTTCATGCTGCTGATGGGCGTGCGGTTGCCGAAAATGTTGTAGGTGGCAGCAGACTCGGCGATGTCGCCGCGATCGGTGGCGGTGCCGTGGGCACTGATGTAACCAATCTCGGAGGGCGCAAGCTTGGCGTCATTGAGGGCCAGTTGCATGGCCGCCTGCATGGTGGAAGCTTGAGGCTGGGTCACGTGGGTGCCGTCACAGTTGGTGCCAAAGCCGACAATTTCGGCGTAGATGGTCGCCCCCCGAGCGAGGGCCGAGTCGAGGTCTTCCAGAATCAAACTGCCGGCACCTTCGCCAATCACCAGGCCATCGCGCTCTTGATCGAACGGACGCGGTGATGAGGCCGGCTGGTCGTTACGGGTGCTGGTGGCATAGAGGGTATCGAACACGGCAGCTTCTGTGGGGCACAACTCTTCGGCGCCGCCGGCAATCATGTATTGCTGTTGGCCATAGCGAATCGCTTCGTAGGCGTAGCCGATGCCCTGGCTGCCAGACGTACAGGCACTGGAGGTGGTGTGGACTCGCCCTTTGAGGCTGAAGAACACGCTGATGTTCACCGGTGCGGTGTGCGCCATCATCTTGATGTAGGAGTTGGCGTTGAGGCCGTCGGTGCTGTGATTCAGCAGCATGCGGCCGAAATCGGTAAAGGCGTGGGTTGAGCCCGCCGAAGAGCCAAAGGCAACCCCCATGCGGCCGTCTTTAATGGACTCGTCTTCCAGCAGCCCCGCATTTTCCAGGGCCAGCTCCGAGGCCCGGGTGGCCAGCAGGGCAATGCGACCCATGCTGCGTATGGCTTTGCGGCTGTAATGGGCGGGACGCTCAAAGTCCAGAATGGGCGCTGCCAGGCGGGTGTTCAGTCCGTCGTAAACGTCCCAGTCTTCCATATACCGAATACCGGTTTGCAGCTGTTTTAAATTGTTGGCGACGCTGCTCCAGTCCAGACCAATAGGGGACAAGCCTGCCATTCCGGTGATAACCACTCGTTTCATTAGCACATACCACCGTTCACAGAGATGACCTGGCGGGTGATGTAGCCGGCATCTTCCGACATCAAAAAGCTGATGGTTGCCGCCACTTCTTCGGGTTTGCCCATGCGGCGGGCCGGAATCAGTTTCATGGCTTCTGCCACCGGGGCTTCGCTCACCATATCCGTTTCTATCAGGCCGGGCGCCACGCAATTCACGGTAATGGAACGTTTGGCCAGTTCCAGCGCGAGCGCTTTACAGGCGCCAATCAAGCCCGCTTTGGAAGCGCTGTAATTGACCTGGCCGCGATTGCCCATGACGCCGGAGACTGAGGACAGCACGACAATACGACCCGGTTTACGGCGGCGTACCATGGGCATCGTCAGTGGATTGAGGACATTGAAAAAACCGTCCAGGTTGGTGTGCACCACCAGATCCCAGTCCTCACCGCTCATGGCGGGAAAGGCGTTGTCGCGGGCAATGCCGGCGTTGCAGACGACACCGTAGTAGGCGCCGTGCTCTTCCACATCATTGAGCAGCGCTTTGGCGGACGCCTCGCGATCGGCAATGTCGAACTGCAGAATGCGCACCTGACGGCCAAGGTTTTCGATGCCTGCTTTGACCTGTTGCGCTTCGTCCATGCCGGAGCGGCAGTGTAAGACGATGTGGTAACCGTCCCGGGCCAGGCGCAAGGCAGCGGCTTTGCCGATACCGCGACTGGAGCCCGTTACAAAAATGGTTTTGTCCATAATCTAGCCTTCAATTCGGTTGTTTCTTATCTCGTGTTTCTTAACGTCACCAGCGATTCAGCCGGCATGTGTTGCTTAACCCGGTCGCGAGTCTGTGAGCGGTCAGGGCCTGAGCGGTTAAAGCTCACGCGTTTTCCAAAAAATCGTTCACGTTGTCGGGCTGGAACACATTGAGGCTCGCCTCTGCAGTGATCTTGCCTGCGGCAATGTGGCAGACAAAGACTGCCAACCCATTGTCGGCTTGCAGTTCCTGCGTCACCGTCACGGTCAAGGTGCAGCCCAGGGGAAAGTAGGGCGCATTGCAGGTGTATTTTCGCGAGCCGACCAAAAAGCCAATGCGGATTTCCCGGCCTGCGGCTTTGGCTTCGACCCCGGCAAAGGCCGCAATGGCCTGGGCCATATACTCAATCCCGATCCATGCGGGCACCCCTTGTTCGGTGGCAAACAAACTGTCTCGGTGCAACCTGACTTCAGCGGTCAGACTGTCGCCGGTTTGATCGGTCACGGCATCCAGCAGAGACATTGTACCGGAGTGCGGCACCAGTTCGAGAATCTCGTAAGGGGGCTTCACTGTGTACGCTCCAGAATCAACGAAATGTTGTTGCCGCCAAAGGCGAATGAGTTGCTCATGGCGGCCCTGATAGGGTGGTGAGGTTGCGATTGAGGGGGCGACGGTTGATGCCGCCGTTGCTCTGTCTGCCGGACGGCCTGCGTGACCAGATTCAAGGGGGCAATGTCCCCGTCCGCGTGCCCATCCCAGCGATGTACAGGCAGTTGGCCGCTGTGGTCGGTGAGGGTCAGCCAGCAAAAAGCGGCTTCGATGGCTCCTGCCGCCCCCAATGTGTGGCCGGTACAGGGTTTGGTCGAGCTGCAAGGCACGTCAGTGCCCAATACGAGCTGTACGGCCAGGCTCTCCATGCTGTCGTTTTGCGCGGTGGCGGTGCCATGCAGATTCAGGTAATCAATGTCCCGTGGCTGTAAATCGGCATCCGCCAGTGCCAGCTGCATGGCCCTGGCCGCACCTTCACCCTGGGGGTGTGGCGCTGAAATATGGTG
Organism: Pseudomaricurvus hydrocarbonicus; assembly: GCF_011602365.1. GTDB lineage: Bacteria > Pseudomonadota > Gammaproteobacteria > Pseudomonadales > Cellvibrionaceae > Pseudomaricurvus > Pseudomaricurvus hydrocarbonicus. The sequence continues at coordinate 94,240 of NZ_JAAONZ010000003.1, forward strand.
GGCATCGGAACCCTCGCCGACACCGCTCAAACACACCGGGCCGGGCTGGCGGCTGACCAGAAATAAGGCCGCACCCTCACCAATGTTGATGCCATTGCGGTTGGCGCTGAAGGGGTTGCAGGGCTGTTCACTGACCGATTCCAGCGCAGAGAAGCCGTTCACGGTCAGCTGGCACAGGGAATCCACACCGCCGGCGATGACCAGGTCGCAGACGCCCATGCGCAGCAGGCGACGGGCGCTGGCCAGGGCTTTGGCACTGGAGGAACAGGCGGTCGACACCACGTAGGCAGGCCCCTGGATATTGAGCCAGGAGGCGAGAGTGATTGCCGGGTTGGCGATTTCCTGTTGCTGATAGGCAAAGTCATGCGGTGGCGCGGATTTATCATCGCGCTGAGCGCTGGCTGCCGCCGGTTTGTCGCCAGGGGCGGAGGCTGCCTGGCGGGTAATGGCCGCTTCGCCTTCGGCAATACCGCTGGTGCTGGTTCCCAGGATGACCCCGATACGCAGCGGGTCAATGCCCTGGCGGGTTTCGTCGAAAGCGGCTTGCAGCTGTTGCATGGCGGCCGCCATCAAGCGATTGGTGCGGGTTTGTTCCAGGATGGAGCTGCCGGCAAGGGCGGGCAGCTCACGCTCAACCACGCCCAGTGGCAGAGGGCGACCGGGACTGTATTGGTCGGTGACCGTGAGAGGGCTTTCCTTCACCGCGGCTGCCGGAGTGCCGAACAGCTGTTGTTTGATGCGGTGCGGCTCATCCCCGAGGGCACAGACTAACCCCAGATGGTTGAGGTAGACCTTGGCGGGGGCAGCCGTGTCTGAAGGGTGGTTCATGCAGTGCTCTCTGTCTCGGTTGCTGCGCGGGCGCAGGCTCAGTCGGCAACCCCGGTCTTGTGGGGTGGGCTTGCCGGGCTTGGTATGGCCCGTGTTTGTTTCGCCGGAATGTGTGGTGTCGAAGTTTGTCCCGCTGAAGGGTGCGCAGACAAGGTCTCTCTGGAGATGGTCTGGATCTTCAGTTGGTAGCCTCTCAACGGGTGGGTAATGATAATGGATTCGAGGGGCTGCCCAGAAGGGCCTGTCGGAGAAATTTGCAGGTCCAGAGTCAATTGCCCGTTCAGCCAAAGTTCACGGCGCCCCGGATTGACCTGCCGGAGAGACCAGGGGCTGCCGCTGAGGGCCTGCTGGATACTGTGGAGCGGCCAGTAGGCCAGTTGCAGTTGAGCCAGAATGTCACGGCCCGACACTTCTTTGGGCAGCAGGGGGGAGGTTGTCCCTGTGAGCTGTTGGCCGTCGTAGCTGAGGGTCAGCAGTGTTTGCCCGGTGGGCGTCAGCCCGGCAAAGTCGAGTCGGGCTGGTGACACCGACCAGGCGGCCAGCAGGGTTTGGCCGCTGCGGTGGGGGGCGCGGTCATCGCGGGCGAGAGGTTGCAGCGTCACGCTTTGGGTCACTTGCCACTGTTGGCCGAAGGTCGCGGGCGACAGCAGTGGCAGTTCCGGCGGCCGCGCTGGCGTGATCCAGCTGCAGGCTGTCAGCCCGAAGGCCAGCAGGGCAAAGACTGCCCGTCGGGCCCGCTGCAGTGAAAACGTTAGGGCGCTTTCCCCCACGGGCCTGCGCCAACCGGTATGGTCCATAAACGGGCTTTGCAAACAAAAGCGTGTCAAATAACCGCGGCAAAACGAGACGGCAATGGCTGGCTTGCTCATGACAGCCGGCAGAGCTCGGCCAGCACATTGATGCGATGTTCGCTGTCCTTCACATAAGGGTTGTTGGTATCCCAGGCGTAACCGGCCAGGATGGAGCTGATCATCGCCCGCACTTCCTTGGACTGCTGGCTGGCGAAGATGATGTCCTGAAAGCGGCCGTCATACCAGGCTTCGACGAAAGCCCGGAAGGTGTCGACACCTGCGCGCAAGGGCTGTGCGTATTCGGCCTCCCAGTCTACAGCCTGTCCACGCAACTGCCGGTCCAGCACGTCAGCCGCCAGGCTGGCGGACTTCATGGCGATGGTGACTCCGGAGGAAAACACCGGATCGAGGAATTCACCGGCGTTACCCAGCAGCGCGAAGTTGGGTCCCCACAGCTGCGAGACATCGCTTGCGTAACCGGTGATTTCACGAGCGGGGGTGTCAAACCTGGCATTGGCCAGCAGTGTTTTCAGGCTGGGCTCGTCGGCAATGATGTCCGCCAGTCGGCGATTCAGGTCCTCATCGCGACCGTCAAAAAATTCACTGCGGGCAACCACACCGATGGAGCAGCGGCCGTGAGCGAAGGGGATCAACCAAAACCACACGTCCTTATGCTGGTAGTGAACGGTCACCCGAATTTTTTCACGATCAAAGCCGTCGTCGCTAATGTTGTCCTCAATGTGCGTAAACAGCGACGTTCTTGAGGGAAAATTGCTGGGGCGGTCCAGTTGTAACAGGCGGGGCAATACGCGGCCAAAACCACTGGCATCGAGGACGAATTGTGCGCTGATGGTATAGGTCTGATGGTGCTCATCTTCCACGGTTAACCGGGCAGGTGAAGTATCCTGGTCGATATTTACCAGCGTGTGTCCCCAGATAATCTCAACGCCCTGACGCTCGGTTTCCTGCGCGAGGATGTGATCAAACGGAGCGCGCTGTACCTGGTAGGTGGTGCCATGCCCGTCTGAAAACTTCTGACGAAAGTCAAACTCGGAATAACGCCCGGCATGGACAAAAGCCGCGCCGTTTTTGTGCTGGAAGTGGTGCTGGTCGGCGTGGCGGTGGACCGCATCAAGCAGGTTGGCCTGTGCCAGAAATTCCATGCACTGGGGCAATAAGCTTTCGCCGATGGAAAAGCGGGGAAAGTGCTGACGCTCGATCACCAGCACGTTATGCCCTTTTGCGTTGAGCAGCGATGCGGCCACTGCGCCTGCGGGCCCTGCGCCGATCACCACAATATCTATTTGTCTGTCGAGCTCACTCATGGATTGTTTATTCCTTTAAAAGGGGTCGCTAGGCGTCAGGTCGCAACGCGAGATTGTTGTGAGATGCGGGTTTTGGAGCCGCGAAGGCGGGGGCTAAAAACCAGACGCAAATGATGCCGATCAGTACCGTCTGTCCAAAAAAGTGCAACACCGGCGTGGCGCTTAAGGTTAATAAACCGAATGCCAGCAAGGTGGTTAAGGACGAGAGGGTCACCGCCAGCCAGGTGTGCGCGCTGTTGCGGCTGTCGTACAAAAAGATGCTGGCGTCGAGGCCGATGCCCAGCACCAACAGCAGGGCCAGGCCGTGAAAGATGGTGACCGGAACATGGCATAGCTGCAGTGCGCTGAGGGTAATCAGGCTGGCCAGTGCCGGGGCGGCGATGATGCGCCAGACCTGGGTGCGATAGCGCAACGCCAGCACCAGTGTGACAGCTGCGTAGGCCAATAACAGCCACTGACTCAAGTGCTGGCGATAATTTTTCAACACTTCAGAAATGCTACCGACGCGGTCGATGAAGCTGACGCCCTCAGTGCTGTTTGCCAGTGCTTGCAAGTGGGTGATGGCATGGCTGCCCTGTATGCCGGATACGGTAATCAGGGAGTAAAAGTGCCCCTGATGGGGCCCCAGCCACAGATGCCGGGCGAGTTCACTGACCGGTTGCAGTTGCCAGCTGTTGAGGGACAGTTCCGTAGCGCCAGGTGGGTGTTCGGTGTGAGCACGTGACTGATTAAAAAGAGCCCGGGCCCGATCAGCAACCGGTTGCAGTTGTCCCTTGCTGGCCCACTGGGTGAGCAAGCCGTCCTCGGCGAAAACCTGAGTTTGATACAGGCTGTGGCTTAACTGCTGTTTTTCGTTGGAGGGAACAAATTGTGCGGTGGATTGATAGCCGCTGATCCAGTGTTGCTGTCGCCCCTGATCCAGTTGCCGGGTAAATTGCTCTTCGGCTTGCAGCAGCGCCTGTTCGCTGTCGGCCTGCAGAATAAAATAATGACTGGGGTCAGGGCCGGCCAACAGGGCTTGTACGGTCGCGTCTTGCTGCAACAGTTCCGCTGGCGAGGTCTGCAGTAAGCGCAGGTCGTCATTGCCTTCAATGCGGCTGACGATGGCGATCAACAGGGCCAACACACACAGCAGAAAAACCTGGCTGCGGCGGCTGTGGCAGGTGGGCCAAACCCTGCGCCAGCGAACCAATTGGCGCAGCAACATCGGTTGGAGACCTTGCGATGGCTGCTGAGATGTTTGAGGGGCAACTTTTTGAGCCGTTGTCAGGAGTGTTGTCTGAGACACTGCCGGCTGCCAGGCCGACAGCAGCGGTAGCCAGCACACCACGGTCATCCACGCCCCCACTAACCCCAGCACTGAAAATACCGCCATTTGTTGCAGGCCGGGAAAGGGCGCGGCGGCCTGGGCGGCGTAAGCGAGAACGCTGGAGAGCAGTCCCAGGCTGAGCCCTGGAAGAATTCGGCGCAGGGGTGACGCGTTACCACAAGCTCTGGTCGGCGTCGAAGCCATTGCCCTGTTGGGGGGTTCCCGCTCTTCCCGGGCACACAAATAATGCAGGGAGTAATCGATGGCCACCCCGATCAAGCTGGCACCGAAGGCCAGAGTGATCAGATGCAGTCGCTCGAACAGCAACATACTCAGGGACAAGGCCACCACGCAGCCGACGATGAGGGGCAAAAATGCCAGCAGCACGCGGGACCAGCGACGGAAGCAGGTAAACAGCAGCAGCAGGATGCCCACGGCCGAGCCGACCCCAATGGTCGAAATTTCGCGTTTGGCTTGCTGGGCTCCAAAGGCCGCGTGAATGATCAGGCCGCTGGTGGCCAGTTGGGTATTGCCCGGCAAGCGTTGCCGGGCATGGTTGAGGGTGGACATGACCGCCTGTTGGTAGGGCATGTCATAGGCGTTGCCGGACAGGGTGGCGGTCACCAGCCGGTAAGTCAGACCCTGGTGTTGTAGCGTGAGCCAGTCGTCCTGCAGGCGGAACGGGGTGCGCGGCAAAACTTCGGTCTGCCACTGCATAAACAACTGCAACGGATCTTCCGTGAGGGTAGGGCCGATTGCGGCGGCCAGCGGGCTGAACAGCTTGGCCAGACTTTCATCCACCAGACCGGTGTCGAACTTTTGCAACCTATCCAAGCTGTGTTGAGTCAGCAGTCGGTAACGCCAGGGTTTATAGAACGCCTGCCACTGATGATGACTGTCTTGGCTGACGGCGCCCTGGACATTGGCAAAGTGCTGGCTGCTGGTCAGGGTTTTGGCAAAGGTCTCCGCCGCGCTGCGACTCAGGGACGGGTCTTCAGCGGCAATTAAAAACACCAGCCGGTCATCCGCAGCATCCATCAAACGCTGTTGCGCCAGAGCCTCGGCATCGCTGCGGTGGGTGTCGGGCAACAGGGCCATAATGCTGCTGTCGAAGGTCTGCCCCTGATGCAGTTCGAGCGCGATGATCACCCCGCAGATCGCCACCACCACAGACCACAGGGAAAAACGCCAGACATCCGCGTTGCTGCTTGGAGGGTGGCCGTGATGATTTACGACGTGCCGGTCCCTGTGTGCGGGGTCGGAGCTGGCGTCAGCATCGCGGTTTGAATGGGGGGGAGAGACAGGCATTATTGGAAATCGATTTCGGTGCGATCGTTGTTGGGTTCAAACAGCGTCATGTGGCGCAGCTGATGGTCGCCGGACAGCAGGATGTGGCTCATCGCCTGTTGCAGAGACACTTGCGTCGGCGTCAACTTCAGTGACCAGGAGTTGGGGGTAATTGGGGAATTGTCGGCGGTGCCACTGGCCGACGGAGCGGCTGGTGGCAGCACTTCAATTCGGAAAAACTCTTGTAGCGTGTGCCAGTCACTGGTGAAGATGGCGGCCATAATTTGCCCGATGGCGGCAATACCCGGTTGGTCAGCACGCGCCAGCCACACCTGCTGTCCATTCTGTTCCTGTTGGATGCCGGCGGCACTGAAGGTGAGTTTGCTGGGTAAAGGTTGTAGCACTTGCCACTCCAGGCCGGTGTCCTGTTGAAACGCATAGTGACCACGGGAAACCAGTGGCTGCGGGAGGATGCTCAGGTATTTCCTTTGCACAAACTGTCCCTGCTGCTCCTGCGGATGTTGGCCCAGTTGCAGGCTCTGGGTGATGGTTTGCAGTGTCTGCAACTGGGGCTGGCTCGAAGCTTGAGTCGGTGACGGAGATTGAGCGATGGCTGTCGATGCCGTACCGGCAAGCAGGCAAGCAGCCAGTAATGCGGTGCGCAGCATAAAAGCCTTCACCGCGTCAGCTTTCACAATGTCAGCCGTCATCGGGTCAGCCCCAACTTTTCCAGCAGGATAACGGGCGATTCCATCAACATTTCCCGCTGGTTCATGTCCACCGCCACCTGAATCGTGTGCCCGCGGGTGAGGCGTTTGCCGGAGACTTTGTCGCGGATTTCGTAACTGATTTTGAGGCGGTTTTCCCATTCTGTTATGCGCGCCCGGACGATCACTTTTTGATTAAAGGTGGTGGGCTGCGGATAGCGGATGTGCAGATCAACCACCGGCCAGGCATAGCCCGACGCTTTCATTTGCAGATAGTTGTAGTCGATCTGGTCCAGCAGTTCACAGCGTGCCAATTCAAAATATTTCACGTAGTGGCCATGCCAGGCCACTTCCATCATATCGACGTCGTGAAAGGGGATGGTGAGTTCGACTTCTGCTGTGTGCAGGTTCGTAGCTTTGTGCCGCTCTGAGGTTTTATCTGCATCAGTGGTGGTATGCATCGTTACTGCGCTCCGTAGAGAGGCCAGGTTTCAGTTTGTATGGCGGTGACAGTGTGGCGCAACTCAGCGTCCAAAGCACGGTCTTCCTCCAGGAACGGGCTGTAGCTTCGGACCTGGTCAATGATGTCCGCAATGGCCGGTGACAGAGTCTCTGCCGACAGCTCACGTTGGCGAATTCTCAATTCAACCCCCTGGCAGGAGGCCAGCAGGGCGGCACTGGCCACCTGCTCTGTCAATTGCAGCACCCGCAGGCAATCGCGGGCGGCAATGGTGCCCATGCTGACCTTGTCCTGATTGTGGCATTCGGTGGAGCGGGAAAACACGCTGGCGGGCATGGTTTGCTTGAGGGCTTCTGCGGTCCAGGCGGAGGTGCCAATCTGCACGGCTTTGAAGCCGTGATTGATGGCCTGGCGCTCACCTTGGGCGCCGGATAAATTGGCGGGCAGACCGTGGTTGAATTTGGTATCCATCATCTGTGCCATCTGCCGGTCCAGCAGGTCAGCCAGATTGGCCACGGTATTTTTCAGTGTGTCCATGGCGAGAGCAATGTGCCCGCCGTAAAAATGCCCACCATGCAGAACGTGTTCACCGCTGCCGTCGATGATGGGGTTGTCGTTGCTGCTGTTAAGTTCGTTCTCGATCAGCTGTCGCAACCAGGGCAGGGCATCCTCCTGCACACCGATCACATGAGGGGCGCAGCGTAACGAGTAGCGATCCTGCAAGCGCCGGGAGTTTCTGGGTGGCTCGCCCACATGCAGGTCTTGCCGCAACCAGGCGGCCACACGTTGCTGTCCCGGGTGCGGTTTGACACTGAACAGCAGCTCATCGAAATGATGAGCGTTGCCTTTGATCGCCAGGGAGCACATGGCGGTAATCCGTGTGGTTAATTTCGACAGGTACTGGGCGCGGGCGTAAGCCATGCAGGCCAGCCCCGTCATCACCGCGGTGCCATTCATGATGGCGAGGCCTTCTTTGGGGCGCAGGGTAATCGGGTCAATGCCGAGTTCCAGGAACACCTCGGCGGTGGGGCGAATGTCTCCCTGATAATAGACCTCACGCTCGCCACACAGGACCGCTGCAACGTAGGACAACGGGGTTAGGTCGCCGCTCGCTCCGACCGAGCCCTCTTCGGGAATCACGGGCATGATGTCGTGTTGCAAAAGCCGTTCGAACTGCAGCAGCAGTTGCGGGCTGACGCCGGAAAATCCCTGGCACAAGGACGACAGACGCGCGGCCAGCACCGCGCGCACCATGGTTGGGCTCAGCATGGCGCCCAGGCCACAGCCGTGAAAGGTGTACAGATGTTTGGGCAGGTCAGGTACCAGATGCGATGGGATTGTCACCGTACAGGAGTCCCCATAGCCGGTGGTGACGCCGTAGATTTCGCCGTCTTCTACCAGCAGTTTGTCAAGGAAATCACTGCCCTCGGCAATACGCTGCTGAAACTCAGCGGCTTGACTCAATTGCACGGGCTGCTGTTGCAGGGCTATGGCGACAATGTCTTCAATGGTTAACGGGGTGCTATCAAAGGTGATCATACTTGCAAAGGTCTTATAGAGGGGTTGAGGGCGACGTGGCGGGAGCCACCCAAAACGGGTAAAAGTTATTCCACTGTAACGGGTGCAGCAGCGTGTAATGGGCAAGTCGATCCGCAAATTTCTGTACCCAAAATGCCAATTCTTGCTCTCTGTTTTTGCGTGACAGACGGATACTGTCGGCAAAGGCTTCAAAGGAAATTTCGTAACCTTGTTCGCCGCGCACACAGAACATCAGGTACACCGGACAGCGCAACACCGAAGCCAGGATGTAAGGCCCCTGGGGGAAGAGGGCTGCGGCACCGAGAAAGTCGGCAGCACTTTGTCGGCCACCACTCACCGGCGTGCGATCGCCGGCAATGACGACCACTTCACCGTTGCGGAGTTTTTCCTGCAGCAGTATGGCCGTCGCGGGTGTTACCTCGGTCACCTGAATCAGGTTGAGATGGTTGTCGCCGTCCAGGTTGTTCATGAGGCGGTTAAAGTTTTCTGCGTGTTTGGTGTGCACCATCACGTTTAACTTGATGCGCTGGCTGGCGTCGGCCAGCGCGCGACACACTTCCAGATTGCCCAGGTGAGAGACGATCACCAGGGCGCCGTCCCCCTGATCCACCATGTTAAGAAAATCGTCGCGATTGCGAAACTGGACGTTGTGGTAATTGAACGCGCCGCACCAGGCGGCCAGCTTATCCAGCAGTCCGCGGCCAAAGTGCAGAAAATGACGGAAGCTTTGTTGCCGCAAAGAGGCGTTATTGGGAAGTGCGTTGAAAGCGCGAATACGGGTTAAATATTCTTGCGAAGCCTGGCGGGCAGTTTTTTTGGTCAGATAAAAGTACGCAATCACCGGGTACAGCAACAGGCCGAATGCCCAGCGGCCGAACCAGCGGTAGATGAAAAACATAAAGCGAATCCCGATCAGCGCTCCGGATTCCTGTATCTGTGACCAATGAGTTGCCATGAAGTAGAAAATTACCTTGAAGTGCGAGCAGTTGACGATGTTGGTTGAGCGATTTTTTTGCGCCCGGCCAGTCTCCGCTGGAGTCGTTGCGACACGATTCTGGGCGAGCGCAGCAGCATGCCAAAGAACAGTTTTGCGTGCATTTTGCTGATTAAATAATTGTCCCGCCACGGCGCAAAATGCGAAATGCCGTCCAGCGGGTAAGACACGGCCGTGGGCAGGTTAACCACCTGGCCGTGCCGCCACACCCAGCGCACCATGATTTCGGAATCAAAATCCATGCGGTTGCCGGTGGCTTCGGCATTCAACAGCGCGATGCTCTTGTGCAGCGGGTAGAGTCGATAGCCGCACATGGAATCTTTAATCGAAAACGACAGGCTGTTGATCCATATCCACACATGGGTCAGGTAGCGGGCGTAATAACGCAGTGCGGGTACGCTGTCATCGTAGATTGGGCAGCCACAAATGATCGCCTCGGGCTGCTGTTGTCCGGCACTCATGAAGCGTTCGACATCAGCGGGTCGGTGTTGTCCGTCGGCATCAATCTGTAAGGCGTGAGAAAACCCCCGCTGATATGCGTAGTGCAATCCAGCTTTGACCGCGGCCCCTTTGCCGCGGTTGACCGGCAGCTGCAGGAGATCCACGTTTGCGTGGCTGGCTGCCAGGGATTCCAGCGTCACCTGGCAAGAGGGTCGACTGCCATCATTGACCAGCAGCACCGGGTAGCCGAAGGGCAGAAGCTGCAGCAGAATCTTGCCCACCGCTTCTTCGTGGTTGTACACCGGGATGATGATGCAAGGCGTGAAGGCCGGCGCCGCCGTGGCGGCAACAGGGTTGTCGATGGTCATGTCGCCTCGCCCAGAACGATTCGGCCACTGGCGTGTTGGCCGGCGTCCGAATGGTAAACAAAGGCGATTTTTTGCTTGTCGGCCTGGTACGACAGATCCAGCGTGACGTCTTGTCCGGGGGTGACCACCTTTTGAAATTTGATCACTTCCATGCGCAAAAATACTCCCGAAGGGGAAAAGGCCTCGCGGGCGTAGTGTTCAGCCCAGTGAACCTGAACCACGCCGGGCAAAATGGGGGCGGCTGCGAAGTGGCCATCAAAGTACAGCAAATCGGCGGGTATCTGCAATTGCAGGCTGATGGCATCGGGCGCGGATGCATACTGTCCCAACACCCGAGGCAGCGTCGGGCGGTGTGCCATTGGCGGTTGGGTTGTCTTGGGCGGTGGTGTGTTTGGCATGGTTGCGGCGCTGTCAGGGGTCGGTTGGGGCCCGGCGGTTGGCTGGGCGGTTTCAGGGTGGTGGGGAGCCTGAAACAGCTCCAGCAGCGACTGGCGCAATAATTTTCCCTGTGAGTTGACGGGCAATTGACTCACATAGCGCCATTTTCTCGGCAAGAGCGGGCGCTCAAAGTACGGCAGCAAATGGGCTTTCAGCAGCGTGTTGAGTGCCCGTTTGCCGTCGCGGCGAAGCCGCGCTTGTCCCTGTTCCGACAGCGCAATGGCCGCCGCCAATTCGGTGCGTTGACGTTGCGCGGCGGCGGTGTGGTCGAGCAGCAGCAGACGGGCCAGGCTCACCAGCGGGCTGTGCAACAGTTGCTGTTCCATTTCATCCAGGGACAGGCGTTTACCTTCCAGTTTAACGATGCGGTCGGCGCGCCCCAGCAAGCTGAAGTGACCCTGTGCGTCAAAGCGTATGCGGTCGGAGGTGCTGTACCAGTGGTCATCTGGCAGGTGAGAAGAGCGTACCTCCAGACACTGGGTGTGTTCGTTTTGCCGCAGCTCAATACCGGGCAGAGGCTGCCATTGCGCTTCATGCCCAGGCGCTTCAAGTTGCTCAGGGGCTTCAAGTTGTTCAGGGGTTGCAGGTTGATCAGGTGGCCGGGGAACATCCTGTACCCGCCAGGCAATTCCTCCGGTTTCCGAGCTGCCAAAAACTTCACGCACCCCGGTATTGAAGTGAGTTCGGGTGTTGAGGCTGGCCTCCCGCGCCAGGGGCGCGCCGGAACTGAACACGGCACAGACGTTGGCGCAGGCCTGCGCGGCCAACTCATTCGGGATACGCGATAAATGCGTCGGGCTGGAGATCAGCAGTCGCGGCAGAGAGTCCAGATGGCGCTTGGCGAGCTCTTCCAGATAGCTGCAGGCGTGAGTGTCGGAGCACCAGCCGGCTGCCAGAGGCCAGAGCACCCGGTACAAGAGTCCGTAAATGTGCTGGTGACTGACCGTGCTGACGATCAGTGCGCCGCGGTTAAGCGCGCCGCCAGCTTGCCAGTGTTGGCCCCAGCGCTGGTGCAGGTGGCTAACCTCTGCGCCGAGCTGGTTGAGGGATTTCGGGATTGCCTGCGGTTCACCGGAGGAGCCTGAGGTAAAGATCTCCAACAGAGGCTGGCGGTGATTCAGGGGGCTGCTGGTCAGCAGGCTCAGTGACTCCTGGGGGGGCAGCGCGTGCCCAGCCTGACCGCCAGCGGTGGTGATGGGGGCTACCTTTAACGTCGGCACCGGATCGTCAGTGGCCTGTGGGTGACGATCACGGGAGCGAAAGTCCCCCGCAAATCCGTCCACCCGAGCGGCCAGTTGTTGCACAACCGCTGGCTGGTTGCTGCCGGGCAGGCACACGGTTTTGTTCAGCGACAGCAGGGCAAACAAACAGGCCGAGAATTCAGCGGCATTGGGGTGGTAGAGCGCCCAGCGCTGTTGGGCAAGAGGTTGCAAAGCGTGTCGCCAGCGCGATACCTGGGACAGCCAGTCCTGCCAGGTGATTACGGCCTTCGCCGGGGTCAGGTAAAGCGGTAAATTCAGGGGACGGTCGGCCTTGAAGATGTGTTCCAGTGGAACAAAGCCGGGTGCCCACGCCAATGTCGGGCTGGGGTTGGTGTCACTCATGGCGGGCCTCCCCCTGCGGGCTCTTGAGGATGGACTGTCGAACCAGCCATTCACCGGCAAACAAGGCGCCCATGGCGATGTAGGCGATCAGGCCGTTGTACAGTGCCCAGACTTCGGTGGAGCCAAACAGGGTCGTGAGCAGCGCGCACAACCCGTTGAGCAAAAAAAATACACACCACACCTGCGTTACCCGGCGGGTATAGCGGATGCCCTGATCGGACAGCTGGGGGTCTGAGATGCGGGCGAACCGTTCAATCATGGAGGGGGGGAATTTGAGGGACCAGAGGAACAGCAGCAGCAGGCTGGCATTGATCATCACCGGGTAGAATTTAAGCCCCACGGCGCTGTTGGTGGCCCAGGACCACAGTCCCAACAGGGCAATGGCCGGCAGCCACAGCCAGTGGTTCAGTGGTGATCGATCCAGGGTCAGCAGGCGGATGCCGGCCAGAGCCACAAGCAGAATGACTAAACTACGGGCGTCAAACGCTTGCAGGCCAAAATAGACGGCGAGTGGGTAAAGGAGGGTCATACAACCCAGGACAATGCGTATCAACATCTGCAGTGGCTTAAATGGTCCGCGGTGCATCAGGGACAGGGTCCCGGGAAGGCCTGCGCAATATCAGGCCCGTTTCAGTATTATGCGTTCGTTGTGTGCCGGTCAGTTGTGTGACCCAATTGTATTGCCAACCTGGTGTTGCCGGCTTCGCTTGCCGGGCTCAGCTTGAGGCCATCAGCTCCTCGACGGCCGCGATGATGTCACCGACACTGCGCACGTTTTTAAAGTCTTCGGGCTTGATTTTTTTACCGGTCAGCTTTTTCAGCTCAACCACCAGATCAACGGCGTCAATGCTGTCGATGTCCAGGTCTTCGTAAAGCTGGGCTTCGGTCGTGATCTGTGCCGCGTCCAGTTCAAACAGTTCGACCAGAATGTCTCTGACCTTGTTTTCAATCTCGATTGTTGAAACCATGTTTTCCACCCTTATGCGGTTGTGTAGCTGCTGACCAGCTGAGCCAGATTGTGAACACTGGAGAAGTGTTTTTTGGTCTCTTCGGCATCAGCGTCTACCTTGACGCCGTAGCGTTTTTGCAAGGCTAATCCCAGTTCCAGGGCATCAATCGAGTCCAGACCCAGCCCTTCCACAAACAAGGCTTCCTCACTGTCGATGTCCTCAACCGTGATATCTTCAAGATCCAATGTGTCAATGATGAGCTGCTTCAATTCCTGTTCTAGTGCCTTCATGGGTACCAAGTTCCTGGGTGAAATAATGTTCAAAATAACGGGTTAGTTGTCGAGCGGCCACGGTGGGTATTTGCTCTTGCTGAAGCTCATCCAGCGCCATCACGGGCTGGGGTTGCAGCGAAATATGGAAAGGTCTGTCGGGTATTTGATACCACTTTAACTCCTTGGTCAGTGTACTGGGTTCGCAGCGGATAATCACCGGTCTGACCTGGCAATCACAGCGCAGGGCAATGTTGGCGGCTCCCCGTTGCATTTTCAGGTCCTGCCCCTGGGTGGTGCGTGTTCCCTCGGGAAAGACAATGACGCTGTTGCCCCGCTGAAAGGAGTGTTTGGCCAGCTCGATCACGGCTTCGGAGCTGTCATTGGCGATATAGTTGGCGACACTGATGGGGCCGCGGGTAAAAGGGTTGCGCAGCAGGCTGCTTTTCACCACGCAATCGGCCTGTTTGATGAAGGCGATGAGGAACACGATGTCGATCAGTGTCGGGTGGTTGGCGATGATCAGCTGCCCGGGGCGATTGAGAGCCTCCTGCTGTGCAACGGTGTAGGTCAAAATGCCGAGACCGCGCATCATTTCCATAAAGCCACGAAAGGCATAATGGATCAGGGCTTTGGCCCGGCGCTCCTTGAGTTGGGCGCTGCCGGGCATCAGGTAAAAGGCCGGCAAGGCCAGCAGCGTCAGCACGACGCCCCCCAGGCCAAACATCAGAAAGCTGAAGCCGGTAGCCAGCACGCGCCAGTATTTAAACAGGGTGCACAGCATGGTCACGACTGCACTTGTGACCATTGCCAGGTATTGCGGGTCCCGGGCAACAGCAATTCGGAGGGGGGGTGAGCGGTTAACATCCAGCGCAACAGGCTAATCGCCTGGGGCTCGTTGATCGGCGGGGCTGCTCTTTCAGAGGGGCTCAGCGCCGGGGAGTCCGCCGCGGGTGGCAGCACTTGCAAATGATAGCGGCGTGAGTCGGTGGCGCCCTGGGTCAGCAAAAAAGCCACGGCGTAGGGGTAGTGCGGCAGTATAGGCTGATTGCTTTCCCGGGTGTGGGCATAGACCGCGGGCACCGGTTCGTCATAGATGACGCAGAGGACTTCATTGGTCGCCGGCTCGCGGCTCTCGTCATTGCCGGTGGGGAGCAGCCCTCTCTGTCTCAGTGACGCTTGTTCCTGCAAAATGGCCTGGGCTTCCATTAGGCCCGTGGAGACATCTTCTAGCCCGCAGGCCAGGGCCGTCACGTTACTGGGGTCTTTGCGAGTGATCGACAGCAGGCCGCCAATGGCGTTGTGTACAGACAGGCTGAAATGGGTTGGTGACAACTCTTGCTGGTGGGCCAGGTCGTTGAGCAGGCCCAGGGTGCGGGTTAAATCGCCGTGTCGACTGACCAGCACACAGGGGGTGTCGGCCCTGGAAGCCAGCAGGGGCATGGCGGTTGCCAGGGCCATCTTGCCCAGGGGGCTCAACCGACGTCTTAGCATGGCCGGAATCTCAGCCACTGACGGCTTTTCCTCGCCGCCGATGGCGCGCTGTCCCGCCGCCCACTGTTGCCAGTGTTCCGGGGTGTTGAGGCCGGGCGCCCAAGCAGACCATGCTGTTACAGATATTGTCAGGGAACTCATGGCGCCTCGTTATTAACCCGGTATTACCGCTGCAGTGGCAATTGTGCGTAGTTCTTGGGGAAGTTGGTTCAAAAAAGGCATGTATTTTAACGTTTCGTGAAGGCGAGGCAAGCGCGGAGTGGTAATCTGTCGGAGGTGAGATTTTTTTGCCCTTACTGGTTTAAACTGCAGGAGGTTTAAACTGCGGCTGGTTAACACGGGCTGCAACCGGCCGGGGCCCGCAGGTATTGACTGGTCGGCCTGAGCGGCCAAAACTCTTAACTCAATAAAACAATCAAAGGACACGGACATGTTGTTACGACTGATGGTAGTGGCTCTCTCTCTGACGGTGTTTTCTGAGGCGTCGATGGCGAGAGACGATAAGCTGTTTTTCTCTTTGGAAAGTGCGATGAACTCGGATTTGGCCAAAATGAAGCTGGATCAAGAGGTGACGTTCTCGTTTGGCGAGCAGGCGCCAGCCTTCACCGACAAGAAAGGGACCTTTGTTTCCAATAAAAAGACCAATGCGTTCAACAAATCGGACCAGGCCGCCTGTGAGCGGGCTTTTATCTCGGCCATGCTGTCATTGCGCGACCGCGCTTTGAAAGAAGGTGGCAATGCGGTGGTCAATATTCACAGCTTTTACAATCAAGACGCGTATTTCAGCGATACCGATTATGAATGTCACGCCGGTGCAGTGATGGCCGGGGTGGCTCTGAAAGGTACTGTGGTGACCGTGAAGTGAGTTGCAGGTGGCGGTTTATGGGGGGCTGGCTGGCGGGCCTGAGCCCTGGCGATGAACGGAACACTGCCTGTGCCCCCGGGTCCCGGTGTTTGCTGTAACCCGGCCGCCAGAGGTTAGTTTTGCTCAAGACTGAGTCTTCCCCGCCGCTGGCATTGCTGCTTTGGCATACCCCCTCGCTGTCGCCTTCGACGGCAGCGAGGTTATTGCCCGTGCTCAGTGCGGCTGAGCAGCAACGCTACGGCCGCATCCGTGCGCCGCGTCGCCAGCGGGAGTATCTGGCGGGCCATTTTCTGGTGCGAGAAGCGCTTACCTGTCTGTTGCCGGGTTGGCGGGCCAGCCATCGTCTTGAGCTTGATGGACAGCAGCTGCGCGTACACGGACCGCAGGCGTCGGCAGTGGATGTGAACCTGTCTCACAGTGGAGACTGGGTCGCCTGCCTCGCCGGAGTGAATACCCGGGTCGGGGTAGATGTTGAAATGCCCCGGCGGCCGCGCAATTGTCTGGAGCTGGCGTCAGAATTCTTCGCCGAGGGTGAATTTCAGCAGTTGCAAGCCTTGCCCGCCGAGCAGCGAGCGTCGGCGTTTTACCGGCTGTGGACGTTAAAAGAGAGTCACCTCAAGGCCCGCCGCTCGGGCATTTCTGCCGTCGAGCTGGCGCGGGAGTTTGTGCCGCTTGACGGTGAGCCCGGGTTTAAACCGCCGTTCAAAAAACCGGGTTTGTTGCAGGGAGTAACCGACTGGTTCAGTTACAGCTTCAGTGTGGCTTCGGCGGGCAGGGCGCAGGCGTCAGGGTGCGCGGCCACCCTGTTTGGCGCGATCACCCTGTCCGCGCCACTGTCGGTACCGCTGGCGGTGCAGGAATATACCCTGAGAGACGCTGGACAATCACCGCGCTCCCCGCTGACCTCCATTGCTCCCCGGGCATTCAGGGCGCGGTAATCCATGACGTCCTCAAGCGATTATTTTTTCAGCAGCGGCTTCAAAAAGTGCCCGGTGTGGGACTGCTTGTTTTTGGCTACGGTTTCCGGGGTGCCGGTGGCAATGATCTGGCCGCCGCCACTGCCCCCTTCCGGTCCCAGATCGATCAGCCAGTCGGCGGTTTTAATCACATCCAGGTTATGCTCGATGACCACCACCGTGTTGCCGTGGTCGCGCAGGCGGTGGAGTACGTTCAGCAGTTGCTGGATGTCGTGGAAGTGCAGGCCGGTGGTGGGCTCGTCCAGAATGTACAGGGTCTGGCCGGTATCCCGCTTGGACAGCTCTTTGGCCAGTTTGACCCGTTGGGCTTCCCCGCCCGACAGGGTGGTGGCAGCCTGGCCGAGACGAATGTAGGACAGGCCGACGTCAATCAGGGTCTGCAATTTCTTGGCGATCGACGGAATGGCATCAAAGAATTCACGCGCGTCTTCAACCGTCAGGTCGAGCGCTTCGTGAATGTTCTTGCCTTTGTATTGGATTTCCAGCGTTTCACGGTTGTAGCGTTTGCCCTTGCACACGTCGCAGGGTACGTAGACGTCTGGCAGGAAGTGCATTTCGACCTTGACCACACCGTCGCCCTGGCAAGCTTCGCAGCGACCGCCTTTGACGTTAAAGCTGAAACGGCCGGGTTTGTAACCGCGGGAACGGGCTTCCTGGGTGCCGGCAAACAGCTCCCGCACCGGGGTGAAAATGCCCGTGTAGGTAGCCGGGTTGGAGCGTGGTGTTCGTCCAATGGGGCTCTGGTCGATGTCCACGCACTTGTCGAACAGATCCATGTTGTGGATGGCTGTGTGGGGCGCAGCGGTGAGGGTGGTCGCGCCATTCAGTGCCGTGGCCGCCAGCGGGTAGAGCGTGGCGTTGATCAGGGTGGATTTGCCGGAGCCGGAAACGCCCGTGACGCAGGTCATCAGGCCGGCTGGAATCTTCAGCGTGACATCTTGCAGATTGTTGCCGGTGGCCCCTTCAAGGATCAACTCCTTGCCCTCGGGGTAGGGTGTTCGCGTCGGGGGCACGGCAATTTTAACCTTGCCGGACAGGTATTTTCCGGTGAGGGAATTCGGGTTGCTGGTGATTTGCTTGAGTGTGCCCTGGGCAATCACTTCGCCGCCGTGGACGCCGGCTCCGGGGCCAATGTCCACAATGTGATCGGCCTGACGGATGGCATCTTCGTCGTGTTCGACGACGATGACGGTGTTGCCGATGTCGCGCAGGTGCACCAGAGTTTTCAGCAGGCGGTCGTTGTCCCGCTGGTGCAGGCCAATGGAGGGCTCGTCCAGAATGTACATCACGCCCACCAGCCCGGCACCGATCTGGCTGGCCAGGCGGATGCGCTGGGCCTCGCCCCCGGAGAGGGTCTCGGCGCTGCGGCTCAGGGTCAGGTAATTCAGCCCCACGTCCACCAGAAAGCGGAAGCGGTCGCGCAATTCCTTGAGGATCTTCTCGGCAATCTGACCGCGTGCACCAGGCAAGGCCAGGGTGTTGAAGTAGTCGTAGGCTTCCCCAACCGGCAGCTCCGTCAGCTGGGGCAGGGTCCGCTCGTCGATGAACACGTTACGGGCATCGCGGCGCAGTCGGGTGCCCTCACATTCGGGACAATTCTGGCTGGAGACGTATTTGGACAGCTCATCGCGCACGCTCTGGGATTCGGTCTCCTTGTAGCGGCGGCTCATGTTGTTAATCACCCCTTCAAAGGTGTGATTGCGCTGGTACAAATCCCCCTTGTCGTTGGTGTAGCTGAAATTGATCACGTCCTTGCCGGAGCCAAACAGGATCGCGTTCTGGTGTTTTTTGCTCAATTTCTGCCAGGGGGTATCAATGGAGAAGCCATAGTGCTCCGACAGTGAATTGAGCAGGTGGAAATAGTAAAAGTTGCGTCGGTCCCAGCCGCGAATCGCCCCTTCCGCCAGGGACGCTTCGGGGAATTGAATCACTTTGCTGATGTCGAAAAACTGGCTGACGCCCAGGCCATCACAGCTGGGGCAGGCTCCGGCGGGGTTGTTGAAGGAAAACAGGCGCGGTTCCAGTTCGGTCAGTGAATAGTCGCACACCGGGCAGGCGTGTTTGGCCGAAAAGGTGCGGTCAGCTTCCTCGCCATCCATAAAACTGATGGCCGCGGTGCCATCGGTCAGCCGCAGGGCGGTTTCAAAGGATTCGGCCAGCCGAACCTGCAGGTCATCGCGCACCTTGAAGCGGTCTACAACCACCTCAATGGTGTGTTTTTTCTTCTTGTCGAGATCCGGAGTGTCGTCCAGATCGACCACCACACCGTCTATGCGGGCGCGGATAAAACCGTCGCGGCGCAGCTGGTCAAACACGTGCAAGTGCTCGCCTTTGCGATCCCTCACCACCGGCGCCAGCAGCATGATTTTGGTGCCTTCCGGCAGGGATAACACATGGTCAACCATTTCGCTGACGGTCTGGGCGCTTAACGGCTCGCCATGGATCGGGCAGCGGGGTTCACCGACCCGGGCAAACAGCAGCCGCAGGTAATCGTAGATCTCGGTAATGGTACCGACGGTGGAACGCGGGTTGTGGGATGTGGACTTCTGCTCAATGGAAATGGCCGGGCTCAGGCCCTCGACGTGATCCACATCGGGTTTTTCCATCATCGACAGAAACTGGCGTGCGTAGGTCGACAGCGACTCGACGTAGCGACGCTGGCCCTCCGCGTAGAGGGTGTCGAACGCCAGCGAGGATTTGCCCGAGCCAGACAATCCGGTGATGACAATCAATTTGTCCCGGGGCAGGTCTATATCCAGGTTCTTCAGGTTGTGAGTGCGCGCACCGCGAACGTAAATCGTATCCACAGAAAGTCCAGTCCAGAATCAGGGTTTAAAACGACAAACGAGCAAGTATACGCGCTTTTGACGGTATTGGACCATGTGTCTTTGGCGTTGGATCATGTTTGGGCGGTGGGGGATGTTGCATGGGGCCCCGCGCCAGGCAGGTGTTGGCGGCGTCAGGTGTCAGCAAAGTGTAAAGAAAATCGACATTAATCGCGTCAGCCCTGCGCTGGCAAGATGACCCTGTGACGGGCGGGAGAGCGGCTGTGGTTTACGGCGCGCTGGGTGGGGCGCTTAAGAAGCAAAGGTTATTTGTGAGGTAGTTAGTACTTGCTAGCGCTATAAAAAGGGACATGGCGTTGAGGTTGCTGCCATTTAGAGGGACGTCCTGTGTGACATCCGCCCCGTGGGGTGCTGCTGTCGAAGTGTCAAAGTGCTTTACAGTGGGGTGCTGATGACGGACGAGGTGTTTTCCAGGTCCTTGATCGGTAATGACTTTTTGTGCTTGGCACCTTCCTTGCTGCAAGCACAGGTGTGATGCAGTCCAGGGCAAATGGATCGCTGAGTAGGGTGAAATGGATGGCTGAGCAGGCTGAAGGGACGGCATAAAGGATGACAAGGGTAAAAAGAATGGAAGGGATGACAAATTGAAACAATCGTGACTTACACAAAGGGTAATTATCATGATAAAGACAATAAAAAACCATTGGAGGAAAGCGCTGAAAACGTCGGTCGGCACCGCGTCAGCGCTTGCCCTGAGTTCCATGGCCTGGGCGGCACCGGAATTCTTCCTGCCGGGCGCGGGAGATGACATCGGCGGTTTGACGGTGCAAACCTGTACGGCGACGGATGCCGGTGGCGCTCCCCGCGATGCGCTCTGCGTGGACGGTACCAACCCCGATGGTGATGCCGGGATCGTTATCGCTTTCGCCTACGAAGGCTACTATTCCTATTCCATGAAATTCCTGAAAGCGATTCAGGACGCCGGCTACCTCGATGCCAATGTGTGGGGTGATTATGATCAGTCCACCGGCACCGGCGGGCTGGATGTCCTGCTGTATACCCGTTCTGCGGGTCAAAACAACCAGGATGTGGGGCCTACGGGCGACCAGAATTACGACTTTGAAGACCCGGTTGTTAACCCCAATGTTGAGGCGGTTGAAGGCTATTGGGGACAGAACGATGCCGACAACGACGGCACCAAGGACGACCTCGTGCCGGAAAACGGCAGCGAAGTGACGCTGCAGGCGGTGCAGGATTATCTGCACGCGTTTGATCCGGACAACGAAACCCCGGTGTTCTTCTTCGACCAAAACCAAACTGGTACCGAGCCATCGCTGGAGTTGAGTTTCGTGGTGAGAATCATTGACCCCACTACGGGCACTATTCTGGCAGAGTTTCCCCTCGACGCCCTCAACAATGGCACCTGGGATCAAACTGAACGTGCGCTGGCCTTCGGTGAGGCCACTTTCACTGGGGAAACCCTGGGCGAGATCACTGTCGATCACAACCTCGGTTCCGGTAAGGTGGATTTTGCCGCGGTCAACGCCGACATCATTCTGCAGGAGTTGATTGATGCCTACGGCGCGGACGCCTGGTTCGTCACGGGGCTGGATATGGCGGGTCTGAACGACGGTGGTGAAGAGCTGTTCCTGTCCGGTCGTGTGGCACTCATACCTCCCCCTCCCCCCGGTGTGCCTGAGCCCATCAGTCTGCTTACCTTTGCCACCGGTCTGCTGGCCATGGCCTTTCTCGGGCGGCGCCGCAAAGGGGTGATCAAGGCTTGAGGTTTACCCCTAAGGCTTTTACCAAATGACGGCTCCCTTCCAGGAGCCGTTTTTTTAGGAGCCGTTTTTTCTTCTATACTTTTCAGCAATGGCGGTGAGTAGAGGGTTGGGGTCTGTTCACTCCTTTACCGCCGACGGTAAAAGCCCGCCCACTTTTGAACTTCGGATTGCAGAATGAAAAATAACAACAGCCGGTTCATGCAACAGGCCATCTTGTCTCTGACGATGGTGTTTCTCTTGACAATCATAGGCTGTGACAGCCGCACCGATGAGCAGAAGGTGAACGACCACCTGTCCGCTGCGATGGAGTTGCAGTCTGCCAGCGACCTCAAGGGCGCCGTGATCGAGTTGAAAAACGCCCTGCGGTTGATGCCGAAAAACCGGGAAATCCGACGTCGTTTGGGGGAGATCTACCTGGTTCAGGGGGACGCCGCCAGTGCGACCAAAGAGCTCATCAGAGCGCGTGAGCTGGGCGCCATAGACCCTCGCATGAGCTACTTCATCGCCAAGTCCCTGGTGATGCAAGGCAAGTTCACTGATGCTTTGCAGGAGTTGGGTGAAGACGTCGATCTGGTATCGGCTGACGGCAGGGACCTGATGATTATCCGCGGCGAAGCGTTGCTGGGATTGGGAGAGCTTGATCGTGCCCAAGCGGCTTTTAAGGCCGCACTGGAAGTGGATCCGGGGCGAGCGGATGCGATTACCGGCCTGGTGAAAATTGCCGTCACAAACGGCGATCTGGAGGGCGCTGAAAGGTTGCTGTTGGAGGGGTTAAAAGCGTCCCCCCAAGACGTGTCCCTGTTGATCCTGCATGGGGAAAGCCTGTTGCGGCAGCAGCGCATCGAAGAAGCACAGCAGTCTTTTGCCGCAGCGCTGGAGCTGAGGCCGGATGATTTGGCCGGCCGGATTGGTGCGATCAGGTGCGCGGTGGCACTGGACAATATCGGCTCGGCTGACAAGATGCTTAAGGGCCTGCCCGAACCGATGTCGCAGATACCGGAAATACAGTTGTTGAAGGCCTTTGTCGCTTTCAAACAGGCTCAATACAAGTCGAGCTTGACCGATGCGGAGCAGGTGCTGTCAGAGCCGCTCAGCGTTAATCGAGCCCAACGGCGAACCGCGCGCCTGATTGCCGGTTATTCTGCCTTTATCTTGCGCCTGGATGAGACGGCATACAACCACTTGTCGCTTGTTCTCACTGAAGTCCCCAATAATTTGATTGCCCGTAAATTAGTGGCCGCGCTGCAGCTGAGACGCGGCGACAGTCAGCAAGCGCTGGACACGCTGGTGGATGATTCTGTTCTGGCGGGAGGCACTATTGATCCACAATTGCTGGATGATGTGACTTATTTGACACTCACCAGTACCGCAGCCCTGAGCGCAGGCGACTGGCGGGTGAGCATCCCGTATCTGGAGCAGTTTGTGAAACTTTTGCCGGAGGACGCGTCGGCGCTGGCCCGCCTGGGGGCCGCGAAGTTTAATGCAGGGGATACCGAAGGCGGTGTCGAGGCCTTGGAGCAGGCGCTGGCAATGGATCCGTCGCTGCAGGATGCTCAGCTACAGCTGGGCATCAGTTACATTAAGGCCAAGCAAATGGAGAAGGCGCTGGCGCTGGCGCACAGCATGCAAGAGGCCTACCCGGGTACAGCCACGGGTTATACCCTGGAAGGTTTTACCCGCTACACCCAGGGCGATGAATACTCCGCGGTGATGGCTTTGCGGCAGGCCTACAAGGTGGAACCCGACAACATGGGAGTGGCCTTGAATCTGGCTCAGATGGAGCGCGCGCTGGGCAATCTGGATGAGGCGGCGGTGGTGCTGGAACGCCAATTGGCACAGGACCCGGAAAACCTGATCCTGTTGTTGAGGCTGGCGGAAGTGGAAAGTGTCCGCGGGAACTCTGCGAACACTGAGTCGTTGCTGTTGCGAGCAGTGACGGCACATGAAAAGGCCCTGGGACCCAGGCTGGGATTGGCAGAACTCTATTTGCGCGCTGATCGCCCGGCTGAAGCGATAAAGGTGGCGCTGCCGGCATTGTCGAAAAACCCGCAGCACGAGAAACTGCTGGAGCTCATTGGTCGATCGGAATTTAAAGTTGGTGCTTATGAAGACGCCGCCAAACACTTGCAAGCATTGACGAGAGTGCGTCCCCAAATGATTGAACCGCGGTTTTATACGGCATTGGCGCTTGAGCGGACGGGTGAATACCAGGCTGCCATTGCTGCGCTGGAGGCGTTGCTGAAGATGCAACCGCAGCATGCCGGGGCACAAGTGGCGAAGACCCGGTTGTTGATCAAAACCGGAGACAGCCAGCAGGCAGAGGAAATGCTGGAATCACTGCGTCAGAATGAATCGCTTCAGGCGGCCGTGGCGGAGCTTGAGGCTTCTCTGAAACTTCGCCAGCGTCGACCCGCGGATGCACTGGGTGTGATCCAGCAGGCCTATGACGCCGCTCCCTCAGAATCCGCCGCGATCAAACTTGCTCGCACCCAGTGGGTGATGGGCAAAAAACAAGAAGCGGTGGGCAGTTTGCTCGACTGGCTGGAGCGTGAACCAGAATCGTCGCAAGCGAGGATTGAGGTGGGCAGTTTTCTGTTGTCACTGGAGCAGTTTCAGAAAGCCACAGAACATTACCGGGTGGCCGCGTCTCAACAGCCCAACAACGCGCCCTTGCTCAATAACTACGCCTGGGCGCTGTGGAAAACGGGAGAGTCCGGGCAGGCATTGGTCCATGCGCAGCAGGCGGTAAAATTGTCACCCGACAATCCCAATTATCAAAACACCCTCGGGGTTATTTTGCTGGACAGTGGCGACAGTGTAAAAGGTGAAGTGTTCCTCAGTCGCGCGGCCGCCGCCAGTCCTGATAACCTCGAATTTCAATTCAACCTGGCCGAGGCCTTGGTCAAAAACAACAAGGACGCGCAAGCTAAAATCATTCTTAGAAAGTTGGCTCACAAGAAAAACTTCCAGCAGCAGCAGGCCGCAAAAGAGCTGTTGTCGCGCTACTCGGGTAGCTAACCAGGGGCTTGAGATTTGTCGCCTGCGGGATCTTCACCACAGGGCGGCTGTACTCGAGACGGTTTTCACCTGCAGGGCTGGCCACTGATACCTTCCGCCGGTTCTTCGCTGACTTGCTTCTCCTTGCCGTGGTTTCTGGCGATGCAAAACCAGACAATGTCAGCCTGAGGTTAACGGCGGCGGCTTAAATGTGTGTGTCCGGGTTCTTGGTGGCTGTCTTCGTGTTGGCTGGATCCGTCATCAATTGCCGGAGGCTCGGGCGTGCGGTGCCTGCGGGTTTGTCTATTCAGCTCGGCTGGATTTTGCTAGTTTGGGCGCACGATAAACCTTTTGGATGGGCACCAAGCATGT
This sequence comes from Pseudomaricurvus hydrocarbonicus, assembly GCF_011602365.1. Classification (GTDB taxonomy): domain Bacteria; phylum Pseudomonadota; class Gammaproteobacteria; order Pseudomonadales; family Cellvibrionaceae; genus Pseudomaricurvus; species Pseudomaricurvus hydrocarbonicus. The sequence goes on from NZ_JAAONZ010000003.1 coordinate 118,825, forward strand.
ATAGCGATGAAGATTTAAACCGGGCGGTGGAGCAAGGGATCTTTACCCCCGCGGCCGTGGCGTCCTTTCGGCACCATATGGCGGACGTCAGGCAAACGGCGGCCGTGGATGAAGAAAATTTTCGGTTAATTGGTGGCTTTAACGACATCTTTGTCGTCATCGCCTGTTTGATTGTGACTTACTCGGCTGCCTGGATGGCGGCTGAGTTCAATGCCGTTGCGGGTCCTCTGGTGATGGTGGCCTGTGCCTGGGGATTGGCGGAATTTTTTGTGCGTCGGCGCAAAATGGCGTTGCCGGCGATTGTTCTGTTGCTGTTGTTTTTGTGGGGCGTGTTTAAAACCTGTGTGGCTGGGGTCGGCATGAGCAATGGCTCCTCCCTGACGCTGGCATTAGCGATCACGGCCCTGGCCGCGGGCGCACACTGGTGGCGTTTTCATGTCCCGATCACCGTGGCGGCGGGGATGGCGGCGATAGTAGGCCTGGTGTTTTATTTTCTCTTGTCGGTGTTTCCGCAGTCGAGGGAGTGGGTCACATACATTGTGCTACTGGGGGGCGTGGGGACCTTTGTCATCGCGATGCTGTGGGATATGTCTGATCGACAGCGGCTGACACGTCGTTCCGATGTGGCTTTTTGGCTGCATTTGCTGTCGGCGCCGTTAATTGTGCACCCCATTTTTGCCTCGCTGGGGGTACTAAGTGGCAATGACAGTGTCGGCAATGTGCTGGCAATTGTGTCGGTGTATGTGGTGATGACCGTGGTGTCGCTGGTGATTGATCGCCGGGCATTTATGGTATCGTCGTTGGCTTATGTGCTGTATGCGGTATCCACACTGCTGGACACTTACGGCAGTGTGGGGTCGAACCTGGCCGTTACGGGCGTTATTATCGGTGGTGCTTTGTTGCTCTTGGCGGGGTTCTGGCACAGCGCGCGCAGCGGTTTGGTGTCTCGCCTGCCATCCGCTCTGCAACAGCGAGTGCCGGTGGTCAATGAGTAAAAATGGTTTTCCCCAAGGGTTGACTCCACGACTGTGTCGCTACCCTTGAAGCACTGCTGGTTGAGGCTCTGCTTGTCAAACCCCTGCTTGTCAAACCCCTGCTTGTTAAGCCCCGCCGGTTAATACCCGTGGCGGGGCTCGTAACGGTTCGCAGGCGGGGCTTGTAGCACCCGCAATCGCTGCCGACTAGCGTTTGGGTTTAGTAGGGCTGGTTTCCGGGGCGGTGGTCTCTGAGGCGTCGCTGTGCCCTCCCCACACTTCACTGACCGCATGATCTCGTATGTTACTGTCGACAAAGCGGTAGTAGCCTTCTTTAAATACCGTCTCCCAGTCGTGTGCAATGTCCCCTCCATGGGTTTGAATAATGCCCTCCAGCCCTTCCAGGCTGCACTGAATGGCATCGTAGGCAATATGCAGGGTTGATGAGGCTTCTTCAAAGGAGGCACTGTCGACACCGTAGGTGGTTTCAATGTCGCTCAGTATCTGGGGCAGGTTGCTATGATCAACATCTTCTAATTTCAGATGTCGCACCACCAGGCTGACTGCCTGGTGTTCGGGGGTGTTGTCAGCATCATTCATGGCCGTTCCTGTCTCGATGACGGTTTGGGGGTGAGGTTGTTGGTCTTGAGTATGGTTGTTATGGGCGTGTTTGTCTGCGCTTACGTAAGTCTTTGTTTTCAGGAAAGAGGGGTGTTAATAGTGTCCGGTTTACTATTCCAGGCCCAGAGTAGGCCCTCACCCGCTTTAGCCATTACCCCTTGAATTGGCTCTGGGTAAGGTGTCCTCCGATCAGCTGGGTTCTCACTGAGCCTGGTGTACACGAATCGGAGTCAAGTAACTCGGGTTCAACCAACTCGGCTTCAACCAACTCGGGTTCAGCCAACTCAGGTTCAGCCAGCTCGGGTTCCACCAACCCAGGTGGAGGCCACTTAGGTTGAAGCGAAGCAGGCTTAATTAGTCGCCGAGTGACTGGTGGCCGTGTCAGGTTCCAGCCGCGACAGTAACTGCTGTGCTGCTTCGCGTTCTGTAAATTGACCGGGCGACCCCAGCAGTTCTTTCAGCAGTGAGGCGGCTATTGCTTGGTTGCCGTTGCGGTGTTCAATAATGGCCTGGTGATAGAGGATGGCGAGGTTGTCAGGGGATTGCTGTACCGCGCGGTCTATATGCTGGGCCGCCAGTTTGGGTTGGTTGTGATCGAGCAGTGTCATGGCATAGGTGTCCAGAACTTCGGCGTTGTCCGGATACAGCTTGTAAGCCGTCTCGGCATACGCCAGAGCCTCGCTGGGCTGGCTGGATCGCAACTGCCAGGCGAGGTTGTTGAGCGCAATCAGATCGTTGGGCTGTTGTTGAAGAATGGCCCGATATTCGTTGATGGCGGCCTGGGGCTGTTGTTGGGACAGGTACACCGTGGCCAGCATTTGGCGAGACACCAGATCGTCGGGGTTGTCTTTCACCCAGGCCTGCAGCAAGGCCCGGGCTTCATCGGTATTGCCAACAGCGGTCAGTTGGCGCGCAACGCGCATCAAGTTGAGATTGCTGGGGTGTTGCTCAAAAAGCCCCTGGTACACGCGAAGGGCTTGCTCCGGCTGATTTTGTTGCTCAAGCAATATCCCCCTAAACAGCAATGTGTCGGCTTGCTGCGGGGCGATCTTTTCCAGTGCAGCCACGGTGTTGGCAAACGCCTGTTGCTGTCCTTTCAGCAGTTGCAGTCTCGCCAGCGTAATGTGCGCTTTCAGGTGGGCGGGGTCCTGTTGCAGAAGGTGCTCGAGGGTTTGATGCATTTTGGCTTCGTTACCTGTGCCCGCGTAGACCTGGGCAAGCATAAAATAATGGTCGCTAACATCCGGTTGCTGTTGGATGAGCTGCTCCAGTGTGGATCTGGCGCTGTTGTAGTGTTTCTGTTGTAACTGGATCTGGGCCAGCAACTGTTTCGCTGTCGGGGGGCTGTCCTGTTTTTGTCCCCAGTCGCCCAGAGTTTGCTGGGCTTTAAGAGGCTCTTGTTGACTGAGGTAATAGCGGGTCAATTCTTGCCTCGGTGCGAAAGCGTCAGGGTGGTTGGTGATGATGCTTTGTAAGCGCGCCACCATGGCATCGGGATTGCCTTTTAGCCGCTCAATCCTGGCCAGCTGCAGTTGTGCGCCGAGGTCGTCGGGGTGGACTTCCAGTACCTGCTGTGTCAGCGTCCGGGCGCGTTCAAAGTCACTGTCCTCGAGTGCTTTCTCAATGAAATAGCGGGCTGCGAACGGGTTGCCCGGCTCCTTTTCCAGGGCTTCGGCAAAACGCTGCTCTGCCGCTTGAGGGGAACCGCTGGCAAGGTACACTCGGGCCAGCATATTGAGCGGAGCTGCGGCTTCGGGCAGTTGTTGCTGGTAGCGTAGAGCGGTGTCTATCGCTTGTTGAGGTTGCTGTTGTTGCAGGTAATGCAAGACCAGGTAGGCGTAAGCCTGCTGGTAAGCCGGGTCGATGTCGAGGGCTTGTTGCAGGTGCTGAACCCCTCTGGCGTAATCGTTTTGTTGCAGCAAGCTGTAGCCAAGTTGAGTCTGGGTGCTGGCGGATTCGGGGTTCTTGCCGAGCAGGTGAGTCAGACTGACGGTGGCGTCCTTAAATTTGCCTTGCCCCAGCTGGGCTTGAGCAAGAAGAGCCAGCAAATTGATATTGTCGGGGTGCTTCGACAGGGCCGGGGACAAAAGGGGTTCGAGTTTGGCATAGCGTTTTTGATCCAGCAGTATGGTGCCGAGCAGAGCGGTGGCGTCGGGCTTGCTGGGGTCGAGTTGATAGAGTTGCCAGGCGGCCTCCTCGGCTTGAGCAACCTGTTTGAGGCGCCAATGAGCGTGACCGCTCAGCAACAGCGCCTGGGGGTATTGCCGGGGAAACATGATCGGCGTGTTGAAGGCATTAATGGCATCCTGAAAGCGTTCCTGCTTGAAGTAAAGCAAGCCTTTGAGAAAGTGCACCAACACCAGTTGCTGACTGCTTTGCGGTATCTGCCGAATGGCCGTTTGTGCCTTGTGGAGATCGTCCATATCCAGATAGATGGTGATGAGCTTGAGCTTGGTGGTGAGGCTCTGGTCTCCCAATTCGATGGCGGTTTGATAGTTTTTGAGCGCCTGTTGGTAGTGTTGCTCCCCCCGATCCAGATCACCCAGAAGTAGCCAGGCCGCCGCGTATTGCGGGGCATCCTTCATCAAGGTTTCGAGTTTGATGCGGGCAGCATCCGGATGGCCGCTGAAGGCGTTGAAGCGGGCATCGGCCAGGCGAACCCATGGATCATTGGGGGCATCGACCAGCGCGGCGGATAACAGCGCGCCGGCTTGATGCTCCTGCCCTTGTGCCTGCAGACCAAGGGCTTGTGATGCCCGCAGAGGTCCCCGCTGCCAGACGGACAGCTGGTTCACCGGCAGTTGCTGCAGCTCCTGCCATTTGGCTTGCTCAAACAGGACGCGAGCGAGCACCGGTATCACCGAATCGGGGGCCGCCCCCAGATCGCGCGCCCGTTGGAGTTCGATTTCGGCCGCAACGGGGTTTGATTGTTGCATCAACAGCTGGCCTAACAATAGCCTGGCTTCGGCGAAATCCGGCTTGGCCTGCAGGGCGTTTTTCAAATGTATCTCAGCGCTGTCAAAATTGTTCTGGTCGTATTCCAGCCGGGCCTGTACCAGCTGTTCCAGCGGCGTTACCTTGGGGGTGCAGCCGAGCAGGAAGAGCAGGACCAAACTGTAGATGATGATGGAGGGCGTCACAGGTACCTTGTGCATGGAGTTCTCAGTGTCCTTACTGTCTGTTGCAAATACCTGCTCTGGTGCCGGTATCTTGCTTGCGGAAATAGCCGCGTTGTTTTTATGAGGGCTGCGTTGTGTTGGCTGTGCGCTTCAATGCTGCTGAGCGGCTCTTCACCCCTTAATTGATCGCTGTGGCTTTGTTAGGATTTATGGGCAATGGGCTTACTGGTGAACAAATAATCCTTCAGCTGGTGATCAAAGGTCGGGTCTTTGCGCCGTATCCACTCCAGTACCATCGCAGCGTGTTCTTTTTCCTCGTCGCGGTTGTGGGCCAGAATGGCTTTGAGATCGTCGTCTTTGCAGGCGTCAACACGTTGGTTATACCAATCGACGGCTTCCAGTTCTTCCATGAGCGAGGTAATGGCCCGGTGCATATCCCGGGTTTCTTCGCTGAGTTCGTCGAGAGGCTCGTGATACCCTTCATTTGACATGGTGTCATCCTTCTACAATTGATTTGAGACCGTGGCCTGGTTTCGCAGCTAGAGGTGCCTAGAGGCACAGGAGGCACAGGAGGCACAGGAGGCACAACAGGCTCACACAGGCACAACAGGGCCAGATTAACCGACGCCTTACCGTAATTAAGATAGCTCTTGTTTCAGGATAGTCGCAATGACTTGAAACACAACGATAACCAGAGGTGGGGCCGTGCGTACACTGCAGGGAGGCATGTGGTCATCGGGCTGACCATGATGGCGGGGTAGGCTATGCCTGTGGGAGCGCTGCTGGCGTGTTTTGAGCGCTTCAGATCCCGGGAAGAGCAATTGCGCCACCCGGTAACGGACCTTGGGGGGGTAAAGCCTGCGTTTCTTTACACCGTTGCCCTCGCGTTGCAGAACATTAACCCACGCGGGTTGTCGGGTTGGTGGTATGATGCCGGGTTATTGTTAATGACGATTTTTAACGGCTGCGATTAACCAGACGGTTAACCCGGCTAACTGCGCGGTTAACCACAACGGTTACCGACGACGTTCAACCCTTCATTGTTAGGTTTTATTTTGCAAAATCCATCGTTTAGCCAGCTGACACTGCCCGCCGATCTCTATGAAAACCTGAAATCGCTGGATTATCACACCATGACCCCGGTGCAGGCCCAGAGTCTGCCTTTGTTGCTGGAAGGTAAGGATGTGATTGCTCAGGCGAAAACCGGCTCGGGCAAAACCGTGGCCTTCGGTTTGGGGGTGTTGGCGCGTTTGGACGTGAAAAAATTCCGGGTACAGGCGCTGGTCCTCTGCCCGACCCGTGAGCTGGCGGATCAGGTGGCACGTGAAGTTCGCAAGCTGGCGCGCGGTGTACACAACGTCAAGGTGCTGACCCTGTGCGGAGGGATGCCGTTCGGACCCCAAATTGGCTCCCTGGAGCACGGTGCGCACATCGTTGTGGGAACGCCGGGACGAATCGAAGAGCACCTGCGCAAAGAGCGTTTGAGCCTTGAGCATGTTCATACCCTGGTTCTGGATGAGGCTGATCGCATGCTGGACATGGGGTTCCAGGCCAGTCTGGACGCCATCATTGCCCCCATTCCGAGACAGCGGCAGACGCTGTTGTTCAGCGCCACTTTTCCCGAACAGATCGAGAAAATCGCCAACAACATCATGCAGAGGCCGGAGCGGGTCACGGTCGAGAGTCCGCAGGAAGAATCCACCATCACCCAGTATTTTTACCCCATTAATGACGAAAATCATCGTCGCCAGGCGGTGGGGCTGCTGTTAAAGCAGGACAAGGCCACGTCGGCCATTGTCTTTTGCAACACCAAGCGGGAGTGTCAGGAAGTGGCCACCGAGCTGGCCAGCCAGGGTTTTTCCGCTTTGGCGCTGCACGGCGATCTGGAGCAGCGCGACCGCGATCAGGTCCTGGTGCGGTTTGCCAACAAGAGCGTGTCGGTGCTGGTCGCTACCGACGTTGCGGCGCGCGGTCTGGACATTCAGGAGCTGGACACGGTCATCAATTACCAGATCTCGCGGGACCCCGAAGTGCACGTTCACCGCGTGGGTCGAACCGGCCGTGCTGGCAGTCACGGTCGCGCCCACACGCTCTACAGTGACAAAGAAACCTTTAAGCTGCGCCTGCTGGAGGACGAACAGGGGGTGGCGGTTGAGCGTGAAATATTGCCTCCGGCCTCGATCATGGACGAGCGGCCGCAGCGCCCGCCGATGGTCACGCTGCAAATTGACGGCGGTAAAAAAAGCAAAGTCCGTCCCGGGGATATTCTCGGGGCCTTAACCGGGGACGACGGCGTGCAGGGCAGCGATGTGGGTAAGATTCAGGTCTACCCCATGTGGTCTTATGTGGCGGTGAAGCGTGAAGTGGCCAAGATCGCGTTGACGAAGCTGGGGGCGGGTAAGTTAAAAGGTCGCAATTTTCGCGTCAGGCAGCTGCGCTGACCGCCAGCCGCACCGGCAGAGGGCGGTTGCAAGGTCAAGACCGGGGCTGTCAGGCCGCGTTTTTAAACTGCGTCTTCACAAAACAGTGCCTGCCATCTGCCCCGTTTCCTTAAAATACACCCTGTGATAATCTTTCCCGGTCGCAAACATCACGACGTAAAACTCTGACGTCCGTTGCAGGTCCAGGATCCTGTGGCGAGAGCACTTCCTTGTGCATTCCTGTTTCACGGGAGCTTTAGGGTTTTACGTCTTCAGCATCATCTCTGAACGGATAAGCCTTTAACTCCTTATTTGACGGCAATTTGAGGAGACGCTCGTGCCTACATCTAACTTGTTTGGAGCTGAAAGCAACACCTTCAGCAACATTTTCACCTATCTTGGACTGCCCCTGTCCCGTGAGCTGGCCGCTGAGCTGGACGCGGTGGTCATGGGGGTGCCCTATGACCTGGCCACCACCGGCCGCTCTGGCACCCGCTTTGGACCCACCGGTATTCGTCAGGCCTCGTCCCAGTTGCGCTGGGAGGCGAAACGCTTCCCGTGGCGCTTTGCCCTGAGTGAGCGTTTCAAGGTTCAGGATTATGGTGACCTGGATTTTGAAGAGGGCAACAGCGATGAAATGCTGGCGCTGGTCCAGGCGCACGCCAGCCGCATCCTGGCGGCGGGGAAAAAACTGGTGACTCTGGGGGGCGATCATTTTATCTCACTGCCGCTGTTGCGCGCGGTGCACGAAACCCACGGTCAGGTCGCGTTGCTGCATTTTGATGCCCACACCGACACCGAAGCGAGTGATGCGAAATACAACCACGGCGCCATGTTTTACCACGCGGATAAAGAAGGGCTCTACGACCCCGCAGCCAGTGTGCAGGTGGGGATCCGCACCGAATACGATTACGACACTCACCCCATGACGGTGCTGGATGCCAGCTGGGTCAACAATCACAGCACTGAGCAAGTGACTGAGCGTATTAAAAGCGTGATCGGTGAGCGCCCGGTGTACCTGAGCTTTGACATCGATTGCCTGGATCCGGCCTTTGCCCCGGGGACCGGTACACCGGTGGCGGGGGGCTTGACCAGCGACAGAGCGCTGCAAATTATCCGCTCGCTGGGGGACTTGAACATCGTGGGCATGGATTTGATGGAGGTGTCGCCGGCCTATGATCATGCCGATGTGACCTCGCTGGCGGCGGCCACGCTGGTGCTGGAGATGCTGTATTTACTGGCGAGCCAGAAAAAGGTCTAGCCCTGCCTGCCCAGTCGCACTGCCCCGCGTTGTCATAACGCTAACCTGTGCTTTGCCGCATAAAGCCCCGCCGCCAGTGAACAGGCGGTGGGGCTTTTTTATGACCGGCTGAAGGCCTGTGCGCGGATCGGATGTGGTGACTTCGGGCTGATGAGAGTTTGGCGTTTTAGCGTGACAGATCATCGCAAGAGATCTCCCTCGGGGAGTGACTGTTTTACGCAAGCGCTTGAATGCTTTCCCGCAAGACCGGGGGAGAACAGGAAACGCGACAAATGAACGCTCACTTTTGCCCGGTTTCTGCTAGTCTTGGCGCTGAATTTAACTGTTGAAATGGTTTCCATGGATGTTGTTCTGACGGCTGCTCTGGCTTTTTCCCTGTCCCAAATTCTGTTGAATGTGTTGTTGTTTCTGCGCAGCCGTCGCGGCTGGTCAGTGCAATCGGGACTGTATGCGGTCTTTTTACTGGCGGTCACTGGCTATTTGTTAACACCGGTGGTTACCTCCCCTGGCCTTTCGATGCTGTTTGAGGCCCTGCAAACCCTGGTGCCAGGTACCTTTTGGTTGTTTTCGGCCAGCCTGTTTGAAGAGCGCTTTCGTCTGCGCAGCTGGCAAATGGGGTTGGTGGCGCTGACCGTGTTGCTGCCTTTACTCGGCAACCTGTTGGCCATGGCGGATGTCGAGGCTCCCCGGATGTTCTTTTGGACCCTGCCCCAATCGTTGGAGTTTGTGATTATGGGCCTGGCGCTGTGGTCGGTGGTGCGCTTCTGGCGTGAAGATCTGGTGGAATCCCGGCGCGATCTCCGTCTGTGGTTTTGCGGCATTCTGGGTTTATACATTCTGGTATTGCTGCTGATGCGTGAGCTGATCTTTCCTGGCGAAGTGTGGTTGTTGGTGTGGCAGTACATTTTTGTGGCGGGCATGTTGATGGTGACCAACGGCTTGTTGCTGGAGATGAAAACAGGCCTTTTTCACCCGGAAGCCGATCGGCGGGTTTCCGCCAGCGGCATCAGTGCGGGTCCAGCGGTTCCTCGGGTGCCTGTCGTGCCGGACGGCAGCGCGGTGCTGGATGACGCGGTGGCTGGCCATAGCAACCGGGCCTGTTCGGAGGTGGTCCCGCAAGAGGGGGGTAACAGACCACCCGCGAACGCCGATGAATTTCAGCCGGTGGTGGCGCGCGATGTTGACGTTGCGGGTGCAGGGGGGCTGGAGCCGGTCCCTGAAGCGTTGTTACAGCAGCTTACCCAGCTAATGGAACATGAACGGGTCTACCGTCAAATGGGGCTCACGATTGGTCAACTGGCAGCCAGTTTGTCACTGCCGGAATATCGGTTGCGCAAGGTCATCAACGCCGGATTGGGCTACCGCAACTTTAATGATTTTCTCAACACCTACCGCATTCGCGAAGCCAGCGAGCGCCTGGCGGATCCCTTGAAGCCGGATGAAGCGATTCTGAATATTGCACTGGATACCGGTTATCGCTCGTTAAGCTCTTTCAACAAGGCCTTTAAAGAGGCGTTTGGGCAGACGCCCACCGAGTATCGTCAGGGCCAACTTAGACGGTGATCACGGGTGGTCTGCAAGGCTCGCGATGACGAATTTCAAAAATTCGTCATCCACAGCACCCGAAACGAGGCATTTCTATGACGAATTTTGAAATCCATAGGACGCGGTTGGCCTGTAGCGACATGCTGACCTCATCAGTTTAATAACCGATGGTGGTTCAGTGTTGGAGCTTCGAAGATTTCCCTTGTGGATCAGTGTTCTGTTCACCGTGGCGGCGGTGGTTTCTCATGCGGGTGAGCCCTCGGCGGCCGCGGTGGTGTTTCAGTCCCAGTGCAGCAGTTGTCATGGTGCTGATGCCAGAGGGGCCGAGATCGGACCTTCGCTGGCCGGTCAGCAGGCCGACTATCTCTCTCGCCAGCTCCAGCATTTTCAGTCCGGCTTGCGGGGGCGCGACCCCAGAGATGCCCAAGGCGCCATGATGGCGGCCACAGCACAGTCGGTGGTGGCATCGCTCAGTGACGCTCAGCTGCAAGCTTTAATGGCCTATCTGTCTGAACTGAGTCCGTCCTCCTCGGCTGTGGCAACCGATGGGGATTTGCGGCGTGGCGCCAATTATTACAACGCCTCCTGTGGCGGATGTCACGGCGCTCAGGCGCAGGGTAACCCCCTGATGCACGCCCCGCGTCTGGCGGGGTTAAGCGGGGCATACCTTCAGCGTCAATTTCAGCATTTTGCTCAAGGTGTGCGGGGTACCCACAAAGAAGATCGCTTGGGTCGACAGATGAAGATGATGGCCACCAGCTTGCCGGATGCGAAAACACTGGCGGACGTGATTGCCTTTATCACGGCTCAACCGTGAGGGGAGGCGTTCGATGACGGCACAGGGTCGCAAAGGCGCAGGGTGGACAGTGATCCCGTTGGGGCTGCTGGGGTTGTGGGCATTGCTGTCGGCCGTGGTTGGAGCCTCGCCGCCGGCCGATACGGTGGCGCTGGATCCGCCGCGCCACACCGAGCGCTGGCGGTTGAGTGAGCACTGCCCGCCGGGTTTTGAACGCACCATCAACCCCAAAACCCAGGCGTACCGCTGCGAGTTGCGCAGTGTGTATCAATTTTACGATTCCACCCAGAATCGAGGGGTGGGTGGTACCCAGACCGGCCTGCCAGCCTATCGCGACGGTTTCTCGCCCCAGCAAATTGACCTGGGTCGCTACCTGTTTTTTGATCCGGCGCTGTCGGGTGACGGTACGGTGGCCTGCGCCAGCTGTCATCAGCCGGATAAAGGCTTTGCCGATGGCATGGCGCTATCGGTGGGGGTAAAAGGGCAATTGGGGAAACGTTCAGCCCCGACGCTGTGGAACAGTGCGTTCTTATCCAGCTTGTTCTGGGACGCCCGAGCCGACTCCCTGGAGCAGCAGGCCCGGGGCCCGCTTTATGCCGCCGACGAAATGGGCAATACCGAAGCGCATCTGCTGGCCACCCTGACGGGTATTCCGGCGTATCAAACGCTGTTTGCGCAAGCGTTTCCTCAGGCTGGTGGTATCACGCTGGAGGCTGTCTACACCTCGCTGGCAGCGTTCCAGTCGTCCTTGATCTCACTCAACAGCCGCTACGACCAATACGCGCACGGTAATCACGCAGCCCTTAATGCAGATGAAATTGCGGGTCTGAACGTGTTTCGCTCCTTCGTTGCACGCTGCTCGGAGTGTCATACACCGCCCCTGTTTACCAACAACCAAATCGCGGTCATTGGCACACCCGAGCCCGAGGGTCGGCCCTTGGATGTGGGGGCCGAGGCAACCTTTCATGAGAAAAAGCTGAAGGGCGGGTTCAAGGTGCCGACCCTGCGCAACATTGAGTTAACCGCGCCCTACATGCACTCCGGGGCTTTCTCGACTCTGCGTGAGGCGACCGAATTTTACAATGACGGGCGCGGGCATGCCGTGCCTGAGGGGGTGGAGATGCAGTTGCACTGGCACATATGGGAACCGAATTTAACCAGCGCCGAACTGGACCTGATTGTCAGTTTTATGAAAACCCTGACCGATGAAACCTTTAAGCCATCCATGCCGGCAGCATTACCGTCCGGGCTGATATTGCCGCTGCCGTCACCGGAATCGGATAAGCACCCTCAACTCACATTGACCGAACCCAGGTTGAAACCTCAAAAGGAAAAATAACGATGAACACAGGAAAAATTCTCGGGGCCTTTCTGATCGCCACCGCGTTTGGCGGGGGGCTGTATTTTGGTCAACAAAGCGGGCAGGCGACGGTGATAACCAACGCAGCCAAAGGCAGCAGTTTCACTGGCGGCTACGATAAAACGGCGGATGCTGAAGTCCGTGACGCAGGCGGTGAGGGGGTGGGTAACAGCCGTGCGCTGGACCACTCGGTGCACGATGGCAAAACCTGGGTGATCAATGAGGGGGAGTCTATTCAGGCGGCGGTCACCCAGGCGCAGCCGGGTGACACCATTCAGGTGATGCCGGGCACCTATCATGAAACGGTGTATATCGATAAGGACAGCATTCGCTTGGTGGGCGTTATCGAGGCGGGCAAGCGCGCGACGCTGGACGGTGAAGAGCGCCTCAACGATGCGGTGCTTTACTCGGGCAACAACATTGTGGTGGAAAATTTTCGCATCACCCGCTACAAGGGCAACGGCATCATGGGCCAGGCGGGCAACAATTTTGAAATCCGCAATAATGTGATTGTCGACACCGGCGTCTACGGCATTTTCCCCCAGCTGGGGAAAAACGGTATTGTGGAGCACAATGTTATTTCGGGTATTGAGGATGCCGCCATCTACGTGGGCATGAGTGATAACATTCATGTGGCGCATAACGATGTGTTCGACAGCGTGGCCGGTATCGAGATTGAAAACAGCCGCCATGCCATTGTTGAAAACAATTATGTACACAACAACACCGGCGGCGTGCTGGCATTCATCACGCCGGGATTACCCATCAAAACCACGTTTGACGTGATCATCCGCAACAACTTTATCATCGGCAATAACCACCACAATTTCGGGGCGCCGGGCTCAACCGTATCGGGCATTCCGGCCGGTACCGGCATTTTAATCATGGCCGCCGACGATGTGATTGTGGAAGGCAACATCATCACTGACCACAAAACCGCCGGTATCATGATCACCGATCACCACAATGCGCCCAATGTCACCATCGATGTGGGCTCTGAGCCCAATCCGGACCGTGTGGCGATTCTCGATAACCTGATGATGAATAATGGCTACCAGACCATCGATGAAGTGAAGGCGTTAATGCTGACGGAATTGAAAACCGGCCCGGCGGACATTGTCCATGTCGGTGGGGGCAGCGACAGCTGCATCATCAACCGGCATCGCTACAACACGGTGGGGATTGGTGATTTTGGTTTGTGTGACTTTACCAACACCGATGAGGTCGTCACCTATTTGCTGGATACGCCGGTGCCGCCCCGCGAGATTGACCCCAGTGAGCGCGGCAAGGTCGCCTACCTGGGCATCTGTACCGGCTGTCATACCTACACCGGTCGCATGATCGGCCCACCGGTTCAGCAAATCCAGGCGTTGTATATGGACAACCCCGAAGGCCTGGCCAATTACATTGCGGCGCCGATCAAAAAACGTCAGGACTACCCTGAAATGCCCCCGCAGTCGTACCTGGATGCAGAAACCCGTCTGGCCGTGGCGAAATACATGCTCAGTCGTGAAGATTGAGTGATGCTTAAGTTGTTATTGAGCCTAAGGCGTTTTTGAACCTAAGTTGTTACAGGGCATAAGCCGTTATAGCGCGGATGCGGTTGGCCGGGGCAGTGAGTTCGCAATGGCCCCGGCCAGTTTGATCAGCAGTTGTTTTTCCGCACTCACCAGCGCATCGTAACCATCCGCGGTTAAAGGTTGGGATTGCGAGAAGGTGTAATAGGTCAGTTTTCCCGCCTGCTTCGGCTCTGCGCTCAGGGCCCAGTGAGCGACCAGCAGCACGTCGCCTGACTGATGACCGTGCAGTTGATCGATATTGACGTTCACGACCCATTGGCTGTCCCCGCTGGGGGACGACGAGCCGATGATCTGCCGACCGTAGGCGGCTGAAATCTCCCGGCTCAAAAAGTTGTTGAGGCTGAAACTCAGGGGCTCGCTCCAGAGATGGTTTTGAGCAATGCTCACTCGTTCGTTAGCCGTTTGCAGTACGATCCCGGCCTGGTCTAAATAGGGGGCAATTTTCACCGGTGCCAGACGCACATGTGCCAGGGGCTTTTGGGTAACGGCCTCTGGTTGGGCATCTGAGCGCAACAGATAGTAGTGTACCTCCGGAGCATCACTAGACAGGCAGGCACTCAGTGTCATTGCGGTCAACAGGGTGAGGCCGGCGTATACCCCTCTTTTCAGCACCCGGGTCCGGTTGTGCGAGAGGTGTCTGCTGGCTGGCTGCGAGGTGACTGGCTTCATGGTGTTTTGGCCTCGGGTATGATGTCTTCCTGATTCGCCCCGGGCAGTAACCGTGCCGTGTTGTTCAGGGATCCGGACAGGTTTTCAGGGTGGAATTGAGCTCATTGAGACTGCTGTTTAATTGTGAGGGCAGAGTTTGCACGCCTTCGGATTGCAGCAGTTGTTCCAGCGAGAGCAGCGATGCGTCGAGCTGGCCGATGGCCTGGTTGGCGCTGATGATGGTATCTTCGATGGGCAGGCGGTTGAATTTATCGAGTAGCATAGAGGCCGACTCCTGCAGTTGTGCCAGGCTGCCGGGGGTGGTGGGTATCTGAGCGTATTGTTCATACTGACCGAGCTCTGCGTGTTCGACATTGGGGTAATAATCCAGACTCACAAGCTGGTTGCCGGTAATCAAATTTCCGGTTTTCAGGGAGGCTCGCAAACCGCTGCGGACTTCTTTTTCGATCAACTCTTTGAGGTGTTCCGCAGAGGCCTCGCTGTCTCCCAGTTCAAGCCGCCCGGGTTCGATGTGAACCAATATCGGGATGGCGGCACCTTTGCCGGTGGGGCCGGTCATCATTTCTTTCAGCAGCACTCGTTCGACCTGGCCAATGGGTATGCCGCGGAAAACCACGGGAGCCCCGGGGGCAACCCCTCCGACGGGCTGGTTGAATGAAATCACATACCGCACCTTGTGCCGATACACTTTTTCCAGCGTTTCTTCCAGTGACGTGTAGAGGTGGAACTCTTTGCCGTCGCGGGCTAGCTCGCCAGGAGGGGTGTCGGGAGGCAGGGAAAAGGACAGCCCGCCGGCGAGCAGGGTGTCCAGCGACCCCATGTGAACATCAAAACCTTTGGCCGAAGCGCGCATGGCAATGCCGCTGACGTCCCAAAAGCGAACGTTATCGGTCACCAGCTGGTGGTAGGGAGCCTTGATAAACACATCATATTTGATGGTCTGGGTGGTTTCGTCGAGGGTTTTGCTCTCGACGCCGCCCACCACATAGCCGTTAAACAACACCGGATTGCCGGTGCTGACAGCGGAGGATTTTTTGCTGGTCAGGACCAGACGCACACCGGGGGCGTTGACATTGGTGAGCGGTGCGGACTCCAGACCGGTGAAAGTGTGTTGTTTTCGCTTGCTCGTGCCCGGCAACAGCTTGATGTAAGCACCGGACAGCAGGGTGCTTAAACCGCTGACGCCACTGGTGCCAATCTGGGCCCTTTCAACCCAGAACTGGGTGTCTTGTTTCAGTAAATCACTGTACTTCTTGTCCAGCGTGGCATTGACGATCACCCCATTTGCCTCCGGGTTTAAGCCAATCGATTCGACCATGCCAACATCGACGCTGAGCAGTTTGATCTTGGTTTTTCCGGCGACCAAATCATCGGCGTTGTTGAACTGAATCTGAAATGAAGGGCCTTGATTGGTGTAGCCGTAGAACAGCATCCAGACCCCCAGCGCCAATGCGACCAGGGGGATGAGCCAAACTTTCGATATCGCTCTTTTGGGCCGAATGGTCGGCTCGGTTTCACTCATTAAGACACTCCATCATTAAGACACTCCATGATTGTGCTCGCGCTCCCGGTGGTGAGTCAGACATTCGCTAAAGGGGGGTGTTATCAGCCACTGTATCAGTAAACACTTCGTTGTTGTGCGCTGCCAGCCGATCCCACATCAGTCGCGTATCAAAACTCTCTGCCGCTATCATTGTGATGATAACCACGCCCGAAAAGGACAGCGCCGCAATGCCCGGTTCTACGCCCATGATGCCCTGCAACTGTACCAGGGCAACCAGAATCGATACCACAAACACATCGACCATCGACCATTTCCCCATGAACTCGGCGATGCGAAACAATTGTGTTTTCTGCCTCAGATTGGCGGTGCTGCCACGGGTGGCATACCAGCATAAAAAATACAGCGCGATCAATTTGGCCAGGGGGACAATGACACTGGCGATGAAAATGATGGACGCCACCGGGTAGGCTTCCATCTGGACCAGAATGAATATGCCTCCCAGTATCGTGCTGGGTTCAGCATCGGTGAACTGGCTGGTGATCATGATGGGGAAAATGTTGGCTGGAATATACAGCAGGGTCGCGGTGATCAATAAAGCCATTGTGCGTTGCACACTGGCTGTCTTGCGCGGGTGTAAATGAGCGTGGCAGCGGGGGCAGAGGTGGCTGCCGGCGGGGCTGACTTTATAACATTCATGACAGGAGACTAACCCCTGGGACTTCGCGGTTTGGTGGCTCATGAGCCTTTTGCCTCAGTCGCTTGAGTGTGTGTCAAAGGGTCGGGTGGTGGTTTGAGGGTCCGCGGGCCCGGATTCATGAGGGCATCAATCGCCCGCCAGCACTGCAGTCGGTCGATGTGTGAAATCATCAAGGTGAAACTGATGGCAAAACCCACGTAAGCCCAGAAGCCGATGCCGAGGGTGATGGTTGCCATGGTGCGAAGTTTGACCAGGCTGACCACCAGCGCGATCAGGAACACGTCGACCATACACCAGGCCGCTATGATAAACACCAGACGGCCTGACAGGATCAGCCAGGCGGTGGGTTTGCCAAGTTTTAGCGGTACGTAAACCAAGAGCACCAACAGGGTGTGCAGGAAGGGCAGGGTTAAAATAACACTGCTGACAATGAAGGCCAGCACCGGCATGCCGCGCTCGTAAAAGGCGAGCGGGGCACCGGGGAGTGTCATCAGGTTTTCGGAGCCGGTTGCCTGCAGGGTTAAAAAGGCACTGGTATTGGCAATCACAAACAAAATCAAAGTGGTGACGGCGTAGGCGATGACCTGATCGTAGGCGTTATGCTGGTATTGAGTCAGGGGATGGTTGCAGTGGCGGCAGAATACCGCATCGCCGTGCTGCAGTGCCGGGATGGCCGTGAGGTTATCGCATGAAGGGCAGGCGATTAGGTCTTCATGGCGGATGGCGGCGGAGGCCAACATGGGCTCTTCTGGACTCATTGGTATGTGGCTAAAGAGTGGTTGATGTTGCTCACGGCTGCAGCGATTAACACACTGATGCAGGGGTTAACCGTGCCGGCCCGGTCAGAAGAGTGCTCTGGCGACGGGTGGGCAAGTTTGTTTGAAGTATAGCTCTTTCGCCGGCGGCATGGCGTTGAAGGCATCAATGAGTTGTGCGCGATTAGAGCTCGACCTCACTCAATAATTGATCCACCTGCACCAGCAGGGCAATGATGTATTGCCCGTTGGCGGCGGCGTGCTTGAAGAACTCTTCGGCAATGGGCGCGATACCGCATTCTGAAGGCAGCGCCAGACCGGCATCCAGCAGCATGCGCATGCGGGGCAGGAAGATAAACTGCAGCCATTCTGGAAGGCTGAGGGTGTCAACACAGAACGGCTGTGTACTGGCCAGTGCGGCTTCGGAGGGCGGCGTTTCAGCCCACAACCCAATGGCTTTAAGCTCGGCTTCGATGCTCAGAAGCGTGTTGGTCAGTTGTGCTGTCATTATTCCATAACCTCACGTGAATCCGAGTGTTCTGCCAATTGGCACGGGATTTAAGTCATGTCCCGGCTGAACGGTGGCAGGGAATTCAGGATCGCCGTGCCGTAGCGGCGAGTGACGACCCGGCGGTCGAGCAGGGTGACCGTGCCGGTGTCGGACTCGGTCCGCAACAGCCGCCCACAAGCCTGAACCAGTTTGATGGCCGCGTCGGGCACACTGATCTCCATGAACGCGTTGCCGCCACGAGCTTCGATCCATTCCGCCAGTGAGGCTTCCACAGGATCATCCGGTACGGCGAAAGGAATCTTGGCAATCACCACATGGCGGCAGTAGTCACCAGGCAGGTCCACACCTTCGGCAAAACTGGCCAGGCCGAAAATAATACTGCCTTCTTTATTGTCGATGCGCTGTTTGTGTTCGTCAATCAAGGCCTGCTTGGAACGGTCACCCTGTACCAAAATAATGTCCTGCCAATCCACCGGCAAGGCATCAAAGACCTCCAGCATTTGACGGCGGGAGGAAAACAGCACCAGGCTGCCTTCGTTGATGTCGAGAATTTCCGGCAGTGAGTCAACAATGGAGAGGGTGTGATCGCTGGCGTTGCTGGCGTCGGTGGCGTTTGAGGGAACCCTCAGTAGCCCGGCCTTGGTAAAATCGAAGGGGCTGGGAACCACATGGTACTGGCTGTCAGCGGGTGTGCCCGCGCGCATTTGGTAGCGACCAAAATGGCCCAGCGCGGTGAGCGTGGCCGAGGTGACGACCGCCCCGCAGCACTGTTTCCAGAGTCCGTATTCGAGGGTGCGAGCGGCCAGAATGGGGCTGGAGCAAACTTCAAAATCCAGGTTGCCGCCCTGTTCCACCAGGGTGAACCAGCGCGCTTTAGGCACAGAGCCCTCGCCATCCGGTGTCGCGTAGCTGGCCCACAGGTCTTTGTTGGCTTCGGCCCGCGATTGCCAGATGCCGATGGTGGGGAAGGCGTTTTCCAGGTCCACCTTGGGGACCGGGCAGTGCGCATCTTCCATGGACTCGTTGATTTCGTTGGCCATTTTGCTCAATAAGTCCGCCAGACGATCAAAAGAGCGCTTGATGTCGACGCAGGCCATTTGCATCTCGGGGTGAATTTTTCCGCCTTCGAAGCGGTGCCGAGGGGTGTGGTCGGTGGGGTTGATGGTGTCCGCCAGCGACTGGAACATGGGGATCACTTTATCCAGTTCCTGTTTGGCGTCGAGCATGGCGGCGGGCAGCTGCTCGCCGAACCGGTCCACATTGCCGGCGCCGCTGATTTGAGCCAGTAAGCTGGCCACGGGCTTTTGGCTCTGCTCCAGCCACTTGCTGGTGCTCATCAGGCGACTGTGCTGGGCGAAGTGATTGAGGGCTTTGTCGGGCAGGTGGTGGCCTTCGTCAAAAATATAGATGGCGTCTTCCGGCTTGGGCAGAATGGCGCCGCCGCCCAGAGCCAGGTCAGCCAGCACCAGGTCGTGGTTGGTGACAATGCAGTCGACGCTGCCGAGGTTGTCCCGCGCTTTCATAAAACTGCAGGCGGATACGTTGGCGCAGCGGCGGCCGGTACACTGGCGGTGGTCGGTGGTGACCCGTTGCCAGTCTTCATCCTGCACGCCGTCTTTCCATTCGTCGCGATCGCCGTTCCATTGATTGGCGGCCATTGCATCCATCATGGACTGGTAAATCCTGACGCTCTGTTCTCCCACTTGCGGCAGTTCGTCTTCGTACAGGGCCTGGGTGGGGTTGCTGGCCAGATCGCTGCTGCTGAGCATGTTGTCGAGTTTGGTCAGGCACAAATAGCGCCCGCGCCCTTTGGCCAGCGAGACCTTGAAATTCAGCCCGCTGTGGCGCAGGACTTCCGGGATGTCTTTGTTAACGATCTGTTCCTGCAGCGCCACGGTGGCGGTGGAGATGATGACTTTTTTGCCCAGTGCCTTGGCAATCGGCAGGGTTGCGAGCAGGTAGGCCACGGTTTTGCCGGTACCGGTACCTGCTTCCACGACACAGACGTGGCCCTCAGTATCGCGCACGTTTTCGTCATCCAGGTGAATGCCGCCGAGCGTCTTGGCAATCTCGGCAATCATCAGCTTTTGGCCGTAACGGGCCTTGAGCTGCTTGTTGTTGAGAAACTCGGTGTAAGCCGTCTGGATGGTTTTTTTCAGTTCGGGAGTGAGCATGTGGGGGGAAGGACACCGCTGGCAAAAGGAGCAGTTTACCGTTTTCCGGCAGCCGGGGGTATTAGAAAAAGAGGGATCCGCCAGGCCGGTTGCCGAGGGTGTTGAGAGGGCGGCCAGTGGCTGGTCCCGGGACGAGTGGCGCTCGCCCCGGAGAACCGATCAGCGGCTGAGGATACGTTCCGCCAGGGCGCGGGTTGAACTGTCCCAGTGCTCGGGCAGTTGCCCGCTCTTCAGCGCGCCGGCGATGGTGGTGCCCAACTGTTTGCCCAGTTCGACACCCCACTGGTCAAAGGCGTTGATGTTCAGCAGCACACTCAGGACATAGACCTTGTGTTCATACAGGGCGATCAGGCTGCCCAGTGAGCGAGGGGTGAGCTGGTCCAGTAGCAGCGTGTTACTGGGGCGGTTGCCGGGAATGACTTTGTGGGGGGCGAGGCGGTCGGCATCGGCTTTGGATTGGCCGTCGTCGAGCAGCTCCTGGCGTGCCTGCGCCAGTGTTTTGCCCTCCAGCATGGCCTGGCTTTGGCTCAGGCAGCAGGCCAGCAGCTGTTGGTGTTGATTGGTATGGGGATGGTTGGGTTGCAGGCTGGTGATAAAGTCCACCGGGATCATTTGGGTGCCCTGATGAAACAATTGGTGGAACGAATGCTGGCCGTTACTTTCTTCCGTGCCCCAGATGGCGATGCCAGTGGCGTAGTGGGTGGGCTGCCCATCCCGGTTGACGGACTTGCCGAGGCTTTCCATGTCGAGCTGCTGCAGAAAATCCGGAAAGCGCTGCAGTTGGTGGCAATAAGGTAACACAGCCTGGCTTTTTGCCTCCCAGAATTGGCTGTACCAAAAGGTAAGGAAAGCCAGGATCACGGGCATGTTGTGTTTGAATTCCGCCGTGGCGAAGTGTTCATCCATCTCTGCGGCCCCTTCCAGCAGGGCTTCAAACGCCTGCCAGCCCACCGCGATGGCAATCGGCAGGCCGATGGCGGACCACAGCGAGTAGCGCCCACCGACCCAGTCCCACATGGGGAAGATGTTGTCGGCATCAATGCCGAACTCGGTGGCTTTTTTAGTGTTGGTGCTGATCGCCACAAAATGCCGTTTCAGGTTGTCGATGGAGCAGCCGTTGCTGATGATCCAGTGGCGCGCGGTCTTGGCGTTTTCCAGAGTCTCCAGGGTGCTGAAGGACTTTGACGCGACGATGAAGAGGGTGGTCTCGGGATTGAGCTGTTTCAGGGTGTGGTAGATTTCGGCACCGTCAATGTTGGCGACAAAATGCACATTCACCTGCGGCAAATGGAAATCCGAGAGTGCTTTGCACACCATGCGGGGGCCGAGGTCAGAGCCGCCAATGCCAATGTTGACCACGTCCGTGATGGTTTGGCCGGAATGCCCTTTCCAGCTGCCATCGTGGAGGTTTTTTACAAATTCGGCCATTTGTTTTTTGGCCGCGGCAATGTCGCCACTTACCGATGAGGCGGGCAGCGTTGAGTCCGGTTGTTGCCGGAGGGCGCTGTGCCAGGCCGGGCGATCTTCGGTGTTGTTGACGTGTTTGCCGGTAAACAGGCTGTCAATCGCCTGCTGGAGCTGACAATCATCGGCCAGCGCGAGTAAGTGCTTGATGGTGGTTTCGTTGAGGTGCGACTTGGAGTAGTCCAGAAACAGTGAGCCGACTTCCAGCGAATAATGTTCTGCCCGATGTGGGTCGAGGGCAAAAAGCTCACTGAGGCTGCTGGTCCAGGCTTGTTTGTGCGCGTTCAGGAGTTCCCAGTGAGGGAGGTGCTGTGACAGAGTGGCTTTGGGGTCAGTAACTTCCATGAATGACAGTGCCTCTTGGTCAGTCGTGTGGTGTGTTTAGGTCTGGTTCTGTGAGTTTGGCATCTTTGCGGTTGGTGTGTGGGGATGGTGTGCATCGCTTCACGCCGGTTTTTGTTTGTGGTGTCTGTTGTATTGCTGGCTGGCCGTCAGTAGCGGTGTGTTGACGCCTCAAGAGCCGCCTCGGTAGCACGCCGGGCGGTTCAGTTTTCATTCTTCAGCGCTCACTAGCGGTCAGCCTTCTATTATGTCGACGACTCAGTGATTTAACTCAGTGGTTTAATAATTGCGCCCAATGGAGAATTTTGCCAGCTCGATCATGGCCTTTGTGAAAGGGTTTTCCGGCAAATGGTCCAGTTGCGCGATGGCCAGGTCGGCCTGTTCGTGGGCGCTGTCGGTGGTGTATTGCAGGGCGCCGGTTTCGCGCACAATGTTGACGATCGACTCCAGTTGATCGATGCCGCCGTTGCGGATGGCATTGGCAATGATTTCCGCCTGCTCGCTGGTGCCTTCGCGCATGGCGTATATCAGTGGCAGGGTGGGTTTGCCTTCTGCCAGGTCGTCCCCGACATTTTTCCCCAGTGCTGCGGCGTTGCCTTCGTAGTCCAGGGCGTCGTCGACCAGTTGGAACGCCAGGCCAATGTGGTAGCCATAGCGTTTCAGTGCGTTGCGTTGCGTGTCGTTGGCGCCAGACAGAATGGCGCCGGTCTCGCAGGCGGCCTCAAACAAGGCCCCGGTTTTTTTGTAGATAACATCCAGGTAATTCGCTTCGCTGACGCTGGGGTCTTTGGCGTTGACCAGCTGCTGAACCTCACCTTCGGAAATGGTGTTGGTGGCGTCGGACAGGATTTGCATGATGTCCATGTTGCCGATGGCCACCATCATCTGAAACGCGCGGGAGTACAGGAAGTCTCCCACCAGCACGCTGGGGGCGTTACCCCATTTGGCGTTGGCGGTGAGACGGCCGCGGCGCATGCTGGAGATGTCCACCACGTCGTCATGAAGCAGGGTGGCGGTGTGAATAAACTCGATGATGGCCGCCAGATCCAGATGCTTGTTGCCGGTATTTGGATAGCCCAGTGCGTTTGCGGTCAGGAGCACCAGCAGGGGCCTGAGACGTTTTCCCCCGGCTTCCACCAGGTAATGTCCGATGTTTTCAACCAGATCAACGTCGGAGTGCAGTTGATCAATGATCAGTTGATTGACGGCGCTAAAATCACCTTCAACAGCTTTATGAAAAGGAAGCATGGGGGGTTAAATCCAGAAATGACGTAAAAAAGCGATGTAGTCCGGCATGCTAGGGGGGAGGGGGAATGGTGTCAAGCGGGCCGGTGGTTTTATGCCCGCGGGCCTGTGTTTACGCGGCCGATGTTTACACCGGCCTGTATCGGAGGCTGTTTCCGGTCCGCAAAGGCCCTCATGGCGGGCGGTGGGGGTAATTTGAGGCTTGCGGGCTGGGTATCTTTGCCGTAGAATCTGCGCCCCTGCCGGTAGCTGTACTCAATTGACGGGTGTGGTTAGCGGGAACTGAACTGAGTTAGGTATACGACGCAAGCCTTTTCTAAAGTGTCCCAGGTGATTCTGGCGCTGCTTCGTGTCGTCCAATGTCTAATTGGAGCATGTACATGTACGCTGTATTTAAAAGTGGTGGTAAACAGCACCGCGTAGTGGAAGGCGAAACCCTGAAGCTGGAAAAAATTGAAGTCGCTACTGGCGAAACAATTGAGTTCGACGAAGTCTTTCTGGTTGCTAATGGCGAAGACATCAAAATCGGTGCACCGGTTGTTGAAGGCGCTAAAGTAACTGCAGAGGTGGTTAGCCACGGTCGCGGTGACAAGGTGAAAATCATCAAGTTCCGTCGTCGTAAGCACTCCATGAAGCGCCAAGGTCACCGTCAGTGGTACACCGAGGTGAAGATCACGGGTATTAAGGGTTAATTCTCTTTAAGGCTAACTTTTTAAGAATTCATTTGAAGGAGTTTGAATCATGGCTCACAAGAAAGCTGGTGGTAGTACTCGTAACGGTCGCGACTCAGAGAGTAAGCGACTGGGCGTTAAGCGTTTCGGCGGTCAAGTTGTAATTGCTGGCAATATCCTGGTGCGTCAGCGCGGAACTAGGTTCCATGCCGGTGACAACGTAGGTATTGGTAAAGATCACACTTTGTTCGCAAAAGCCGATGGCGTTGTGAAGTTTGAAGTGAAAGGCGAGAAAAACCGTAAGTTTGTCAGTATCGTTGCTGCTTAAGTCGCAACGGCACTGAGATGCTGGTTTGGGGGCTTGGTCCCCAGCCTGAACAAAAGCCCCGTCATCTATGATGGGGCTTTTGCGTTTGGACGGTCCAAAAAATCTCGCCACCATGGGGTGGTTTGAGGGTGGATCTGTCGGAATGTGCGCCCGCCTGAGCTGGCGCGCCTTAAATTATACGTCCTGACCTGAGGCGCCCTAGAGGCTGCTGGGTCGGGTTGCTGCGAGGTCTGTATGGCCTCGCAATGTTGCCTGGTATTGATTGTATACTGGGTATGTTGCTGTTGAATTCCGGAGAAAGCTCATGAAGTTTGTTGATGAAGCGCCAATTTATGTGGCTGCAGGCAGTGGAGGCAATGGCTGCATGAGCTTTTGGCGGGAAAAGTTCGTGGCCAAGGGTGGGCCCGACGGCGGCGACGGCGGCGATGGCGGCAGCGTCTTCCTGGAGGCGGACAGTGAATTGAATACGCTGGTGGATTATCGCTACCAGCCCAAGTATCGCGCCGAGAGCGGTCAGTCTGGCCGCGGTGCCAACTGCACCGGCGCCAAGGGTGCCGATTTGATTTTGAAGGTGCCGGTGGGAACCACGGTGTTGGATACCGACACCGAGGAAAAGCTGGGCGATTTGACTGAGGCGGGTCAGCGCCTGATGGTGGCTCGCGGTGGGTTTCACGGTATCGGCAATGCGCGCTTTAAGTCGTCGGTCAACCGCGCCCCGCGCCAGACCAAGCCGGGGCAGCCGGGTGAAGAGCGCAATCTGAAGTTGGAGCTTAAGGTGTTGGCCGATGTGGGGTTGCTGGGCCTGCCCAATGCGGGCAAAAGCACCTTTATTCGGGCGGTGTCTTCCGCCAAGCCCAAGGTGGCCGATTACCCGTTTACCACGCTGGTGCCTAATTTGGGCGTGGTCAAGGTGCAGGCGCACCGAAGTTTTGTGGTGGCGGATATCCCGGGTGTGATTGAGGGAGCGTCTGAGGGGGCAGGTCTGGGGATTCGTTTCCTCAAGCATTTGACCCGTTGCCGCATCTTGCTGCACCTGGTCGACATGTCACCGTTTGACGGTTCCAGCCCCGCTGACAATGCGCAGGCCATTATCGATGAGCTGGGTGACTTCTCGCCGACACTGGCCAAGCGCGATCGCTGGCTGTTGTTGAACAAGGTGGATTTGTTGCCGCCGGAAGAGGCTGAAGCGCGCTGTCAGGAAGTGGTTGATCAGCTGGGGTGGGAAGGGCCGGTGTTCCGTATCTCTGCCATTAACAAGCAGGGTACCCAGGAGTTGTGTGGCAAGGTGCTGGATTATCTGGAAGAGCGCTGGGATGCCGAGAGGACTGATCCTGAGTTGGCGGAGGCTGAAACGGCTATGCAGGATGCCATGCAGGAAGAGGCTCGTGAGCGTATTGAGGAGTTGCGTGCCCGTCACCGTGCCCAGCGTTTGGCCGGGAAGGATGATGACGACGATTTCGATGACGACGATTGCGACGTCGATTTTGAGTATGTGCCTTAACATCCAGGCTAGTGACTAGTCACTAGAGGGTAGATAAAGAGATGCGAGTGAATCTGTTGGGATGAGTATTCGAGAGCAGTTACCCGCGACGCGTCGCTGGGTGGTCAAAATTGGCAGTGCGCTGTTGACGAACAATGGCCAGGGGCTGGATGTGGCGGCCATTGCTGGCTGGGTTGAGCAGCTGTCTCATTTGCAAAAGCAGGGTATCGAGCTGGTGTTGGTGTCGTCCGGCGCGGTGGCGGCGGGCATGACCCGGCTGGGCTGGACCGAGCGTCCGGACGCTATACATGAGTTGCAGGCCGCTGCTGCGGTGGGTCAAACCGGTCTGGTGCAGGCCTATGAGCAGGAATTTCAAAAATACGGCATAAATACCGCGCAGGTGCTGCTGGACCACGACGACCTGTCCAATCGCCAGCGCTATCTGAATGCGCGCTCGACCCTGCGAGCTTTAACCGGTCTGGGTGTGATTCCGATCGTGAATGAAAACGACACGGTGGTGACGGACGAAATCCGCTTTGGTGATAACGATACCCTGGGGGCCCTGGTGGCCAATCTGGTGGAGGCCGAAGTGCTGGTTATTCTCACCGATCAGGATGGTATGTATACCGCTGATCCGCGCTCCAATCCCGACGCCAGTTTGATTGGTGAGGCTGAGGCCAGCGACACCAGTCTGGATGCCCGTGCGGGCGACGGTGGCAAGTTGGGGCGCGGCGGCATGATTACCAAGGTGCGGGCGGCGCGCCTGGCGGCACGGTCCGGGGCTCACACGGTGATTGTGGGTGGTCGTATCGACAATGTGGTGACCCGGCTGCAGCAGGGCGAAGCACTGGGAACCTTGTTGACCGCTGATCAGCAGCCACAGGCGGCGCGCAAACGCTGGCTGGCCGGTCACCTGCAGGTGAAGGGGCGACTGGTGCTGGATGATGGCGCGGTCAGGGTGCTGACGCTGCAAGGTAAAAGTTTGCTGCCGGTGGGTGTGAGGGCTGTTGAGGGTGATTTTCACCGTGGCGACATGGTGTCCTGTGTCGATGCTCAGGGAGTGGAGGTTGCTCGCGGGCTGGTCAACTACAGTGTGCAGGAGTCCCGTCGTATCATCGGGCGCCCCAGCGAAGACATAGAGTCCCGCCTGGGCTATGTCGATGAGCTGGAATTGATTCACCGCGATAACCTGGTTGTTCTTTGATGGCTGAGCTGTTCACCAGGGCTTGAGCCATCTGATTCGGATTTACCCCGGATGCTGAGGTGAGAGGTTGTTGTCCTTTTCTCGCGTCTCGCATCTCGCAACTCGAGACTGCCTTTTTATGAGCATATTCAAAGATCACATTGATGCCATGACGGCCTACACCCCTCCGTTGGAGGGGCGGGATCCTGTGGCCTACACGCTGTTGGATTTTAACGAGCGGACCATTGAGGTGGTGGAGCCTATACGTCAGGCGCTGCACGCGTTCATTGATGGCGGGCGCCTGCATATGTACCCCTCCTACGGCGATATCGTCGAAAAGATTGCGGCTTACGCCGGGGTCGAGGCCGGGCAGGTGATGATCACCAATGGCTCGGATCATGGCATTGATCTCATCATTCGTTCGGCCTGTCAGGCGGGGGATGAGATCATTATTCCCGGCCCCAGTTTTGCCATGTATGGCCAGTGCGCCAGGTTTGAGGGCTTGAGTATTGTTGAGCCGCAATACACTCGCGAGGGCGGTTACCCGGTGGCAGAGGTGATTGCTGCGGTGACGGAGAAAACCCGTGTGGTGGTGGTGTCTAACCCCAATAACCCCTGTGGAACTCTGGTGGCTCCGGACGAGATTGTGCGCATTGCCAAAGCTGCTCCTGGCGCCGCCATCTTGGTGGATGAGTGCTATTTCGAATACAGTAAGGTGACGGTGGCGGATCGGTTGCTGGAGTGTCCTAATATTGTGATTACCCGCACCTTCTCCAAGACGTGGGGCTTGCCTTCGGTGCGCCTGGGTTATGTCTTGAGTGTGGCGGACAACATCAACGCGCTGCTGAACGTCAGAGGGCCTTACGATATCAATCAGTTTGCCGTCGTGGCTGTGAGTACGGGGCTGGATGCGCCGGATGTAAGTCTGGCCTATGTGGACGAGGTGATGACGGTGTCCAAGCCCATGCTGGAGTCTTTTCTGGATGAGGTGGGGATTGCCTACTGGCCCAGTGCGGCGAATTACCTGTGGACTTTTCCTGAGGAGCCGCAGGCGCTGGAATTGGCGTTGCGGGAAGCCCGGATCCTGGTGCGTCCCAAGGCGGATGGGGCGAACCGTTTGGGGCTGAGGATCACCATTGGCACTGTTGAGCAAACTCGCAGGGTGATTGAGGTGCTGCGTCAGGCGTTGGCCTAGGGGGGCTTGTGGGCGGATGGGTCGCGAGGGCTGCGGTGGCGGCTTAAGTTGGCGGCCTGTCCGTGTTTCTTGTCGCTGTGGACGCCCTGTGTTTGCGGCAATAAGGTGATTGAGCAGACACAAAAAAGCCGACTTTTAAGTCGGCTTTTTTGTGTCTGACCCGAAATGCCTTGGCTTAAGCAGCCAGGGCCTTAATTTGGGCGTTCAGACGACTCTTGTGACGAGCGGCTTTATTCTTGTGAATAATGCCTTTGTCAGCAATGCGATCCAGAACGGGAACCGCTGCAGTGAAAGCCGCTTTAGCTTGTTCTGCGTCACCAGCTTCGATGGCTGCAATTACTTTTTTGAGGTAAGTGCGCGCCATGGAGCGCAGGCTAGCGTTGTGCTTGCGTGCCTTTTCGTTTTGGCGCGCACGTTTTTTTGCTTGGGGTGAATTGGCCACCGTATTGCTCCTGTTAAAATTCGGGTACAAATCAAGGACGCGACATTATGCCGATTTATTGCCCCGTGTCAACTTAAGGGGGCAATAAATCGTCGAGAAAGGCAGGGATAACGCCGTTCTTTATTGATTTGGAGTGATGGGTAGCGGGAGGCTATTGTCCAGCCGCGATCGGAGTCACATTGTCGGTTTCGTGGGTTTCTTCCAGCAGGACCTCGGGCTTGCCTTTGCAGGCTCTGGCAAGCGCGTCACGACGCTTGGCCAGCAATAAGCCAATGGCTTCGCTGAGGTTTTCGTCAATGTCCACTTCTTGTTCGATTAAGCTGGTGATGTTGGCCGCCAGCTCCAGCATCTTGTCGTGTTCTTCAGCGTCTTTTTTGTTGTCGAACATACTTCCGTCTCTGTCGCATTTCCAAACGGCAATTACAGCCATGATTCGGCTCCTGTGAGTTTACTGTTTGGATGTACAGTATTTGGCTGGAGCCTGGATGTCAAGCTCGCTGTTTCTTTCATGGCTGAAGTTCGTTGTGGGTGAGCAGTGGCTAAAAAGACAGGGCTGAGGGTGGAATCCGTGGCTGTTGTAGGGCTGTTGTAGGTCTGGTGGAGGGCAGAGGCAAGAAAAACACCGGCAAATCAGGTGTTGGAGGTTCAGGCTTTCTGGCCCAGGGGCGGGGCTTACATTACACTTCGGGCTTTTACTGCACGCAGTGGGTTTTGGTGAAAAGCCGGCGGCGGGTTGTTTTTCTTATTTTGAGTGTGCGATTGGAGATGAGCTTGCAAGGCAAGGATCAAGAGCCGGATAACGGCGAGGTGATAACAGCCCCGGAATTGCCAAAGCCGCCGGGCTTGTTGAGGTCCAGTGCCGTGGTCGGGGTTATGACCATGCTGTCGCGGGTGCTGGGGTTGCTGCGGGATGTGGTTTTTGCCCGCTTCATTGGCGCAGAAGCGGGGGCTGATGCCTTCTTTGTGGCGTTTAAAATACCCAACTTTTTGCGTCGCCTGTTTGCCGAGGGGGCGTTTGCACAGGCGTTTGTGCCGGTGTTGTCGGAATATCGGGCGCAGGGCAGTGTGGCGGCGGTGAGGGGGTTGCTGGATCGTGTGGCCGGCTGTCTGGGGTTGACTCTGACGTTGTTAACCGCGCTGGCGATGATCGGGGCGCCGGTGCTGACGGCCGTATTTGCCCCCGGCTTTCTGAATGATCCGGTGCGTTTTCCGCTGGCATCGGACATGATTCGAATTACCTTTCCCTATCTGCTGTTGATCTCAATGACCGGCTTTGCCGGCGCGATTCTCAACAGCTATGACCGCTTTGCGGTGCCTGCCTTTACCCCGGTGTTGTTGAATGTGGCTTTGATTTCGTCCGCGGTGTTGGCGGCCCCGTATTTTGATCCACCGGTGATGGCGCTGGCGTGGGGGGTATTGGCGGCCGGGGTGATTCAGCTGCTGTTCCAGCTGCCTTTTCTGGTGCGGTTGGGGTTGATGCCGAGGCCGAAGGTGGATTGGCAGGATGACGGGGTCAAACGCATTCTGGGCTTAATGGCACCGGCAATTTTTGGGGTGTCGGTCAGTCAGATTAATCTGTTGCTGGATACGGTGTTGGCGTCTTTTTTGCCCACTGGCAGCGTTTCCTGGCTGTACTACTCAGACCGCTTGGCCGAGTTGCCGCTGGGTGTGTTTGCCATCGCCATTGCGACTGTGATCTTGCCGGGCCTGTCTCGTCAGAACGCCAGTGAAGACCCGCTTAAGTTTTCTCAAACCCTGGATTGGGCGGTGAAAACGGTGTTGCTGATTGCCTTGCCGGCGGCGGTGGCGCTGATTATCCTGGCTCAACCCATTTTGACCACACTGTTTCAATACGGCAAAACACTGCCTGAGGACATCGCCATGTCCACCCTCAGCTTGCGGGCTTATGCGCTCGGGCTGGTGGCGTTTATGTTGATTAAGGTGTTGGCGCCGGGTTATTACGCTCGTCAGGACATGAAAACGCCGGTCAAAATCGGCGTAATTGCCATGGTCAGCAACATGGTGCTGAATCTGGTGTTTGTGCTGCCATTCTACTTTCTCTGGAATATTGGTCATGTGGGGCTGGCGCTGGCGACCTCTGCGTCAGCGTTCATTAACATGGGGTTGTTGTGGCGTGGTTTGTCGAGGCAGGGGGTGTATCGGTCAGTTTCGCCCTGGGGCAGGGTAATCCTCCAGTTGTTGGTGGCGAATCTGGCGATGGCAGTGGCGCTGCTGTGGGTGATGTCACGGCTGACGGGTTGGGCGGATTGGCTCTGGTCAGAGCGAGTTGTGGCCCTGGCGCTGTTGTGTGTGACCGGGTTGGTTGTCTACGGCTCGGTCTTGTTGGCTGCAGGGATGCGTCTGCGGGACTTTCGCGGGGCGCATTGATGGTCCGGGGGCTGCAACAGGCGCAAGCGTTGCTTGGCGCTGAGATCTGGGCCACTTAACCCGAGGGCCTGATCTGAGGTATACTTCGGCGTCTGTATATCGGGGTATTCGAGCTGCCCGCCAGTATCTTGCTGTGGCCGTTTCGAGGTTTTTCTCTTAGTTGCCACCGCTGGTGAGTTCGGTGGCCGCCGATGATGGACATAACTGCCCGGGAACGTAAATTCAATTGAGCCAGCCTGTGAACCAAATTCAGCAGCACTTTATTCGCGGAATGCATAACCTGCGCCCTTTACATCACGGCAGTGTGGTTACCATAGGCTCCTTTGACGGCGTGCATTTGGGTCACCAGGCGATTATCCGGCAGGTGACGGAAAAAGCCGCTGAACTCAATTTGCCTTCTGTGGTGGTGGTGTTCGAGCCTCAACCTCATGAGTTTTTCTCCGCAGAGCAGGCCCCGGCAAGGTTAATGCGGTTGCGGGAAAAGGCCTTTGCCCTGTTCGAGGCGGGCATTGATCGGGTCTGCTGCCTGCAGTTCAACCAGGCGCTGCGCTCCCTCTCGGCAGAGGAATTTGTGCAGCAGATTCTGGTCGACGGCCTGGGGGTCAAACACCTGATCGTGGGTGACGACTTCCGCTTTGGCAAGGATCGCTGTGGCGGGTACAGCTACCTGGCGAAAGCGGGGCAAAAACAGGGGTTTGAGGTGTGTGATACCCACACGTTTGAGGTGGACGGCGAGCGGGTGAGCAGTACCCGGATTCGCAAACAGCTTGAGCTGGCAAATTTTGAAGAGGCTGCCCGGCTGTTGGGCAAGCCCTACACCATCAGTGGGCATGTCGGTTACGGGCAGCAGCTGGGACGCACCCTGGGTGTGCCGACGGCGAATGTGCATTTGCAGCGCTATCGTTCCCCGTTGCAGGGCGTGTTTGCGGTGCGCGCCACCTTGCCGGATGGGCGTGTTTGCGATGGCGTGGCCAATGTGGGGGTCCGCCCCACCATTGGCGAAAAGATCAAGCCGATCCTGGAGGTTCATCTGTTGGACTTTACGGGCTCGCTGTACGGCAAAATCCTGACCGTAGAATTTTTGCACAAGCTGCGGGAAGAGAAAAAATTTGCTTCGGTAGATCTGCTGAAAGCACAGATTTATCGGGATATTGATGAGGCGAAGGCGTACTTTGCCCTGGAATCCACGGTCTAGCCTGTCACGGCTGGCCGCTGCAAGTAGTATCCGTTTGTTGAAAAGTACTGTCCGTTTTTTGGAAAGTACTATGAGTTTTTGAGCAGTATTGTGAGTTTATTGAAGCTGCTGTGAGGTTGCTGAAAGTGCTGTGCCAAGTACTTCGAAAACAACACTGAACAGTAGCCGAAAAGTTATCTGAAACGTTGGCCGGGGCTCCGCCTTAGGTCGAAATATTAAAAGCCCGATCTTCAAGGCGTTGCTTCTCCAAGGTTCATCGATCCGAGCCGTTTACGAGCGAAGCCCGCGTTGAGCATCAAACGACAATTGTTGGAACTATGACCGATTACAAACCGACGTTAAACCTCCCCAAGACAGGGTTTGCCATGAAAGCCAATCTGGCTCAGCGTGAACCTGGCATGTTGAAAAAGTGGCAGGACGGAAAGCTCTATGAAGCCATTCGTGCTGCCCGTGCCGGTCGGGAGCAGTTTATTCTTCACGATGGCCCTCCATACGCCAACGGTGATATTCACATCGGTCACTCGGTCAATAAAATTCTCAAAGACATCATTGTCAAGTCCAAAACCATGAGTGGTTATGACGCCCCTTATGTGCCGGGCTGGGACTGTCACGGCTTGCCGATTGAGCACAATGTTGAGAAAAAAGTCGGTAAGGCTGGCGCGAAAGTGGATTTTAAAACCTTCCGCCAGAAGTGTCGCGACTACGCTGCACGTCAGGTGGACGGACAGAAAAAAGACTTCGTGCGCCTCGGGGTTTTGGGGGAGTGGAACAACCCTTACCTGACTATGGATTTTGGTTTCGAAGCCGACATTATTCGCTCACTGGGTAAAATTGTTGAGAATGGCCACCTGCACAAAGGCTTCAAGCCAGTGTATTGGAGTGTGGTGGGTGGCTCTGCGCTGGCGGAAGCGGAGGTGGAATATCAGGACAAGGTGTCCAGTTCCATCGACGTGCGCTACCAGGTGGTGGACTTGGAAGTGTTTTCTCAAGCGGTTCCCGAGTTGAGCGGTGAAGGGGATGTGTCGGTGGTGATCTGGACCACCACTCCCTGGACTTTGCCGTCCAGTCAGGCGGTCAGCTTGAATGCCGATCTGGACTATGTGGTGGTGCAGGCGGGCAGCGAGCGCCTGTTGATGGCCGAAGCCCTGTACGAGTCGGTCATGGCGCGTG
Source organism: Pseudomaricurvus hydrocarbonicus (assembly GCF_011602365.1). GTDB lineage: Bacteria > Pseudomonadota > Gammaproteobacteria > Pseudomonadales > Cellvibrionaceae > Pseudomaricurvus > Pseudomaricurvus hydrocarbonicus. The sequence goes on from NZ_JAAONZ010000003.1 coordinate 151,914, forward strand.
CCGGTATTGAAGGTTATCGCGTGGTGGGACGCGTGCAGGGACAGGCGCTGGAAGGCCTGAAGTTGCAGCACCCGTTCTACGACAAGCAATTGCCGGTTCTGCTGGGTGAGCACGTCACTACCGACGCCGGTACGGGTTGTGTTCACACTGCGCCGGATCACGGTGTTGACGATTTTAATGTGGGTGCCAAATACGGCATCGGCACCTTGAATTATGTCGATGACAACGGTCTTTATCGTCAGGATGTGGAGCTGTTTGCGGGCGATCATGTGTACAAGGTGGACGAGAAAATCCTGTCCACCCTGGAAGAGCGTGGTGCCTTGCTCTATCAAACCAAGTTGACCCACAGTTATCCCCATTGCTGGCGCACCAAAACCCCGTTGATTTATCGTGCGACACCACAATGGTTTGTCAGCATGACCAAGAACAATTTGCTGGGGGCAGTGAAACAGGCGGTCGACGGTGTGCAGTGGATTCCGGATTGGGGGCGTGCCCGAATCGACAGTATGCTGGACTCCAGCCCTGACTGGTGTATCTCTCGTCAGCGCACCTGGGGGGTTCCCATTGCCTTGTTTGTGCACAAGGAAACCCAGGAGTTGCACCCTCAAACCGGTCGTCTGATCGAAGCGGTCGCAAAGAAAGTTGAACAGCAGGGCATTGATGCCTGGTTCGAGCTGGATGCGGCAGAACTGTTGGGTGATGAGGCTGAGCTGTATTCCAAAGTGACGGACACTTTGGACGTGTGGTTTGACTCGGGTGTGACCCATAACGCGGTGTTGGAAAAACGGGATTACCTGCGTTTCCCGGCAGACCTGTATCTGGAAGGTTCCGATCAGCACCGTGGCTGGTTCCAGTCTTCGTTAAAAACCTCCATGGCCATGAACGGTGTACCCCCTTACAGGCAGGTATTGACCCATGGTTTTGTGGTGGACGACAAGGGGCACAAGATGTCCAAGTCGCTGGGTAATGTGCTGTCGCCACAAAAAGTGGTGAATGAGCTGGGTGCAGACGTGCTGCGTTTGTGGGTGGCGGCGACGGATTTCAGTGGCGAGATGAAAGTTTCTGACGAAATCCTCAAGCGTACGGCAGATTCCTATCGCCGGATTCGCAACACGGCACGCTTCCTGCTGTCGAATCTGAACGGTTTTGATCCGGCAACCGATGTTTTGCAGCCGGAAGACATGTTGTCTTTGGACCGTTTCGCCATGGAGCGTGCTGCTCAGTTGCAGGAGGAGATCATTGCCGCCTACAACGGCTACAACTTCCACAGTATTTATCAAAAGCTGCACAACTACTGTGTGGTGGATCTGGGTGGTTTCTATCTGGATATCATCAAAGACCGCCAGTACACCACCAAGTCAGACAGTGTGGCCCGCCGCTCGGCTCAAACGGCGCTTTACCATATCATTGAAGCCTTTACCCGCTGGATTGCTCCGATCCTGAGTTTTACCGCTGACGAACTGTGGGAGCAAATGCCTGGCGATCGCTCCGGCAATGTGTTTGTCGCCGAGTGGTATGATTTGCCAAGATTGCCAAAAGACGCGGCGATGGCGGGTGAGTACTGGACGTTTATTGCCGGTGTGAAGGATGCGGTCAACAAAGTGATTGAATCCAAGCGGGGCGAAGGTGTGATTGGCGGATCGTTGGAAGCCGATATCACTTTGTGCTGCGACGGTGAGCTGGCAGAGCAGTTAAGTGCTCTGCAGGATGAGTTGCGCTTTGTGCTGATTGCCTCAGGGGCCAAGGTCTCTACCGCTCATGTTGCAGGTGCCGAAGCGACGGACGTGGAAGGATTGTCTGTGCTGGTGGCGAAAGCGGATGGCGACAAGTGTGCGCGCTGCTGGCATGTGCGAGAAGATGTTGGCTCACAACCTGAGCATGAAGATATCTGTGGTCGCTGTGTCGAAAATGTTGCCGGTGACGGTGAAAAGCGTCAGTTTGCCTGATTGGGCGGCTGATCGTTTCTGATAGTTGAAAACTTTATGACAGTGAATAAATCGGTGTGGAAGTGGTACGGTCTGGCAGCATTAATCATTGTGCTGGATCAGCTCAGTAAAAATTGGGTCAGTGAGAATTTTACCTACGGCGTGCCCTGGGTGATTACCGATTTTTTTAATTTTACCCTGCTGCATAACAAGGGGGCGGCGTTCAGCTTCTTGAGTGATGCCGGGGGCTGGCAGCGCTGGTTTTTTGGTGCTGTTGCCGCCGTGGTCAGTTGTGTCCTTGTGTGGTGGATGGCGCGGCTCGATGCCTCCAAGCGCTGGGAGCTGATGGCTCTGGCTCTGGTGCTGGGTGGGGCTATTGGTAATCTCTATGACCGAGCGGTGCTGGGGTATGTGGTGGACTTTATTGTGGTGCATTATCGGGATCACTTTTGGCCCGCGTTTAACCTTGCCGACAGTGCCATTTGTGTGGGGGCGGGCATGTTGATTGTGGACTCTTTTCGCTCCGGTAAAAAAGCCGTCGCGACGCCAGAGCCGAAGTGAAGATCAAGCAGGGCCTGACCCGACGCTCTCTATAATCAAATTATGAAGTAAGTGAAGTATTGATATGAACAGTTTAGTTATTGGCGAGGGTACGGAAGTCACTCTGCACTTTGCCCTGAAGCTCGAAAATGGTGAAGTGATTGACTCCAATTTCAACACCAAGCCGGCCTCCTTTGTGGTGGGTGATGGAAACTTGTTGCCGGGCTTTGAGCGGGCGCTGGCTGGCATGGGCGCAGGTGAAAAGAATACCTTTGTGATCAAGCCCGAAGATGGCTTCGGTCAATCAAACCCGAACAATCTGCAAGTCATGCCGCGGGATCAGTTCGATGACAGTGTGGAGTTGGTCGAAGGGCTGATGTTGTCTTTCGCAGATGCTCAAAAAGCCGAGCTGCCGGGTATTGTGTCCAAGTTTGACGATGAGACAGTGACCATTGACTTCAATCACCCTTTGGCCGGACGTAATATCCTGTTTGAAGTTGAAATTCTGCAGGTGGCACCCGCAGTAACTCATTAACGTCAGTGATTTTTTCAAGCGGGTTTTACTTCCGCAGGCGCTGGCTTAACCAAACCATTGCTGGCGGAAAATCAGAGGTTCAATCAGTATGACTGCTGCAGTAGAAATCAATCTGGCAAATCCGCGTGGCTTTTGTGCCGGCGTTGATCGTGCCATCGATATTGTCAATCGAGCCCTGGATGTGTTTGGGGCTCCGATTTACGTGCGTCACGAAGTGGTACACAACAAGTTTGTGGTTGACAGTCTTCGGGCTCGGGGCGCCATTTTTGTCGAAGAGCTGGAAGAGGTGCCCGATGATGTGATCGTCATTTTCAGTGCTCACGGCGTTTCACAGGCGGTTCGTCAGGAAGCCGATCGGCGCAGCTTGAAAGTGTTTGATGCAACCTGCCCGCTGGTCACTAAAGTCCATATGGAAGTTACGCGCTTTTCCCAAGAGGGCGCCGAGTGCGTTTTGATCGGTCACCATGGTCATCCGGAAGTGGAAGGCACTATGGGGCAGTACGATCACTCTCAGGGGGGAGGCATTTACCTGGTTGAAAATGAAGCCGATGTGGCCAGGCTGGTGGTCAATAATCCGAATAAACTCAGCTATGTCACCCAAACGACCTTGTCGATGGACGATACTGCCAGGGTGATTGATGCCTTGCGGCAAAAATTTCCCGCCATTGAGGGGCCGCGTAAGGACGACATCTGCTATGCCACTCAAAACCGCCAGGATGCCGTCAAGCAGCTTGCTCTGGAAAATGATCTGGTGTTGGTGGTGGGCTCGCCCAACAGCTCAAACTCCAATCGCCTGCGCGAATTAGCCGAACGCTGCGGCTCCACGTCGTATTTGATCGATGGGGCTGACGATATCCAACCCGAATGGCTGCAGGGCAAAAGCGCGGTGGGTATTACCGCCGGTGCGTCTGCTCCGGAGGTGTTGGTGCAGGCCGTGATCCAGAAGCTGCGCGATTGTGGCGCGACTCCGGCTGTCGAGGTGCAGGGCATTGAGGAAAATGTTCGCTTTTCGCTGCCAAAGGAATTGCGCTGAGCTCAGGCGTGGTCAGGCGATGGCCGTATTAAAATGAGATCTGTATCACAAAGGCCGCTGCCAGTCAGCGGCCTTTTTTGTATATGGTGTCCACTCGTCGGATAACATGTACATTCATCTTTCACTCTGCGACAGATTAAGTGACGTTTGGTATACCTAGCACTATGAAAAAGACACATTCTGGATTTACTTTGATTGAATTAATGATCGCTCTTGCCGTAATTGCGGTGTTATTGGCGGTTGGCGTGCCTTCGTTTAATAACCTTATTGAGAATTATCGGGTGAGAACGAACATAAGTCTGGTTCAAACCAATCTGGTTTATGCGCGTACGGAAGCGTCAAAGCGAGGGAGGCCGGTTACGGTTTGTCGTACGGATGACGGTGCGGCTTGTGCTGGTTCCGGAGATAACTGGGAGGCCGGCTGGTTGGTGTTTGTGGATGAGGACGGTGATGCGGAAGTGGATGCTGGTACCGATGAAATTTTGCGCGCCGTGAATGGTTTGACAGGCTTTACTCTGAGAAATGATGATCAAACTTTAACGTACGCCGCCAGTGGTGCGGCTACGGCAACAACGTTTGTCTTGTGCCCTGTGTCTGCAGACCTTACTTATGCGCGCTCGCTGGTGTTGTTGGCGTCAGGTCGCCCCCGCGTGCAAACCAATGTTGCCAGCTGCCCAGGTTGATCATAATGAAAAAGTGTTTAATGAATCGTACCGCTTTGGCGTCGCAGCGGGGTGTGGGATTGATCGAAGTGCTGATTGCGATCTTGGTGATTGCAATCGGGATTTTGGGATCTATTTCGTTGCAGCTGTCTTCTAAGCGGCTGGGTCACGAAGCTGTGCAGCGGACACTGGCGGCAAACCTGGCCCAGGACTTGATGGAGCGTATGCGCTCTAACCCCTCAGAGCTAACCTCCTATGTCATGAGCTGGAAGTCGGGTGATGCCGCACTGACGGCAACCAAAGATTGCGCCACCAATAGCTGTACCACCGCGGAGCTGGTGGCTCACGATCAGGCGCAATGGGTCAATGAGCTGCAAGGTGTTTCCGAAACACGTGTACTGATTGTTGGTGACGCGGCGGTACAAACCGGCGGTGTGCAGCAACCTTCTGTGTGTGTTACGAATACTAATGGATATGTGACAGTGGCCATTGCCTGGCGTGGTTATCAGGCCTTAAGTGATCCGGGGCTCTCTACTTGCGGCGATGATACGGGGCTGTATGGCGCTAACAATGAGTATCGTCAGGTGTTGAGTCTGTCCTCATACATAAAGGAGTTGTAAGGGTGTTGATGGGTACGGAACAGCGTGGATTTACTCTGGTTGAGCTTCTGGTAGCCATGACTCTTGGTATTGTTCTCAGTGCCGGGGTGGCCGTTTTATTTCTGGAAAGTAGCACAAATTATTCACAGGACGATGAGACGGCCAGAATGCAGGAAAATGGCCGCTTTGCCGTGCAATTGTTGTCTCATGAGTTGGGGATGGCGGGCTTCTATGGACGCTACGTCAATGTGGATGAGTTGTTAACCACTACGATCACCGATATCGATCAGTGTGGGGATGATTGGGCGGTGAATGTAGACGACCACATTGAGCACAATAACGATATTGCGGCCACGGCGGATTTGTACGGTGGCTGTGTTGCCCAGGAAAATCAGACCGCGGGTTCAGATGTACTGGCAATCAAGCGCGTGGCGGATCAGGCGACGCTGGACGACGGTTCACTTCAGTCGCCTGCAACCATTGACGATGAGGTTGTTTATTTGCGTTCGGCCAACCAGGGCAATGAGTTGCAGTTAGTAAGAGGGGCTTCGCTTACTGTTGCTGATCAAACGGCGGGCTCCGGGGTCGATGCCTGGGAGTATTTGACGAATATTTATTATGTCCGAAACTACTCGGCCACGGTTGGCGATGGTATCCCCACCCTTTGCCGGGTGGTCATGCAAGGCGATGGCACGATCGGCGCTGACAGCAGCGGCTGTTTGGTTGAAGGAATTGAGACGATACACATTGAATACGGCGACGACACCGATGCCGATGGTGTTCCCAATCAATACACGGACGACCCCGCTGAGGTTGATCAGTTGGTGTCTGCACGAGTTTATGTGATGGCGCGGTCAGTGAATACGGTCCGTAATTACACCAACGATAAAGCCTATACGCTTGGGCAAAAGACGGTGGCTGCGGCCAATGATCGTTATATGCGTAAGGTGTACAGCACGACGATTACTCTGCGCAACCCCTTCAATCTTTGAGGTGTTTATGAACAACTATGGACGTAATCACCAGCGAGGGGCGGTGCTGATCATCGCCCTGGTTTTTTTGGCCCTGATTGCATTGATTTCTGTGTCGAGTATGGACAGCAGTCGTCTTGAAGCCTATATGGCGGGCAATGAGCAGGCCCGTGTTGATGCTTTGCAACGGGCTCAGGCGGTGGTGGACTTGTTGGGGGACGAGGATGGTTCATTCCGCGTGACCAGCGTCGGTTATTTGCGTTGCAACAGCGGCAATAGCGACGCTGATTGTGACAGTACTGCGGCACTGGCGATTTCCAACAGCGATGTTGCGGCTCTGGTGAGCGGGATTACAGATCTATCCTATACCTCTGAGTTTTACTATGAGTCGACCAAGGCGCCACCCGCCAGTATCGGTAACGGCAGCGGGCAGGCCTACGGCGCGGCTTATTTTGATGTCAAGGTGTTGTACGACAACAGCGACAACCGTGGCGGGCGGGCGCAAGTGTCGCAAGGTATCGGCGTGCGGGTGCCAACATCACAGCAAGGCGGCAGTGCTCCCGCGGGCACCGATGGTGATACTCAAATGCAATTACCCGTATCGCCTTAACAGGTTTGGGGAAGGAGTAAGCAGTGAAATTGTTTTCAGCGAAAAATGTTTTGGCCTCGGCAATATGGGCAGCACTGGCCATGCTGAACCCGGCTCAGGCGGACGATACCGAAATTTATATGGATTCGCTGACGGCAGGAGGGGGAGCGACCGAGATACCCCAGCCCAAAGTCATGTTGATTCTGGATTACCGATCTAACCTGGGCAGTTCCTACTGCTCAAGCCTGGATCAGGATTGTAAAAATGACATGAATTCAGGCCTAGCGGATACCGACCCCTTGTTGTCAGACTTCCTGCTGCAGTCGGACGGCGTGACCCCGATCCCGAACGGTACCGCGATTAATGAGCTGGACGTGTTGCGCATGATCCTGCGCTGGCTGTTTTCGCAGCTGGACGGCTTTGACGTGGGGTTTATGATCAACCATGACAGCAGCAATAGCTGTGAGGGGCCAGGGCAGACCAACTGCAGTAACGGCGCCTATATCCTAAACGGCTTCACCGACATCGGTAATTCTAGCTTATTAACCAAACTGGATAACGTGCGTTCGCCCTCCGGTGGCTCGGGTGCACATACCTTTCAGGCGAAGGAAGCCTACTTTGAGTTATACCGCTACCTTAACGGTGGCGGGGTCTACAACGGCCACAATGGCTTCAAGGATTACGGTTCGACAACCGACACGATGAACCTGGACCACTCCGACAATCGTGATGGCGACGGTAATTCCACCGTGGCTGTAGCCTGGGATGCGTCAATTGAAAGTGGGGCCAATTACATCTCGCCTTACGACAACGGCCAGAACCATGAGTGTACCGCGACCTATGCGGTCACCTTGTTTGAGGGGGTGACCAACCAGGACGATGACTCTGATGGTGCCATTGACGAAGATATGGCAGATGTGGCGGGTTACTATACCGGCAGGGATAGCTCTATCGCACTGGCGGATGTGGTGTCATGGATGTCGCGGGAAGACACGAATCCGACGGTCGACGGCGAGCAGAACGTGACCTTTTATTTTGTGGCGGACGGTCGTACCAACCAGGCGGTGTCCCAAGCGGTGACTGCCGCCGGCACCCCCTTGATTGACTGGGATAGTCCCGCGCAAATGGCGAAGAAGTTACTGGATGTTTTCCGGAATATTGCCGTGCGTTCCAGTACCCTGGTGGCCTCGTCGGTCCCTGTGAACGTCTTTAACCGTTCCGATATTCAAGGGGACGTGTACATGGCGGTGTTCGAAGTGGATGACGATGCCTTGCCGTCCTGGCCGGGCAACCTGAAAAAATTCCGCATCGGTGAAGTGACCGAAACCGTGGAAAACACCGACGGCACTATAACCGAGAAAACCGAACTCCGCGTGCTGGATGTGAATGGTAATGAGGCGATCAGTTCCGAAGACGGACGCATTGCTGCAAGCGCACTGAGCTACTGGACAGACCCGGATAATTTGCGTGCAGTGAATCCGGATCGCGCCGATGAAGAGCCTGATGCGACCAAAGATGGTCGCTCTGTGACCCGCGGTGGGGCGGGGCACAAAATTGCCGGTGTCCGCACTGGGGCACCCGGGTTGAACAACAGTGACGTCGGTGCCAGACAGATGTTTCTGGACCCGGCCGTGGTGAGCGGTACGGCGGCCGGAGGCAACAGTCTCGTCGAGTTGCGTGCGGATTATGATTTGACTGACGCTACGGATATTAACAGCTTGCAACCGTTAAAAGCCTTGATGAACTTGCCGGCTATCGACACGGATGAAAATGGTGATGATCAAGAGGCAGTGAACAACCTGCTCTGGTTGCGCGGTTATGATGTGGAGAGTGACTTGAATGAGTATCGTAATTGGCTTCTGGCCGATGTGTTGCATTCCAAGCCGCTGGCGATTAATTACGGCAGTCGTGATGTAAACGTTGATGGTAGCCCGGAATACGATAAAGCGCTGAACCCCGATATTCGTATTTTTATGGGTACCAACGACGGCTTTATGCGGCAGTTCAAAAACACTGCAGCGGGTACGGACACACCTTCAGCTACATCAATGTTAGACCAGCTGGGTACCGAAACGTGGAGTTTTATGCCACGGGAGCTGCTGGATAATGTGTATACCCTGAGAAAAAATTTGGCAGTTGCAGAGGTCCATCCCTACGGGGTGGACGGGGCTGCGGCGGCCTTTGTGATTGATAACAACAGCGATGGTGCCATTGATCATCGCTCGGACGCCGCCGGTGGCTGTTCGGATACGAGCACGGGAAGTTATGGTGTCGGCAGTGCCTATTGTGACAAGGCTTATATTTACTTCGGTCTGCGCCGTGGGGGGAACTCTTATTACGGACTTGATGTATCCAACCCGGATGAAGCGCCTTCTCTGCTGTGGAGAATTGACAACACCACGAGTGGGTTTGAGCAGTTGGGGCTGAGTTTTTCCTCACCGAAAGTGGGTTGGGTCAAATACACTGCGGATGGTAATGCCACCCCGGTGGTCATCTTTGCCGGAGGCTACTATGGCGGCTGGAGTGACAGTGACGGCGATGGTTTGGTGGACAGTCGCGTGGGCAAGGACGATCTGAGTTACACCGCTACGGCTGACGCCCCTGATGCACAGGGTGCGGCGATCTATATCGTTCACGCCCGCACGGGCGAGCTCATCTGGAAAGTGGAGCACGGGGCGACGACGGCCAACGTGTCACCGACGGAATACAATCATGCCGATATGCACGACTCTATTCCGTCGGAAGTTGCCACCTACGATGCCGACGGCAATGGTATTATCGATCGCCTCTACGTGGGCGATACCGGTGGTGTTGTGTGGCGGGTTGATTTGGGTGAGGGGACATCGGTAACTGATGGTGATGCCGCCGATGATCAACGCGTTAACTGGTTTGCCACCCGCATGGCCAGCCTGGGATCGGACTTGCGGTTTTTCCACCGCCCGGACGTTGTCAGTGTGACGGACAACGGCGTGCGTAAAGATCTGGTGGTGATGGGCAGTGGGGACAGGGCTCACCCTAAGTCTGACACCTCCACGGACAATCTTTTCTTTGTGCTTAAAGACAATTTCGTGGCCAGTGGTGATGCCACGGTACAATCACGAACAACATTGAGCGTCTCCGATCTGGAAAACATCACCGACAGTTGTGTCACGGGCTCCGAAGCCGGCTGCTCAACCGACAATCTGCTCAGCAATGGCTGGGTGTTGGATTTGGAAGCCGGTGACGCAGAGAAAAACCTGGGGTCGCCAGTCGTGGTTGAGGGCAAGGTGTTATTTACCTCTTACCTGCCCAGTGGTTCGGGTGGTGCGAATAGCTGCAGTGCTGATATCGGTGAAAGTTTGCTGTATGTGGTTTCTCTGGCTGATGGCGCAGCCGTCTATAACTTGTCGGTAGGCAACTTTGAGGGGCTGCCCAATGCGGCTAACGATCGTTACCTGCTGGACGTTGAAGGCATTGGCTCGGACCCTGTGGCTGTGGGTCCCAAACATGTATTGACGCCTGGCGGGAATTTTGTTGAAGCCTCGGGCTTTCCTCGCTGGGATGTTTATTGGCGTGAGATCGGCGTAGATCCACGCCATTAATGACACATAGGATATTGCAGTATGAGACGAGAGACGGGTTTTACTCTGATCGAATTGATGATCGTGGTCGCGATTATTGCGGTGCTGTCGAGCATCGCCATTCCTTCTTACCAGAATTATGTTCAAAAAAGTAACCGCTCGGTCGCGCGTGGGGCCTTGTTAGAAGTAGCCGGGCGTCAAGAGCAGTTTTTTGTAAACAATAACCAGTATGCGACCCTGTTGACTCAATTGGGGTATGACGCGACCACCGTTGGCCTCAGTTCCGAGGCAGAGACGGTGGGGGCTGGCTCCGGGGTGTACAATCTCTCCTTCAGCGCCACGCCTACGGCCACAACGTTCACCGTGCAGGCGGTGCCCACCAATCAGCAGTCCGGCGATACCACCTGTGAAACTTTAACCTTGAATAACCTCGGGGTTAAAACCGAAAGCGGCAGTGGCTCGGTGAGTGATTGTTGGTAAATGAGTACCGGCCAGTGGTTGTATCCGTTTGTGGTTGTTTATTTCCCGGTTTAAGTCAGACCTGATTTAAGCAAACTGTCTCGTCTTGGACAGGGGTCTCAGTTTGCACAAAGTGATTCTGAATAGCGGCGGCGCCCAAGTCTTGGGCGCCCAGAGCGGCTGAGCGTTAAGGTTCCAATCTCATCGGTTGCAGAAACCGGGCAGACTTCCATAGTGCCGTTTTGCCCGAGTAAAACTCCCGAAGGTGTGTAGGTAATTTTCTTCTGGCTGCCAAAGGCCCGCCAGTTTAGTGTCCAACCTTTTGGCAGCGCCCACTTTCCCTGCACCGTGTCCTCGTCGGCCTCGTAGGCGCCACTGTAATTCTCGTCAATGAACATTAACAGCTGGTTTCCCCAGGTTGAGGCGCACTGTTGCTGCTCGTCGGTGGGGCAAAGTGCGGTGTTGCGATGTTGACTGGCCGCGATTGCTCTTGTTTTTTGAAATTGATGCAGCAAGCCCTGTGTGTGGACCCGCCGATGGTGGGAGTCTATCAGTGTCGTCAACGCAGGTAAGCTGAGAAAGGCCAGTATACTGATGATGACCAGACTCACCATCAACTCTGATAGAGTGTATCCGTGTGCGTTCATCATCCACTCCCTGGACTGAGATTTTTTACTCAAATGCCTTCCGTGGCATTTCATTAGTAATCAGTCTAGGGGTGCGGGTAGGCCTTGTCTTCCATCAAAAGTATGAAATCAATCTGCCATTAACCAGCGCTTATTCCTGCCTCTAATCATCTTCAGCATCCAGCCCCAGTTTTTTCAGCCGGTAGCGAAACGAACGGAATGTGATACCCAGCTTTTTCGCCGCTGCAGTACGATTCCATTTGGTCTTTTCCAGCGTCGCACAGATGACCTCTTTTTCAATTTCTTCCAGATAATCGTCCAGCGAGTCGATAGCATCGGTGTGGTGGCTGTTGCGCTGAGAGGCGGGGCTGGCCTGCTGCGTCGCTGTTCGTGGCAGTTGCAGGTCATCCAGGTGGATGGTGTCGGCCTCACAGAGGGTGAAGGCCCGTTCAAGGATGTTTTCCAATTCCCGGACGTTGCCGGGAAAGGCGTACTGCTGCAGCGCTGACAGAGTGTCCCTGGCCAGGTGGGGCGTGTTAACGCCGCAATCCTGGGCGAAGCGCTGCAGAAAATGGTTGGCTAGCAGCGCGATGTCATCCTGTCGTTCCCGCAGCGGCGGGATGTCAATTTGAATGACGTTGATGCGGTAAAACAGATCGTTGCGGAAATGTTCCCGCTGGACTTCTTGAGCCAGGTCCTTGTGGGTCGCGCTGAGAACACGAATGTCGACGGGAAGTTCCTGGTCGGCACCGATCGGGCGTACCGCTTTTTCCTGGATGGCGCGCAGTAACTTGACCTGCATATCCAGTGGCAGGTCGGCCACCTCATCCAAAAATAACGTGCCGCCATTGGCCGCCTGAAAGAGGCCTTGCTTGTCGCAGGAAGCTCCAGTAAAGCTGCCTTTTTTGTGGCCAAAGAACTCACTTTCCATCAACTCTTTGGGGATTGCGCCGCAGTTAACCGGGATGAAGGGGCCGTCGGCGCGCCCGCCCTGATAGTGAATGGCGCGGGCGACCAACTCTTTGCCGGTGCCGGACTCGCCACTGATGTACACCGGAGCCAGGCTGCGCGACACTTTGACAATCTGTTGGCGCAGTTTGGTGATTCCCTGGGTATTGCCCAGCAGCGGCGGGCTGTTGTCGGCAGTGCTATTGCTTTCTTCGGCGAGGCGCAGGGCGGTATTGATCAGCCGGCGCAGGTGTTCCAGCTCAACCGGCTTGGAGATGAAGTCAAAGGCACCGGCTTTCATGGCCATAATGGCCGTGTCCATATTGCCATGGGCAGTAAAGACGGCCACAGGGAGTTCTGGCTGGTGTTTTTGAATCCAGCGCACCACTTCAATGCCGTCGCCATCGGGCAGCCGCAGGTCTGTCAGGCAGACGTGATAGGTGTTTTGAGTCAGATAGTCTATGCCCTGCTGGACGTTGGCTGCACAGTCGACGTTTATGCCCATCCGCGACAGGGTAATGTCCAGCAGTTCGCGGATATCCGGTTCATCATCAATGATTAAAGCGTGTGTGGTGTGTGAACTCATGATACTGGTTAAAACATCCTGTTGGGGTGGGCAAAATCAATACGAAAACAGCTCTTATTATAAGTGTCTTTGATGTAATTCAGCGAGGCGTGGTTAGCCTCGCACAATTCTTTCGACAGGTAGAGTCCGAGTCCGGAGCCGGTGGCTTCGGTGGTGTAGAAGGGTTCAAAAATGTGCGACAAGCTGGTGTCGGGGATTCCTTTCCCTTCATCAATCACCAGCAAAAATGGCAACTCCGTGACCGAATCAATCCCCAGCTTTAACGTAACCTGGGGCTTGCCGGTTGCCTGCAGACTGTGACGCAGCCCATTGTCAATCAGGTTGGTGAGCACCTGTGCTAACTGGCTGGTATCGATGCGGGTGTGGGAGTCTTTGTCCAGTTCGATAATCGAGATGGCAGGGGGGCATTTATGAGCGGCGGTGCCCGCTGTAGCACTGCTCTCGTTTTTAGGCAGGAGCTCCAAATAATCATCGATGAACTGTTGCAGCCACGGTTTGAGTTGAATCGGTTCGGGTTTGGTGGGGCGACGACGCGACAGTTGCAGCACATTTTCGATGATCTGGTTTACCCGTTTGGCGTTGGTATCAATGATTTCGGTGAGGCGGCGGTCGGCCGGGTCCAGATTTGGGGATTCTGCCAGTAATTGGCCGGCATGGCTGATAGAGCCCAGAGGATTGCGTATTTCGTGTGCGATGCTGGCGGTTAACCGGCCCAGTGAGGCCAGTTTGAGGCTCTGGGCTTCGCGGTGCAGGCTGCGGGCATCTTCGACGAAAATCAGCGTTTCGGAGGCCTGTTGGCGGGCCTGCTGTTGTGAACCCTGGCGCTTGTGCGCTTGCGTACGTTGAGGCTCGTGCCTCTGGGTAGGTTGAGGCTCCGTGCTTAAGTCCGCAAACCGCAAACGCACTTCATTGTTGGTATGGGCGACTTTAACATCCGGGGTTTTGGTGCCGTGAGGGTTTGCTTGCCAATGTTGGTATTGGGCTTCCAGTTCCACAACGTCGCTCAGCTCCATGGCCGGGTTGTTCATGGGCCAGTTTAGCAGGCGGGTGGCAGACTGATTGATGAACTCGACCTTGCCGGTGGGCGCTGCCACCACAATACCGGTCTGCATCCGTTCCACAATCATTTGCGCCATTTGCTGCAGGCGGGCAGCGTGTTCAGCCTGTGAGGCCGCCTCAGCCGAGCTGAGGCGGAGCTTGTTGCTGAGGTAATTAAACAGCAGTGAGCAGGCAAACAACATGGTACCCAGTGTACCCGCCGCAAACAGGTTGCGGCTGTCCCCGTCACCTTCCTGTATCAGGTAGAGGGTTTGGGTCAGGACCAGAAGCGTCCCCAGGGCGGCCAGAACGTTACTGGCCTGAGCCGTAAGGCATATACCGCCGGTGGCCGTCGTCACCAGTAGCAGAAAGCCCAAACCGCTGTTCAAGCCGCCACTGGCGTGAATCAGCAGGACAAGGGCGACAATGTCAATGAACAGGATGACAAAGATTTGCTCGTTAGTGGGGCTGTAGTGACGCTGCCAGAGAATCAGCAAGGTTAAAATACTCAGCACGGCATAAGCCAAAGCCGTGTACAGAAAAAGCTCCGGCACATAGGTTCCCAGAATCTTTGGCGCCAGGCTGGAGCCAAACATAGCTAACAGCAGGCAGCTGAGGCCGGTACGGTAATAAGCGTAGATTTTGAGAAGAGGGTAGTTTATGTCGACACTGGGGCTGGTCATGTTTATTTTGCTTAATCTGCTGGATTATCCGAAAATAGCGCCCCTCACTGGTGATTGTCTATAGTGGCAACAACGCCAACACCCCTATTGCTGATTTTATGAGCAATTACGGATGCAACAGGACGTCACCGGCGAACGAAGAATCACACTGGAGTTGCAAGATATGCCCACCCTAAAGATTGTCATGGCCCAGGTAAACCCTTTAGTCGGGGATATACAGGGAAATACCGAGCTGGTGATCGATACCGTACGACAGGCCGAATCCGAGCACAGTGCCGATGTCGTTATCTTTCCCGAGCTGACATTGACGGGGTACCCACCGGAAGATTTGTTGTTGCGGGAAAGTCTGGAATTGCGCATCAATCGTGCACTGGACGCGATTTGCGGCGCTAACCTGCAAGCTGCGGTGGTGCTGGGGTATCCACGGACCATGGCCGGCCGTTTGTTCAACGTTGCCGGGGTCATTGACGGCGGTGACATTACCGCAGAATACGCAAAACAACACTTACCGAATTACAAAGTATTTGATGAGAAACGCTATTTTGTTTCTGGAGATTCCCCTTGCCTGGTACGCCTGAAAGGCATCAAGGCTGCCATCACCATTTGTGAAGATATCTGGCAGCATGAGCCCATGCACCAGGCCCGGCAGGCCGGAGCGCAAATCATGCTCAATCTAAACGCGTCGCCGTTTCACATTGGCAAAATCAGTGAGCGCCGTGAGTTGTTGCACGATCGCGCCCGGGAAGGCCAGATGCCCATCTTTTACGTCAACCAGGTGGGCGCTCAGGACGAGTTGATCTTTGATGGCGCTTCGATGGTGGTGGATGCTGAAGGAGAGGTTCGGGTTCAGGCGCCTAGTTACAAAGAACAGCTACTGCCGGTTTCCCTCGATGTGGTGGCGGGCAAGTGTACTGTGCTTGATGGAAAAATTACTCCGGAGCCTGAGCGGTTGGCGAGTGTCTATCAAGCTCTGGTGTTGTGTGTTCGTGACTACGTCAACAAGAATGGTTTTAAAGGAGTGGTGCTGGGGCTGTCCGGCGGTATTGATTCGGCGTTGACCCTGGCGATTGCAGTTGATGCCTTGGGCAAAGATCGGGTCGAAGCGGTCATGATGCCATTCCGTTATACCTCTGATCTGAGTAAAAACGATGCGGCCGATGAAGCCATGCGCTTAGGGGTGAGGTATCAATCGATTTCCATTGAGCCAATGTTTGAAGCCTTTATGGGCGCGCTGGAAGATGAATTTGCCGGGACATTGCGGGACACCACCGAAGAAAACCTGCAGGCGCGATGCCGCGGCGTGGTGTTGATGGCGATTTCCAACAAAAAAGGTTATCTGGTGTTGACCACGGGTAACAAGAGTGAAATGGCGGTGGGCTATTCGACGCTATACGGCGATATGGCCGGCGGTTTTGATGTGCTGAAAGACGTTCCGAAGGTATTAGTGTTTGAATTGTCCCGCTATCGCAACACGATTGAAGAGGTGATTCCGGTGAGCGTGATTGAGCGGCCACCTTCTGCGGAGCTGGCGCCCGATCAGAAAGATGAAGACAGCCTGCCCCCCTATGAAGACCTGGATCGTATTCTGGAGCTTTATGTTGAGCGTGACTGCAGTGCCACCGCCATTATTGAAGAGGGTTTTGACCCGGATGTTGTGCACCGGGTGCTGCGTCTGGTGGATGTGAATGAATACAAGCGACGTCAGGCGCCGGTCGGACCCAGAATCACCGAAAGAGGCTTCGGTCGGGACCGTCGTTACCCGATCACCAACGGCTGGAAAATCGGCGATTAAGCGCGGCTATGCCATCGTGACTCTTTGAAAAGCGCTGTAAAAGGCGCTTTTTTTTCGCCAGTTGGAGGGTTGTTTAATCCGCGTGTAAGTTTTAACACCAAAGAAGGTTAATGCTGACTTTTATCTGACATTAAACTCTGAGGCCTCTAGCGCAAGGTGAATTGCGCAGCAAGAGAGGGCGGCCTGGGCTGACTCGCTACTCGTGAGCCTGTACGGTTCTGGCTGCGGGACTTTTTGGCGGGGCATCTCCTGCCAGGGCGTCTTCCGCCAGGGAGGTTTGGGTCGAGGGGTGTGTGACCAGGCCGCGGATAATGATTTCGGCCACAGCTTCTTGGTCGTAGCCGGCTTTGACACCCAGCGTCTGGATGTCGGCAGCCAGTTGGGGTTTCTGTGTGACCGCCGCCATAATCAGGGCGGCTGCCTCGGCGATGTTATTCTGTCCCGTTAACGCCAGCAATTCTTCAAGCAACGATAACATCTGTTGATCGCTCAGCGAACTCTGCAGTGAGGAGGCTGCTATAGGTACAGCCGTCTGCTCGTGGGTTTCAGCATGAGCTGTCGTGAGGCCAGGTGTCGACAGGCTCGTCAGTATCAGAAAGAAAGGCAGTCGGCAGACGCTCGGGAAACAAGACGGCCTGCCCTGGTCTCGCCTGGCCACGGAACTGGATGGCTGCATATCTCTCATCGTTTCAGTGACCTGTCCTTGTGAACCGACCTTCCCGCTTGGGTATGCCTGGTGATGTGTTTTGTCTCTAACCGCTTGGGCTGCCGGACGTATGTTACAACAGATCTGGGCTGCAACGGACGTGCGCTGAGACAAATGTTGGTGGTGCCCCATCTTCGCTGTACCCCTGTTGTTGGTGACAACAGGCCCGCAACGTCGCGACTTCGGCGAGTGTATCCGGCTGCGAGGTCAGGTGCAAGGCGGGCTGCAGGTTCCACGGCCGGGCAGGCTCATCGGGTGGGCGGCAAAGTTCATTGCAGCGTGGGCCACAATGTACCTGGAACTCGACTTGGGCGATGGGCGATGGGCGATGGGCGGATAAGGCTATATGAGCGTGAGCCAACTACACTAAGGCGGTTAGTCCATGTTTTCGATCGGTCAATAGTCGCAACAATCGAGTTTTCCCGATGCTGTTAACCTCGTGTTGAGGAAGCGCTCGTAAGGAGAATCATATGGCAGTTTCTTTAGATTACACCAATAAAACCGTGGTGGTGATCGGTGGCACCAGTGGCATTAACCGGGGGGTGGCGGAAGAATTTGCCCGGCAGGGCGCCAGAGTCGCCGTCGCCAGCCGCTCCCAGGACAAAGTAGATGACACCGTCGCCAGCTTACAATCTCTGGGGGCGGAGGCCATGGGGTTTGTGGCCGATGTTCGCAACCCTGACGCGATTGCAGCCGGTTTGGCGAGTGTCCAGCAGGCCTACGGAGATTTTGATGTGCTGGTGTCCGGTGCTGCCGGTAATTTTCCGGCCACCGCGAAGGGCATGTCCACCAATGCCTTTAAAACCGTGGTGGACATTGATTTGCTGGGCACGTTTCATGTGATGAAAGGCGCCTACGACTACTTGAAAAAGCCGGGTGCCAGTGTGATTAACATTTCGGCACCGCAGGCGTTTTTGCCAATGATGGCCCAGTCCCATGTGTGCGCGGCTAAAGCGGGTGTGGATATGGTAACCCGAACTCTGGCGATGGAGTGGGGGCCGGAGGGCATTCGCATTAATTCCGTCGTGCCGGGCCCTATCGACAAGACAGAGGGGATGGAACGCCTGGCGCCCACCGAAGAACTGCGCCGGTTAACGCTGGAGTCGGTACCGTTAAAACGCATGGGGGAGACCCGGGACATTGCCAATGCCTGCCTGTTTTTAGGGTCGGATTTGGCCGCCTATGTGAGCGGTGTGATTTTGCCGGTGGATGGGGGCTGGTCGCAGGGAGGGTGTGGCGGCATGAGTCACGCCCTGATGGGCTTTGCCTCGGTCTGACAGCTAAACCTCGTCAAGGCAGTCATAAAAAAACCGGCACAGGAACGGCCGGTTTTTTTATGCTTTTCTAGTTTCTAGTTTCTAGTTTCTAGTTTCTAGTTTCTAGTTTCTAGTTTCTAGTTTCTAGTTTCCACCCCAGGGTGCTCTCTCTTGCTTCGCAATTCACCTTGTAGTTTCTAGAACCGATAAGCGACATCCACGCCGTACATCCGGGGTAACCGCACCGCGGCGGTGTGAGAGCCAATCGCTCTTCCCGGACCGGTGTAGTCCCGCAGGTCTTCTTCGTCTGTCAGGTTGTTCACCCAGGCCGCCACGCTCCAGGCATCGCTGGCGCTGTTGAACGTAGCGCGAGCATTGATCCGCTGGTAGGAGTCAATGGTTTTGTCCCGCTGAATACTGACGCGTTCATCGGACCAGTTGTAGTCGGCCCGCAGTACCAGTTCACCCGCCGAGTCGAAGGGGATGGTGTACTCCCCCATGACGTAAAATTTATTTTCGGGCGTATTGGCAACGGGTTCACCGGTAAGGTCTTCCCCGTTGTTGACAACGGTGTAACCTGTAATCTCAGTGTCCAGGTAGCTATAGTTTGCGGAGACGAAAAGTTGGTCGGTCACTGACCAGTATACTTCCAGATCAACGCCCTGCCCCTCAACGTCCGAGGTGGTGATGTTATAGCTGGGAATCGGGGTGCCCACCAGTTCCAGATCCTGTTTGTTGTCGTATTCATAAAAATAAGCGGCGGCATTGAAACGGACTTTGCCATCCATCAGGTCGGCTTTGTAGCCAATTTCGTAGTTGGTGACCTCTTCCTGATCAAACGCCGGTTCGACATCGGGGCCAAAGCTGAGGCTGTTAAAGCCGCCGGACTTGAAACCAGTGGCGACAGAGCCGTAGACCATGGCGGTATCACTGACGAAATAATCTAACACCACGCGGCCTGAAAGTGCATCCCAGTTTTCTTCGTACTTTTGGGGAACGTTGCCGCCGTCAAGGCCGTTATTGTAGAAGAACAACCCGAGAGCCAGCGGTTGGCTGCCCAATGCGGCAATGGTGTTAAAGAGTGAGTTGGATGGGTTGTAGCCGGTTTCCACGGTGAAGACTTTTTCATCGTAGGTGTAGCGAAGGCCAGCGGTCAGGTTCATGCGTTCGGTCAGTGAATAGGTAAAGTCTCCATAGACCGCTGAGCTTTCGTAGGTGCCGGTATTGTGGACAGATTCGGTCCAGTCGGGACTGGAGGTTAGCCCGGCCTGGATTTGTGGCAACATGCAGGCTCCGATGGCATTCTGAGCACCATAGCTGGCAGCGAAGTCCCCCACGGAAGCGCCACCACAGCCAGCGCCGCCATCAATAAGGTGCAGGGCGCCGAAGGGGCTGGATGCACCGGTCGGGTCTAATGGATTAGGTTGCGAGGCGTACAGCGGGAACATGAACTGCGCCAATGCAATACCGTTAGCTCCGCCGGCAGTCAGGGCGGCGCGTGCACCGTTAATGACCTCGGCAATGTCCGCTTCGCTGGAGTCAGCGGTTAGCCCCAAAGCGGCACCGGACAAGCCCAGGCTTGCCAATGCGTCGACGTTGTCGAGCAGCCCGGCGTAAAGGGCAAAGTTTTCCAGCGTGTTGGTGTTGGTGGTGGCATAGGTGGTGTGGTCTACATGTTCTTTGCTGTAGCCAGCGCCCAGTGTCCACTTCAATTTTTCGGTTTCGCCGGTAAAGCGGAATTCTTGGCTGAACTGGTCCTGATCATCCAGGTTTTCAGATGAAAAATAATGGCCTGGGTCGGAAGAACCGTCTTCATCGTTTATAAAGGTAACGTTCATGGAGCGGTAAGCGGTGATGGACGTGAGGGTAAAGTTCTCAAAGTCGTGATTGACTTCGATAGACGTCCCAAACAAATCGCGTTCTTCGAGTGAGGCTACGTCCATGCTGGCATCGCCAAACACATCCAGTGGCCCGCTCACATTTTCTCCGGCGGCGTAAACGCTCTCGGTCACGGTGTTGACGGTACCCGAGTTCTGGCTCAGGTCACTGTATTCGCCGCGCCAGATAACTTCGGTCTTATCGCTTGGTGTCCACAGCACCGAAGCGCGAAACGATTTGCTGTCAATATCGTTGAGATCTGGACCGTTGGTGTTTTCAATGAATCCGTCACGGCGGTTCATGGAGCCGCCCACACGAATTGCCACTGTGTCTGAAATGGGGGTGTTGTAGGTGAAGTCCAGCTTTTGTTTGTTGTAGTCACCCAGGCTGCCAGAAATGCTGCCTTCGGTTTCCTGAGAAGGTTTTTTGGTGATGTAATGAATTGCACCGCCCGTCGCATTGCGACCGAACAACGTGCCCTGAGGGCCTTTGAGAATCTCGATACGCTCAACATCGTCTAAAGGGATTTCAGCACCGGCACCCCGTGCGGCGTAAACACCGTCAACATAGAGGGCAACGGCGGGGTCGGAGCCGACGGTAAAGTCATCAGTTTGTATGCCACGTATACTGTAGGACGGTTGAGTGACGCTCTCATTGTTCATTTCTACGCCGGCAGTCGCGCGGCCAAGATCGCTGATCGACTCCGCCCCCATTTCTTTCAGGGCATCGCCACTGAAGGCGGATATGGAAATCGGAACATCTTGCAGGTTTTCTTCACGCTTTTGAGCTGTGACAACAATTTCTTCCATCAAGGCCGAAGCATTCACATGCACAGCGCTGAGCGGTGAGGCCAAGGCTATCGCAATGGTCAGAGGAAGAGTTTTCAGGGGTGTTCGGTGTGCTTTTTTAGCCGTTGTCAGATGACTGAGGGTGAGATCGCTCATGATGGATGTAACTCTCTTATAGTGTTTTTCATTGTTTATTTTATAGTGAGTTATTACGTCAAACTATTATTTATATTGTTCTATGCTGCGGGATGATCCTATCTTTTCATACAAGCGATTAAAAGCGTAAAGGGTGAACGGTCGGTCACAAGATTCCTCAGTTGTGCAATATACATACGACAGCTGCAACAAGGCTGCGAATAATGGAGTTATGGGGTGGGGGGAAGTGTCGGGTGAGAAGCTCACCGGCACCCTTTATCGGACTGTCGGCAAGCGGATTTGAAACTCAGCACCGCCCAGTAAACTGCTGTTGCGGGCCTCAATGCTGCCGCCGTAGGCGCTGATAATGTCGGTGGATACAGCAAGACCAATGCCTTGTCCCGGCTGAGCCGTGTCAGCGCGGGCACCGCGCTGCAGAATGGTTTGAGCCTGTTTATCGCTGATGCCGGGGCCATTGTCGGCGACCGTGAATACGCAGTCTGGTGTCTCTGTTGTGGCACTGACCATGACTTGGTTGCGGCCGTATTTACAGGCATTTTCAATCAGGTTCCCTAACAGTTCGAATAAATCCTGACTTTCAATGGGGTAGGACAGGGACTCGTCAATCGCGATGGTAAATTCTATGTTTTTTTCCTGATAAACTTTACCCATCACGTTGCACAACCTTTGTACAATTGGGCGTATTGCCTGCTGTGAATGTCGTTTTTGATTGGTTTGCAAGACAGCACGCTGCAGCTGGTGACGAATGATGGTTCCCATGCGTTCCAGTTGTTCGTTAACCACCTCGGTGTCAATGAACCCACTCTGCGCCTGCTCGGCTGGCCCCTGTTGATCGGCGTGTTTCGAGGTTTGCTGTCTGTCGTGATGTTCGGTTTGCCTTGCTTGCGATTGATCTTTTTGCGCTGTGCTTGAACGTGTTGCCTCGCCACGCTGCAGTTCTCCCTGTATTACGGCCAGGGGCGTTTTCAGGCTGTGAGCCAAGTCTCCCAGCGTATTGCGATAGCGTTCGCGCTGCTGCTGTTCGTTGCGCAGGACTTCATTGAGGCTGTCGGTGACAGGGGTGATTTCATCCGGGTAGTTGCCCATTAATTGTGACTGGTTGCCCGACAAAAGGCGCTTTAGATCGGTCGCCAGTTTTTTCAGTGGCCTCAAGCCCCAGCGCATGATCAGTACTTGTACAGTGAGTAGCCCCATGGCCAGAAAACTTAAGCCATACCACAGTTGTTGGCGGTATTTTTTGACTTGTTGTTTGTAGGTTTGTCGATCGTGGTAGATCTGAAAGCGCAGTGGCAAGGTACTGTTGTCTTCTTCAACCCAGGAAAGATCGTAAGTCAGCCGAAAATAATTGCCGACGGATTCCATCGCCCGTTGATCGGTCTGGAAGTTCATGGCGTTATAGGGCAGGCTGATGTTCAGGATGCTGACTGACTCGGATTGCCACAGTTGTTTCCAGGAAGAAATGCTGCCTGTTTCAAAGTTGGAGGGGGTGCTGACGGTGGCGTAAAGGCCAGAATCCACAACGTTGTAACGGGGTTCGTACAGCTGCTCAGGCAGCCACAGTTGGCCTTGCTGCAGTTCGGCGGCACCGAGCAGAATGTACAATTGGCTTTGCAGCTGTTCCTGCTCAGCGGTAACCAGACTGTCCTTGAAGGCGCGTTCCAGCAGCAGGCCACTGGCGCCAATGAACAGGGGCAGACACAACAGGCTGGCGGCGATAAAGCGCCCTTGCAGCGAATTCAGGACATTGGTGACGTTGGCTTTTGAGCTGGGTTGACTCGCGTCTTTTCCTGAGCTCGACGCTGTGTCGGTGCTCGGCTCATTATCACTGTTTGGTTCATGATCACTGCTTGGCTCATTTTCACTGCTTGGATCTAGGCCCGGGCGGTATTTTTTGCCAGTGCTCAATCTGGAGGTGGTTCCATGACTGCCATCAGCTCTGGAATTCAAAACGATATCCCTGACCACGGACGGTGTGAATAAACTTTGCGCTTTGTTCGATTTTTTTGCGCAGACGCCCGACAAACACTTCAATAGTATTGCTGTCTCGATCGAAGTCTTGTGCGTAAAGGTACTCGGTCAGTTCCGATTTTGAAATGACTTTGCCTTGATGCCGGGCCAGGTATTCCAGGGTGTTGAACTCGTAGCTGGTGAGCTCAATGGTTTGTTCGTCCAATTGCACGCGCTTTTTCTCGTAGTCGATGGTGAGCGGCCCAAAGGTCCAGGCGTTACTGGCCTGGCCAGCGGAGCGGCGCACCAGTGCTTGCACCCGGGCACGAAGTTCTTCCTGGTGAAAAGGCTTGGTGAGGTAATCGTCAGCCCCCGCTTCCAGCCCTTCAACCTTATCCTGCCAATCGCCGCGAGCGGTGAGAATTAAAATGGGGAAGTCCTTTCCGGCGGCACGAATGCGTTTGATGACTTCAATTCCATCCAGTTGTGGTAAGCCCAGATCAATAATGGCCAGGTCGTAGCGAAATTCTTCACCAAAATAGAGACCTTCGCGACCATCCGCAGCGCTGTCCACGGTAAAATTGAGCGCTTCCATCTGTTGCCGAATTTGCAGCTGCAGCTGGGTTTCATCTTCAACGATCAGCAAGTGCATAGTGTTTGTATCCTTCTGGCGTGCCGGCAATTAGTCTGCGGCGACGTTAATGTAGCGAACCTTGCCTTCATGCAGCATTTTGACCTGGTAGAAGCCATTCGTGCGCTTTACGCTCAGTACCTTTCCCTGCTGGCGTTGTTTGGCCATCGCTGCCGCCTGCTGTGAGCTTTTGGCTCCGTTGCCCGAACTTTTGCGCTCATTGACTTGGCGTTGCTCCGAATGACGATCCTTTTGACCGTGGGATTGGTCACGATCTTTAGGGGCTGCCTGGGCGGGCATCGATATCGAAACGGCAAGCATAATCAAGCCGCTGGCTAACAGGCAGGTCATTGCCTTGTACTTCATGGACTCACTCCATTGATTTCGGATGAAAACCTGGCAGGTTGATGATCGGCATGGTGGTGGTTGCTGTTTATACGATTTGTGCTTGTGCTGATCATGTGGCTTGCCATTCTTTTGGTGAGTCTCAATCTACCAATCCTGTCGCTATTAATAAATGGGATCATCTATCTATACAGTGGTTTTACGCTCACGGCTACCTGAATGCGTTTCCCCGGGTGATGTTCGGTGCGGGTTTGATAGCGCTCTCCATCGTAACGGTAGGTGACATTGTACCCAACAATTTGCTCTTCGTATTCCGTGCGGTAATTGACCTCACACACCTCCTCGCTGACCGGGCGTGATCTTTCTTCACCCGACTGGCGGCTGTTGCTCCAGTCCCTCGCCAGGGTGGCTCCCAGCACACCGCCAACAACGGTACCGACTTTTTTGTTGGTGTTGCTGTGGCCCACTTCATTGCCGATGGCGCCACCAATGATGGTGCCTAAAATGGCTGGGGTGTAAGACTGGTGGCGCGATTGCTGAATATAGCGGGTTTCGAGACGGCAGGAACGCTCCGGGACGTCCCGGCTGATGGTCTGGTAAATTGGCTCAACTTGAGTGACTTTGGCGTACGCGGTGCGCTCATAGCTGCCGTACTGGCCGTGAACCGGGTGGTTTTTGTCGTGTCTGGGATGATCTTTCCAGGGGCCGCCTGCCGCAACGGGGAGAGCGATGGTGGTCAGGCACACTGCGGTGAGCAGGGATTGAGTCAGGGTCCGGTTAAGTGTTTTTTTCATACTTCTTCTCCTTGAGATAACCTGAGGCGGTCTAAGCTGTTATTCAGCTGGTATTTCAGTGTTGTCACCAGATTAGCTCGAGTAAACTGAACCCAGTCTGAAGCCTGAACGCAAAGTTGTGATACCCATCAAATATGAGTGGTTAGAGAGCCTTATGTCCCGATTAGCCCTGTTTCCTTTGTCAAACCCGCTGTTTCCTGAACAAAAGATGACATTGCAAATCTTTGAGCCGCGCTACCTGTCTCTGGTCAGTCGCTGCCTGAAAAACGATGAGGGGTTCGGTGTGGTGCAAATCCGGGAGGGGCGGGAAGTGGGCAGTACCCCGCAAGTGTTCCAGTTTGGCGTCGAAGCGCGAATCATCGATTGGGAGCAGCTGGATAATGGTTTGTTGGGGATTACCGTTGTCGGTTGTCGAAAATTTACTCTGCAGAACACTCAGGTCGACAAAGACCACTTGATGGAGGCAGAAGTGACCTGGCTGCCGGAAGAGGCGCTGCGGCCCATACCAGACCGTTACGATGGGCTGGTGGACCTGGCGGAGCAGCTGCGCCAGCATCCGGTGGTGTCTGTGCTGAATCTGCCGACAGTGAAAAACAGCCGCGATCTCGGCTGGCAGCTGTGTCAGCTGTTGCCCCTGAGTGCTCCGGATAAGGTGGCGCTACTGTCCCTGGATGACCCGGAGGTGCGTTTGGAGCATCTGGCGGAGAGGGTCGCGCGGCTCAGTCGGGGGGAGTAGCTTCAGTAACTAGTAACTAGAAGCTAGGAAAAGATTGGAAAAGATTAGGGGCGAGTGGACAGTCGCGAGTAGACAGGAAAACATGAGAAAGAGGGTAGACGTGTGCAGGAGTGGGGTTAGACTTACTCGCTACTCGCTACTCGCTACTCGCTACTCGCTACTCGCTACTCGCTACTCGCTACTCGCTACTCGCTACTCGCTACTCGCTACTCGCTACTCGCTACTCGCTACTCGCTACTCGCTACTCGCCTGGGCTGACTCGCCCCTAGTTCAACGAAGCTGCCAGGTATTCCGCCAGGCGGTCGACGGTGGGGCTGCTGGACGGCTGCGGTTTGACCAGGCTGATGGCCATCTTGCCGAGTTTGGGGTAGCGGTCGTTGCCTTTGAGAATTTTGAGGTTGCTGGGCACCGTGCTTTTCGCCAGCACGGTCACGCCCAGGCCTTCTTCAATGGCGGAGCGGATGCCGGATAAATCGGGGTTGGTGTATACCAGGCGCCAGGCGATGCCGGACTCGGTCAGTCGCTCGACCGCACGGGCCCGGTATATACAGCCTTCCGGTGCCACAATCAGTGGGCAGGGCGCCTGTTGGTGGGCCTCGTGATCGGGGCTGGTGACCCACACCAGTTCATCCAGGCGCACAATGTTGGCACTGGCCACTTGAGAGGGGTCCGGGTGCAGCCCCAAAATCAGATCGAAATCCAGCCGGCGTCTCTCGTGGAGGAGGTTTTTGCTCAGGTCACTGGTTACGGCCAGCGTGACATTCGGGTGAGACTGGGAAAACAGGCCAACGATTTTGGGGAGCAGGGTCGAGGCGAACTCGCTGGGGATGCCCAGGCGGACCTTGCCGGCCAGCAATTCCTGGCTGAACTGCTCCACGGCTTCGTCATTCAGTGCCAGGATCTGCCGCGCGTAGGGCCGGAAAATCTGCCCGGCCTTGGTTAATTCCACCGATTGTCCCCGCCGGATTAGCAAGCTTTGACCCAGCACGTCTTCCAGTTTTTTGATCTGCATGCTGATCGCGGGCTGGGTGCGGCCGAGATACTCGCCGGCCTGGGTGAATCCCCCCAATTCCAATGCGGTGATGAAGGCTCTCAGGGCGTCGATGGACAGATTTTTCATGGGCAAAGGCGGTCCTGGCGGTTTGTTGGGGCTCAATTCATGGTCGGTCGTTAAGTTTGCAGTCCGGCCTGAATTTAGGCGCTGAATTTCGGTCTATTCGGTCTATAGTTGAGCTATGTCGGCATCGACCGAAATAAGAAAATCTTATAGTTGAATAATCACTATTAATTTTACTGATTATAAGGCGCGCCGTATCATTCTCAACTTTGTTGAATCGATTCTGTGAAAATTTTAGAGCAGGAGCCAATATTCCGTGGCTGAAGCCAGAGTTTTCAGGACAGAATGACAGCACAGCTCAGAACAACCTCTCGAACAACAGCACAGAACTACAGTACAGGGCCGACTATGACTGATTTGCTGCACACCCCTTTTCATGCCATGCACGTTGAAGCTGGTGCCAAAATGGTGCCTTTTGCCGGTTTTGATATGCCGGTTCAATACCCGGACGGGATCAAAACTGAGCACTTGCATACTCGCGAGGGTGCCGGGTTGTTTGATGTCTCTCACATGGGACAGGCGTTGATCAAGGGGGCGTCGGCGAAACAGGATCTGGAGGCCATGTTGCCTCTGGATCTGGATCTGTTGCAGCCGGGCCAGCAGGTATACACCTTTATGCCCAACGCCAGCGGAGGCATCGTCGATGATTTGATTGTCACCTGTTGGAATGACAATACTTACTTCGTCGTGTTTAACGCGGCCTGTAAAGACAAGGACGTGGCTCATTTTGGCGCTCATTTGTCGGCTTCAACCGAACTAAAGTTGCTGGACGACCGCGCTCTGCTGGCCTTGCAGGGGCCTAAAGCGGTGGATGTTTTGAGCGAGTTGGCCCCGCAATGCGCCGAGCTGGTGTTCATGACTGGCGCTCATATGTCGGTGAACAACGCTGAGTGCTATGTGACCCGCTCGGGTTATACGGGTGAAGACGGCTTCGAAATTTCGGTGCCCGCCGCTGCCGCCGAGAGCCTGGCACAGCGTTTACTGGAATCCCCGCTGGTGAAGTGGATTGGTCTCGGTGCCCGGGATTCCCTGCGGCTGGAGGCTGGCTTGTGCCTGTATGGTCACGATATGGACGATGAGCGCTCCCCGGCAGAAGCGGCCCTGGGTTGGGCGGTGGCCAAGAGCCGCCGGGTGGGCGGCAGTAAAGAAGGCGGTTTTATCGGTGCCGAGTCGTTGTTTGCCAAACAGCGCGACGGTGTGGCCGAAATGCGAGTGGGTTTTCTGGTTGACGGTAAGGCGCCAGTACGTGAAGACGCCGAGATTGTCGACGAAGATGGCGATGTCATTGGGCGCGTCACCAGCGGCGGGTTTGCCCCGAGTTTAAACGCACCGGTTGCCATGGGTTACGTCAGCGCCCCTTACGCCATCATTGGCACCAAGGTGGCGGCGCTGGTGCGCGGCAAGCCCCGCCCCATGACAGTCGCCAAAATGCCGTTTGTGCCGCAGCGGTATTACCGCGGCTGAAATCGACACCGCCCTTGCGGCTCGCAATGACAAACACATTAATTCACAAAATACACACCGAGTGAGACTATGAGTAACCCTGCCAACTTTGAAAGCCGCCACATCGGCCCGGACGCCGCCGATCAGCGCACCATGCTGAACACCCTGGGCTATGATTCCCTCAACGATTTTATCGGTGCGGTGATTCCCGGCAACATTCGCTTGCCCAATCCTCTGGCGCTGGACGACGCGGTCAGTGAAACGCAAGCGTTAAAAATGATGCAGGCCGTGGCGGCCAAGAATCAGGTGCTGCGTTCGTTCATCGGGCAGGGCTACTACAACACCCACACGCCCAAAGTCATCTTGCGCAATGTCATGGAAAATCCGGCCTGGTATACGGCTTATACGCCATACCAACCGGAGATCTCCCAGGGACGTCTGGAAGCGCTACTGAACTATCAAACCATGATCTGCGACCTCACCGGCATGGAATTGGCGAATGCCTCCATGCTGGATGAGGCTACCGCTGCCGCAGAGGCGATGACCTTGTGTCAGCGCATGTCGAAATCCAAATCGATGAACTTCTTTGTGGATCAGGACTGCCTGCCGCAAACGCTGGATGTGATTCAAACCCGGGCCGAACCGCTGAACATTCAGGTTATCGTGGGCAACCCCCAAACCGACCTGCAGGCGGACGATGTGTTTGGTGTGCTGCTGCAATACCCGGGCGTCAGTGGACAGATCAATGATTACCGCGAGGTGATTGAGGCGGTGCACGCTCATAAAGGTCTGGTGGCCGTGGCGGCCGACATTCTGGCGCTGACACTGCTGGCGTCTCCGGGCGAGCTGGGCGCCGATGTGGCCATTGGTTCTTCCCAGCGCTTTGGTGTGCCGCTGGGCTACGGTGGTCCGCACGCTGCTTTCATGGCCACTAAAGAAGCCTACAAACGCTCGCTACCCGGTCGCCTGGTAGGCAGTTCGCTCGACAGTCAGGGCAACCCTGCGCTGCGTTTGGCCCTGCAGACCCGCGAGCAACACATTCGTCGCGAAAAAGCGACTTCCAACATCTGTACCGCGCAGGTACTGCTGGCCGTGATGGCCAGCATGTACGCCGTTTACCACGGTCCACAGGGTCTGAAAGCCATTGCCGAGAGCGTCCACGCCAAAACCACCACCTTGGCGAGTGAGCTGAAATCCGCCGGGTTTGAACTGGAAAACAGCAGCTGGTTTGACACGCTGACGGTGATCAGCGGTGCTAAAACCGCGGCCATTCATGAGCGTGCTCTGGCCAAAGGCCTGAATCTGCGGGTGATTGATGATGTTCGTATCGGGGTGTCCATTGATGAGACGGTTGAAACTGAAGACTTGCAGGCCATCCTGTCCAGCTTTGGTGTTGACGCGATCAGCGGAGAAGAAGCGGAGCTGGTGATTCCCGCCGACTTGCAGCGGGCCAGCGATTTCCTGACCCATCCGGTGTTCAACAGCTACCACTCCGAAACCGAAATGCTGCGTTATTTGCGCGGTCTGGCAGACAAGGATTTGGCCCTCGATCGCGCCATGATCCCGCTGGGTTCGTGCACCATGAAACTCAACGCCACCTCGGAAATGATTCCCGTGACCTGGCCCGAGTTCTCCACCATGCACCCGTTCGCACCGGCGAATCAGGCGGAAGGCTACAGGATTCTGGATGAGCAGCTGAACCGCATGTTGTGTGAAGCCACGGGCTACGATGACATTTCCTTTCAGCCCAATGCCGGCTCGCAGGGCGAATACGCGGGTCTGCTGGCGATTCGCGGTTACCACGCTTCTCGCGGTGAAGGTCACCGCAACATCTGCCTGATTCCCAGCTCGGCTCATGGCACCAACCCCGCCTCGGCACAAATGTGTGGCATGAAAGTGGTGGTCACCGCTTGTGACGCCAAGGGCGAGGTGGACATGAACGATTTGCGCGCGAAGGCGGAACTGCACAGCGACAACCTGGCCGCGATCATGATTACCTACCCCTCCACGCACGGGGTGTTCGAAGAAAACATTCGCGACATCTGTACCCTGATTCACGATCACGGCGGTCAGGTGTATGTGGATGGGGCCAACTTCAATGCGATGGTGGGCCTGTGTAAGCCGGGCGAATTTGGCGGTGATGTGTCGCACCTGAACCTGCACAAAACCTTCTGTATCCCCCACGGTGGTGGCGGCCCAGGTGTGGGCCCGGTGGCTGTGAAGTCCCATCTGGCACCTTACCTGCCGGGTCACCGCATCATGGAAAACCAGCAGAGTGCAGTGTCGGCGGCGCATCTGGGCAGCGCCAGCATTCTGCCCATCACCTGGATGTACATCACCATGATGGGGGCTGCCGGCCTGCAGTCAGCCACTGAAATTGCCATTCTCAACGCCAACTACGTGGCCAAGCGCTTGTCGGTGGCGTATCCGATTTTGTATACCGGCAATGCGGATCTGGTGGCGCACGAGTGTATTGTGGATTTGCGCCCGATCAAGGAGGAAACCGGTGTGGATGTGGAAGACGTGGCCAAGCGCCTGATTGACTACGGCTTTCACGCGCCGACCATGTCGTTCCCGGTGGCGGGCACATTGATGATCGAGCCCACCGAAAGTGAAAGTCTGTACGAACTGGATCGCTTTTGTGATGCGCTGTTAAAGATTGCCGAAGAAATCGACGCGGTACGCCATGGTCGTGTGGTGCTGGCTGACAGCCCGTTGGTGAATGCACCGCACACGGTAGAAATGGTGGCGGCCGATGAGTGGACCTTCAGTTACTCCCGCTCAGAGGGCGGCTTCCCGCTGGAGAGCCTGCGGAAAAACAAATACTGGCCGCCAGTAGGACGTATCGACAACGTCTATGGCGACCGCAATCTGGTGTGCAGTTGTGCGCCGATTGAGGCCTATGCTGACTGAGTTACCAGGCCGACGTTAAGTCGGAAACCGAAGAATAAAAAACGGGCCCGAAGGCCCGTTTTTTATTGCACAGTGGTTACTGAAAAAAATCAGTAGTCGTAGCGCAAGGTCAGGTAGTAGTAACCACCCTGCCAGTCTACTGGGGAGCTGTCGAGGTACTTGGCACCACAACACATGTCGTCAATCTTATCTTCGTCGGGGTACTCGTCGAAAATGTTGCGGCCACCGGCCAGGGCCGAGATGTTGTCGGTAAATTGATACTTGGCTTCAAGGTCAATCAGCACAATCGGGTCGTATTTCTGCACGCTCATCGAGGCGCCAGAGCCGTCTGAGTTTTCATAGGCACCGTAGACGTTGGCGCGAGCCATCAGCGACAAGTTGCCAAAACTGTGGTTTGCGGTTAACACGCCACGCCATTCCGGATTGATGTTTTCAAAGTCGAATGCATCTTCGTCGTTGAGGTACTGGCTGGGGTCAGAGGTAAACTCGGTTTTGTTGTAGCTGATGGATGCGGTGATGTCGGTTTCGGAATCGTTGCTCCAGGTGAGTGGGTAGGTTAAGACCAGATCCATACCGGTGGTTTTGGTATCAAACGCATTGGCGAAGTAGAACACACCGCCAATGGATTCGGCTCCAGCAACACCTGCACCGACCAAGGCTTCATAGTTACTGTAGGCATCACCCGACGTGGGGTCGGTCGATACGTCCAGCGTCGAAGCTGCGTAGGTTCTGTCCGCAATGTCAATTTGGTAGAAATCCAGAGTGACGCCCAGCTTGTCAAATTCCGCCGTCAAACCCAGCGAGTAGTTGGTGGACGTTTCCGGTTTCAACGCGTCGGCCCCGAGAGCCTGAGCGACAGGGCTGGAAGCCGGGAACAGGCCGGTGGCGACCGGGAAGCCGTTCGGCAGGCGGGTGGAGACGTTGGTGGTGCCTTGCTGGCCGGGGGTCGGAGCGCGGAAGCCGGTACCGACTGAGCCGCGCAGGCCGAAGGTGTCCGTCAGGTTGTATTTGAACGCCATTTTACCGATCAGTTCCGAATCGAAATCCGAGTAGTCCTCATAGCGAACGGCAGTTTGCAGGAACAGTTTGTCGGTAACATCCGTACTCAGGTCCAAATAGGCAGCATAGGAATCACGATTGTATTCACCGGAATATTCGGGTGAGTAGCCCGGAAAACCATTGGAGCCAACGCCAACCACCTGGTAGACGGGGTCATCTTCATTGGCACAATCTAATGTTGAACCTGCGGAGATGACGTCGCTGCCCGCTGCGGTGGGGCTGCCACCGTCACAAAAGCCATAGGGGTCGCTGGTGGCAAAGTCCCCAGTGGCATAAGAGGCTTCGTCGCCACCCACCAGTTCGTAGGTTTCATCCATGTAGCTGGCACCAAAAGCCACCAAAACCGGGTTTGGTAAACCAAAATCGAATTCTTTGGACAAATCAGCCTGAATCTGAATTTCTTCGTTGCTCAGGTCGCCTGGGCGGAATGAGGTGGGCGAATCCGGGCCCATGGAGGGGTTGATGGTGTTTTTCAGGGTGTACTGGATTTCGCTGTAACCGTAGCGACCGCTGATGTCGTAGACGAAGTCGTTGCCAAATTCACCCTTGATACCGGTGACCAGCGAGTAGTCTGATACCTCACCAAAAAAGCGCGGGGTGAAACCACCGGGGAATTTCTCCAGCGGGCTGTAGATCGAACCGTCGGCTAATCGTAAATCCTGGATGGTGCCGTTACTGGGGTAGCGGTAGTAAAAATCCCCATCCGCTTCACTTTGAGAATAGTTACCAAAAGCGTACAGCTCGGCCTTGTCGGTCAGAGTATAGCCAGCGTTAAAAAACAGGCGCGCGGCTTCAGTGTTGGGTTGTCCCCAGTGTTGCACGACACCGTCTTCAAGAGAGGCGTTGGCGGCTGCGGCCATAAAGTCCGGGTCTTCGGTGTAAGCGCCATACCATGCGCTGGAATCATAGACCGGGTTGCTTTTGTCGAGACAGAACCAGGAACCACAGTACTGCTCACCACGGTTGGTGTAGTCGGCTTTGGAGTATTCGCCGGAGATGCTCAGGAAGCCATTTTCACCCAGCGGGAAACCGGCATTACCGGTGATGGTGGTCTGGAAGCCGTCGCCTTCAATGTATTCACCCGAGTTGATGCTGAGCGAGCCACCTTCCGTGTTGTCTTTCAAAATAAAGTTGATCACCCCGGCGATGGCGTCGGAGCCGTACTGCGCGGCGGCGCCATCGCGCAGGACTTCTACGCTTTTAAGGGCAGAGCTGGGGATGGTGGCGACGTCAGGTCCCTGAGTGCCCGATCCTCCAATCGATACGACCGAGGAACGGTGACGTCGCTTGGAATTGACCAGTACCAGGGTTTTGTCGGTGGGCATGCCGCGGAGCGAGGCCGGGCGCACAAAGGTGCCGCCGTCACTGATGGGCTGGCGACCGACACTGTAAGAAGGTACCAATGTTTTCAAAACATCGTTGGTGTCGGTGTATGAAACGGCTTCAATGGTTTCGGTGTTAAACACATCAATAGGTACCGGAGAATCTGACACCGTGCGAGGTTTACCCCGGGCCCCGGTAACAACAACTTCCTCAATGCTTTGGGTCGTTTGGCTAAGTGCGTCAGGACAGCAACTTAAAAGTACGGCAACTGCGCAGCAGCTGGAGATGGTATTTTTCATGGCACCTTTCCTCATTTAAGTAGTTCAATCAATTAATGATTTTTTTAATCTGCCCTTATGTTTTTATGATTAACAGGCGTTTTCAGTTTGACAAAATGTTGTTTACAACTACCAATTAGCAATTGGTGTGCCATCCATACTTTTTTGCCTGAGGAATGATCGATTTCTCTGGGAATGTTGATAAAACATTCGGTTTTTACAGGGTTCTATTTGAGATTGGTTTTTGTTTTTATTGGTTTTGAGTTTTAAACGGGTTGAGGTGTGAAAAATGTGTCAAATTCGTTTCGTTTTTGGTGCGTTTGATGATCGTATGCACGCTTTGGTGCATGCTGATTTTATTGAAGTTGAGTCGATAAGATTGGCAGTAAAAAGAATTAATGGGGTTGTTTTATGTTTATTGTTTTAATGAAAACGCTGTAAATACAGTTGTTTTTGTGGGTTTTGTTTTGGGGGGTGCTGTTCTTAGGTGCACGAAGGCGAGAATAAGTCTCGATTATTTTTATTGTTTTACGATGTGTTTTTGTTTTTGATGTGAAGTGGTGTTCGTCGAGGATTTATTTGGGGGTGGGCGCTTTGTTGTAAAATGTTTTTGGGCAGGTGGTGATGCCCGAAAATAGTTGAAACATACTTCGGGTGCCCTTGGGCTTTCTCTTTAATATTTGTGTGTTTGTTAACAGGCATTAATCGCTAATTAGCAAGTCACTCTTTACAAATGATAAAGGGTTGCCACTGTTTGCGGCCATATGAGCGTCGCCATAAGGCAATGTTTTCAGATGGCCGGCTGTATGTTTAAATTGTGGCTTTCAGGGATTTCCTTTTCCCAGGTTGTTAGTGTGCCTTGTCCAGTTCTTGCATGGTGCGAGAAATGGCTTCCGGTGACGTGGTATTTTTGGCAATGATCTTGTACAGCCCGGGAATAATATAAAGGGTTAAAACTGTAGAAAACGCGACGCCAAATAAAATAACCACACCCAGAATGTTTCTGCTGACGGAACCGGGGCCGGCCATAACGACCAGCGGGATGGCACCTGCCAGGGTAGAGATGGTTGTCATCAGAACCGGTCTCATTCGAATTTGACAGGCCTGGATAATGGCCTCGTTAAATTCAATTCCCTGATCACGCAGTTGGTTGATGAATTCGACCAACAAAATTCCGCTTTTGGTGGCAATGCCAATCAACATCAGTAAGGCAATCTGACTGAAAATATTGAAGGTGATGCCGGTCGCCAACAATCCCATTAATCCGCCGGTGACAGCCAGGGGCACCGTCATGATGATGACGGTTGGATGAATAAAACTCTCAAACTGGGCGGCCATGACCAAAAACAAAACCAACAGCGCCAAGCCAAACGTGAAATAAATTCCGCCGCTGGAGTCTTTGTATTCCAGTGATTCTCCACGGTAATCAATCTTCGCGCCCGCGGGTAGTTTGTCGGCAACGGTTTGTTCCAAAAAGGCCAGAGCTTCACCCTGAGTCACGCTGGGGGCTAAACCTGCGCTGATGGTCACAGCTCGCATGCGATTGTAACGATTTTGGGTGGAGATCCCGGCCTTGCTTGTGATGTGAATCAGGTTGGAGAGTTTTATAAGTTCGCCGCTGGTTGAAGAGCGAACGTCGATGTTGAGAATGTCATCGGGTGTCATCCGCTGATGTTTTTCAAGTTGAACAATAACCGGGTATTCTTCTCCGTTATTGCTGTAGGTAGTCACTTCGCTTTCGGTCATGAGCGACTGGAGGGTTTCACCAATATCTTTGACTGAAATCCCCAGTGTTGCCGCACGAGTATTGTCAATATCAATATGGATTTGTTGTTGAGTTTCTTTCAGATCTGAATTGAGCATACCGAACAGGCCGCTGGCTCGGGCGGAGTCCATTACAATATCGCGCCATTCACTGAGATCTTTAAAGGTTGGGCCCTGAATAACAAATTGAACCGGGCTGCTGGCGCTGCCGCTGGTCAGTCCGGAGGGCATAAAGGTCATAGCCCGGATGCCCGGTATTTGGCGCCACTGCTGGTTTACATGCTCTCTTAATTCAAAGGCACTGAACTCCCGTTCATTCCAGGGCACCAGTGAGATTCTGGAAAACGCAACGGTAGGGGATGTGGATCCCATGAATGGCGAAACAAACAGAATACGGGTGATTCCCCCGGTTTCCTCTTTGTAGTCGAGCAGCGGTTGTTGCAGTTTTTTGATGGTGTTGTTCATACTGTCAAGGCCAGTGCCTTCCTGTGTATGAATCATTGCCATGATGGTGTCTTTGTCTTCCAGTGGGGCGTATTCTTTTTTAATGGTGTTCAGTAAATACACTCCCGCGAGCATGGTCACTATGACTCCAGTCACTGAAAGCCAGGGGCGTTTCAGGCTGCTTCTGAGTGATTTCCCATAGGCAGCGCTGATGTTCTCAAGCAGGGTGTTTATGGTTTGATCAAGTACAGATTTGCGCGCTTCATGTTTAAGCAGTTTGCTGCAAAGCATGGGGACAATGGTTAAGGCGAAGAAGGTCGAGAGAATAACGGAGGCGCAAATGGCAACCGCCAGCTCTGAAAATATTCTGCCTGTGTTGTCTTGCATGAAGGTGATGGGCGTGAATACTGCGATCAGCACCAGAGTGGTGGCAATAACGGCAAACCCGACTTGAGCGGCACCTCGGGCTGCGGCCAGTAATGGTGGTTCACCTTCCTCAATGCGACGGTAAATATTTTCTAAAACGACAATGGCGTCATCCACGACCAGGCCAATCGCCAGTACCATGGCGAGCAGGGTAATCAAATTGATGGAGAAGCCGAAGGCATTCAGGGCAATCGTTGAGCCAATGAGGGAAAGGGGAATGCAGACGACCGGTATGATCGCAACTTTCAGTTGCCCGAGGAAAAGAAAAATAACCAGAGCAACTAGAGCGGTGGTCAGGATGATGCTCCAGTAAACCCCTTTGATTGAGGCGCGGATAAAAGCCGAGGCGTCGCCTGAAGTGGAAATCATCATGCCGGGTGGCAGCTCATTGCGGATCAGCTCAATCTCCCGCTGAATGGCTTCCAGAACATCCACAGTGTTAGCATTGGATTGCTTGATGATTCCCATGGCCATGCTGTCCCGGCCGTTGGTGATGAAGAGGCGACGATTGGTTTCGCTGCCTTCCTGAACCTGGGCGACTTCGCCAAGTCGAATTAGGTGGCCATTGTCGGATTTGGCGAGGACGAGGTTTTTGAAATCCTGTTCTGACTGATAGTTGCGTTTTAAACGCACCGGAAACTCAAAGTTGACCGATTCCAGTCGGCCAGCGGGCAGCTCAATGCTCTCCCGTTGGAGGGCATTGTATAAATCGCTAACAGTCAATTGTCTGGCCGCCAGCTTGTCACGATCGACCCAGATGCGCATGGACTTTGCGCCGGAGCCAAAGACGTTGACGGTAGACACTCCAGGCACCACCGAGAAGCGATCAATGACATAGCGTTCAGCGTAGTCAGTGAGCTCCATCAAAGGCAGGGATTCGGATTCTAAACTGATGTAAATGATTGGCGATGCGTCACTGTCTGCTTTGGCCACTTGCGGTGGATCCGCTTCATCTGGCAGCTTTCGTAACGCACGTGACACCTTGTCCCTGATGTCGTTGGCGGCAGCGTCAATGTCACGATTCAGTGTAAATTCAATGTTAATGCGGGAGATGCCGTCAGTGCTGCTTGAGCGTATAGAGCGGATGCCTTCGACACCACTGATTTCATCTTCAATAGGCTTGGTAATGCGAGTTTCGATTACGTCAGCCGAGGCGCCGGTGTAGCTGGTGGAAATGGAAATTTGTGCGGGCGAAACGTCGGGGTATTCGCGCGTTGTCAATTGCAGGAAGGCGAGTACTCCAAATGCTGCTATCAACAGGGCGATAACAGTCGCGAAAACGGGGCGCTGAACGGAAAGCTCAGAAATTCTCATGTCGATACCTTAGTGCTCGTTCATCGCTGTCTGTTTTACGCCATTTTTTTCAACGATTTTAACGTTGGCCATGGGGCGCAAGTTGAATTGACCATTAATAACCACCTGATCCCCTTGTTGGATGCCGTTCCTGATTTCAACGGCGCCATTCACACGGGCACCTATGGAAACCGGCTGTTTCAGGGCTTTCAGTTGATCATTGACGATAAATACATGGCTCGATTCATCCACTTGTATGAGGGCTTGCTCCGGAATGACCAGTGCGTCTCGTTTGGCAGATTCCAGCGTAACGTTGAGAAACATACCCGGGTGTAACTTGCGGTCTTTATTATTGATGATGGTTCTTAAGGTGATGGTACGTGTGACTGGGTCAACGCGGTTGTCTATGTGGGAGACCGTGCTTTGGAATTTCATTCCGGGCCATGCCAGGCTGGTGCTGGTGACGGTATTGCCAATGTTAATTTTGGATAAATAAGTTTCCGGAACGTTAAAGTCCAGCTTTAATTGGCTGATATCGTCAAGCTCAGTAATGATGGTGCCCGGTGTGATCAGTGCGCCGGAGCTGACTTTGCGAAAGCCCAGCACACCATCAAACGGAGCGCGGATGACACGATCTTTGATTCTTGATTGTATGGCGTTAAATCGGCCCTGATTTGCGTTTACCCGGGCTTTTGCTTCATCGATACCGGATGCGGTGGCGATTTTTTGGCCGAGACTTTCCAGGCGTGCCAAGATGATTTTTGAATCACTCAGGTTGGCTTCGGCTTCTTCAAGCTCAGCAGATTGTTCGGTGCTTTCAAGTCGAACGAGGATTTGTCCTTTGTTTACGTATTGGCCATCTTCAAAATAGATGTCCGAGATCTGGTCGGTCACGGTTGCCGTTATGGTGACGGACTCGTTGCCAATCAGAGTGCCTGTTGATTGAATGTTTTCAGTGATTTCCGTGTTTTTGGCTTCCCAGGTCTCAACAAGGACGGCTGGCCGGGGTGTGGCTGTTAAGTCTTTAGCCTTTGCCAGGCTGTCATTGTTGCAGCCTGAGACGAAGATTGAGCAAAGAAGTGCGGATGCGAGAATCGGCGTTTTTGTAAAAATGATCATAAATTTCTAGGGCGCTTTGTTTGTCAGTAAATTTTTATCAGCTCCAAAACAAATATTTATCAATCCTTTGAATGTTCTGATCCCGGTGTGCATTTTTGTGCGCTGGTCTCAAGTCTGCCCAGATGCTATTGCAGTTTTCGATGAAAGGCTAGGCCTTAATAGCAGCCGGCCGCGCTTATCAATGAAGTTTTCGGCACCACGCGGCTTGTGCACCAGAGTTGATTTTTTTGGCGTTATTTTGGGGCTGGCATCAGGTTGAAAAACAACCGCCTCTTGGCTGCGAACGTCTTGTTGCGTGTTCTTTTGGTGCGCCATTTCTGTTTTTGAATGTTTGGGTGCAAGAATGCTTTGGTTCTGACGTGAATGCACTGATCTGAAGCGTTTCACACGTTGGTGGGGAAAAATATTTAAGCGTTCTTCGAATGGATTTCTGGTGCCAGATTTTTTTTGTTTTTGTGAGTTTTTCAGTTGCATTTTTTGTGTCCCTTGAAGGAAGTGGTTTTGAGCGAGGAAAAATATTCTTTTTTAAGATCGGCAGCGCCGATGTTTTTTTTGGAAGTTTATTTGGACGACAAATTGGTTCGTTTTTTGCTGTGAGGTTCGCAGGTCCATCTTTGGTCTTGGTATTAGTTTCTCAAATTTGAGAGCCGGTCTCTGAAATAAAATTTACAGCTATTCGAATCATAAGGTAGGAATTATGACAGGTGTTTCCAGACGAAATTTTCTGAATTTGGTCGGCGCTATAGGAGGTAGCGTTGCGTTGTACAATTCAAGTCGGGCTATGGGCTTGATCGCAGAGACCGGTCCAGTATCAAATTATCAAATAAAACCAGCGGACAAGGGCGCCAAGAAAATCGTCATTCTCGGTGGTGGGGTTGCGGGTCTCAGTGTCGCCTATGAATTGCAGATGGCGGGGTATGAGTGCACCATCCTTGAAGCATCCCACCGTATAGGGGGGCGCAATCTGACTGTGCGTCATGGCGACTTGGTGGATGAGTTGGGTAATGCCAATATATGTAAGTTCGATGACGAGCCTAATTTGTATTTTAATGCCGGTCCGGCCCGAATTCCCGGTCATCACCAACGGTTGCTGGGCTACTGCAAAAAATTTAAAGTGCCCCTTCAAATAAAAGCCAATGCCAACCGACTTGCCTATATCCATGAAACTAATTTGTTTGGTGGCAAGCCGGTTCGAGCGGGTGAGTATATCGCCGATGCTCGGGGGTTTATGTCTGAGCTGTTGTGGAAGGGCGGTAATCAAGGCGCTTTCGATGAAATGCTGACCAAGGAGGATGTAGAAAACTTAATGGGTTATTCGCGTTTCTTTGGTGATTTGGGGCTTGATGGTAGCTATAAAGGAACGGGTCGCTCCGGATCTTTGAATGATCGCATGTTGGAACATGTCAAAGTTAAGCCCACTCAAGACTTCACTGAGGTGCTTAAAAGCAGAACGGGCTTAATGGCTGCGTTAACCAGTGAAAATTACGACTGGGGTGAGCCCTTGATGGAGCCGGTCGGAGGCATGGATGGCGTTGTGAACGGTTTTGCGAGAAACCTTGACGCTAAAATTATTCTAAAGGCTCAAGTTCAAGGCATCCATAATAAGGATGATGGTGTGACCATTACCTATCAACATAAGGGTAAGCTTCACACATTGGAGGCGGACTTCTGTTTTAACAACATTCCTGCCCATTTCATGCCTGGTATTGACAACAACCTGTCTCCTGAATACATGGCGGCGCTGTCCGAGTTTAAGCGCGGCAACCTATTCAAAATTGCGTTGCAAATGAAAGAACGTTTTTGGGAAAACGAAGGTATTTATGGTGGGATCAGTTTCACTGATCAGGCCATTTCTCAAATCTGGTACCCTTCTCACGACATCAATGCTGAAAAAGGTGTGATTCTGGGATCTTACTCCTGGAATGATGATGAGAATGAAAAGTTTGCCCAGATGAGTTTGGAAGACCGGATCAAGGTGGCGGCGCAATGTGGAGATAAAATTCACCCGAATTATTCCAGTTATATCGAGTCCGGTGTCAGCGTACCCTGGACCAGAATGAACCATATGATGGGCTGCGGTGCGCATATGGAACCTGAAGTTCAGGATAAGAATTTTGCCATTTTACAAAAAGCCGAAGGCCGACACTTTCTGATTGGTGATCAGATCAGTCAGCATGCCGGTTGGCAGGAAGGCGCACTGGCTTCCGCCGATAATGCCTTGAGAGTGTTCAGCGATATGCGTACACAAGCAGCCTAGGAGTGAATATGAAGTTTAACAAACAGTTATTTTCTGCCTGTTTTCTCTTTGCCGCTGCCTTTGCCCCGACGGAAGCGGCAGAGCCGGTGCCTGAAGAATTCGGCAGTTGTACGGTTTGCCACGGAGTACAGCTGAAGGGGAATCCGGGCACAGGAGCCCCCAGACTGAGTGGTCTGCAGACCTGGTATGTGGAGAACCAGTTGGAAAGCTTTCGCATGGGTTGGCGGGGCAATCACTCTGCTGATTATACCGCCGAAGAGATGAGGGCGGTTGCGTCTGGCCTGTCGGCCAAGCAGCTCAAAAAAGCGCCGTCGTATGTCAATGAGACCGTTTCAAGCTTGAGTTTTACACACACCGACGGCGATGTGGACAAGGGGAAGGCGCTGTTTGCCAGCTGCAGTGCCTGCCATGGTGCAACGGGAGGCGGTAACGAAGCGTTAGCCGCGCCATCGTTATTGGTGCAAAGTGATTGGTATCTGGAAAAGCAGATCAATGATTTCCGCAACGGATTGCGTGGCGCCGAGAAAGACGATGCATCCGGCCAGCTGATGGCCGCGTCGGTAGCAACACTCAAAACCGATGACGATATCAATAACCTTATGGCTTATATAGTTCATCTACAACAACAGGAAATGAAATAATGAAAAAATTGTTCACACTGGCCTCTTCTTTGGTCGTTTGTATGGCGGCTAGCGCTGATGTCACCCGCCATCCGTTACCGAATAACAGCACCTTCCCCATCTCGCGGGCGGTGGAAGTCACACCCGATACGACGTTGATTTATCACAGCGGTATGGTGCCGGGCCCGGTTAACGCTGAAGCTGAGCGTGGTTCCCGTGAGTATTATGGCGATACTGAAACTCAGGCATTGAATGTGTTTAAACGCTACGAAGACTCCTTGAAGGCCATGGGGCTGGATTTTGGTGATGCCA
The DNA here is from genome assembly GCF_011602365.1 of Pseudomaricurvus hydrocarbonicus. Lineage (GTDB taxonomy): Bacteria > Pseudomonadota > Gammaproteobacteria > Pseudomonadales > Cellvibrionaceae > Pseudomaricurvus > Pseudomaricurvus hydrocarbonicus. Next base: position 194,065 of record NZ_JAAONZ010000003.1, read on the forward strand.
TCAAGATGACCGTGTTCCTGGTGGGCGATCCCGCGATGGACGGAAAAATGGATTTTTCTGGATTTATGAAGGCCTACGTCAAGTATTTCGGTACCGAAGAGCAGCCGAATAAACCCGCGCGCTCAGCGATCCAGATTGCAGGTCTGGCAGGTGGGCCGGGTATGCTGGTAGAAATCGAAATGGTGTTGGCGAAGCCCAAATAAATCTGTTCAGGCACTGAGTGGGGGAGAGAGCCGGAAGAAACGGCTCTCTCTGGCCGTATCTTTCAGTCTGTCTCTCCCCATCAAACTGTCTCAACGATTATCCGCTGACTTTTTTACAGCGCGGGTCGATATTTAACGTTGATCCCAAAAAATGCCCCTTCCGAAAAGTCCACATCGATATCTTCAATATCAGAATTGGAAAGCCGCAGGGCGCGAAAGCCACCGACGCCGGCTTCTGCACTGAGCCAAAAGTTACCGTGGAAACGATACTCCACCGAGAGTCCAAAGTCCCAGGCATCCAAATTCATATTGGCATCAGCGCTTCCCACGTTAATTGACCAGCTTGCGGCAGAGGGCGACGCTCCCAGGCGAATCAGCCAATCAGAGTTGGGTGCGTAAGACAGGCTCGGCCAGGGCAGTATCGCGCTCAGGTTCCACTGCTCATTGATGGCCCAGGAAGCCCCCACATAGGGCGTGTAAAAGTCTTCGTCGTTTTCGGCGATATCCGCGTAAAAACCAAATGCCCACCAAAGGCGGTCGCTTTGTACAAAGCGCGTAAACACGCCGCCCAGGTACTGCCAGTTCCAGTAGTCACCCGTATCCAGCATGGTGTAATGACCAAACGGCATGACAAAAGAGGCCAGCTGCCAGTCCGGATTCAGCTGTCTGAGCCAGCCGAGGGGCAAACCAATGGACGCGATCTCAAAGGATTCAACCCCATCGGTGAGCACATTAAACTCCGTCCAGCTCAGGTATTCGCCCACCACAAGCAGGTCTTTTGGGCTCAGCATAATCGGGATGCCGGCCGCTTGGCGGTAGCTGTCCACATCGTATTCCAGCTGTTCGGAATTGGGCCCCTCGGCCAGGGCTTTGGTGTAGTGTTTTGATCCCAGTAAGGCTGTCGCCGGGAAGGGGACGTTGCTGTTGGCGCTGCCAAACTTGATGTCGCTGGCTGTAAATTGTGCCTCAAAGCGTTGGGCGAAGTTTGGCTCTTCCCCTGCCATAACGGACGCCGGCACTGCGCAGCAAACCACGGACAGCGTCACAAGCAGCTGACCGCGAAGTCGGGGGTGATACGGTGTTCCCATCTAAATCCCTTTTGAGCTGGTCAGAGAGCCGATGTTGAGTGGTGGTCGGGGCGTTCATGCTTGTCATTAGAATAGTACAGTTTTTAACGTGGCAGACGATTAACACTGCCGGGCGATTGTCGGCGTCGGGCAATTCCCCCGCTGGCCTTTCCATTACTCGCGGGCTGGAGGATAATCGGTTTTCAGCAAGAGGTCTTGCCAGCGTGTGGCGGGTTTTAATTGGTAGGCTGCGTGAAATGTGTCTAGTGCGGGGAGTTATGCAGCGGAGACTGACAGCATGGTTGATGGTCCTGTTCCTGTGGTGCCAGCCCTTGGTCGGGGCAGCGGCGGCCTTGGGCATGGCGGTCCCTGACCCTGTGACTTTGCCAGCCCCGCAATTGCCCTCGCATCCACGATGCCATGAGCGTGCTGATGCCCCCCCTCTTGACGCTGCTGTAATGACCACAACCACAATTCACGTGCCAGACCTTGATGCGTCTCATGTGACCATGCCGGAGAATCATTCGTGCTGTGATATGCAGTGCCAGCACTGTCTCGGTGGTTGTGTCTCGATGCTGGGCAGTGACTGTGCCCCCGCTGCGGTGCGACACAGTATGATGGTGAATGTTTTTCAACTGCGAACTCCTCCCCCTAGCCTCCTGTCGTCGCCTTTTCGCCCCCCGATTTCGGCCTGATACAGGGTCGGTGCGCCTGCAGGAAGGAGGCGCGATCGTTTGGTCTCAGGTGGAAAGGGCTTTTTGGCTTCTTTCCATGCATTGTATTTGCTGATTCAACCCGGGTTGGCTCAGCTGTGTTGATGGAATCTGATTATGTTGTCGGTAAAAAAATCCAGTTCAAAAACCCCATTTCTATTTAGCGTCTGTGGCGTGCTGCTGCAGTGTCTCGTGTGGTCTGCGTCCGTCTCAGCGGAGACGGAGATCGAGGTCTTTAAAAATCCCAATTGCGGTTGCTGCGAGGCGTGGGTGACCCACCTTGAGCGCCAGGGGTTTCAGGCAACGGTCAAAGATGTTGATAACCTGAGCGTGATCAAGCACCACTTTGGGATATCTCCCCAATACCAGTCCTGCCATACCGGTGTCGTCGAGGGTTATGTGTTTGAGGGGCATGTGCCGGCCGCGATCATGCAGCGGTTTTTGCAGGAGAAGCCTGAAGGTGCCATTGGCTTATCCGTGCCGGGCATGCCGGTGGGCAGTCCGGGGATGGAGATGGGCGACAGGCACGATGACTATGATGTGTTGCTGCTGAAGCAGGATGGCAGCACTGAAGTGTATGAGCATGTTGGCTCTCAACATTAAGCGGGGAGTTTATGGTGACGTATTTTCCAAAGGTTCATGGTCGTTCGCTTCAGGCGGGGTTTTCCCGCCGCCGTTTTGTGACTGGCTTGCTGGGGGGGAGTGCGGCGCTGGGTATGATGCCCGCTTTAGGTACTCTGGCAGCCCCGTCAGGTCCACATTTGCAGGGGGCCGCTGCCAAGGGTCCGGAAGTCATCTCCGGTCACGACTTCCAGCTGGATATCGGTTATTTACCGGTTAATTTCACCGGGCGCGATCGCGTGGCGACGGCGGTCAATGGCTCGGTGCCCGCGCCCGTGTTGCGGTGGCGGGAAGGGGATCGGGTGAGGTTAAAGGTGACGAACCATCTGTCCCACGACAGTTCGATTCACTGGCACGGCATGATCTTGCCGACCTCGATGGACGGGGTTCCGGGCTTGAGTTTTGACGGTATTAAACCGGGCCAGAGCTACGAGTATCAGTTTGAGGTTCAGCAAAATGGCACCTACTGGTACCACAGCCATTCCGGCTTTCAGGAGCAAACCGGGCTCTATGGGGCGATAGTCATTGACCCTCTGGAGCCCGATCCGGTGACTTACGACCGGGAGCATGTCATTTTGCTATCCGACTGGTCGGATACGGCCCCGGAAGACATCTATGCCAACCTGAAAAAGCAAAGTGATTATTACAACTACCAGGAGCGCACAGCGGAGGATTTGTGGCAGGACATCCAGCGCAAAGGGGTGGCACAAACCTGGCGGGATCGGGCCATGTGGAATCAGATGCGCATGAGTCAGGCGGACATTTCCGATGTTACGGGATCCACTTACACCTATCTGATCAATGGCGTGACCCCTGCTGCGGGATGGCAGGGCTTGTTTCAGCGCGGCGAGAAGGTGCGCCTGCGTTTTATTAACGGCTCGGCCATGACCATATTTGACGTGCGCATTCCCGGATTAACCATGACCGTGGTGGCCGCCGACGGCCAGAATGTGGAGCCGGTGACGGTGGATGAATTTCGCATTGGCACGGCGGAAACCTACGATGTGATCGTGGAACCCAGTGCCGACAGCGCCTATACCATCTTTGCTCAGAATATGGACCGCAGCGGTTACGCACGGGGGACGTTAACGCCGGACCCCGCCTGGCAGGCGGAAATTCCCGCGCTGGAGACGCCGCCGCTGTTATCCCACCGCGACATGGGTATGGCGATGGCGGGTATGGACGATAGACATGGTACGAGTCAAAAGCATGACATGCAGGACAGGCATGACGCGCCGCCAATGGACGGTATGGATCACAGTCAACACTCAATGGGCAATAAGTCCGGTATGCAGACGATGGGCGAGACACACCGGCATCACGCGCCGGGGCAGATGACCACGTCTGAATTGGGTAAAGCCGGTTTTGGCAGTACCGCCACCATCCAGCACGTCCGCACTGAATTTGGCCCCCAGGTAGACATGCGGACCGCAGAGCCCATGGACGGCTTGCCAGATCCGGGCGTGGGTTTGCGCGATCACCAACAGCGCTACGGCCGACGCGTGTTGACCTACGCCGATCTGCGCAATCTCACCCCAACCCGGGATCGTCGCGAGCCCAGCCGCGAAATCGAAATTCACCTGACCGGCAACATGCACCGCTACATGTGGTCGATGAACGGGGTCAAGTTTGCGGATGCCGAGCCGCTGCAGCTCACTCATGGCGAGCGGGTGCGCATCCTGCTGGTTAACGACACCATGATGACGCATCCCATTCACTTGCACGGTCTGTGGAGCGAGCTGGAAACCGGTGATCCGGAGCGGATCCCGCGCAAGCACACCATCCTGGTACAACCGGGCGCTAAAATCAGTTACCTGGTGACTGCGGATGCGCTGGGGCGCTGGGCGTACCACTGCCATTTGATGTTCCACATGCCGGGCATGTTTCGTGAAGTGCGGGTCAGTCATGGAGGTGTGTCATGAGGAATATGCTGCGCGGGGTTACCCCGCATGGTGTTTGGCTGTGGCTGCTGACGGGGGGGCTGTTGGCTGCTGCGACGGTTGTCCAGGCGGGATCCAAGGATGATCCGCTGCTGAGCAGCCTGCGGGTTACGCAATTGGAAGCGCGCGACGGCGAGGATGGCAACCCCGGGGTGCTGGAGGCCGATGCCTGGCTAGGCTATGACCTGCAGAAACTGTGGCTGAAAGTCGATGCCGAGCGCGTTGCCGGCATCACCGAAGAAGCGCAAGTGCAGGCGCTCTACAGCCGCGCCGTTGCGCCTTTTTGGGATCTTCAGCTGGGGCTGCGCAAAGACTTTCAGCCCACGCCGGACCGCAGCTGGGCAGTGCTGGGCGTGCAGGGCATGGCGCCTTATCGGTTTGAAATCGATGCCGCCCTGTTCCTGGGGGAGAGCGGTCGCACGGGGTTGCGGCTCAACGTCGAGTACGAGCTGCTTTTGACTCAGCGGTTGATTCTGACTCCCGAGGCTGAGCTCAATCTTTATGGTCAAAATGACGAGGCTGTCGGCGCAGGGGCGGGCCTTTCCGCGTCGGAAATCGGCCTGCGGTTGCGCTACGAAATCCGCCGTGAATTCGCCCCTTATATGGGGGTGAACTGGAGCAAAAAATACGGCACCACAGCGGACTACGCCAAAGCCGAGGGCGAAGCCACGGATGACTGGCAGTGGGTCGTCGGCGTGCGCTTCTGGTTTTAGCGCGGTTTGTCAGCCTAAAGGCGTCCTGTCATAGACGTTGTGTAAAGGCACATACTGTCTTTTAGGCGCTGCTATTTCATGTAAGAGCGCAAGAGGGCAATCACCTCATCCACATCGTCGTCCCTCTGCTGGGGCGGCACATCCGCGGCCCCCAGATGCTCGCGGATGTGATCTTCCAGTACTTCACTCATCAAGCCGTTGACCGCGCCACGAATGGCGGCGATCTGCTGCAGGACAGCGGAGCATTCGCCGCTCTGGGTGAGGGCCTTTTCGATGGCTTCTGCCTGGCCTTTGATGCGTTTGACGCGGGTCAGCAGTTTTTTGTTGCCCTGCAGGGTGTGAGACATGGGGATCACCAGAAGGTTTATGGCTGTTGCTAATAGTATACTGGGGTATAGTATATAGGCAATGCTCAACCATCGATGTTAAAAGGTTAATCCCATGAATACTCCCGCGGCCAATTCACCCGCCTTCGCCGATCAGTGGCGCCACCACCATGTGTTTGACCAGGGCAACCCGCTGGCGGAAAGGAACACCCGCTGGGCGGTTATCCTCACGTCGGTGATGATGGTGGCCGAGATTGTCGGTGGCTGGACCTTCAATTCCATGGCGCTGCTGGCGGATGGCTGGCACATGAGTTCCCACGCCCTGGCGCTGGGGCTGTCGGTGCTGGCGTACGCCGCGGCGCGGCGCTATGCCCACGATCACCGCTTTGCCTTTGGCACCTGGAAAATTGAAATTCTGGGCGGCTACACCAGCGCCATGTTCCTGTTAGCGGTAGCGGGGTTGATGTTATTCCAATCCGTCGAGCGTTTGATTGAACCCCAGCCGATTCACTACAACCAGGCGATTGCGATTACGCTGCTGGGACTGACCGTGAATCTGGTGTGTGCCTGGCTGCTGAAAGACGATCACCATCATCACCACGGTCACAGTCATGATCATTCTCACAGCCATGATCAAGACCACAACCACAACGGCAGTCACCACGAGCATCACCACGACCTCAACCTGCGGGCGGCGTATCTGCACGTTCTGACCGACGCCGCCACCTCGGTGCTGGCGATCATCGCGCTGCTGGGGGGCAAGCTGTGGGGGGCAAGCTGGCTGGATCCGGTAATGGGGATCGTCGGCGCGGTTGTGGTCACGGTGTGGGCGAAAGGTTTAATCCGCGATACCGGACGCGTCCTGTTGGACGCAGAAATGGATAAGCCGGTGGTCGGAGAAATCCGTGATGCCATCGCCGCCAGTCCTGTCGCGGCCGAGATTACCGACCTGCACGTCTGGCGTGTCGGCAAGGGGCAGTATTCCTGCATTGTGTCGCTGGCGGTCGACGCAGTTGACGCGATGACTCCGGATGAGGTGAAAAAACACCTCAGTATTCACCAAGAGCTGGTGCACATCACGGTCGAAATAAACCAGCCGGCCTGATGCCGGACGGTGGGTGAAGTCGGTCCGGTGCTATTGGTGGTCTGGAGACAAGTGCTGAACCGCTATGATTGATAGCGCAGCCGCAACGCGTTGGCGATCACCGGCACCGAGCTCAGGCTCATGGCCAGCGCTGCCAGCGTCGGCGACAGCAACAGACCGGTCAACGGGTAGAGCACGCCAGCGGCGATCGGGATGCCGAGGCTGTTGTACAAAAAGGCAAAACCCAGGTTTTGACGCATATTATTGACGGTGGCATTGGAGAGGCGAATAGCCTCAGAAATACCGTGTAAATCGCCTTTGACCCGCGTCACCTGGGCGCTGTTCATGGCCACGCCGGTACCGGTCCTCATGGCGTACCGGGCCCAGCGCGCTATCGTCTTCTGATTGATCCGCGTTGATGCGCCTTGCCGTTTTGGGGGCCAGCTGCAACAGCGAGTTGATCGCGGCGAAGGTTTGGCTGCGGGCTTTCAGTTCGGGCTCAGTGTCCCTGGGGGCACAGCCGAAGCGGGAGCTCCCGAGTCAGAAAGGTCCAAACCCTTTGACCTGAAGGGCGTCAGCTCCTACCATAGCGCCCTTCTGTGAAAGGGTGCCTGTCGGCGACATGGGTTTATGTCGTCTGGAACAGGTTAAACGGGAAGTGTGGTATTGAGAGACAAACCTCTCTGACATCCCACCGCTGCCCCCGCAACGGTAAACTGCCGAGATCATGAGTCTCCGGCGGCGAGCCCGAAACCGGCCCTTTACAGCATGTTGCATCGATGAAGCGGAGGGCTTTATCTCGGGCAGTTTCTCGTCACCTGGTGTGACTCGCCTCGTTTATTCCCCCGGTCTGTAGTTCATGAGTGTTTTAGTTCATGAATGCTTTAGTTCATGAGTGTGGCTGCAGACACTTTGCTTTCGTCGTTCAATTGTTTTTGGTGGCCATCCGGCGACCATATCCATTGGAGACAGTATGGCTTTTGTATCATTGGGATTGTCTTTTCAGCGTCAACGCGGGTGTCGCTGTTGGCTTAAGCCGTGGGTGTTGTGGCTGTTGTTGTTCACCTTTGCTGCGACAAGCGCGCAAGCGGCCACCGTGCTGGGTGTTGTTTCACCGCGCAACAGTGCCGATGTGTTGACCGGTGCGCACGCCTTTCTCAAGGCGTACCCCCAGCACCGGTTGCTGTTGCGCACCACCGATCAATTCAGCGAATTAACCGAAGCCGAACGCCAGTCGTTGCTAAGCCGTGCCGAGATGGTGTTTGCCGGTGGGGTGTTTGGCGATGCGGCGACCTTGCTGCTCGGTTACTTGGACAATAGCTCTCGAAAACAGGGGGCGCTGATTCCAAATTTTATCGCGGTGCACAGCGACCGACGACTGGTGAACGCCTCGCGCCTGAAGGTTCAGCCGTTATTGCACGGTGCTGATCTTGATGCCTTGATGCAGGATCCACCGCTGGAGCCGGGGGTGGATCTGATGGCCTGGTCCAGAGAACTTCTCGATACACACCCGGCCTACCGCGAGTGGCTGTTGGCCAAAGTGTTTTGGGCCGATCGCAACGGCACCAATATTGATGGCCTGTTTCGGCATTTACTGGTACTGACGGGCGCCTCACTCAAGGTGCCGGAACCGCAATTGCGTGCCCCCCTGAGAATTTTTCTGGGGCAGCAGCGGTTAGCTGTGCGTGGCAACACATTGAGGTTGGAGCCGCAGCACCTGGACGCCCAAAAACGCTGGGTGGTGATTCTCGATTACGAACACGGTGATCGCCCAGGTGAGCGGGAGTTGGCGCAAGCTCTGTGCCAGCAAGTTGAAAAAAATAATCACACCTGTGTGCGGGTGTTGGCCAAATGGGGAGAGGCCAGTGTTCAGGCGGCAGCGGTGTTGGCGCGCTATCGTGAGCACATTGGTGTCGTGGTCTCGTTGCAGAACTTTGTCATTGGTGGCGGGGAAGGTCGCGAAGCGGTGACCGAGTCTCTGACGGCGTTGAATGTGCCGGTCCTAAAAGCCATCCGCCTGACCGACACAACGGCAGAAGAGTGGCGCTTGTCCGAAGAGGGTTTGCGCTGGGACAGTGTTCACTACCGCATTGCCATGCCCGAACTGCAGGGGGTCGCCCAACCGCTGGTGGTGGCCGCGGTGACGCCACCGAGTTTGGACGCGGCCACCGGCTTGCGGGTGACATTGTCGCGCTTGATTGAATCGCAGGTCTCACTGTTGGATCAGCGGTTGGAGCGCTGGTTGGCGCTGCAGGAAAAATCGAACGCCGAAAAGAAAGTCGCGATCATTTATTACAATCACCCGCCCGGACGGCACAACATTGGCGCTGATAATTTGAATGTGCCGGCGTCCTTGTTGCATATGCTAAAACAGATGCAAGCGGCGGGTTACAACACCGGCGAGCTGCCACCGACTGAGCTGGCATTGCTCGACCTGTTGCAGGAAAAGGGTGTGAACTTGCCGGAAGATCGACAGGCGTTACAGGCGATGTCGGGCAAGGTGCAGACGCTGTCCCCCGATCAATACCGGGCCTGGTTTGCGGACTTGCCTCTGTCCCTGCAGCAGGAGATGGTGGCCGGACCTTTGGGCTATCTGCACGACGTGTTGCAGCGGGCGGTACAGCTGGAAGACAAAACCGTTGCTCGTCAACTGCTGGGGCGGGTGGTGAAAGATCTGCGCCATGCGATTGAAGGGGCCGACCATCCCGCCCGCGAGCGGGTGATACGTTTGCTGCAGCAACTGGAAGAGTCTTACACCGCCAATGTGGATGCCAGCGCACCTCACACAACCGACGTCGACTGGGGCGTAGCGGCAGAGCTGGTGCAGGCGATCAGTGACAGCGGTATTGAAGGTCTGCGTGGCTGGGGGGCTGCACCCGGCAACGTCATGGTGCATGACCAGCAGCTGCTGATTCCGGGTATTCAGTTTGGCAATGTCTTTGTCGGCCCTCAGCCACCGCGAGGTTGGGAATTGAATGAAGAATTACTGCACGCCAATTTATCTTTTCCTCCACCGCATCAGTACATGGCGTTTTACCTGTGGTTGCGCAAGGGTTTTGGGGCGGATGCGCTGGTGCATCTTGGGCGCCATTCCACCTACGAATTTCTGCCGCGCCATCGCGTGGGTTTGAGTGACGAGGATTATTCCCAGGTGTTGTTGGGCGATCTTCCCAGTGTCTATCCCTACATCGTGGATGGCGTGGGGGAGGGTATTCAGGCCAAGCGCCGGGGTCTGGCGGTGATGATTGATCATCTGACGCCACCGCTGGACAGTACCGAACTCTACGATCAATTGCTGGAGTTGCGGCACCTGGTGGAAAGTTTCGAAGCCGCCCCGGAAGCGGCGGGCGCAATGCGACAGCGCGCGATTGTGGCAATCAAAGCGAAGGTGGATCAGCTCAAATTGCGGGATGAACTGCTGGCCAGTATGTCCGGCGAGCTGGCCGTGCGGGGCATCACCGAGTTTGATCAGGTGGATGATGAATTGCTGGTGCATGAAGTGGGTCACTACCTCACCCAGTTGCAGGAAGATTTTATGCCGTTGGGACTGCATGTGTTTGGTCGCGACTGGAGTGATGAGGCCATCACCACCATGCTGACGTCCATGCAGAAAGGCGCCAAGGCCGCTGACGTCGAGTCTGATTGGAAAGCTCGGCTGACAGCGTCGCCAGCGGCCGAGATGCAGGGGCTGCTCAAAGGTTTGAGAGGCGAGTACATTGCGCCGGGCAAAGGTAACGATCCCATTCGCACCCCCGAAGCCCTGCCGACCGGACGCAACTTTTATGCCCTGGATGGCAGTTTGATTCCGTCGCGGCTGGGGCATCAGGTGGGGGTGGAGCTGGCTGAGACAGCCCGCCAAAAGGCCCGCCAGACACCCCCGTCCACCGTGCACGCTGAAGGAGCCGATGCTGACGCCATTGTGTTGTGGGCTTCGGATGTGGTGCGCGACGAGGGTGCGATGATTGCCTTCGGCTTTGATATGCTCGGTGTGAAACCGGTGTGGAGCAGTCGCGGGATTGTCAAAGACCTCGAACGCCTGGACGTCTCGCAGATGCTGGAAAACGGCCAGCCGCGCAGCCGTCACGACACGGTGTTCACCACGTCCGGGTTGTTCCGCGATCTCTACGGCGCACATCTGGTGCTGTTGGAAAAAGCGGTGTTGATGGCCCTGGATGCCTCTTCCGGACTGATTCGTGAAAACTACCCGGCGCTGACCTACGCCCTCAACAGTGCATTGGCGCCGCTGGGCAATCAGCAGCAGCCCGGTCACGAAGCTCTGGCGATCAATCAGGTGGCCGCGCGCTGGGTGCAGGACGCCCGTGACGCTCTGAAGCAAGGGCTTCCGGCCACCACGGCCGGACCGCAGGCCGCTTACCGGGTGTTTGGTGATGCGCCTGGTACTTACGGCGCCGGCGTCAATCGCCTGGTGGAGCGATCCGGCAGCTGGGAGGAGCGTTCCGAGCTGGCGGCGGTGTACCTGCATCGCATGGGCCACGCCTATGGCCTGAACCTGCAGGGTGAGCCTTTGCAGGACCTGTTCAAACAGCGTTTGGCGACGGTCAATCAAACTTACCTGGGACGCTCCAGTAACCTCTACGGACTGCTCGATAACAACGACGCCTTTGATTATCTGGGGGGCCTGAGTCTGGCGGTCGAAACCGTCAAGGGGACGGCGCCGGAAAACTTTATTTTGTTTCACCCCGACGCCAACCACTTGTCGATGGAGCCGCTGGAAGTTGCGCTGTTGTCGGAATTGCGCGGGCAGTTTTTGAATCCGCAATGGTTAACGCCGTTAATGGCGGAGGGCTACGCGGGTGCGCGCACCATGGGCAGCGAATTTCTGGAGTACCTGTGGGGGTGGCAGGTGACCAATCCCGGCATTGTCAAAAGTTGGGTGTGGGATGAAGTCAAAGCCGTGTACGTGGATGATAAACTCGACATCGGCCTCGATGAGTTTCTGGAGCAAAACCACAACGTGCACGTAAAAGCGAACATGTTGGCGATCATGCTGGTGGCGGCGCACAAGGGTTTCTGGGACGCCGACGCCGACACCCTGCAGCAGCTTGCGGAGAAGTTCACGCAGCTGCTGCTGGACCATGGTTTGCCCGGCAGCGGTCACACGGCTCCGAATCATCCGCTGTATGACTTTATCCAACCCTATGTGGATGCGGAAAAATACCAACAGTTGCAACAGCTGCTGGCCGCCACCCGGGTGGAGGCTGCGCGGGTCCGCGCACCCAGCGTCGTGGCGGAAATTACGCTTGCCGACAGCGCGCCGCTCACTCAATCGGAGAGCCCTGCCCGCGCATCGAAAACGCCAGCGGCTGACTCAAATTCCAAGCCAGCGACACCGTCAACAGCGGAGTTGCAGCCTAAGCCAGAGACAACACCAGACACTCAGCCAGCGTCTGAACAAACGGAGGCCGAGTCAGAGCTGCCATCGTTTTATGTGATTGCTCTGCTGTTACTCCTGCTGTTAACAGCAGGTTGGTGGCGGGGGAGCCGTGCACCGCAGCCCGTCACCGGTTCTTAAGCTCAGTCACGCAGCTAGTAACAATAGCTAGTAGCAACAGTTAAACAGTTAGTAACAACAGTTAGTAACAACAGTTAGTAACAACAGGTAGTAAACATAAGCCGTAACCGCAGCTCGATGAAAAACACCTGATAAAAAAACGGAAAAGGAACAGAACATGTTAACGTCTTCTTCGATTGGCCTGTTGCATATGCTGGTCAGCTATTTGCTGGAACCGGTGTTGTGGTTGTTGATGTTATTGGCCGCTCTGGCGGTGCTGGATATCGGTACTTTATGCGCCGAACGCATAAAGGGCTTGTCCAGCTGGCGCCGCAGTGGCGACGTCGCCGGTTTTGAGCGGTTGGCCAAAAAGCGCATTGAGCGCAGTGATTTCATGGCCCGTATCGCCCCGATGCTGGGGTTGATGGGCACGCTGATTCCCCTGGGGCCCGGTTTGGCGGCGCTGGGGGATGGCGAATTGAGTATTTTGACGACGGCCATGAGCGTCGCCTTTGATACCACGGTGATGGGGTTGCTGGTGGGCATTGTAGGGTTTGTGATCGGCCGGGTGCGCCGTCGCTGGTATGACGATCTGCTGACCGGGATGGAGCAGGCCGCTGGCACCCGCCAGGTCGCCAGCGGCACACATGAGCCGAGTCACGGGGAACTGCCTCAGGCCGCCCCTGTGACAGAACCTGCCCTCAAGGCGGGTGTCGCCCATGTCTAAGCGCTGGAGTTCAGACCGCTTTGGCGGTACCGATGACGAGCCGCTGGGACCGCTCGCCAATCTGCTGGATTTAATGCTGGTGTTTGCCTGCGGCCTGATCGCGGCGCTGATTGCCATGAGTGAACAGCTTCAGGAACGCTTTCAGGCGCAGGACGTAGATGCGCACGCCCAAACGGTGATTGAGCGAGGGCAGGAATTGCCCCGCATGCCGGGACAGGGTGCGGCCGGGGGCGAGGGGTATGAATCCGTGGGACAGGTTTATCGCGACCCCAACACCGGGCAGTTGATTTTGATTGCGCCCTAATGGCCGCTGCGCGGCCATTCACGATGCCCATTGTCTGATTGTGCTGCGCTTCCCACTGATACCTGTCGCCTCCCCCCCCTTTAGTGATCCCCATCAAACGGTTGCCGTTAGGCACCCCATAGATCGATGGCCCTCTCCGGCCCTCCTGCACCGGGGCGGGCCGGTCTGGTCTTGCCGCTGTGGGGGCGTTTCCTCCGACTTCTGGGGTGGCGTCCTCTTCCTTATCCTCCGTCCTCTGCCTCTTCCAAGCGTGCGTCCTCGGTCTGTTCCGGTCGACATCGGTCGATTTTTGCTGAGGGGATTTTGTGTTCGATGCGCTTTTTTTGCTTCTTAAGGGTTTCTTAAGAATCCCGACCTAGGATGTGTGCAGTCGACATAGATACAGGAGCAGAATCTATGCAAATTCTTCTGGGGAATGCACCATTGGATAGCGGGTCAGGTAGCGCAAATTGCCGTTCTTTAGGATCGTTGTTTTCGCCAGTTTTGAAATACGATTTGAAACTAGATATGAACCGCCAGAAGGTGAATGCGCCGTCGCGGTCATTTGCCCTGCAGGGCCCTTGTGATCCTCATCGTGTCATTACCGAGCAGTACATTGCCCGACAGTACCACCGGGTGTATGAGGCCAACATTCAGGCGTTTCTGCCCCTGCTGTTAACCATGTCAGCTCCTCGGTCAGAGGCTGAGGCCGCGCCTGAAGCGTCGGACCACCAGCTGTTGGCGGCGGCGGGCCTGCGCCCGGCCAGTGCGCCCAGGCTGTTTCTGGAAAGTTATCTGGAGTTGCCGGTGGAGCAAGCGATCGCTCAGGCCGCCCGCATCCCCGTGAGCCGCAACAGTGTGATCGAGATTGGCAATCTGGTGTCGACACAGCGCGGAGGCAGTTTGCAGCTGTTTTTGGTGATGGCGGCCGCCCTGCAGCAGGCGGGTTTTTCCTGGCTGGTGTTTACGGCGACGCCGCAGGTCGAAAAGCTGGTTAAGCGGCTGCACGCCCAACCGATGTTCCTGGCCCCGGCAGACGCCTGCAAGGTAGCGGGTTCGGCGGGTGAATGGGGACGTTATTATCAGCATTGTCCCAGGGTCATGGTGGTCGACCTTAACCACAGCATGACGCTGGCTCGTCAAAACCTGATGATCGACAAGGTGTTCAGTGAGCATCAGCTGGCGATTCGGGCACTGGGTCAACACATCGGCCAGTTTTGTCAGCAAGGCGGGCAAACAACGGGAGCGGCAACCGCAACCGCCGCGAGTCAGCGGAGTCGAAATGCATGACGGTGGATGGTCTGTGGTCGGGTGGCGCTGCACAGCCCGCCGACATTGCCCTTGAAGACGCGCGTGGCAGTCTGAGCTACGCCCAATTGCAAACCGGCGTAGAAGCCCTGGCCGCATGGCTTACCGATCAGTCAGTGGCGGTCGTCGGTCTGCTGGCCGACAACGGTCGCGACTGGGTGCTGGTGGACCTGGCCTGCCAGGCGGCGGGTTTGGTGTGTCTGCCATTACCGGCCTTTTTTTCGAACGCCCAGCTGATGCATTGTCTGCAAGCCGTGGATCTGCTGATTACGGATAAGGCCGGTGAGCAGCCCTTCTCCGGCGTGTCGTCGTTTGCCCTGCCGTCCGAGACCCTGGTGGTACCGGGAACCCAATTTTCAGCCCGCCGTTTGCCTGTAAGCGCGGCCGGCAGTTCGCAGCGTGAGGGGGCAACCGCGCTGCCGCGCAACACCGGCAAAATCACCTTCACTTCGGGGTCGACGGGCAGCCCGAAAGGGGTGTGCCTGAGCTCCGAACACCAGCGGCAGGTGGCGGCGTCCCTGGCGCAAGTGATCGATCTGCGGCAGCCCCGGCATCTGTGCCTGCTGCCGCTGGCCACCTTGCTGGAAAACATTGCCGGCGTGTATGCCCCTCTGCTGTGCGGTGGGCGTGTCATTCTGCCGTCTGCCGAGGCGCGCGGATTAAGCGGCAGCTCCGGACTGAATTTGCCCAAGCTGTTGGCGGCCATTGAATCTTATCAGCCGCACAGCGTTATTTTGTTGCCGCAATTATTGCGGGCACTGGTCGCGGCCTGCCAGCAGGGCTGGCAACCACCGGGCAGTCTGGTGTTTATGGCGGTGGGTGGTGGCAAGGTGGCGCCAGAGCTGATCGTGCAGGCCCGTGGGCTGGGATTGCCGGTGTACGAAGGCTATGGACTGTCTGAATGTGGTTCCGTAGTTGCGCTGAATACGTTGACGGCGGACCAGCCAGGCTGTGTGGGGCAGTGCCTGCCGCACTGCCGTGTTGCGGTGGAAGACGGTGAAATTGTGGTAAAGGGTGCCAGCTTTTTGGGGTACATGGGGCAGCCTGAGAGTTGGGCTCCCGACGCCGTGCGCACTGGTGATTTAGGTTCCCTGCGGGATCAGTGGCTGTCGATTGAGGGGCGCCAGAAAAATCTATTGATCAGCAGCTTTGGGCGCAACATCAGCCCCGAGTGGGTAGAGAGCGCGCTCTTTGCCCAACCCTTACTGACGCAATGTGTGGTGCTGGGGGAGGCGCGACCGTATTTGGTAGCGCTGTTGAGCGCCGTCGAGGGGGCGACGGACGCGGCGATTCAAGCCTGGATCGATAGCGTCAATGCATCCCTGCCGGACTACGCCAACATCCGCCAGTGGGCGCGGCTGAACAATTCAGACTGGCAGTCCTGCCTCACCGCGAATGGACGGCCGCGGCGGGATCTTATCCTCCAGCATTATGCTGAGTTGATTCAGGGACTTTATGAGGACAAGGTTGCGCTCGTTGAGCGCGTCATCTGATTTTAAGTGGCACGACATTCAAGTGATGTGTGTGACACGACTTTCAATTTTAAGTGAGAACCACAGGTAACCCGATATGGATTTTTACGATCGCTTACAACATGAGACTCAGGTGGAACGCGAAGCGCTGCTGTCGGCGCCGCTCATCAGTCGCTGCATGAGTGGTGACATCACCAAGGCAGATTATGTGGCTTTTTTAAGTCAGGCTTATCATCACGTTAAGCACACGACACCGTTACTGATGGCAACCGGCGCGCGCATCCCTGAATCCAAAGAGTGGTTGCGCAGTGCGGTAGCCGAGTACATCGAAGAAGAGCTGGGACATCAGGAATGGATTCTCAACGATATTGCCGCTTGCGGATATGACCAGGAAAAAGTCCGTCACAGCCAGCCCAACAGCTCGACCGAACTGTGGGTGGCTTACGCTTACGATACGGTACAGCGGATCAACCCGTTGGGTTTTTTTGGTTCGGTGCAGGTACTGGAAGGCACCAGCATCAAAATGGCCGATCTTGCCGCGCAGAGTATTCAAAAGACACTCAACCTGCCGGATTCAGCGTTCAGTTATTTGCGTTCACACGGGGCTCTGGATCAGGAGCACATCAAGTTTTTTGAAGGTTTGATGAACCGGATCACTGACGACAAGGAGCAGGAACAAATTATCCACAGTGCGCAAATGTTCTACCAGCTCTACGGTAATATTTTGCGGCAGATCTCGCCCGAACAAGTGGTCAGCTACGCCGCTTGATGGGGCGTGGAAATATTTTCAACGGTGACGCAGTAAACGAGGATCGGGTCATGGATATACAGGGGAAAACGGTGTTGTTAACCGGAGCGTCAGGGGGTATCGGGCAGGCGTTAGCCCGAGTGTTGGCCGCGGCGGGTGCGCGGTTAATTTTAAGCGGTCGCAAGCATGAGCCGCTCAACGGGATCAGACAAGAACTGCCAGGCGAGGGGCATCTTGCCATCGCCGTAGACTTGTCGGATGAGCGCGATCGGCAGCAGTTGATCACCCTGGCCAAAGACCAGAATGTGGAGGTGCTGATCAACAATGCAGGCATCAACCAGCTGTCGATGCATGCGGATATGTCGCCGGCCGAGATTGCCAGCATGATTGATATCAATCTCACTGTGCCCATGATTCTCTGCAGTCAATTGATCCCCATACTGCTGCAGCGGCAAGCAGCCATGATCATCAATGTCGGCTCAATTATGGGCAGTATTGGTATGGCGGGTTCAGCAAGCTACTGCGCCAGCAAGTTTGGCTTAAGGGGCTTCACCGAATCGTTGCGTCGTGAACTGGCCGATTCCACGGTGCGGGTGGTGTATTTTGCCCCTCGAATGACTTCGACGGCAATCAATGACGACAAGATGGTGGCGATGAATAGCGCCTTGGGCACGGCTATGGATCAGCCCGCAGAGGTGGCTCAGCAACTGATGTCGGTCATCGCCAGTCACCGCCGTCGGGAGCATTATATTGGCTGGCCGGAAAAATTGTTTGTACGCCTTAACAGTGTGCTGCCGGGAGTCGTTGACCGGGCATTGAGAAAACAGTTGCCAACGGTTTTATCCCACGCGACCCACCACTGACAGACGCCCTGTTTATTCAAGTGATTAGAGCCACATTCAAGTTGGAGAAGGTTATGTTTAAACGTTATTGCCTGATGTTGATGATGCCTGCCTGGCTGATCAGTCAAGCCTGTTGGGCCGATGCCGAAGCTGAGGTTCACAAATTGCAGCAGCAGTGGGCGCAAGCGAATTACACGTTGCAGGGTAAACCCCAGCTGGAGGCCTATGACGCTCTCTTATTGAGTGCAGAGCAGGCCAAGAGCGCCTACCCTGACGACGCCGGGGTGTTGATCTGGAGTGGCATTATCCAATCGAGCTACGCCGGTGTAAAAGGGGGACTGGGTGCCCTGAAGTACGCCAAAGCATCGAAAAAAGACCTGGAGCAGGCCATGGAAATTGATGCCAACGCGCTAGAGGGATCTGCGTACACCAGCTTGGGAACGCTTTACTTTAAAGTGCCTGGCTGGCCGCTCGGTTTTGGTGATGATGATAAAGCCAAACAGCTGTTAACCCAGGCGCTGAAGGTCAATCCACAGGGTATTGACCCCAATTATTTTTATGCAGAGTACCTGAAAGAGGAAGGGCATTACAAAGCAGCCGGCAGCTATTATCAAAAAGCGCTGCAGGCTCCCAGTCGCCCCGGCCGTCCGCTGGCCGATGCTGGCCGCAGAAAGGAAATACAAAATGCATTGAATGACATTCGCAACAAGCTGAATTGATGGCGGGTTTGTTGATTGTATCGTTTCAGAAATCCAGTATTCTGGGAGTCTGTGTCGGCAGTACGAAGGACGTTCAGTGAAGATATTGTTGGTAGAGGATGACATGGATTTGGCCGGTGGGCTGATCAAAGCCCTGCGCCGGGAAGGTTTTACCGTCAACCATGTCGCTCTGGGAAAGCAGGCAATTCTGTCGGTCAGGTCTGAACCGCCAGATTTGCTGGTGTTGGATCTGGGCTTGCCGGACATTACGGGGTTACAGGTTCTGGAAAGTGTCCGCAGCCTGAAGCTGGCTCTGCCGGTGTTAATTCTGACGGCCCGCGATGGCCTTGATGACAAGGTGATGGCGCTGGACAGTGGTGCCGATGACTACCTCTCCAAACCGTTTGAAATGGAGGAGTTGCTGGCGCGTCTGCGGGTGTTGGCCCGGCGTTTGGGGACTTCGATGCACAGTAAAATTGAGCTGCATGGGGTGCTGCTGGATACCCGCCATCATGAGGTTGCTGTTGCCGGTCAGCCCATCAATTTGTCTCGCCGTGAGTATATGTTGCTGATGGCGCTGATGGAAAACGCCGGACGGGTTCAAACCAAAGAAATGCTGGAACAAAAGCTCTATGGATGGGGAGAAGAAGTGGTCAGTAACGCCATCGAAGTGCACGTCAGTAACTTGCGTAAAAAAATGCCGGCTGACTTGATCAAGACGGTCAGGGGCGTGGGCTACACTATCAGCAAGACTCGGGCATAGGAAAGGTCACTTGCGTTCCATACGAACTTTTCTGGTCATCGTGCTGCTGTCTTGCATTTGCCTGGTGACTTTTCTTGCAGTATTGCATGGCTACCGCAGTAGTTTAACGGAGGCCGAAGAGCTGCTGGAACGTCAGCTGGTGGATCTGGCCCAGTTGGTGGCTGTCATTGACTCCAATCATGATAAGCCTGTGCTGGAGCATTATTCCTCCGACATCTGGTTTCAGGTCTGGTCGGCGCAATTGCGACTTGAGTTTCGCTCCGAAAATGCCCCGCAACAGCGAGTGGTTGAATTGAACCCGTTGGCCGGTGAGCGATTTCATCGGGTGAGTTTTCAGGGCAATAGCTGGCGTGTTGTATTGCGCCAGTTTAACGCTGAGCTGGCGGCTCCGATCTGGGTGGTGGTGGCCGTGCGAGAGGATATCTATGCCGCGTTGACCGAGGGAATTATTTTAAAATCGGTACTGCCGATCATCTGGGTGTTGCCGTTGTTAGGGTTGTTGATTTGGGGCGTCGTCAGCGTCGGGATGCATCCTCTAAACCGCTTGGCTAATTTGTTGGGGCACCGAAAATCGGACGATCTGACTCCGCTGAATCGGGAAGGCTACCCGGCCGAATTATTGGTGTTGGTCGACTCGACAAACGACCTGTTGATCCGCTTATCGGAAGCCTTTGAACGTGAAAAGCGCTTTAGCGCGGATGCGGCACACGAATTGAGAACCCCGTTGGCGGTGCTAAAAGTGAATCTGCATAATCTGGCCAAAAATAACAATTTGGATGAGGGGGATTACCGTGCTCTGGTCAGCAGCGCGGATAGGATTGGCAGTTCTATTGAGCAGCTGTTGTCGCTGTATCGAACTTCCGCCCAGGAGCGGGATCAGGCGTTGTCCTCGGTCGATGTGGCTAAAATAGCCCGCAGCATTGTGGCGGATTGCTATGCGGAGTGCCTGCGCAAGGATCAACAGATTGAGCTGGAAGCTGAAACACTCAACCTGGTGAGCGATCCGATTGCCATTTCGACGCTGTTGCGGAATCTGGTGGATAATGCCGTTAAATACACCCCCGAAGGCGGCAGGATCCTGGTGACGGTCCGCCGAGCCTCTGAAGGTGCGGTTGGTGACCTTGTGGCGGGTGACGGGGGCGACATCAGTGCCGGGAATGGGGCTGTGATTGAGGGTGTGACGGTGCAGGTTGAAGACTCTGGACCAGGCATACCGGAAGACAGAAGGAAGCGGGTATTTGACCGTTTTTATCGGTTGGGTGGTGATCAACATGATTCCACCGTGCAAGGCAGTGGCCTGGGCCTGTCGATTGTTGAGCATATTGTGAGGCTGCATCATGGCGGTATTGCTCTGGGCCAATCTAGCGCGCTTGGGGGGTTATGTATTCAGGTAACCTTGTATTCCCGGAACGGTTTGGAAGCATAAAATGAAAACGCGTATCAACCTGTTCCCCAAAACCTGCCGTGCCCGAAAACAGACATTGTCGGTGGTTAAACGTCTGGCCCTATGGGGGGTGGCCAGCCTGTGGTTTTCCGTCGCCGTTTCTCTGAACGCTGCGACACCGGAGTTTACCCTTGAAATTAAAAACCACCTGTTCTATCCGGCAGAAATTGTCGTGCCTGCCAACCTCAAGGTGCGTTTGCGGGTGATTAACCAGGATGACACGCCGGAAGAGTTCGAAAGTTACGAACTCAACCGTGAGAAAGTGATTATGGGCAACAGTCAAACCATTATTTTTATTGGGCCCCTGGCGCCGGGCGAGTACCCATTTTTTGGCGAATTTAATGTCTCTACCGCACAGGGTAAGGTCATCGCCAAGTAGTTTCGCCTCTGAAAAAAGTCTGTCATCGCTAAAGCAGTCGGTCATTGAATAAGTCGCCAGTCATCGCCAAGCGGGCAGTCATAATCAACAAGAAAGTCATCGGTCCGTAGGAGGCTGTGTGCTGTTAAATGCTGTGATCATCGTACTGCGAGAGACTCTGGAGGCGGGTATCCTGATGAGTGTACTGCTCACCATCAGTCGGCAGTCGGGGCTGGGGCAGCGCTGGTTTGTGGTCGCTCTGGCGATGGGGTTAGTGGGCGCAGGAATCTATGCCCGTTACCTCGGTGAGATCTCTCTGTGGTTTGATTATGCCGGGCAGGAAGTGGTCAATGCTTTCCTGCAGTATGCGTTGTATATCTGTTTGGTGGTGATTTGCCTGATGAATGGTTTTTCTGCTCAACGGGCGTCGCAACGAAACAGCGTTATGATGCTCGGCTTGTTGATGGTGTCTGTGATGTTAGCCAGCATTCGGGAAGGCTCAGAGATTATTATTTTTTTTACCGGGTATATGTCCAGCGGTGAGGCGCTGGTCAAGGCATTGACCAGCGGGTTCGTGGGATTAATGATTGGCGGCAGTGTCGGTGCCCTGTGTTATTACGCGATCATTTTGCAAAAGGCGGATAAGGTTCGGGCCATTCAAACGGGAGTGCTGACACTGGTGGCGGCGGGCATGGTTGCCCAGGCTTCGCAGTTGCTGGTGCAGGTGGACTGGCTTCCTTCTGCTGCGGCCCTGTGGAACACCAGTGATTACTTGTCGGAGTCTTCCATCCTTGGGCAGTTGGCCTATGCCACGTTTGGCTATGAGGCGTCTCCGACACCGGTTGAGGCCGTGTTGTACATTGTGTCGCTGTTGCTTATCCCCGCAATTTTTGTCGGTGTGTATTGTTATCGTAAGAAAAGCCAGAGCGAAGGGAGTTCTTTGTGAAACGTCTGTTGTATGAAGTATCGGTGCTGTTACTGATTCTTGTCCCGCTGGCGATAATGGGAATTAGCGCAGGCGCCAGTGCTGACGGGAATTCGATCGATAAGGTTTACGACCCCTATGTGAATCAGTTGGAAAAAGAACTGGAGTACCGGGTGCTGTATCAGGATGATAATGATGATGAGCGAGATGGTGCTCAGCGACATATCCTGGGTGCGGGACTGTCCTGGTCGGACAACCTGTTTACCGAACTGTATCTGATAGGCAAGAAAACACCCGCGGAGGATTTTGAAATCTCGGCAGTGGAAGCGGAAGTGAAAATACAGTTAACCGAACAGGGTGAGTATAGCCGTGACTGGGGCGTGCTGTTTGAGCTGGAGGCCGAGCGTGATGAGCACATCCGCGAAGCAAGTACGACGCTGATCGTGTTACAGGAGTGGTCCCGCTGGGTGGGCACCGCCAACCTGTCACTGGGTTACGAATGGGGCAATGACATTGATAATGAGTGGGAAACCGCCTTTGCCGGTCAGCTGCGTTATCGTTATCGCGCCGCACTGGAGCCCGCACTGGAGCTGTATTGGGGTGAGTCGAGCCAGGGCCTGGGACCGGTGATATCGGGAAGCCAGCGTTTGGGGGGGCGGCGTCAATTGATGTGGGAACTGGGTGTGATACTGGGGCTGGATGATGAAACTCCTGATCGTAACTGGAAGCTGACGCTGGAATATGAATTTTAGAAACCGTGCAAACCCCAGCCAGGCCGCCCCTCATTTACCTGGGACAATAACGTTATCGTGTCCAGGTGCTGAGGGGCTATGGTTTTGAAGCACTATGGTTTCGAAGGACTATGGTTTTCAAGGGCTATGGTTTTGCCGGACTGAGGTTTTGAAACACTACAGTTTTGAGCTCTATGGGCTTTGAAGAGCTCTGGCCTTGAGTGAGGTCTGTTTGCTCAGTAGCTGTTCAGCTTTTTGTCCGCCCAGTACTTTGTCCCTTGTAACATGGCCTGCAGGGTCACGCCGGTTTCCGTCAGCTGATAGATGGTGACGTTAGGCACAGCGGTTTCGGCCATACTGGCTTCAGTGCCGCGGTCACTGGATTTTGCGGCGGCGTCCACCTGACCGGAAAAGTCCCACCCCTTTTCAATGAAGGCCTGGTAGGCTTCAGGCGTGTGAAAGACAAACACGGCTCGAAAGTCTTTAATACCCAGGCCCAGCCCAACGCCGGCCGAAGCCATATTCATGTAGGTGTCTTTGCCCGTGCGATTGCTGTGGGCAACGCCATTGCCGCCGGCTGCGGACACAAATACCACGCTGAGTCCGAGGTTTGAGAACACCGCGTAACCGGCGGCATTGCGAATGTCATCACGGGTTCCGGGCTCTTCCTGATAAAGTCGCTCCAGTACCTGGACGCGCATTTTTTGCACTTTTTGCCGTTCTATATCCGCAGTTCCGGCGGTTGCCGTAGCGCTGAGAATCAAAGCTAAAATAAAAGAACCAATTCTGTACATTTAAAAACTCCAAAGAGCGAGGGTTATCGACGGGCTAGGGGGCCTAGTAGATCATAAAAAAAGTGAACGAACTATGAACCAGATGCGATGCGATTCTTAACGGCCTCCGGAATTATTCAATCTGTGATCTGCGCCGGGGGTTAGGCGCCAAATCGTACAAAAAATGAGTCATGGGCTGCCTCACCCCGGGTGCCTGGCCGCCTGGATTGTCGCGATGGCAGGGTTAGCGGCAATTGACTTTGACCAAGTGGATGAATAGAGTACTTTCCTCTTTACTGGGTGCGAAGTGCTTGCGGGCGCTTCGGTAAATGGGAAGTTTGGTTGAAGTCCAACACTGCCCCCGCAACGGTAATTGGCCAAATTGCTAACCTGCAAGTTGTTCGCATTTTGTACAGCCAGAAGTCCGATACCAGCCTGGTAGCTCTGTTTTTGGCGTGCGTTTTTGGCGTGCGTTCCTGAACGGTATTCCCTGAACAGTGGGTATTTGAACTCCCTGTCGAGAGGAAACTTTACACTGACGACAGCGCGGAGGGCCTTGTCGAAGCGGATTTCTTTTCTGCCAGGTTGCTCTGGCGCTATCCCCTTTGATTTCCTTTCCCTGCAATGTTTATGAATTTCCGGCTCACACCGAGCTTGACTATGCGGGAGACAGCCATGTCTGAACACGATAAAAAAGATCAAAAACACAAGCAGGCCATGCAGAAGCAAAAAGCCAACGTCGACGCGGGCATTGAAGCCGCCTCGCAGGAGCGTGGCGTGGCGTTACTGTTGACCGGTGACGGCAAGGGAAAGTCCAGTTCCGCTTTCGGTATTGTTATGCGAGCTCTGGGGTATGGCCAAAAAGTGGCTGTGGTTCAGTTCATCAAAGGGCAGCAGTTGTCCGGAGAAGAAATCTACCTGAGAGATCATTGCCCCGAAGTCAGTTTTTACCAAATGGGAACCGGCTTTACCTGGGATACCCAGGATCGCAGTGGTGACATTGCCGCCGCCGAAAAAACCTGGGCATTCGTGGAGCCTCTGCTTAAAGACGAGCAGTACGACCTGGTGGTGTTGGATGAACTGACGTATATGTTGGCTTATAAATACCTCGATGAGGAGCGTGTGATCAACGCCCTTAAAAACCGTCCCTATGAACAGAGCGTTGTGGTCACCGGTCGCGGCGGTGGTGCCGCGTTAAAAGAGATCATGGATACGGTGTCGGAAGTAAAAGAAATCAAACATGCCTATAAGCAAGGGATTAAAGCCAGAAAAGGGGTTGATTACTGAGGGTGTTTCGCCGTATTGCGGTTACAGCCAGTGAGTAATCAAGGTCGTTTAGCAGCGTTTGCATAACCATTTTGATCCGCTGTTGTGAATAACGATTATGAACAGCCATTGTAAATAACTATTTTGAGTAACTATTTTTTAGCAACTACAGGTAAGTCAAAACCATGACGGAGATCAGTGAAAAGTCGCAGGCTGCCCACAAAAAACGGATGGCAACCCGCAAGGCCGTGGTTGATGAAAGAATTGCCCGGGCGACCGAAGAGCGCGGTGTCTTGATTTTGTTAAAAGGCAACGGTAAAGGCAAAAGCAGTTCTGCCTTTGGCACCATGGCGCGTTCGGTTGGACATGGCCAGAAAGCCGGTGTGGTTCAGTTTATCAAGGGGCGATTGCAAACCGGAGAGTTCAAACTGTTTCGTGACCACCCACAAATCGACTGGCATGTGATGGGGCACGGTTTTACCTGGGAAACACAGGACCAGGCCAAAGACATCGAGGCGGCTCAACAGGCGTGGGCGGTGGCCGAGAAACTGTTGCAAGACGACAGCTACAACATTCTGGTCTTTGATGAAATGAGTTACATGTTTAAGTATGGTTATCTCGAGGTCGAGCCGGTAGTCGCAGCTCTCAAGGCGCGTCCGAAGCATCAAAATGTCATCATTACCGGGCGCACCATGGCGACACCCTTACAGGACATCGCCGACACCATCAGTGTAATCCAGGATGAGCGCCACGCCTTTCGGCTGGGCGTGAAAGCCCAGCAAGGTATCGAGTACTAATGTCTTCAGTTTCTAGCGATTCGTCGGGCTTTGACTCCGGGGTGGTGGCTTGCCCGGCATTGTTTATTGCCGCGCCGTCGTCGGGGCAGGGTAAAACCACGGTAACCGCGGCGATGGCGCGTTTGTTCCAGCGTCAGGGCTATCGGGTGAGAGTCTTTAAAACGGGGCCGGATTATCTGGACCCACAGATTCTGGAGCAGGCGTCTGGTCAGCCGGTGGTACCACTGGATTTGTGGATGGCCGGAGACGCGTTCTGTCGGCAAGCGCTGTATGACGCCGCCAAAACGGCAGACCTGATTTTGATAGAAGGCGCCATGGGGCTGTTTGATGGTGAGCCTTCCAGTGCCGATTTGGCCATCCGCTTTGGTGTTCCGGTGGCGCTGCTGATGGACGTCAAGGGCATGGCACAAACTGCGGCTGCCATTGCGGTGGGGTTGGCGAATTACCGGCAGGAGTTACAGGTCGCTGGCTTGATTGCCAATGGCTGTGGAACGGCGAGGCACGCGCAGTTAATTCGGGAGGCCCTGCCCGCGGCGTTACCCTTGTTGGCCACTTTAGGTCGCGATGAGGCTGTGGCCCTGCCCGAGCGACACTTGGGGTTGGTGCAGCCCAGTGAGGCGAAGGATGACATGGAGCGTCGACTGGAGACCGGCGCGGATTGGCTGCAAGCGAGTGGGTTAACCCAATTGCCCCCGCCCGTCAATTTTGCCCCCGTGCCTGAGGGCGAGAGGGCACAGCAATCGGCGCTGGAAGCCAGAACGGAAAATGCCTTGCAGGGTATGACCATCGCTGTGGCAAAAGACGCTGCCTTTACGTTTATCTACCAGGCCAACCTGGATTTGTTAACGCATTTTGGGGCCCGCGTGGTGTTCTTTTCCCCCCTCAGTGATTCGACGGTGCCCGCAGCGGATGCCCTCTGGTTGCCCGGCGGTTATCCGGAATTGCACGTTGAGGCCCTGTCCGGGAATGACACTATGCGTGCCTCCCTGCAGGCCTTTTACGAGAGTGGCAAAGTGATTTTGGCCGAGTGCGGCGGTTTTATGTACTGCCTGGAAGCCTTGGTTGACCTGCAGGGGCAGACATTTCCCATGGCGGGGTTGCTGCCGGGTGAGGCCGTCATGCGCCCCAGGGGGGGGTGTCAGGGGATGCAAACCGCGCCCTTACCGGAAGGTGATGTGCGTGGCCATGCACACCACCGCTCAGTCAGCCGTAACACCCCGGAGCCGTTTGCTTTTGGTCGACGTCAGCGCCACCCCGCTCCGGGTGAGTCGCTGTTTCACCAGCGGGGGTTGACCGCCAGCTACCTGCATTTGTTTTTCCCCTCGAACCCGGTGGCGATGGCCCGTTTGTGGAATCCAGGGTTTGAGGCTGACGCGGCACAGCGGGCTGACAAATAAGCCAACAGCGGTTCTGGTTTTCATCTATATTTTAGGGGTTAGGTGTCTCGCCGGTCGCTCTGCGTGCCCCTGCCTCCCTTGCCTTTTAACGGATTACCTTCAAGGAAAGACCGCTATGCCATTGATGCGCCACAGGTTTACGTTTGCTCTGCCACTGCTCGCCAGCATGGTGTTCAGCTCTGCGTCGTCGGGGTTCAGCTTGAGTGAAGTGCTTGGCGGTTCTGATGAGGCACCGGTCGGTGCTGCCAGTACGGGCTCCCCCATGGTTGATGGTCTGGTGGGGGCAGTGGGTGAACAATTGGGAGTGTCACAAACTCAGGCACTGGGTGGGCTGGGTGCTCTGGTAGGCTACGCCGGTAACCAGCTGCCCGATGAGTACGCCGCTCAACTGCAGGCGCTGCTGCCGGGCCTCAACAGCCGTGCCGGCTCTGGCGGCAGCCTGGTCAGCGGCTTGATGAACAGTTTTAACAGTATGGACTCGGTCAAAACCGCGTTCAGTACCCTGGGAATGGATCCGTCAATGGTGGACCAGTTTATTCCGATGATGGAATCCTATCTGGCTGAGAATACCGATGCCTCGGCGGGGCTGGTGGGAGCCTTGCACGACCTGTGGTAGTGACCCCCTTGTCTAACCCTTTGGCCAAAGGCTGGCTCGCCAGGTGTGGTTGCACCGCGTTCGAAATAGCTGCGCCGTTTTCCTGCGAGTGCTATTGCCGGGAAAGCGGTGCTGGACATGGTCCACAGCGATGAAGAGTGGTTTAAGGAAATCGGTTTCAGCTTAACGGAGTGGTACCAATGGCTCGCCAAATTATTCCCACGACCTGTCTCCTGGCTTTGGTGCTCGGCGGTGGGTGCACGATGAAAGATGACGCACAGTCGGCGCAAACCTTATCGGGAGTCTGGCATGTAGACTATATAGAGGGCAGGGGGGTCATCGACAACAGCCCGGCCCATTATCAATTTCATGCGGATAACCAGCTCAGCGGGCATGCCACCTGCAATCAGTTTTCCGGTGCGTATTCTGTGGAGCAGGGCGAAATTACAATCGGTGAATTGGCCACTACTCGTAAAATGTGCCCGCCGGCCTTGATGGAGCAGGAGCAGCGTCTTCTGGAAGCGTTGAAGAGAGTGAAGCGTTGGAAGACCGACAATGGCCTGATGTACCTCTTTGATGCGAATGGCGCCGAGCTGTTCCGCGGCGGTCCCTGGAACAAATAAACTGCCGCTGACACGAATGCAGCGCCTTTGAAATAAAAAACGGATCGCGACGCATTCAAAAAAAGCCCTAAAGCGGCTCGGCTCTATCTGCCGGTATTAGCGGGATAATTGCTTTGGTTGGGGATTTGGCTGGCCTGCTTTCCCGTTGTGACTGTGATTGTCTGATGAGGAGATAGTTGCTTGTTCTTACCGGTTCTCTATGAACTCCCGATGGGGCTGATTTCAACACTGATTTTGGTCTGCCTGATCACCGCCGTTGAGATCGGGTACAGATTTGGCTGGTATCAACGCCGGCGCTGGGAGAACATCGAGTCAGGCGGTGGTGCCGTCGTTCAAACCTCTATTCTGGCGCTGTTGGGCCTGCTTCTGGCTTTTACTTACGGGGCCGGGGTCTCGCGTTTTGACGCTCGTAAGAGCGCGGTGATTCAAGAGGTCAATGCCATTGGCTCGGCTTTTAATGTGGCCGATCTCATTGCCGAGCCGGAGCGCACCGGGCTGCGACAAGCCCTGCTGGATTACGCCAGAACCCGAACCGCGGAATTGCCAACAACGCCGACGGCAGAACAGCTGGAAGCGGCGATTCGGATCACCACGGAAGCCCAGTCCAAAATCTGGCCGCTGGTCAATCGGGCGGTAGGCAAGGCGGCTTCGCCCGCGATACAGGGGGCGTTAATCTCCAACACCAACCATGTTCTGGATATGCATCAGGTGCGCCTGGCGGCCATCAACGATTTCCTGCCAATCAGTATTGTCATACTGCAGCTGTTTGTGGCGTCAGCCTCTCTGACCGTGGTGGGGTTTAATACCGGTTTATCAGGCCGAATAAGCCGCTGGCGCATGTATGTATTGGCTCTCGTTGTCACGGCGATTATGTTTGTGATTCTGGATTTTGATCTGAGTAAGGCCGGTTTTATCCAGGTCAATGATACCGGTCTCAAGGAGCTGGTACTGGCGATGGAAGCAGAAATAGCCGGCGGCCAGTAGTGGTGGTGTCTCCCTGAGTGTAAATCCGGGGCACAAATGTGAGGCGCATAAAAAAGGCCCGACGGTTGTTCACCGGTCGGGCCTTTCGAAGATGGTAGCTAGGGGCGGACTTGAACCGCCGACCCCAGCATTATGAGTGCTGTGCTCTAACCAGCTGAGCTACCTAGCCATCGTTTCGAGGGGCGCTATTCTGCTGATTTGACGGGTTGATGTCAAGCACCTAAATGTCTGATTTTCGAAGAATTTAACCGGGCCGCTCGGCGGTTGGACATTTCCAGTGAGCGGTGGCCTGGCGCCATTTGCGACTTATCGGTCAGGATTGGCCATTGTCTGCTGTGGGGCTGGCGGGTAGAGTCACCAGCAGAACAATAAAGGCGGGTGGGCGTTCCCTCGTACCCGATACAAATACAGAGAATAACCATGCAAGACACGATTCTGATGATGGCGATCCCGCTGTTTTTGGGGCTGATCGGCCTGGAGGTCTGGGTGGATCGTCGCCGCGGCAGTGGCCACTATCGCTTCAATGATGCCTTTGGCAGCCTGTCGCTGGGAATTGTCAGCCGCTCCAGTCAGCTGGTGGTGTTCAGCCTGGGGGGTGTGGTGATTGATCGCCTGTTGCCCGAAGTGCGGCTGATACCGTGGAGCAGCAGTAGCGGGTTCACCTGGGTGGTGGCCTTTGTCGGTTACGACTTTCTGTATTACTGGACCCACCGGATGGGACACACCCTGAATTTCTTCTGGGCCGGTCACGCCATTCATCATCAGAGTGAGGACTACAACCTCACGACGGCCCTGCGTCAGACCAGTACCGGCTTTATGACCTGGATTTTCGGTCTGCCGCTGTTGGCTCTGGGCATTCCGCTGGAGGTGTATCTGACCTGTGGCGCACTGAACCTGATCTACCAGTTCTGGGTGCACACCCAACATATCGACAAGCTTGGCTGGATGGAGTCCGTGATGGTGACGCCGTCCAACCACCGGGTGCATCACGGTCAGAATCCCCAGTACCTCGACAAAAACCACGGCGGGGTGTTTATCGTGTGGGATCGGCTGTTCGGCACGTTTCAGCCGGAGCTGGATGAGGTGGAGATTATCTATGGTGCCACGGTGCCGGTGCGCGCCCTCAATCCGCTCTGGGCCAATGTGCAGGTGTGGGCCGGTTTGGCCAGGGATGCCTGGCGCACCCGGAGCTGGTGGGACAAGTGCCGTATCTGGTTTATGCCCACCGGCTGGCGCCCGGCGGATATGGCGGCCAACTACCCGCTGGGCCAGTGTGATCTGCAGCATTTTCAAAAATACGATCCGGCGGTGGATGTACGCACCCGCAGCTACGGTATGTTTCAGCTGGCCTTGGCCGTGCCGCTGCTGGTCTACTTTTTGTTGCACTTCAAGGGATTGGGTTACCCGCTGGTGGTACTGGGTTTCGTCATGATCACCTTGCCTCTGGTCACCACAGCCTGGTTACTGGAGGGGCGCCGGCAGCGGTGGGAGTGGATCCGCCTGCTGGTATCCTGGATCGGTTTTGCGTTGGCCTGGCCGATCCTGGCGTCCGGCAGTGTGATGGTGTTTGGGGGCTATCTGGTGTTGAACTCGGTTGTGTATTGGGTGTTGCTGAGCCGCAGCAGGGGCGAGACAGGTGGTGTTCGGGTGGATTGTATCGAGGGGTAGGATTGGGCGAGACCCAGGGTGAAGGTGTTGCAAAAGCGGTCAGAGTGAATGGAGGGGCAAGCTCACGGAGCGGGAGAGCAGCGGCTGTATCCGCTGCTCTGTGTCCGGTTAGCGCGGTGCGTTAGACGTTAAAGCGGAAGTGAATCACATCGCCGTCTTTGACGATGTAGTCCTTGCCTTCCAGGCGCCATTTACCCGCGTCCTTCGCCCCTTGTTCGCCATTGTTGGCGACAAAGTCTTCGTAGCCGATGATTTCAGCGCGGATGAAGCCTTTTTCAAAGTCGGTGTGAATCTTGCCGGCGGCTTGAGGCGCGGTGGCACCTACCGGGATGGTCCAGGCGCGTACTTCTTTGACACCTGCGGTAAAGTAGGTGTGCAGGTCTAGCAGGCTGTAACCGCCGCGAATCACGCGGTTCAGGCCTGGCTCGTCCATGCCCAGATCTTCCAGAAACTCGGCTTTTTCGCCGTCATCCAACTCGGCAATTTCCGCTTCCAGCTTGTTGCAGATGGGCACCACGACCGCGTGTTCCCTGGCGGCAATTTCACGCACGGTATCCAGGAACGGGTTGTCTTCAAAGCCGTCTTCGTCCACGTTGGCAATGTACATGGTGGGTTTCAGCGTCAGCAGGCTCAGCTCGCGCAATTGCTTGAACTCGTCTTCCTTCAGGTCGAAGCTGCGCAGCGGCTGGGCCTCGTTCAGGTGCGGCAGGATCTTTTCCAGCAGAGCTTTCAGCTTAATGGCGTCTTTGTCTTGGCCTTTGGCGGCTTTGGTGACCCGCTGCAGGGCTTTTTCACAGGTTTCCAGATCGGCCAGTGCCAGCTCGGTGTTGATCACATCAATGTCGTCGGCGGGGTTGATTTTGCCCTCGACGTGGACGACGTTCTCATCTTCAAAGCAGCGCACCACGTGGGCGATGGCGTCGGTTTCACGAATGTTGGCCAGGAATTTGTTGCCCAGGCCTTCACCCTTGGAGGCACCGGCCACCAGGCCGGCAATGTCGACGAACTCCATGGTGGTGGGGATTACACGTTCAGGCTTCACAATCTCGGCCAGCTTGTCCTGACGGGGATCGGGCACGGTCACCGTACCTTCGTTGGGCTCGATGGTGCAGAAGGGAAAGTTTTCTGCTGCGATGCCGTTTTTGGTCAAGGCGTTAAACAGAGTGGATTTGCCGACGTTGGGCAGGCCGACGATGCCGCAATTAAAACCCATGGTGGTGTCTCTTGAGCGTTGGTCAATGGTGGGCCGTTGGCCCTTGACGGGGGTGGTGGCGGCAGCTGCCGTCCAAAGGCGCGTATTCTACACCAGAGCAGCTGCAGTTGCCCATGCCTGACTGGGTTGACTTGCAAGAGGGTTGGCCCGCCAGACCTGTGGCTGGCGGGACGGGGTTGCGCCGTTTGGCGCCGGAGGGTTGGGCCGTGAGCGTGAGGGCATCGAATCTGCCTCACGCGTTCACGCTCTCAGGGGGCGCTCCCCTAAAAGTTGTAGCGGGCATCAATTCCCCAGGTGAGAGGCGCGCTGACCTGAGTGTGCGCCGTGCCCAGATCGCTGGCGGTCAGGCCGCCGGGAATACCGGTGTATTGATTGTCGAGCAGGTTTTTGCCCCACAGGGCCAGCAGGTAGTGCTCATCTTCACTGCTCCAGGCCAGGCGGGCGTTCAGGATTTTCTGGTCGTCGCCGAAGTTTTCAATGGTTTCATATTCCGGCAGATAATTTGGGCTGTCGGGGCCAAAGTCCTGTTCATTGAACACATAATCCAGATGCAGGTTGAGGTTGCCTGGCAGCTTGAAATCAGGCGCCCAATCCAGCGACAGTGTATAGGCGGTGAGAGTATCGGGTGTCTCGCTGCTGCCATCAGAGAGGTTGCCTTGAGCATCAATGTAGTTTTCGTATTCGCTGTCACTGTTGCGCATGGTGGTGACCATGGACAGCTGCAGCGAGCGGGTCGGCACCCAGGTCAGCGACAGCTCCCAGCCGTCGATCTCTTCGTCACCGCTGATGATGATCGGCGCGGCCAGTCCTGGAATGCTGGGGTCCGCCGACGTCACTGACTTTTGGCGATTTTTGTAATCCATCTTGAAATAACTGAATTGAGTGCGCAGGCGATTGTCAAAAAAGTCACCTTTAAGGCCCCACTCGATGTTGGCCACGTCTTCGGGGTCCAGTGGTGTGATGGATGAGTTGAGAACAAAGCTGTCGAAGCCGCCGGAGGTGTAGCCGGTGGAGTAGGACAGGAAACTCATCAGGTCTTCGTTAATGTGATATTGAACCACCGCTCGCCCGGTGGTTTTGCTCCATTCATCGGCCGCAGTGACCTGGCTGTTCACCAGCCCCACGCCGGACAGGCTCAACGGTGACAGAAAGTTGGTGGCGGTGGGGATGTCTCCAACAAAGGGAATGCCCAGGCTGGCATAGTAGCCGCGCTCGGCATTAATGTTACTGGCCATGGTGCTCAGCGGGTTTCCCCAGCTGAACTCTTTTTCATCTTTGGAGTAGCGCAGGCCGAAGATCAGGTTCCATTGATCGGTTACCGCTATATCAATGTCGGCGTAAATGCCGTAGTTGGTGAAGGTGCCGGTGTTGCTGACCGTCTCTGTCCAGAGGCTGCCGGCATAGTCGCTGTTGACCCAGCCCGCGGCGAGCACCTCATGGTAGCCGTTGAGCAACGGACCATAGCCGGCCCCGTAAATA
The DNA here is from genome assembly GCF_011602365.1 of Pseudomaricurvus hydrocarbonicus. GTDB lineage: Bacteria > Pseudomonadota > Gammaproteobacteria > Pseudomonadales > Cellvibrionaceae > Pseudomaricurvus > Pseudomaricurvus hydrocarbonicus. The sequence goes on from NZ_JAAONZ010000003.1 coordinate 227,338, forward strand.
CCACCCAGTGCCGCCTGGTATTCGGCGTTGGAGTAGGCGGGAATGCCCAGGCCGGCAAAATCACCGGGTGAGCCGCCACCGGTGAGTACGCCAAACAGGGTATCCCAGTCAGCCGGGTTCCAGAGGTGATCGAGGGCCGGGATGGTGCCGCCGGAGAGGGCGTCCAGCAAGCCGTTGGCCACCTGGGTGGCCAGGGTCGAGGCGGTCTCTGCAGTACTGGTGATGTGGGTGTCCTGACTTTTGTTTTCTCTGGAGTAGGTCAGGCCGCCGACAAAATTGATGCGGTCGCTGTTGTAATTCAGTTGCAGCTCGGTGTAGGTAATCTCTGAACTTTCAATGTTGTCTGTATCCAGATAGGTATACACGCTGCCGGTGCCGTCTTCGTCCTGACGGTTGGTGGTGTCCAGTTCGCGATGATTGGCCCACCAGCCCAGTGTCCAGTTGTCGTCAAAAGTGTGGTTGAGACGGAGCCCGGCTGAGTACATATCGCGGGTTTCCTGGCCGTCGATGACATCGTTGTAGGCCTCATCAAAGGAGACTTTGCCCTGGCGGTAGCCCGAGACCGCAGCCGGGCCATTATCGGTATCGTCGAAGTCGTAATTGAGTTGTAATTCTGTGCTGTCGCTCAGCTGCCACAGCAGGGCAAGGCGCCCGGTGAGGTTATCCTGTTCGCCGATGTCGCTGCCACCGGGTAGCTGGTTGTCAATGTAGCCATCAAAATTGTTGCTCAGGAGGTTGGCGCGCAAGGCCAGATTGTCAGCGAGCGGCAGGTTGAGCATGCCCTCCCAGCGCTGCAGGCCATAGTTGCCGGCTTTCAGCTGGATAAAGCCTTCCGAGCTGTCGGGCAGTGGTTGATTGGGGACCATATTGATGCTGCCCGCCGCGGCGTTGCGGCCCGCCAGCGTTCCCTGGGGGCCTTTCAGAATTTCGATACGCTCCATATCGGAGAAGGCTATGGTGGTGGCTGCCCGGGGCAGGTAGACCCCGTCGTAGAAAGTGGCCACCGAGGCATCGCCGCCGGAGCTGATGTTGGCGCTCTCAATGCCGCGGATGCTGAAGCGGGCCTGCGTGAGGCCGCCCCCGGAGTCAAAGCCTGGGATGTAGTCATCGATATCATCCAGCACCAGGGCGCCGGTGTTTTCCATGTCTTGTGGCGAAAAAGTACCTATGGCAATCGGAACTTCCATGGAGCTCTGTTCGCGTTTCTGGGCGGTAACAATCAATTCTTCCAGAGTGTAACCGGGAGATCCTGTAGGGCCGGGAGAGTCTGATGCCGTGTCGGCACTGGCGCCGCTGCTGATGGCGAGGGCTATGGCCAGGACCAGCGGTTGAGAGAGGGGCAGTGGTTGCAACAGAGACCGTGATTGAAAGCGAGACAGTGGCTGGACTGGAGCAGGGCGATACAGTGTCATGGTGCATTCCTTTTTAAGGTTTTTTTTGTTTTGGTGGTATTGGTTACAAATCCTTTGGTCTTAAGCTTTTTAGGTGTTGCGGGCAGTCTTCAGGTATTAACCGGAAGGGGTCTTTCGGCAAATGGAGACGGAATTACTCATTCGGCTGTCATTGTGATGAGGGGGGCGATGGCGCGTCTAACGGATTTTAAAATCCGTCAGTGAAAATGCCGGCGATGGTGAGAAGTTTGTCTGACACAGTGAAGCCTGCAGGGCTGGCTGGAGCTGAACCGCCGAGGCGCTGGCGCATCTCGACGGGTATAGGTGCTGCTGAGGCGGTCTGTGCGGGGATGGTAAGTGCTTACGTTGATGGCGCTTAGGTTGCGGGCATCAATTTACCGGTCGAACTTACTGGTTTGTGTGGTTTTGGGGTGTTTACGAGGTGTGCAGCTGTTTCATAGCCGCATTCCATTCGCCTCGAACCAGGTGCGGCATGACTTGGCAGGCGGCGTAGATGCTGTCTTCGGTCTGGTTGAATTCATCAGTCGGGGCTTTTTTGAGGACGTAGGCCGAGACTTGCTTGGCGTTGCCGGGATGGCCAATGCCAATGCGCAGGCGGGCAAAGTTTTTGTTGTTTCCCAGCGCGCTGATGATGTCCCGCAAGCCGTTGTGACCGCCGTGGCCGCCACCGATTTTCAGTTTGGCGATGCCGGGTTCCATGTCCAGTTCATCGTGGGCCACCAGAATCGCCTCGGGCGGAATTTTGTAAAAGTTCGCCAGTGCGCCTACCGACTGTCCGCTGCGGTTCATGAAGGTGGCCGGAATCAGCAGGCGGATCGGGCGGTGATCAATCGTGATCTGGCCGATGCTGCCAAAAAACTTCTTTTCCGGCGTCAGGCTGGTGTTGTGCTGGCGGGCCAGCTCGGTGACAAAATCGGCACCGGCATTGTGACGGGTTTGGTGGTATTCGTTGCCGGGGTTTCCGAGGCCGACAATCAGCTGAATAGGTGTGTCCATAAATGGGGTCCCTGGTGCAGTGCGGGTATCCTGAAAATCAATAACATACAAAAACGGCCGGGAGTGTCTCCACTCGCCGGCCGTTCGTCAAGGCTTGCTGTCGCAGCTGGCCTTGGGAGCGATGCGTCCGAATTACTCGGCTGCGTCTTCTCCACCTTCTTCGCTGGACGCTTCAGTGTCTTCCGTCATGCCTTTCGGCTTGATGATGGAAACAACCGCGCCGTCGTGATCTTCACCGTGAGACAGGGCCACGGAGGTCACGTCTTTAGGCAGAACCAGCTCGGAGATGTGCAGGGTTTGACCCAGTTCCATATCGGCCAGATCCACTTCAATGAACTCGGGCAGGTTTGCTGCCAGACATTCAATTTCCAGCTCGGTCATGGTGTGAATGGCTTTACCGCCTTGCACTTTAACGCCTTTGCTGTTGTCTTCGTTGATGAAGTGCAGAGGTACCTTAACGGCGACTTTCTTGGTCTTGGAGACGCGCATGAAGTCGGCGTGCATGATCACCGGTTTGGATGGGTGGCGCTGCAGGTCCTTCAACAAAACGCTTTCGCTCTTGTCACCGACGTTGATGGTGATGATGTGCGAGTAAAACGCTTCATTTTCCAGCTGCTTAACCAGATCTTTGTGCGGGATCTGGATGGTGGCTGGCTTTTTCGTGCCACCGTAAACGATAGCAGGTACTTGGCCTTCCAGACGACGCAGGCGGCGGCTCGCACCTTTCCCTGCATCTTCACGGGCTACGGCATTCAATACAAAATCTTCAGACATGTGTCTTTCCTCAAATGATACTGTTCGGATTCCGCGACCAGAAACCCGACAGGCTTTAAAACACTAAAGCCTGCGTGTCGTTCCCGGTTCGACTGCGAGAGTCGGGGTGCGAGGCAGGCTTTAGTGACGTTTTCCAAGTGAAATGTTTTCTAAATCAATGGCTTAGCGAAACTGTCGTTGGTGTTTGGCGAAACCGTCGTCAATGTTTAGCGGAACATAGCACTCAGAGATTCTTCGTTGCTCAGGCGGCGTACCGCTTCGGCCAGCATGGCCGACAAAGTGAGCTGGCGGATTCTACCACAATTCTTGGCGTCGTCACTCAAAGGAATGGAATCGGCGACAACTAATTCATCCAGCACGGAGTTGGTGATGTTGCTCATGGCCTTGCCCGACAGCACGGGGTGAGTACAGTAAGCGATAACTTTCTTTGCGCCGAACTCTTTCAGGGCTTTGGCGGCGCCACAGAGGGTGCCAGCGGTGTCCACCATGTCATCCACCAGCAGGCAGGTGCGGCCTTCTACTTCACCGATCAGGTTCATGACCTCGGCCACATTGGCTTTCGGACGACGTTTATCAATGATCGCCAGCTCAATGCCAATCTGTTTGGCCAGGGCGCGGGCACGTACCACGCCACCGATGTCCGGAGAGACAATGATCATGTCTTCGTAGTTCTGTCTGTGGATGTCGTCGAGCAGCACGGGAGAGCCGTAAACGTTGTCCACCGGGACGTCAAAGAATCCCTGAATCTGCTCGGCGTGAAGATCAACGGTGAGTACGCGGTCAATGCCGGCGCCGACCATCATGTCAGCCACTACTTTGGCGGTGATGGGGACACGAGAAGAGCGAACGCGGCGATCCTGGCGGGCATAGCCAAAGTAGGGGACGACGGCGGTGATGCGGGCGGCGGAGGCGCGGCGCAGGGCGTCGACCATCACGATCAGCTCCATCAGGTTGTCATTGGTGGGTGCGCAGGTGGACTGAACCACAAAGACATCGCGACCACGGACGTTTTCATTCAGCTCAACGGTGATTTCGCCATCGGAGAATTTGCCAACGGTCGCGTCACCCATGGGAATGCCCAGGCGATCGACGATTTGGTTGGCCAGTTCAGGGTTTGCGTTGCCGGTAAAGACCATTAATTCAGCCACGTGCGGTACCTTTTCTTGGTTAGGACAGTTCTGAGTGCGTCAGTGCAATTTCATGTTTGTACAGCAGTCGGGCGTTGTACAAAATTTGTAATAAAAGAGGTTAGCAGTTTTCGCCAATACTGGTCACTTATCGACATTCACCTGAAGGTGTTAACCACAGGATGAGAGCGTCTCATTCTCACGGCTGCTAATACAAAAACAGCCGACCTTTTCAGGTCAGCTGTTTTTATTGAGCTTTTACCAAGCTCTAAAATGGCTGGGGTGGAAGGATTCGAACCTTCGCATGACGGGATCAAAACCCGCTGCCTTACCGCTTGGCTACACCCCAGTGGTGTTCACCGGTTTAACAGTTGATGTACTTCTGATTGATTGACTCCGCGAGCAACAAACCCTTTCAGGTGATCCGGCGCTTTGGCCAGTACCGCCTCAGCAGAGGCTTTGTCGTCGAACGGGGCAAACACGCAAGCACCTGTTCCGGTCATCTTGGCATCGCCATATCGGCTTAACCATTCCAGTGCAGAATCCACTTCAGGGAAGAGGTTTCTGACCAGTGGTTGGCAGTCGTTGTGACCACCCTGCTCAAGAAAGGCCGCTACTGTAATGTCCGACGTGCCTCTTGTCAAATCTTTGTGTGAAAAAATTTCAGCGGTGGAAACGTGGCAGTCGGGGGTTAGCACCAGGAACCAATCTTCTGGCATTTCAACAGCTTGCAGCTGTTCGCCGATGCCTTCTGCCCAGGCAGTTTTGCCGCGGATGAAAACCGGTACGTCGGCGCCAAGCTGGCGCCCCAGTTCGGCGAGAGTGTCAGTATCGAGCTGCAGCCCCCAGAGGTGGTTAAGGGCCAGCAAGGTGGTCGCTGCGTTGCTGCTGCCGCCGCCGATACCCCCTCCCATCGGCAGCCGCTTGTCGAGATGAATGTCGACACCCAGTGGCGGGTTGTCCAGATCCACTCGGGCCCGATGTTGTTGAGCATAGCCCTGAAGTAAGCGGGCTGCGCGTACAATGAGGTTGTCTTCGGTGGCGACGCCGGGGATGTCCGGCTGCAGGGTGATCTGCTCATCCTGGCGGCGCTGATAGTGCAGCTGGTCGCCAAAATCCAGCAGCTGAAACAGGGTCTGCAGGGTGTGGTAGCCGTCACTCCGTTGTCCGGTGATGTGTAAAAACAAATTCAGTTTGGCCGGCGCCGGCAGCGTTATCGAGTTCATGTGGGTATGGGTCTTGAGTAAGGTCTTCAGTGTAAGTGGGTCAGTTAGTGTCAGGGAGCGCGGTATAAAGGCGCCAGACACGCCGTCAGGCCGGGTTTCACCGCCCGACTCAATGCAACTGCCACTGGTTAATGATGAAGGTCAGTTTGATGTCGCTGTCCTGGTCCGCCAGGCGATGGCGTGCCACCACTTTACCGGGTAGTTGCCAGCCATCAATCTGCTGATAGCGGGGGTAGCTGATGTCCCAGCCGTTTTGCTGCAGCGTTTGCAGGGTGCCATCCTCATAGTGGATGCTTTGGTTCACCGGTTGATTGGGGGCCGGGATGCCTTTTACCCAATAGTTCAGTTCGCTGACCGGCAGCCACCAGCCCAGGGTGTTGTACATCAGTTGTTCGGCGGTGGCCGCGAACCGCGCTTCCTGTCCGGCTTGCTCTAAAGAGACCTGGTTGTCAGTGCCGCGCACCCAGGTGCTACCCTGCCCCAGAGGGCCGTTGAGCAGGATGGCGAATTGTTCCGGCAGCTGTTTCCAGTTGAAATAAACGCTGCCGGAGTGATCGGGGACGCGGATGCCAAGTTTGCCCTGCACCTGCCAGTGGGCGATATTTCCGAGAACGGTGCGGTAATCATCCCACTGGGTCAGCGCGGAGGGCGCGGCGGGTAATGGGGGTGTTTGTTGGGCACTGTCGGGCATCTGTTGACCGGCACAGGCGGTGAGCAAAAGCAGGATCGTTGCCGCACTGGGCAGCCGGATGGCTGGCACCGACGAAAGGCAGTAAGCAAAAAAACGGGTTGGTGTTTGTGTCATGAGTATGGTCGGTTGCAGACCAAAGGTTCGCACCGGGGTGCTGACAGTGGCTTGGGTATCGCCGCTGTCGCGCGGGGCTGATCTTTGGTTGGGTGTCGGGTCATTAAGTTGCCGGTGGAGAATGTAGTGTTCCGAGCGCGGCGCGGTGCGCAGATGATAGCGCGTTTTGGTCAGGGCGTCGTGTTTGACGCCTCTGAGGATTTCAAGCGATCCATCACGGCGGGAATGACCCGGCTGCTGGGTTCCAGTCTCATGCCCTCTGCCCAGACTTTTTCGGCCTCGTCGTGCTCACCGTTCATCCACAGCACTTCACCCAGATGCGCAGCAATTTCATGATCGGGAAAGGCTTTCATGGCTTCTCTCAACCTCAGCAGGGCCTCTTTCATGTTGCCCAGGCGATATTGCACCCAGCCCATGCTGTCAATGATGGCGGGGTCATCAGGTTTCAGTTGCAGAGCCTGGGAAATCAGGTCGTGGGCTTCGCTGTAGCGGTCGGTTCGATCGGCCAGGGTATAACCCAGGGCATTTAAAGCGGTGGCATTGTTGGGGTCCTGTTGGATGATGCTGCGCAGATCACTTTCCAGCACATCGATCATGTCCAGCTGTTCGCTGACCATGGCGCGGCTGTACAGCAGGGCCGAGCTGCCGGGAAACTGGTTCAGGCCCTGGGTCAGAACATTCTTCGCATCCACCAGGTTGAGGTGACGGCTTAACACTTCGGCTTCGAGCAGGTAAAACCGTTCAGCCTGGCTGGGGAATCGATCGCGAGCGGCATTGAGTCGTTTGTGGGCGGCTTTGAGTTGTCCGCCACGGACCAGAATGTCGGTGGTTTGCAACATGGCCGGCATGAAGTCTGGCCCGGGTCCCACCAGAATGTAATTCTGCAGGGCCTGGTCCCAGAGCTGGCGCTTTTCGGCAATTCGGCCGAGATAGTAGTGTGCCGAAGAGCGGTGGCGCTCGAAGGTGGTGAGTTCGGTAAAGTACTCTTCGGCTTCGTCCAGCAGGCCGCGTTCGTTGCAGATCAGGGCGAGAGAGTACAGCAGCTCTGGATCGTTAGGGGATTCTTCCAGCAACAGGGTAAATTGTTCCTGCGCTTTTTCGAGGTCGGTTGATGCCAGGAGGCGGGCGTACTGCAGCCGCAGGCGTTTGTTTTCAGGGTGGCGGTTGACCAGTTGAGCCAGGCGTTTGATGGCTTTTTCAGGCTGCTGTAACTGGGTCAAAATGGTGGTTTCCAGAATCACCGCGGGTATCAGTTCTTCGTCCACGTCCAGAGCCTTGCCCGCCATCTCCAGAGCTTTTTCCAGCTCATTTTGCTGTTGATACAGCAGCCCCAGACCAATCAGCAACTCGGTATTTTGCGGGTATTGCTCATGCAGTTGCAGAAAGGATTGTCGCAGTTCTTCGCGTTCGGGCTCCGTGGCTTTGGAGGCTTGAGCGGCAATGCTTTGATAGATCGGGGTGCTGTGGTGTTGCAGCAGGTAGTTGGAGTGCTCGACGGCTTCCATCAGGCGTCCGCTGCGGGTGAGTTCGGTGGCAGCAATAAAGTGGGCTTCCAGGTCATCCGGGCTGATTTCAACCCACAGCAAGGAGGTGTTGAGCGCCGCCTGGCGGGCATTAAGGTAACGGGCAATGCGGGTGGCTCTTGCCGCAACACCCGGGTCGCGAGTTTTGTGGGCCTGCTGGATGTAGTTGCCGAGCGCGATGTCGTAACGTTCGCGACTGCCAGCCATTTCGGCAACCAGTAAAGAATAGAGCGTCTCGGGGGCAAAAGGACGACTGGGTTTTTTGACCTCTGCGGCAGATTCCGGGTCAGTAGCGGTGTCGCTGGCCGTCTGGTTGGCGGGGGCGGTGAGTTGAGTGGCGCAACCCTGCAGGAACAGGGCGGTGAAGATCATGGTGCTGAGAAGTCGTCGTGTCATGAAAAGGCTGCTTTTCTCTCTCGGGAATTAAGGTGGGCTGAGGATGGAGTGCTCCGCTCTATGACCCGCGTGAAAGCGACCAACCATCCGTGTCATAAAACGAGTGTGAACCATCAACAGGCGTCCCAAAGTTAATAATGGCCATATGAGAGCCACAATCTTTGAGACAACCATACCGGTGAAAGGTTGCCAGGCTCAATAGCCAGTATAGTTTTGAATTTGCCGAACCGGCAGTTCTTTGCATGCAATATGCCATTTCTTGTGAATTATCAACGGCATATGGCGCAGACTCGGGTTGCGTGAGGGCATTTGGGGCGCGGCATATCACCGAGTTTGCCGGGGGCCTGCCGGAAACCCTCTGACACGAGCTGGATTCAGACTGAAAGACCGTCCTGATGCAGTGGATTGTTGGGCGCTGATTGCACTCTCTGCAAGTAATCCGGCGTCAATTTTGTAATAATGGCCCATTATTCAGGGTAGGGCCTCTTGCCAGAAAGTGGCTGTAGCCGGAAAATCACGCCCTTTGACTTGTACTTGTGAACATTATTAGCGCTCTATGACTCTGCTGGCTTTTGGCATCAATCACAATACGGCTTCCCTGGACATCCGGGAACGCGTGGCCTTTGCACCCGAGCAGATGCGGGAGGCCTTGTTGAAGGCCTGCGACTACCCTCATTTGGAAGAAATTGCGATTCTTTCCACCTGTAACCGCACCGAGGTTTACGTTGACCTGCTGGAAAGCGCTGACCCCGCAGCGGATCCGGCCAAGCTCTATGCGCCAGTGCAGCATTGGCTGGAAAGTTTTCACCAACTCAACCCGGCGGATTTGGACAGTTGTCATTACTGTTATCGAGACGAAGAGGCCGTTGGCCACATGATGAAAGTGGCCAGCGGGCTGGACTCGCTCGTGCTGGGGGAGCCGCAGATTCTGGGGCAGATGAAATCCGCCTATTCCGTCGCCTGCGACGCCGGTACGGTGGGACGCAGCTTGCACAATGCCTTTCACCAGGTCTTCGGGATAGCCAAGCGGGTTCGCACCGAGACGGCCATCGGTGAAAACCCCGTGTCGGTGGCCTATGCCGCGGTGTCTCTTGCGCAGCAAATTTTCTCTGACCTCAAGCAGGATACTGCGCTGCTGATCGGTGCCGGTGAAACCATTGAGCTGGTGGCTCAACACCTGGCGCAACAGGGAGTTGGGCACATCATTGTGGCCAACAGAACACTGGAGCGCGCCAGTCTGCTGGCGGAGAAGTTTTCGGCAGAAGCGGTGTTGCTGGCTGACATTCCGGATCATTTACACCGCGCTGACATTGTCATTACCTCCACCGCCAGTCAGTTGCCGTTATTGGGCAAGGGCGCGGTAGAGTCCGCCCTGAAAAAACGCCGGCACAAGCCGATGTTTATGGTGGATATCGCAGTGCCACGTGATGTGGAGCCGGAAGTGGGCGAATTGGATGACGTGTACCTGTATAGCGTCGATGACTTGCGGGAAGTGATTGATGAAGGCAAGCGCTCCCGCCAGCAGGCCGCAGAAAAAGCGGCAACCATTGTCGCTGATGGTGTCCGCCAATACCTGCGTGAACAGCGGGCGCTGGATTCGGTTGCCACCATTAAAGCGTATCGGCAGAAAGCCGAGAGTGTTCGCGATCAGGAATTGAGCAAGGCGTTAAAATCCCTCGAATCCGGTGCCGCCCCGGAACAGGTGTTGAGTCAGTTGGCGCGTGGTTTGACGAACAAACTGTTGCATGGACCGACCACACGTTTGAAGAAAGCCGGCGCTTCTGGCGATAACCAGTTGCTCGATTTGACCCATGAATTATTTGATTTGTCGGGCGAAGATACGGTGCGTGCCGATAGCAAGCCGACCGCAAACGGGCCGCTTACCTCTGCCGTGCCGGATAGTGCTATGTCTGCAGGCAAACCCTGTAACGATGAGCCGTTGGCCACTGAGCGGCCCGGCAGTGAATCAGCTGACGCGGTGTGTTCTGGCCGTAAGCACCCTGAGAACACCCTGCCTGACCATCAGCCCTCTGAGCGTAAACTGCACGACTTGTAGCACCCTTTAACCTCCGCTGGGTGGCAGGCCTGCTGATGAGCGCCTGCCTGCTGGCGTATCAGAATATAATGACATAACCCAAAATCATCGAGCTGCGTGGTGTTAGCCAGGCTCACTGAATATTTTGAGAATTCGACTATGAAAGCTTCAATCCGGGAAAAACTGGAAAATTTGCAGGACCGTTACGGTGAGGTTGCCGCGTTATTAAGCGATGCGGAAATCATCTCGGATCAAAACCGTTTTCGTGACCTTTCCAAGGAATACGCTGAGCTGGAACCGGTGGTGAAGTGCTTCGCGGAATACTGTCAGGTGATGGAAGACATTGATGAAGCCAAATCCCTGTTGAAAGACGGCGATGCGGACATGCGGGAAATGGCCCAGGAAGAGCTAAAGGAAAGCGAATCCCGACAGGAGCCTCTGGAGCTGGAACTGCAACGGTTATTGTTGCCCAAAGACCCCAATGATGAGAAGAATGTGTTTTTGGAAATTCGCGCCGGAACCGGTGGCGATGAGGCGGCTATCTTCTCCGGTGACCTGTTTCGCATGTACTCCAAATACGCAGAAACCCAGAAGTGGAAGATTGAAATTCTCAGTGAAAATGAGGGCGATCACGGCGGTTATAAAGAAATCATCACCCGTATCGTGGGGCAGGGGGTGTATTCCAAGCTGAAGTTTGAGTCCGGTGCGCATCGGGTGCAGCGGGTACCCGACACGGAATCCCAGGGCCGCATTCACACATCCGCCTGTACGGTAGCCGTTATGCCGGAAGCGGACGCCATGGAAGAGGTGGAAATCAACAAGGCCGACATTCGCGTGGATACATTTCGGGCCAGCGGTGCCGGTGGTCAGCACGTCAACAAAACCGATTCGGCAATCCGCATTACCCATCTGCCCACGGGCCTGGTGGTGGAGTGTCAGGACGAGCGCTCCCAGCATAAAAATCGCGCCCGGGCGATGTCACTGCTGGCGTCGCGGCTGAAAAATGCGCAGGAGGAAGTGGCGGCCAAAAATATTGCCGATGAACGGCGTAACCTGGTGGGTAGCGGGGATCGCTCCGAGCGCATTCGCACCTACAACTTCCCTCAGGGGCGGGTGACTGACCACCGTATTAACCTGACCCTTTACAAGTTGCAGGAAGTCATGGAAGGCGAGCTGGGTGAAGTTATTCAGCCACTGGTGAATGAGTATCAGGCCGATCAGTTGGCGGCACTGGCCGATTAGGTTGAAGAGGTCTTATGCTGAAAACGATTCGTGAATGCCTGCAGCGGGCCGGTGAGTTGGTTAACAGCGACTCGGCCCGTTTGGACGTCGAGCTGCTGTTGGCTCACGTGGTGCAGCGGGACCGCACCTATGTGTTCACCTGGCCGGAGCGGTGTCTGTCGGACTCAGAGCAGGCAGCATTTGATCGCCTGATGTCTGAGCGCGCGGCCGGCCGGCCGGTTGCGCACCTGCTGGGGAGTCGTGAATTCTGGGGCCTGGAGTTGGATGTGGATAACTCTACCCTGATACCCAGACCGGATACCGAAACGCTGGTTGAAACCGTGTTGGGGTTGTCGTTGCCCGCACACGCGCAAGTATTGGATCTGGGCACGGGCACTGGCGCTATTGCGCTGGCGTTGGCCAGTGAGCACCCGCAATGGCGTGTGACGGCCGTCGATTATTCTGAGCCGGCTGTCGCGCTGGCTGAACGCAATCGGAAAAAGTTTGGCCTGAGTAATGTTACGGTGCAGCTCAGCAATTGGTTTGAGCAGGTCGAGCCTGCCCATCTCGAAGAGCCGCTGGCACAAGAACCGCTAGTAGAAGCACAGCCGGACGGAATTCAAGCGGCCGTCGGTTTTCAGCTGATAGTCAGTAACCCGCCCTATATTGATGAGGCGGATCCGCACTTAACCCAGGGCGATGTGTGCTTTGAGCCTTTGTCCGCATTGGTGGCGGCTGATGCAGGTCTTGCCGACCTGAAGCACATTATTGAAGTGGGGCGTGAGTATTTGTTGCCGGGAGGCTGGCTGGTGCTGGAACATGGCTATCAACAAGGCGAATCGGTGCGGGCGTTGCTGAGTTCAGCCGGCTACACCGAGGTCAGGACGGTTCAGGATTATGGTCGCAACGATCGTATTTCCCTGGGGCTTTTTTGGGGCGAGGCGGGGTGAGCGTCTTGCTGGGGATGCTCTGGCTTTTATTACCGGAGCCACGTTTGTTAAATTTAAACTCCGCGGTTGTCAATTTTAAGTTCCGACGTTGTTCGCCCAACGTTGTTTCGAATCCGATAAACTGGCCGATACCTGAGACGTGCTATGAATGACGAACAGTTGCTGAGATACAGCCGACAAATTATGTTGCCACAGTGGGATATTGCCGGTCAGGAAACACTGTTGGCCAGCCGGGTTCTGATTGTGGGATTGGGGGGACTGGGATGCCCCGTTGCCATGTACCTGGCCGCTGCGGGTGTTGGGCAGCTGGTGTTGGCAGACTTTGACGATGTGGATCTGTCGAACCTGCAGCGTCAGATTGCGCACGGTGTAGCTGACATTGGTCGGGCCAAGTCGGTATCGGCGCAACAATCCTTAAGTTTAATTAATGATGATATTGATGTCATTGCGCTGACGGATCGCATGGAAGAGGCACAACTGCTGGAGCAGGTTTCCCTGGCCGACGTGGTGGTCGATTGCAGTGATAACTTTTCAACCCGTCACGCCATTAACCGGGCCAGTGTGGCGACCGCTACCCCACTGGTGTCCGGGGCCGCGATTCGGTTTGAGGGGCAGGTGTCCGTGTTTGATCCCCGACAGACGGAGGCGCCATGCTACCGATGTCTGTACGCGGAAGAGTCCGATGAAAATTTAACCTGTTCGGAAAGTGGTGTGATTGCTCCGCTGGTGGGCATCATTGGCTCGATGCAGGCGCTGGAAACCCTTAAGCTGCTGGCCCAAGTGGGACAGACTCTATCAGGTAAGCTGTTGATGTTTGATGGGCTGACCTCAGACTGGCGAAGCCTGACCTTGCCTCGTGATCCGGCCTGCCCGGTGTGTGCTCCTTGATCCTTGCCGCTCGGTAAGCGCTGTTTTTGTCTGCCCAGGTAAGCGCTTACCTGTCATTCGTTAAGACGGTTCCGTCGTACCCCGAAATCCTTTTTAAACTCAGTTCCTTGGGTGATGTTTAAATAAAGCCCGAGACAATGGTTTGTCTTGGTGAAGAGCGGGGTAATTGGGTCGGCTGGTTTGGAGTATTCCACGCCACTGGACTCTGATAGGATATCGGCCCCCCATCAATGTTGTGAATCTGGACGCGAACGCAGTTCAACGTTGACATGCCTGAGTGCTTGCCGTCGGGGCAGTGTTCGCAGTCGGGGCAGTGATTCGCATTAGGGATAGTCATTAGAAGTATGGATAGACATTCGCCGGAAGAGATGCCAGTGGAATACAGCATCGGAGAGCGCATCAGAGCGCTTAGAGTTCAGTTTGACGGCCTGGACTATTGTCAGGCTGCCCAACACCTTGTGACGCTGGTTGCCGAGCAGCAGGCGATTGATCGCTGTGTGCTGGTCAGTTGCACTGAGGGTGAGTTGTGCGCTGACGCTGTGTATTCTGAATTTGCTACGGAAACCCCCAATCGTTTTCTGCCTGCGTCATTTTCAGACCTGGAGTTCTGTTCAGGTCTCAGTCCGCAGGCCGGTTTTAATTCCATTCCGCCCGCAGTCATTCATCAGGTTTTCCAGTCGGGCAAGCCCATCGAATGGGAAATTCCCCATGACTCGACACGCAGCACAGGTGATTTTTTTGAAATAGCAAAAGGTGAGCGGCAGCCTGGCATTCGCAGTTGGTGTCTGAAGGTGATCGGTGACCCCCAAAAACCGGCCGCGGTGTTTTGTTGTGGTTCCACAGGGGAGCTGGAATCCTTGCAGAAGGCTATGCAGAGCCTGGACTGCCTTTGGGTGTTCAGTGATTTTCAATTCCAGCAGATGGCGATTGCTCGTCAGGTTCAGGCGTTAGAGGCAAAGCTGCAACAGCAGACCTCTGCCTTGCCGGTCAGTGAATATTATTTGAGTTCTATCCTGGCTCATACCCCGGCCCTGATTTCCGTGAAAGACAGTCAGGGCAGCGTTGTCATTGCCAGTGATTCCTTCAAGCATGTCGAGGGCCTCGATAAACTGAGTTATGTGGGAAAGACGGCCTTTGGTGTTTTTGATGAGGGGCTGGCCAGTCGCTTGACAGCGCTTGATGAGACGGTGTTAAAAACGCTGCAGATTCATGAGCACGATGGCGAGGTTCTGCATGTGGATGGGCGCAAGCATACCTATCGTGCGGTTAAGTTTCCAGTGAAGGACGCTCAGGGCAATTACTCGTATGTGGGTACCATTTGTACCGACACGACTGCGCTGAAAAATGCTGAAGATGCGTTGAGGCAGCAGCAGTCCAGGCTGAATTTTATGGCGTTTAACGATTCACTGACGTCCCTGCCAAACCGGACGTTGTTCTACGACCGGATTAATCACGGTATTGCCCGCGCTCGGCGCCAAGAGCAAAAATTGGGCGTTATGTTGTTGGATCTGGATCGGTTCACTGCCGTCAATGATCGCCATGGTTACGAGGCCGGTGACTTGTATCTCAAAGAGGTGGCCAGGCGCCTGACGCGAAATATTCGTAACATGGATACGGTGGCTCGACTCGGTGGTGATAAATTCGGTTTTTTGGTGGAAAGCCCTCGCTCGCACAGTGATGTAAGGGTGGTCGCTGAAAAAATTCTGGCCACCATTGCGGAACCGGTTTATGTGATGGGGCAGCGGCTGGAAGTGACTGGCTCGCTGGGGGCAAGTGTATTTCCTCAAGACGGTACAGACGCCAATAGTTTATTGGCCCACGCGGATATTGCCATGTGCAAGGCGAAAGAGACGCACAGGAATAAAATTGAATTTTATGTTGAAGGGATGAGCGCGGCTCTGGGCAGTTTTGTTCTACTCGAAAATGATCTGCGAGCAGCCATTGAACATGATCAGCTGAAGTTACTGTATCAGCCGCAGTTTGATTTGCAGACCAACAGTCTGGTTGGGATGGAGGCTTTGGTTCGCTGGCAGCACCCGGATAGAGGGATGATTGCTCCAGAAAACTTCATTCCCCTGGCGGAAGAAACCGGATTGATTGTTGAGCTTGGGGATTGGGTGTTGCGTGCCGCCTGCCGGCAACAAAAGCGCTGGCTGGAAGCGGGCAATTATTGTCAGAGTGTGTCCGTGAATTTGTCGCCTCGCCAATTTCGGGGAGATGCCTTTGTGCAGCGATTGGCGGATATTTTAATCGAAGTGGAATTGCCAGCCCGTTATCTGGAACTGGAAATTACGGAAAGCTCAGTGATGGAACATGCGGCCGAAAGCATTCATATGATGAATGAACTCAACGGTATGGGAGTTTCTCTGGCGATTGATGATTTTGGTACCGGGTATTCTTCACTGTCCTACCTCAAGCGGTTTCCCATTCAGAAACTCAAGATTGATCGCAGCTTTATCAGTGATGTGGCCACCGATCAGAACGATGCGGCGATTGCCAAATCCATCATTAACCTCGCCCATAACATGGCGTTGAACGTCGTGGCAGAGGGGGTCGAAAATGAGCTTCAGGCTGAGTGGCTTCGGGACAAAGGCTGTGATATGGCTCAGGGGTATCTTTATTCCCGACCCTTGTCGGCACAGGGTGTTGATGAATATTTGATGGCGGGTGAGTTTTTCAGTCAAGAGAATCTTGGCGCTCTGGGTAGTACGGCCAAGCGCGGCTAAACAACATCGCCTGCGGCATGGCAGGGTATGGTAATATTCATCAAGTTGGTGTCATGGAACATAGACCGTTGGGGTGCTTATGGAAGGTTTAGAGTATTGGATTTGGGTGGCTGCGGGCATCCTGTTGGTGTTGATGGAAATTGTGATCCCGACGTTCACCGCCTTGTGGTTTGGTGTCGGCGCGATTGTCGTGGGTGTGGCCACACTCTTTTTTCCCGAATTAAGCTTGACGATCCAGTTGCTGATGTGGGCCGTTTTGTCGACGGCCATTACCGCTTTCTGGTTTAAATTTGTCCGCCCCATGAAGTCGGGCATGGAAATGGCCAAACTGTCGCGGGAATCCATCGTGGGCGAAGTGGGAATGATCGTTAAAGACATCAATGCTGAAGGCAAGGGTGTAATCCGTTTTACGGTACCATTATTGGGCAGTAATGAATGGAATGTGATTTCCACAGAACCCCTCAAGGCGGGTGATCGTGCCATTGTGAAAGACTTTTCCGGCAATTCTCTGATTGTTGAATCCATCAAATAAGGACTGTTAACCATGTTTCCAGCAGACTCGAATCTTTTTCTGGCCGCGATCATCGTGATTGCGGTGGTCGTCACGGTGGCCAAGGGCGTGCGCATTGTGCCGCAAGGCAGCAAGTGGCTGGTGCAACGTTTGGGTAAGTACCATACGACTTTAGACCCAGGCTTGAACTTCACCATACCTTATGTCGATGACGTGGCGTTTAAGATGACCACCAAGGACATCGTTCTGGATGTCCCGAGTCAGGAGGTCATTACCCGGGATAATGCGGTCATCATCACCAACGCAGTGGCTTACATCAATATTGTGGATCCCAATAAAGCCGCCTATGGGGTGGAGGATTTTGGCATTGCCATTCAGACCATTGTGCAAACTACTCTGCGTTCGATTGTGGGTGAAATGGATCTGGACGATGCCTTGTCGTCGCGGGATTTGATTAAGGCGAAACTGAAAGATGCCATTTCGCAGGACATCGCTGACTGGGGGGTGACGCTGAAAAACGTCGAGATTCAGGACATTAATCCATCTACGACCATGCAGTCTGCCATGGAGGAGCAGGCGGCCGCAGAGCGTCAGCGGCGGGCGACGGTAACCAAAGCCACCGGTGACAAAGAGGCGGCGATTCTTGAGGCAGAGGGTCGTTTGGAGGCCTCACGTAAGGACAGTCAGGCGCAGGTGGTGTTGGCGAAAGCGAGTAAGGAAGCCATTGAAATGGTGACCACCGCCATCGGTGAAAATGAAATGCCGGTGATGTATTTGTTGGGCGAAAAGTACGTGCACGCTGTGCAGGATTTGGCGCAGTCACCCAACAGCAAAATGGTGGTGTTGCCGGCGGATATTCAGGCGACGCTGAAAGGTATTCTGGGGCGTTAGGTTCGGGTTGACGTCAACCTGGCTCGTCACCGCGGCTTCAGGTGATGGCCAGCGTCAGCTTCTGTACCGACGGTGACAGGCTAAAAGTGCCGCTCAGGTTCAGGGTCAGGTCCATCAGCTCATCCCAGGCATCGGCATTGCGCAGCCCTTTGATGGCTTTGTCGATGCCGTTGGCTTTTCTCAGTAACATCTGCAATTGAGTCAGTTTTAAGCGGCGGGTGGCGGCTTGCACTAACGGTTTGCGTTTGTCCCAGACACCTGCGCTTTTGGCGGCTCGGTCGAAAGCTTGCCCCTGCTGCATGGCGTGCGAGATTTGTATCAGAGTGCGAATTTCACGCGCCAGTGCCCAGAGGATCACCGTGGCATCGGTGCCTTCACCTTTGAGCCCTTGCAGTGTGCGCACGGCGGCTCGGGCATCCCCGTGCAGGGCTTTATCAATCAAACTGAAAACATCAAAGCGAGCGCTGTCGGCAACTGCGCCGGCGATCATCTCGGCGCTGATCTGGCCGTCAATCGCAATCAGTTTTAATTTTTCAATTTCCTGGGCGGCCGCCAGGAGGTTGCCTTCGATTCGGGCTGCCAGCATTTCGATGGCATCTCGACTGGCAGACATGCCCGCCTGCTGTATGCGCTGGTCAATCCAGCGAGGTAATTGCGGGGCGGCAATGGGCCAGATCTGTACAAAGTCAGCGACTTTTTCAACCGCCTTAAACCACTTGCTGCGTTGGCTGCTGCCATCCAGCTTGGGCATGATGACCAGCAACAGGGTGTCTTCGGGAGGCCTTTCGCAGAAACTGGTGAGGGCTTTGCCGCCCTTGTCGCCGGGTTTTCCGTTATCGATACGAACCTCGAGAATTTTCCGCTCGGCAAATAACGACAGGCTGTTCGCTGAAGTGAGCAGCTGATCCCAGTCGAAATTAGGTTCAGCGTGATGCAACTCCCGCTCGGTAAAACCGTTTTGACGGGCCGCTGCGCGAATCAGGTCGCAGGCTTCCTGGACCAGCAGGGGTTCGTCACCGCTGATAAGGTAAACGGGAGCCAGCCGTTTGCGCAGAGCTCCGTTCAGTTGATCAAGGCGAAGTTTGGCCATTGTTCTCGTCGGTCAGGGGTTCGATGGGCTGCTGGGCTTCACGGACGGCGTCCGGATCGGGTTGCGGAACCGTCGCAGTCCCGGACGCCTGCGCCTGGCTGGCAAAGCGCAGGCGTGTCAGAATCTGCTGCACAATGCTGTTGCGCATTTCCTGCTGAATCAAACGCTCTTCCTCGGCCTTGGCAACCACGGCATTGCTGTCAAAACTGTAGGAGCGCACGTTACTGGCGGTGGTGGCCGGGACGGTCAGGGTGCCGGCGGCATCTTCAATGCGGTAATCCACCTCCAGGGAGAGTTCATACTCGGCGGCTAAGGCGGCATTGCCCACAGAAACGGTGCGTCGCTGCTGTTTTTCCCGGCTGATATAAATCCGGTATTGGGCGTCGTCGGCGGATGGAGTCGCGCTGACGTCGTTTGAAGCCAGGGCGCGTTTTAGGTCGGTGATCAATGCGCCGTGACTGTCCTGGGCGCTGACATACACGCTGTTGATCTCCAGCGGTATACTGGTAGAGCCTCTCAGGTGCCAGCCGCAAGCGCTTAATAGTGTGGTGGTGATAGCGGTGGCAACAAACGTTGTGATCAGTCTTCTCATACTGCTTCCATATTGTCGTTATGTGTTGAGTGCCAAGAGCGTTTTTCAGCTGGCGCGTACTCATCGAGGCTAACGGTAAACCGTTCAAACCAGCGTCTTTGAGCTTCCGTAGTCGCTTGGGGCTCAGGCATCATTACTTGTCAGCCGCAACCTCCGTTCGGGTGCCGCGGCGACTGTCTTCCATCTTTTTGTGATATTGGTGTGGGGTTATTTCACCGCAAAGGTCACCAGCTTGCCGGGAATCACCTTGCACATTTTGATCTCTTTGCCTTCCAGAAACTTTTGCACATTCGGGTCGCTTTTGGCCAGGGCAATGATACTGTCCTGATCGGCATCAGCGGCCACATCCAGCTTGGCCCTTACCTTACCATTAATTTGCACCACCAGTTGAATGGAGGTTTTCACCAGGGCGGCTGCGTCCACTATTGGCCAGGCGGCGTCTACCACCTGATCGCCGTTGCCCAGAGTTTGCCACAGGGCGTGAGCAATGTGAGGTACGATCGGTGCCAGTAACAGCGTGGCGGACTCCAGAGCTTCGCGTTCGACCGCGCGGCTTTCCGGGGTGGCGCGATCGGCGTTGCGAGTGATGTCGTTGAGCAGTTCCATCACCGCTGCAACGGCGGTGTTAAAGGTCTGGCGGCGTCCGTAATCGTCGCTGACCTTGGCAATGGTTTCGTGCACCTTGCGGCGCAGGTCTTTCTGCGCGTCGCTCAGCGCAGCCACGGTTTCGGTCGTCAGCTCGGCGACAGCACCGGCGGCCAAATGCCCGTGAACGGTTTTCCACAGGCGGCGCAGGAAACGGCTGGCACCTTCCACGCCGGAGTCGCTCCACTCCAGAGTTTGCTCCGGGGGGGCTGCGAACATGGTGAACAGGCGCACGGTGTCCGCACCGTACTGATCCACCGCCGTTTGCGGGTCGATACCGTTGTTTTTGGATTTTGACATCTTGGTCATGCCGCCCATCAACAGCTCGCCGGCTTGTGGGTGGGTGGCTTTGATGACTTTGCCCTTGTCGTCTTTTTCCAGCTCGACATCGGCGGGGTTAAACCAGGTTTTGCTGCCGTCGTCGTTTTGCAGGTAGAAAGAATCGGCCAGTACCATGCCCTGACACAGCAGTTGCTTGAAGGGCTCGTCGGAGCTGACCAGGCCTTCATCGCGCATCAGCTTGTGGAAAAAGCGGGCGTAGAGCAGGTGCAGAATGGCGTGTTCGATACCGCCCACATACTGATCCACTGGTAACCAGTAGTTGGCGCGCTCAGGATCCAGCATGCCCTGTTCGAAGTCCGGGCAGGTGTAGCGGGCGTAGTACCAGGAAGACTCCATGAAGGTGTCAAAGGTGTCGGTTTCGTGCTCGGTACCGGCACGGTACCAGTCGGCTTTACGCCATTCGGTGTCGGACTTGATGGGGCTGTTGGTGCCGTCCATGATCACGTCTTCGGGCAGCAACACCGGCAGCTTTTCCATCGGCACCGGAATTTCACCGCCGTCTGGCAGGTTCAGCATGGGGATCGGGGTGCCCCAGTAACGCTGGCGGGATACCCCCCAGTCGCGCAGTCGAAAGTTGGTCTTGACGGATCCTTTGCCGGCGTCGTACAGCGCCTTGGCAATCGCGTCGAAGGCTTTCTTAAAGGTCAGGCCGTCAAACTGGCTGGAGTTCACCAGCTGAATGTCGGTTTTACGCGCGTACCACTCCTGCCATTCGGTGCTGGAAAACTCGGTATCGCCCTTGGCGGTGCTGGCGATAACCTGCTGGATGGGCAGTTGATATTTGTTCGCGAAAGCGAAATCACGCTCATCGTGAGCCGGTACGGCCATGACGGCACCGGAGCCGTAATCCATCAGCACGTAGTTGGCGACCCACACCGGGACTTCTTCGCCGGTGAGTGGGTGGATGGCTTTCAGCCCGGTATCCAGCCCTTTTTTGTCCATGGTGGCCATATCGGCTTCGGCCACAGAGTTGGTTTTGCACTCTTTGATGAAGGCCGCGAGCTCGGCATTGTCTGCGGCCAGCGCCAGGCTGATGGGGTGTTCGGCTGCCAGGCTGACGTATGTGACGCCCATCAGGGTGTCTGGACGAGTGGTGTAAACGTCAAAGCTGACATGCTCTCCCACCGCGGTGGCCAAATCAAAGGTCATCTCAACGCCTTTGGACTTGCCAATCCAGTTCTTCTGCATGGTTTTGACCTGTTCCGGCCAGTCGGGCAGGCCATCGAGGCTGGTCAGCAGTTCGTCGGCGTAGTCGGTGATTTTGATAAACCACTGGGGAATTTCCTTGCGCTCCACCAGCGCGCCGGAGCGCCAGCCGCGACCGTCGATGACTTGCTCATTGGCCAGCACCGTTTGGTCCACAGGGTCCCAATTGACGGTGGCCATCTTCTTGTAGACCAGGCCTTTCTCGTACAGGCGGGTGAAGAACCACTGTTCCCATTTGTAATAGCTGGGCTGGCAGGTGGCCAGCTCACGACTCCAGTCAAAGCCAAAGCCCAGGCTTTTCAGCTGGCCTTTCATGTAGTCGATGTTGCTGTAGGTCCATTTGGCCGGGGCCGTTTTGTGGGCAATGGCGGCGTTTTCAGCCGGCAGTCCAAAGGCATCCCAGCCCATGGGGTGCAGGACATTCTTGCCCAGCATGCGCTGATAGCGGGAGATCACATCGGTGATGGTGTAGTTGCGCACGTGCCCCATGTGCAGCTTGCCGCTGGGGTAGGGGAACATGGCCAGACAATAGAATTTCTCTTTGGTGGTGTCTTCTGTGACTTCAAAACACTGCTGAGTGTCCCAGTCTTGCTGGGCCTGGGCTTCAATCGCCGATGGGTGGTATTGCTCTTCCATTGTCTCCGTGAACCTGTTACTGGACAGTCAGACGGTCTGATGTCGCGGGAATTTAGGGGTGCGGGAACACCGTAAGGGCCTGTCCAGAAGGTGTTGCAGGCGTGGTTACGACTGCCTTGCCTCGTCCCGGCCGGGGTGCCACAAAGCGCAACATTATAGGCCCAGTCGAGTGAGAAAGCGATGCGACATTGCCCCTATAGAAGGACTGGTCAACAGAATGTTCGTCCCCATCGGCCCTGCAGCCGGATCTGGAATTCCCGGTCGCGAAAAACATTCAGCCGATCAAGCGCTTAAACAGGGGGCGCCGGCGCCGGGCAGTGCACTCTTGTGCCGCAGGAGCGGGCGCGAGGAGCATAAAGCTTAAAATAGGTTGACAACGTTGTCTCAGGTGTTTAGTTTTACATCAAGACAACGTTGTCCTCCTGCTGGGGTTGTGTGAGCGGGGAGTTGTTTTCTAAATAACTAAGAGCAAGTGAACTCTAGTCTGAGGAGAGTTAATCATGGCGATAAATCTAAGGGGTGCTATCCGCTCGATCAACAATGCAGTGTTGGTTGGCGGATCTTTAAGTGCGTTGGCGTTATCCGGAGTGGCGTTTGCTGCCGAGGAATCTGCGCAAAAAATAGAAGAAGTTGAAGTTCTGGGTATTCGCCAGAGTTTGCAGAGAAGCATGGATGTGAAGCGCTTTTCTAACTCGGTGGTCGATGCCATTACGTCAGAAGATATTGGTAAATTCCCGGACAAAAACGTGGCGGAGTCTCTGGCCCGTATTCCCGGTGTGGCGATTTCACGAGAGTTCGGGGAAGGCCAGGGCGTCACCATTCGTGGTATGGATTCGTCCCGTAACTTGACGCAGGTCAATGGCCAGGCAGTCGGTACCTCCCAGTGGTTTGTACTGGCGGATGCGACCCGTAACTTTAACTTCGAGCTGCTGTCGCCCGAGATGATCGGCAGTGTCGAAGTGTATAAGTCGGCGCAGGCGGATATCGATGAAGGTGGTTTGGGGGGAACAGTAATCCTGAATACCCGTAAGCCATTGGATATGGACGCTAACACCATCAACTTGTCCGTCGATGCGCAGTATGGAGATCTGGCCGAAGAAACCGATCCTTCTTTCTCCGGCTTGTACAGCTGGAAAAACGACAGCGAAACCTTTGGCGCCATGATTGCGGTCTCACGTCAGGAGCGTACGGTTCGTCGTGAAACCACTGAATTATTTACACCGGCTTACTTTACCCAGTATGACCGTGACTGGAACGCCGCTGAAAACCCCGGCACGCCTTTCATGGCACCTGCTGGTGCCAGCGAACAGGGTATGGTTCCCTGGGGCGTGGGTTCTGCCCTGTTTGAACAGGAGCGTGAACGTACCGGTGTTGATGTAAACCTGCAGTGGGCTCCGACTGAGTCGTTCACCACCAGTCTGCATTATTTCAACTCAGAGATGACGGCTGATAACGTTAACTCCAACCTGATTGCTATTCCGTTCCGCGGTATCTTTGGCCCCAACGATGTGTCCGAAGGTACGGTTGAAAATGGCATCATTACTGAATTGGCGGTAGACGGTGGCGATCCTGCCGGCTGGGCAAACCATGTAGCCTTCGATAATATTTATCGCGACGGCTCCACTATGGAAACTGAAATCGTCGATCTGGACTTTGAATTCCAGGGCGATACGTTTGGCATCCACGCGCAGCTGGGGACCACTTCCGGTGAAGGGGTTAACAATGACTTCTTTACGGAGTTTTTTGCATACTCGCAAGATACTCGCGTTAATTTTGATTTCACCAACCCCGGTGGTGATGCGCCTGCCATCGATTACACTCGCAGTCCATGGTTGAGCAACCCGACGGATGAAATGGCGCTGACGGGCGTTTTTGATCAAACCAACAAGACTGACGATACCGAAGATTATTTGCAGGTGGATGCCAATTTTGATGTGGCTCTGGGACCGGTCAATGAGCTGAAGACGGGTATCAAGTTGCGTTCGCGCTCTTTTGAGCAGGAACGTATTAAGTCGGAAATGGCCGGCGGCGCAGCGGGTACAGAATCCTTGGGCTGGGCTGGAGATTTCACCACTGGCAGCTTTACCGTTGACCACGATGAAACCAGCATGGGCTCTACTACGGTATTCCTGCCGAGCCAGGGTATGATGCTCAATGCGTTTAATGCTCTGCCGATCTGTTCTGACGGTGGGCCAGCATTGTGCCGTACCGATTACGCCATTGAGCGCACGTCCTCTTACGAAATTGAAGAAGACATTAACTCAGTTTATGCCATGGCGTCCTTTGAGGGTGAGCGTTTCCGCGGTAATGTGGGGGTTCGCTATGTTGAAACCGAGACCACTTCCAGTGGTTGGGATATCGCCAATGATCGCCCGGTTTCTGGCGATGGCTCCTACGATAACGTGCTGCCCAGCCTGAACTTTGTGTATGACCTGACCGATGATGTTCTGGTGCGTTTCGCGGCCGGCAAGACCATTGCTCGTCCAGCGCCGTTCGCACTGTCTTACGCGGTTAACCTCACACCTGAAACCAGTTCAGGGACTGCGGGGAATCCAAACCTGGCGCCGGAAGAGGCAACCCAGTTTGAATTGGGGGCGGAATGGTATCTGTCGGATGCGTCTCTGCTCAGTGCTACGCTTTTCACCAAGGATATTGATGGTTATATCTACACCACCACCAAGTCTGGCACCATTAATGGAACTTACATTAACGCTCTGACAACTTTCGAAAATGGCGACAAAGCCGGTTTGGAAGGGGTTGAGTTGAGTGCACAATACAGTTTCGACAACGGTTTTGGCCTGGGTGCGAACTACACCTACACCAACCAAACGGATGGCGATGTTAATTTGCCCGCGTTGTCTGAAGATGTCTTCAATGCGACGGCTTATTACGAAGGCAACAGCTTCACGGCCCGTGTGAACTACAGCTATCGTTCAGAGTTCTTCCGGACTCTGCAGGAGAACGGCATGTTGTTCGGCGATGATCAGGTGCAGTGGGATGCGCAACTTTCCTATGCCTTGACCGATAATGTAACGCTGCGCGCTGAGCTGCTGAATATCACCGATGAAACCATTGATGATGTGTACTATGCCGGTAATGGTCAGAAGGTGACGGGTACCCAGATCTATAACGGTCGCCGTTTCTTTGTTGGCGCCAACTTCAAGTTCTAATCCTTGAAGGCGTATGACATCAGTGCATGAGAGAGTGAGCGAGTGTTGTTTTTTCGGGCAAGTTTTCTCTGGCAAAGTGGCTTGATATAAGGCCATTTTGCCCTGGTCCAGGGACGGGCCGGATGCACCGGATGAGGCTGAGATGGCCTCTATGACGTGTAAATTACAGAATTTTAATTGATGGCCAGGTATGACAACGTTAAACAGTTGCTGGCGGTCAAGAGGTTTGGAAATGTCTTCCACAGTTATGAATGATGACACCTTGTACCTGGGTGTGGATGGCGGCGGAACCAAGTGCCGCGCTTGTCTGGTGTCATCCTCAGGAGAGGTGCTGGGAACAGGTTTGGCGGGCCCGGCGAACCCCTTGCATGGTTTGACGCGGACTTTGGCTTCTATTACCGAAGCCGCTGAGCAAGCAGCCGCCTCCGCAGGCCTTCCGCAGTTGGTCTTAAAAGATGTCGTGGCCGGTGTGGCCCTGGCGGGAATCAACCTGCCGGGCATGTTTGTCACCATGAGTGAGTGGCAGCACCCCTTTGCAGAAATGCATTTGACCACCGATTTGCACGCTGCCTGTTTGGGGGCGCATCGCGGTGGCGATGGCGCCGTCATTGTCGTGGGCACCGGCTCGTGCGGTTTTGTGTCCGTCAAGGGGCAGAGCGCGACTTTGGGGGGGCATGGCTTTTTACTGGGTGATATGGGCAGCGGCGCCTGGATGGGACTGGAAGCAATCAAAGCTGTATTGAAGGCTGAAGACGGTCTTTCATTACCAACCACTCTGGTGGATCAAGTCACAGATATTTATGGCGTCAATGGTTTGCAAATTGTCGAGCGTATGAGCAAAGCGTCTTCGTCGGAATTTGCCCGCCTGGCGCCGTCGGTGTTGGCGGCGGCCGCTGCCGGTGACGACGTCGCTCGGGCCATTGTCGCGCAGGGCGCTGGATACATTGATGATCTGGCGAAAAAACTGTTGTTGATGGCGCCGCCGCGCTTGTCCATGCTGGGGGGGATTTCGGCTCCCCTGCAAAAATGGCTGTCGGATGACGTCTCCAGCAAGGTGCAGCCTCCGCTGGAGCAGCCAGAAATGGGCGCCGTCTATTTTGCTCGGGAGCGTCATGGCTTGAGCGCGACAAAAGCGTTGGCGTGAACAATCTGAGTGGCCGTGGTCGCTCCAGCGCCAGATGATTTTTTTACAATAAAACTTATAAGGTAAACATGATGGATACGGTAGTGAGTCAAACAGAGCGGCATGGGTCCAGTGTCATGCCTATGTTCATTGTAGGCACATTGTTTTTTATCTTTGGATTTGTGACCTGGCTGAATGGCTCGCTGATTCCTTTTTTACAAATTGCCTGTGAGTTGACGCACATGGAAGCCTATCTGGTGACCATGGCGTTTTACATTTCCTACACGGTCATGGCGCTGCCCATGTCGGTGATACTGCGCCGTACCGGTTACCGCAAAGGCATGATGTTGGGGTTGGTGATCATGGCTGTGGGCTCACTGATTTTTATTCCCGCGGCTGAAGCGCGCATGTTCAGCATCTTTCTGGTGGCACTGTTTATTCTGGGGACCGGCCTGACCATTCTGCAAACGGCTTCCAATCCGTACATTGTGCATATTGGTCCACATGAAACTGCTGCGGTTCGCATCAGTATCATGGGCTTGATGAACAAAGGTGCCGGTATTGTGGCGCCATTGGTATTCACCGCGTTCATTCTCAGTGATATGTCCCAGTTTACCGAGGCGCATCTGGCAACACTGGATCCGGCTCATAAAATTGCCGAGCTGGAAGCCCTGTCTTCTCGCCTGGTTGCCCCTTATCTGATTATGGCGGTGATGTTGCTGGCGCTGGCGGCTATGGTGCATTTTTCACCGCTGCCGGAAATTGAAACTCAGCAGGATGACAGTGATGACAGCGCTGCCAGTGTCATGCAGTACCCCAACCTGATTCTGGGTGTGATTGCCCTGTTCTTTTACGTCGGGGTCGAGGTGATTGCCGGGGACACCATTGGCCTGTTTGGTAAAGAGATGGGCGTGACCAACTTTGGCCAGCTCACTTCTTACACCATGGTGTTCATGGTGTCGGCGTATGTCGTGGGGATGATTGTGATCCCGCGCTGGATTAAGCAAGAAACGGCGCTGGTGATTTCAGCCGTGCTGGGGCTGGTACTGTCGGTGATGGTGATGACCGGCAGCGGCGACAGCTATGCCGTCTGGAACGCGATGTTTGCCTGGACCGGTGTGCCGGAGATTCCCAATGTGGTGTTATTCATCGCCTTGCTGGGCTTTGCCAATGCGCTGGTGTGGCCGGCTATCTGGCCGATGGCACTGACCGGTTTGGGGCGGTTGACCAGCACCGGTTCTGCACTGTTGATTATGGCGATTTCCGGTGGCGCGATCTTCCCGTTTCTCTATGGTGCGATTGCCGATGCTTCCGGTGATTCACAGGGTGCCTACTGGGTTATGATTCCGTGTTACCTGTTCATTCTTTTCTACGCGTTGAAAGGCCATAAACTTAAGAGTTGGACGGGTCGTTAAGTGAAGCTGGAATCCGGTCGGGGGAGTGCCCGTTTGGGCCGCCGGGCTTCACTCACAGGGGATGGTGCATGAGTAAACCTGAACATATCATTGTCGTGGGTGGCGGTACCGCTGGCTGGATGGCCGCCTGTTTGTTGAGTCAGGCATGGGGCATTAGTGACAAGCGGCAGGACTCAGCCCCGACCCGAGTGACCCTGATTGAATCGGCTGACATTGACACCATCGGGGTCGGTGAAGGCTCCACCCCATACATGCGCGAGTTTTTTAAGCGACTCGGGATCACCGAGAAGGAGTGGATGCCGGCCTGTAATGCCACGTATAAATGCGGGATCAGTTTTCCCGAGTGGTCCACCAAGCCCGGACATGAAAGCTACTTTCACCCGTTTTTTTCCCAGCTTGACCTGGAGCCGGCCGCCGATTTTTTCAATAACTGTAATTTACGCCGACGCGGCCAACGGGTGGCGGCTCATCCCGACGAGTATTTTGTCGCCGCTGAATTGGCTCGGCAACAACTGTCGCCCATTCCCCGACAGTTGTTTGAGTTTGAGCACGACTACGCCTATCACTTTGATGCCGGATTGTTGGCGACTTTTTTAAAGAACTTTGCCCGCACGCGGGGTGTTAAACATGTGATTGATAATGTCACCGACGTAGCGCTGTGCAGCGAGGGGAATATCAAGCACCTGGCGACCGGTGAGCACGGCTGTGTGACTGCAGACGTGTTTTTTGACTGCAGCGGATTCGCGTCCCTGCTGATGGGCAAGGCGCTGCAGGAACCGTTTATTGCATACTCCGATACCTTGTTTAACGACCGGGCGGTGGCGCTGCCCACGCCGCTGGATGCCCGTCAGCCGATTCCTTCGGACACGGTTTCCCGGGCAGCCTCTGCTGGTTGGATGTGGCGTATTCCCCTGACCACTCGCTACGGCAATGGCTATGTGTATTCTTCTCGGTATTTATCGGCAGAAGCCGCCGAGCAGGAGCTCAGACAGCAGTTGGGTGCCGAGGCCGAGGGCGTTGAGGCCAGACACCTGAAGATGCGTGTGGGCCGGGTCAGCCAGCACTGGAAAAACAATTGTGTGGCTGCCGGTCTGTCGCAGGGTTTTATTGAGCCTTTGGAGGCGACGGCGATTGGTTTGATTCAATTTACCGTTGAACGTTTTATTGAACACTTTGAAAAAGGCGGCTTCACCGATGTACATCGCCAAAGCTTCAATGATCACGTGAACAAAGCTTTTGACGGCACCAGAGATTATGTGTCACTGCACTACCGACTCAATTCCCGCGATGACACAGCCTATTGGCGGGATAGCCGGGAACAGGGAAACACCTCCGCAAGCCTTGCCAAACTGATGCAAAGCTGGGAACAGGGAACAGATTTCGATGCAGCGTTAACCGCCGAAAAAGCGTTTCAGATCTATATGCGGCCTTCCTGGTATGCCATTTTCTCCGGTATGGGGCATTACCCGGAATTTTCGGATGATACGCTGGAAGACACCCGCTCAGCAGAGCGTTCGCGCCGCTTGTGTCGTCGCACGGCCAAAAAATTCAAGCCCCATCACGCCAACTGGCTTATGGCGATGGGCCAGTAGTTCAGCTTCTTTCGTTCTCCTTGTCTGTTCGAGGCTTTTGGGTAAATGTGTATTTACCCTTTTTTTTGCCTGAAATAAAACCGATGCAGCTTTGCCGTTGCTGTCTTAAACCCGTATCGACGCTCTGATGTCACTGGGTACCAATATTTGCATTGACGAAATTGATTATTTCCCGGAGTGCTTTTTGTCTGCCGGCTTCGCTCATCAGGTGATGGTTTTCGTCTTCCAGCTTGATCAGTGTGGTGGATTTTTTGGCCCGCTTTAGGCTTTTGTACATGCCTTTGGATTGACGAAAGCGCACGACTTCATCATTTTCGGCATGAATCAAGAGGACGGGGGCCTGGAACTGATCCGCAAAGTTGATTGGCGATCTGTTCTCCAGTTGCTGGTCATTCAGCCTGCGATTCGCGATCAGCCGTTTCCAGTAATTAGCGCTGAGTGACTTTGTGCCATGCTCAAACTCTTCCGTTGTTATCAGCCGGTTCAGATCGGAAACACCGTTAATGGCAACAACACACTGGTACACATCTGGCGTGAAAGCACCACCAGCAAGGGCGGCATAACCACCGTAACTGGCACCGACAGTACAGACTTTGTTGGGGTTGATGATGCCCTGAGCTGCTAAAAACCCCACGCCATCGGTAATGTCATGCTGGACTTTTTGCCCCCATTCGCCGTGACCGGCTTTGGCGAACGCGGCACCGAAGCCGGCAGAGCCACGAAATTGTGGCTGCAGCACCAGGTACCCCTGGTTGGCGAAGGCCTGGGCCAGCCAGTCAAAACGGATGGTGTCGTTGGTTTCGGGTCCGCCGTGGGGAAGAATGATGGCCGGCAAGTTTTGCAATGTCTCAATCTTTTCTCGGGGCACGGTCAATAAGGCCGGGATAACAAGTCCGTCCCGGGCTTGATAGCGAATGGGCGTAACCGGATGAATCGTGCTGGCAGGGATGTTGGGACGCGTCGAGCCCAGATGCACCGGATCGGCATGGCGAGAAAATAAATAATAGTCACCGGAGTAGCCGGATCCCTCAACCTGGATCAACACCTGCCCCAAAGCCTGATTGGCGTCGATCAGGTGTACGGATTGTTGAGGGAATTGCGCCATGATGTGTTCGAGCTGTGTCTGCAAAGCCGGGTCAAACATTTGATAGCTGGGGTGAAAGCCTGTGTACCTAATGCCCTGAGCAATGCGGTTGATGTCGGTGATGATCGCATCTATGTCTGCATCCGGTTTGCCAAACTGTGTTTTATGAAGACGGCCGTCCACGAGTGACATTTCATAGTAGGAGTCATGGTCGCTGGTGGCGTCTTTTTTAATTGCGATGATGGCGTTCAGGTCGGGGGTGAGCGCGGCAAATTGATAGTTGGGCAGATCGGTGGTTTGTTCGAAAATGACTTTTTCTGTGCCCTGATTGTGAACGATGACGGCGTGTTGGCTTTTCAGCGGATTGTAGACAACTTCGACGACAAGCTCACCAGCGGGGTTTAAAAAATAATCCCGTGTGTGGTCGCTGCCGCGCTCAAACAGTTTGGGGTTTTTCGGATGTGCCAGATCGACCATCATCAGCGCATAGGCGGGGGTTGGGTCAGAGTTGGATTTGCCTACGAAAGCCGGCATATAGACGGAGGTGTGGTCGGGATTGATACCGACAATTTTTCCCAGGCCAGTCTGCCCTTTGTAGATAACGTCACCGGGAGTGAGCAGTTGTTGTGGTTTGCGGTTGTCTTTATCCAGTAAGAAGGCGGTTTGCAAACTGAAGGCTCTGCGGTAGCCGGACAGTTTTTTATAGTGAGAGCCAATCAAAATGAGTCGCTCATCATCAATAAAGGACAGCTTGTGCGGCAGAATGGCGGAGATGTCGTACGCAGCCTCCATGGTTTTGTGCTGTCGAGAATAAATAACCACAACGTCGTTATCGTGTTTGGTGTTGCGAAAGGCAAGGTAATTTCCGCTCGGTGACACGGTCATCAATTGCAGCGCCGGCAAAGCCGCGTAGTCACTCAGTGTCGGCGTGGCGGCGGGGGCCGCTTGCAGTGGGCAGGTGGTCAAGACCCAAGTGGTCGCCAGGCTGCCAAGCCAGGCGAATTTTCTCAATGTTAACATCCGTTGTTTCGTCCTTGTGGCTCGCTGGGGGTGGTAAGCTTTCCGCTAATTGTCTTTGAGGCTGCTTCCCGCCGCTAACGCGCGGCCGTTGCGTTGACCATTGGCCGATTGTGCTCGGACGTGAACCTTACCCGAGACGTTAACCGGTGCCGAGTATGGGTGCCAGTTGCTGTCTCCGTCCTGGTACTCCAGTGGCAGACCCGGCAAAGGGGCTTTGATTTCCAGAACTCCGTTGCTGAGTTTAGCGCCCACGGTAGGGATTCGATAATGGACATTGTACTGGTCCAGCTTAGGCAGTTCTTTTTGCGCCAGAGTGTTGGCAAACCGATTCCACTGTTGCTGACGCAACCGTTGGTCGCCGTCGCTTAACGGATCGCGACTGGAATAGGTTTGGCCCTGATGGTTGTAGTCGACTTCCCAGTCGGCCTGGTGCCAGGCTCGTTCGGCCAGCGCGGTCAGGCGGGGGAACATCATATAATCGGCCTGCTCGTCAGTGCGAGTCACTTCCGTCCATAGGTGGCCCTGAAGGCCGTAAAACTTCACCTTGGGATTGAGGTGGCTATCACCATCATCAAGGGTCATTGGCCGGCCTTGACGGTCGGTCCAGCTGGCGGCGTGAGCGGGCAGGTTGTCAGGCATGAACTGGAACACTTTTTCTGTGCTGGTGCCGCGGCTTGCCCAGTAATAACCTCGCTCCAGCGGATCGGCCGCATGGGGAAAATCGAAGTAGGTGGCATCCGGAGTGGAAATCACCACCTGCCATTGGCGGTTGGCCTGTTCATGAGCACTTTTATGACCATCCCAAAACAAGGGGGTCCAGGCGTTGGACTGAACGGCGGCAGGCATATTGTGCACACGGGTTGCCGACATGCCATCGTTCCAGCCGGCCGGCACGATGCCTTTATTGGCGACTAGGTTGGCGACCTTTTCGACAAAATAGCCCGTCAGGTCGTGGGCAGTGTTGAGGTTAAGCTCGTCATCGTTGAGCAATGCCTGGCAGGCGGGCGACGCTATCCAGGCCCCGGCGGTTTCATCCGCGCCAATGTGATAGCGGGTCAAGGGCACGCCGGCATCGCGGTGCAGATTGATGACTTCATTGATGACTTTGTTGACGAAGCGATAACTGGAGTCCAGGCAGACATTCAGCGTATTGTCGTGATAGAACTGGATGGATTCATATTGGGTGGTGTCCTGTGGGTCAAGCAAACGGTACTGATTGGCTTCCGCGTACTTTTCTTCAGCGATCAAGCGTCGATAGCGCGCCTCCATGGACACGACGGCCGCGCGTGAATGCCCCGGCATATCAAACGAGGGAATGACCTCAATATGCCGTGCCTGGGCGGCTTGCAAAATCTCGATGTAATCTGCACGGGAGTAGTGGCCGTTGGCCGGGTTGTCGACGGCGGGGCCGCTGCCCAGCTGTGGCATCAGGCAGTGATTTTCAGCGGGGTCGTGGCAGCGGCGACTGCCGATGTCGGTGAGCTCGGGCAATCCCCGGATGGCCACTCGCCAGCCCTCATCATCGCCCAGGTGGAGGTGCAGGCGGTTGAGCTTGTAGCGCGACATTTGTTCCAGCAATTTGATGACGTAGTGCTTGTCGCGGAAGTTGCGGGAGACATCCAGATGCATGCCGCGGAAGGCGTAGCGGGGACTGTCGGTAACGGTGAGCAACGGGATACGGGTGCTGTCGACAAACATCAGGCTGGCCAGGGTGCGCAGAGCGTAAGCGGCTCCCGTGGCGTTGTACATTTCAATCCGAATACCGCTGTCCTTAACCTCCAGCCGGTACCACTCTTGTGTGTTTGCAGTCTGATCTGCGTTCAGCGCGGCGGACTCAGTGTCTGCCAAAGGGGTTAGTTGCTTGAAGGTAATGGGCACACCGACATTGTTGTGGCTGATGCCATAGCGCTGTAATTCGTCCAGCGCGGGACGGAGACTGGCCATGCCCGGAACATCCCCTTGCAGACTGATGCCCTGGTCGAGGGACAATTCCCCGCTGCCGATGTTGACCTGTTTGGGTGTTGGAATGATCGCGCTGGCCAGTTGCTGACGATCCAGCAGTGTGGAGTCTGTTTGTTCAAATAGCGCGCTGCTGGTTGCCAGCGAGGTCTGATCTTCCGGTGTGCGTTTCAACTGCTTGTCAAGGTCGGTAAAGTCCCCCGCATGGGGCAGGATTTCGAGGCCGGTGTCTGCATCGGTGACAGGGATGGTACTGCGGACAATTTCGGGTTTGAGTTGCTCTGCCGCGTCCAGCAAATAATAGTTGGGCATAATGTCGGTTTTTGACAAATGCCAATAGCTGCCGCGAAACTGGATGTTGACGGTTTCACCGGCCGTTATGCCTTGAAAATCTTTGCCGGGCTTCAGTTGGTGCAGGTCACCGTTGAGGTGGGTGATGGTAAATTCATTCCCTTCAACGGACTGAATCGGTGTCATGTCGGAAAAATACAGCACCCAGTCCTTCGATGAAATGCCCTCCGGAGAGCTGAGTGACAGCTGTCCGCGAAAACAAAAGCCATCCGAGCGCTCACTGTCACAGCCGGCATCGGTGCGGTTATCCAGAACTTGATAACGAACCTTGAGGGATTGTGCCATGTTGGCCAGGGCGTGCTGATCAAGATTGATGGCTGAGGCCTCAGTGTCAAGCTGGCACCCCGTTAGGGTGGTCAGTGTTGCCAGCGCCGGGATCAGCAGCGCTAAAGCCGTTTTTTTAAAGTATTTATTCCGGGCTGGTGTCGGCATAGATGGTCTCGGTAGCAAAAAAGAAGAGTAAAAAAAGAGTAAAACCTTGTTGGAAAAGCCCCACTCGGTACAAAGCCTGTACGACCTGTTTTCGCCGTCAAAAACAGGTCGCCATTAGGGCGGTGGCGTTACTTGTGTGCGGGGTGAGTCCAATGTGTCAGTCGAGTCCTAACTGAGTCAGTAACTTTTGGTTTTCACGCTCAATGTGTTTGTAAAAGTCTTTGTGTTCAAGTTTTGCGGCAGCCTCTTCGTCAATAACGATGACCGCGTTCTGGTGCATTTGCAGAGCGGACGCCGGGCAGGAAGCCGACATCGGGCCTTCAACGGTGGCAAACACCGCGTCAGCTTTACTGCTTCCGGTGGCCAGCAGAACCACTTGTGCGCTGTCGAGGATGGTGCCGATTCCCATGGTGATGGAGAGGTGTGGCTGGAACTCGTCGGCAGCGAAAAAGCGGGCATTGTCGTCGATGGTGGCTTGCGTCAGGGTCTTCACCCGTGTTCGTGAGCGCAAGCCGGAAGAGGGTTCGTTAAAACCAATGTGACCATTGCGACCAATGCCCAGCAGTTGAATGTCAATGCCACCGCTTTGCTCAATCATCTGCTCGTATTCGTCGCAGGCGCTGACGGGGTTGCTGGCACTGCCGGGTGGCACAAAGGTGTTGTTTTTATCAATATCGATATGGTTGAACAATTGCTCGTTCATGAAGTGGCGGTAGCTTTGCGGGTGGTCGCCATCGAGCCCGAGGTATTCATCCAGGTTGTAAGTGGTGACCTGCTGAAACGAAACGGCTTGCGCCTGATTGGCTTCAATCAAAGTTTGGTACAGGGCCACCGGGGTGGAGCCGGTGGCCAGGCCGAGCACCGATCGGGGCTGTTTTTGTAAACGGCGAATAAAAATGTGTGCCCCGTATTCCGCGACCGCCTGGGGAGATTCTAAAATGACAACTTGCATGGTGGAGCTCCTGAGCTTCGCCGTGGTTCTGAGAGTTTTTTAGGAGTTGGTTGAACGGTGAACTTGATGCTGTCCGGCAACCCAGGTCTGAATTACCTGAAATTCATCCGTAAAGTGCACCAGGTCGGCGCGGTAGCCCCTGCGGATGCGCCCGAGAATGTCCGATTTTTGAATCATTTGCGCGGGGTAAAGAGACGCCATGCGCAGCGCTTCTTCCAGGGCAGTGCCCACCGATTCTACGCAGAATTTTACGCCGTCGATCATGCCAATGGCGCTGCCGGCCAAGCGACCTTCGGCATTGATCAGACAGCCGTTTTCTTCACAAATGGTTTCGCCGTAGATTTCAAAGCTCTTTTGAGCGCTGCCCACGGTGGCCATGGCATCGCTGACCAGATAGAGCTTACCGGCTGGTTTGGCTGCCAGTGCCACAGAGATGGCCACAGGGTTGACGTGATGACCGTCGGCGATGATGCCGCACCAGCTGTTGCGGTCGGCCAGAGCGGCCCCAACGACACCCGGGTCGCGACCGGTTAGCGGGCGCATGGCGTTGTACAAATGAGTAAAACCCACCAGACCTTCTGCAAGGGCCGCTTGTATGGTCTTGTGATCCGCATCGGTGTGACCTGCGCAGACCCGGATGCCGGCTTTGCTCAGTGCAGCGATTTGACCGGGCTGGGTTTGTTCCGGGGCGAGGGTTACCAGCGTGCTCATGTCGGGAGACGCACGCTGGGCGTCCATTATCCAGCTCAGGTCCCGATCCTGCGGCGGGCGAATGTATTCCGCTTTGTGAGTGCCGCGACGGGAAAGATTAAAAAATGGACCTTCGATGTGGACCCCGAGAACGCCTTTCACCGAGGCCGACATGGCATCCTGAACCGCCTGGACGCCGGCTTGCAGAGTCTCGGTGGTGTCGCTGATGAGGGTGGGGGTCATGCTGGTCGTGCCAGCCGTACGATGACCCGCCAGCATGGCTTTAATGCCCGCCAGGCTAGGCTCGTTGTTAAACAAAACACCGCCACCGCCGTTCACCTGTAAGTCAATCAGGCCGGGGGCGAGCACCCCTCCGTCCAGGGCAAGGCGCTCGATGTCAGCGGGCAGCTGTTCTTCGGGCAAGAGTTGAGTGATGTCTTCACCGTCCAGCACCACTGCGTAATTGTCCAGAAACTGGTAACCGTCAAAAATGCGGGCACCGATCAGAGCTTTTATCATCGCACTCAGACTCTCGAGAGACTTTAATGGTTGTGATCCTGGGCAGAGCCATGATCGTGATTTAATCCCACTGTACCAGATAGATTATTGCCGGACAACGTTGTCTTGTGTTCTTTCGCAGTGCTTTAGGCGTTCTTTAAGGCGATGTTGAAAAACGCGTTAACGCTTGTGGCCCGCCAAAACTCTGCCGGGATGCGGGATGCGGGATGCGGCTAAGGCGGACGGAAATCGCCGGGGGCTGTGGGATGGCAGCCCGTGCGAGATTTCGCACAGAAGTTGGATCCGGTGTTGGGTGAGCTGGGGTTTTGCGGGGCTGGGCGTGTTGGTTTGTGGCGAGTCGGTGTTAAGTGAATTCGGCCGTTGAATCGCGCACCACCAGCTGGGGGTGAAAGGCGCTTTCAATCTCCTGTTCGGGATTGTCGCCATTGCGGGTCGTGCGGGTGGATTGAATCAGCAGGGCGGTGGCGCTGGCGGCAATGTCACTGTTGGGCTGGCGAGCCGTGGTGAGTTTCGGCCAGGTCTGGCGGGAAAAGGGACTGTCCTCGAAACCCACGATGGATAATTGCGCGGGAACCTCTACGCCTTGCAGGCGAGCGGCAAAGAGGGTGCCGGCGGCGATTTCATCGTTACAGGCAAAGATAGCACTGGGGGGATTGTCCATGGCCAGCAGGGATTGGGTGCGTTCAACCCCGGATTCGAAGGCGTATTGGCCCTGCAGTATCAGGCTTTCATCTTCCGCCAGGTTGTTGTCGCGCAGGGCCTGGCGATAACCGGCTTCCCGCTCCCCGGAAGAGGAGTGCACCGTATCACCGGACAGGAAACCGATGCGCGTGTGTCCCAGGTCGATCAAATATTGGGTGATCTCCCGGGCGGCGTTGTGGTCGTCGACCACCACGCAGGGCGAGAGCTGATCCGGTGCCTTGGCGCCGGAAATGATTCGCACGAATTTGATCCCGCGCCGGTGCAGCTCGGTGACAATCTCTGCCCGTTCAGAAACCGGCGGCGTCAGTACCAGGCCCGCCAATTGTCCACGTTCTACCATTTCTGCCAGTTCATCGGTGATGGTGTCGGAATTGGCATCACAGGGGTGAATAACGAGTTCAAAACCCTGCCGGTGGCATTCTTCGAGAATGCCGTGCTGCATGCCGATCACATAGTGGCTGTTGGGGTTGTCGTAAATAAAGCCAATGAAGGAGGAGGCGCCACGGAGGTGGCGAGCAGACAGATTGGGCTGGTAATTCAACTCTTTCACGGCAGCCCAAACTTTCTTTTGCAGGGCATCACCGACAGAGGGTTCGTTGTTGATCACACGGGAAACCGTCTTAAAAGACACGCCTGCCAGCTTGGCCACATCCTTAATGGTCGGTTTCATGGTTTGTCGGGATACCTGCAAATATAAAGGCGCAAAGGGTAGTGGGTTTGCTGGCTTGAGGCAAGTTATAACACGCCTGTTCACTGGGGTTATGGCCAATTTCTGGGCGTTACTGGACGAGGCTGGCGGAAGGGTTGCAGGTTGTTGACTATGCTTGTGGTGAGTGAATCGTTGCACACTGCTTCTGAGTCTTTCTTTGACTGAGCACTGCTTCCGCCGGGAGCTGAATAAATGAAAGAACCTGAACAACCGCCCACAGAAAAACTGCCCGAATCGGGTTTTTGGCATGATTTGAAAGATAGCCTGTTCACGATCGAGGAGCGCACGGCTCTGTGGATGCTCCAAGCGGCTGACCCAACCCGTATTGACTTGCAGCGGTTACAGAGCTGTTTTCGCATGACGGACGTCATTCGCCAGGCCAGGGAAACCGCGGACCATGAATACCTGACCTGTTTGAATTGTGGTTATGAATATTTTGCCCGAGGGACCCTGACAGTACAGCCGTGCCAGACGTGCGGGGGGTGCTTTTTTGCGGTGAGCAAACCCCATTAACGAGGGCTGTTAAGCCGGGGCGCACGCTCGAAAAACCGCAGCTGTTTTGGGCGGAGCTCCGCCAGTCCAACCTCATGCGGATCTGCTGGAGAACCTTCCCGAACTTGAGCTGCTGCAATGCAGGGCTCCCCTCACGGCATTCACTATTCTCTTTTTGTGGCCATCCTTGCTACTCTTCCTTTACTTGTCCATCCGCCTGCCAGGGATTTCGGTCTGTGTTTCGTGCCTTGCTAAAGACGTTGCTTTTACCTCCCGCACTGCCTTTTCTGACGGCAGCGATTGCGCTTATTTGCTGGGTGCGCTGGCCGCGATTTGCCCGGCTGCTGTTGTTCGCCTCGCTAGCCACACTCTGGTTGCTGTCATTGCCGGTGGTTGGCAACAATCTGCTGGCGTGGCTGGAGCGGGACTATGTTCCTCTAACTGTTGTTCCTTTAACTGGTGTGCCGCTAACCGGGGTTCCACTCACAGAGGTTTCCCTAACCGATGCTCCTCTGACGGGAGAGCGTGTTGTGTCACTGGCTGGGCAGCGTGTTCAATCTGCTCAGGCCATTGTGGTGCTGGGGGGCGGACGAAAAACCGGAGCTCAGGAATACGGGGGCGATACGGTTAACGATCGCACCCTGGCCCGGCTGCGCTACGGCGCCCGCCTGCACCGACAGACTCAGCTGCCGGTATTGGTCACCGGAGGGCGTGTGTTTGAGACGGAGCGGCAGGCCGAAGCCGATCTCATGGCCGGGGTGTTGCGTGAAGAATTTGGCGTGCCGGTTGAATGGCTGGAGACCCGCAGCCGCACGACGGCGGAAAACGCCCGGTTTAGCGCTGAGTTATTACAGCGTGAAGGGATCGCAAGCGTGTTGTTAGTGACGCACGCATGGCACATGCCCCGGGCGCAATGGGTGTTTGAAGCCGCCGGCCTGAAGGTGGTTCCAGCACCTATGGGGTTCACCGCGGCGTTGGACGATCCGCAATCCTCTGTGGCGTCGGGGCCGGACTTTTTGAGTTGGTTGCCCAGTGCCCGGGCTTTGCAATCCAGCCATTGGGCTCTGCACGAATGGTTGGGGGGCTGGGTCTACCGGTGGACGGAAAGCCAGTAAAGTGGGTTATGGGACGTGTTGTTAAACGAGGAGCAACGCCGAAATAACAATGTTGGCGCATAAAATGACTTCGAGGGTTCGTAAAGCCGCTCAGGGAAGGCCGTGAACGGGTAAAACCCGATAAGCCATTTTTTAAGGCATAACCAGGTCTTGAGAGGCCTTGACCGGTGTTTTCAGGTGTTTCACGGGCCGTTAGGTCGAGCAGACGTGTTTTGGGGCGACAGATCGTGCTGACAGTGCACGAAATTAGCGCATTTGGCTGGCAGTGTGCCCAAATCAGGATCGAGCGCCAGTGTGTGGTGGTTGTAGGAATGGGGTTTGGGGGCAAGTTTCAAACTGGCGCGACCTTTGCTAACTAATAATCCGAGAATGTTAACTAAGAGGGTTCAATCCGGTGGTAGAAGTCGAAGCTGTGATTGAAGATCACGAAAAATTGCAAATGGAAGCGGTGACCCGGGTCTACCGCGAGCGCCATTCAATCCTGACCCTGATGCGCCAGTTGAACCGTCTGGTCAACGCTATTCAGCGGCACCGCGGGGTGAGTCTCGCACACCTCGCCGGCGATGGCTTGTTCATGGAAGATGTGAATCAGGTGCAGGCGCAGGTGAATAAACGCCTGTTGGTGCTGCGCAACACCTGCGATCAATTTGATCATCTGGTGTCGCCACGGGAGCAGGAAAATATCCAGCATGGCTGGAATACGGTGTGTCACAACTGGGAAGGTGACGCTCTGTTGGAGAACTTTGAATACCACTCGTTCCTCATAGAGCAGTTGTTGCAGATGAGTGTTCGTCTGGCGAATCGATTGGAAGAGCCCCTGATGTCGGCCAGTGGTTTATCGGCAACCGTCGAGCCGGCAAACCCGGTGCATTCGGAGCTGATTTTACCGCTGGTGTGTCGCAACGTTCCCGAACTGATTGAGCAGCTGGCCCGCATTCGCGGTTTGGCCACACACGCGGCGGTGGTGGGTGATTGTGATGCGGAGCACGATAAAAAATTGCAGTATTGGTTGCAGTGTGCGGAGCGGCAAAACCGGGAACTGATCCATCAGATTGATGGTATCCGGCACGAAATCAAAAACAGCTGGAAGACCCTGACTGAGCTGAAAAATTATGAGCTCAAGCTGGCGTTTTTCCTGAATACGATCTCCAAGGACATCATTCACGGTGATTGCGCCAAGGCAGATGCCCGGCAGTTGTTTGTGCTCGGTTCTGAAATTATTGAGGCCTATGTTGACGCGGTGGATGGCGGTATCAGCTTGTTGCAAACCGGTCTGGAAAAAGAGCTCGAAGGGTGGCTGGTGCAGTTGTAAGCTTTGGCAGTAGACAGCTTTCAAGCGGAGGCTTCACAAGCTGCAAAGACAGACGTTAGCGATCCATCAGTACCTTGCGGCTGCAAGCGGACACACTAACGGGCGGCTTGAGCTTTCTCAAACAGATAGATCAAATCGCTGCGGTAACTGCCGAGCTTTTCAAATAACCGTTTGCGCTGCTTGTCGGACAGCGAAGCGTGCAGTCTACTGATCAAGATCATGGTTTGATGGCGGTTTTCGTCCAGCAACTGTTGATTGTCTGGTGTCCAGCGTGACGCTTCACCGGAAATCAAGTCATTGAGCTGTTGCTGCAGTTGTTCTTCAGAGAGGTTGAAGCGGTTTTGGAACAGTTGATCCGCTTTGTTCATCCACAGCCTTTTTTCCTGCATGTCGACTTCTGTTAAAAAGTGAAGGTTTTGGCTCCATTCGCGGACCCAATGCTTCTGTTGCGGGTCCAGCCGCCCAATCCACGTTTTCGCCGTTTTTTCAAACCGTTTGGCCCGACGCTTGGTGCGTTCTTCCGGTGTTTTGTCCAGCACCGGTTCCGCTTCTTCTTCGATATGTTCATTCAGGTTGTGTTTGAATTCGGACCACTGCGCCTCCGAGATGGATAAAAAGAGCCGTTGAACGTCCGGTAGCAGGTAGTCAAGGCTGGCCAGCCACAGTTCGCTGGCCCTGGCGCCATAGACGGCCAATATTTCCGGCTCGATGCTGGCGTGTTGCAACTCGGATTCCAGTTCATCCACGGTGTTGGCGTAGGTGATCAGCTGGGTGTTTTGGTGCCAGAGGTGAAAGCGATCGAGCACCGTTTCCAGTTGGTCATCCTGAGACGGGCTGAGGGATATGTAGTCTTTTACTTGCCAGCCCAACCACCAATCCATAAACGGGTAACTGACCCTCAACGAGCAGTTGGTTAAGGTGAGGGCCAGCAGCGTAGCCCAGGTGAGGGCTTTCAGTTGTCGCAAAAGCCGCGCCCGGCCAGATCGAACAGAGCCAGAAAAGGGGGTGATGAAATAGGTCATATTCATCCCTTAAGTATAAGAGCATTATCGCAAAGGGGTTGGGCAATTGAGCTGTGGGTGTGGTAATATGCGCCGCCTGACAGTTCGAACGTTTGTTCGGGTTTGTGCAGTAAAGGTCTGTGTTGCTCTGAAGCGTTTTACGTCATCAGATTCAATTGGATCCGTGTAACTTGATAGCAGCAATCCAGGGAAGGTTATGTTTCGTTGGTTAAATATTAGCGAAATATATGGATGTCATAATAACAATAATTTAAATATATAGTGCTTTATGAATACTCAAATACCGTTTGAGGCCGAGTCTGTGCAGTTGCAAAACCGCCTGGGCCGTCTGGTCGCCGTTACACTTCGATGTTTTGTTCGGGATGGCCGTTACAGTGTCATTTTGGTGGCATCGAATGAATTTCCCGCTCGCCAATTAACCAACAGCGCCGAGCACCTCGCTTATCAGTTGACCCAGCGTCTGGAAGTGCCGCCTGAAAAGGTGGATTTTATCCAGTTTCAGCCCGGTGAAGAGCCTGAGTGGTTTCGCTGGAGCTTTCAGTGGGTAGGGACCTCACCACTGCAAGGCAAAAGCCTGCCCATGAGCAGCGTATCCTGTGAAACGTTCCTGATGCCGTTACTGGCTGAAGGCAGGATGGTGTCACTGTTGGGAGGCCGCGCGTCAGAGGTCGCCTGACAAGGCCGATTTCTGTGGCACAGAACACCTTCCGGACCACTCCTCGGCCTTTGGTTGAATGAAGCTCAGCGTCAGTGGCGAATTGAGGCCTGCCTTCTTGTGGGTTAAGCCCGGTTTGAGGGTTTGGCTGGCTTGAGAGTCAGCTCGGCTTGAGGATTGGGTCGGCTTTAGGGTCTAGGGCAATGCTCGCCGAGCGACAAGCCCCCTGACGCCCATCAACAGCAGAAAGCAGACGCCGATCAGGGGCAGGCTGCCCCAGCGCATGAACGGGGTAAAACCCTGCATGGGGGTGACTTCGCCCGTGATCACCGTTTGGACAAACTGCTCGCTGGTCTGCGTAAGCTGCCCTTTGGGGGTGATGAAGGCACTGATGCCGTTATTGGTGGCGCGGATGACCGGGCGACCTGTTTCCAGGGCCCGCATCTGCGCCATTTCCAGGTGTTGGGGTGGGCCCCAGGAGGCGCCAAACCAGGCATCGTTACTGATGGTCAGAATGACATCCCGGTTTTCACTGTGCCTGGCCACCAGATCCGGGTAGACAATTTCGTAGCAGATGGCGGTGGCCAAACGCAGGTTGGCAATCTGCAGCCCGGCTTGATTTTCGGGGCCGCGGTTAATGATGGAGGTGGGCAGGTTGAAGAACTGGATAAGGCCTCGCAGTACATTCTCCAGCGGCACATACTCCCCAAAGGGCACCAGGCGTGTCTTGTGGTAGATGCCTGCGGCCAATCCCAACCCGGCGGCACTGTTGTAAT
This sequence comes from Pseudomaricurvus hydrocarbonicus, assembly GCF_011602365.1. Classification (GTDB taxonomy): domain Bacteria; phylum Pseudomonadota; class Gammaproteobacteria; order Pseudomonadales; family Cellvibrionaceae; genus Pseudomaricurvus; species Pseudomaricurvus hydrocarbonicus. The sequence goes on from NZ_JAAONZ010000003.1 coordinate 270,420, forward strand.
AGTCGCCGCGCTGCTGGTCATCAAACAGAATGCCGGTGATCAGGGCGGTGTGGGTGGCGACCGCCTGCTGATTCACCTCCTCCAGAAACGGCAGGGCACGGTGGTAAAGCAGCGGAATGGCGGCCTCCGGCCAAATGACCCAGTCCGACTGCCAGGCGGGTTTGGACAATTCACGATAGCGCTCAAGGGTGGGCTGCAGAAAGCTGGGTTGCCACTTTTTCTCCTGTGGGATGTTCGCTTGCACAAGGGAGACTTGCTTGGGGGGGGCGGACGCGGTCGTCCATTCGATGCCCCGCAGTATCTGCCCCCCCCCCCAGAGGCCCGTCAGCACTGCCAGTGTGGTGATTTTGGCGGTCAGCTTTTGCCCCACCAGCAAATACATCAAACCGCAGCTGCTCAGCAGAACCGCCAGTGACACGCCGTAAACACCGGTGACCGGCGCCCAGCCCGCCAGCGGGGTGGGCCATTGGCTGTAGCCGGCGAACAACCACGGAAAGCCGGTTAAAAACCAGCTTCGGCTCCACTCGCCCAATACCCAGATCAGGCTGAAGCACAGCAGGTGGGGGCCTAAAGGCATCGCTGAGCTGACTGACACGTGGGCGGCTGAACTCTGGTCGTTGGCTTTGGCTGTGGTGGCCTGCGCGGCTTTTTTGAACGCCCGCGGGTTCACGGTGCCGGGCTTAAAGCGGGGGTGCTGGAAAACTTTGGGAGTCCACACCGTCAAGGCAAAGGGAAGGGCGAAGACCAGCGCCAAAAAGCTGACGAACAGGGCGGTCAGTAAGGTCGCCAGCCAGAGGGGGGCATGACCATAATCGTGAATGCTGACATACACCCAGGAGGCGCCCACGGCAAATAAGCCCAGGCCAAAAGCGAAACTGATGTTGAAATTTTGCCTTATTGGTTGCTGCCACAACAGCAGGGCGAAACAGGCGGGTGTCAGGATGCTCAGCGGCCACCAGCCCAGTGGCGCGAGCGCCAACGGGGTAAGCCCGCCGGCACACAGAGCTATGGTTACCCGCAGCCATTGAGGAAGGTCCGCCAAACGACTGTTGGCAGTATCGGTGCGGGCGAGGGTTGTCATGTTTGGGCTCAGCTGGGGGTGGAGAGTCGGACCAGGTGAATTTGGCGGTTGTCAGCGTAGAGAACACGGAATTGGTAGCCGTCGATATCGGCAACCTCATTGCGTTGTGGCAAATGGCCGAAGGCGCGCATCAGAATACCGCCAATGGTGTCGAATTCGTCTTCATTAAAGCCCGACTCAAAGTACTCGTTGAAGTCTTCAATCGGGGTCAGGGCCTTGATGATGTAGTCGTTCTCGCCCACTTTGCGGATGAAGGCATCGTCCGTATCTTCATCGGTTTCATCTTCGATCTCGCCGACAATCTCTTCGAGGATGTCTTCAATGGTGACCAGTCCGGAAATACCGCCATACTCATCAATGACCAGGGCCATGTGGTAACGGTTTTCACGGAATTCGCGCAGTAACACATTGAGACGCTTGCTCTCGGGAATGATCGTGGCCGGGCGAATGACGTTATCCAGCGCAAAATTATCAGTCCCGTTGAGGATCAAGGGCAGCAGATCCTTGGCCAGTAAGACACCGCGAATATCGTCGGTCGACTCTCCGACCACGGGGAAGCGGGAGTGCCCGGATTCGATGACGAGAGGCAGCAGTTCAGATGGCTGGGCATTGATATTCACCACCACCATCTGTGAACGGGGGACCAGAATTTCACGAACCTGCTGGTCGGCAACATCCAGTGCGCCCTGGATGATCTCCAGCTCTTCAGCATCGACGACTTTGTTTTCAGCAGCCTCTTTGATGATTTCGAGTAGTTCTTGCCGGGACTTGGGCTCGGCGGTAAAAGCGTTGAGCACTTTATCGAGCCAGCTTTTTTCGGTCGGGCGGGTCGAGGTGGACTGACTACTCGGAGGGTCTTCGTTCATGGCGCTGTTGATCTCCTGATCAATATACTGGGGTTTCCGGGGTTGATAATAGGGTGTTAGGCGATGGTTTCATAGGGGGGCGGGAAACCCAGCTCGCGCAGGATATCGGTTTCCAGTTGCTCCATGATTTCTGCATCCGAGTCATTAATATGGTCATAACCGAGTAAATGCAAGGTGCCGTGTACCAGCATGTGAGCCCAATGGGCGTTCAGGGTCTTATTTTGCTCGCTGGCTTCCTCGGTGACCACGGGGGCGCAGATGACCAAGTCGCCCAGCAGCGGCAAATTCAGCTCGGCGGGCAGATCGGCAGGAAAGGACAGGACATTGGTGGGCTTGTCTTTCTGGCGATACTGATGGTTCAGTTGCTGGCTCTCTTCGCGGTCGACAATGCGGATGCTCAATTCCGCCTGTTCGCCAATGGCTTTTTGTGGCGTGCCATGTCGGCTGACCTGAGTCAGCGCGGCCAGGGTCCACTGTTGGAGCTGCGCTTCACTGGGGAGGTCACAGCCCTGGCTGGCGAACTGGATGTCCAGGCAGAGGTCCACGGCGGGCTCTTGGTTATCAATGTCTGTTTTCATCAAAGGCTTCTGGCTTGCCCCATGGGAATTATTGTTGAGTGGGGCTTCATTCAGATCTCTGTTCATTATGTGTCATAAGTGCTCAATCTTGGCGGTTGCCCAGGCCAGATCTATTGGGCTGGGTATTGGCCTTATTGTCAGCTTCTTCGGAGGATTCGTAGGCTTCGACAATGCGTTGCACGAGGGGGTGCCTGACCACGTCTTTGGAATCAAAATGGGTGAAACTGATGCCGTTGACACCTTTCAAGACGTCAATGACATGCTTCAGCCCGGAAGCGTGCCCGCGGGGCAAGTCAATTTGGGAAGGATCCCCGGTAATCACCGCGGTGGAGCCGAAACCAATACGGGTCAGGAACATTTTCATTTGTTCGCGGGTTGTGTTCTGGCTCTCATCGAGAATAATGAATGAATTGTTGAGGGTACGACCGCGCATGTAGGCCAGGGGGGCCACTTCGATGACGCTGCGCTCAATCAATTTGCCCACGGTTTCAAACCCCAGCATTTCATAGAGTGCGTCGTATAGAGGGCGCAGATAGGGGTCGACCTTTTGTGACAGATCGCCGGGTAAAAACCCCAGCTTTTCGCCGGCTTCGACGGCCGGGCGAACCAGCAGGATGCGTTCGATTTCGTCATTCAGCAGGGCTTCTACCGCGCAGGCTACCGCCAGGTAGGTCTTCCCTGTGCCCGCCGGTCCGACACCAAAGTTGATGTCGTGAGTCTGAATCGCGCGCACATAATCCTGCTGGTGCTGTCCGCGGGGTTTGACCGTACACTTCTTGGTGCGGATCAGGGTCAGCGAGTGCAGGTTGTCCTGATCTTTGGCCGGCTTTTGCTGGCCTGCAGGTTTTTGGGCATGGGTTTCTGACATCGTTGGCTCTTGCTCTGAATAAGGCGAATGATGGGGATTTCGGCTGTGGCTGGTGGATCCACGGTGACGTTCGTTCTGGGCTTGTTGCAGTGCCAGGTGGATGTCGTCCGGGGTTAATTCGGCGCCAGCATCGGTGTCGCGGTAAAGCGTTTTCAGCAGGTGACCGGCGATCCGTGAGGTCGCTGTATCCCCAAAAATGGAAAACTGGTTGCCGCGGTTGCGAATTTCGATGTTCAAACGGCGTTCGATTTGTCGCAGGTGCTCGTCAAATTGACCACAAAGCGCGGCCAGTCTGCGGGTATTGTTGGGCTCTAGGTCAACCCGGTAAGGGCTGTCGGCCTGAATGGGGGAAGAAGTGTTCAAAATGTTAGTGTGGCCGTCCTTCGTTGCAAGTCTTTAGCGTAGATTACTCCAAATAGGGTCGCGAGGGGAGATCTATACTTCTGCTAATCGGTTCTAAAAAGAGTCTTCTTTATTCTGCCAGACAGAAGCGGGATGGCCTTCTGTCCGGCAGCGGGTTCTCGTCGGTGGCAATGGCTTAGTTGTCAATGGCTTATTAGTTGTCAATCGCTCAGTTGGCAACGGCTCAGGCATCATCCAGTTCAGAGCCGAGCAGGGTGCCGCGCAAGGAATTTGGCAACGCTTCTTCGATCAGGATGTCGGCAAATTTGCCAATCAGTTGGGGCTGATCGCAGCGGAAATTCACCACGCGGTTGTTTTCGGTCCGGCCAGACAGTTGGCCCGGATCTTTTTTGGAGTAGCCACTCACCAGGACCCGTTCGGTATTGCCCACCATTTTGCGGGAAATCTCGAAGGCCTGCTGATTGATGCGCTGTTGCAGCATTTTCAGACGCTCCTTTTTGACCGCCTCAGGCGTATTGTCTGGCAGGTCGGCCGCAGGCGTACCTGGTCGGGGGCTGTAGATGAAACTGAATGACAGGTCGAAGCCGATGTCCTGAATCAGGTTCATGGTGCCTTCGAAGTCCGCCTCGGTCTCTCCGGGGAAGCCCACAATGAAGTCGGAGGAGAAACAGATGTCGGGGCGAATTTTTTTCAGGCGACGCATTTTGGACTTGTATTCCAGCACCGTATGACCGCGTTTCATGGCCATCAAGATGCGATCAGAACCGCTCTGGACAGGCAAATGCAGGTGACTGACGAGTTCGGGCACCTCGCCGTAGACGTCAATCAGGCTGTCCGAGAATTCCACCGGGTGTGACGTGGTGAAGCGAATCCGGTCAATGCCATCGATGGCGGCGACATAGGTGATCAGCTCGGCCAGATCCACCACGGAGCCGTCTGGGCCTTCAGCGCGGAAGGCGTTGACGTTTTGACCCAGTAAATTGACTTCGCGCACGCCCTGGCTGGCGAGGTGGGCCACTTCAGCCAGCACATCGGTCACCGGGCGGCTGACTTCTTCGCCGCGGGTGTAGGGCACCACGCAAAACGTGCAGTATTTTGAACAGCCTTCCATGATGGAGACAAAGGCGCTGACACCGTCCGCCTCGGGTGCGGGCAGATTGTCGAATTTTTCGATTTCCGGGAAGCTGATGTCCACCACCACGGCGCCATTGCCCTTGGGGGTTTCCATCATTTCCGGCAAGCGGTGCAGGGTCTGTGGGCCAAAGATCAGGTCAACGAAGGGCGCGCGCTTGGCAATGGCCTCGCCTTCCTGGCTGGCCACGCAGCCGCCCACACCGATGACGAGATCCGGCTTTTTCTCTTTGAGCTTCTTCCATCGCCCCAACTGGTGAAACAGCTTGTCCTGGGCTTTTTCCCGGATGGAGCAGGTATTGACCAGCAGAACGTCTGCTTCTGCAGGGTCGTCGGTGGGGATCATCTGGTGTGATTCACCCAGCAGGTCGCGCATACGATTGGAGTCGTATTCATTCATCTGACAGCCGTGGGTCTGAATAAACAGCTTTTTAGTGGGCTTTTGCACCGAATCAACCATGAAACTACCTGTGTGGACCTGTCTGTATAGGGCTTTCTGTAGGTACCGGAAGAGCCCGGTACAATGAAACTGAAAGTTCAGCGCAAATCTGCTGAACAAAAATTAGCCAAAAAAACTTGGGGCGGGCATTATAGCGGTGACAGGCCCCATTGCCCATACGGCGGAAGGAATAAATCCGCTATTTTGTGCTATCCTTGCGCGCCCCGCCAGTGGTGAGGGGTGGTGCTTACCTTAAAGTGTAACGGCCCGTTAACGTCTTGCGGCGAGAGCCTAATGACGCAGAGTCTAACAGCATGGAATTTCAGAGCAGATTTATGTCCGACAAGCCCATTTACAAAGTCATTTTTTATAACCAAAGCCAAGTGTATGAGGTGTATGCGCGGGCTATTTATCAGAGTGATATGTACGGTTTTATTGAGGTCGAAGAGTTTATCTTTGGCGAGCGTTCTCAGATGATTGTAGACCCGGGCGAAGAAAAGCTGAAAAGCGAGTTTGATAAGGTCACCCGTTCCTATATCCCTATGCAGGCGATCATTCGAATTGATGAGGTGGAGAAAGAGGGTCCGGTCAAAGTCACAGAGATTAAAGGGGGCGATAAAATTGCCCACTTACCCCGCTCCGGGGGAGTGACACCGCCCAAAGGCAGTGCAGATTAACGGGTCAGACCCGTCAGATGTAAGCCAATAAAAAGCCCGGAATGTCCGGGCTTTTTATTGGCTGTAACAGCGTAAGCTTTAAGTTATGGCAGTTTGAACTGAATTGGCAAAGAAAATGCGAATTCGTTGCCGTCAATTCCGTCGGGCATCTTGGGGAAGGGGGTGGCGCGCTCTACGGCTTTCAGGGCCTCCCTGTTTAGCATGTCGTGCTTGGACGATTCGACCTCGGCGACGTTCTTGAGGTTGCCGTCACGGTCAATGACCACCGCCACGCGTACACTGCCTTCCTGGCCGCGAGCGATGGCACGTTTCGGATAGCGAATGTACTGGTAGGTCCATTTCAGCAAGTTGGAGTGGTAAAGCTGACGACTGAGCAGGCTTTCGGCGGTGAGGGCTGGGCCGCTGTCTTCTTCGTCAAAGCTGTCATCGTCAAAATCTTCATCCATGGGCTCTGCCTGCTTTGCCGCGACTGCCGGCTTGGCCACCTTTTTAGGCTGCGCAGGGGCTTTGGCCACAGTTGCCGGTTTGACCGGTGCGGCTTGTTTCTCTTTGGCGGGAGCCTTGGGAGCAATCTTGGGGGCAGAGGCAATAATCTTGGGCTTTTCGATCAGGGAAGGGCCAGTAAGCGCCGGGGCGGCCATGCTGGCACTCAGGTCCGGATCTGGTTTGTTGGCATTGGTTTCCGTTTTGGTCGATGCAACCTGCTGGTCTGCAGAAGCTGCTTGAGGGTTACCCCAATTGGCAATGGCGTTTACACGAGCTGCGGAGGGTTTGATGTTTTCAAATTGCGCCAGCAGATCGTTGTTGACGTCTCCTGCGGTCAGCAGGCCATCGCGAAAGTCTGAAGACAGCGGCACGTTGCCGATCCAGGTGCGCAGTATCATGTTGAAAAAGTCCGCCGACTCGATGCTTCCCAGTTTGGTGTCGTTCAGGGTGACGGCGACGGTATTGCCGGCCCCGCGAATGGACAGCACATCACCGGCTTTCAGCGAGCGTTTTACCAGAGAGGTAAAGGCCACCATATTGTTGGCTTGTGCCGTCAGCAATTGAGGCGGGTTGTTGATCGCCATACCCTCGATCCACATGGAGTTCAGGCGGCGCGATGACAGACGTTTGGCGGTGACGCGCAGTTCCAGGCGCTTGCGACCGGAGCTGTTGAGTAGCTCATTGGCGTTGCTGGATAAGCTGTCGGTATAAAGAGCACCGATAAACGCCTCTTTATTCAGTTCTTTGTGAACAGAAAGGCCGTTTAACAGCGAGTCTGCCAAAGCTGATGGTAGGTGAAACATTAAAAGGGCGAATAAAGCCCCTCGGGCAAGACAAGACATAGTAGATTGCTCTTTTTATTAGTTGGAAATCTCATGGCCAGATAAGGTTGGTATACCCCGGGGTTTGCTCGTTACCCTGTTTGCAGGGCGAGCGGTGCCAATTCCGAAGCCTCCGAGAGCGCCTCTGCAGGCACGGTTGGCGCTTAAATTGTTGCTTTATCTACTCTACAGAAATTCGGTCTGACTGCAAGGTCAAAAAGCATCGATAGGGCTGAAATTCGCCTTAAATTAGGCTGCTGTCGATGGAAAATACGCCCTCAGGCATAAAAATATATTAATCAGTCTTTGTTGGTTATATTTCTTGCCCTGAAGTGGCTGTTCTGTCGAAGATAGGGTCGCTTTTTTGCAAAGATCCGCTACAGTGTTGCCGGTTCCAGTCGGGCCTGTTGTGTTCAGCAAGCGCAAAAGCCTTGGATGTCAGCCATGGATATTATGATGATATTGTGCTGAGTGGGTGTCTTGAAAGCCAGCTATTGCCAGTGGCTGCCCGACAGAGGCCCGCTTACCGCTTACAGAGCCCCGCTGAGCAGAAGCTCCTGCTGTCAGGGAGGCGAATTGTCATTTCACGGTGACCGCTTTCTGGTATACGAATGCCCTTTCGAGTTGTGAGATTGTTTTTATCATGCATAGCAAGCCAGCCAATGAGTACCCCCGAGCTCTGATAGAGCAGTTGATTTCGGTGATTCCGTTTTACAAGCAGATTCACCAGCAAGATAGCTGGCAGTATGAGTTGTTGCTGCAGTATTCTCAGGTGCACGCCTATGAACCGGGTGAAATTGTGGTTGAGCGCGGCACTCCGGGATCCTGGCTTTATTTCCTGCTCAAGGGGCAGTTGGTTGTTTTGGCCAATAACAATTCACCCGCGGTGAACTATATTACCCCCGGTGAAGTCTTTGGTGACCTGGCCATGCTGTTGGGGCAGAGCCGCAGTGCCACGGTCAAGGCGGATGAAAATTGCCGGGAAATTCTGGTGTTTGCGATGGACTTTTCGGTTTTTGGTGCCCTGGAAGACGTCCATAAAGTGAACCTGGCGACCAAGCTGAATTACTACCGTAACCTCATGCACAGCCTGCGCTGGAAGCTGGAGGTGTATCGTAGTAAGTACGCAGATCACCCGCTGGCCGATAAACACCGCTCGATCAAGCTCTACACCGGGGCGAAAGAGACGAAAGATGAGTTGCGGGCACTGCACCAGCAGACTTGTCAGCTGGGAGAGTTGCTGGTGCACTGGAATCAGGCTTTTGGGCGCTTGACGGTGTCCGACACTCTCGCGCCCAATGAGGATCTTGTGGCTGCTATCAAGGTATAACGCTTGTTGCGAAGCTCTTGAGGGTTGAGATCAACAGCAGGGTCTAAACGCCAGTGCCGCCTGGTGATGACGGACCGTTGGCGGCGGCGGGGCCGTGGGGTTGGCAGGGTTTGGCTTCAGGCTCATCGGTGGGGCTGCCGTAATGATATTCGTGCCAACAATTTAACATTTCTTGGCTTGAGAAAGGTGACTCTTGCCTCCAGTCTAGTCATCCTCTCCTGGGGTGTGTGAACATACAATGAAAGCTATAAAGCAATACCTGAGTTACATCTGGTCAAATAGGAATTATCGGATTTCCGCTTATCTGGCGGTGTTAACCCTTGTCTGGTTGGGCAGTGGATTGGTTGTTTCATCTTCAGAAGACAATGTCGTTCAGCCACACGCCAAGCCCCTCCCCAAGAAGACTCTGGTCCGGGCACGTTACATCGACGCTCAATTCTATCAACCGGAAGTTAATATACGCGCCCGTACTCAGGCGAATCGCCAGGTGTCTCTGCGCGCGGAACTCAGCGGTAAAGTCATTGCTTTGCCCCTGGCCGAAGGGCAGACGGTGACCGCGGGTGAGGTCGTTTGTGAGCTGGCCTTGGAAGATCGTGAATTGCGCCTTCTGGAGGCCCGCTCGGTGGTGGCACAGGCGCAGCTGGAGTACGACGGAGCCTTGCGGTTGAAAAGCGGTGGGTATCAATCCGCTACCGCCATTGCGGCGGCCAAGGCCCGCCTTGACAGCGCCAAAGCTGCCCAGTTGCGCAGTAAGCTGGATCTGGAAAACGTCAAGCTTCGGGCACCTTTCTCCGGTGTCGTGGACAGCTATACCGTCGATGTTGGTGATTTTATGGAGCGGGGTGATGAATGCGGGGTGCTGCTGGATCTGGACCCCTTGATTGTTCGGGGGCAGGTGTCCGAAACCGAGGTCAACCGCTTGCAGCGCGGTAAAAAGGCCTACGCCCACTTGTTGACCGGCGAACATGTGGAGGGGGTGGTCTCTCTGGTGGGATTCGGCTCAGATGAAGTGACCCGTACGTTCCCCGTCGAGGTGCGTGTCGACAACCCCGAGTTAAGTCTGCGCAGTGGTATCACCACGAATTTAAGCGTGCCGACCGAAGGCGTTAGCGCTCATGTGATTTCTTCCTCGTTGTTGTCCCTGGACGATGAGGGGCAGGTCGGGGTGCGTATCCTGAGCGATGATCGCCGGGTGGAGTTTGTGCGGGTCAATTTGATTGGTGATCACAAACAGGGCGTCTGGGTAACCGGGCTGCCGCCTCATGCGCTGTTGATTACTGTCGGGCAAGAGTATGTCAGTCAGGGCGAAGTGGTGGACGTAACCATCGATGAGCCGTCAGAAGTGAAAGCGTCCGTGGAGGGCATGGCGGCCTATAGAGAGGTGCAGCCCGTGTCGGCATTGACCTTGCCTGAACCGGCATCGGGTGCGGCCGAGTTATGAGTATACTGACAACCGCGGTGACGCATTATCGCAGCACTTTCTGCATCATGTTCCTGATTGTGGTGGCGGGCCTCTACAGTTATAACGCCATGCCCGTGTCGGCACAGCCGGAAGTGGATGTTCCCTACGTCTATATTGGCGTGACGCTCGACGGGGTGTCGCCTGAAGATGGTGCCCGGTTGCTGGCCCGGCCGCTGGAGCAGGAACTGGAAGCCCTCGAGGGGCTGGATGAGATTATCGCAACGTCCCGGGAATCCCATGCCACCCTGCTGGTTAAGTTTGAGGCGGGTGCCGTCGACATTGATAAAGCCATGCAGGATGTCCGCAACGCGGTGGATCGGGCGAAAGCGGAGTTGCCTCAGGATGCGGATGAGCCCATCGTCGAGGAGATAACAGTTTCCGATTTCCCCACCATTACGGTGGCACTGACCGCTGACCCGGGCACCAAAGAGCGGTTGGTGTATCAAACCGCCAAGATGCTGCAGCGGGAAATAGAAAGTTTGACGGATGTGCTTGAGGCCAATCTTGCCGGTCACCGCGAAGAGGTGGTCGAGGCCCTCATCAACCCCGCGCGCCTGGAGCATTACAACATTACCAGCGATGAGCTTATCAGCGCGGTGGTCGGCAATAACCTGCTGGTGCCGGCAGGCCAGATTGATACCGGTCAGGGCAAGTTTTCAGTCAAGGTCCCCGGGTTGATTGAAACCTATCAGGATGTGTATGCCATACCAATTAAGTCGACCAGCGAAGGGGTGGTCACCTTGGGGGATGTCACCGATATCCGCCGCACCTTCAAAGACGCTGAAAGCTTCACCACCGTGGATAATCAACCGGCGATCTTACTGGAAGTGAACAAGCGTACCGGTGGTAATCAGATTCAGGTGTCGGAACACGTCCGCCAGTTAGTGGAACATTTGTCTGAACAGACACCGCCGGGTGTGCACGTGTCCTTTGCCCTGGACCAGTCAGAATTTTCTGCCGGCATGGTGGCTGAAATGTCCGGCAACATTATCACCTCCATGGTACTGGTTCTGGTGATTGTGGTGGCGGCGCTGGGGTTTCGCTCCGGTAGCCTGGTCGGAATGGGGATCCCTTTCTCTCTGCTGCTGTCGCTTATCGGTCTGCATTATCTGGATTTTGCCTTCAATATGATGGTGATGTTCGGGATGATGTTGGCTCTGGGGATGCTGATTGACGGCTCTATTGTGATCACCGAGTTTGCCGACCGTAAAATGGCAGAAGGTATGAGCAGTCAGGCGGCCTACAAGATTTCGGTAAGGCGTATGTTCTGGCCCGTGGTGGCTTCCACCGCGACAACACTGGCCGCTTTTTTGCCCATCATGTTCTGGCCGGGGATTGCCGGTGATTTCATGCGCTACCTGCCCGTGACCGTTTTCTGTGTGCTGGTGGCCTCGCTGTTTTATGCGTTGCTGTTCGCCCCGGTGATTGGTTCTTTGATGGGGAAATCGGAAATCGCGCCCGACGTTCAGGCTTACCTGCGCAGCCTCGAAACGGACCCACCAACCGAATTGCCCGGGCACACCGGCCGTTATGCCCGTTTGCTGGAAACCGTGCTGCGCCGACCGGTGGTGTTCTTTTTGGGGACCCTGGTGGTGTTGGTGGCGATATTTTTAGCCTATGGCCGTTTTAGCAATGGCGTGGTCTTTTTTACCGATACCGAAGAAAAGTACGGCATTGTCGCGGTGCGGGCCATGGGCAACCTTTCCGTTGAAGAGGCTCGCTTGCTGGTGCGGGATGTGGAGTCCCGGGTGCTGGCGGTGCATGGTGTCCATTCCACGTATTCATCCAGTGACAGTGGTGGCGGTGGCCGCGAGAGCTCCAAAGATGAAATTGGCACGGTGCTGGTTGAATTAAAAGATCCCGATAAAATTGGTTATTCCACTCGCCTGGTGTTTGAAAATATCCGCAAGGCCACGGCAGACATGCCTGGGATTATTGTGTCTGCTGACGCCTTTGAAGGCGGTCCCCCGGTGGGTCGGCCAATCCAGATTCAGCTGGAGTCTCTCGACAGTGACAAGCTGCTTGCCGAGACCTTGAAAGTGCGCCATCACCTCGAATATGGGATGGAGGAATTGCGCGATATTACTGACACCACGCCACTGCCGGGTATCGAATGGGAAATGTCCGTCAACCGCTCCCTGGCCGCCCAGGCCGGGGTGAATGTGGTGGAAATCGGACGAGCCGTGCAGCTGGTGACCAGTGGTGTTCTGATCGGTGAGTATCGTCCCGATGACGCGGATGAAGAGGTGGAAATTCGCATTCGCTACCCCAGTGATGTTCGCGGAATTAACGCGCTGGATAACCTGCGGGTCAATACCCCCAAAGGGCCTGTACCGATTACCGGTTTTGTGGAACGGATAGCCAAACCGAAAGTGGACAAGGTTGAACGCATTGACGCCATTCAGGTTATGAAAGTCCGTGCGGATGTGGAGGAGGGCATTCTGGCGGATGACAAGGTGGCTGAGATTAAGCAGTGGCTCGAGGCGAATCCACTGGACAGAGATGTCAGGGTTGTCTTTCGCGGGGCAAACGAAGAGCAGGAAAAATCGATGAATTTTTTGGCCGTGGCATTTTCACTGGCATTGTTTCTGATGTTCGTGCTGTTGGTAACCCAATTTAACAGCTTCTATCAGGGGCTGTTAATTCTGTCGGCGGTCATTATGTCAACGGCGGGGGTATTGTTGGGACTGCTGTTGACCGGTGGTGTGTTCAGCACCATTTTAACGGGTGTGGGCATTGTGGCGCTCGCGGGGATTGTGGTGAATAACAATATTGTGCTGATTGACACCTACAACTACGTGCGTAAGGACAACAAGGAATTTACCGTGAAGCAGGCGATCATCGTCGCCTGTGCTCAGCGGTTGCGTCCGGTGTTCCTGACAACCGCCACCACCATTTTGGGGCTGTTTCCTATTGCGGCGGCGGTGAGTGTCGATTTGCTGGGGCGAAATGTGGTGGTGGATGGGGTTATTACCTCACAGTTCCAACCGCTGGCCTTTGCCATTGTCTCCGGTTTGCTGTTTTCAACCGCGTTGACACTGCTGGTGACGCCGGTGATGCTGATAATGCCCAGCCGCTTGCTGTACTTATACCGGCTGCTGGTGCTGCCTAAAATTGAGCCGCTGCTGACGAGACTGAAGCGCGCGCCGTCGAAACAGGCGTAGGCCCGCCACCGATGCCTTTGCATCGGTTCAGGCGCAGAGGCGTCGATGGCGGCTATTTTACTGCTGTGACGGTTCAAGCGTGGCGGTTGTTGCGATAGCCGTTTGGCACCCTGATCGAGTTGATTATGTTTTTACTGAAAGCCCTGTATGTGCGCATTTTTACGTTGCTGGCGATGTTGGTGACTCTTTGGGGCAGCTGGCAGTTGTTGCAGGGTCAGTGGTTGTGGCTGGCACCAATGTTAACCTGGACCCCGCTGTGGGTGTGCAATCTGTGGCGCTATCACCGGGGGAATATCTTTTACCAGGATGAGCGCGAATACCCGGCAATGGCCTTTGCACTGCTGGGGGTCGGGCTGGTATTGGTGCTGGGTGAGCGTGACGTGATTCTGTGGAGTACGCTGGCCGGGTTGTTCGGACTGTTGTTGTACGTGTTTGTAGCCTCGAGCTTGACCCGGGGGGTGCGCGAGCCTGCGGGGGATAAACAGCGGTTGTCACACCTAGAGTTCCAGCTTGATAGTGGTGCACCGGTGTCTTTGCCGGTCACCGCTGAAAACCAGTGGGTGTTCTTCTTTCACGCCACCGGCTGCCCTTATGCCCGTATGGCGATGCGGGAGCTGTTGCAGGTGCTGGCCAGATACCCTGGCCGCCTGAAGCCGGAACATGTGGTGGCGATTTTTCCCGATCAACTGCCGGGCTGGGCCCGTGAATTGCAATTACAAGGCGGACGTTGCTGGGGCGATACCCGGGGGGACGCCAGCCGGCAGCTGGGCCTGTGGCTTCGCGGAGGCGACGGGACTTTAGGTGCGGGTCAAAACGCACTGCGTCCTGCGCTGGCAGTGCTGGGCAGTGAGGGTGATGTAAAATACTGGGAAGTGGCCAAAAGTTTTCGCCTGCCCCCGTCACTGCAGCAGAACTGGGGGCGTTTAAGCCAGTTATGAGGCGGTTCTGACAGTGCGGGCAGCCCTGACTTAAGGCCGGTCTGTTTGGTTAGCTTAAGTTGTGCGGTTTTGGGCGTGATCCCGCTGGCATCGCCAGGGTTGAGTTACAGCGCCCCATTCGGTAAAAAGCGGTTGTCCGAGTGTTCTTTGATCCACATCAGTAATTCCTTGCTGGGGGGAGCTTTGCGCAGGCGCAAGGCTTTAACCAGACCAATTACCGGGGATTCCGCACCAGCTTCCCAGCCACTGATCTGCATTTCCGCTAGCGTGAAAAAGCGCACCAGATGTACGATTTGATCGTTGGTGAGTGATTCTGCCGTGGCGATCCATGTGTCTTTGGGTTGCCGCATCAGGGGCGCTTGCTGGGCTTTGTCCTCTGCGCTGATCTGCGTGTTCAGGTTGTTGATCGGCTCGGCAGAGCCCAGCGCAATAAATTTTTCCAGAATGGCCGGGTCGATATCAAACGCAGCCGAATTGTCCGATTGGGTGGGATCCCAGGCGCCAACGCTCATAAAAGCTCTCATGTCGGTAAATGCATAATGGTGAATGTCCGGTGGCATTATACCTGATGCACAAAAATTTAACCGGTGTCGGTAAAAGGGTGGCCCCTGTTGGATGGCCTGATGTAGACTGTACGAATAAACAGTATTTTGTGTTTTTGAGTTATGTCTCGAAAAATCATTCACGTGGATGCCGATTGCTTTTTTGCGGCCATTGAAATGCGCGACAACCCCGATTTGCGCGATCGGCCAATGGCTGTGGGAGGGCGCCCCGACAAGCGGGGCGTCATTTCCACCTGCAATTACGAGGCGCGCGAATTTGGTGTGCGGTCGGCCATGGCATCGGCTTATGCCTTGCGGCTGTGCCCGCGACTTACCATCGTTCCCCACAGCATGCTCAAATACCGTGAAGCCTCACAGGTCATGAGAAACATCTTTCTGGATTACACCGATCTGGTGGAGCCTTTGTCGCTGGATGAAGCCTTTCTGGATGTCAGTGATTGTGAGCGGCACCAGGGCAGCGCCACGCTGATTGCGCAGGAGATCCGTGGGCGCGTGGCCGAGGCGTTGGGCATCACCGTATCCGCGGGGGTGGCCCCAAACAAGTTTATTGCCAAGGTGGCCAGCGATTGGCAAAAGCCGGATGGCCTGACGGTGGTGACTCCTGCGGAGGCAGACGCATTTGTGCGCAGGCTTCCGGTCGACCGGATTTTTGGGGTCGGCAAGGTGACTGCGGAGAAGATGCAGCGCCTGGGGATTGCGACCTGTGGTGATCTGCGGCGCTACTCTGTGCACGAGCTGGAGGAGGCTTTTGGCAGCTTTGGGCCGCGGCTTCATCGCCTTTGCCGTGGCATTGATGAGCGAGACGTGTGCACCAGTCGCCGCCGCAAGTCGTTGAGTGTCGAGCACACCTATGAAAAGGACCTGGAGAACCTGGCGGCGTGTGAGGAGAAACTGCCGGATTTGCTGGCAGAACTGAAGCAGCGCTTGCAGCGTCTGGAGGACGATTATCTGGTGGTCAAAGGTTTTGTCAAAGTCAAGTTTGACGATTTTACCAGCACTACTGTCGAGCGTGCAGGGACCCAGGCCCGCCTTGAAGATTACGCTCAATTGCTGGAAGAGGCGTTTGAACGAGGTGCCAGACCGGTTCGGCTTTTGGGGGTGGGGGTCCGTTTTGTTGACCTAACTCAAAAAGAATCAAATATTCAGTTGGATTTTTTCGAGGACCCAACAGCCCCTCAGCCCCCTTCCTAGCGGGTTTCTCGGTTTTAATCACATCTGCTTCACATCTGAATTTGCCTGTCAATTCTACCCATTTTTTTTCTGGCCACTATAATTCGTCGCCCTAGATTGAAACGCAAAATGTTAAGCAGAGGTAGTGCTGGGTGATCGTTTTTACCGCCACCAATATTCAAACCCAAGATGTTTATGTTGGGACTGCCAGAGAAAGTGTTGAAGAGGAATGGGCAGACCTCTTATCCCAAGCCGATAACGGTACCAGTGGGCAATTCTTTGAACAGCTCAGGGCACAGGGTTCTGATGGGTTCGAAGTGGACACCTGGGCTTACGGCGAAAGTCCGGCCGAAGCTCGTGAATCCATGCGCGAAGCGCGTGATGACTTGGGCGCTCAACCGATTAAGTCGTCTCGGGGAAAAGCCGCTGGCCGCAGCACCGGTGCGATACAGTCAGCCAGTATGAAAGCCTTGATGGCGGCATTCGAAGAGGCCGTGAGTGACGACAGCGACGTTGACGTTGATGATTTGGACGGCATTGACGTTCGGTCTGAGCGACGCTCCGGCTCTGAATCGGCCGAGACTGAAGCGGGGGCTCCGGCAGCCGATGCCAAGGTTTCTGAGGCGGTGTCTAAAGACTCCGTCCGCGGACAAGCTACGGCGTCGCCACAGGCGGAGGCTCAGCATGAGCCGCGCCAGCGGCCTGAAACGGATTCAAGGGCGGACGGCGACAAGATGAACGCCCGGCTGGCGGCCATGAAGGCTGCTCAGGAGCGGTTGTTGCGTGAGCGCCCGACAAAGTCCTCAACCCCGGCAATCGGGGCCAAACCGACGGCCGCCAAAGCGGCTGGTGCTAAGCCGGCGGCACCGGTGAAAATGGCAACCGGGCGCACGGGTTCAGCGGCGAAGGAAAAACGCATTCGTGAAGCGATTGAGGCTGAGCGGGAGCGCCGGGAAAACCTGCGGCATACCAACAACCGTGACGAGCAAACCGAAATGAACGTGGTGATGGCCCGCATTGAGATGCGTCGCCAGGCCACGAAAAAAGCCAATGCGGAAAAGGCCAAGCAAAGCGCGGCTGCCCGGCGTGCAAAGCAGAAAGCTGCGGATAATGCCGCCGCTGAAGCTGCCGGCAACCGGATGAGCAGTCGCCGAAAGCCCGCTGCTGAGCCCGCCGTGAAGGCGAGCGCTGAAAAGCCGGCGGTTGCCACAATGTCTGCGACACAAGCAGCCGCAAAGGCAGGCGTTAGCGACGCAGACAGTTCTCAGGCCGCTAAGCTGGCCGCCGGTCGAACGGGCTCCAGCTTGAAAGAAAAGCGGATCAAAGAAGCCATTGAGCGGGAAAAGGCCGAGCGTTTGGCCCGACAGCAAGAGCAGCGCGCTGCCGAAGCTCAGGAAATGGCCGCCATCCTGGCTCGCCTGGAAGAGCGAACCAGGGAAGCCGAGCGGATGAAGCGCAAGCGGTAAACCGCAGTGGCGAGGCTCTAGTGTCGAGTGGCGAGGAAAAGACTTAAAAACAGCGGCTCGCCAAGGTTTAATCAGTCAAAGACAAGTTGAATCGGCTGGCCAGAGGTAGCATGCTGAAGTGACTCGCCACTCGCCCAAGGTGAATGGCGCAGCCAGAGAGGGCAGCCTGGGCTGGCTCGCCACTACTCGCCATTAACTAGTAAGGTGAATTGCAGCCAGAGAAGCCACCCTGGGGTGGCGACTCGCTACTTGCCCTTGGGCGTCAGCGGCTGCCCTTCAAAGCGCACCCCATCCCAACCCTGAGACATAAAGTTGCGAATGTTCTGGTGGTCTGTACCTGCCGGATGCTCCAGCACGTCCTTGCGGTAGTACTGCCCGAAACAGGCCAGCGTTTCGGGTTGGCTGAGGTTGTTTAACCGGGCAAACGCCAGCAGTTTGCACGACCCCTGATTCTGCTCTGGTTCGTTGGTTAAATCACCATTGTGAAAGCGGGTTGGCTCGAAAACATAGTGTTCTTCGATGGTGGCCATCGTGTCGCTGAATTCTACGGATTCCGGTGTGTGTTTCAGGGTGGTTAAAAAACCATCAATAGACATTTCGTTGTTACCTTAAGTGACAGGTTTTTTGGTAAAGTGATACCAAATTGGGGTTGTTGGGTGGCTATGTTAACAAACTGTGTAGACTTGTTTCGAGTGTTAGTGTCTTGGGGAATTAGCTGGTAAGATGCCTCACCTGAGTTGAGTTATTCTCAAAAAAGCTATTGTTATAACGAACAATATAACGAACCGAATGACCTGTTTTAGGGTTGGGCTTATTTAAGAGGTAGTTGTAAAGTGAGACGCAGAAAGGGCCGCGGCGCCGAAGAAGATAGTAGCGAAATCGATCTGACTCCGATGCTCGATGTTGTATTCATCATGTTGATTTTCTTCATTGTGACAGCATCATTTGTGAAGGAATCGACTATCGATGTAAATATGCCTGAGAATCAGGAAAATCCGCCACCACCGACTGACGATGACACTTCTGCCATCGTGGTGAAGGTATTGGCGAATGATGAGATCTGGATGGAAGAGCGTCGGGTGGATATCCGCTCCGTGCGAGCGAACATTGAGCGTATTCACGCTGAAAAACCTCAGGCTCCGGTGGTTGTGAAAGCCGATGCCAACTCTACTGCCAAGATCTTCGTGGCTGTGGCTGATGCCGCCCGCGAAGCCAACGTCTACAACGTGTCATTACTGCCTCCTGAAGTGAAGAAGTAATTAACACCCGACGTTAAAAAAACCACCTTTAGGGTGGTTTTTTTGTGCCTGTCGTTTCGTGGGTTGCGGCGCTGTATGAATTGCGATGCCTTATGAACGGTGACGTCGCCGGGCACAGCTGATGGTCTCGTGCATATGATTTTGCATGAGTCGGTCAAAATCCCGGCGATCGATGTGAATTAAGTTTTCGTGGTCACCGGCCTCCAGCCACACATCACTGACCTCTTTGATCTGGTCGTCCCAAATCACGTTGATCCCATAAGCCTGCCCAAAAGAGGGGATGGCGCCGTGTTCACAATCAAAAAAGATATCGTCCAGTTCCTCCTCGTCCGCCAGCTCCAGCCGCCGATCGAGAATTTGGTTGAGGGTATGCCGCAGAACCCGGTGACTGGCGGGTACAATGGCCATGGTGTAATAGAGATCTTCGTCGCGGAATACGACGCCTTTGATGAGTTGTTCGGAGGGTATGTCGGCACTGAGTGCGGTGTTAAATGAGCCTTCTACGTACCGGTGTTCACGTAAGTCGTAGTTAATGTCTTTGGTTTTGAGAAAATTTTCGAGTGTTATCGCTACTCCCATATCGTACCTCCTGAGACCTGCGCTAATACGGCTTCCTGTTGTCAGTATAAGACGAAAATTTCAAAGTCGCGTTGTGATGTGCCTTGGCGCCTTTTGCTTACCGGTATGTTATTGAATTAATTAATTTTTTAGGTTGGTCGTCGCCTTTCCCGTTTTCTTTCTGGGGCATTGCCAGGCCGTTCTATGTGATGACTTTATCGCGGTATCCGGTCAGAAGGTTGAAGAATCATGCGCCGGATCCGTGGCGCTGTGAGTGAATCCCGAGTGTCTGGAAGGCTATTCAGGGGGTGTCCGGCCCATTGAATACTTTTGTTGTGGCCATTCGGTACTTTGTTGTGGTCATTCGCTACTTTGCTGTCGCTCCGGGGCAGTTTCCGGGGCTTGAATGCTGGAGTCGTAAAGGTGTATTTCGGGTGCGGGAAAGCCATTGAATTCGCACGCGCAGGCAGTGCAATAGGCCCCCATGTGGGGAATTCGGATCCGATCTCCGGCGCGGCTCGCAAGCGGGAGTTGATAGAGTGGCGTGAAGCGGTCAATGGCGTCGCAGGTCGGGCCGGCAATAACCCAGGGGCCCAGCGGGCCCGGGCGTTCACTGATCAGCTCGAAACCAAACGCTTCATTCAGTTCGATCAGCCCGCCATAAAACCCACAGTTGAGGTAGGCCCAGGACTGCTGCTGGCGCTGAGTGGTTCTGACAATCTGGCAGTGCAGGGTTCCAGAGGCGGCAACCACATAGCGTCCGGGCTCTGCGGCGACCTCTATTTCTTGTGGAATAGCCTCCAGCATCGGCTGAAGTTCGCGGGCGATGGTTTCTATGCTGATGATAGCGGGGGATATTGGGGTGGGAAAGCCACCACCGATGTTGAGTAGCCGGGGCGTCAGTCCCAGGGCTTTCATCTTGGCAAAGATTTTCAGGCAGCGTTTGATGGCGTCTTGCCAGCTGCTGCTGCTCTTGCATTGGGAGCCCACGTGGAAGGCCAGCCCGGCGACGTTGAGGCGATGAGCGGCGGCGTAGTTGAGGAGGCGATCAATGTTGTCTTCATCCGCACCGAATTTGCTGTCGAGAGGCCACACAGAATCCCGGTTGTCGACGGCGATACGCAGCACAAAGCGCCCGTTTGGGGCGTGGGTCGAGAGGCTGACCAGCTCTTCGAGGCAATCGAAAGCATACCATTGGATGCCATGACGCTCTGCGGCGCGGGTACTTTGTGGGGTTTTGATCGGGTTGCTGAACATTACATCCGCGCCGGCAATCCCCAGGCTTTGCAGCAGCTGGAGTTCGCCTTCAGAGGCTATTTCGAAGCGCATTCCCAGCTGCTGCAGATGTTTTAATATCCGCGGATGGGGGTTGGCTTTGACGGCATAGTAGGGCGTGACCCGAGGCAGGGCGCGATGGAAGGCTTTCACCTGCCGGGTGATGGTGGCCAGGTCGATGCGCAGTTGCGGGGGGTAATCCTTTGGCAGGCTCAGCTCCCGGCCGCATTGAGGCGTAGCGGGGCTGGGCGAGTGGGGAGGGATGGGCGAATCAAGGGGCAAGGCATGTTCAGCCGGAGAGCTGAAAGTGGTGTTCAGAGTATCGTCATCGAATCGGCCAAGGCGGATCATACGCGTTCTCCCTGCGAGTGTTTAAACAGTGGCTACCAAGGTGTTTTCCGGATGCTTGCATTACGGGTTATTGATTGGTGGTGCCGAGAAAATACCGGATACGTGAAATAGCGTAAAACGCAAACACGCTAATATGAATATCTATGCTATATAAAAAGTAAGATATTAATTAGCAATTTGGTAACCCAAATAAACATTATGGATAGATTGTCGCCCCTTGATCAGAGCTTGTTGCGTTTGCTGACGGCCAATGCGCGGGCCAGTGTGTCTGAACTGGCGAAGCAGTTGGGGGTCAGCCGATTGACCGTTCAAAATCACATGCAGCAGCTGGAGCGGCACAAGGTGATCGAAGGGTACACCGTAAAATTGCGCTCGGATTATGCACCTTGGCAGATTGCCGCCTACATGCTGATTGCCACCGATCAGAAACGTTTGGGACCGCTGGTTCGGGCTCTGGAAAAGATTGCCGAAATCCACTCGCTGTACTCCATCAGTGGTGAATATGATCTGGTGGCCGAATTAAGAGCAGAGAATACCACCGCGTTGGATGTAGCCATGGATAAAGTGACGGCGATTGAGGGGGTGCTGCGCTCCCACAGCTCGGTTTTATTGTCGAAAAAATTTGAGCGCTGATTGTTGCCCAGGCGAATGAAAAGAGGGGATCGATACGCTTCACCTCTATGCCGGTGGTGCCCGTTTGGGCCGTTTGGAGGGCACAAAAAAACAGATGGCAGAGCACCTTTAGTAAGGGAAGTCAGTGAAGAGTAAGGAAAGTCGGTGATGGAGAGGGAAGCTGGTGATGGAGAGGAGCAGTCGGTGAAGGAGAGGGAAGCCGGTGAGGGCAGGTTTAATGGCTGAGTTTGACACTGCAATTGTCTGGCGTGAATGGACGCCTTGGGGGGATGCGTTTCTTTGGCACCCAGGGCTGGTGTGGGTCCACACGCTGGCGGATTCGATCATCAGCCTTTCGTATTTCGTCATGTCTTTGCTGATGTTGTGTGTGATTCGCAAGCGTCCGGACCTTGAATTTCGAGGGGTCTTCTTACTGTTTTCACTGTTTGTTCTGTGTGGCGCCATCTCCCATTTGCTGGCAGCGGTCACGCTTTGGCGAGACGTTGCTGGGCTGCATGGGGTGGCAAAAGTGCTGGCGGCGGGGACCGCCGCGACGGCGGCATTTTTACTGATCAAACATGTCAAAGGCATCCTGCGCTTCCCTTCTCTGGTCACCTATCGTGAGGCATTGAGAAATGCCTCTGACGAAGAGTTTCGCCGCGGCCTGCTGGAAATTCAGCGCCGCGAAGAGAAAATCCAGCAGCTGTCCCAGGATCTGTCGTCTACGTTTGAACAGGCCGCTGTGGGTATTGCCCACGTCGGCATGGACGGTTCATGGCTGAAGGCCAACACCAAATTGTGTGAGATTCTGGGGTGGCGCCTCGAGCAATTGCGAGAAAAAACACTGCAGCAAATCACCTATGAAGAAGATTTGGGGCCCGGGGCAGAGCTGATCCGGGTATTGGCGGAGAAAGAACAGGAAAGCTATTCGATGGAGGCCCGACTTCTGCGTGGTGATGGCGAGCTGATATGGGTACAGGTTACCGCGTCGGTGGCCTCCTATCAGGGCAAAGACAGTCATTACATCGTGGTCATTGAAGACATCAGCGATAAAAAGCTGGTGCAGCAGGCGCTGGCGGATTCCAATGCGGCGCTGGAGCGTTTTGCCTACTCCGCCTCCCACGATTTGCAGGAACCGCTCAGAAAAATTTCATCCTTTTCTGACATGTTGCAGCAGCGCTTAAAAGATCAGGACATGGGCGGTGAGGCGCATTATGAATTGAATCGGATTGGTGATGCGGCGGGACGTATGCGAGCCATGGTCGATAGTTTATTGCAACTATCTCGGTATTCGCAGGGAGCGCCTTGCTGCGAGCCGGTCCAGTTATCAGAGCTGGTGAGCTTAATTCGGGACGATCTGCTGGAGCTGTTTACCGAAACAGGAGCGGACCTCGTGCTGAAGGGGGATCTGTGCCTGTCTGTGGATAAGGCGGGTTTTTTGCACGTGCTGCACAATTTGATGACCAACAGTGTGCGTTATGCAAAACCGGAGGAGCCGGCGCGCATTGTGATTGAAGCACATGCCCACAAGGGCACCCACGTGCTTACCGTGTCCGATAACGGGCGTGGTTTTGACAACCAGTATGCGCAGAATATTTTTGAGCCCTTTCGGCGCCTGGTGAGCCGATCGACACCTGGGCAGGGTATGGGGTTGGCCATTTGCCATCAAATTATTAAGGCTCACAAGGGAACAATCTCGGCCCAGGGCACGTTGAATCAGGGAGCCGTTTTCACCATCGTGTTGCCGGCCTTTGAACCGCTGGTGGAAAACGCCCCGGAAGGCGTTAACGGTTAGGCCGCGCGGTTAAGGCACGACAAACGCCAACAGCGTAAGCTGAAGATCTAAACTGTCTTTTTTGGTGGGGGATAATCAATGACCAACCCAACGTTGCATGTTGTGTTTGTTGATGATGATCTGGATGATCAGTATTTGCTCATGCAGGCCGTCAAAGCCATCGACTGTCAGGTCCAGATGACGTTTTTTGATTCTGGTCCTGCGATGCTTGAGCGGATGGATGTGTTGCTGGCCTCACCCCTTCCCTTGCTGGTGATGCTGGATTTGAATTTACCGCCCTCGGGGGGGATGGCCGTACTCGAGCACTTAAAGGGTCATGCGCAATACAAACACATTCCAGTGATCATTTATACGACGTCCAGTTCTGTTCAGGAAATTGATGAGGCCTATGAGATTGGTGCGGATCGTTTTCTGGTCAAACCGGATACGTTCACGGAAGCGATTCACCTGATGCAGGCGGTGTGTCAGGAGTGGAGTGTGAAGACATAAACAGAGGGGCAGCATCAGCCCGGGTAAAGTTGCCTATCAGAAATCTAAAGACTGACTATACTGAACGAAAAAGGGAGTTTGTAAATATCTGTTTATTCGAAAAGGCTATAGAAATCAATGAAACCTGTCTCAGAAGGAGCTGTGGCGAAGGACCCTTCCATGAATACCGGCCAAATCCGTGTCCTGGTGGTCGATGATGATCCGGATGATTTTTATCTTGTTAATGAGATGCTCAAACAGTCACAGCGCAAAGCTTTTGTTGTGACTCATTGCGAGAGCCTGGAATGTGCAGGTCAGGTCCTCCAGCGCTCACCGGTCGATATCGTGCTGCTCGATTTAGGGTTGGGGCCGCTGCAGGGGATTCAAACACTAGAGAGCTTCTTGTCCCTCGGCTTTTGTACCCCGGTGATCGTGCTCACGGGGGTTCACGATGAGGTGTTGGGGGAGCAGTCGATTAAACTGGGGGCAGAAGATTATCTGCCTAAAAATGAAGCCAGTTCAGCACTGTTGATTCGCGCGATTACTTACGCGATTGAACGTTATGCCTTGGTCGAACAGCTGGAAAAGCGGGCCAATGAAGATGCTTTGACGGGGTTGGCCAACCGCCATGCCCTGATGGGGCAGACCACCACTCTGATTAATAATCTGGAGCGCAGTGGTTCCACGCTGGCGGTGGCGTTACTGGACCTGGATGATTTTAAGGGTGTCAACGATCGCTGGGGCCACAACGCCGGCGACCAGGTGATTGTGGCGCTGGCGCACCGTCTGCAATCCCACTTGCGGAGTTCAGACCTGGTCGCTCGTATTGGGGGCGATGAATTTGTCTGGGTATTGACGAACTATTCATCAGCGGACAACCTGGTCGATGTGATTGAAAAAAAGCTCAGTTATTTGATGCAGCCGCTGGTGCTGGAGGAATACCCTGATGACCCTAAACAGCTGATCAAAGTGAGTCTGGGCGTGGCCGAGTGGAAGCCCGGCCTGGGGTTGAAAGAGTTGCTGAGCCGAGCCGATAAAGCGATGTATCAGAGTAAGAAATCGCGCAACCAGGGAGTGGTGATCTACTGAGCCACTCCTGACCTCCCGACCTCCTCCTGACCTGTTGAGTCAATCCTGACTGGATGAGATACATTACGGGTGCCAGTTAGCGTCGTTGGCCATGCACTCGCGGCTGGGTGGACTTCGCGGTGATTCAGCATGGCCTAATCGGCAAGGCTCCGGCATTACATGGGGCAGGTCATTTCTCCCAGGCGCCGGGTTAGCTCAAGGTTCTCCCGGTAATCAATCGGCAGCACGACCAGGCTGGGCCCGCTCTCGTTCAGTGCGGTTTCCAGAGTGTGCTTCAGGTCGCGACTGTTGTTGACGCGGTGGCCCTGCCAGCCAAAGGAGTGAGCGAGCATCACCCAGTCAGGATTGTCGAAAGACAGATCGGTTTGACGGCCGAATTCATTGGATTGTTTCCAGCCAATTAAGCCATAACCGCCATCCTCCCAAACCATCACGGTCAGTTGAGTGTTCAGCCGGCGAGCAGTTTCCATTTCCTGCATGTTCATCAAAAACCCACCATCGCCACAAATGGCCAGTATGCGTTTGTCCGGATGCACCAGGCTGGCCGCGATGGCGCCCGGCAAGGCAAAGCCCATCGAACAAAAGCCATTGGGGATCAGGCAGGTGTTGGGTTCATGGCATTGGTAGTGTCGGGCAATCCACATTTTGTGGGCGCCCACATCGGACAGCAGAATATCGTCGGGTCCCATCAGTTGGCGAGTATCGAGCAGCACCTTTTGGGGCCGAATAAAGCCTTCGGTGTCGTCCTCGGCGTGTCGCTGTAATTCTTCGGTCATGTCCCGCCGCACCGCCGCTTGCTGACTCAAGTCAAATTCGAGACCACCGTTGGCATCGATGCGTTCATTGAGCATCCACAAGGCGTGTGCGAGGTCGCCCACCACCTCGATTTCGGGCATGTAGTGTTCGTCAATCTCGGCGGGCAGGAAATCAATGTGGATGACATCTTTATCGTCGCTGCTGTTCCAAAGCTTGGGGTGATATTCCACCATGTCGTAGCCGAGGGTGATGACCAGGTCGGCCGCATCAATGGCACAGGAGGGGATATCCTTGGCACCAAGACCAATGGTGTAAAGGCAGTAGGGAGAGTCCATATCGACACAGCCTTTGGCCATGAAGGTGCTGAGGACACCAATGCCGGTTTTTTCGCACAACAGCCGTAATTGCTTGCTGGCACGTCGGCGGATACAGCCATTGCCGGCAATGATCAGCGGGCGTCGGGCGGCTTTAATGCGCTCAAACGCCATGTCCATGATCTTGTCGGCAGGCACTGGACGGCGAAATTTTCGCACGGGCAGTGGCGTTTTGTTGCTGGGCAGCTTGGCGATATCTTCCGGCAGCTCGATGTGGACGGCGCCGGGCTTTTCGGTGCGAGCCAGGCGGACAGCTTTGCGGACGATTTCCGGGATATTCTCCGGGTGCCAGACGGTGGTGGCCCATTTGGTGACGGGGGAGAACATCTCCACCACATCCATCACCTGGTGGGATTCCTTGTGCAGGCGGGTGGAGGCCCCCTGACCGGTCAGCACCAGCATGGGGGCACGGTCCATATTGGAGTCAGCCACGCCGGTAATCAGGTTGGTGGCACCGGGCCCGAGGGTCCCCAGACAGCCTGCCGGGTTGCCCGTTAAGCGGCCGTATATTTCCGCCATGAAGGCGGCCCCCTGTTCATGGCGAGTAAGCACAAACTGAATGCTGGACGATTCCAGCGACATCATAAAGTCGGCGTTTTCTTCGCCGGGCACTCCGAAAATATATTCAATCCCCTCGGTTTCGAGGCATTGAACCAGCAGGTCTGATGCTTTCATTCAGGCTTTCCTTTTGTCGTCTGTGCAGCTTTAAAATACAGCATAGACGATGCAGCGATTGCGCGTACTGTGCCGCAGCGAGACTGACCGGGCTGGGAATCAGTTGATGTATTCCACCGCCTTGACCACTTTTTGCACGCCACCAATGGTGCTGACGGTCTCGGCGGCCCGGTTGGCCTCGGCGCGCGACAGTAACCCCAGCAGGTACACCACACCGTCTTCGGTGACGACTTTAATGCGACTGCTGTCGACATCCTGATTGGCCAAAAGAACACTTTTCACCTTGGTGGTGAGCCAGGTGTCGTTGGTGCGAGCCAGAATGGAGGTGGTACCCTGCACCTGAATTTCATTAAACACCTGGCGAACCCCGTGTATTTTTTTGGCGGTTTCTCCGGCGAGCATCCGCAGATCGTTACTGGCCACCTGGCCGGTGAGGAGCAGGATACTGTTGAACGCCACCACATCAATGTTGGCTTGTTTCAGGTAGGGGCTGGCTTTGTTGATGTTCACAACGGCCACTGTTTCGAGTTGTTCGTCGTCAATCATTGCCCCGAGGGTTCTTTTTCCCGGATTCAGTTGAATCGGGGCATCGGTGGTTGCGTCGACAATGGTCGTACAGCCAGCCGTTGCCAGCAGCAGCGCGGCGAGCCCCCAGCGAATGGCCGTGGAGAGACGGGCTGTAGAAAGGCGTCGGGTGGTAAACATCATTCTTCGGCTCCAAATAATTGTTGATCGATAAGGTCGCACAGGCAAAAAATACTCAGCAGGTGGATTTCATGCAGTCGGGTGTTGGAGTTTACCGGGACCCTGAGTTCCAGGTCGTTGGCATCCAGTACGGAAGCAATATTTCCGCCATCCCGTCCTGAGAGCGCAATGACATTCATCTCGCGCTCATGGGCGGCGGCAACAGCCTGCACCAGGTTGCTGGGGTTACCGCTGGTGGTAATGAGCAGCAGGCAGTCGCCCGGGTGCCCCAGGGCGCGCACCTGCTTGGCAAAGATGTCGTTGTAGCTGTAATCGTTGGCGATGGAGGTTTGGGTCGTGAAGTCGGCGCCCAACGTAATGGCGGGCAGCCCGGGGCGCTCCCTCTCAAAATGGTTGCAGAGGTTGGCGCTGAGCACTTGCGCGTTGGCGGCGGAAATACCGTTGCCCGCGGTGAATATCTTGCCTTCGTTGAGCAGGCAGTGAACCATGATTTCACTGGCTTCGCACAGCAGCGGTGCGAGGTATTCACCGGCCTGCATTTTGGCCTCAATGCTCTCGTGAAAAAGGGTGATGATTCTTTGTTCCATAAGCTCTCTGCGTCAATAATACGTCTTGTGGATAAGGTTACGTCTCTCGCTCACCGGGTCACTTTGGGCTTGCTCTAACCGTGTGGCATGGCTGTCAGTCTGCAGTGAAAGCGTTGGCTATCCATTCTATCGGTTTTTGCGCGATGTTTGTCGAAGAATATTGCGGCGCTGACGTGGGCGGCTGTGTTGGCTTGCCTGAGGTGGCAGGCGTACCCTGGATCGCCACAACATCAAACCGGCAAGGGGGAGTGCCGAGTTGAGGGTGGCTCTGCAAGTAATATTGCGCGGTCCTTATCAGCTTTTGCTGTTTGCGAAAATCCACCGTTTCACTGGCGGAACCAAAACGAGTACTTTTGCGGTAGCGCACTTCGACAAACACCAAATGATCCCGATCTCGCATAATCAAATCAATTTCCCCCAGTTTGCAGAGATAATTTCTGGCGACCAGCTTTAGTCCGCGGGTGGTGAGAAATTGTTCCGCTTGCTTTTCGCGCAGGTCCCCTTCTTTTCGGGTTTGAGACTCCGGGCTTTTGGGTGTTTTTTGTGAGGCCGTTTCAGGTGTCTCGCCCGCTTGTTTTTTGAACCGTTGCAAGGTTTTTTTGAGCATAAGGGTTGTCATCCATGACGGTAATTTTTGGGTGGGGCCCGTGGCAAAGGTCCCTTGGGAGTGAGCCCCTTCGGATTGGGCTCAAGTTCTAATTTAAGTCCTGCTTCAAGCCCTAAACAGCCATTTTTACAGTGGTATTGGGCCGGGATCAAGTTTAAGCGAGCCCACTCATCCTTCCTGCTTTCCCGCTTTCCCGCTTTCCCGCCTTCGTGAGAAGGTTTGGGAGGTTATTCGGTGTGTGCAATCACGCCAGGCAAGTGTCTGGCACGTCCATTGACCATCTGCGCCCAAACCTGCTCACGTTCAATTTGTCGCTGCGGATTGAGGCTGAGGGAGCCGGTTACGCCATAGAGGCGCGTGTAGGGTGATTGCTCCAGTTGCTTAAGCCTTGGGTAAAGCTTAAAAGCATCAACCCCCAGTGCGTATAGGCGCTGATAGGACGGTGACGGATTGGCCGCTTGTTTGATGCTGGCTTTCTCCGGACTGTTTTGGTCGAAGAACCAGGGCAGGGTGGAGAATACAATGCCGTTTAAATCGCGATCGTTTTTGGTGTCTACATAACCACTGTAAATCTGGCTGGTGGCGTAGACGGGCAGGTCGCTGGCGTAGTGGAAGGCCAGTGTGGGTTTGATCTGGCGGGCATCGGTAGGCTGGGCAACCAGGAACAGCATGTCCGCGTCGTGACGGCGGCGGGGTTCAAATTCGATTTTCCCAAGGTGTCCTATGACGGAGCGCAATTGGCTGGCTCGCGCCTGACTGCGGTCGATGTTCATGGCCTGGCGGATGACGCTGGAGTAATCTCCCTTACCGGAGTACTGGCTTTCGTTGATGACAATACCGCCCAGCTCTTGCCAGGAGTTACGGAAGGCTTCGGCGATGCGCTGCCCCCAATTGGCCTGGGTGGTGAGGATCATGGCGTAGCGATGCCCCTCGAGCCAGGCGCGCTGGGCAATCTGATGAACTTCATCGTCGGCGGACAAGCCAAATTGATACAGACCGAGGGGCGGTTCAGAGCTCAACTCGCTGTAATTCGCCGCCAGCGTCGGTACGGGCAGTGCTTCGTGGTAGCTCAGCTCTGTGACCTTGTCTTTGTCCAGTGGCCCAATGATGAGCTCGGCCCCGTCAATCACCGCTTGATTGTAGATGTCGATGATGTTGCCTTCAGCGGTGTCGTATATTTTCAGGCGCGGTATCTGACTGGATTGCGACATGGCATCATAGTAAGCCGCCATAAAACCGTCGCGCACCGCCTGTCCGGCTTTGCCGAGCGGGCCTTGCTGTGGCATCAGCAACGCAACTTGAGAGGGGCGTTCAGCGATCAGTTGCTGCAGCAGTTGCAGATCTTTCGGCAGTCTGAGGCTGGCAGGGTGCCCGGGCCATTGATCGCTCCACTGATTGATGTTGTCCAGCTGCCGCTCCAGATTGGACTGATTGTTTTTGCTGACCAGCGCCAGGCTGTACCAACCGCGCAGCACCTGCTGCTGTGCCTTGGTGAGGTTTGGACTGATGATGGGGGGCAGAGACCGCTCATCTGGGTTGGCTTCCAGGTCTTCTGCGTTCTCAGAACCGTCAGTGTAATCAGAGCCATCAGCTGAAGAAGAGCCCTCAGCTGAAAAAGAGCCATCAGCGTTCAATGACGTTTCTTCCCGAAATGGCTGAGGCTGGGTTCCGAGCTTCTGAGAGGCATCCAGCGCACCGGTTTTCACCCCTGCAAGTCCTTGGCTATAGTGCTGCAATTCAGCCTCGGACATGGTCATTAACGCCGACCACAATTGATCCTGATTGGCGTTTTGCTGGTTGACTTCGGTGAGCAGCGGGTCAAGCGCTATGCGCTCATAAATACTGGCATTGGCATTCCCCAGCAGCAAAAACACATCGGCACGGCGCTGCAAAAAGGCGATTTTGGTCTCAACCGGAAACGATTGCCACTGTTGGTTCAGGCGCGGGTTGGTTAGAATGCGCTGGGCAAGGAAGTAGGAGTCATCCCCCAGGGCCGTGTCACTGAAAATCATGCTGTAGGCGGCAAAGTGCTCTTCGTCCAGAATGTCCGGGTCAATCGACGTTAGCAGATGATACGCCTGCAGGTATTTGCCGTCGTGATTGTATTGACGGGCCACCTGCAGCAACAGATATTCTTTTTGTGGCGATGGACTGGCTTTGGCCTGAGCCAGCACCGCGCTGACATCGATATCAACGTAGGCACTGCCTGCCGGTTGATCGATGGTGGGGGTTGAGCCGCCACAACCATACAGCCCGAGGGCGACGAGGCCGACGAGCGAAAGTCGTCCGATATTACTGATTAAACGCATGCTCTTCAGCCTTAATGATTAGTCATTAAACACATTCAACATTAACAGAGAATTCACTATGACGGAGCAAGCACTCTACGTCGTTGCGACCCCCATTGGTAACTTGGGCGATATGGTACCGCGAGCGGTTGAGGTTCTACAAACCGTTGATGTTATCGCAGCGGAGGATACCCGTCATAGTGCGCGATTGCTGGACCATTTTCACATTTCCACGCCGCTGGTTGCCTATCATGACCACACCGATGAAAAACAGGTAGAAGCCCTCATTCAGCGCATGAAGGCCGGGGCATCCATTGGCTTGATCTCCGATGCCGGAACGCCGCTGGTGTCCGACCCGGGGTACCGTCTGGTTCGTCGCGCCCGGCAAGAAGGTATCCGGGTGGTGCCGGTTCCCGGTGCCTGCGCAATGGTGGCGGCCCTGAGCGCGTCGGGCTTGCCTTCGGACCGGTTTTCGTTTGAGGGCTTTTTGCCGCCCAAGAGCGGACAGCGTCTCAATCGCTTGCAGCCGCTGGCGGCGGAAGAGCGCACGCTGATTTTTTATGAGGCCCCTCACCGTATTCAGGACTGCTTAAAGGATATGGCCACGGTGTTTGGTGCCGAGCGCGAAGCGGTCATGGCCCGGGAAATCACCAAAACCTTTGAAACCATCAAGGGCGGCACGTTAACGCAGTTGGTGGAGTTTGTGGCCGGTGACCCCAATCAGCGCAAAGGCGAGATGGTGGTGATGGTACGCGGCAAGCCCAAGGCCCAGGATCAGGGGCTGGATGCCGAGGCCGAACGGGTCATGACCATCCTGCTCCAAGACCTGTCGGTGAAGCAGGCCAGCCAGTTGGGGGCAGACATTACCGGGCTCAAGAAAAAAGTGCTCTATCAGTGGGCGCTGGAGCGAAATGCCGGCTAGCCTAAGGCAGTGGTGTTGTTCGGGCTTACAGCGTTCACCGCGGTTACGGGCTCCGTTTCGCTGAATTTAATCAGTGTCCTTTGAACACAGGGCGGCGCTTTTCCTGCACGGAGGCAAAGCCTTCTTGCAGGTCCTGTGACGCGTTGCAGGCGTCGTGCAACGCCTGCGCCTGCGCCCGATTCAGCTGGCCGCGGGCCGCTTGATTGGCGATGTCCTTCATGGCCTGAAGCGCCAGTGGGGCATAGTTCGCGATTCTCTCTGCCAACTCCCTTGCCGTTGGCGTTAGCTGTGTTTTATCCACCAGATGGGTCAGGTAGCCCTGAGCCAACAATTGCGGCGCCTCAAATTCTTCACTGGCCAGCAGCATGCGCTTGGCCATATTGATGCCCAGCACACTGACAAAACGTTCGATACCGTTGACGGGGTAGCAGAGCCCAATGCGGGCCGGTGGGACAAAGACACGCATGCCGTTCACGCCGATGCGGAAATCACAGGCGAGCCCCAACTCCGATCCGCCGCCATAGGCACTGCCATTAAAAGCACAAATGGTGGGTATCGCGAGGCCCGCGACCTTATCCGTCATGGTGGCAAACACATCGCCATTCAAGGCGCCGGAGCCCATTTGATCCAGGGCGGCACCGGCGCAAAAGGTTTTTTCGCCATTGCCGGTAATGATCAGTACCCGAATGTCGCGACTGGCGGTGACGGTGTTCAGGTGGGCGATGATGGACTGCACATCTTCGTTTGCCAGGGCGTTGTGGCGCTCGGGGATGTTGAGGGTAAGGGTTGCAATCTGCTGGTCCAATTCCAATTGGATGCGCTGCGGCTGGTCGGACATGTAGGGTTGCTCCCAATGAAAACGGCACGAATCAAGCGCCGGATTATAGCGTACTTGCTCGCTGAGTAGAGTGGGAGAGGCTGAATTGATGGGCGGACACAGGAAAAGGCCGCAGAGAAGTGACCTGAGCAAAGGCCAGGTCACTTTCTGTGATGCGGTATGAGGCTGTCAGGTGCTCTTTGAATGAGAGCTCGCTAGGCTATATCGCCGCGGCGGCGGCAGCTTTTTTGTGCGATTCTGCGCTCCGGATCACCAGCTCACCGATAATCAGTGTGACGACAACGCCTGCCAACACCGGCCATTGCATGCCTTCACCGGGGGTATACAAAAACAGCACAATGGTCAGCCCCAGTACTGTCATGCAAACATAGGTGACCAGCTTGGCAACCCCCATCCCGCCAGGAATCTTGTAGGGACGGTGGTGATCGGCATCGATGGTGCGCATTTTTAAAAAGGCCAGCAGCATGCCTTGATAAGGCAGCAAAAAAATCACCGCGCTGAAGGCAAACAAGGACCAGAACAGGTCTTCATTGGAGCCCGCCATAAAGCCGTACAGGCTCAGGGTCAGCGTGCTGACTATGCCCATCAGAACGGCGGCGCCAATGGGCGTTCCACGGGTCTTGCTTTCCAGCCCGAAGAGCGCCGGTAGCTCGCCTTCAATGGCCGCCTCGGCGGCGGCGCGGTTACAACCCATCGCCCAGGTTACGCCATTCGAGAAGAAGGTGAACAGGGCCGCTACCCCAAGGCCCAGGGCCAGAGCCTGTCCGCCGGCCGTTTCGCCAAAGAACAGATTGAGGGTATCCATTAACCCTTCCACCAGATTGATGTCGGCCGCCGGTAAGGCTGCCAGCACCGCGCTGGTGCCCAGGACATAGAGGGTAATAATGATGATGCCGGATATCAGGATCGAGCGCGGCACATCCCGCGCCGGGTTTTTCATCTCATCACTGCCGGCGCTGACCAGCTCGAATCCCAGCATGCCGTAGATGATGGCGGGGATGTATTGCAGGCTGTGACTCCAGTCTGGCGTGAGCGTTTTCAGCGTCAGGGGATTGGCCATGCCGTGATCCTGGATATAGATCATCGCACCGACAACGATGGCCAGGAAAATAACCACCTTGAGGATGGCGCCGAGGTTGGGAATCCATTTGCCGACATTGAGGGTAATGACGTTCACGAAGACCGCGACCCAGGTCAGGCCAATACCAATGCCTATCTGCCCGACCAGCGATAAATCGGGGTTAAACAGCTGCTTGTAAATACCCGCAAATAAAATGTAGATAGCGGGCACCCAGACGGCGGTATTGACCCAGTAGCACCAGGTGGCGCGAGAGGCCCAGCGGCGGCCATAGGCGTCCCGGACCCACGCGTAGATGCCGCCTTGCTCCGGGTAGGCGCAGCCCATTTCGGCACAAATCAAGGCAAATGGCACGAGAAAGATGACGCTGAGTAATAGCCACCAGGTGATTGCCGAGGCTCCCACCGAGGCCGCCGCTGCCAGTGTGTCGAGCAGCAAGATGGCGGAGACCGTAAACAGGACCATGTCCTTTTGGCCCAGTGTTTTGCGATGTTGAACCGTTGTATTCATCGAACCTTCACCCTAACCCGGTTGTTGCGGTGGAACGTTGGCCAAGGGAACAGTGACCAATAGAGCAACGTGCTTCCACCTTAAGCTGGCCAGAGTGATTTTCTGGCCAATGTCTTTATTGTCAGTGAGGCCTCCACAGGCCCATTTCAGTATCAGCGGATATTGAAATGAGCGGCGGTGGTATCCAGGGCACGGCTCAGCCGGTCGATCAGCGTGTCGACATCCCGGCGGTTGCAGATGATCGGCGGGGCCGTCACGATGGCATCGCCCACAGCTCTTACCATCAGGCCATTCTGAATCGCCTTGTCGCGACAGTGAATGGCACCGGCAGAGTCGGGTGCCAGTCGTTCATGGCTGCTCTTGTCTTTTACCAGCTCCAGGGCCGCGAACATGCCTTGTCCGCGAACTTCGCCTACAATTGGATGATCTACCAGTGTTTGCAGTTGGGCCTGAAAGTAAGGCATGACGTCTTGAGCGGCAGTTTCGATGATTTGATTGTCGCGGAGTACCTTTAATGTTGCTATGCCAGCAGCGCAGGCTGCCGGGTGGCCAGAATAGGTGAGACCATGGGCAAACTCGCCGCCACCGGCGGTCAGCACATCGGCCACCTTGTTGCCGACCATCACTCCGCCCAACGGCTGGAAGCCATTCGTGACGGCCTTGGCAAACGTCATCAGATCGGGTTCAAAGCCGAACGTTTCACAGCCAAACCAGTTTCCGGTGCGGCCAAAACCGCAAATCACCTCATCACTGATCAGCAGAATATCTCTTTCCCGGCAAATGCGCTGGATTTCAGGCCAGTAAGAGGCGGGAGGCACAATCACGCCGCCGGCACCCTGCACGGGTTCGGCGATGAACGCGGCGACGTTTTCCTCGCCCAGTTCGTCGATTTTGCGCTCCAGTTCTCTGGCCGCCTGAAGACCAAAGCTTTCCTTGTCCTGACCGGCACCCTCAGCAAACCAATGGGGCTGCTGAATGTGGTGTACATAGTTAAGCCCGGTGTACTGCTTGTGCATACCGCTCATGCCACCCAGAGAACCTGCCGCCACGGTGCTGCCGTGATAGGCATTGTTGCGACTGATGAACAGTTTTTTCTCTGGCTTGCCAATCAGGTCGTAATAGCGGTGCACCAGCTTGATGTTGGTGTCGTTGGCTTCCGACCCGCTGTTGGTAAAAAACACCTGATTAAATTGTTTTGGCGTCACGTCCACCAGCGCATTGGCCAGTTCGACGGCGGGCTGGTTCGAGCAGTTAAAAAAGTTGTTGTAAAAGGGCAGTTGCTGCAATTGCTCGCTGATGGCGTTGGTAATTTCTGGCTGACTGTAACCCAGATTGCAGCACCACAGGCCGGACATGCCGTCCAGGATTTCATTGCCATCGGTGTCATAAATATAAATATGCTCAGCCTTGTTAAAGATTCGCCCGCCGGTTTTCCGGTATTGCTGAAAATCCGTAAAAGGGTGCAGGTGATGGGCTTTGTCGAGGTCTTGCCAGTAGGACGTTGGGTGTGCTGGGCTCATAACGAATCTCCCGAAATGTCAGTTAATAGGCCTGGTAATGCGGCCAATCAATCAGCCGGTTGTTATCAGTATGGGTAGCAGTTTGGCACAGCCGCCGGGAAATTGGTTTAACCCAAAGGTGTAGGTTTTTTGAAGAACTTGATCATTTGCGAGTGGGTTGTTGGAAACCAACACCTTGGGGGTATGTTTTCTTGAGGGGTTGGGTTTTAGAGTTAGGGCTTACTGTCTGAAAGCGCTCCAGAGCAAAAATAAGGTTGGCGTAGCAGTAGCGTATGTTCAGAAGAGAGGCGACACCGCGGTTGATCAAGCAGTACTTCAAAACGCCGCACTTTCAAATAGATAAAGCTTGCAAAAGACACAGCTTACAAAAAAATGATGAGGAACAACGCATGAAAGGGTCATATTTAAGAGCACCATTGATGGCATCGGCCATCGGATTATCGGTTTTCACTCCGTCACTGCTGGCGGCCACCATTGAAGAAGTCATCGTGACGGTGCAGAAACGGGAGCAGTCCTTGCAAGACGTGCCGGTGGCGGTCTCCGCGTTTGAGGGTGAGGCACTGGCGAAAATGGGCGTGGGCGATGTTCGTGGCCTGGTGGACCTGACCCCCGGTTTCAGTGGTAAAACGGAAGACAGCTTTATTGATGCCATGGCCATCCGGGGCATTGGCACCAACGATTTTGGTATCGGCGGTGACCCCTCCGTGGCGATTTTTCAGGACGGTGTCTGGGCGGGGCGCAACGGCGGCGTACAGATGGCGTTTTATGATCTGGCCAGAGCTGAGGTGGTTAAAGGCCCGCAAAGCACCCTTTTCGGGCGCAACGCCATTGCGGGCGGGATCAATATCCTGACCAATAAGCCCTCGGATGAATTTGAAGCCGATGTGAGTGCCACGGTGGCGGAATACGGTGAAATCGAGCTGGTTGGTACTGTCAACCTGCCGATTTCAGAGCGCTGGGCATTCCGCGGTTCAGCCTACTGGACCCAGGCCGATGGCTGGCTGGATAACGTCTACGACGGTAAAGAATTGGGCGAAAAAGAAGTCACGTCCACGCGCATGGCTCTGGGCTATTCCGGTGACTCTGTGGATGCAGTCTTCCGCATGACTTACGAAGATCGCGATCAGGCGCCCTCCGTTTACTGGACGCCGCGCAACGGCCTGTCGGAAACCAAGGTGAACAGCGATTTGAGCACTGATGGCTACGACCGCGGTGAAATTTTCAGCCTGCAAGCCAATATCATGTGGGACATTTCGGACGCTTACAGCCTTGAGTCGATTACCGCGTACAAAACCTACGATTTTGATTACCTGGAAGATTACGACGGTCGCGGCACCAAGGCCAACAATTACGGTCAGGAGCAGGAAGTCGATTACATCAGTCAGGAGTTCCGTCTGAATTACGATGCCGGTACGGCCATTTCCTGGTTTGTGGGTGCCAGCGTTTATCGCGAAGACGTCGACGCAACTTTCACCAATTCCTACGACGAAGATGCGCTGTGCGCAGCGATTCTGGAAACCGATGAAGGTGTTATCGCTTCCGGCTGTGCGACGCCGGAGTTTGAAGAGTACTGGGGCGACCCGATTGATCAGGCCGATGTGTTGGCCAACAAGTCTGAAATCAACATCAATGAGCTGAAAAACGAAGGCTGGTCGGTGTACGGCGATTTGACCTGGCGGCTCACCGATATGTTGACCATGACCCTCGGCGGTCGCTACACCATGGACAAAAAGGACATGAAGGTTCAGGTGCTCGACGGTGGCGGTGCTTTGGGCAATACCTTTAACTGGGAGTTCTACACCGACGGTTTTGTGCAGGACGACGACAGCTGGAGTGAATTCACGCCGCGCTTTGCGTTGAATCTGGATCTGAGTGAGCAGGTGAGTCTGTACTTCAATGCGGCCAAGGGCTACAAAACCGGGGGTTACTCGACCTTTGGTATTGCCAATGATGGCACTTATGAGTTCGGCGGTCAGCTGGAAGAGGGTATCCCTCTGGCGTTTGATCCCGAAGAGACCAAGAGCTATGAGGTGGGTGCGAAAACCTCCCTGCTGGACGGCAGCCTGCGTCTGAACGCCGCGTATTACACTTACGAATACACCGACCTGCAATTGATCGTTTTTGAAAATGGCTCGCAGTTGGTGAAAAACCTGGGTGAAGCCGAGGCCCAGGGGGTTGAGGTGGATGCGCACTGGACACCGGGTGATCACTGGGAATTCCGCGGCGCACTCTCCTGGCAGGACACCGAGATTACCGAAGAAATTGAAGAAGGCGATGGCTCCAAGGGCAACATGTTGCCGATGGCTCCGGAATATACGGCTTCCCTGATCGCCACCTACAATCAGCCTGTGAGCAGCGGCAACATTTTCTACACCCTGCAGTACAGTTATCAGGATGAGATGTTCGGTGGTACCGGTAATTACGAGCTGGCCAAGGTCGATGCCTGGGATCAAGTGGACGCGCGCATTGGCTATGAAAGCAACAGTGACTGGTCCGTGACTCTGTGGGCCACCAACCTGTTCAATGAAGAATACTTTGAGCGGGGCTGGGAAAACGCCGATGGCGACGACACTGGTGGTTTTGGTCTGGTGAACACCCTGGTGTGGCCTTCCAAGCCAAGAACCATTGGTGTGACGGTGGACATGCACTTTTAATTCAAAGGTGCACATCGTCTCGTAGGCAGAAAACGTCAACCGGGGATCAAGTTTGACACCGGTTGATCAATTAAAAGTATGGGGGGGCTGCACGCTCCCCTGTGCATGGCTGAGGTTCAAACCGTGCCCGAAGATAGCGTTCAAACTGGTACCTTACAGAAAACTACCTTGCAGAAAACGACCTTGCAAAAAAATGCCCTGAAAAAAGAGTCATCGAAACAACAAGCAATGGACACCGTAAAACATTTTTTGGACAGTCATCCAGACATGGAGCTGTTTGAAGTGCTGCTGCCTGACCTGAATGGCAATTTGCGTGGCAAGTGGCTGGCACCCTCCAAATTGAGTAAAGCCCTGCAGGGCAAGTTGAAGCTGCCCTTAAGCACCTTGGCATTCGATGTCTGGGGGCGGGATTCAGAGGCCTGTGTGTTTGACAGTGGGGATGCTGACGGCATTGCCCTGTTGGATCTGGCCACGCTCGCAGAAGTCCCCTGGCTGGATCGATCGACGGGGCAGGTCTTAATGTCTCTGCGGCAGGTGGATGGCCAGATGTGTGGCTTTGATGGCCGTCATTTGTTGGACACATTGGTTCGCCGTTTGAGTGATCTGGGTTTGACGGCGGTGCTGGCTTGCGAAATTGAGTTTAATTTATTTGCAGAGTCGCTGGCCGAGGGGACGCCTCAACTGACGGATCAAACCCCCGGTGCTCAGGTGATCGCCGGAAACACCTATGGGATTGAGGCGATGCAGGAAGCCTCGGACGTGATGCATGCGATCAACGACGCGTGCCGGCAGCAGGGGTTGCCCGTCGATACCCTGATCAAGGAGGCCGGCCCCTCTCAATATGAAATCAATTTGTATCATCAGGCCGACGCGTTAAAGGCAGCGGATCAGGCGGTGATGTTGAAGCGATTGATTAAAGGGGTTGCCCGACAGCACGGTTATCGAGCGTCCTTTATGGCCAAGCCCTTTGGGGATGCACCGGGTAACGGTATGCACGTGCATTGCAGTTTGCTCAATGCCGAAGGTGACAACGTGTTCAATGACGGTACGGAGCTGGGAACGCCGCTGTTAAGGCAGGCCATCGCCGGTTGTCTGCAGTCCATGAGCGATGCGATGCTGTTGTTTGCTCCACACCTGAACTCTTACCGCCGATTCCAGAAATCTTCCCACGCGCCGTTGAGTGCCACCTGGGGGTATGAAAACCGCACGGTGGCCATCCGGGTGCCTGCGGACGCGCCTCAGGCCACACGAATCGAACATCGTGTCGCCGGTGCCGACGCCAACCCCTATTTGGTGGTTGCGGCAATTTTGGGGGGCATGTTGCTCGGGATTGAGCGTCAGCTGGAGGCTCCAGAGCCGGTTACCGGCAATGGCTATGCTCAGGACGCGGACTTGTTGCCAGCCTACTGGCCAGAAGCCCAGCAGCGATTTCTGTCGTCCGCTTTTATCAGGGATTATTTCGGAGAAGAATTCCAAACGGTGTTTGGCAGCATCAAGCAGCAAGAGCTGGATGAGTTTAACCGCCATGTGTCGACGCTGGAATACGAAGCCTGTTTGTAACGCTGTTCTTGTCGGGCACGCCTGACAAGAACAGATTGTTGTTCAGAATGGATTGTTGTTCAGAATAGGTTGTTGCTCAGCGCCGGGGTTGCCGGGGAGCCTGTTGTTTGACTTGCGCCTGTTCGAAATAAGCAATTTAAAAAGTCAAAGCTTGGCCGGTGAGGTGGCGAGCCGCTCAGGCGCTGGTGCGCAAGCTCAGGTAGGTGGCCAGGACGTCGCCTTCTTCATAGTTGTCCACACTCATGACCGAATCCAAAAACAAGTAGAACAGCTCGGCTTGAGATTTGACTTCAAGTTTGGCGTAGGCGTGTCGGCGGTGCAGTTTGACGGTGTCAGCGGCAATGGACAGCTTTTCAGCGGCGGCGCGGGTACTCAACCCGTGCAGGATGTAATACACCACTTGTGATTCTCGCTCGGTGAGCAGGCTTTTCCCAAAACCATCCAGGGCCGATTGCAGGTGCTGTCGCAAGTTGTTGTCTTGGGTGTGGGGGTTTCTGGCTTTGACCAGGTGTCCTCGCCGCTGAACCAGCGTGGTGATCAATGGCTCAATATCCCTTAGTACTCGCAGTTCCTGCTGGCTGAACTTCTCCGGATTATCCGTTCGCCCCAGAGAGATGTTGACGAAATCTCCGCTACCGGTATCGACAATATAGCCGCATTCATCATGCAGTCCCGAAAGGCGATACCAGGAATTGTAATATTCGCTGTGCTGAAACCCCGGCGGGGCCAGATCCGACAGCTGAAAAAAACCAAAACGCTTTTCCATGGAGGCCAGATAAAACGGATCCAATAAAAAGCTGGCCTTCATAAACTGATCCATGTGGAGGCTTCCTCCTTCAGAGGGAGACTCCAGATATTCACAGTAGGGCATGGCTCGATCCGGATAAATGATGATGGAGGCGTCATCGAGAGGCACCATCGCTTTGAACAGATCGATCAGTAAAGTGGGAAAGTTATCGCACTGTGCGTCGTTGATTAACGACTGCGCATGTTGGCATAAAAGGGCTAAATTGGACATGGCTGACCATTCTGTCTAACTCAATGGGGAGATGGTTTTAACCGTAACAGGAAACGTCCGTTCAAGCCACGCTCCGGGGCCCTTTTGGATGATTTTAACGAAATTAAAACGCCTCACATTACGCCAAAAAACAGCCCGGGGTCACAACTGACGAGGCGTCACTGAAGGCTTCGCAGCAGCCATCTGTTGTTGATCGGGGGGGCTTTAGCTTCCGGTTTTTATTGGCCTGAGGGCTACTGGGTAGATGGACGGCGTGGCTCGCGTTGAGGTTGACGCTGAGAAACTGTGCCGCGATGTCGCCAGATCCTACCGGACGGGCTCAAGTCGACATACTAACTTGCCCGGATGGAGTCCATACACTAGATTCTTCGGAGGCACCTGAAACGGGACTCGGTGATATGGCTAGATCTTTTTCGATTGGCAGTTTTATCGTGCGATGGCTATTTGCGTCTGCGCTGGTGTTCGCCACCTACAACCCCAGTGGTTATTCCTATGTATCGGTATTGTTGGAAAAAGGAACGGAATTTGGTCCCGTACTCGGACTCGCCGGCATTGTATTGATCATTGCCTGGGTGATTTATCTCAGGGCCACCTTTCTGGCGTTGGGGTGGTTGGGGGTGATCCTGGGAACGGCGTTTTCTGCCTGCTTTGTCTGGTTGCTGATTGACCTCGGCTGGCTCAGTCTGGATTCTCCGGGGGCGATGGAATACGTCGTGCTGCTGGTGCTCTCATTCATCTTGGCTGTGGGGATGTCCTGGTCGCACATTCGTCGACGTATCAGTGGTCAGGTCGGCGTGGATGAACTGGAGCACTAGCCGGGACTCTGGTGTCAGCTGAAGGTGGCATCAGCTTTCCCTGCTCGGTGCAGGAATGTCACGCCGGAGGTGATCGCTGTAAATCGGGCTGGTCGCGAATCAATAAGTGCGCCTCGTTAACGTCTGAGGTGCAGTCTGCTCTTGCAGTTTTTCTGGCGCGGCGCTAATCTTGCTCCCTGAAGTTGGTCAGACAGTCGCTGCCTGTTGAGTTCGAGCCTGGCTTGAGTTCAACGGGGAGAGGAAAGTCCGGGCTCCATAGGGTAGAACGCCAGGTAACGCCTGGGGGGCGCAAGCCTACGGAAAGTGCAGCAGAGAGTAGACCGCCGATGGCCGCCGCTTATGCAAATAAGAGGTGGCACAGGTAAGGGTGAAAGGGTGCGGTAAGAGCGCACCGCGCAACTGGCAACAGCTTGTGGCATGGTAAACCCCGTTCGGAGCAAGACCAAATAGGCCTTCTATGGTGCGACCCGCACTGAAGGCGGGTAGGTTGCTTGAGGCTTGTGGTGACGCAAGCCCTAGATGAATGACTGTCGATGACAGAACCCGGCTTATAGACCGACTTCAATAATTTATTTCCTGTCAGGGCTTTTGACGTGCTGATGTGGTTTAGGCTATGCAGGTGACACCGACCGGAGAGATCGCTGGCGGTGGCAATGGCTGGCCTGGTTGTGGCAGGTCGTAGCGGCCTTTGGGTGTGTGGTGGTCACGGACTGGGTGTGATCTGAAGTGCGCGCACCCTGCAGAGTAAGAGATGGTTTGAAAAGGCCCCTGTGAGTGGATTTCTGTGGGGTTTCAACTGGAGGTTCTCTCCGCCTTATTCCTCTTTTGCATAAGAGGAAGGTTTTCAAAAAATCAAATGGTATCGAACTTAATGTAATACATTAAGTTCGTGTTGTATTGCTTTGTTTTTCCTCCTCTTTTGGTTTTGCAAGACTCACACAAATTGAAACTTTCGCTCCAGTTTAGCGACGTTCCCCTCATTATTGATGATTTTGCCTTCCTAATACCTTGACTTTGCACTGTGCAGATTTATAGTGGCAATGTGGTGTTTTGTGGGTAAAGGTGCATTTTTGTGGGTTTTTGGTGGTGGGTGGTGTTAACCCATGCCCATTCCAACTTGGGGAAACAGCGTGTTTCAAGGCAGTCAGTCCATCAATATGGATGCAAAAGGGCGGATGGCGATACCGAGCAAGTATCGCGATCTGCTTTCGGCTGCCTGTGGCGGGCGCTTGATCATCACCGCCAATCCCTATGAAAAATGCCTGAACATCTACCCGGAGCCCCAATGGCGCGAAGTCAGTGCGAAAATCAGCGCACTGCCAAACAGTAATAAGCAGGTTCGCCGTTTGCAGCGTTTGGTATTGGGAAATGCCACAGAATTAGAGTTGGATGGGAATGGCCGGGTGTTATTGCCATCCATATTGCGAGATTTCGCGAAGTTGGATAAAAAATTAGTACTGGTCGGTTTGAATGAAAAGGCCGAGTTATGGAGCGAAGAAAGTTGGAACGCTCTGTTAGATGAGGATGACGATGCACCGCTGCCAGACGAGCTGCTGAGCTTGTCTTTATAACTTTTTACTGGGTGGCTCGCTGGTTGAGGCACCTATCAATTAGAGAGTCGGCATGAGCGAAGAGCATATGGCCCAAAGTGGTAAAGAAGACCGTAACAGTGATCCTGTTCAGGGCGACCAGCATATTACCGTCTTGCTGAATGAAGCGGTGGACGCGTTGATTACGGATGTTGCCGGTACTTATGTGGATGGCACCTTCGGTCGTGGTGGGCACAGCCGCTTGATACTCAACAGTTTGGGTACTTCGGGTCGTTTGATCGGCATTGATAAAGACCTTGTTGCGATTGACGAGGGGGTGGCATT
The DNA here is from genome assembly GCF_011602365.1 of Pseudomaricurvus hydrocarbonicus. GTDB lineage: Bacteria > Pseudomonadota > Gammaproteobacteria > Pseudomonadales > Cellvibrionaceae > Pseudomaricurvus > Pseudomaricurvus hydrocarbonicus. The sequence goes on from NZ_JAAONZ010000003.1 coordinate 314,011, forward strand.
GCACCACCTCGATGCCCGTTTTGACATTGAGCACGGCTCATTTGCACAGTTGAAATCCTTTATGGATGCTCGTGAACTCACGGGCAAGCTGGATGGGGTGCTGGTGGATTTGGGGGTGTCTTCACCACAACTGGATGTGGCTGAGAGGGGGTTTAGTTTTTTAAACGATGGCCCTTTGGACATGCGCATGGACACGACTCGCGGCCAGAGTGCGGCGGATTGGGTCAATGGTGCCGATGAATCTGAAATGGTGCGTGTTTTTAAAGCCTATGGCGAAGAGCGTTTTGCCAAGCGCATCGCCGGTGCCATTGTCAAGCGCCGGGCCGAGCGTCCTTTTGAGCGCACGCTGGATCTGGCTAAAGTGGTTGCGGAAGCCAATCCGGCCTGGGAAAAAGGTAAGAATCCGGCGACTCGGGTGTTCCAGGCTATTCGCATTGAGGTCAATAACGAATTGGGTGATCTTGAGGCCTTGCTGGATCAGGCGCTGGAGGTGTTGAAGCCAGGTGGACGTCTGGTCGTGATCAGTTTTCACTCGCTGGAAGATCGCATTGTAAAACGCTTTATTCGTCATCACGAGCGCGGTTTGGACGTGCCTGCAGGTTTGCCTTTGATGGAGTCTGAACTCAATAAAAGGCTTAAATCTCTGGGGAAGGCTGTGCGTGCTACCGGTGATGAAGTGAGTGCTAACGTGCGTTCACGAAGCGCGATAATGCGCATTGCGGAAAAAATACAATAACGTAATTTTTTTGGGAAAGTGGGGGCGATTGTGCCGGCCGTGGGTGCTCAACAGCTCAGCGCAAAAACGGGTTTTTTAGTCGTGCTCTTGTGGGCGCTGGTTTTGGCCAGTGCTTTCGGGGTTGTGCGCAGTACGCATGAGGCACGCGCCCGCTTAAATCAATTGGAGGTGATGCGGCGCGAAGCGGCGCAATTGCACGTGCAGTGGGGACAGTACCTGCTGGAACACAGTGCCTGGTCAGCCTATGGACGCATTGAAAAGGAAGCGACAGAAAAACTGCATATGACAATCCCCCGAGGTGAGCAGCTGGTGATGGTGCCTAAATGAAAGGTACCAAACTTAACGCGAACAAGCGTCAGCCAGAACAGACCATGACCATTCCCCGCTGGCGTTTTTCGCTGGCGGTTTTGTTGTTGGCTGTTCTTATGGCGGTGCTGCTGTGGCATGTGGCGTTGTTGCAGGTGGTTCCGGGCGAAGATAAAGGTTTTGAGTTCCTGCAAGGACAGGGTGATGCGCGTACGGTTCGTACCGAGGTGATTCCGGCCCATCGCGGCGTGATCACGGATCGCAATGGTGAGCCGCTGGCAGTCAGTACTCCGGTGACGTCTTTGTGGGCAAATCCGTCAGAACTGGCTGCGGATGCAGTGGTTGTGGCGGCATTGGCCAAAGCCTTGTCGATGGACGAAAAGGCACTGCGCAAAAAGTTGAAGCGCTATCAGGGCAAAGAGTTTATTTATCTGAAACGTCATTTGCCGCCACAGGAGGCGGAGAGCATTCTGGCGAATCGCTGGCCGGGGGTTTACGGACGTACGGAATATCAGCGTTTTTATCCAGCGGGTGAAGTTGCCGCTCATGTTGTGGGGTTTACCAACATTGATGAAAACGGTCAGGAAGGGTTGGAGCTGGCCTTCAATGCCTGGCTCGAAGGGCGCTCCGGCTCCAAGCGGGTTCTTAAGGATCTGAAAGGCCGTATCATCAAAGACGATGGGGAATTGAAAGCGCCTGAGACCGGTAAGGATGTTCATTTGAGCATAGACCTGCGCATGCAGTACCTGGCGCATCGTGAGTTGAAGCAGGCAGTGGCGGAAAATAACGCCGCCTCAGGCAGTCTGGTGATGTTGGATACGCACACGGGTGAAGTGTTGGCGATGGTGAATCAGCCTTCTTATAACCCTAATGCGCGTAAAGGGATCCGCACCTCGGCGCTGCGAAATCGAGCCATTACGGATCAGTTTGAGCCCGGCTCCACCATGAAACCCTTGACCGTGTTAGCGGCCTTGGAAACCGGGCGTTATCACCCGCATACGATGATAGACACCAATCCGGGCTATATCCGGGTGGGTAAGAAAACCTTATTGGACCACAAAAATTACGGTGTCATTGACCTGACAAAAGTCATTACCAAATCCAGTCAGGTTGGTATCAGTAAAGTGGCTCTGGATATGGAGCCCGATGTGGTTCGCAATATGTTTTCCCGTCTGGGGTTGGGGCAGGGAACCGGGGTGGGCTTTCCAGGTGAAAGTGTTGGCCTGTTGCCGAACCGTTCCCGCTGGACGCCGATTGAACAGGCTAATTTCGCGTTTGGTTATGGCATGACCGTAACGGCGTTACAGCTTGCCCAGGCGTATTCTGTGGTGGCGAATCTGGGCGTGAAAAAGCCGGTCAGCCTGCTGCGTCAGGACGTTGCGCCGGGTGGAGAACAGGCGGTTGGCGAAGCCATCTCCGGTCAGGTGATTGATATGTTAAAAACCGTACTGCAACCGGGAGGCACGGCTCGCCGGGCGCAAATCGAAACTTACCCGGCGGCTGGCAAGACCGGCACGGTGCATAAAGTGGGTAAAGATGGTTACGCCGACGATCGTTATCGTTCGGTGTTTGCGGGAATGGCGCCAGCAGAAGATCCCCGTATTGTTGTGGTAGTTGTGATTGAAGAGCCAAACACGGGTAAGTATTACGGCGGCGAGGTGGCAGCACCGATTTTTGCCAAGGTGGCCGAGGGTGCTCTGCGCTTGATGCATGTGCCGCCTAAGGTCGTACCGGGAAATGAAAAGGTGGCGTTCGAGAAAAAGTCGCCTGACAAATTTGTTGCTCGGGGGCCTTTGTCGTGATGGCGCCGTTGATGGAAAGTACCTATCCAACCCTCGGGCAAATACTGCCCGATCTGTCGTTACAGAACGCCTTAACTTTTTCGGTTGGGCCGTTGGTGCTCGACAGCCGTCAGGTGACGGCTGGCGATACGTTTGTCGCGCTGGGCGGGACACAAGTGGATGGCGCCAGCTTTATTGACAGTGCGGTCAAGCAAGGGGCTGCATTGATCTTGGCTGAGGGGCTGCAAGAGGACTGTGAGTCGCTGGCAGACGGTGTGCACAAGGTTGTAGTACCGGCGTTGCGTGAAAAATTGAGCGCCATGGCCGGTCGCTGGTATTCAAATCCCTCACAGACCATGAATGTGGTTGGGATTACGGGAACCAATGGCAAAACCACCTGCAGCCATTGGCTCGCAGAGCTGTTGGCAGATCCGCAATCCCCGGCCGGCTCTGTGGGAACATTGGGTTATGGCCTCACCGGAGAGCCCATGACAGTGACTGGAATGACAACTCCGGACGCCATCCAGACGCAGGCCATTCTGTCGCAGTTACACGCTGACGGAGCCAAGTCGGTGGTGATGGAGGTTTCTTCCCACAGTTTGGATCAGCACAGGGTTGCCGGCGTTGCGTTTGATGTGGCGGTACTGACCAATCTTGGTCGTGATCATTTGGATTATCACGGCGATATGGATCGGTATGTGGCGAGTAAAGCTCAGCTGATGCAGTTTGAGAGTCTCAAGGCGGCTGTGCTGAATGTCGATGACCCTTATGTTGAGGTCTTCAAGGCGGCTCTGGCGCCGTCGGTGAAGATGCTGAGCTACGGTTTGCGCGAGCAAGCCGATTTCAGTTTTCAACAGATTCAGTATTCACCGGCGGGCGTAAAGGCGATTTTAGTCACGCCCGAAGGGGATTTTGACGTGGCGTTGCCGGTCTGGGGTGAGTTCAATTTGCACAACATCCTGGCGGTGGTGGCCAGTGGCTATGCGCTGGGGCGTTCAGTGGCGATGTGGGTGCAGCGCTTGCCGGATCTGCCTTCGGTGGCTGGACGGCTGGAGCGGGTGGATGTGGATGCCGATATAACCGTTCTGGTGGATTTTGCGCATACGGCGGATGCCTTGCAATCCGTTTTGTCCGCGATACGCCAGCACAGTACACAGCGATTGTGGTGTGTGTTTGGTTGTGGCGGTGATCGCGATAAGGGTAAGCGCCCGTTGATGGCTGCCGTGGCCGAAGCCGTAGCGGATCATGTGGTTGTCACCAGTGATAACCCCAGAATGGAAGAACCGCAAAGCATCATTGATGAGGTGATGGCTGGATTCAGAACCACGGCAGGGGTTGAGTGTATTGCCGACCGGGAAGCAGCCATCCGCCACGCCATTGTTAATGCAAAGGCGGGCGATTGCATTGTTTTGGCTGGCAAGGGTCATGAAAATTATCAGCAGATCGGTGCTGAAAAAATTCCGTTCAGCGATGTGACGGTTGCGCGCTTGGCACTGCAGTCAAGAGCTGAACAATTGAATGAGAGTGGCGTTGTTAAAGGCGATGACGTTGTTAAAAAAAGCGTCACGGTTAAAGACAGTGGCTCAGTAAAGGGGGTGGAACGTGATTAGGCCTCTTAAGTTGACGGACATTCAGACCGCTTTGAGTGCTGAATTGATCGGCGAGGATGTGATCTTTGAGCGAGTGAATACGGATACCCGTGACATTTTGACCGGTGATCTGTTTGTGGCGTTAAAGGGTGAGCGCTTTGATGCACACGAATTTGCCGAATCTGCCGCGGATGCCGGCGCGGCAGCGTTAGTGGTTGAGCGGATCATTCCGGGGTTAAAAGTGCCGCAACTGAAAGTGCAGGACACCACCCGGGCGTTAGGTGAAATTGCTCACTTGAGCCGGTTGCAGTTTGAAGGGCCGCTGGTCGCGCTGACCGGCAGCTGTGGAAAAACCACTGTAAAAGAAATGATGACAGCGGTGTTGGGGCGTCAGGGGCAAGTCCATGCTACCCGTGGCAATTTGAATAACCACATCGGTGTGCCGCAAACGCTGCTGGCTATGCCTGCAACCACAGAGTTTGCGGTTATTGAGATGGGTGCGAGCGGGCTGGGTGAAATTGATTATCTGGCATCCGTGGCTGAGCCAACGGTCGCGTTGGTGAACAATGTGATGGCGGCGCATCTGGAAGGCTTTGGCAGTGAAGCGGGTGTTGCCGCTGAAAAGTCCAGCATTTATCGCCATCTGCGAGATCATGGGGTGGCGGTGGTCAATCTGGATGTGCCCTATGCGTCGGGTTGGCTGCAGTCACTTGCACAAGTGCGTCCGGATGTTCGCTGCCTGACGTTTTCTGACTGCCTTGGCGGAGCAGATTTACGGGCAACGGATATTCAGTTGAATGAAAAAGGGTGTTACAGCTTTGAATTGCAGGCCGCGCCGGGCAGTGTACACATCAGTTTGCCCATTATGGGGCGTCAAAACGTCAACAATGCTTTGGCTGTTGCCGGTTGTTGCCTGGCGGTGGGGCTGGATTTACCCGACATTGCTCTGGGGTTGGCAAGCGTTGCGCCGGTCAAAGGTCGTTTAAAACCCGTACCAGGCATCAATCGGTCATTGGTGATTGACGATACCTACAACGCCAATCCGGGGTCTGTAAAGGCGGCGGCGCAGGTGTTAATGGACCTCAAGCAGCATGGGCGCGATGTCGTTCTGGTGTTGGGAGATTTGGGGGAGCTTGGCGAGGATGAAGCACAGGTGCTGGATCAGTTGGGGCAAGACCTGGGTGCATTGGGTGTGCCGCAATTACTGACACAGGGCTTAAATAGCGTGAATGTGCACAAAGGTTTTAGGGCCACCGCTGGTGAGTACAGTAAGGCAAAACATTTTGAGTCTCAGGGTGAGCTCAATCAATTTTTAACCAATCAATTGACTGACGAAACGGTTGTATTAGTGAAAGGATCTCGAAGTGCACGTATGGAAGGTGTCGTGCAGGCAATCATGTTAGACGGAGAACATCAATAATGCTTCTGTTGCTTGCAGAATACTTACAACAATACGCATCACAGTTTGCAGTGTTTCAATATTTAACGCTGAGAGGAATCCTCGGGGTTCTGACAGCACTGGTGATTTCGCTGGTTTTGGGTCCCTGGATGATTCGCAAATTGAATTATTTGCAAATCGGCCAGTCCGTTCGTGATGACGGCCCGGAATCTCACCTGAGTAAGTCGGGTACACCGACCATGGGCGGCACCCTGATTTTGGCCGCCATCTTTGTCAGTGCCTTACTCTGGTCTGATTTGAGCAACCGTTATGTCTGGGTGGTACTGATTGTTACAGGCATTTTTGGGGCAGTCGGCTGGGTGGATGATTATCGTAAGGTGGTTGAGGCCAACTCCAAAGGTTTGCCAGCACGATGGAAATATTTTTGGCAGTCGGTTGCCGGTTTGGGCGCTGCGATCTTTTTATATTCGACCGCCGCCAGCCCTGCTGAGACGCAATTAATCGTCCCGTTTTTGAAAAACGTTTCTCTGGATATGGGCCTGTTTTACATCGTACTGACGTACTTTGTCATTGTGGGCTCCAGCAATGCGGTCAATCTGACAGATGGTCTGGACGGCCTGGCCATCATGCCGACAGTCATGGTTGGCGGTGCGCTTGGTTTAATCGCGTACCTGGTGGGCCATAACGAATTTTCGAATTACCTGCACATCCCCTACGTGGCTGGAGCCGGTGAATTGATTGTGTTTTGTGCGGCTCTGGGTGGCGCCGGTTTGGGGTTTTTGTGGTTCAACACTTACCCGGCTCAGGTATTCATGGGCGATGTGGGCGCCCTGGCCTTGGGCGCTGCGCTGGGGGTGATTGCGGTCATCGTCCGCCATGAAATTGTGTTCTTCATTATGGGGGGGGTCTTCGTCATGGAGACCGTGTCAGTGATCCTGCAGGTGGCTTCGTTTAAGTTGACGGGGCGGCGTATATTCCGCATGGCTCCCCTGCATCATCACTTTGAATTGAAAGGTTGGCCAGAGCCACGAGTAATTGTCCGCTTCTGGATCATTACCGTGATGTTGGTGCTGTTTGGTTTGGCAACGTTAAAACTGCGTTAAAACCCTAACAAAAAACGTTAAGAGATAGGTATTAGTGGCCAATTTAATCGCGCAAAGCAATGTCACCGCATTAATCGGTATGGGAATGACCGGGCAATCGGCTGCGCGCTATTTGACCAAGGCGGGTCGGCCATTTGTTTGGCTCGATACCCGGGAAGCGCCTCCGGCGTTTGATCGGGTACGTGAGGAATTTCCGGATGCCAGGTTTGAGCTGGGCGAGTTGAATGTCGAAACTCTGCTGGCAGCGGCTGAAATTATTGTCAGCCCGGGTGTCTCTGTTGCCACTCCTGCCATTGCGCAGGCGCAGACTGCCGGGGTTCCGGTATTGGGCGATATTGAGCTGTTTTTAAGAGAAGTTAACGCTCCAGTGGTGGCGATTACCGGTTCAAATGCCAAAAGCACTGTCACCACTCTGGTGGGTGAAATGGCGCAGACGGCCGGTAAAAAAGTCCTGATCGGCGGCAATATCGGTGTGCCCGTTCTGGACCTGTTGCAGCAACCGGCGGCTGAGCTCTATGTGTTGGAACTATCAAGTTTTCAACTCGAGACTGTCAGCAAGCTGGCCGCGGATGTGTCGACTGTGCTTAATATCAGCGAAGATCACATGGATCGTTACGATTCCTTGGCACATTACTACATGGCCAAGCAGCGTGTGTATTTCGGCGCGCGCAAAGTGGTGGTTAACCGGGAAGATCCGCTTACCAGGCCCCCTTTAGCTGAAGGGGTGCAACAGTTTAGTTTTGGATTGAATGTCCCTGACCGGCAGGGTTTTGGGGTGATTACCAAAGGCGGGCAGGAATACCTGGCGTTTGAATTTAATACGCTGATGCCCGTTGCCGATATCAAAATGCCAGGTCGGCATAACATCGCTAACGCCCTGGCTGCGCTGGCATTAGGGCATGCTGTTGATCTGCCAATGGCGGCCATGTTGACCACGTTAACGCAGTTTGCCGGCTTGCCGCACCGCTGTCAGTGGGTGGCGGAGAGTCACGGAGTTAACTATTACAACGATTCCAAAGGTACCAATGTCGGCGCCACTCTGGCGGCACTGCAGGGCTTGAAAAAAGACAGCGGAAAAATTGTCCTGATCGCCGGAGGGGTTGGCAAAGGGGCTGATTTTTCTCCCTTGAAAGAAGCCGCACCAGGCATTCGGGCGGTGGTGGTTATTGGCGAAGATGGCGAAAAAATCGCCGCACAATTTGAAGCAATGGTGCCGGTTGTGTCAGCCGCTTCCATGTCAGAGGCTGTGGCCAAAGCTGCCAGGCAGGCCCGGGCCGGTGATGATGTCTTGCTTTCACCAGCCTGCGCCAGTTTTGATATGTTCCGCGGTTTTGAAGACCGCGGCGAGCACTTTGTCCAGGCCGTGAAGGAGGTTCTGGCATGAGCGTTGACGCCAAGCTTTCCTTAACGCCGGTTCGCTGGATGGACGCTGTGAATTGGCAGATGTTGACGCTGGTCATGATGTTGTCCTCCATTGGCTGGGTGATGGTGACGTCTTCCTCGATGACCTTCGCAGAAGCCACCTACGGTGACGGTTGGTTTTTTGCCAAGCGCTACGCCCTTTATTGGTGTTTGGGCATTCTGTGTGCGGTGTTGGTGGCAGCTGTGCCAACCGTGATTTGGGAAAAGTACGGCAGCTTGTTTTTGATTGGCGCACTGTTGATGCTGGTGCTGGTGTTGATTCCGGGTATCGGTCGCAAAGTCAACGGCAGCCAGCGCTGGCTGCAGTTAGGTCCTTTGGGATTGCAGGCATCCGAGATGGTCAAATTTTGTGCCATCGTGTTTTACGCCAGTTTTCTGGCGCGTCGGGGGCAGGAAACCCTGGTCGACTGGCACGGTGTTTTTAAGCCGTTGCTTGTCTTGGGCGTGATGATTTTTTTGTTGCTGCTGGAGCCTGATTTTGGTGCTTCTGTGGTGCTGGCGGCAACAGTGATGGCGATGCTGTTTGTGGCTGGAGTGCGCTTGTGGCAATTCATTATTTTGTTTGTGGCGGCATTGGGCGGCCTGATGTTGATTGCAACGTTGTCGCCTTATCGGATGCAGCGGTTGATTACATTTTTGGATCCCTGGGCTGATCAGTTCAACAGTGGCTATCAGCTGACTCAATCGTTGATTGGTTTTGGACGGGGTCAATGGACCGGTTTGGGATTGGGTAACAGTGTGCAAAAGCTGTTTTATCTACCGGAAGCGCACACTGATTTTATCTTTGCCATCATCGCTGAAGAGTTCGGCTTGGTTGGCGTGGCCGCCATAATGGGCATCTTTATTGCGCTGGTGATTTGTATCTTGAATGTCTCTCAACGCGCAATGGCGGGGGGTAAAGTCTTTGCCAGTTTTGCCACCTTTGGTGTGGCGGTAATGTTTGCCGGCCAGGCGTTCATTAATGTAGGAGTCGCTTCCGGCTTGTTGCCGACCAAAGGTTTAACCATGCCGTTCATCAGTTATGGCGGCAGCAGTTTACTCGTGTCCTGTGTCTTGATGGCGCTGGTGATGCGTATTGATTGGGAGCTGCGACTGGCGTCGATGAATCCATCCACAAAGATGAGTGGAGAGCAAAAGTCTGCTGCAGGAGTTCGGTCTGGTCGCCGTCAAACCGCGGCTGGGCGGACCAAAAGCTATGCCTCTGAACACGGTAAGCCCCAGCCCGCAGACGCCGATAAACCATCTGCGGCGACAGCATTACAGGGGGCGGCATGAGCCAGAGTGACTTGAATATTGTGATCATGGCCGGTGGTACCGGCGGCCACGTTTTTCCGGCACTGGCCGTCGCCGAAGAGCTGCGCCAGCGAGGAGTCAAGCTGAGCTGGTTGGGTACGGCGCGCGGCATTGAGGCCGAGCTGGTGCCTGCGGCGGGAATTCCCTTACACTGCCTGACGATTGAAGGGGTGCGAGGCAAAGGCTTGCTGACAAAACTGAAAGCGCCTTTCCTGCTGGTGAGTGCAGTCTGGGAGGCACGCAGTATTCTCAAGCGGGAACAAGCGGATGCGGTGTTGGGCTTGGGCGGTTTTGCCTCCGGGCCTGGCGGCGTTGCCGCATGGTTGCTGGGAAAGCCGGTGCTGATTCATGAGCAAAATGCCGTGGCTGGTACCACCAACCGTTGGCTGGCACGTTTGGCACAATGCGTCATGGAGGCATTCCCCGGCAGCTTGCCGAACGCGGTGCATGTGGGTAACCCGGTGAGAAAAGCCATCGCTGAGGTGGCGCCCTTACACTTGAGCGCCCTGTCGCAGGAGGCACAGCCACCGCTGAAGGTGCTGGTGCTCGGCGGCAGTTTGGGGGCTCTGGCGTTAAACGAAATGATACCGGCTGCAGTGGCCTTACTGGCGGATGAGCTTCGGCCTGAGATTAAACATCAAACCGGTAAGAAAAACCTGGAGTTTACTGAACAGCAATACCAGCAAGCTAATGTGACCGCAGAAGTGCTGTCATTTATCGATGATATGGCCGCTGTGTATGAATGGGCTGATGTTGTGATTTGTCGGGCCGGAGCATTGACTGTATCGGAATTGACCTTGGCTGGGCGGGGGGCTTTGTTGGTGCCATACCCTTATGCCATTGATGATCACCAGACTCACAACGCGCAGTGGCTGGAAAATAATGGGGCCGGTCTGGTTCGTCAGCAGAAAGATTTATCGCCACAGATCATTGCGGATTTTATTCGCAATGTTTCTGTCGATCGGGAACAACTAATGGCAATGTCAAAAAATGCCAGAGCACTGGCCATGCCAGACGCGGCAAAACAAGTCGCCAGCTACTGTGAACAAGCCGCACGCGGCAGTGATAAAGAGGCCGCACATGAGTAACAAAAAAACCGGTATGTATAAGCCGTCAGGATCCAATAGAAAGTCGGGTATTCACCAGAGCGTGATCGAAGTCCCTGAAATGCGCCGCATCAAGCGCATTCACTTTATTGGCATTGGTGGGGCAGGCATGAGCGGTATTGCCGAAGTGCTACTCAACCAGGGTTATGAAGTATCGGGCTCGGATTTGCGTGAATCCAGTGTGACTCAGCGCCTGGTGGATAAGGGCGCGGTTATCTACATCGGTCACAGTGAAGAGAATATCAAAGAGGCTGACGTGGTGGTGAACTCCTCCGCAGTGGATGAGCATAACCCGGAAATGATCGGTGCACGGGAGTTGCGTATTCCCATCGTGCGTCGGGCGGAGATGTTGGGTGAGTTGATGCGCTATCGGCATGGCATCGCTATAGCCGGGACTCACGGCAAGACCACAACCACCAGTTTAATGGCATCGGTTTTGGCGGCCGGGGATCGGGATCCCACTTTTGTGATTGGCGGTCTGCTGAACAGCGCCGGAGCTAATGCAAAGCTGGGCGCCAGTCGTTATCTGGTTGCCGAGGCGGATGAGAGTGACGCGTCATTTTTACATCTGCAACCGATGGTGTCTGTGATCACCAATATTGATGCTGATCATATGGATACCTACGACGGCGATTTCTCCAAGGTTAAAAAGACCTTCGTGGAGTTTTTGCACAACCTGCCGTTTTATGGCTTGGCGGTGGTCTGTGGTGATGATCCCGTCGTGCAGGAAATTATTCCTGACATTTCGCGACCGGTCATTACTTATGGCTTTGATGAAGGCAATGATTTTCGGGCGGTGAATGTTGTGCAGACCACCATTTGCACCAGCTTTACGGCAACGCGTCCGGAAGGTCTCCCGGATCTGGATATCACGGTCAATATGCCAGGCCGGCATAATGTCCTGAATGCGTTGGCCTGTGTGGCCGTGGCGACCGATGAAGGCATGGACGATAAAGCCATCCAGCAAGGGTTGGAAAACTTTCAGGGTGTAGGTCGTCGCTTTCAGGTCTATGGCGAATATCAAGTGGGTACAGAAGCCAGCGATGCCACCGCGATGCTGGTGGACGATTATGGTCACCATCCACGGGAAGTGGCAGCCACTGTGGCGGCCATTCGCGAGGGTTGGCCGGAGCGTCGATTGCTGATGGTTTATCAGCCACACCGTTACACCCGGACACGGGATTTGTATGAAGATTTTGTGGATATATTGACTCAGGTTGATGCCTTGGTGCTGTTGGAGGTCTACAGCGCTGGAGAAGATCCCATACCCGGTGCGGACAGTCGTCACTTGTGTCGCACTATTCGCGGGCGTGGGCAAATAGAACCTATTTTTGTTGAAGGCATCGATGGCGTGCCAGAGGTATTGGCCGACATCGTTCAGCCCGGTGATATTGTCTTAACCCAGGGGGCGGGTAACGTGGGCATGCTGGCCATTGAGTTGGCAAAGCGGGAATTAAAGTAGGGATTAAAGCAGACATTGGTGTATCGCTTTAACAAAAGCGGTAACGGATAGACGAGAGAACGTGCGGGTATGTCAAAGTTAAGTTCACAACAATTTGGTCGGGTCGCGGTGTTGTATGGTGGCCAGTCTGCCGAGCGCGCTGTGTCTTTGAACAGTGGCAAGGCCGTTTACGACGCCTTGCTTCGTCAAGGCGTAGACGCTTTTTTAATTGATGTCGATGACACCATCGTAGAGCGTTTACTGAATGAGACGATAGACCGCGTCTTTATTGCGTTGCACGGTCCCGGTGGCGAAGATGGCCGTATGCAGGCCTTGCTGGAGTTTTTAGGGCTGCCTTACACGGGCAGTGGCGTTCAGGCGTCAGCATTGGCTATGGATAAATGGCGCACCAAGCAAATATTCACAGCTTCGAATATTGCGACTCCGGACTACCGGGCACTATCTGAGGCGAATCTGGATGAGGTGGTGGCCGAAATCGGCGCGGATTTGATGGTCAAGCCGTCTCACGAGGGTTCGAGTATCGGTATGTCAAAAGTTTCCTCTCGGGCAGAGCTGGACGGTGCGTATCAGGCGGCGGCTCAATTTGACAGCAGTGTATTCGCTGAGCAGGTCATTGTCGGAGCGGAGTACACTGTGGCGGTCTTGAATGGCGAGGCATTGCCGGCTATACGCCTTGAAACGGACCATCAGTTTTACGATTACGATGCCAAGTACATTGCCAATGACACGCGCTACCTGTGTCCCTGTGGGCTGTCTGATGAAGATGAAGCACGATTGAAAAAATTATCCGTGGACGCTTTTGAGTCCTTGGGTTGCAGTGGTTGGGGTCGAGTAGATTTTATGGCTGATAAGGATGGCCAGTTTTATACCCTGGAAGTCAACACCGTCCCGGGCATGACGGATCACAGTCTTGTACCAATGGCGGCAAAGGCTCACGGCTTATCCTTTGATGACCTGGTAATGACCATTTTGATGCAGACCTTGTAAAACACATTGTGCACAGCAAGCATTGTGAGCGTCTTGAAGTTAATAGTGTGATTGAAGAGTTGAGCTGACCCTATGAGTCGACGTGATGGAACACCAAGAGCTGTACGCGGTGCAAGCCGTTCAGGGCGTGTCGAGTCGAAAAAATATGGGCAGCTGATCCTCAATTGGTTGGCGAATGGAGCGTTGTTGTCGGTTGTTGTTGTGGCTTGTTATGGCGGCGGAACCTGGTTGTTGAAACAATTGGATCGGCCGGTGACCAGTGTGAAAATTAACGGAGAATTTACCCGTATTTCACAAAAGACAGTGGCTGAAAGTGTGTATGACTCCCTGGGCGATAGCTTCATGAAGCTGGATCTGGACCAGATTCAAAAAAATCTGGAAGGCGAGGCATGGATCGACCGGGTCAGGGTGGCCCGACGGTGGCCTGATCAGCTGGAAGTCACGATCATTGAGCACAAGCCGATTGCCCGGTGGGGGAAGAGTGGGGTGCTGAATCATCGTGGTGAGGTGATCAGACTTGGAGATGACCCAGAGGCGAAGCAGTTGTTGTTAGGGTTGCCGGTATTGGGCGGCGTTGATGGCATGGAACAAGAAATGATGGCCCGCTATCAGACCTTGAATAAAATGCTGCTTGAGCACAATTTGTCGTTAAAAGAATTGAACTGTGATGCCACGGGCAGCTGGGCCATGACCCTCAGTGACAATGTTGTGATCCAAGTGGGGCGGGATCAGGTGCTTGAGAAAATGGATCGTTTTTTGACAGTGTTTGATGCGCAGTTGCAGCAACGCTGGGCGGAATTAAATCAAGTGGATCTGCGATATTTCAATGGGGTGGCAGTGGCTTGGCGCAAGCCTGATAAAGCCTAAGTGGTAGGCCAGCAAAGCAAAAGCGCTAGAGCAAGAAAGCATTAGGGTGTGTTGAAAAATGAGCAGTCAGCAAAACATGGATAAGGCAGTTAAGCCGCAAAGTGAGGTTGTGTAATGGCATCGGCAAATGAAAGTCGAATGGTTGTTGGCTTGGATATAGGCACTTCCAAAGTAGTTGCCATTGTGGGGGAGTTGTCGACAGACGGTGAGTTGGAAATTGTCGGTATTGGGTCTCACCGATCTTCCGGTTTGAAGAAGGGTGTGGTGGTCAATATTGAATCAACGGTTCAATCAATACAGCGCGCGGTGGAAGAGGCTGAATTGATGGCCGGTTGCCAGATTCACTCAGTGTATGCAGGGATTGCCGGCAACCACATTCGCAGCTTGAACTCTCACGGTATCGTCGCCATTAAGGATCGCGAAGTGTTCAGCCAGGATCTCGATCGGGTGATTGATGCAGCGCAGGCAGTTGCCATACCGGCGGATCAAAAGATTCTTCACATATTGCCTCAGGAATACCTGATTGATGATCAGGAGGGGGTGAAGGAGCCGTTGGGAATGTCTGGCGTGCGCCTGGAAGCGAAAGTCCATTTGGTGACCTGTGCGGTAAATGCCGCGCAAAATATCGAAAAATGCATACGCCGCTGCGGACTCGAAGTGGAAGATATCATTCTGGAGCAGTTGGCCTCCAGTTATGCGGTGCTGACGGAAGATGAAAAAGAACTGGGCGTTTGCATGGTGGACATTGGTGGTGGCACGACGGACATCGCCATTTTTACAGAAGGTTCGATTCGGCACACCGGGGTGATTCCTATTGCGGGTGATCAGGTGACCAATGACATTGCCATGGCGTTGCGGACACCCACACCTCACGCCGAAGAAATTAAAATTAAGTACGCCTGTGCATTGGCAAAACTGACTGGCCCGGATGAAACCATCAAGGTGCCCAGTGTCGGGGATCGCGAGCCCAGGGATCTTTCTCGTCAAGCACTGGCTGAGGTCGTGGAGCCGCGCTATGACGAACTGTTTACTTTGGTTCAGGCCGAGCTGCGCAGGAGTGGCTATGAGGATCTGGTTGCCGCTGGCATTGTGCTCACCGGTGGCACATCGAAAATGGAAGGCGTCATTGAGTTGGCTGAAGAGATTTTTCATATGCCTGTTCGGCTCGGGGCTCCGCAAAATATCAGAGGGTTGGGCGATATTGTTGACAACCCGATTTATTCCACGGGTGTGGGATTGTTGCAGTATGCCAAACGGCAACAAAATGAAGGCCGGGTATCACAGTTTTCTACCAAGGTTGAGCACAATACCTGGTGGGACAAGGTCAAGACCTGGTTTCAGGGAAATTTTTAGATGGCAATGGTTGAACGACTAATTAAGTTAAGCGCATGTGGCAAAGGTGTGTTTTCAAAAGGTAGTTAGCGTCAAACAGTCCATAGAAAGAAAAACCAGTAACAAATGTTGTTATTAAGTGCTTTAAAAAGTTAGTGAATCACTTTATCAAGTTTTCGTCAGGGAAAAAGGGGAAAAACCATGTTTGAACTAGTAGATAACGTTCCTTCAAATGCAGTAATCAAAGTCATTGGAGTCGGCGGCGGCGGTGGTAACGCAGTCAAACACATGATCGACAATCTGGTGGATGGGGTAGAATTTGTGTGTGCCAACACGGACGCACAGGCCTTGAAAGATGTTGAAGCCCGTACGGTGCTGCAGTTGGGTAACGAAATAACCAAAGGCCTGGGAGCCGGGGCTAACCCGGAAGTCGGTCGTCAAGCCGCCATGGAAGATCGCGAGCGTATTGCTGAAGTGCTGCGTGGTGCCGATATGGTCTTTATTACCGCAGGCATGGGCGGCGGTACCGGTACTGGTGGTGCCCCGGTTGTTGCCGAGGTGGCTAAAGAAATGGGAATTTTGACGGTTGCTGTCGTGACCAAGCCATTCCCGTTTGAAGGTAAGAAGCGTCTGGCCATCGCCGATGCGGGTATCAGAGAGCTGCAGGAACGAGTGGATTCTTTAATCACCATTCCTAACGAAAAGTTACTCGCAGTACTGGGCAAAAGCACCACTTTGCTGGATGCGTTCAAAGCGGCAAATGATGTGCTGCTGGGCGCCGTGCAGGGGATTGCGGATTTGATTATGCGCCCGGGTATGATCAACGTTGACTTTGCCGACGTGCGCACGGTGATGTCGGAAATGGGCATGGCCATGATGGGTACCGGTTTCGCCAAAGGTGAAAATCGCGCTCGTGAAGCGGCGGAAGCGGCTATCCGCAGCCCGTTGCTTGAGGACATTAACCTGCAAGGTGCGCGTGGTATTTTGGTGAACATTACTGCCGGGCTGGATCTGTCTCTGGGTGAGTTTTCCGAAGTGGGTGATACTGTAGAAGAGTTCGCTTCTGACGGCGCGACTGTGGTTGTGGGTACTGTGATTGATCCGGAGATGAAAGACGAGTTGCGTGTTACGGTTGTGGCAACGGGCTTGGGGTCACCGGTCAGTCAGGTAAAGAAAGAGCAGGCTAAGGTGGTTGTGGATAACACGCGGCGTGCAGGCGGTCAGCCAGATTATTCTGCGCTGGATAAGCCTACGGTTATGCGTAATCAGCCGGCGTCACAACACGGTTCTGCTGTACAAAAGCCGGTTGCGGACAAGGATATGGAATATTTGGATATTCCCGCCTTTTTGCGTCGTCAGGCGGACTAAAAGCGGTTGCCGTGAAGCTGAGTCTAATCCGCCGTCGATGTATAGTCGCTTTACCGGGGTGCGCAGCACCTGACTGACGCTGGGTGCTCTTTAGCTTGTGCGGCTGATGTACGCGGTGGTTTTTGTTGGCTGAATTCAGGGTGGAGTGAATTCAAGCTCAGCATCGTTGGTAGGTATAATGTCGTTCGGCGCCTTAAGTTGCTTAGCTGGTGTCGAGGAGAAATGTTGCCAGAGTTCTGATAAGCCGCTGAGCTGGCTTATTTAGAATGTGGCTGTTGTACATGGTATTGCATCTGTGAATGTTGTTATGGCATGCGCCTTAAGAGTGAATTGCGTGTTTTTAGCGACCAGAGACAGCAAGATCAAAGCCATGTTTTAGACTCGTAACGCGGTGGATTAACACGCATCAGCTTCTCTGATCGTGTCCGTTCAGCCGCGATACAGGTTCAGCAGTCATAGTAGTGCCTAAGACTTTTAACGACCAAGCAATGCCCAGGGCTATAAGCCATATGGCTTGCCTTCGGGTGAACAGTGATCCCCTCACGGGCATGGAGGCTCAATTGCGCGTTAGTTGTTGGTCTATAGGGATTAACTTTGGTAATATTGTCCGATTAACTGCTCCAGATTGGTGAAAGACACTTCGATGATTAGACAGCGTACGCTAAAAAATGCTATTCGTGCCACAGGTGTGGGCTTACATACCGGTGAGAAAATCTATTTAACGCTGCTGCCAGCGCCGATAGATACCGGGATTGTATTTCGACGCGTGGATTTAGACCCAGTGGTTGAAATTCAGGCTAAAGCTGAGAATGTCGGCGATACCACCTTGTCTACAACTCTGGTAAAAGGCGATGTGCGTGTTTCGACGGTAGAGCATTTGCTGTCAGCGATGGCCGGCATGGGTATTGATAACGCCATTGTTGAAGTCAGTGCGCCGGAAGTGCCGATTATGGACGGCAGCGCAGGTCCGTTTGTGTTTTTGATCCAGTCAGCGGGTATTGAGGAGCAGGCTGCGGCCAAGAAGTTTATCCGCATCAAGCGCCCGGTTGTGGTGGAAGATGGCGACAAAGTGGCCAGTTTCCTGCCTTTTGACGGTTTTAAGGTGTCTTTTTCAATCGATTTTGATCACCCTGTGTTCAAAGGGCGCACTTTGGATGCCTCGGTGGATTTTTCCAGCACGTCTTTTGTGAAAGAAGTCAGTCGTGCCCGCACCTTTGGCTTTATGCACGAAATTGAGTATTTACGTTCAAAAGGGTTGGCCAAAGGTGGCAGTGTGGATAACGCCATCGTCGTGGATGAGTACCGCATTCTCAACGAAGACGGCCTGCGTTATGAAGATGAATTTGTAAAGCACAAGATTCTGGACGCGATTGGCGACCTGTACCTGTTGGGCAACAGCCTGATCGGTGAGTTTAAGGCGCATAAGTCTGGCCATGCCCTGAACAACAAGTCTCTGCGTCAGTTGATCGCCCAGGAAGATGCTTGGGAAGTTGTGACCTTCGAAGACGAATCGACCGCGCCTATCTCTTACGTTAAGCCGGTACTGGCCGTCTGACCGGCGCCCTTGCCGTTTGAAGCGCCCTTGTATTTAGAGCTTCTTGCTCTCAAAAGAAGGGCCTTTAGTTGTTCTGTTTTTAAAGAGTCTTTGGCCGTCTGGCCGAGGACTTTTTACCCCGCTTAAAGCCCGCATCCTAGAGTGAACTCCCTCCGCCAGCACTGATTGGTGCTGCTGCTCAGCTTCAATTAGTGTTGGTAATTCATTGATTTATATGCCATATTGGCCATTAACTTGCCTTGCAATTGGCCATTTTTGTGCTATTAGTTTGCAATTCAGTTGTTGTGTAAACGCTTAGTAATAAGGATTTATCTGCCAAGACTCTCGCTCATTGTGAGCCTTTGGGTCTTTTTTCATCTTTGATGATGGAATGTTGGTGGAATTTCATTGCTGGCTATACATTTTTGGGCTTTTGATCTCGATGTCATACAAACGTCTTAGGGGATCGGGCTGTTGGGGGAATGGAAACCACCGCATAACATCATTCGTACGCTGTTTATAAATTCGTGTGTTGTTTATAAATAAAAGCAAGATGAGCATACTTACGCCAGGAAGGGCTTTGGTGTGTTCGAGTTGAATTGACCGTGTGGGATTCTTAAGCAGTGAAAGTCATTGTTGTCAGTAAACATCATGGTAGGACCCGAAGTTTCACCTTGGGAGGGTGGACTCGCACCCTTTTGTCTGTCTGTTTATTGGGAATTCCCGTTGGCTTAGGTGTCTGGGTTAGCCAGGAGCTGAACCGCCAGGATAGCTCTGACCTGTTTACGGGTGACACCGCCCAGGCCTGGAATGAGGCTCTTGCCGCTCAGCGTGCCGAGGTGGAAAAAAACAAGCGGCACGCGGAAGAACAGCTGGCCGCTCTGGCTTTGCGTATGGCTGAATTACAGGCCCGACTACTGCGCCTGGATGCGGTGGGTGAACGGGTCACGACCGTTGCCAAATTGGATAAAGGCGAGTTTGATTTCAGCATGCCGCCGGCCCTGGGTGGTCCGGAAACAGTGGAGTTGGGGGATGCGTATCAGCCCCCGGAATTTCTCCAGGTCATGGATCAGCTAACGGATCAGATTGAAAATCGTGAACAGCAGCTGGACACTCTGGAAGCGTTGTTGGCGAAGCGTAAAATACAGCGAGATGTCTTCCTGGCCGGCCGGCCGATCAAAAAGGGCTGGATGTCGTCTCGTTTTGGTCGTCGGACAGACCCTTTCAAAGGCCATGTGGCCTGGCATAACGGCGTCGATTTTGCCGGCAAGCTGGGCTCAGAGGTCGTTGCCGTGGCTGCGGGCGTGGTGACCTGGTCGGGTGAGCGCAGCGGCTACGGTGATATGGTTGAGGTCAATCACGGTAATGGTTATTCCACCCGTTATGCCCACAACAGCAATAATCTCGCGAAAGTCGGTGATGTGATTAAAAAAGGCCAGGTGATCGCCCTGATGGGGTCGAGTGGTCGCTCCACCGGGCCGCACGTCCACTTTGAAGTCTATAAAAACGGCCGAGCCGTAGATCCGGCGGCCTATATCCACCGTACCAACCGCTAAAACCTATCTTTTACTTGCTTCTGCAAGCCCCTTTCGGTTTACTTGTGCCCTTTGCGCGCCCTGAGCGCCCGTGGCATCTAAATCTGCGCAACTGGCTGTTTGGACAGTAGTTTAAAAACAGTGAAACCAGGCGTTTAGAAAAACAGCATCAAATTCGGTATTACTCATGATTGGTAAATTGGTCAAATCCGTGTTCGGGTCTAAAAACGATCGCGAACTCAAGCGTATGGGAAAACTCGTCAAGCGCATCAATGAGCTTGAGCCAGAGCTGGAAGCTCTCTCTGACAATCAACTCAGGTTGAAATCTGCAGAGTTTAAAGAGCGCGTGCAAAAAGGAGAGACCCTGGACAGCATCCTGCCGGAAGCGTTTGCGGCCGCCCGCGAGGCCAGCCGTCGGGCTCTGGGGATGCGCCATTTTGATGTCCAGTTAATCGGCGGCATTACGCTGCACGAAGGCCGAATTGCGGAGATGCGGACCGGTGAGGGTAAAACCCTGATGTCGACGCTGGCCGCTTACCTGAACGCCTTGTCGGGCAAGGGTGTCCACGTGGTCACCGTGAACGATTATCTGGCCAGTCGTGATGCCGAGTGGATGCGTCCTTTGTATGAGGCCCTGGGTCTGAAAGTGGGTGTGATTCAATCCATGCAGCCCCCGCAGGCAAAATACGATGCTTATCAGGCGGATATTACCTACGGCACCAACAATGAATTTGGTTTTGACTACCTGCGGGACAACATGGCGTTGCGCCTGGATGACAAGATGCAGCGCCCGCTGAATTTTGCCATTGTGGATGAAGTGGATTCGATTCTGATTGATGAGGCTCGAACGCCGCTGGTGATTTCTGGCGCGGCGGAAAACAGCTCGCTTATGTATCAGCAGATGAATGTGATGATTCCACGGCTGACCAAGCAGCTCAGCGACGGCGAGGAGATCACTCAGCCCGGCGATTACAGCCTGGATGAAAAGAGCCGTACGGTGGAGTTGACCGAGGCGGGTCACCAGCGGGTAGAGGATATGCTGATTGAAGCTGGCTTGTTGCAGCCCGAGGACAGCTTGTATTCAGCCCTGAACCTGAACCTATTGCACCATGTGCACGCGGCCCTGAAAGCTCACACACTGTTCCAGCGGGATGTGGATTACATTTTGCAGGACAATCAGGTGGTGCTGATCGATGAGCACACCGGTCGTACCATGGCGGGGCGCCGTCTGTCAGAGGGCCTGCACCAGGCGCTGGAAGCCAAAGAAGGTGTGTCGATTCAGAATGAGAGTCAGACGCTGGCTTCAACCACCTTCCAGAATTATTTCCGGCTGTTCCCCAAGTTGTCTGGTATGACCGGAACCGCCGACACGGAAGCCTTCGAGTTCCATTCTATTTACGGTCTGGATGTGGTGGTGATCCCGACCAACAAGCCCATTTCTCGCGTGGATTTAAACGATCTGGTGTTCTTGTCGGTTGAGGAGAAATTTGAGGCCATCAGCCAGGCGGTTAAAGAGCTGCAAGAAAAAAATACGCCGGTGCTGGTGGGGACTGCCTCGGTGGAAGCGTCTGAAGAAATGTCTCGCCGCTTGACCACGGCCGGGATTAAGCATCAGGTACTGAATGCCAAGTTTCACGAAAAAGAGGCGATGATCATTGCCCAGGCAGGACGTCCGGGGGCAGTGACCATTGCCACCAACATGGCGGGTCGGGGTACCGACATTGTGTTGGGGGGTAGCTTCGAGGCGGAGCTCGCCGATATGGACAGCCCCACCGAAGAACAGATTGCCGCAGCCCGAGAAGACTGGCAAAAGCGTCACGATCAGGTGATCGAGGCGGGTGGTCTGCACATCATTGGTACCGAGCGTCACGAGTCGCGCCGCATTGATAACCAGCTGCGTGGCCGCGCCGGTCGTCAGGGTGATCCGGGCATGTCTCGTTTTTACCTGTCGATGGAAGATAACCTGATGCGCATCTTTGCCTCAGATCGTGTCCGCGGTTTTATGCAGGCTCTGGGGATGGAAAATGGCGAAGCGATTGAACACCGCATGGTGACCAACGCCATTGAAAAGGCACAGCGCAAAGTGGAAGGCCGCAACTTTGATATTCGTAAACAGTTGCTGGAATACGATGATGTGGCCAATGACCAGCGTCAGGTGGTTTATCAGCAGCGCAACGAACTGCTGGAGTCCGAAAACATCACCGAAGCGATCACGGCTATTCGCCGGGATGTGGTGTACGACACCGTCAGTGGTTTTATACCGCCACAAAGTCTGGAAGAACAGTGGGATGTGCCGGGCTTAGAGCATCACCTCGAAGCCGAATTTGGTCTGCGTTTACCGGTCGGTGAGTGGCTCAAGGAAGATAAAAAGCTTCACGAAGAAAACCTGCGCGAAAAGATTTTGGAAGAAGTTCAGGGCGCCTACGATGCGAAATGTGGACACTTTGGCCCGGTAATGAGCGAGGTCGAACGGCAAATCATGCTCAACGTTCTCGATATGCTTTGGAAAGAGCATCTGGCCAATATGGATCATTTGCGTCAGGGCATCGGGTTGCGGGCGTTTGCCCAGAAAAACCCCAAGCAGGAATATAAGCGTGAATCGTTCGAGCTGTTCCAGCAAATGCTGGATAGCCTGAAGAATGAAGTGATTCGGATGTTGGCTCGGGTTGAGCCGGTGTCTGAAGAAGAAATGGCACAAATGGAAGCTCAACGCCGGCAGGCGATGGAGCTTGAGAAGCAGCGCATGCAGCTTGAGCACGCTGAAGTCTCGGCTTTAGGCAATCCGTCCCCTGAATCTGGCGGCGACGAGTCGGCGCAAGGTGAGGCAAAACCGTTTGTCCGTGAGAGTGCCAAGGTTGGCCGCAATGACCCTTGTCCGTGTGGTTCGGGCAAGAAATTCAAGCAATGTCATGGCCGCCTGGCCTGACAGCGGCAACCTCAGTTTTAATGGCAGTTTGAACAGAAAGTTTTAACGGCAGTTTTAACACCAGTTTTAACAACAAGCTTTAACGACAGCTAACGAGAAGACAATATGGCAGTGGGACATTACCCCTTTCCTCAGATGGCTCCTGTTCCCGGTGTGCGGTGGGGTGTGGCCAGTGCCGGAATCAAGAAAGAAGGTCGTAAAGACCTGGTTGTGATGGCGTTGGCAGAAAACAGCCGGGTTGCCGGGGTGTTCACCCAGAATATTTTCTGTGCGGCTCCGGTGGTGGTGGCAAAAGACCATATGGCCCAGGGCAATATTCGTTTCCTGCTGATTAATTCGGGCAACGCCAATGCGTGTACAGGCGATGAAGGGCTGGCCGATGCGCGTCTGTCCTGCAATAAGCTGGCTGAACATGCGGGTGTAAAGGGCAATCAGGTGTTGCCTTTCTCCACCGGTGTCATCGGTGAGCGTATGCCCATGGCCCGCCTGTTGGCCGCTTTGCCACAGGCTGTCGAAAGCCTCAGCGAAAACGGTTGGGCAGATGCGGCTGAAGGCATCATGACCACGGATACCCGTGCCAAGGGCGCTGCGGTTCAGTTTGAGTTTGAGGGTGAAACCATTGTCGTCAATGGTATTGCCAAAGGCTCCGGGATGATCAAGCCGAACATGGCGACAATGCTGGGGTACATTGCCACCAATGCCAACATCAGTCAGCCATTGCTGGACTTGCTGGCCAAAAAGGCGGCGGATCAGTCGTTTAACCGAATTTCGGTGGACGGTGATACCTCCACCAATGATGCCTGCATGCTGATCGCAACCGGCCAGACGACCTTGCCGGAAGTGAACAGCACCCAGGGTGAGCTGTTCGCTAAACTCTACAACGCCATTGTTTCAGTTCACATTCAGCTGGCTCAGAGCATCGTCAGTGACGGTGAGGGGGCTACCAAGTTTGTCACCGTGCAGGTCGAGGGCGCGCAAGACAAGCCTGAAGCGTTGAAGGTGGCGTATTCGGTTGCCCAGTCACCGCTGGTGAAAACGGCCTTATTTGCTTCTGACCCTAACTGGGGGCGCATCGTGGCGGCCATTGGCTATTCCGGTGTAGAAGGTATGGTGGCAGAAACCATTAATGTGTGGCTGGATAATGTCCTGATTGTGGAAAAGGGCTGCCGTGCGGCTTCCTACAGTGAAGAGCAGGGGCAGGCGGTGATGGATCGCGATGAGATCATGATCCGGGTTGATCTAGGCCGTGGCAAATCGAAAGAACGAGTCTGGACCACGGACCTGTCTCACGAGTACGTGACCATTAATGCCGAATACCGAAGCTAACAACTGTCGAAGTTGACCACCGCTGACGCTGGGGGACAGTGTTCTTCCAGCCGCAGTTTGTGGTTCAGTGTTTCAGTTGCAGCCCCAGTTTCATTTTCAGATCATGGCATCACGCCAACTTTCATCACGCCAACTTTCATTATGACAAAAGTCGTACACGTGGCCGCGGGTGTTATCCACAACACCCGCGGTCAAATCCTCATCGCCAAACGAGCCGACGATGCCCATCAGGGTGGCCTTTGGGAGTTTCCCGGTGGCAAACTGGAGGCGGGTGAAGCGGCAGAAAGTGCGCTGATCCGTGAGCTGCAAGAAGAGCTTGGCATCACCGCAACCCATTTATCGCCGCTTATTCAGATCCGGCACGACTACCCGGATAAATCGGTGCTGCTGGATGTCTGGACGGTGACGGCGTTTACCGGCGAGGCCCACGGTCGCGAGGGCCAGCCCGTGAAATGGGTGTCGCCCTCGACGCTTTCTGATTACCAATTCCCTGCGGCCAACACGCCGATTGTCACTGCGGCCCAATTGCCCCGGCGTTTGTTGATTACCGATGCTGAGGTTTCGGTAGAGCTTTGCTTGCAAAAGGTGACTGAGGCTCTGCACCTGGGAATCCAGCTGGTGCAATTGCGCCAGAAAGATTGGCGTGTCGAGCAGTGGGCTGCGGCCGTTCCCAGAATGGCTAAGCTCTGCCGCGAGGCGGGTGCCCGTCTGATGTTAAATTCCCCGCCTGACCTTGCACTGGAAACGCTGGAAAGCGGTCTGGCCTCACTGGCCGACGGTCTGCATTTGACCTCTCGGCAACTCGGGGCCGCAGCGGCTTCAGGGCGTGTCACCGACAAGCACGTCGGCTGGCTGAGCGCAGCTTGTCATACTGATGGGGAATTGCGCCTGGCGGAGCAAGTCGGCGTCGATTTCGTCACTCTGTCCCCGGTGCTGGCAACAGGCACACACCCTGAGCAGGCCCCCATGGGGTGGGAGCAGTTTGAGGCGTTGGTGAAAAACACCAAAATACCGGTCTATGCTTTGGGCGGCATGAACGACGGCGATTTGCCGGAGAGCGTGAGCCGCGGCGGCCAGGGGATCGCTGCGATCAGCGCCTGGTGGCCGTCACAGAACTGAGCCAAAACCTACAGGTCAGGATCTTCCAGATCTTTCGAGAGGATATCGTCGTAGATCGAGCTGCCTTTAATCTTGTGCTGCTCATCCGCCCACTCGCCCAAATCAATCAGCTTGCAGCGCTCAGAGCAGAACGGCCGGAACGGGTATTCCTCGGTATATTCGATTTCTTTTTTACAGGTGGGGCAGTTTAATTTCGTAACCATAAGACACGCGTTTGCAGAAAAGTTGTTATAAAGGAAAGACAGTATACCGCTCTTCGTTGCGGTGTTCATATGAGGGGTTTAGAAGTTGCCATCCTAGCAATGACGAGGTTTATACTGACTCGCTACTCGCCCAAGGTGAATGGCGAAGCCAGAGAGGGCACCCTGGGGTGACTCGCTACTCGCTACTCGCTACTCGCTACTCGCTACTCGCTACTCGCCCAAGGTGAATGGCGCAGCCAGAGAGGGCACCCTGGGGTGACTCGCTACTCGCTACTTGTCTTTGCCATAGTCAAATACTGCTGATGCAGCGCTTCAACCTTCTCTTGAAGGTCCATAAGGCTGCCATCGTTCACAATCACGTCATCGGCATAGTTCAGGCGCTGTTGACGGCTCGCCTGCGCCGCCATGATGGCTTTTACCTGCTCAGGAGGGTTGTTGTCGCGGTTGACGGTTCTTTGCAGCTGAAGCTCTTCAGGGACGTCCACCACCAAGACTCGCTGAGTCAGCTGGCTTTGCCCGCTTTCCACCAGCAGGGGAGAGACCAGGATGGCATAAGGCGAGCTAGCATTCTTGAGTCCGCTGGCGATTTCCTGGCGGATCAAGGGGTGCAACAGACTTTCCAGCCACTGGCGCTCAGAGGGGTCTTTAAAGATCGCCGTGCGCAGCTGGGCGCGATCCAGAGTGCCGTCAGCTTGCAGAATCTCCGGGCCAAAGTGCGCGGCAATTTCAGCCAGAGCCGGACGGCCTGTCTCGACCACCACCCGGGAAGCCAAATCCGCGTCCACCACGGTAATGCCCAAACGCTGAAAATGATCCGACACCGCCGTCTTGCCACTGCCGATACCACCGGTCACACCCACCACAAACGTCATATTGCTCATTCTCTAAAGGCGTTAATACTTTTCTAGTTTCTAGTTTCTAGTTTCTAGTTTCTAGTTTCTAGTTTCTAGTTTTGAAACCCCGCAATGCGCAAATACCCCTGGGTAATTTGATCACCCCACATCAGCGCAATCCAGCCGGCAATGGCCAGATAAGGCCCGAAGGGAATGGGGACATTCTTGTCCCGACCCTGAATCAAAATTCCCGCGACACCAATCACTGCCCCGACCAGTGACGACAGAATAATGATTAGCGGCAGCGCCTGCCAGCCCATCCAGGCCCCCAGCGCGGCTAACAGTTTGAAATCCCCATAGCCCATGCCTTCCTTGCCGGTAAGTATCTTAAACAGCCAAAATACACTCCACAGCACCAGATAACCGGCGATGGCGCCGATCACGGACGACTGCAAGTCAGTAAACAGGCCCTGGGTATTGACCAGAATGCCGAGCCACAGCAGCGGCAGGGTAAGATTGTCTGGCAGCAGCTGATGGTCCACATCAATCATGGTGAGGGCAATCAAGGTCCAGGTGAGCAGCAGGGCGGCGATGGCGACGGCAGAGTAGCCGAGACTGAAGGCGATGTAGCCGCTCAGAAGCCCAGTCACCAGTTCAACCAGCGGGTAGCGCGCGCTGATGGGCTCCGAGCACTGGTTGCATTTACCTTTCAACAGCAGAAAGCTGAGGATAGGGATGTTCTGCCAGGGCTTGATTGGGGTCTTGCATTTGGGGCAGTGCGAGTCCGGTTTGAGGAGATTGTATGTACCGTCCTCTTGCTGACTCTCAATTGCCAGCAGCTCACAGCAATCCCGCTTCCATTCTTTTTGCATCATGATGGGAATACGGTGGATGACCACATTGAGAAAGCTGCCGATGACCAGGCCAAGCAGTGTGGTGAGGGCAATAAAAAAGCCGGCGTAGTCGCCGGCCAAAGATTCTGCATTCATGTATAACTCTTTTATTGATTTGATTGAACTTTACTCAGAGGTAATGTTTTGGGGCTGAGCCTATAAAAAGATTAAACAACCTGACCAATCTGGAAGATTGGTAAGTACATAGCGATCATCAGGCCGCCGACTAAAACTCCCAGAACTGACATAATCAATGGCTCCAGCATCGAGGTTAAGCTATCGACCAAGTTATCGACCATTTCTTCGTAGTAGTTCGCCACTTTTTCGAGCATTTCATCCAGTGCGCCGGATTCTTCACCAATAGCAGTCATTTGCAGCAGCATGGATGGGAAGATGCCGGTGGCGCGTAACGAAGAATTCAGCTGTATACCCGTTGACACCTCATCTCTTACACGTAGCGTCGCCTGTTCGTAGACCGAGTTGCCGGTAGCGCCAGCCACCGACTCCAGTGCATCAATCAGGGGGACCCCAGCGGCAAAGGTGGTAGACAGGGTGCGGGCGAAGCGGGCCACGATAGAGTTATAGACGATGAGGCCAATAATCGGCAGTTTTAGCATGAGCTTGTCGACGGCTTCAGAAAAGGGTTTGCTGCGTTGATTTAATTCGCGCAGTACAAAGACACTACCTATAATACCGATTAAAATAATAAACCACCATTTCTGCACGGCTTCAGAAATAGCCAGTACGAATAGCGTAAACGCCGGTAAATCAGCGCCAAAACTGCTGAAGGTTTCGGCAAACTGAGGAACCACTTTAATTAATAGAATGGCTGTAACGATTACGGCTACTACCACGACCATAATCGGGTATGTCATTGCCTTTTTGATTTTGGCTTTAATGGCTTCTGTTTTTTCTTTATAGGTGGCAATACGGTCTAGCATGGTTTCGAGGGCACCGGATTGTTCGCCCGAATTAACTAGATTGCAAAATAAATCGTCAAAATATTTGGGGTGTTTTTCCAGCGCGGTTGCAAAGCTGGTGCCGGCAGCAACCTCTTCGCGGATCGACAAAATTAAAGTTCGCATTTTGGCGTTATCCACGCCTTCCGCAACAATGTCAAAGCTTTGCACCAGCGGAACGCCAGCTTTCATCATGGTGGCCATTTGGCGAGTAAAAATGGCGATATCCTGTGGTGTGATGGCCTTACCTCCACCTCCAAACATCGGTTTGGCCTTTTTCTTGACGCTTTTGGCATTAACACCTTGCTTCATTAACTGGGCTTTCACCAGTGCTGAGCTGACGCCGCTGATCTCTCCCTGGACCTTGGCACCTTTTTTATCGATACCTTTGTAAACAAAAACGCTGGTGCTTGCTGCGGTCGCCATAATGCTTAATCCTTGGTCACTCGGTTGGCTTCTTCTAGGCTGGTCAATCCTTGCGCAGCCTTACGCAAGGCAGATATTCGTAAATTATTGAAGCCGGCATCTCGGGCGGCGTCGGCAATCTGAATCGCATTGCCCCCCTCCATTATAATGCGGGATATTGTGTCAGTGATGCGAACCACTTCATAGACCCCAACACGGCCTTTATAGCCTTTAGAGCAATGTGAGCAGCCTACGGGGTGGAATAATTGGAATTCTTCCCGGGGAATGCCAATATTATCAAAGCCTTCCTCGGATAAAATCTCGTCAGGGATGTCGGTTGCGGGCTTTTTGCAGTGGTTACAGAGTCGACGAGCGAGTCGTTGAGCAATAATTAAGCTCACGGTCGTGGCCACGTTAAAGGCCGGCACGCCCATATTAAGCAATCGGGTCAATGTTTCAGGGGCGCTGTTGGTGTGTAGGGTAGATAGTACCAGGTGACCGGTTTGCGCAGCCTTAATGCCAATCTCGGCGGTCTCCAGATCCCGGATCTCCCCCACCATGACAATGTCAGGGTCTTGTCGCAGGAAGGACCGCAGCGCTTCAGCGAAGGTGAGCCCCACCTTGTTGTTCACGTTGACCTGATTAATACCTTCAAGATTGATTTCTACCGGTTCTTCGGCGGTAGAGATATTGCGCTCAATGGTGTTAAGGATGTTCAGGCCTGTGTAAAGGGAAACGGTTTTACCGGAGCCGGTCGGGCCGGTAACCAGAATCATGCCTTGCGGCTGTTGTAACGCATCCAGAAACAGCTTCTTTTGATTGTCTTCGTAGCCGAGTGCATCAATACCCAGTTTGGCGCTGCTGGGGTCGAGAATCCGCAAAACCACTTTTTCGCCAAACAGGGTGGGCAGGGTGTTGACCCGGAAATCAATCGCTCGGGTTTTGGTGATTTTGAGCTTAATGCGGCCATCCTGAGGGACCCGGCGTTCAGAGATGTCCATCTGCGACATGACTTTTAAACGTGCAGCCAGGCGTGTGGCTAAAGCTGTAGGGGGTCTGGCAACTTCTTCCAGAATGCCATCTGTGCGAAACCGTACCCGATAGGATCTTTCATAGGGCTCAAAGTGAATATCGGAGGCCCCTTTTTTGATGGCATCCAACAAGACCTTGTTAATGAATTTAACAATAGGGGCTTCGTCGACATCGGCAGTATCCCGATCGTCCATTTTGCCGCTGTCGTCAACTGCTTCAACATCCAGAGAGTCCAGGGCCTCATCGTCGAGACCTCCCAATGAATCACCAATGTTTTCTTCCTGAGTGTTCAGGTAGGCTTCAAGCCCCTGTTCCAGCTTGTCGGCCTCTACCAGAATGGCGTCCGTATTGAGTCCGGTGTTGAACTTGATTTCATCCAGGGCGTGCAGGTTGGTAGGGTCTGCCAGACCTATAAATAGACGATTGCCGCGGCGGAACAGGGGGAGCGCCTGATGCTTGCTCAACAGCTTTAAGTCGACCAGTCCGGTTGGCAGTGCGGAAGTGATAATACTGCTTAAATCAAAAATGGGAGTACCGAACTCATCGGAGGCAGCATTGGCGATGGCGCTTGGGGATGCGTCGTGACCTTTGATCAACTCCGTCACAAAAGAGGTTTTTTGGCTTTTGGCGCTTTTTTGAGCTGTTCTGGCGGTGTCTTCATTGACGATGCCGTCGGAGACTAAGCGGCGGGCCAAACCGCTTAATGGCACTGTTGGTGCATTCATAATAAGTCCGTATGGGTTTTTTAAAGGGCTAAACAGGCAGCGTCTTCACGTTGTATTGAGTTTTAGCCCCTAACCAATTGTTGCTTAAAACTTTTTTTATAAATCTAACACTATTTTTTAGTGATTTGTAAGACTTGGCGACAGTTTTGTTGAGACTGAAGAGAATGGTGGTGACGCAAATCGTCACTTTATGACTGGATTTTGATTTTTCGGTTGGGGGCGGAGGTCTAACAGAGTGGATTAGGTAGGGAAATGGTAGCTTTAATGCGTTGGCACATGTTTTGCCTTTAGTAATGTGCATATGCAATTTGGTATGGATTTAACGATAACTTTAGGAGTGGCTTACTATGAAAGCTCAAGTGCAAAAAGGTTTTACCTTGATTGAATTGATGATCGTTGTTGCGATTATCGGTATTTTGGCAGCGGTGGCTATCCCTGCTTACCAGGATTACACTATCCGTGCAAAAGTCAGTGAAGTGCTGGTAATGGCTAGTTCTGCGCGCACAAATGTGGCCGAGTACTACATTAGTCAGGGTTCGATGCCTGCTACAACTGATGCGGCTGGCATTAATGATGATGCCACTCAGAGCAAATATGTTAGCGGTATTGGCTTTGAAGTTAGTGGTACTGACGGAATTGCTCTGACGTACACTTTGGAAAATTTAGGGACTGGTGCTGACACAACAACCTTTATTTATAAAGTGAATGGCAGCACTAATGGTGTTCAAGTTGATTGTACCTTAGGTACTTTGCCAGCGAAGTATCGCCCTGCGAACTGTCGTTAGTAGTTAAGTTTGTGAAAAAAGCCCCCTTAAGGGGGCTTTTTTTTGTGGTTTTTTTGTCTCAATTTTTGAGTGTTAAAGATGTTGAATATACAGCGTGGTGTTGCTGCAAGCTTGTTGTTATTGCTCGTTTTTTGTTGGTGGGCGTATCAGCCGGCTGTAAATGGCCCCTTCCTTTTGGATGATTTTAGTAATTTAAATGCGCTGACGGGTGGTGTAGAAACTTTTGAGGACGTGCGTCGATACCTTGGTTTGGGTAATGCTGGGCCGCTGGGGAGGCCGCTGTCGATGCTTTCATTTTTGATCAATGATAATGCATGGCCATCGGCTCCTGATGCTTTCAAACCTACAAATCTTTTGATACATCTATTGACTGGAGTGGTGTTATTTTCAGGCCTTAGGCTAATGTTATTACAAGTTATGCCTCGTCGATCCTCCGAATGGCTGGCAATATTAGCCGTCGGGTTTTTCCTGCTTCATCCTATGCAGGTGTCATCGGTAATGTACGTTGTTCAGCGTATGACCTTGTTAGCTGCGCTATTTATAGCTATAGGTGTTTTTTTGCATTGTTATATTCGTGTTAAGTACCCGGATTTAACAGTATTAAGCTTAGTTATAATGACATTCTCGGCAGGGATGTTTACGGTTTTAGCCTCGTTATCCAAAGAGACTGGTGTGTTGTTGCCAGTATATTTGTTGGTAATAGAGTTCACTTTTTTCTCCAATAAATTTGAATCTGCGAATTTTAAGTGGTGGCGTAGAATTGTTCTCGGCATTCCTGCTGCGAGCCTAGTAATGTATTTATTGAATCTGCCTAAATGGATGGCTTCATATGGTCATCGTGATTTTAGTTTTTATGAACGAATACTCACAGAGCCTGTTATCTTAAAGGATTATTTACTTCAAATTCTGAGTATGAAGGTTTATGGGCTAGGGTTGTTTCATGATGATTACCCAATTTATAGCAGTATAAGTAATCCTGTAGTGCTCACGTCTATGTTGATGATATTAGCTCTGATATTTGTAGCAGTACTGAAAAGAAAGACTTGGCCCTTATTTAGCTTTGGTGTTTTATGGTTTTTAGCTGGGCATTTAATTGAGTCGACAACGGTACCGTTAGAGCTTTATTTTGAGCACAGAAATTATTTGTCAGTATTGGGTGTGGCGATTGTGCTTTTTGCTGCCTTGCAGGCTATGGCAAGTAATGTGTCTGGCGCATTTTGGGGCATTGCTCCAGGTTTGTTGCTTATTCTTGGTATGTCAACCTATGGTTATGCTAACGAGTGGAGCTCTGCTGATCGATTAATACCTATTTGGGCGGCAGAGCATCCAGAGTCTCCAAGAGCTAGAAGAAGTTATGCGCAAATGCTTGCAGTAAATGGCATGTATGAGGAAGCTCTACTTGAATTGGATGAGGGTTATCGTGAATTCCCTCAGGACTTGAGTTTTCCAATTATGTCATTGATCTTTTCCTGCAGTGCAGAAAAGGCTTATCGATATGATGTGGATGATTTGATTAAGCGAACGGAGGAGCATAAAGCGACTAACTCATTCAGAACCACTACTACATTACTTTTTCAAATGATGATTGATGGCCACTGTCAAGATCTGGCGGCGCCTATGCAGAAACTGGTAGATGAGATGCCCTTACTATCAAATGCTCGATTTAAGCGGTCGCTATTGTCGGCAATATCCATTAAAAGTGGTGAGCTTTATATCGTAAAAGGTGATTATAATTCTGCTTTATTACGCTTTGTAAATGTTGATCGCAGGACTCCTAGTGCAAGCTCGGCTGTACGATTATCAAATTTATATCTTATGATGGGTGAATTGGATCTGGCAGTGAAATTTCTCCAGACAGCTAAAGATCGGTCAGAAAATAGTGCTTGGGGTTTAATGGAGCCGCGCAGAAGCGAGTATGATAAAAAACTTCAGTGGATACGGAGTGCTCAAGCTAAGCTGGATGAGATTGAGAGTGCTAGCCCAGACTTTAAGGAAAGTGTTGATGTCAATTAGTATTGTAATTCCTGCAAAAGATGAATCCGCAGTTATTAAAGAGGTTGTGCTGGAAATAAAAAAGTTGTTTGTTGGCGCTGAGTTGATTGTTGTTTGTGATGGGTCTTCTGATGATACAGCGTCTTTGGCAGAAGATGCGGGGGCTAAAGTCATTAGAAAGCCTTATTCAATGGGCAATGGTGCCGCGATTAAAACAGGTTTTCGGGCAGCCAGTGGTGATATTGTAGTGTTTATGGATGGAGATGGGCAGCATTCACCGAGTGATATTTCTAGCTTGCTGGAAAAGTTGGATGAAGGCTTTGATATGGTTGTTGGAGCCCGAGGACGAGACGGGCAAGCGAATGCCGGGAGAGGGGCAGCTAATAAAT
The DNA here is from genome assembly GCF_011602365.1 of Pseudomaricurvus hydrocarbonicus. GTDB lineage: Bacteria > Pseudomonadota > Gammaproteobacteria > Pseudomonadales > Cellvibrionaceae > Pseudomaricurvus > Pseudomaricurvus hydrocarbonicus. The sequence goes on from NZ_JAAONZ010000003.1 coordinate 347,418, forward strand.
TTTACAATACATTAGCAAGTTATATAACTGGTCAGAATGTTGAGGATTTGACATCAGGATTTCGAGCAGTCAGAGCGAGTAAATTTCGTGAATTTCTCAGTCTTTTACCTAATGGATTTTCCTATCCCACGACAAGTACGATGGCTTTTTTTAGAGCCGGTTATCCAGTGGCATATGTCCCCATCTTAGTTAAAAAGCGTATTGGTAAAAGCCACATTAATCTTGTACGTGACGGGATTCGCTTCTTACTAATTATATTTAAGGTGGGTACGCTATATTCACCATTGAAAATGTTTGTTCCGTTAAGCTTCATTGTTTTTATATTGGGACTCATCAGATATTTTTATACATTTTCTGTTTCTGGTGAATTTACAAATATGTCGGCAATACTCTTTGTTTCCTCATTGCTGATTTTTTTGATGGGGCTGATATCGGAGCAAATATCATCCTTGGTATATCAATTGTCTACATTCAAAAAAAATGACGAATGAAAAACCTTTTAATATTAACAACCTCTTATCCTAATTCTAAGAACCTTTCATCAGGGGCCTTTGTTGAGAGTTTTGCTTCGGAAATATCGAAAAAATATAACGTTACCGTGTTGGCTCCGTCGGTTCGAGGTGGGTTGATCAAGTCGCCTGATCAGGGTTGCTTTAAAGTAGAGGAATTTCGTTATTTCTTTAAAGGTTTTGAGGTTCTGGCGCAGGAGGAGGGCGGGATTCCTGCGGCATTAAAAAGAAAGCCATATTTATGGTTTATGGTTCCATTTTTTTTGCTGGGTTTTTTTTACTCGATCTGCGCAAGGGTTAGAAAATTCGATTTTGTACAGGCAAATTGGGCTGTTTCTGGGCTTGTGGCAGTATTACCAGTCTTTTTGTTTGGCAGGCAATTAGTTGTCACTTTACATGGCGAGGACTCTAGAAACATATTAAATAGTAGCGTACATGGTTTTTTATTTAAAATCTTATGTTTTTTTAGTAAAGCCGTTGTTTGTGTTGGGTCTGAAATGGCAGGCGCATTACAGCGGCGTTTCCCTAAATATAGGGGGTCGATACGGTTCATTAGTAATGGTGTGAGCGATAAGTTTCTAAGAAAGAAGCCAGTGTGCGATGGCGAAGCTAAAGTGACAAAAATTCTGATGGTTTCTTCATTGATTAAATCTAAGTCAGTTGATCATGCAGTTTTTGCTGTAGATGAATTAAAGAAATCAGGTCATAAATTCACGTTAAGTGTTGTGGGTGGTGGGGAGCTAAGTTGTGAGTTACAGGCGTTGGTGCAAAGGTTAGGGCTTCAGGAGTATGTTTTTTTTAAAGGTGTATTGCCGCATGAGTCCCTTGAGGATGTGTTTGCTGCACATGATATTTTTTTAGTTTGTAGCTCCCAAGAAGGTAGGTCTACTGTGGTGATGGAGGCTTTGGCCGTAGGGTTGCCGGTAGTTGCTTCTAATGTTAAAGGCGTACGAGAGCTATTGGTTGGTTCACCTTGTTCTTATATGTATGAATATGGTGATGTATCAATGATTACTAAATCATTACTGTTGGCCAATGATAGGCTCCAGTCTGTGGGTAAAATTAGATCAAGTGATTATAGTAAGAGGTGGGTAGATGAATTGGGTTTGACGTGGGAGAGTACTTCAGAATCATATAAGAAAATATTTGACGGATAAGCGAGTCCGGTAGAAGAAAATGTATTTTAGAAGTAGGCTAGATGGTATTTAGGAGCGTTGAGACTCTTTGGCAAGTGTTGCAGTTAACAAGGACTTAGGTGTTTGCGTGAAGAATTACCCTTTAGTTTCAGTCATTATCCCCGTATACAATTGCGAAAAATATATTTCACAAGCTTTAAGTAGTATTCTCAGGCAAAGCTATACTAATTTAGAAGTGTTGTTGTGTGATGACGCTTCGATAGATACAAGCTTATCTGTTATAAAAAACGTTAAAGATGATCGAATTCGTATTTATCAGAACAGCCAAAACCTTGGCTATTTAAATACAGTAAACAAACTTTTTGATTATTGCCGAGGTGAATTTATAACATTTCAGGATGCGGATGACTGGAGTGGACCTGATAGAATTGAAAGATTGGTGAACAAATTTGAGCAAGATGTTGAGCTGATGTTGTGTGGCAGTCAAAGTAAAAAGCATTTAAGTTCTGGTGCGACGCAATTATCCCGTTACCCAATGAGTGATACGGAAATCAGGAAAAGACTTAACCGTGGTGAAACGGCTCTTTTTTGTGGTGCTAGCATCATGGTCAGAAAACAGGTACTTGAAAGTATTGGAGTGTATAACCCTATATTTTCTCGGGTTGGTGCAGAAGATATAGATTGGTATTTGAAAGTATTAGAACATTGGAAATGTGAGAATTTACCAGTCCCGCTATACCACTATAGGCAACATGGTGAGTCATTTACTCAGACTTTAAATGCTAGTGTAAATGGTTTTGCTGCGGATGTTGCGTTGGCCCTGCACATGCTGAGGGATGAGGGGGGGAACCCTTTACAGGATGTTCAGAAAAAGTATCTCTGTAATAAATTTAATGAACTTAAGTTTACTTTAGAAAAATCGAGTGATCGAGTAAAGTTGTTAGCATTTTATGGTAATTATTCACTTTCATTTAAAACCTTTATAAATGGGGTCGACGGCACAGAGGATCGACCAAAATTGTTGGCTTCAGCGCTAGTAGCACTTGTTTATATGGTTTTACATCCGTTGTTGCCAAGTTCGTTGATTAGAGAAATAGTATCAAGGAAAAGAAAGAAAAGAGCGCAAAGGATTAAAAAAAATTTGATTGGTTTGAGTTGATGATGCGTGTGTTTTATTTGGTTGGACTTATATGTTCTAGTGTAAGGCGGGTAGATCTGGAGGCGTTATTGCAAGTCGAGTGGTGAAAGGTTGATCCCTATTGACCCCGTTGCTTTCGATGTGTACTGATAGGTCATGGCGCTTGGTTTAAATTTAAAAATAAAGATATTGTTACGATGATAATGTGTTTGTTAGAACATTGGTTTTATGAGTGGGAAACTTTAATCAAGCTATACTAGCTAAAGCGGGAAAGTAGGGGAATGGTCTTAACGTATCTGAAAAGCATAAGGTTTTCATTGCTGAAAAGTGGATGTTGCTGCGAGAAAGACCTTGTCAGAATAGTTTCAACTGTCAATTGAAGGGACGATGTGTGTAAAAGGAAGAAAAAATTTTTTTGAGTTAAGCAGCGCGTTGGTTCCTGAAAGTGGTTGGCCTTCATGTAAAAGCCGATCGTATAATTCTTTACATTGTTTAATTTGTTCTTTGAGTAGTGATTTATGAACCAAGGTTTGGTTACAGTTTATATTCCTACTAGGGGTGATTCACCTTTGTTGAGAAGAGCTGTTGAGTCGGTAATGGCTCAAACTTATCAGAATATTGAAATCATCATTGTTGTTGATAGTGACATTTATAATATTGATAAATATTTGGCTGGGATTGGAAAAAGTTCTTATCGATGCTTTTTTCATGGGCGCATAAAAGGTGCCAATGCTGCTCGAAATTTAGCTGTTGAGTCATCCGCCGGCCAGTATATAACCGGCTTAGATGACGATGACTATTTTTTGCCTGATAGGGTAGAAAACTTATTAGAAAATTACAGTCCGGAATTGGCATTTGTTTGTAGTGATGAGATTTTAGAGTTTGATAATAAAGAAAGAAAGTTTACTAAGTATCGGAAAGAAAAAATTCAACTCGAAGATATGTTGCTAGAAAACTGCGCGACCAATCAAGTCTTTACGGAGACGTATAAGTTTAAAGAGGTAGGTCTATTTGATCCAAACTTGCCTGCTTGCCAGGATTACGATATGTGGATGAAGCTCATTTTGAAATATAAAGTAGCAATTAGAACCGCTAATCCTAGTATGGTAGTCGATAAATCATTGATGAGGCCAAGAATTAGCAACCAATCCAAAAAGCTTGATGGATTTAAGGTCTTCTTTGAGCGATATAAGCCATACATGAATAGAAGACAAATCAAGAGACAAAGAATGCGGTTGGTATTGGCGGAAAAAGAAAGAATAAACATTCGTGACTTTGTGAAATACACAACGTTGCAAACATTTTTTGGAGATTTTAAAAGGTTGTTTGGTCGTAAGTCATGGATCTAAGGCAGTCTGTGGTTTTTTATATTGATAATCTTGAGCGGTATGGATTCTTTTCAAGGTTCTTTGATGCAATAACGGGTTGTGGTTACCGTGTGTCAATAATTACTGCGTCATACTCGGTGTACTTTAAATCAAGATTAAAAAAAATAGATGCTCATGTTGTCAGTGATGTTGATATTTTAAAATTCGAAGTTATAAATCAAGATTGGTCTTCTTTTCATGAAGTCAAAGCTGGCTATCAAGATGAATCGATGGCTTCAAAATTGTATACGGTCTCGTATTGTTTTGCTGATAGGGTTTTCGCCAATAGATATGTTAAGAAGTGCTTTATATTTAACGGTTCTTCCAGTGTGGCCAAAGCTATAGCGGATTGTGCAAAAGATAGATCTGTGGAAACTCTATTTTTTGAGCTTGCGAATATTCCGGGAAAAATATTTATTGACCCAGAAGGTGTAAATGCCAAATCACTACTTTATAAAAACATTGGGATATTGGATGAGGTTGAGGTTGATTACGAAGAATTTGAGCGATGGAAGTCGGGCTACCTAAGTTCTTGCTTGAGACCAAAACAGGCTGCGCTTGCATCTAAGTTTCGGTTTGAGTATTTAATTGACTGGGTTGGGTTTTGTTTCTTTAGAGTACTTGATCAGAGTAATAAATCATATGTTTCTAGAGGTTTGAGCAAAGTAATGCGAAAGTCGATAGTAGCGGAGACTAGAGATGTACGTATTGTAAAGCCCTATTTGCTATTTCCTTGTCAGGTCAATAATGATACGCAATTAACTTTAAATAGCAGCATAGGGAATATAGAGGGGATTAAAATCGCTAGTGAAATGGCTAAAAGTGCTTCTCTAGAATTACTTGTGAAACTGCACCCGGCGGAAACTGATGTTGATCATGTGCGTGATATTTGCCATCAAGTAAATTATTGTGATGGAACACTTTTGAGCAAAGGGGACACTCTTGAATTAGTTTATGAGTCAGATAAGGTGGTAACTATAAACTCTTCTGTTGGCTTGATGGCTGTTATCCTGGGGAAAGATGTTGAGTTTTTAGGGGAGTCCATTTATTCGCAGTTGACAGGTGATAGGCTATCAAAATTTATCATTCGATATTTGTTGGATGTTGATTATTTTTCTAAAGAAGATCTGAGTATAGAAATAACTAAAAGTTTTTTTAGAAGCTCATTTGAATCTATGGCCTCCCCAAAATAAACAATGATGGATTCATAAGTAGCTGGTTGTGACAGCCGTTATTTCGATGTAATACACCCTGATGAGAGCTGCTCGTAACGACAACAAAAGCCAAGCAAGTCATTGGTAAGTTGCGGTAATAGTTGCTTGATCACTATTAATAATCCACCCCACAAAATATCACCGACAAGGAATAAGCAGTGCGTAAGCTAATGAGAATGCCGAGCATCATGATTAATCGATTTATGTCTGCTTTTTATCCTCGCAATGTAGTAATTTCGTTTGCAGGACATTCACTAAAACTTGATCTAAAGTGGAGACATGAGCGTAGCTATTTTGAATACATAAAGAGGAATAAAGTTACTGGCCCACTAGGAATGGACTTATGGGTACTAAGCCGCTTTGTCAAACCTGGTCATATAGTTCTAGATGCGGGAGCAAATATTGGGTTCACATGCCTCTTGGCCAAAATTTCGGGAGCAAAGGAAATTCATGGTTTTGAGCCAGACCCACGATTAACAGAAAGGCTGAAGGCCAACTGTCGTGGAGAGCAACTCTTTATTCATGAGAAAGCTCTTAGCGATGAATCGGGCTCAATGCAATTAAGAGTGTCAACAGCGCACAACCAGGGCTCCACTCTAAGTGGTAAAATTGTTGAAAAATTTCCGGAAGTATTCAAAGGCTCTCAATTGGTACCAGTTGAAGTTGTGACAATCGATGAGGTTTTTCAAGATAAGAATTTTGATTTATTTAAAGTTGATGTCGAGGGTGCTGAGCTGGCAGCTATTAAAGGGGCTGCTTTAATGCTAAAAAAAGCTCAACCAAGTACGGTATATATTGAAGCTTATGAGGAGTTTTTCGATGAAATCCATGAGTTTCTGCAAAAGTTCTACGGATTTTTCTATAGAATTGTCTGCGATCGAAGTGGTAATTGTTGCTTATTTCCGCTCGATACGGATTTTCGCAAAATGCAAAGAGAGGGTTTTTACACGATGCCACCCTCCTATATCTACTCTGTATCAGAGCAAGAGGAACTAACAAAGAGTTGGACTCAACCGCTGTCGCCGGTTAGTAAAGTTGACACTTAATTAATTTAGTGAGCTCGGGTTGTGGTTACAATATTACGATGCATATCCTCTCGTAAGTCGTAGACGCTGAGTATTTAAGTTTCTCTTCTAAGGCTATTAAGTATACTCTTCTCAAATAATAAGAGGTACGCAATATATACTGTCCCACAGACAAAACCTCCAATGAGAACTCGTAAGAGAGGACTATTTAAATCAACGGCCTTAACTATTAATGAGCCGAGCCAGCCAATCGTCATTACGACAGCGAATATTTTCAAAAAATATCTTGCAATTGGCCAATAATTAAATTTGGAAATTTTAGCAACCAAGATATGCCAACACGTTCCTAGTGTTAATGACAGCCCCAATAATGTGTAAGCCGCAGTCTGTGGTGTTGGTGAAATAATTAGCGCAGTTGTTAAAGCTGCCACGATGCAAAGAGCCCATAAAAGATTCCACCAGAACCCTACATTCGCCCAGCCTAGGGCTAGAATGAGTGCACCACCAGGGTTGCCCAGAGCCCTCAATATCCCAACTAAGGCAAGTATCGGTAGTAAAGTTGCAGTTGTGTCCCAACCTTCTCCATACACTATCTGAACAATCTCGTGAGAGAAGAAAAAGAGGAAAGCCAAAATAGGTATCGTGATAATAGACAGGGCTTTTACATTGAATGTGTAGTAGCGGCTGAGAGCGGCCGTATTATTTTGTATCTTAGAGTAAATGGGAAAGGCTACTTTGTTGATGATTGGGTTGACCTTGCTCACAGGAAAAATTATCAGATTCCAAGCAAGATTGTAGAAACCGGTAGCATTCATACCTACCAGCTTGCCTATTAACATTTTATCTGCATTGGTTGCGATGTAGTTAATACATCGTTCCCCCACTTGATAAAACCCGAAACTATAGAATCCTTTAAGTTCAGAGTGTTGGTAAACAAGTGAAGGTTTGTGGTATCGGTAAAGGCCGATCCATAGAAACAATAAACTAGCCAAACCAGCCTGAGTTAGCATGGCATATACTAGGGCGAGAATTCCTAATCCCTGTACAGCAGAGACAACAGCAACCACTAGACCGGCAAAAGAAGAGCTTACATTTATGATTTCCAAGGTAGAGAAATCCATTTCTTTTTGGCATAAAATGCGGTACTGATTACCTACGGCGACCAATATGAATACGCTGGAAAGTATTGCCATTAGGTTGGTGATTCTTGGATCATTGTAAAAGTTAGCTACTAAGGGAGAAATCGTAATAACAATTAGGCAAAGTACGACCCCTGATGCAAGGTTCAGCCAGTACAGACTTGAAAGCTGTGAATGGCTAAGCTCCTGACGTTGGATTATTGCACTGCTAATACCCATATCTTGAAATGCTTGCGCAAACCCAATGACCACCATGATTATCGCCATTAATCCGAAATCTTCCGGGTCCAACAGGCGAGCTATAATGAAGAGTTGGATGAATTGGAGCAAAGTAATGATCAGCGTGGATAAGGTGGTCCATTTGACACCGCTGACAGCTTGGGCTTTAAAATTCATCTCGAGTCTTCCTGGCTGTCACATAGTAACCGCAGGTCTCTAGTTCCCACTGGCGATCAAGTTTGTCCAACAAAGGTGCAGCCTTTTGTCCCAAAAACCAACACAATGACAGTGCTAACTTTAAAATGAACCGAAGAGGTTTCGGTCCCAGAATAAACCTTTTACTGAAGTAATTGATTTTCAAGATCCACATGCTAAAAAAACCAGATTGGGGTTCTACTGCCACATCTATGAAGCCAGCTTTCTCTATTAGATACTTTAATCCGTAGGGGGTGTAGCGATAATAGTCATATGGTGCTTCGTGTACCCACCACTGCCAAGGTACTTGAACAACAATATTTCCACCTGGCTTTAGGATGCGATAAGCTTCATCGAGCATATTTTGAGGTTCGCAAAGGTGTTCCAAGACAGAAAGGGATACAACTGTGTCGGCCACACTTGACTCTATTGGAAGTGGTTTGTTCAAATCTGCTGCGATATCGGCCGTAGTATTATGAGTGCTCCCAGACCAATCTACGCCTATATACTTCTCCGCATGTGTCATAAAGTAATTTCTATAAGGCGCTTCGCCACACCCAAAATCATAGAGTACCCCTTTATATAGCTTTGAGTGTTTCTGCAAAAAGTGATCGCTTATATCATATGCCAACCAGTTATGAGGCCTTCGGTTAGAATGGGTTTCGCTTATTTTCATTGGATAATCACTTTTTTAGTCATTAGAGGCCCCACTAGGTTGTCTATTATAACGGGGGCATTAAAAACGTTTCTTTTACTAGGGCCTGTTCACACTAATTAGCTTGTCAGCAATCAGTGAGAAGTTAATAAAAATCGGAATACAACATCCAGTTTCTCAAAGCGGCTGAAGATTCTCCGGAATCCCTTTAGCCGTCTAAATAAGCGCTCTACTTCATTGCGCTTTTTGTAGATCTCCTTGTCATACTCCCACGGTGTCAGTCGATTAACCTTTGGTGGCACGACTGGAAACATGCCCAGATCAAGAGCCAACTGCCTTGTCTCATCTCCCTGTTGCTTAAGATATCCATAATAGGTGTCCACTTAAAAATAGGTGGACACTATGATTGTGGGTTTAACACAGAATTTAAAGATGAGTTCGCCTGACGGTTACGGCTGGCGTCAGAAAGGCTGTCAGTATCAGTTGTAAAACTGCATGTATAATGCATGAGGCGGTTGTCCAGATGAAGAAGAACGTGAAGTTCAGTAGGCTTATGCTGATAAATTGTGTTTTAGATATTCATGAAAGATAATGAATGGTGTAGAAGTTTTAAAGTTAAATTAGTTCAAACGGATCATAAATTCTTTAAAGTCCTGTAGTGCTCGCTGATGTTGATGTGCCAATATGCCTGGTAGTATTTTTTTTATTTTATGTTCTTCTGCCAAAAATGAAGAAAACTTATTTTGGGCTTCCTTCAGTGGTTCGTTGTAATCAATTGAATAATTATCTAGCGTCATATATTTATAGCATTCCTTCCCTTTTTGCTCATAAGAGATATTAAATGCAGGAACTCCATGCAAAAGTGAGATAAGACACATGTGAAGCCTTGTTCCTAAAATACATCTATAAGTTGAGACCCGCTCTTTGAGTTCTTCAAGACTATGTGCTTCTGTATTAATAGTAATGAGTGAACCTTTTCCAGTTTTCTTTATAACAATGCCTGCAATTTTGCAAGCTAGCCTTGAGTCATCAATATAATTTGGTATGCCTTGGCAAGTTGATATGAACTCAATTGAATAACCCTTGTTAAGAGCTATTTCAGATAAATGGCAAATAATGTTGATATAGGTTTCTTCATCACGTTGGTCGTGATGCCATTGTCTTACTGAAATACCTATGACTTTCTTTGAGCTTTTAGAGTTGGTTGGAGAGGGTGGTGTGAGGAATATGGCATCTATAGATGGCAGTATTTTTTCTGCTGGGTACCCAGCATTTATTGCATTGTCTTTTGACCACTTGTCACGAACCATTATAAGGTTAATGTTTTTTGACAGTTTGGCTAGGCCTTCTTGATCTTGCGAATTCAACGGGCCAACAGACTGGGCATAAATTGCTGTTTTTTTTCCTAGCCTACTAGCCCAGCGATAAATTGCACTGCGCCAAGTGAATCCATAGTAAGAGTTAATGTATCCTCCGGGTGCTCCAATTAATATGTCTGCTTTTCGGTAGGCAGAAGATGATAGTAAGCACACTAATGCGGCTATATCTGCTAGCAATGGGAGTCGAAATATGCTTTTTTTATAGCCGAGTACCTCGCCGCAAATATTGCTGCGGTGTTGGAACTCTCTCAATTGGTCTGGGTGTGGCGTGGCAATTAGCACAGAGTGTCCTTGAGCTAATAACATATCCTCTAGTGCGGTTATTAGTGCGATATCACCATTATTACGAACGGCTGTTGAGTTTATAATTACGTTTGCCATATTAATTTAGTTTTTCGAATACAAAAAGTGAATTGCTTGAGGGTAATAATTCATAATGTTTTTCTACTAGGCCATATTTGCAAAAAAGTGATTGTATTTCTTGTTCGGTAAGGTCGTTTTTCCAGCCTCTTTTTATTCTTTCTTCCTTTATAGGAAAATAATCTGTCGAACAGTAGGATATAATGAATTTGTTAGTTAACGTTGATGCGGTCGTTATAAACTTTTCAATATCGTTTATGTATTCAAGGCAACCGCTAATAAACCATACGTCTGCCTGCATCTCTGGTAGATTTTCTTTATTAATGTCGCAGACTATCATTTCATCTCCACGTTTCATGTAGTCAATCCCAATATATGTCGTGCTTTCTGGGATATACTCTCTGAGCCACATGGGGCCACACCCAACATCAATTACAACCTGATCGTTGTTTCCGATAAACGATGCCATTCGTTTGATTCGAAGACGCCAAGCCGGATCGAATCGTTCGATTTTTGACCAGGCTGGAGCCTTGCAGAGAAGGGTACGCATTCTATTGAGCATAATTTTGGCCGGTAGATATTATGTAATTCGCTTCAAGAAGCGTTGAGTTGAGTTGGATGTTAAAGTATTGAGTTGCGCGGTGTCTGGCATTCTTCGACATTGAATACAAATTTTCTGGGTTATTTAGTATGAGTGTCAGGACTTCAACAAACTCCACATGACCCTTTTCTGGGATCAGGTAGCCAGTGAAGTTATTACTAATTGCTTCCTGATTTCCACTATGTCGAGTGGCGATGCAAGGAATACCGCAGCTCATAGCCTCAAGAATGGCTATAGGCAAGCCTTCCGCATCGCCATTTTCTGCTGTGACGCTGGGTAAACAAAAAACCTGTGCCTGATGCAATTGTGCAAGCACCTCATCTGAGCTTTGTGTACCCAAAAATTCAACATCAACAGCCAGCTCTTTGGCCAGTTGCTTGGCATCTTCTAACAGTGGACCTGTACCGATCATCACCAGCTCTATGTCCGGTATTCGTATTCGCACTTCTGCGTAGGCTCGGATCATAGCTAACGGCGCTTTCTTTTCGACCATGCGCCCAACGAACAGAATACGCTTACGGCGCTGTCCAATGGGTAAACTGCCAGGTTCGAACCGCGCTGTATCTACACCGATGTAAGATACATTGATTTTTTCTTCAGGAATACCGTATTCAATAGCCTTTTGCTTAATTGCTTTGGATACAGCAATAAAATAGACGGAAGGGTCTTTAGCCATGCTTAATAATCGACGAGGATAAACTTTTCCTCGCAACCCACCGTGTCCGGCTTCCCACCACTTTCTATGGATGTTGATATCTTGACCATGCAAAGTGACTAACATAGGAAGCTTGGCAGCTTTTACACTCGGCCAAATACGGGTGGCATCGGTGCCAAAGTGGGCGTGTACTAAGCTGACTTGTAATTGTTGTAACTTTTGAACTAGGTCTGTCTCGGGCCGCTGTAACCAGAAGTGGAATAAGCGATGAAGCGTGCTGCCTAGTTCTGGCACAATTTCGCGTTTGATGTTGGGGGTTTTTAAACCTCCATTGAGCTCTGTGCGCCCAATCAAAATTGGTTCCCATGAGCTCAGGGTGTTTGCCTGATCTCGAATAAAGGTCTCCGAGATCTGAAGCAGTGTAGAGCGGAATATTGCTACTTTTTGTTTCATAATCAAAAACTTTTAACTTTTTTGGAACGGTAAGATGGCTGATGTCCGTGAATATTGACTCGGTAAAAGGCTAATACTCGTTGGGGCAGGTGTTTACTGCCTAGAGTATATGTTGTTCATGCATATCCAGTAATGTGTTTCGTGTCAAATGCTCGAAGTAGGAGTCGTATATGCTATATAGCGTACGAATTAACAGGTGACACTAATACCGGGTAAGACCAATGACTTATGCGTAGCATACAGGAATAACGTCGATGTGCTTCTCGCCTGTTATTGCCGGTAATAAAGGATTTTCTTTTGTAGGTCTTTGACTTCTGTCTTCAAAAATAAACAATTGATATTTCTCAGGGAGAGAGCCTGATTCGAATATCTCAGTTTTTTTAAAGTGCTGGTTGTATCTATCAAAATAATCTAAACCAGGCGCCCTGACATGATATGACTCTTGGGGGTTGGGTTCTGGGTATTCAATTGTTTTTTCTACCACAATTGGAACTGGAAGAAATGCTATGCCGTTTGGTTTTAGTACTCTATTTATTTCTGAGATTGCTTTATCATCATCAGGGATATGTTCTAACACGTGCGAAGCAAAGATAAAGTCATAACTATTGTCATCGAATGGTAAGTTCTGAATGTCAACTTTATGATCAACACCTTTCATGAATATGTCTGCACTTTCATATTTGCCGAATTTAGCTGTAAAGTATTCTTGGAAAAATGGTTCTGGAGCGAAATGTAGGATTTTCATGGTGCTAGTATCCAAGCCGTTTAGAACTTGATTTAGTATTATGAATTGCATTCGGTGTCTTTCTAGTGCGTTGCAATTTGGGCATTTTGCATGTTTTCTGACCCCGGTTGTAGGGTTGATGTCCATAAAGGGACCGTTATAGTTGCAAATAGGGCATTCAAACTGCTTTTTTTGGCTGTTTTGAATTTTATATATTCTGGCAGTAATGTTGCGTTTCAGCTTGTCAATATGATGTTTTATTCTCATGGTGTTCCTATGTGTAGTCTTGCACTGATAAAGCGGAAACATTTTCTTTTATAAGAATATCCGCTCATTTTCCAAAGCTTTTAAAGCCTGGGCCATTATCTTAATTGCAGCTGCTCTTATTAATCGGCCTCAAGGTTTGTTAGTGTCGCCGCTGTGACCGAGTGCAGCTCTTGGGATATTACGCTGTTCGATTCTAAGCTGAAATTTTACTGTAGCTCGCCCCTAAAGTAGAATTTACACAGTCAACAAGCAGAGCAGCCCTCCCCACAACCCCCAAATCAAACGCCCCATGCCCGGTCGCCAATACCACCGCATCAAACCCCTCAATATTCTCCACCGTCAACTCCACGCTCTGTAAATCAAATTGGTGATCGCGCATCTTCGGGAATACCGGAATGTGTGGGTCGCTGTAAGCTACGTCAGCGCCTTTTGATCTCAAAATTTCCATAATTTTAATGGCCGGGCTTTCCCGCGCGTCATCGATGTCTTTTTTGTAGGCAATGCCCAGGATCAGGATTTTGCTGCCTTTAAGGGCTTTGCCTTGGTCGTTGAGGGCGTCCATCAGTTTGCCCACCACCCATGCTGGCATACCGCGGTTGATTTCGCCGGAGAGTTCAATAAAGCGGGTGTTGATGTTGTACTCTTTGGCTTTCCAGGTCAGGTAGTAGGGGTCGATGGGGATGCAGTGTCCACCGAGACCGGGGCCGGGGGTGTATTTGGTAAAGCCGAAGGGTTTGGTGGCGGCGGCGTCGATGACTTCGTGGATGTTGATGCCCATTTTGTCGGCGACCATTTTCATTTCGTTCACCAGGCCTATGTTAACGGCGCGGTGGATGTTTTCCAGCAGTTTGGTCATCTCGGCGGCTTTGGTGGAGCTGACGGTGACCACCCGCTCGACGATGCTGCCGTAAAAAGCTTCCCCAGCCTGGGCGCAGGCGTTTGTGATACCGCCAAGGACCTTGGGGATCTTATGGGTCGGAAACTCTTGGTTGCCAGGGTCTTCCCGTTCTGGCGAGTAAACCACAAAGATGTCTTGCCCGGGGGTGAGGCCGAGCTCTTCGACCAGCGGCACAATTTCTTCTTCGGTGGTGCCGGGGTAGGTGGTGCTTTCCAGCGATATCAGCTGGTCCTGGTGCAAATAGGGCTTGCAGGTTTGCAGCGTGTCGCGGATGAAGTGCAGGTCGGGCTCGTGGTGTTTGGACAGCGGCGTGGGCAGGCACAGAATGACCACATCGGTGTTGGCGATGAGGGCAAAGTCGGTGGTGGCCTGAAAACCCTTGTCGTTGGCGTTGCGAATGCGCTGTAGATCAATGTGTTTGATGTAGCTGAGGTTGTCTCTCAGTTGCTGAATTTTGCCGAGATCCACATCAAAGCCAATGACGTTGCGGTAGCCCGCCTCGCTCACCGTTAAGGCCAGTGGCAAGCCCACGTAGCCCAGGCCGATGATGCCGACGGTGGCTTCTCTGTTGTTGATTTTCTGAAGCAGGCTGGTCATGTAAGTGATGAATTCCTTTTTGGGGCCGGGCTCGTGGGCTGAGAAATTGCCACGTCGCTTCGCTCCTCGCAATGACGAGTTTTTAATGGCTGTGCGTATATCTATGTTTACTACGGCATGCCTGAGGTTGCCACGTCGCGTCTTGTAGTGACGCGTTTTCAATGCTCGTAGGGGATCCCAATTCAATGCTCGTACGTGCATCACCAGTGGTTCGGCCAGAACAGGGCTACAACCCAGCGGGGGTTGTTACTCTGCTGCTGGAATGGCAATGGCAACGCTATCTTCCTGGAGTGGCCTGAGGCACTGCTTATGGTCGGGCAGGTGAAGGGTATCGCCTTCAGCCCTTACATCTTAAAGCGCATCGACAGATCCACGGCCTTGCAATCTTTGGTCAGTGCCCCGATCGAAATGTAATCAACCCCGGTTTCGGCGATCGGCCGCAGGGTTTCGTCGGTGATGCCGCCGGAGGCTTCCAGTTTGGTGTTGCTGTTATTCTCTTCTTTATTAAACCGCACAGCTTCGCGCATGTCGTCTAAAGAAAAGTTGTCGAGCATCACAATATCGGCGCCTGCGGCGAGGGCTTCTTTAAATTCGGTCAGGTTTTCGACTTCCACTTCGACCGGTTTGCCGGGCTCCTGCTGTTTGGCGGTGGTGATGGCCTGAGTGATGCCTCCGCAGGCGGCAATGTGGTTTTCCTTGATCAGGAAGGCATCGTAAAGACCGATGCGGTGGTTAAAGCAGTTGCCACAGGTCACGGCGTATTTTTGGGCGGTGCGCAGGCCGGGAATGGTTTTGCGGGTGTCCAGCAGTTTCACGCCCGTACCTTCGACCAGCTTGGCGTAGCGGTTGCTGACCGTGGCGGTGGCGGACAACAGCTGCAGGAAATTCAGGGCAC
The DNA here is from genome assembly GCF_011602365.1 of Pseudomaricurvus hydrocarbonicus. Lineage (GTDB taxonomy): Bacteria > Pseudomonadota > Gammaproteobacteria > Pseudomonadales > Cellvibrionaceae > Pseudomaricurvus > Pseudomaricurvus hydrocarbonicus. The sequence continues at coordinate 362,844 of NZ_JAAONZ010000003.1, forward strand.
TGCGTTCGCCGGTGAGCAGCGAGCGGGCACTGCCTTTCAGGCTGAACAGCGGTGAGTTGGCTGTGACGTGATCGCCGTCGGCCACGTGCCAGGTGACTTCGACGGTATTATCCAGCTGCTTGAAGACTTCATCGACCCAGGCGACACCGGCGATGACACAGTCGTCACGGGTAATGATGGTGGCTTCGCCGGGCTCGCCCTCGGGAATCAAGCGGGCAGTGATGTCGCCGTCTTTAATATCTTCTGCCAGTGCAATTTTGACGCTGTGTTGCAGGTCTTGGAGGAGTCCGGGAATGGTGTCGATCATGGTGAGCCTGTTTGTTGGGTCTGTTTTTTGGGGCTACAACTTAGGTAGCATGCCTGACTGTTCAGTCTACTCAGTGTGCTTCTATCGTCTGTATAGACTTTGTTGTTTTGCATTACTCGTCAATCCTGGCGCGAGGCCAGGGAGATTGCTTCGTGCCTCGCAATGACGAGTTCTTCCCTGGAGATTGCTTCGTGTCTCGCAATGACGAGTTCTTCCCTGGGTATTACTTCGTGCCTCGCAATGACGAGTTGTTCTGTGTTCTTAATAACGTGTTCTCAATATATGGGCTGGATTCTATCAGTAAATCCCGGCTTGGGCATGCCCGCCATTCAGCCCCAACGCCGCCTACTCGGGCCAAACGGCCTGCCTGAGCACCAGTTGTCCCTGGCTCTGCCGGAATTCAATGGATTTGAGGGCGCTCATGCCCAATAGCACCTCGTTGCCGCGCATGCCGGGGTTGATGCTGGCGCGAACGTCGGTCAGGTGGATGTCCCCGAGCGCAACGTTGTCGAGTCGGGTTGAATAGACCGTGACGTTGCCGTTGGCAGTGGAAGCAATCTGAGGGTTACCGGCTTTCAGGCCGAGCTTGTTGGCCAGTCTTTGGGGGATCACGACATCAGTCGCGCCGGTGTCGAGCAGAAACACCACCGGTTGCTGGTTGATCAGGCCGGAGGCCACGTAGTGGTGTTGGCGGTTACTGTCCAGCACCACCTCCCGGTATTGAGCGTTTATTGAACTGTTGGGGGAGGTGTTGGGGTTGATCTGGCTTTCTTCCCAGTTGCCGAAACCCCAGGTCAGCAGGCCTATCACCAGCAGCCAGAATACAATGAGCATGCCTTTGCCCATGGCTCGGGTGTCAGAGGGGGCTTGGGAGGGGGGCATGATCGTGGGTTCTCCTGTTGTGATTGTTTGGTGTCAATGCCTGGGGTCAACTAATCACTGGTTCTAGAGAGTGTCATAAAGTTGCATTAAGATTATAAGAATGATTTCAGCTTATATCAAAACGTGATGATATTCTCGAATACAGTGTTTGTCTCTGGTACGTCAACTCCCCTGAATTATACTCGATTCGCACTCTGGTATAAGACGATTCCCTGTTTTCCCGCATTTTCCTTGATGGGCTTTCGCAATTTCAGAGGCAGATGTTTGGGACCGCTGGCCTGAGGAATAGACAAAAGGTGTTTGACAAGTCAAAGAACTTCAACGGGGCATCGAATGTGGTGTCTTTAGTCTCAGCCTCCCCTGAGGAAGCGCCCATGCGCTCAGCGCAGGTGTCCCTGGCACGCTTGCCAGCACCGGTGCATCGGGTGCGGGAAAAGGCGACAGCTCTATTGCAGCAAACCCTGACGAGTCTCTTTAGTGGCGCGGACGATGCTCTGTTTGATCTGGCAGATAAAGCCACGAGCAATCAGGATCAAAACATCTATTTTGAGGCTATGCGCGAAGTACGGCTTAAACGCCGTGAAACCGAACAACATTTTTTCGCCCAACTGGATCGTGCCTATACGGCGTTGTCGCGGGCAATCCCGGAAGAAGCCGCTGACACTTCCCTGGCGACGAACGATCTGAAACTGGTTGATAATACTCTGGAGTTTCAGGTGGCGGTCGAAAGCATGACGGCGAAGGCGCTGACGTCGTGCGCCGAAGGGGCACAACACATTGCTTTGCGACTCAACAGCCTGGTCCCAGCCAAAGTGTATCAAATGAACAATCCCGTTGGCCCGGATGTGTTGTGCAAAAGTTTTTTGAGTGTCATTGAACCGCTCGAGGTGGACATTAAAGCCAAGCTGGTTTTACTGAAGCTCTTTGATAAGGCCGTCATGGCTCAGTTGAGTAAGATCTACCAGATCCTGAACAGCGTGTTAATTCAACAGAATGTATTGCCTTCGCTGGCGATTCATGACAGCAGCCAGCAACGCCAAACAAACACTTCAGCGCAGCGCTCCGCTTCCGCGAACGGTCAGCAAGGTGCAGGCACGGCTCAAACAGCTGCCGTTCAGGCGCCGGTGTTGGAGCAGTTACGCGGTTTATTGACGCCCGGTGAATCGGAAATGCCTGCTCAAGCAGGGGGGGGGGTAGCCGCTCTCAACAAGACGGCTGGCCCTCAGGTTCCCGCCGGCGATGCTGCGGTTGGCGCTCCTTCTTCCTCTGGTGCCACTGGCGTAGAGGGGGAGCCGCTGGCCTTATCCGTGACCGAGCTTGCGGAATTGTTGACTGCCTTGCAGTACCAGCCGATGACCAATTCCGGAGCACAACATTTACTTGATGCGACTCAATTGACGCAGTTGTTGCAACGGTCCGCGAAAGCTAAAACGTGCGTGTCCTCAGAGGATCAGGATGTGATGAATCTCATCTACATGCTGTTTCAATTTATCCTGGACGACAGAAGCCTGGCGACAAGCATGCAACGTCAGTTGGCGCGCTTGCAGATCCCGCTGTTGAAAGTCGCCATTGTGGATAAATCCTTTTTTATCCGCGCAGGTCACCCGGCCCGGCGTTTGTTGAATGAGTTGGCCACTGCCGCATTGGGTTGGCAGGAACCGGATAAGGGGATTCAAGAGGACCCTCTGTTCAAAAAAGTAGTGTCCATCATCGAGGTGGTTATTGCGGACTTTGAGGACGACGCTGCTATTTTTGATGCGTTGTTAACGGATTTTCTTGCCTTTACTGAGAAGGAGCGGCGTCGAGCCGATGTTTTGGAAAAGCGTACAGTGGATGCTGAAGGGGGTAAGGCCAAGTCTGAGTTTGTCCGCTCTCAAGTCAGTGAACAGATTGATGCCATTGTTCAGGGGAGAGAGCTGCCGGCCTGTGTGTCCATCATTCTGGATGGACCCTGGCATAACGTGATGTTTATCACCCTGTTAAAGTGCGGTAGTGATACCGAGGCGTGGCAGGCGGTTAGCCAGGTGGTTGACGATCTGGTTTGGTCGGTTACCGCAATTCTGGATGCGCCGGCCCGTAAACGCTTCATGGGAATGTTGCCGGGGTTGTTGAAAAACCTGCGCAAAGGGTTTGAAGAAATTTCGTACAACCCGTTGGAAATGAACAAATTGTTGCAGCAGTTGGAAGCAGAGCACTTGCGTCGTATGCGTGCGCCCCTGGGGCAGCCTCCTGTTGCGAGCGCCATTGATGTTGCGGCACCTGATGCCAGACACGCAGCCGGAAAGGCGGGGGATCCCGGCTCAATCGATCCGGTAAATGCCGGGTTCTCGGTAGCATCCCCAGTGACGGATAAGCCTGAGTTGAGGTCGTCAGAACCTCCTGAACGAAAAGCGGGAGGACCCGGGCGGGGTGACTCGAAACCTGCTCAACCCACACGCCCCGAAAAAAGTGTAATCATGGACGGTGACGGCAGTAAAAGCAGCCAGCCTGATTCAGAGGTTTCTGCTGCCTGGTTGGGGCAAGTGGACCGGTTTGCTCAGGGGGCCTGGTTCGAAGTGGCTGAGCCCGGCCAGCCCGTTTTTCGCTGTCGTTTGGCCGCAGTGATGAAGGCGGTTGATAAGTTTATCTTTGTGAACCGCAGCGGGATGAAGGTGGCCGAAAAAAGCCGAAAAGAGCTGGCACGAGCCTTGGAAACCAAGGTTTTCAGGGCGCTGGACGACGGCATGCTGTTTGACCGTGCGCTGGAGTCGGTCATCGGTAATTTGCGCGAGACCAGAAGCAAGTAGTCTCAAGACTTGGGTCAACAGGTAGTCTCAAGACTGAGGTCAACAGGTAGTCTCAAGACTGAGGTCAACAGGCAGCCTCAAGACTGGGGGCAACAGGCCGTCGCGAGCGGGCCTGGTAACCCCAAGAGCCGACTGTGGCTTTCAGCGGGTGTGTATAGAGCCCCTGTCATTGAAGCAATGTGCCTGGCCACGGGTGTCTTCGCAAGCGCCAGTGCCCGCAAACCGATGTCGTTCAAACTGGTGAACCGCGCCGCAGTTGTGTAATCTTGGTGGATGAACGCCAATCACCCGACTGACGGTATACGAATGCCTCCCCAGCCAAAAGACAAGCCCCCACAGGATTCGACGCATTCCGAGGACTCCGGGGCGGCTCACGCATCCAACCTTCCCCTGAGCGTGGATGCAGAGGGCTGGGTCAATGCGGCTGTTTGTGTTCCCTCCCCAAACTGTGACGAACGTGCCGACCCTGAAGACATCTCACTGTTGGTGATTCACAACATCAGTTTGCCGCCTGGTGAATTTGAAAATGGCTGTGTGCAGCAGTTTTTCTGTAACCAGCTGGACCACGCTGCGCATCCCTTTTTTCAGGAGATCGTCGGCCTGGAGGTCTCTTCGCATTTTTTTATCAGCCGTCAGGGGGCACTGACTCAATTTGTCCCGGTGGGTGCACGGGCCTGGCATGCAGGCGCCTCCACTTTCAATGGTCGGGAGCGCTGTAATGACTTCTCCATTGGTATCGAGTTGGAAGGCACGGATGAGCAGCCGTACACTGATCAGCAATATGCTTGCCTGCAGCGACTGACGGACACTCTGATGAGACATTACCCCGCCATATCAGTGGAGCGGATTACCGGGCATTCAGACATTTCGCCCGGGCGGAAAACGGATCCCGGTCCGGCTTTCGACTGGCCGCGTTACCTTGATGGGTTGGCAAGCCGGTAATCGGATCCACACAGCTTTTGGAAGGGATCATAAATCCGGTATTGATAAAAGATCCGGCGCAGCTAAAACAACCGCCATTAATACAGCAATGTCGTAGATAAACAGTGTCGTAGATCAAAGTACCACCGCAGAAAAAATAGCCGGACAGAGAGACGTCGGGCTTATAACAATAGGACAAGGAGTTAAAACATGACCTTTGTGGCCATCATCATCGTATTTGTTTTGGTGCAATATTGGGGGTCTGTCGACACCTTTCATCGTGATGGCTGGTTTGACGACTGGTCGGACACCACCCGCAGCTGGTTTGAAGGCAATGCAGGACTGCAGCTGCTGGCCCTGGTGGTGTTGCCTCTACTGCTGCTCTGGTTGTGCCTGGGGCTGTTGGATCAGATTTCGGGCGGACTCTATTTTCTGGCCTCTATCCCTTTGCTGCTTTTCAGTCTAGGGCGGGGCAACTACAGTGAGTGGCTGGCCGGCTACTGCGAGGCGTATCACCGCAATGATAACGAAGTGGCCACGGAGTATGCACAGCGTTTGGGTGTGGATGCGAATGAAATTTCAGATTGGCCCGAGTTGCATCGTGAGGTGTTGCGTAAAGCGGGTTATCAGGGGTTGGAGCGCTGGTTTACCGCCATTTTTTGGTTTGCTTTGTTGGGGCCGATCGGGGCGGTATTTTATCGTTTGGCATCCTTGGCCCAGAAGGCTCCGAACCAGTCTGAAGAGCTGCAGGAGTTTTCCGCGCAGCTCTTGTGGCTTCTGGAGTGGCCGGTGGTCCGGTTATTGGGATTAAGCTTTGCCTTGACGGGCAACTTTGTCAGCTGTTTTCATGGCTGGAAGGAGCACCTGCTGAGTCGTGATCACAGTACCGAGGATGTGATGGAGTTTTACACTCACGGCGCCCTCAGTGTGAATGGGGACGGGGTTACTTTGGAGAGTGTGACTGAACAGGAAGTGGAGTCTCTTATCCCGTTGCTCAGCCGCAGCCTGATTTTGTGGTTCTGCGTCTTGGCGTTGCTGGCGATTTTATAAACAGGGTTATCATTACAGCCAGGCGCGTTGCCTTTGAGGCAAGCCCTGAGCATGATAGCCCCCGATGTAGACGAATGATCTGAAGTTAATGCAAGACTCGAATTCAACAAAAAGCTCGAAATCAACTCAGGCCCCGGGCTCCACCCGGGCTCCGAACTTATCTCCGGGCTCCAGAGCCGCAAGTGATCAGCAGCTTAGCACCAAGACTCAGAAGCTTAGCACCAAGACTCAGAAGCTGAGTAAAGGAGAGCAGACCCGCCTGAAGATCCTCAGGGCCGCGTTGCGTGTCATTGCCCGGTCAGGCCCTCGGGCTGTGACCCATAGGGGGGTGGCGAAAGAGGCAGCAGTCAGTCTGTCCTTGACTACGTATTATTTCAAAGACCTGTCTGAGCTGCTGATTGAGGCGTTCCGGCTCCACAAGCAGGAATTGCACGATCAGATTGCGCCTAATTTTCTGTCCTTCCAGGGTCAGGTTGAGTTAATTCAAACTTGCCGTGCTCAGGGGGACCGAGAGGGTCTGAGGGCGTCGATCCATGCCATCACCGAGCAATTAAGTGACTTCATGATTGCGCGCAGTCAGGAGGATTCACAGGGGTTGATGGTGGAAATGGCGTTTTTCTTTGATTTGCACATGCCAGATCATTTTCGGCAAATTGCCTATGAGCTGCGGCAAAGGTTCGTTGATGATGTGATTGAGCTGGCGACTCAAGTGGGGTCTGATGACCCGGTTTCTGACGCCGAATTGATTGTCTCAACCGTGCAGCGACTGCAATTGGAGCTGAGGTCAGTACCGAATTGCATGTCTGAGGAGAAGCTGAGGCGGCAATTGCAGCATCTGGTGTGGCGGCTCTGGCGGGATTGAGGGTTTTTATTCCTTTTTAATACAAGCCCGTAAGATACTTTACCCGTGCCCGGACTTTCTGACGGGTCGTACTCTGCGCCATATCGCCAGTTTACCGTATGTAAGTGATCGCATACGGTAAGAGCCTTGTTTTTGTGGGGTTTTCTCCGTTCAACGATTTTGCTCTAAGGGCTGAAAAAGGGTTGACCCTGACTGGTCGCTGGGAATATGATGGAAAAACTTACCGACAGGGCTGTATATGTATACAGTTCTCCTCGATTGCACGGACGCGCCACTAACACAGCACTTGAACTGACGCTGAGAGCTCTGTCGGTAAGCTTTTCCCCTGTTGATATTCACTGGTCTCTACCGTGCCCCTTCAGGCACTTTTCCCGTCTGCTACTCGCAATCTACTCTCAGTAGGGCTCTTCTTATTGGGGAATGGCCGTGATCGGGTATGAGCACTCAGTTCTCCTTGAATCTGCTATGATCTGCTTTTTTTCAGAGGGGAAAGCCAATGCCATCATTTGATATCGTCTCAGAAGTGGATAAGCATCAGTTGACGAACTCTGTGGATCAGGCCAATCGTCTGATCTCTACGCGCTTTGACTTTAAAGGGGTGGACGCAAAGTTTGAACGCACAGATTACCTGGTCACACTGTGGGCTGAAGTGGATTTCCAGTTGGAGCAGATGCTGGATGTGCTCAAAAGTGCGTTGCACAAGAACAAAATCGATATTGCCTGCCTGGAAGAGGGCGAGATGAAGGCTTATGGCAAGCAGGTGAAGCAGGAAATAAAGGTGCGAACCGGCCTGGAAAGTGAGCTTTGCAAAAAAATTGTTAAGCTGATCAAGACTGAAAAAATGAAGGTTCAGGCGCAGATTCAGGGCGATCAGGTGAGGGTGACTGGCAAAAAACGTGATGATTTACAGCAGGCGATGGCACTGTTGCGGGAGTCTGAGTTGGGAATGCCGGTGCAGTTTACCAACTTTCGGGATTAATCCGCGTTGTTTGCATCGGGGGGGATAAAAAAGGCCAGTCGGATAACTGGCCTTTTTTAGGGTTTGAGCCGGCCTGTTAAAGGGGGCACAAACGCTTTCGTCATGGCGGACGAGGCTACTCTAACGGGGAGAGCCCTTATTTACAGGCTTTTTTAGCTGCGCGCATTTTCTTGCCGCAGTAAGACTCGTCGCTCAGGCACCACTTGCGGCTGCCTTCCAGTTGAATGATTTCACGAGCGTCGGAGCTGCCGTGACAAGCAACTTCGATTTTATTAAAGGTGCGGCCGTCGCTGGTCTCGCCGCTACCGGCGTCTTTCAGGCTTTTTGGGCCGGCAAATGCTGTGGTTGCAGCAGTTAACAACAGTACAGTAATTAAGTGTTTCATGGATACCTCGAAAAGCAGCGGCAAAAAGTCCCGCGTAGTCTAAAAAAAGAGTGTTAGCAAATCTGACGGGTTATTATACATACATGTTGAGTAAATAGGCAACGCTGCACGTCACCTTTTTTGTCTGGTGTGTACAAAGGGAACAGTTTCTTGTGCTTGAGGGATCGCAGAAGGGTGTTTAAGTGCGGCAGGGGGGATCGTGTGGCGGACGAGGGAGGCGATGTCTAGTCGCTCCGCCACTTGAATATTTTGGCTGAAATAATGAGAAAAACGGCAGTCATGACACACATAACAACAAGGTGATGGCTGATGTCTCCTAAAGTAGCCCCTTCGACCATAACTTCCCGGGCGGCTTGTACCATGTGAGTCAGAGGCAGAAGCTGAGCAACCTGGCTCATCCACTGGGGGGCGCCATCCAGCGAAAACCAAACCTCTGACAGGAGTAGCATCGGGAAGGTGAGGAAGTTCAGCAGGCCGTTGGCCAGCTCTTCGTTGGACAGGCGGCTGGCCACAATCAGTCCCAGAGACAGCAGGCAGAGGTTGCCCGTGAGGGCAATCAGCAGCAAATTCCAGTAGCTGCCCAGCATGAGAAAGTCGATAAACCAATCGCTGACGACGTAAATAATGATACTGACTGCCAGCATGATCATCAGTCGCGACAGCACTTGAGCCGCGAGAAAGCTGTAGGGGGAGACCGGTGCGGCCTGCAGGCGTTTGAGAACACCATTCTTGCGGTAGCGAACAATGACATAGCCCACGCCAAATAGTCCGCTGAACATGAGATTCATCCCCAGAATCCCTGGGATCACCCAGTCAACGTATCGAACCTTTCGGCCTTCCAGTTCACTGCCCTGCCATCCGGCGTTGTCCGCTTGCGCAGTATGTTGATTCCGGGCATTGAGGAGGTCGCGCAGTACTTTGGCGTTCTGCGATTCCGGGTTGTAACGATACTGATGGCTACCGTCGGTGAGGATTAACAGATCCAGTTGATGGTGCCGGACTTTTTGCTCCGCAGCCACCAGGTCATCAAACACCACGGTCTGAATGTAGTCGCTCTGTTCGACCACGGGCGGAGGTTGGTCTGCCGGATAGAGCCCCACTTTAAAGAGCGCAGGATCTTCCCGAGAGAAGGCCAGTGCCACCACCGCAATGATCAGCGGCGGCATCACAAACGACCAGATCAACGAACCTTTATCGCGGTAGTATTCTTTGGTTCGAGCCCAAAACAGGGCGGATAACTGATTCAAAGCGGTATTCTCTTCAACGTTAAGACTGAATGTAAGGGCCAAGGCATCGGCACCATGCCGGGCTCAAAAAAATGTATGGTCAGAACACACCCATGACTTAGGCTGTTCTCGCCACTCGCCCAAGGTGGATGACGCAGCAAAAGAGGGCTCCCTGGAACGGCTAATGCGTCGGGTTTATGCACCTGAGCGATGAGCCTATTTCCAGAGATTGCCGCGTCGTTACACTCCTCGCAATGACGGCTTTGAATTGCGTCGCAAGAAAAGGCAACCTTGGGTGACTCGCCACTCGCCACTCGCCACTCGCCACTCGCCACTCGCCACTCGCCACTCGCCACTCGCCACTCGCCCAAGGTGAATGGCGCAGCCAGAGAGGGCACCCTGGGGTGACTCGCCACTATTTTTATCATTCCCTCAGACTGTGCCCGGTCAATTTCAAAAAAAGGTCATCCAGTGTCGGGTTGCGAACTTGCAGCGAGTGCAGCCGGGCTCCGTCCTGAATCAACCGCTGGAGGGTGTTTTCCACCGATCGACTTTCTATGACGATTTGGTGGCTTGAGGTTTGGGTTGTCTCATTCGTGACAAAATTGTCTGGCAAGTCCTGTTGGTCGAGACAGACAAAGACGTGCTCAAAGTGCGAGTGAAGCAGCTCGCTGGGAGAGCCTTCGGCAATGATCTGGCCGTGATCCACAATCACCAGATGGTCGCACAGCTGCTCAGCTTCATCCATATAATGGGTGGTGAGTACGACGGTTTTGCCCTGGGCTTTAATGTTGTTGATCAGGTGCCAGAAGTTTCGTCGCGACTGTGGGTCCAGGCCGGTTGTCGGCTCGTCCAGAAACAGAATGTCAGGGTCGTTGACCAGAGCCAGGGCCAGCAGCAGCCGTTGCTTTTGACCGCCAGACAGTTTGGCCGCCTGCTGGTGAATAAAGTCCGCAAGGTGGCACTGTTCAATCAGCGATGCCACGGGCAGGGTATGCGTGTAAAAGCTGGAAAACAGCTGCAGTACCTCTTTGACGGTCAGGTAATCCATCAGTGATGTCGATTGAAACTGGATACCGGCTTCCTGTTTGAAGTCAGGGTTTTTGCGGGTGCCTTTGTAAAGTATGTCACCGCTGGTGGGCGGGGTGATACCTTCCATCATTTCAATGGTGGTGGTTTTGCCGGCCCCATTGGGCCCCAACAACCCAAAGCAGATCCCCTTGGGAATGCTAAACGATAAGCCGTTGACGGCTTGGACCTTACCAAAATGTTTGGTGAGGTTCCGGACCTCTATAATGGGCGTCATGCCGCTTCCCCTTTGATCGTGCGGCGTCAGTATAGCAGGGGCCTTCTTGGAAGACAGGAGGCAGTTCAGCTCAGCCTGGAAAGCATTGACTCAAAAGGCAGGGGCGAGTCATAGGTCTGGATTAGAGGGATGAAGGTGTGAGCTGGCGTCCACATTCATGAATCGCTCTGGGTTTGCCCGACGTGTTCTGATAATGTGGGGATTCTCAGGGCGTGAAAGTTTAAATCTTGTCTGATTTCCTGGCTGGCTGTTTGTTTTGTGATCGATCTGCTGTGGGGTTGTACTGCGGTGGTGCGATTCAGGCAGCAGGCGAAAGATTATCCGCTGCCCGCGATTGAGTCTTTCAAAGAGTTTGGTGTGTCCTGGACGTCAGTGTGTCTGAGGCACAAATTCATACAAAAGGTTGTTGAACTTACCTAGCATTAAGTCCTTAGTTTATGCCCCCCACTAGTCCTTCCTGGTCCGACTCATTTCGCGTCTATTTGAAACCTCGTGTGATCACGATGTTGTTTCTCGGATTTGCGGCGGGACTTCCTTTGCTGCTGGTTTTTTCAACCATGTCTGCCTGGCTGCGGGACATGGATGTCAGTCGCAGTGCCATTGGTTTTTTTGGCTGGATTGGCATTACCTACTCGGTGAAAGTGTTCTGGTCGCCAGTGGTGGATCGCCTCAAGATTCCCTGGTTGAGTGAACAATTGGGGCAGCGGCGCAGCTGGATGCTGTTGGGGCAACTGGGCGTCATTGCCGGGGTGTTGGGGATGGCGATGACCGACCCGCAATCACACCTGACTCTGGTCGCCTGGCTGGGCTTGACCGTCGCCTTTTCCTCGGCGACCCAGGATGTTGCCATTGACGCCTACCGGATTGAAGCGGTGGTGCGCGAGTATCAGGGGGCGATGTCTTCCATGTACATACTCGGCTATCGGGTGGCGATGCTGGTGGCGGGGGCGGGCTCTCTTTATATTGCTGACTTTTTTTCGTGGTCTATGGCCTACGCAGTAATGGCGGCTTTGATGCTGGTGGGGGTTGTGACCGTGATGTTGATTGCGGAGCCCAATGGTCATACACATGAAGATGCCGATGAGCTGGAGGAAGCACTGCATCACCAGCTGCACCTTGACGACCCTCATTTGCGTGGACTGCGATGGTTTGTGGATGCGGTGGTGGCGCCCTTTGTGGATTTCTTTAAGCGCAACGGACGTTTTGCGCTGGTGATCCTGTTGTTTATCGGCCTTTTTCGTCTCAGTGACATTGTGATGGGGATTATGGCGAACCCGTTTTATCTGGATTTGGGGTTTAGCAAGACGGATATCGCTTCCATCGGTAAAGTGTTTGGTTTTTTTATGACCATTATTGGCTCTTTTCTGGGAGGGCTGCTGGTGGTGCGCTATGGCGTGTTCCGGCCGCTGATTGCGGGAGCGGTGATGGTGGCCCTGACCAACATGCTGTTTGCGCAATTGTCCCTGATTGGGCCGGACATCACCTGGCTGGCACTGGTGATCAGTGCCGACAATCTCAGTGGCGGCTTTTCGAATGCGGTGTTTGTCGCCTACTTGTCCGGTTTAACCAATCGCGCCTACACGGCCACGCAATACGCGCTGTTCAGTTCGGTGATGACCCTGCCAGGTAAATTTGTCAGCGGGTTTTCCGGAGTGATTGTCGACGCCAACAGTTATACGTTTTTCTTCAGTTACGCGGCGTTAATGGGGGTGCCGGCGATTTTACTGGCCATCTATCTGTGGCGCCGGAATTTGGCGGAAGAGCCTCAGCGGGCCTAATCCCAGAGCCTCAGCGGGCCTAATCCCAGAGCCTCAGCGGGCCTAAAGCTAGAGCCTCAGCGGTCCTAACGCCAAAGCCTCGACGGGATAAAAATACACCACTTTGGATGTTCAAAGTGGTGTCAATTGACTACACTGTGGCGCAATTTTTTGCCGAACTTTTTTCCAAGTATGAAGACTGGGTGATATGCGACGATTTTTTACAAAGCCATCATCGGCTGCTTTGATGGCTGTGACAGCGAGTGTGTTAAGCGGCGGGTTATCTGCCGCTGAGTTGGTTCTGACCAATGGTGACCGAATTCACGGAGCTTTAACCAGCGTGAATGCTTCATCGGTAATGTGGAAGTCCGACAGCTTTGGCGACCTGGCCATTGATAAAAGCAAGGTGGCAAATTTAACCACCGATCATAAAATGAAGGTTCAGGGTGTTAAAGAGGCCTGTATCATCAGTGGTATGGAAGGTTACTACCTGAACTACGTCTGTGGTGATAATAATGAGCCGCACAGCATGCAGCTCATGGCCCTGGATTCCATCGTTCCATTTGTCCAGTTCCATGCTGACGGGGCTCAGGTGTCCGGTAAAATGAAGCTGGCGGCCACCTATCAGCGCGGTAACACCGTCGAAGACGATGTGGCAATCGACGGAGAAACGGCTTACCGCGAAGGTGACTGGCGTCATGTCGGTACCCTGAATTACGACAGCGAATCGACGGATAATTTGCCGGCTGATGAGGATTATGATCTGGAATATCGACTGGACCGATTCCTTTCGGAGCGATGGTTCTGGTACAACCAGATTGGCTATGGGGCCGAAGAGTCGATAAATGTTGATGAGCGGTATACGTTCGGTACCGGTATTGGTGTGCAGCTGTGGGAAGACCCCAATTCAGCGTTGGCGATCGGCAATGGTTTGCTCTATAAGAAGGAGCTGCTGGATCCAACCGCCGAAGAGAAAGTTGACCCCAGCTGGAACTCAAAAACCGAAGTCGCCTATTATCGGTTTTCTACGAAGTTTCGTTACAAGCTGCCTTTCTCTGCAGAGATATTTAATACCAATGTCGTCCTCTACTCGTTGCAGGATTCGGAAAACTGGGAGCTCAGCGCCGATTTTGGTTTGCACATCCCCTTGGGTGTTGGCCTGTTTTCGGAATTTAAGTTGGAATACGATTACGACAATCAGCCTTCTTCCCCAGACGCCAGAAATGAGGATTCGAAGCTGACGGTGGGCATTGGTTATCAATGGTAATCCGCCGGGACGGAGCTCTTAAGCGGGGCTCCCTATTCCATGGCTAAGGTATTTTGTAGGTAAAACGTCCAGGGCTGATCTGCCCTGGTTGCTCGTTGCTGCTGGTAAAGTTCGGTTAATCCCTTGTAATCACGCCCTCCTGCCTCCAAATAGTCTTTATTGCTGTGACTCTTAAATACCCAAAGTCTTTGAATATCCACCGTCTTTGAATATTCATAGCCTTTGAATACCGCTGCCTGATGAGGATGCCATGCCCCTATTGTTACTGTTTGTGATCGTGCCCGTCGTTGAGATGTGGGTGCTGATCCAGGTGGGCTCGAAAATCGGTGCTCTGACCACCATTGCCCTGGTTCTGTTGACGGCCATGATTGGCCTGGCCTTGCTGCGCAAGCAAGGTGTTTCAACATTGGCGCGAGCGAATCAGCGGATGCAAGCCGGTGAAATGCCGGCTAAAGAAATGGTCGAAGGACTGTTTTTGGCCGTGGGCGGTGCTTTACTGCTCACTCCGGGCTTTGTGACGGACTTGATTGGCTTCAGCTGCCTGATCCCGGGGTTGCGCAGTTTGGTGATTGGCCGGCTGATGAAGCATGTTGTTATGCGCGCCAGTGCCGGCGGGGCCAGCTTTGGTGCCGGGTCGGCTGGTGGGAGTTTTGGCGGTGGCCAGGCCCCTTACCGGGATCGCCCGTTTCGTCGGGGCCGCCATGGCGACGATTTTATTGAGGGGGAATATGAGCGCCAGGACTCTCCTCAGCAAAGTACGCTCGAGCCAGGTACACCTGATCAGGACTCATCGGAAAAAGGTGACCGATAGCCTTAAGTTGGTCGCGGCGTGTGCCAGGGCTGAAATCTTTACAAAAAATGAGTTTTTTTGTGTCTGGGTGTTGAAATCCCAGTTTCGAGCCCCATCTCCCCTAACACTTGGTTTTTATCGCCTCCGGCACTTGGCTTGGGGGTAGGTGCTCCGGTTTGACAGCTGGTATGTGAAACTGGGGTTTTATTGAAAGTATGAGTCGCAAGGCTCAAATTGGTCCAGAAATAGACGTTTTGGAGAAGAAACACATGAATATTCGTCCTCTACACGACCGTGTTGTGGTTCGCCGCAAGGAAGAAGAAGCTACTTCAGCTGGTGGCATCGTGCTGCCAGGTTCCGCACAGGAAAAGCCAAATCAGGGCGAGGTAATTGCCGTGGGTAATGGCCGCGTTTTGGATAACGGCGAAGTTCGTCCTGTTGACGTGAAAGTGGGTGACACTGTTGTATTCGGCAAGTACGCCGGCAGCGATACCATTGAAGTTAATGGTGAAGATCTGGTTATCCTGAGCGAAAGCGACATCAAAGCGGTGATCGAAGCTTAATCCGCAAGGATGGTTTCCTACCCTCGCTTTAATGAATTAAACAAGAAAGACAGAAACGGAGCTAACGAATAATGGCTGCTAAAATTGTAAAATTTGGTGATGAAGCTCGCCAAGGCATGCTGGCTGGTGTAAATATCCTGGCTGATGCGGTAAAAACGACTCTGGGCCCCAAGGGGCGTAACGTTGTCCTGGAGAAGTCCTTTGGTTCACCGACCGTGACCAAAGACGGTGTCTCTGTTGCGAAAGAAATTGAACTGAAAGACAAGTTCGAAAACATGGGCGCCCAGATGGTTAAAGAAGTAGCCTCTAAAGCGTCTGACGATGCTGGTGACGGTACTACCACGGCGACCGTTCTGGCCCAGGCTATTGTAAATGAAGGCCTGAAAAGTGTTGCTGCGGGCATGAACCCCATGGACCTGAAGCGCGGTATTGATAAAGCTACTGCGGCGGCGGTTGCGTACATCCAGTCTGTGGCTCAGCCGTGTTCCGACACCAAAGCCATTGCACAGGTGGGTACTATTTCTGCTAACTCTGACTCTTCCATCGGCGACATCATTGCTGAAGCCATGGAAAAAGTGGGCAAAGAAGGCGTGATTACCGTTGAAGAAGGTCAGGCTCTGCAAAACGAGCTGGACGTGGTTGAAGGTATGCAGTTCGATCGCGGCTACCTGTCTCCATACTTCATCACTAACCAGGAAAACATGAGCGTTGAGCAAGATGCACCGTTCATCCTGTTGGTCGATAAAAAAGTATCCAACATTCGTGAGCTGCTGCCTGTTCTGGAAGCCGTTGCTAAAGCCGGTAAGCCACTGGTGATCATCGCTGAAGACATCGAAGGCGAAGCTCTGGCAACTCTGGTTGTGAACAACATGCGCGGCATCGTGAAAGTTGCTGCCTGTAAAGCACCGGGTTTTGGCGACCGTCGTAAAGCTATGTTGCAAGACATTGCTATCCTGACTGGCGCGACCGTGATTTCTGAAGAAATTGGCCTGGATCTGGAAACGACGACTCTGGAGCACCTGGGTACTGCCAAGCGCATTACCATGAGCAAAGAAACCACCGTTATCATTGACGGCGCTGGTGAAGCGGCTGATATTCAGGCTCGCGTTGCTCAAATCCGTGCTCAGATCGAAGAGTCTTCATCAGATTACGACCGCGAAAAACTGCAAGAGCGTGTGGCCAAACTGGCTGGCGGTGTTGCTGTGATTAAGGTTGGCGCTGTCACCGAAGTCGAAATGAAAGAGAAAAAAGCGCGCGTAGAAGATGCTCTGCATGCGACCCGCGCAGCGGTTGAAGAAGGCGTTGTGCCTGGTGGTGGTACTGTTCTGATCCGTGCGGTTCAGGCGATTGTTGACCTGAAAGGTGATAACGAAGATCAGGACGCAGGTATCGCCATTGCCCGTCGTGCGATGGAAGCGCCTTTGCGTCAGATCGTAACCAACGCCGGTGATGAAGCCTCTGTTGTGGCTGACAAGATCAAGCAAGGTGAAGGTAACTTTGGTTACAACGCCGGTTCCGGTGTCTACGGCGATATGCTGGAAATGGGCATTCTGGACCCTGCTAAAGTGACTCGTACTGCTCTGCAGGCGGCAGGTTCTATTGCTGGCCTGATGATCACCACTGAAGCCATGGTTGCCGATGCTCCATCTGAAGGCGGCTCCGGTATGCCTGATATGGGCGGCATGGGTGGTATGGGCGGAATGCCAGGCATGATGTAAATGCGCATTCAGCGGCGGTCTTTTCCCCCGATCTCTTCGTTGGGTAAAGACTTCCGGTGCTCATGTACTGTGTGTACATTCTGCTCCGGCTTCTTTACCCGCCTCGACCTCGGGGAAAAATCCTCGCCGCTGAACGCACATTGTGCTGCGTAATACCTACAGGTAAGTCATGCGTAGTTGTCGGCGCAGAACTTAGTTGTAAGAGCAGTAGTAATACAAAAACAGCCCGCTTTTAGCGGGCTGTTTTTGGTTGGGGTACGGATAAAACTTACTGGTCCTTTTTCATCTCTTCGCGCTGCTTCATGCGTTCTTGCATCTTTTCGTACATTTTCAGTGGCATGCCGTTTTTCGCCACTTCTTTTTCTTCTACCAGTGAGTTGTCCTGAGTCACGATGGTGACGGTGTAACCGGTTTTGGTGCTGGTAACCTTGCCGACTTTGATGTTGGGGTTGCCTTCCATGATCAGGCGGGCTTCGGTCAGGGTACGGACTTGATCGGCCGTGAACTCTCTTGCCATCATGTCTTGATGGCCCATGCGGCCACCAAAATCACCATGGTGTTTCATCATGCCGGACTTGTAGCCGCGTTCGCAATCTCCGTCTTTGTGACCGCCAGCTAACGCGTAACCGGTGCTGAGGCTGGCTGTTAAGACTGAGGCCATAATCAGGGCTTTTTTGTTGGTCAGTAAAGATTTCATAACAGGCTCCTTTGCCTTTCGTTTAACGTGAGTCTATTCAATCATGAGAGTGTCGGATAACTATCCCGAACGCGTGATAATTTGTACCAAAGTGTAACAAGTCCCGGAGGTCTCCAAGGGCGGGATACACTTTGTTACAGGTGCGGGGGCTTCAGGTTTGTATAATGTTAGTATCTGCCCAGGGCTTAACCAGAACACTTACGCATAACAGTTTGTAGGGAAGTGCTGGGCTGGGTTATCAGGTGCAGGCAGGCTTTAATAAGGGTATTCATTATACCGCGGACATTCACAGGAAGGAGCTTCATGTCACAAGCGCATATATTGATGGTCGATGACAATCAGGACATTCGTGAGTTGTTGAGCACGTATTTGTCGCAGCATGACTATCAGGTAAGTTCTGCTGAAAATGGCGAGCAGATGCGCCATTTGCTGAGTAGGGGTTCCATTGACCTGATTGTGCTGGACCTGATGATGCCGGGTGAGGACGGTCTGAGTCTGTGTCGCCATGTGCGTGAGGTGAGCGGTCCACCGGTGATTATGCTCACGGCCATGAGTGAAGATGCGGATTGTGTGGTTGGGCTGGAAATGGGCGCCGATGATTATGTCACCAAGCCCTTTGTGCCGCGTGTGCTTCTGGCTCGCATTAAAGCGGTGTTGAGGCGCAAGGTTTCTCAGGACGTGAGTGAAGAGCGACTTGTGGCTGATGCCGGGCAATGGCGCTTTCAGCAGTGGTCTCTGGATGGAAGCCAAAGGCAGTTGATTCGCAAGGATGGGGTTCTGGTGCCGTTGAGTACCGCCGAGTTTAAATTGCTGGAAGTGTTTCTTCAGCACCCTCAGCGGGTATTGAGTCGTGATCAACTGTTGAGTTTTACCAAGGGTCGGGAGGCGGAGCCTTTCGATCGCAGTATTGACAATCAAGTGAGCCGGCTGCGTAAAAAGGTGGAAGAAGACCCGCAAAACCCGACCCTGATCAAAACGGTTTGGGGCGGGGGCTATATGTTCTCAGCCGTGGTGACTCGTTGAGGTGGTGATGAAGGCTTTTCCCTGGTTTAACGTTCGCCGCTTTTGGCCCCGGAAACTATTGACTCAAATGGTGGTTCTGGTGCTGTTGGCCCTGGCGCTGGCGCAAGGGATCAGTCTTTGGATTCTGTCGTCGGCTTATCGTTCAGCGATGATGGATAACAGTGAGCGTCATGCTGTGCGACAGTTTGCTTCGGCGGTGATTTTGCTGGAGCAAACCCCTTCGCATCTGCACCAGAATATTTTACGGGCCTGGCGTCGCCCCGGCCTGTATTACACCTTTTCTCCTGTGTTGTCAGGGGAGTTTCAAAACGGGGGCACGAGCGCAGCCAGCGTACCGGAGCAGCGCATTGAGCAGTTGTTGTATCGCTGGTTGGGGGAGGAATATCAGGGGCGGGTTAACGTGGCTCTGGAGCTGGATGACCAGGTGCCGCCGAGAAAGTCCCGCAGCGAAAGTGCCTGGGGGGACGGCTCCTGGAAGGATTCTCCCGATGGGCACGCTCACCACGCCCGGCGGCCCAGATTGCCGGTCAAACAGCTGTTGCTGGCGGTAAAACTGAAGGATGACCGTTGGTTTACGGGGCATATGGCGGCACCGGATTTTTCTCCTTTGGCGGCGCGTCATACGTTGACCTTCGTGGGGGTGGCCAGCGTATTGGTGCTGTTGGTGGTGTTTTGGCAGATGCGCAAAATTACCCGACCGCTGTCGTCACTGGCCGCTGCGGCCAATGATTTGGGGCGCGGTAAAGAGGTTCCCCCGCTGCAAGAAGAGGGGCCTGCGGATGTGCAGGAAACCGTCGCGGCTTTTAATCGTATGAATGATCGTTTGCAGCGCTTTGTGTCCGACCGCACCCGTATGCTGGCGGCATTGTCCCATGATTTGCGCACCCCGATGACCAGCATGCGGCTCAGGCTGGAGCTCATGGCAGCCGGGGAGGAGCGTGACCGTTTGTTGGCCAGTCTGGAAGAAATGCAACAAATGTCAGAGGCCTCGCTGGATTTCGTCCGTCAGTCCGGTGATGTAGAGCCGACTCAGGCTGTTGATTTGAACGCCTTGCTGGAGAGTCTGTGTGAAGATTTGCAGGATCTGGGAATGCGGGTTGAGTGTCAGGAGGGGCAGGGTGTAATTGTGGATGTTCGCCCTGTGAGTCTCAAACGGGCGTTGCGCAATGTGATTGAAAATGCCGTGCAGTACGGTGGGCATGCCGAAGTCAGTTTGTGTGAAGGCGCGGACAGTGTGGCGATTATTGTCAAAGACACTGGCCCGGGAATTCCGGTGAACAAGCTGAAGTCGGTGTTTGAACCCTTTGTGCGTGTGGAAGAGTCCCGCAATCGCAACACCGGAGGTATGGGGTTGGGGCTGTCCATTGCGCGCCAGATTGTGGTCAGTCACGGCGGTGACATCAGTTTGCAGCTTTTGGATCCCGGGCTGGCTGTGACCATCACTCTGCCTCGGTAACCGCTTTTATTGGGCCCCGGCAACAGGCCCGCGATTTAAGTCGGTGTAATTGGATGATTAAGCGACAGTAGTCGGTGAAACTACGGATTAATTGACCTTTTTGCCTTCTTATTTGGCCGTCAAGGCTTTAAAATGAAGGCGATTTTTATTTGGGGTAAAAAACGATTAAACCCTCAATTATGAAGGGTTATTGAGCCGCTCTATGTTTTCAGACGCGCTTGGCTGCAGACCTGATTGGGACGTCGCTACGCTCTTCCCCAAAAAATAAATTTCAATGACGCTGATAAGTTTTGTCAATGGTAGGACGAGCTGCTGCTCATTGAGTCGTAACAGAGCCTTGTCATCATTGGGGCGTAACCGTATGAGTCGGTTGCCAACCAAGCGAGCTGTTGCGAAAGCTTTACATACCGTGTGTTAACCGAGATAAAGGAAGAGAATTATGTCTATTGAATTACCAGCATTGCCATACGCACAAGATGCATTGGCCCCTCACATTTCTGCGGAAACCCTGGAATACCATTACGGTAAACACCACAAAACCTATGTTGATAAGTTGAATGGCTTGATTCCGGGCACTGAGTTTGAAGGCAAGACTCTGGAAGAGATCGTTAAGACTTCCACGGGCGGTGTGTTCAACAACTCTGCTCAAATCTGGAACCACACTTTTTACTGGAACTGCCTGAGCCCTAATGGCGGTGGCGAAGCCACTGGTGCGGTTGCGGAAGCGATCAACGCCGCGTTTGGTTCATTTGAAGCTTTTAAAGAAGAGTTTACAGCGTCTGCTATCAACAACTTTGGTTCTTCCTGGACCTGGCTGGTGAAAAAAGCGGACGGCAGCGTAGCCATTGTTAACACGAGTAATGCCGGCACCCCGCTGACGGATGAGAGCGTGACTCCAATTTTGACGGTAGACCTTTGGGAGCATGCGTATTACATTGATTACCGTAATGCCCGTCCTAACTACATGAATGCCTTCTGGTCATTGGTGAACTGGGATTTTGTGAATGCCAATTTCGCTGCTTAAGTTGTTACTTGCTTAAGAGATACTTGGTGAAATCGCAAAAAAGGGCCTTCGGGCCCTTTTTTGTTGCTGGCGTTACGCGCTGTTGGCCAGCGTCGCGCTTTACGTGCTGGGTTCGCGCCCTACCTTAAAGTCGCACACTGTCCATTGGCGGGGGCGTACATTGATAATAAGAAACTACAAACACTGGCTGTTTTAAGGATGAACTTATGGAATTGATGAACTTTATTTTTCGTTGGGCACACGTGTTATTTGGGGTGGCGTGGATCGGTTTGCTCTATTACTTCAATTTTATCCAGGGGGGCTATTTTAAGCAGGCCACCCCGGAGGCTTTGAAGGATGCCAAGGCAAAATTAGCGCCAGAAGCGCTGTGGTGGTTCCGCTGGGCCGCTATGTTCACACTGATCACCGGACTGCTGCTGCTGGTGGGTGTGAAGATGAAATACGGAGCGTTTAACGCCTACATTGTGGCGGGGGCGGTTATGGGAACGTTAATGTTCCTCAATGTCTGGCTCATCATCTGGCCGAATCAAAAGATAGCACTGGGTCTGGTGGAGGGTGGCGACGGCCCGACAGCCGCAGGTAAAGCACTGTTGGCGTCACGCACCAACACACTCTTTTCCGGTCCTATGTTGTTCTGTATGTTGGCCGGACCGCACTTTGTGACCGGCGGCGGCTATGGTCTGGCCGCGGCAGGATCCACGGGGCTGTTGGTTGTGCTGGCCATTATTGCCGCACTTGAGGTCAATGCTGTCATTGGCAAGCAGGGTCCTATGGCCTCGGTCAAGGGGGTGATTCACTGCAGTGTGGCACTGACCCTCATCATGGGGGCTTTAATGGTCTACCTCTGATCGATAGTGGTTATTGTCTATCGAACCGGGCTCTTTAGATTAGGGCCCCGACGGAGCATCTGAAGGCTCGTTGAGAGCAGGAAAACCGGGCTTTGCCCGGTTTTTTTGGGTCTGAAATCATCATTTTGGGCTTTTAGGATGTCAATATAGGCGTGCCTTTGATATAACCATCTCTTTAAGCTGCAGGCGTTCGTAATGACTTGAGAGTGACTTGAGAGTGACTTGAGAGTGACTTATTAGTTACTTGGTAGTTACTTATTAGTTACTTGGGGTGTGACAGCCCGGATCCCGGCGTGTAGGCTGTTGATTGGTTTCATCAATGTTGATTAAATCGACGTTGTCAAAATTGTTGTTGGTTACATTACCTTGAGGAATAGAATGAGCGTAGAACGCAAGGAACCCACGTTATCCGGACTGGGTCCTAACCGTGATGAGCCTGTCAACTCAGCCTCTTCAACCAAACCCCACACCCAGAATTCGACTTCCGGGGCAAAACCGGCTGCGCCCCAGCCGCGCAGGCGCCCCGCGCCGGTCTCCAGCGTGCAGGCTAAGGCTTCACCGCTGGTGCCTTTGGCGTTGATTCTGGCGTTAACCGGATTAGGCTTGGCGGGCTTTTCTTACTGGCAGCTGGTGACTGCGCAACATCATATCAATGCGTCTGATAAGCGCATTGCCGAATTGGAAAACCGGCTGGCATTATCAGATGATGAATCCTCTCAGTCAGTGACTGCTTTGCAGCTGAGCTTGCGTGAGGCCCGGGAACAGCTGAAAACCTCTACTTCAGAAATTCGTAAATTGTGGGATACCCGCAATGTCAATCGTGAAGGAATTGCGGCCAATAAAACGCAGATAGCGTCTAACTCAAAGGCGGTGAAGAGTGCGGCGGCAGCGGCAGCAGAGGCCAAGAAATTGGCGCAGGCGCAACAGGCCAGTGTGAAAGCGCTTAATGACAGTATTGCTCTGCAAGCGGAGCAGCTGGGAATGATGTCAGACTTGTCCGATGTGCAGCAACAGCGAGTTCGCGAGCTGGTGGATCAGGCCGGTCGAGTCGATGCGCAATTGACGAAACTGCAAAATAATCTGGTTGGCCGGGTGCAAAAGAACGAAGCGGCGATTGAGGCCATTGATGCTTATCGGGTCAGTATTAATCGGGACATTCTGGACTTGAAACGGCGACTCAACACCACTGGAACTCAGTAGGTGGTTTCCAGAATTTAGTCGTTGTTTTCCAATGCGTATCCTTGTTTATTACGGCGTTTCTTTATTTAAGTCAGCATAGCCATAGACATAGACATAGCCACTCAGCAAACACCGTCACTCAGCACACACCCTCAGTTCTGCACTGCCGGGGCTGACGAAAAGCAATGGTCCCCGATCTCGGCGGTCCGGACGGGGCGAGCGCGGTAGTGTCTATTTCCGGGATTTAGCCTGCTGCGTGGTCAATTTACGTCAGCCGCAGGCTATCCATTTTATCCGCTCCATCTCTATTTACCCCCTCCATCAAAGCGTCAGCGCTGGGCATATAAAACGTGTGCCTGGGTCAGTGTTCCATTTCCAGAGCTTCGCTTTTTTTTCGTGCCGCACTGTTGGGGCCATTCGCGGGTCCATGTCGCAGGGCGCTGGCCAGATTCCTCACGGCATCCTCCAGTTCGTGCAGGCGCCCGTGGACGTGGCTGTTTTCCAATGTTCGCGCGCTGCGCAGCAATTTGGAGGTGTGATTCCATTCCAGCAGGGCATCTTGCAGGCGCCGCCGGTGCGGACCGGTAGATTTACAGGTCTGACAGGCGACCGAGTGGGATAAGAGATGGTGACTGATGTGCAGGTGGCCGCTGTCGCAAAACGGGCAGGGCTCAATCAGAGTAGCCATGGTGTTATCTCCGGTAGTTTTCTGTGGGCAGAGCGCAGTGTGTGGCGGTTCGAGAGCAAGTAAGCGGGGCAGTTTGAAAAGAGGTTGAGGGAAGTTTGGTGGGGTTGTGCCGGACGGGTTGAACGGTCGGGGTTGGTGCGATGGATTGCCGTTAATTCGATGCCTGATGGCTGGGTTAAAACGCTGGGAAAAGAGTCGCGGCGGTGTTTTTTTGAGGGAGTCGGGGCCGGGCCAGGCGCTGCGCCCGGGTGGGTAAAACAAGCTTGTCGGTCATAGGCCGAGGGTATCATTCCGTAGAGAAAGCCTCGTTTCTGTTATTTCGGTTGTGCATTTGTTTTGGCGAAACACGCCCAGTCATCTTTGGGGTCTGGGTGTTCGGTTAGCCGTTCACTTGAAAGTCCAGGTTATAAAAACAAATTCACAAATTAAGTTTAGAGCTACCTTGAGCATATGCAAGGCGGAAGCCTGACTAATTGCCGCCACGGGTGTGGAAAGGCTTGATGGCTCTCTTGCTGGCAGTGTCTTCGGGATGCGCCGTTGGTCGTCATTGGGCGGCGTTTGATCGGGGGCAGTCCCCTCAGAGATCGAGTCCTCAGTTGCCTCTGGGGGCAAGACGGACGGACAAACCCGCTTCGCTGGTGTAGAATCGGCGCCTTAACCGTGATACGGGACGACTTAGTCCTTCGATTCTGACAACCTGAGTGAGAGATGTAGCCGATGACTACGGTAATTCGTAAAGACGATCTGATTGACAGCATCACCGATGCGCTTCAGTTCATTTCCTACTACCACCCGAAAGATTTTATCCAGGCCATGAATGCCGCCTATGAGCGTGAAGCCAGCCCTGCGGCCAAAGATGCCATGGCTCAGATTCTCATTAACTCACGCATGTGTGCCGAAGGCCATCGTCCGATTTGTCAGGATACCGGCATTGTCAGCGTCATCATGAAGATCGGTATGGATGTCCAGTGGGAGACCGATTGCAGCATCGAAGAGATGATCAACGAAGGCGTGAGACGCGCCTACGATCACCCAGACAATAAACTGCGTGCCTCGGTGCTGGCCGATCCGGATGGCGCTCGAAAAAACACCGGTGATAATACCCCGGCCATGATCACCTACAAAATGGTGCCTGGCGATAAAGTGGATGTGCACGTAGTGGCCAAAGGCGGCGGCTCCGAGGCGAAGACCAAATTTGCCATGTTGAACCCTTCCGACTCGGTAGTGGATTGGGTGTTGAATGTGTTGCCGACCATGGGTGCTGGCTGGTGCCCACCGGGCATTCTGGGTATTGGCATTGGCGGCACCGCCGATAAGGCCATGGCGATGGCGAAAGAAGCGCTGCTGGACCCGATCGACATCCAGGACTTGCAGGCTCGCGGTGCGACCAACCGCTCCGAAGAGCTGCGTCTCGAATTGATGGAAAAAGTGAACAATCTGGGCATTGGTGCACAGGGGTTGGGTGGCTTGACGACCGTGCTTGATGTCAAAGTGAAGGACTGCCCGACGCACGCGGCCAATAAGCCGATTGCGATCATTCCTAACTGTGCGGCTACCCGGTTGTGCAAATTTACCCTGGACGGTACCGGCCCTGCGTTGCAAACACCTCCGAGCCTCGACGACTGGCCGGAAATTACCTGGGAAGTGGGCAATGCCCGCCGTGTGAATCTGGATGACATTACCAAAGCCGACGTGGCTGAATGGCAACCGGGCGAAACCATTTTGCTGTCCGGTAAGTT
This sequence comes from Pseudomaricurvus hydrocarbonicus, assembly GCF_011602365.1. Classification (GTDB taxonomy): domain Bacteria; phylum Pseudomonadota; class Gammaproteobacteria; order Pseudomonadales; family Cellvibrionaceae; genus Pseudomaricurvus; species Pseudomaricurvus hydrocarbonicus. The sequence continues at coordinate 388,297 of NZ_JAAONZ010000003.1, forward strand.
GCTGACCGGCCGTGATGCTGCCCATAAACGCATGGTCGACATGATCGCCAAAGGCGAAGAGCTGCCGGTGGATTTCACCAACCGTATGATTTACTACGTGGGTCCGGTTGACCCCATCGAGGGCGAAGTGGTGGGCCCCGCTGGTCCTACCACGGCCACGCGTATGGATAAATTCACCCGCACCATGCTGGAGAAAACCGGCCTGATTGGCATGGTGGGTAAAGCCGAGCGCGGTGTGATGGCGATTGAGGCCATCAAAGACAACAAAGCGGTCTACTTGATGGCTGTGGGTGGTTCTGCGTATCTGGTGTCCAAGGCCATTAAAGCCTCGAAAGTGGTGGGTTTTGAAGATCTGGGTATGGAAGCCATTTACGAGTTCACCATTGAAGACATGCCGGTCACCGTGGCCGTGGATGTCAACGGCGAGTCGGTGCACCAGACCGGCCCGCAGATCTGGAAGGCCAAAATCGAAGAGGGCGTGATCGAGGTTCAGTAAGCCTCGTCACTGACTTTCTTTAGATAAAAAACCGGAGCTTGCTCCGGTTTTTTGTGGATTTTATTTACTTCTCACTCAGTGTGGATGGCGCCGCCAGAGAGGGTAGTCTGGGCTGACTCGCCACTCGCCACTCGCCACTCGCCACTCGCCACTCGCCACTCGCCACTCGCTAGAGCGGCTTTGGCGGAAACGCCTCCGCCTGCAAAAAACGCACAAATTTCAATGTTCGGAAGGCGTCCAGCCAGTGGTGGAAGTGTTGGCTTTGCCAGTCAGGGTTCGGGTTTTGTTGCAGGTGTTTCAGGCACTGTGGAAAGTCCAGACTGGCGAGAGCCGACTGAGTGATGGCGGGCAGTCGGAGCAGGGCTGCTGCGGGCGGCTCTGCACTGGTGATCGCCGCGGTAAGCGTCGCAAGACACTCTTGCAGGTGATCAAAAATGACCGGGTCGTAACTGAGTACGGGCTGATCTTCTTCCAGCGCGTGCAGGATTTTCAGGGTGGCCGGTCCGGTGCCGAAGGGGACCCGGTGGGACAGTCGTGGTTGCAGTTCCACTCTGGCGGTCAGGTGTTCAATGGCGCCCAGCTTGGCCAGTTTGTTGAGCAGGTAAAAGTCTTCGCCGCCGGAGCGTTTGGGAAAGCCGCGGGCCTGGCAATAGTGTTTGTGATTCAGTACTAAAATGCTGCCGATGGTGTGGTAGGCATAGGGTGAGCCCGCGTGTTTTAAACCGTTAACATAGTGGTGCAGGGTGCGCTCATAGTGTTCGGTGGCCTGACTGGTCAGGTCTTTACCGCGGCGGTGCTGGAAATCGTAGGTGGCAGCCGCGCTGTTTTCTGCCAGTTGTTGCGCTGCGTTGAAATATTCGTCGGGCAGGAAGGCGTCGGCATCCGTGCTGTGGATCCAGGGTGAGGCAATGAAGCCGTCGGCAATCAATTGGGCGGCCAGGTCACAGCCAATTTTTCGGGCTAGGCCCACGCCCTGTTTTTTCGGGATGGGGTGATGGTGACGATCGACACAGAGCACCCCGCGCTGAGGGTTGCCGTAGAGGCTCAGTGTGCCCTGTGCCCACTGTATGGGCAGTGTGTCGGAGAGTGTTTTGAATAGCTGGTCATTGGCCGCACAGGCGTCAATGTGATCGGGCCGGTTGATCACCAGAATTACCAGCACCGAATCTGGGGTCGGGTGGCGGTGGAGCAGCTGCTGGATAAACCCGAAGGGTTCGTCGTAAGCGGGGATGACCAGCGCGTGCTGGTATCGACTGGCGTCAGGCCAGGTGGCCAGCTCACGCACTTCGACTTCGGCGTATTGGCTGAGGTATTTTACGGTTGCGCTCATTTCTGCATGATCGCCTTGGGGTTCAGTGCAAGGCGGGTCGTAAGGGCAGGGATTTAACGATCCCGGCCTCAATGTCGAGCAGTTCGTCCATGCGCTGGTCGATTTCGGCTTGGGGGAAATATTCAGCGGCAAGATCGATGAACAGACGGTTGTGTTTCGCTTCCGATTTGGCAATGGCCTGGTAAAACTCCTGTAATTTTCCTGCGGGCAGGGCCTCGCCGACCAGGCCAAAGCGTTCACAACCACGGGCTTCAATGATGCCGGCGGTTAACAGGCGATCCAGAAAATACACCTCGCTGCCTTTGCGCATCACTTTGCGGAAGGCGTTGATGTAGGGGTCCTTTTCATCCGCCCCCAGCTGCAGGCCGCGCTCGGTCATAATTTTCACCACTTCGCGAAAGTGGGTCATTTCTTCGATGGAGAGATCGATCATGGCTTTGACCAGCTTGGTACGATCCGGGTAGTGCGACAACATGGAAATGGCCATGCCCGACGCCTTCTTTTCGGCGGCGGCGTGGTCGACCAGAAAAGCATCCATCTGCTCGATGACGATTTGAGCCCATTCGGGGGGAGTGTTGTAGCGCAGTTTGAACATGGGTACAGCCTGGTGATTGTGGGGAATAGGGTGGGCATTATAGCCAGCCTGAACGGAAAATCAGACAGTTAGTTGGCCGCAATGGAGGGAAATCACTGTTTTCTCGGACGTGGGTGACTATAATGTCCAGCCAGTGGCGCTTGAAATAGCCATCCATCTAGACCATAAATCGAGGCAGGGGAGTTGCTCCAATTGCCCGTTACTCCAGCAATCATTCTTACGGGATTGAAACATGATAATTAAACCCAAGGTTCGTGGCTTTATTTGTACAACGGCTCATCCACAAGGTTGCGCTGCCCACGTTCAGGAGCAGATTGAATACATCAAAGACCAGGGCGCCATTGCCGGTGCGCCCAAGAATGTTCTGGTGATTGGCTGCTCCAATGGTTATGGTTTGGCATCCCGGATTACAGCGGCCTTTGGTGGTGGTGCCAATACCTTAGGGGTGTGCTTTGAAAAGCCGCCGACCGAGAAGCGCACCGCTTCAGCCGGCTATTACAACACCGTCGCCTTTGAGAACGCTGCCAAGGCAGAGGGCTTGTACGCCGAAAGCATCAATGGCGATGCCTTTTCGGACGAATGCAAAGAGAAAGCCATTGCCCTGTTGAAAGAAAACATGGGTAAGGTGGACCTGATTGTCTACAGCCTGGGAGCGCCTCGTCGCCAGGACCCCAAAACCGGTGAAGTCTATTCCAGCGTGCTGAAGCCTATTAACGAAGGTTATACGGCGAAGAACCTGAACACCGATACCTTGACCATTACCGACATCACCGTCGAGCCGGCCAACGAAGAAGAGATTGTCCAGACCGTTAAAGTCATGGGCGGTGAAGATTGGGAGCTGTGGATTGAGGCGCTGAAAGAGGCGGATTTGCTGGCCGAAAAGTGCAACACCGTGGCCTACACCTACCTCGGTGAAAAATTGACCTGGCCTATTTATGGCCACGCCACCATCGGCAAAGCCAAAGAGGACCTCGATCGCGCGGCCAAAGCCATTAATGAACAGTTGGCCCCGGTGCATGGCAAGGCCAATGTCTCGGTGCTGAAGGCCCTGGTGACTCAGTCCAGCTCGGCGATTCCAATCATGCCGCTGTACATCTCGCTGGTCTACAAGGTGATGAAAGAAGAGGGCACACACGAAGGCTGTATTGAGCAGTTGTACCGTTTGTTTACCGAAGGTTTGTATGCGGACGCCCCACGCCTGGACGAGCAAAATCGCTATCGCATGGACAACCTTGAGTTGCGCCCCGAAACTCAGGCGAAGATCGAAGCTTTGTGGCCACAGGTGACCGAAGAAAACCTGTTCGATTTGACGGATTACAAGGGTTACAGCGAGGAATTTCTCAAGTTGTTCGGCTTTGGCTGGGACGGCGTTGATTATGAGACCGATACGGACCCGATGGTTGAGGGTAACTTCAAGTAAGCGGCAGTAATTGAGCTTGTTCTTCAGTTAAAACGGCCGAATCACTCGGCCGTTTTTGCATCTGTTTTTGCCAGGTTAGCCGGTTAAATCTGACAAATCTGCGTTTCAACTTTCCCTAAGCCCCCGTAAATTGTTAGCCTTGTCTGGTTCAGCCCCATTGTCAGGGTGGCTAAAGAGCCACCGAAGACTTCACGATGCAGGAATAGCTATGGCCGACATACACACCACACTGGTTCATTTTGACCTGATTTACGATGAACCTGTTGTCCTTTCGCCTTTGGTTAAACGTATAACGGCCAACAACCCCAGCTTGTTTACCGGTCCGGGCACCAACACTTACCTCATCGGCACCGATCGCTTTACGGTGGTCGATCCGGGACCCAACGAACCGGCGCACATTGAGGCGATTCTCAAGGCGACCGATGGCAAGATTGACCGGATTCTGGCGACCCACGGCCATGAGGACCACTCCCCGGCCGCTAAACCTCTGGCCGATGCCACCGGTGCACAGATGATTGGCCTGACGGTGAATCCGGATCTGGAGCATCTGGATACCACCTTTACCCCTGAGCGGGATGTGGCAGACGGGGAAATCATTGATTGCGGTGACTATCAGATAAAAGCGATTTACACGCCTGGGCATCTTAAACGCCACGTCTGCTTTTTGCTGCAGCAAGAGCAAATGTTGTTTGCCGGGGATCATATTATGCAAGGAGCTACCGTGGTGATCATTCCGCCACACGGCGGTACCATGTGGGAATACCTGGAGTCACTGGACAAGCTCAAAGGCACGGGCATCGAATTGCTGGCGCCGGCGCACGGACATTTGTTGTCCGACCCCGACAAGGTGTTTCAGGAGCTTTACGACCACCGCTTGTCCCGTGAGCACAAGGCCTTGAGTGTGTTGCAATCCATGAAAAAAGGCACCATCGAAGAACTGGCACCGCTGGTCTACCCTGAGGTGGAAGGGGACTTGATCAAGGGCACACACATTGCCCTGTGGTCCCATTTGCAGAAGCTGGTTCACGATGGCAAGGCGACCAAGCACCACGAAAAACACTGGATCGTGGGCGAAGAAATCTGGGAAATCATTGAGTAAGTTTCTGCCGTAATTGCGGGAATTGTTTGACGGCAAGGTGCTGCGGCCCTGCATCAGCGACAGGCCCTAACTCAGCCACATGCCGCTAGTAGAGTCTGAACCCATCCATTATTTTAAGGAGAAACTACCCATGGAATACCGCCAATTAGGTAAAACCGACGTCCAAGTTAGTGCCATTGCCTTGGGGACCATGACCTGGGGGCAGCAGAATACCGAGGCGCAGGCGTTTGAGCAGATGGATTATGCCCTGACGCGAGGAGTGAATTTTTTTGATACGGCGGAGATGTACCCTGTGCCGCCTCGCGCGGAGACCTTCGGTCTGACCGAAACGTACATCGGTAACTGGCTGGCCAGCCGCGGGGCGCGGGACAAGATCGTTCTGGCGAGCAAGGTCACCGGGCGCGGCGACAACAATCCGGGCGTCCAGCACGTTCGCGGTGGGCCGCGGCTCAGCAAGGCCCACATCCAGCAGGCCATCGATTCGTCTTTGCAGCGCTTGCAGACTGATTATCTCGATCTTTACCAGTTGCACTGGCCGGAGCGTGAGACCAACTTTTTTGGCAAGCTGGATTATCGCCATGGCGCTGACGATGGCATCTCGTTGCGAGAGACGCTGGAGGCGCTGGCGGAATTGGTGCAGCAGGGCAAGGTGCGCCACATTGGTCTGTCGAATGAGACGCCCTGGGGGGCGATGAGCTACTTGTCGCTGGCCAAAGAGTTTGATTTGCCCGTTCCGGTGTCTATTCAAAACCCATATTGCCTGGTGAATCGCAGCTATGAAATTGGCCTGGCGGAGGTTTCCATGCGTGAGCAGATGGGGCTGCTGGCCTATTCTCCGCTCGGCGGAGGCGTGTTGAGTGGCAAGTACCTGCATGGCCAGCGGCCGGAAGGAGCCCGGATGACGCTGTTCGAGCGGTTTACCCGCTACAGTAATGAGCGCACCGAGGCCGCCGTGGCCGACTATGTGGCGCTGGCCCGGAAATACGGGCTGGACCCCGCGCAAATGGCGCTGGCGTTTGTTACCCGTCAGGAGTTTGTCACCAGCAATATCATTGGGGCGACCTCAATGGCGCAGTTAAAGTCCAACATCGACAGCTGGGATCTGGTTCTGGAGCCGGAACTGCAGGCGGACATCGAGGAAATACACCGGAGAAATCCGAATTCTGCGCCATAAGCACTGGCATTGGTGGGGGTCTGATGTAGGGTGTCTATACTGTAAAAAAGCGTTCATTCACCGGGAGGAAGGCACACCATGGACACCAGTCTGCACTCAATGACGACGTTGTTTCAGCAATTGGGCTTGCCCCATCAAGACAGTGATATTGAGGGCTTCATTGCCCAGCATCGCCTGGAAAAAAGCCAGGCACTGGCGGAGGCGTCGTTTTGGAATGCCAACCAGGCCCGCTTCCTGAAAGAGGCGCTGGAAGATGACGCAGACTGGGCTGAAGTCGTGGACCAGCTGGATGCGCGTTTGCGTTATTAAGCGGCTCCGTCCGATTCGAGGCTGGCCTCTGAGTCAAGCCCGGCCCCTCCCTCTGGTCCCCCCCAGATCCTGCCAATGCCTCTGGAGGACGACAGGCCCGCTGCTCCGGGGATCTCTCATCCCCGCCGGTATGAGCGCCTGCGGGGCGCTCTGGCGCAGGTTGATTTAGGGATTTGTCAGCCAGATCCGGTTTTACCCACCCTTATCTGCCGAATAAAGAAAAGAAAATGGCATGGGAACTTGTGTCGGGGTTAGGGCGTCAGTAACATACCGCTTTTGCTTTACCCTGACGGAGATAGTGCATGTTTCAAGGCAGTATGGTTGCCCTGGTAACCCCAATGACAGCAGATGGCCAGCTGGACTGGGAAGGACTCCATAAATTAGTGGACTGGCACCTGGAAAAAGGTACCCATGCCATTGTTGCAGTGGGTACGACGGGGGAGTCCGCTACGTTAAACGTCAGTGAGCACCTGCAGGTCATCCGAAAGGTGGTTGACCAGGTTAATGGGCGTATTCCGGTGATTGCCGGGACCGGCGCAAACTCTACCTCCGAAGCGATTGAGCTCTCTCTGTCCGCCAAAGGGGCGGGTGCGGATGCCGGCTTATCCGTCACGCCTTATTACAACAAGCCTACCCAGGAGGGCTTGTTTCTCCATCATCAGGCCATAGCCAAAGCGGTAGCGTTGCCGCAGATGCTTTATAACGTACCGGGTCGTACCGGTGTGGATATGCTGCCTGAGACCATTGCCCGCCTGTCGGCCATTGACAATATCATTGGTGTGAAAGAAGCGACCGGTGAGCTGGACCGCGTCAGCTGGTTGCTGGAGAACACCCCGGATGATTTCCTGGTGGTTTCTGGTGATGACTTGACGGCGGTAGAGCTGATGCTACTGGGTGGTAAAGGCAACATCAGTGTCACGGCCAACGTCGCGCCGGCGGAAATCGCGAAAATGTGTGAGTTGGCGATCGCTGGCAAAGCCGACGAAGCCCGGGCGATTCACCAGCGCTTACTGCCGGTGCACCATGCGATGTTTGTGGAATCCAATCCGATTCCCGTGAAATGGGCTGTGGCTGAGATGGGCCTGATGCAGGCTGGAATACGTTTGCCTTTGACGCCATTAGCGGATAGCTATCATCAGCAGGTACGCGATGCCCTGAAGGGCGCTGATCTACTGTAAGATTCTGATCCAAGATCCTTTGATGACAAGATGAAAAAATAATGATGAATCGTTTGGTTTTGCGTGTCGCTTTGTTGGCCGCGGTTGGGGGTGTGTCGGGTTGTAGTTCACTGTTTGGTCAGGAAGGCTTTTTTCGTGACCGTGGCGATGACTATTTGAATGCCGATATGGTTCCCCCTATGAAGTTGCCTGCAGGTGTCAGTGAGCAAGGCATTCAGCAGTTGTATGTGGTTCCCCAAATCAGCAATAAAGAGGTGGACTTCAGTGGCACTTTTGAGGTGCCCCGGCCGCAAGCGCTTTCAGACAGTGCCTTTACCGATCGGGTAAAAATTCAGAAGCTGGGTGAAAAACGCTGGATTCTGGTCAGTGCCTCTCCAGCCGAAGTCTGGCCTCAAGTGAGAAGCTTTCTGTCCAGAAATAATCTGGAAGTGGTCTACACGGATGCCACCAACGGGGTCATTGAAACCGGCTGGCTGAAGTTCAAAGGGGATGAAGAATTCAAAGACAAGTATCGCCTTCAAATTGAGCAGGGTGTGCAGCCCGACAGCACTGAAATTCATGTGTTGCACATGAGTGTGGCGCAGGACACTCCCGGGCGCGGGCAGGTAAACTGGCCGGCTTCATCGGCCAATCTGGAGCGTGAAGCCTGGATGATGGATGAGCTGGCAGCCACCATCGCCAGTGACGGGGGTAGTGGGCAGGCGGCCTCGCTGCTGGCTCAAACCATTGGCTTGAGCGGCAAGGTTAATCTGGAAGCGGGTCAGGGCGAGCCTTACTTGCACCTGATGCTGGATTACGCCCGTGCCTGGGCGACGGTAGGTCATGCCGTCAATCAGGATGGTTTCACTCTGTGGGAAAGTGACGATGTGGTCGGTGTTTACTATGTCAACTTTGACCCTGCAGCCACCGAAGAGGGTGACGATGAGCCCGGTTTCTTCAGTGGATTGTTTGGTGGCGATGAAGAGCCGCGCGCCTCCAGTCCATATTCTCTGAGAGAAGTCCTGGCGCATTTGCAACTCGATGATACGGCCGAGAATCGTCAGATTTTCAGCAGCGTGTCGAGCACATCGGCTGAAAAGTTAAAAGATGTTCCGGGTTACCTGGTGGTCGTTCGCGGTAGCGGCGATGACATCAAAGTCCGAATTCGCGACGGTTACGCGCGTAACCTGCCGGCTCGGGATGCGAAAAAACTGCTGAATATCATTCGTAACAACCTGATTTAATCCCAGTGGCGGCGATGAGGTTTGCTTCGCTGGGAAGTGGCAGCCGGGGTAACGGCACTCTGGTTGAGTGGCGGGATCACCTTTTATTGGTTGATTGTGGTTTCACTATCAAAGAGGTGGAGCGGCGTATCGAGCGGTTGGGTCGGTCTGTGGCTGACGTTACCGCCATTCTGGTGACGCATGAGCACGCCGATCACTTGAAAGGCGTGCCGCCACTAGCGCGTAAATACAAGTTGCCGGTGTACATGACGCCGGGGACTTTTCACAGCCGGGATCTCGGCAAATTGTCTGAGTTAAACCTGATTCAGGGTTATCAGTCCTTTCATTTTGGGGATTTGGAGGTCCAGCCTGTTGCTGTTCCGCACGATGCCCGGGAGCCCGCCCAGTTTATTTTTCAGGCCGACGGTAAGCGCCTGGGGATCTTAACGGACCTTGGCAGTATCAGCGCGCATGTAGAAGCCTACTTCTACAACTGCGATGCGCTTCTGTTGGAGGCTAATCACGATCCGCAGATGTTGGCCTACGGCCCGTACCCGCCCTCTCTCAAGCAGAGAGTCGGTGGACCTTGGGGGCATTTGAGCAATCAGCAGGCGGCTGGCTTTTTGACGCGGGCAGATGCCGAGCGCCTGAAATGTCTGGTCGTGGGGCACATCAGCCAGAAGAACAACTCCCTTGATCGTGCCCAGGAAGTTCTGGCAGAGGTGACTGCGAGCATTGAGCAGGTCACTTATGCCTGTCAGGACGAAGGGTTCGACTGGATCCAGGTCTGAGGTGCGTGAGTGCGACCCAGGTCATGCGTGTAAATGCCGGCTAGTGGGTGCACACTTTCGCGCTTCATTATTGGCAACCTGTCAGACCTGACAGCTTTTGTCCACATCTGCACTATTTATTTTTGAGCTTTCGCCTGAATCTATTGCTATCCCGATAAAACCTTTGCAAAAAAATGTAACTCACTGAAGCATAAAGAAAAACCCTTATGTGGTCACATTGTATCCAGGTTGTCATAAGTCTGTGACAGCGGGGGGTCAGGGCAGATGCCCAAGCGGGATCCACAGAGTTATCCACAGTTACAGTGGATAACTCATGATTTATGACTGATGCTTTCGGCGACAAGGTTGTGGTGAGCGGGCCTATTCGATGCCAATACGATGTTGTCATCTCATAATTAAGGGGGCCGCTGACTTTATCGAAGGTCTTAAATATGGTTTGATTGAAAGCTTAAACCAGAAAGTCTCAATCTTTGAGCAGGAGGCAAGAAGACGTGATAACAGTGGATGAACGCCGTCAATTTGAGCGCAAACCGACTTCTATAAGAGTTGAGATGACGCACCCGGCTTTTGGCACCATCATTGGGTTTGCCAGGGATATCTCCGATGGTGGAGCGTCAGTTCTGATTGAAAATTATCAGGTGCCGCCGGTGGGTACCATCGTCGAAGTGCGTTTCAAAAAGATGGTTGGGCCCATTAATGCCGAGCCCGTCAAGATGCAGATTGTGCATCACCACCGAAATACGGCCGGCTTGATGTTTATCCCCGACAATCTTTAACCTATTGCCCGGACTGTCAGAGGCATTGGCCGCTGAATAGTCCATGCAGTTTGACGGGGGGATTCATTAAGGCTTTGTTCAGTCTCTTTCAGCGACACTGTCCAGGCAGCTGCAGTTTACTGCTGCTGTTTTGTTGCAGTTGGTGCAGATCACCGCACTCCAAAACGGGGTTGTTCTCCAGTTTGACTTCTTTCAGGGCGGGAAGGGTCAGCAGCTCTGGCACCTGAACCAGGTGATTGTCATTGAGTATGACGACTTCCAGTTTGGACAGGTGCTGCAGCGGCGTGATGCTCGAAATCTGGTTATTTTCCAGGTTGATTTCACGAAGGTTGGTGAAGGCTTCCAAACCTTTCAGGCTGGTTAGGCCGGCATGGCTGCAAATTAGGCGGGTGACTTCGGCAAACGTTGTGAAATTGCCGTCTTTGATCATCTGGTCCAGGCAGTTCCTGAGGTTGGGGTCTTCGGTTGTAAAGTCTGTCAACAGACCTTGTGGTGAATACATCACCGTTTCGTTGAAGGTCATTTGGTAGCGGCTGCAGGCTGTAAGGCCAAAAGCGAGTGCCAGCGACGTCACCACGATAGTTGTTATGTTGTTAAAACGGTTGAGGGCTGCGGTTAGGCCTTGTTTCATGAAGCTGTCCTGAATGATGGGGCTGATCCCGATGATCGAATGCGCGATTGTAACAAGATGGGTTTGGAAAAGCGTGGGGCATGTCGCAGGCAATTGCGCAAAGGCTGGTAGAATTGCGCGTCACTTTTTACGGGGCAGTGTATAAGAGTGACGTAGTAAAAGGATTCCAGTCTCACCTGTTGGCAAGCCAGCAGAGAGTTGGGGTAGTAGTTTTGAAATTCAGTAAACTTTTTAACACATCAGTTTTCTAAAATGGCAGTTCGATGCGCTTGTTGTCGCCATGATCACGGCTCGCCGTTATGGTCAGGGGGGCGTCGGTAGTAACAGGATGTCGCTGTTTTACAAAAGCAAAATTAGGGGAAAATCATGTCACGTATATTAATCGCACTGTTTGTTACTTTGGCGGTGGGCTGTATGTCTACCGATCCATACACGGGCGAACAAAAAGCCAGCAATACTTCGGTCGGTGCGGGTGCGGGTGCTGTTATGGGGGCCATTGTGGGGGCGGCAACCTCAAGTAAGAAAGATCGCGGCAAAGGCGCTTTGACCGGTGCGGTTGCTGGTGGTGCGATTGGCGGTGGCGTTGGCTATTACATGGATAAGCAGGAAACAGAGTTGCGCAATAAGTTGCAAGGTTCTGGTGTGCAGGTTCGTCGTGAGGGTGACACTATTCGGCTGATCATGCCGGGTAACATCACGTTCGATTCTGGGCAAAGTGCTATTCGTGGTAACTTTTACCCAACACTCAACTCTGTGGCGGTGGTCTTGGCCGAATTTGATCGTACCGCGATTCGCGTTGCTGGCCATACTGACTCCACCGGCGGAGCCGAGCTGAATCAGCGCCTGAGTGAAGACCGTGCAAACAGCGTCAGGCAGTACCTGATTTCACAAAACGTGGCTTCTGGTCGTATTCAGACCAACGGCTATGGTCCTCGCTACCCTGTGGCCAGTAATAACACCGCAGAAGGTCGTCAGGCTAACCGTCGTGTAGAGCTGGAGCTGCTGCCACTGGATTCTTAATCCTCCCGACACAGTGACCAGCTGGGCGTTTCTCAATCGCCCAATCGAAAAACGCCGCCGCCTGTTGATCAGGCTGCGGCGTTTTTTCATACTGTCTCGCATCTCGCATCTCGCATCTCGCATCTCGCATCTCGCATCTCGCATCTCGCATCTCGCATCTCGCATCTCGCATCTCGCATCTCGCATCTCGCACCTCGCACCTCGCACCTCGCACCTCGCACCTCGCACCTCGCACCTCGCACCTCGCACCTCGCACCTCGCACCTCGCACCTCGCACCTCGCACCTCGCATCTCGCATCTCACATCTCGCACCTCGCATCTCCTATCTCGTGGCTCGCATCCAACCTTGGCTTTGTAGTAAGCTAGCGCGCATCAAAATGCCCATTTATTGGTAAACACACCATGATTAAACGTATCTGGCTGTTGCTGTGTCTGCTGTGCATGCCGTTAGCGTCGGGGGCTGCAGATGAGGCAGAGGCCCGCTTCGCGGAACCTCCGGCGGCTGACCGTGCGATTGAAGGCGCTTCGACTGAAAGACTGGCATCGCAGGCGGATGCCGTTGCCCGGGTGAAAATAGCACATGTGAACAGTGTGATTAATCCGGCAATGAGTCGCCCGGGAATGCTGGCGATTGAGGCGTTTTCCTATCAACTGCTGTGGGGGCGGGTTTGGAAAGGGGAGTCTCGCCCGGGGGTCGAGTTATGGATCAGCCTCAATGACTGCCCCCAGAAGCTGGAGAAGGGGGAGGAGTACCTGGTTTTCGTTCAGCAACAGGGAGCGCAGTGGACACTGAGCGGGTGTCAGCAGGTCATTCCTGCCGCCGACGCGGAGCCGCGTATGGTTCAGCTGGACAGAATATTTAAAACGTCCGCGGAGCAGATCGCCGGCCTGGTTGAGACCGCAAGCCCTTGAGCCGAGTTCGTGGTCAGGTTGTAGGGGGGCAGGCTTGCATGTAGCCGGTACCCAGAATGTGATTCACCCCGGAGCTACATTCACCTCATCCGATTTTTATCAACGACCAGAACATCATCAACGACCCGTACTTCATTAACCCCAGGACGTTTTACGACAGACCCCCTATGCCATTATCACCGTATCCATTAGCGGTCGTGTATCAGAGTTCGGAGTCCCATCCGGAGATCGAGCCGCAGGCCATCGAATTGGCGAAACGGCTGTCCTTGCCGCACAGCGATTCGTGGGCCGAATTCAGCCGTTCGGGACAGGAGGGGTTCGTGCTCTTGCTGACGGAGCAGGGCTTGGCTTTGCAGCAGCTGGGCAAAAAAGCGCCGGGTCCCATTCGGGTCGATTTTGGCGCGGGAGCCATGGCTCACCGGCGCAAGTTCGGAGGTGGCGCCGGCCAGATGATTGCCAAGGCGGTTGGGGTGAAAGCCAGTCGGCCATTGCATGTACTGGACGCGACGGCGGGTTTGGGTAAGGACGCCTTTGTGTTGGCGAGTTTGGGGTGCCTGCTGACGCTGCATGAGCGCAACCCTGTTGTCGCGGAATTATTGGCGGACGGTCTGCGGCGCGGTCGCCAGACGGGTGATCTGGAATTGGCGACTATTCTGGAGCGTATGACCCTGTTGGCTTGTGACAGTTTGCTGGGTCTGGCTAACAATCCACAGCTGGGAGGCGCTCCTGGCGTGGACATTGCCCCCATTGATATTGTGTATCTGGACCCCATGTTTCCCGACCGCAGTAAATCCGCCAGTGTGAAAAAAGACATGGCGGTTTTTCATCAAGTCGTGGGCAAGGATGAAGATGCCGATGAGCTGCTGCCATTGGCCAGGTCAGTGGCGCAGTATCGCGTGGTGGTGAAACGGCCTCGCAAGGCGCCGTTTTTAAACAGCGAAGCCCCCACCTACCAGTTAAGTGGGAAAACCAGCCGCTACGATATTTACGTCAACAAGAAGATACCCGACTGACTCTGATGATGGGCCTGGGGCTATTGGACGCGCCTGTTTAGGATTGGATGTTATCGCGGCGAGTCAATTTGATCACGCCGCTGGCGGTTAAGATTGTCTGGTTGTTCACTTGCAGGGTGCAACGGGTAAACGCCAGATTTTTCCCCTGACGGGTGATGTCACCTCTCCCCAACATCAAATCCCCGGCTTTCGATGGACCGACAAAATCGCTGTTGCAATTCACCGTGACCACACTGGCTATGTCCTCGGTAAAGGCGGCCATACACAAACAATAGTCGGCGAAGCTCATCAGCAGCCCGCCATGGGTGATGCCAAACAGGTTGCAGTGATGCGGCTGAACACGAAAGGCCGCGTGGCAGACGTCGCCATCGCGGTGATAGAAAAACGGCCCCAGGTAATCTTCGGCGGTATCGCCCGGGTAATGTTGAAAATGCGCCGGGATGTCGTAATCCTGAGGGTTAAATGTTGCCATGATGAATCTCTTGCTGACCGGTAATGCTCCAGGGTTTAGCGGGATGCTGATCGACGCAGTGCTTTATTTTTCCCACCGCTGCGCAGAATCCTCATCGGAACGGCGGGCATCGACCCAGCGGCCACCCTGTTCGGTCTGTTCCCGCTTCCAGAAGGGGGCTTGGGTTTTGAGGAAATCCATAATGAATTCGCAGGCCGAAAAAGCGTCGCCGCGGTGTGCGCTGGAAACACCCACAAACACGATTTGATCACTGGGGAGTAAATTCCCGACCCGGTGAATGATGCGCACTGCCTGCAGATTCCAGCGGCTTTTGGCCTTTTCCACAATGTCAGCCAGAACGTTTTCCGTCATCCCGGCATAGTGCTCAAGGAAGAGCGACTTGACGTTGTCGCCGTCGTTAAAATCGCGCATCAACCCCACAAACGTGACAATAGCGCCGATACTGGGGCAGTCCTGGCGCAGGGCTGCGTACTCGTGTTGCAGGTCAAAATCCTGCTCCTGAACGACAATCATGTTGGTCTCCCCGGTTCGATTGCATTGGTGGGTGAAATGGGGGGCGTTAACCGCCGGTGACCGGTGGGAAAAACGCCACTTCCTCATCGCCCTGTAAGGGGGTTTCCCAGCCAGCGACCTGTTGGCCGACGGCCACAAACAGTCCGGGGCGGTGCAGGGCGGTTTGCCAGTTGTCGCCGCGACGACAAAGGAATTCGCGCAATGCCGCCACGCTGGTAACCCCTTCCGGTAACTCCAGAGTTTCTTCGTGAGTGCCCAGATCTTCACGCAGTCGGGCAAAAAAAAGCAGTTTCAACATACAAATTCGGCTCCAGTCACTGTTATGGATAGTCGTGTTTTACTCATTAGCTTGCCAGTGGCCGGACTTTCCGCCCTGTTTGTCCAGCAGGCGAACCTGACTGATCACCATGCCTTTATCGACGGCCTTGCACATGTCGTACAGGGTCAGTGCGGCCACAGAGACGGCGGTCAATGCTTCCATTTCGACACCGGTCTGGCCGCGCAGCTTGCACGTGCTCTCAATCCGGACCTGATTGAGCTCTGGTAGCGCTTGCAGCTCGACCTTGATGGAGGTCAGCATTAGGGGGTGGCAGAGGGGAATCAGGTCTGAGCACTTTTTGGCCGCCTGAATACCGGCAATGCGCGCCACGGCAAACACGTCACCTTTTTTGTGGCCGCCTTCAATAATGAGCTGCAGGGTTTCGGGAGTCATGGTGACAAAGGCTTCGGCAGTGGCCTGGCGCTGGCTGTCGTCTTTCTGGCCAACATCAACCATGTGGGCATGCCCCTGACTGTCCAGGTGGGTGAGTTTACTCATAGATCTCGTGGCTCTGATGCCTTAGCGGCGCTGGGGTTATTGATGATTCTTATGATACCTCAAGTAGTGAGGGATGCCCTCCTGCAGTGTGCAGGAGGGGGGAGGAACCGCTGTCGGACTTATTTGGCGTCAAACACGAATTCGGCCGTGACAGGAACGGCCGCGCTGATGGACGGCAGGCCAGCCAGTTTTTTCAGTTCATTGACACCGGCCACCAGGGCAAAGTCGGCGGCATTGATAATGACGGGCTGCAGGGTGGCAACTTGCAAATTGCCGTTAGTCAATGCGGTCACTTTCACTGTGGCCGCGACGGTGTTTGTCTGGCCGTGCAGGTTGAGAGTCATGGATATGTCCTGGGTCAGCGATTCGCCGGCTTTGAGGGCTTTAACCGCAGCAGTGTCTACCTGCCCCGTCAGTTCGGCTGTGGGGAATGCGCCGGCTTCAGATAACACTTTCAGCAAGCGCTCATCACGGATCGGAATCTTGGTGTCTACGCTGCTCAAATCAATGTTTACGTTGACTTGTCCACTGTCGGACAGCGTGCCGGAAACGCTTTTGAAGGTGTGAATTTCAGCCACGGCCGACTTCTTTACCGAGACGAAGTTGAGTTGGGATTGTTCATTATCCAAGGACCAGTCCGCCTGGCTCACGCCGGAGATTACCAACAGTGAGGAGGCGATCAGGGCGGTTTTCAGTGAATTGCGTTTCATTCGGTAGTTCCTTTTTTGATGAGTTAAAGCTTATTTGGGTGGTGTAAGGCTCGTTTAATGGCGACGGGCTTTGTCATATAAAAACGGTTATATCAACATATTGGGCTGTGATATATGAACAAATGGATGCACTTCTTAAGAATTTCAACATAACAGTAATATAAACTAGCCCCACGTGAGTGTGAATGCCACAGTAGGTTGCGACTGTTTAGTTTTGTTGAGGTGGTAGAATTTGGGGAAACTTATCGCCAAGTACCTTGCAGTCCATAGCCCTGACATCCATAGTCCATACCTTGTGAAGGGGTATGGCATGCCGTCTTCACCGTTTTATCACCGGCCGTCGGTAATTCTCAGGTTGGTTTACGCATCAGGGGCTGCCGGTTCCTTCCCCTTTTGAGGCTGGTGGGGTTTTAGAGTGTGTGCCAACGGTGTGTTTCTCAGGCTCCATAACAAGATGGCACTGCCAACACCGCTACAGCCCAACACCATCGCCATGATCATAATTTGATAGCGTACAGCAATTAGCGGTGAAATGCCGGACAGGATTTGCCCGGTCATCATGCCGGGTAACGCCACCAGCCCCACCGCCAATAACCCGTTTATTTGAGGAATCATGGCCGCGTTGAAAGCGGTCAGGCGGGCCTGGGCCACCGGGTTGCCTTGCCTTAATTCCGCGTGATAGCGTTCTGCAGACAAACTGAGGGCATTCATGGTGTTGGCGAGGTACATCCCCGCCAGCGGGATAAACAGGTTGGGGGTATACCAGGTTTCCGCTGCCATCACGAGTTTCAACGACAACAGTAAGTGAAAGCTCACCGAGATCAGCAGTGCCAACAGGGCTGGCTGAAAGTAGCCCGGCTGGCCCCGCACTGGTCTGATGGCAATCCACGAAGCCACCGCCAGCATGAGGGTGACCACGGCCAGGCTGGTCCAGGGCGAGGGGCTGTCAAACAGAAACACCAGCACATAGCCAACCCCCACCAGCTGGATGACCATGCGGGCGCTGGAAATCAGTACTTCAGAAGGTTTTCCGTGCCAAATGAAGTAAATACCACTGACCAGGGCAATGGGCAGCAGGCACCACATCAGTCCCCACCAGGTAATGGTTGTCATAACGTCTCAGCTGTCAGTTGCGAAATCGCTGCTATGGTTGTGTGAGTGCTATCGTTTTGTAAATACTGTCGTGGTCTGACCACGATCGCTAGCTGAATTCTACACTGATATGCGCCAGACACTATGCGCCGGAGGATTTATTGATAAAATAGACCCCGCTTCCATCGTCGCGGATGGGGGGCGTTGAAGGCAGGACATCATATTTAGGAAAGCTCATGAGCTCTTTACAAGATCAATTGATGAAAGCAGGTTTAGTGGATGCCAAAAAGGCCAAACAAACTCAGAAAGACAAGCGTAAGGCGACGAAGATCCAGAATAAGTCCAAGCAAACCGTTGTGGACGAAACCAAGCTGCAGGCTCAAAAGGTTCAGGAAGAAAAAGTAGCCCGCGATCGTGAGCTGAACGCTCAGCGCAAGGCAGAGGCGGATCGTAAAGCCATTGCCGCTCAGATCAGGCAGCTGATTACGTTGAATGCCCAGGCCAAAGGTGGTGGCGATATTGCCTATAACTTTACGGACGGCAAACAGATCAAAAAGATCTTTGTGTCAGAAACGGTTCAGAATTTATTGGTTCGTGGTCGCCTCACCATCGTCAAGCTCGATGAGAATTATGAGCTGGTGCCCTTTCCTGTGGCTGAAAAAATCGCCGAGCGGGATGAGTCCGTGGTGATTGCCCTGAGCACGGCCCAGGACGCGCAAGTGGAAGAGGATGATCCTTATGCGGATTATCAGATTCCGGATGACCTGATGTGGTAGAGGGCCTTCAGCCCCTGCTAACGGCCTGTTCAGAGAAATTGCTGGCAGCAACCGCTGGAGCTCGCTGATCAACCGAGGGGCTCCTTGCAGGAGACTCCTCGTCGGCGCTTTCTCTGCCCATGCTTTCAGGTCACTGTGGCTAATTCTCTGAGGCAAATGTTGAGGATACTGCCCTTGGGGTAATGCCCTCAGTTCATTCCCTCAGGTTAATGCCCAGGTGTTCGATGGTGAGGGTTTCTGTCTGCCCCCGCCTTGTCTGACATCGACTTTGCTGTCGCCAAATACCCTCTCATCAAGACAGCCCCTCATCCATACTGCCCCTCATTCCTACAGCCCCTCACCAAAACAGCCCCTCACCAAAACAGTCCCTCATCAAAACAGCCCTGGTTGTGATCCGCTCCTTACGTGGGCAGAGGCTTTGCTGTGTGCAGGCTTCACGCAGGCCTTGGGTTGAGTCATAGAAGATTCCTATGAAAACGGTCGGTTCTAACGATTTTAACAATGACCCGTGTTTTCCTACTATAGCTCCCGTCAACGCAATTTGTGAATTCAAACGGTTCACAAGGCGTACAACCCCATGAACTTCTGTAAACAACCCCATGAACTACTGTAAGGAAAATACGATGTCACGTTCTCTCATCAACACTGAAGTGAAACCTTTTAACGCCACGGCCTACCACAACGGCGACTTCGTCAGCGTCAGCGATGCAGACCTGAAGGGCAAGTGGTCTGTGGTGTTCTTCTACCCCGCCGACTTCACCTTTGTGTGTCCGACCGAACTGGGCGATTTGGCGGACAATTACGCCGAGCTGCAGCAGCGTGGTGTTGAAGTGTACTCCGTCTCGACCGACACCCACTTCACCCACAAAGCCTGGCACGACTCATCCGAGACCATTGGCAAAATTCAGTACCCCATGATCGGCGATCCTACGGGTCAGATCACGCGCAACTTTGAAGTCATGATTGAAGAAGATGGCCTGGCTGAGCGCGGTACGTTTGTCATCGACCCGGAAGGCAAAATTCAGATCGTAGAAATCAATGCCGGTGGCATTGGTCGCGATGCCGGCGAGCTGCTGCGCAAGATCAAAGCGGCACAGTACGTAGCGGCCAACCCTGGCGAAGTCTGTCCTGCCAAGTGGCAAGAAGGTGAAGCAACATTGGCTCCTTCATTGGACCTGGTTGGCAAAATCTAACCACCGATTGAGTCGCCTGGTGTTGGCGCTGATGCGGTTACAGCCAACGGTAAACAGCGTGAGGTCCATAGGCCGACCGCTGCACTAACCGCAACCGATCAACGTGTTGGCAAGGCCCTCCTCCTCTCTGCGCTCTTCAGGGGGAGGGGGGCTGCGCTAGGCAGAGATGTAAACACAGTAATCAACGGTCAGATGCAATACGGAGTCAAAGCATGTTAGACAATACCCTTAAACAACAGTTGGACACTTACTTAAAAAATCTGGTGAAACCGATTCAAATTACTGTGTCCACAGATGACAGCGCCAAATCTCAGGAAATGGTGGCACTGGCCGATGATATTGCCAGTCTGTCGGAAAAAATTTCTTTAGTCATTGATGATAATACGCGTTTGCAAAAAACCAACCGCACACCATTGATGGCGATTGCCCCACAGAGGGAAGTTGCGCGCGTCGAATTCGCCGGCTTGCCGATGGGGCACGAATTCACCTCGCTGGTGCTGGCACTGTTGCAAGCGGGTGGACACCCGTCTAAAGCTACGGCAGAGCAGCTGGCGCAAATTGCCGCGTTGGACGGTGAATTTAACTTCGAAACCTATATCTCGCTTAGTTGCCAGAACTGTCCTGACGTTGTGCAGGCGCTGAATCTGATGGCGGTCTTGAACCCCAATGTGCGCAATACCATGATCGATGGTGCGTTGTTTCAGGCAGAAGTGACCGAGCGTCGTATTATGGCCGTGCCTTCCGTGTATCTGAATGGGGTGCCCTTCGGCTCGGGGCGCATGACCCTGGACGAAATTCTGAACAAGGTCGACAGCAAAGCCGGTGAACGTCAGGCCGCAGCCCTGGCGGAAAAACAACCTTACGAAGTGCTTATCGTGGGCGGTGGCCCGGCCGGTGCGTCGGCGGCGATCTACTCGGCGCGCAAAGGCATTCGTACCGGTGTGATTGCGCAACGCTTCGGCGGACAAATCATGGATACAGTTGCCATTGAGAACTTTATTTCGGTTTCCGCCACAGAAGGTCCAAAACTGGTGGCCAATCTGGAGCAGCACGTCATGGACTACGACGTGGATGTGATGAAGGCGCAGAAGGCAGTCGCGCTGCGGCAGAGCAATGGCGCCGATGGCAAAAGGGTGGAAGTTACCCTGGAAAACGGGGCGACACTGATTTCCAAGTCCATCATTCTGGCAACCGGCGCACGCTGGAGAGAAATGAATGTGCCCGGGGAGCAGGAGTACCGCGGTAAAGGCGTGGCCTACTGCCCGCACTGTGATGGTCCGTTATTTAAAGGCAAGCGTGTGGCGGTCATCGGGGGTGGCAACTCCGGGATTGAAGCGGCTATTGACCTGGCTGGAATCGTTGAGCATGTCACTGTATTGGAATTTGCCGATACGCTGCGCGCTGATGACGTTTTGCAGCGAAAAGCACGGTCGATGAACAATATTGACATTATCACTGCAGCCATGAGCACCGAAGTGTTGGGTGATGGCCAGCGAGTGACGGGATTGAACTACACCGATCGCGCAACCGGTGAAGAGAAAACCGTCGCGTTGGCGGGTGTTTTTGTCCAGATTGGCCTGGTGCCGAATACTGACTGGCTGAAAGGCGTTGTAGAGTTGAATCCGCGGGGTGAGATCATGGTCGACAGCCGCGGTGAGACCTCCATTCCCGGCGTATTTGCTGCCGGAGATGTGACGGATTCGGCCTACAAGCAAATCATTATTTCGATGGGTTCGGGGGCAACGGCAGCGCTGTCAGCGTTTGATCACTTAATTCGGCTGCCGGCTCAGGGTGTGGCAACTTCCGAGAGGGCCGCGTAACGCACAGCGCGATATCCAGAAAATCCCCTTGCGCTCAGCGCCATGTGTTTTCTTTAGCCTTCGAGCCCCGATTGAGTTGGGCTCGGAGGCTTTTTGGGGGATGTGGCTCGATTGGAATGAGGTTGTGTCAATCCCATCTTTTCTATAAATTCTGGTCACAATATGCGGATTAACAGCCCCTGAAATTCATTCGTTATCACCAGAAGGTATGCTGCTTTTGGGCTCTGTGGCTGGCATCAGAAGGGTTTGCAGTGTAATTTGACAGGGTATGCTGTGGCGAATTAAGAATGCGGATAATAATTAACATCATTGGCGGAGAGGCGGTTTTGGGGTTGATTTGGGCGCTGTAATCGTAACGCAAAGTAGGAAACACAAGGAAACTCCGGATGAGTTGTAGATGGGGCAAGGCAGCAGGGAACTGTTTTGGTTTGAGGTCGGATACTGAACAACCGAATAAACGGCTACAGATTGTTGGATTGGTTACGACCTTGCTGCTGTCGAGCTTGCTGCACGCCCATGAAACACCGGTTTTGGAACAGTTAACCTTAAAGGACGGTCTGAGTCAGAGCACGGTGTTTTCAATTGCCCAGGATCATACCGGCTTTATGTGGTTTGGTGGCCGCAACGGCTTGAATCGATATGATGGCTACCATTTTCGTCCGTATTTCTCAAAAGATGGTTTGCCCAGCAATTTTATCTGGAGCCTGTTGCGCGACGGTGAAACGCTCTGGCTTGGAACTCAGGGGGCGGGCCTGATTCAGCGACAGCCCGGCGGAAAACTGGTTTCTCATTCTCAATCTGCAGCCTATGCGTTTACTTCGCCGCTGGCACCTGCTGAACCCGATGAGGTACGCCGAGATGCCGATCCTCTGCCGAAAGTGGTGGTGGACATTCAGCACAGCTTGAAGGGCGGATTGTGGCTGGCGACTCAGGACGCCGGACTGCAATACTATGATAAGCGTACGGAAACATTTACGTCCCACTCGCCAGAGCCGGATACCTCCGCCAGATCGGTGCTGGAAGACAGCGTGGGTAATGTTTGGTTGGGGACCGAGCAACAAGGGGTGTCTCGTTTTGATGTGAAAGCGGAAACCTGGACAACCTTTCGCAATGACCCTGATAACCCGGACAGTCTCTCCCACAATGGGGTCTGGGACGTGCTGGAAGACTCGAATTATCGCATATGGGTTGCCACCTTTGGTGGCGGCTTAAATCGACTGGACATTCGCACCGGCAAGTTCACTCATTATCGTTTTGACCCGGATGACCCACAGAGTTTGAGCAATGATTTTGTCTGGAAGTTGCTCGAAGACCGCAAAGGCCGTATTTGGGTTGGAACCAATGGTGGATTAAATCTATTGGATCCGGTCAACGGTACTTTTCAGCGTTTTTTGCCGGGGCAGGAAATCAAATCCATATTCGAAGATCGTTCCGGAATCCTTTGGGTGGGTACCTATTACGGTGGGGTGTTTAAGCTGGATGATAAGAGAAGTAAATTTCAGGTCATAGATAATCAGCCAGGCAACCCGAATACTATAGCGTCTGACACTGTTAACGGTGTTTACGAAGAAGAAGATGGAACACTGTGGGTGGTGGGTGATGGCGGTGGCCTGAATCGCATTGATCCCGACGATGGCGCTGTGACCCGCTACCAATACAACCCGAAGGACGACCGCAGTATCAGTAACAATCACCCCATGAATATTATGAGGTTGAACGACGGCGACTTTTTGCTGGGGACCTATTCCGGGGGTATGAATCGTTTTAACCCGGACAGCGGGGCCTTTACTCGTTTTCTTCCTGATCCGCTGCAGCCTGATAGTATCAGTGACGATACCGTCTTTGACATTTTACAGGATCAGCAGGGAAGAGTGTGGGTGGCGACCTGGCGCGGGGGGCTCAATCAGTATCATCCTCGTTCAGGCACGTTTACCCCCTACCGGCATGAGCCGGATAAGCCTGATTCTTTGGGGGATGATTATGTGCAAACGTTGTTGGAAGACTCTCAGGGGCGCCTCTGGCTGGGCACCGCCACTGCGGGGTTGAACCTGTTCTTACCGGAAGAGAAGCGCTTTGTACAATATGAACATAGTTCAGCCGATCCTGCCAGCATCAGTCACAATCACGTTTACAGCATGCTGGAGCGCAGCGATGGCAAGATTTGGGTGGGGACTGAGTCGGGTGGGTTGAATCTTTTTGATCCCGATGAGGGGAGTTTTACGCACTTTATCGATTCACGGGGGTACTTGCAGTCGGCGATTCTCGGCATCCTGGAAGCGGACGATGGTTTGCTGTGGATCAGTACCCGGGATGGTTTGCTGAGCTATAACCCGGAAAATAATTTTGCCCATCGCTATGATGAGGGTGACGGGGTTCAGTCAACCGAGTTCATTGCTGGCAGTCAGTTAAAAGGGCGAAACGGGGTTTTCTATTTTGGTGGGGTCAATGGCCTGAATTTTTTTCAGCCCGAGACGGTGGAGCACAACAGTTTTGTGCCGCCGGTCGTTATCACCGGGCTGGAAGTGATGCAGGCCCACAGTCATCGAGACATCGACTTGGAAGCGCGCAGCAGTGTGGTTCTTGGCTATGCAGACCAGCCGTTTACGATCCAGTTCGCCGCGCTCAACTATACCCGCACTAACCTGAATCGCTATCGCTATAAATTAGAGGGCGTGGACCGCAGCTGGTTAGCCGATAGTGCCAGCAATCAGGCGGTATATCATCGTGTCTCTCCGGGGACTTATACCTTCCATGTGCGGGGCTCGAATAATGACGGGGTTTGGAATGCCACTCCTGCGACGCTGACGATTGAAGTGTTACCACCCTGGTGGCTCAGCACGTGGGCCTACGCCGTGTATTTTAGCTTGGCGGGTATGTTGCTTCTGGTGTATTGGCGCTGGCAACAGAGAACCTTAAACGCCGAGCGTGAAAGGGATGTGGCGCAGAGATCGGAACTGGCAAAACAAGAATTTTTTGCAAAAATGAGCCACGAGTTAAGGACACCCCTCAGTGGCCTGTTGGGCATGGGAGAGTTGCTGGAGCGGACACATCTCGACAGCACCCAAAAACATTATGTTGAGTCACAGCTGAGAGCGGGCAATACCCTGCTTAATATTGTGAATGATATTTTGGAATTGTCAAAAATAGACGCTCACAAGCTTGAGCTGACACAAGCCCCGTTTAATTTAAAACACTTAATTGAAGATCTGGTTGAATTGTTCAGCGTTGAAGTCGAGCGCCGAAAAATTCACATTCACATCAATTACCCGGTCGGTGCGGTGGAGCTGTTTTTAGGTGATCCGATGCGGTTGCGACAGGTGTTGAGCAATCTTATCGGCAATGCGGTGAAATTTACCGATGAAGGTGCTATTTGGATTGATGTCATGGTAACGACACAGCAGCCGTTATCCGCAAAACTGGTGATACAGATAAAAGACAGCGGGGTCGGTATCGAAGAGCATAAATTGAATGCGGTTTTTGATCAGTTTTATCAGGTCAGCGAGCCTGCCCAAAACGCTTATCAAGGCACCGGCTTGGGATTGTCCATAGCCCGTCAACTGGTGGAGCTGATGGGCGGTGCGCTGGATATCGTTAGCCAGTATGGCGTGGGCACCACGGTTTCGCTCAAGCTGTCATTGCCGGTCGTCACCGATGGCAGTGCGGAGCCTGAAAAAACGGTTGCGCCGGAAGATTTTTATTGTCGGGCCCGAATTCTGATTGTTGAAGATAATGAAATTAATGCACAGGCGCTGATGTACCTGTTGGAGAGTTTTGGCTGCGAAGTAAAGGTCGTTACCGATGGCTTGCAGGCACTATCCTATCTTGAATTACACGATGTGGATTTGGTGTTTATGGATTGCCATCTCCCAAGGATGGATGGGATTACTGCCGCTAAGCGACTGCGCCAGGATGTTCGCTGGAAAGAACTGCCGATTGTGGCCCTCACCGCCAGCATCTCCCTAAAAGATAAAGCCGGTTGCCGAAACGTGGGGATAAACGCATATTTATTAAAGCCCCTGTTGACTGAAAAAGCCATCCAGGTGCTGATGAAATATTGCCATCACCGGTGTACCAAGGCCGTCGGTGCCAAGGCCGATCGACGCTGGGGTCGATCGCCTGGCTAGAGTCTGCCATCCCGGTTGCGATTAGGACATCTTTGCGGTTAATGATACATTATCGCCCTTCGACAGGGGGTAGCGCTGAAACATGTCTGACATTAACCGTCCTGAATGGTATTGCTCGCTGGTCAACCTGCGCAAAACCATCGGCACGCCCGACTTTTACAGGGCATTCTTCGCCACTGTCGAGCAGGTGGTAAGCTTCGATTACTCTGGCGTTTTTGTCTACAGTGATGACCATGTCGATTGTGTCCACTTGCAGGGCAACTCGGACAATTATCACAAATTTGTGGACCTCTACCTGGATGGTTTGTACCTGCTGGATCCGCATTACAGCATGTTGGCAAAAGGCGCCAGCAATGGGCTGTACCGTTTTCAGGATATTGCACCGGATTGCTATCATCAAACCGAGTATTACCAGCGATTTGTGAAGCCCGTTGGCATTACCGATGAGTTCGATTTCATCATCAAAATTGATGACTGCTATTATGATTTGTATATCGATAAGTTGACCGGCGTGTTTAACGCAGACGAAACCCACGTGCTGGAAACGATCACGCCTATCCTGCTGGATTTTGTTGAGGAACATGGTCTCAGGCAGGTTGAGTCAAACACACAGGCCGTGTCAGTCAGCAAGAGTAAATCCTACAGCAGCATCTTTGATTCCCTCGGAACATCCTTGCTGACTCAGCGCGAGCAGGATGTGTTTCAGTGCATCTTGCACGGCCACTCATCGAAATCCACCGCCAATAAACTCAATATTGCCTTGGGGACCGTCAAGATCCATCGCCGCAATATCTATAACAAACTGGATATATCGACCCAGTCTGAGCTCTTTTCCCTGTGCATCCAGTCACTGGCTATCCCACAGGTCAGTGGCGCTTCTGATCCACTGGCGGCTTTGCGAGAAAGCTATACCAGTCCGGTTTCCGACTGAGTTAACCTTAACACACCGGCCGGCGTCAAAACTGAAAACGCCACTCCAGCCTGGGGCAAGAGTGGCGCTGTGGGGCAATCTGGACGTTACCAGCGATTGTCGGGGTAGCTGCCCTACAGCTGGATAATCACCGATTTGGTTTCCAGATAGTGTTCCAGTTGCTCAGGTCCGAGGTCTTTGCCAATACCCGATTGCTTGTAACCGCCAAAGGGCATGGCCACATCAACCGCGTCGTGCGTATTCACAAACACCGTGCCGGCTTGCAGTTTACGCGTGACACGGTGAACTCTTGACACATCGCGGGTGAAGACTGAGGCTGCCAGACCGTAGACGTTATCGTTGGCCAGGGCAATGGCTTCCTCTTCTGTGTCGAAGGCTTGCATCACCAGCACGGGTCCGAAGATTTCTTCCTGCACAATGCGCATGTCATTGCGGGTATCGGCAAAGATCGTCGGGTTGATGTAATGCCCAGGGCGGGCAGGGCAGTCGCCTCCGCACACCAGTCGTGCGCCTTCTTGTTTGCCCAGTTCAACGTAATCCTTAATGCGTTGCAGTTGCAGCGCAGAAATTTGCGGCCCCTGTGTGGTGTCTGGATTGAGCGGGTCGCCCAGGACCACCTCTTGCAGGGATTGTGTCAGTGCGTCAAGCGTGGCCTGGTAAAGCTCTCGCTGTACGTAAAGCCGTGAACCCGCGGAGCAGACCTGGCCGGAATTAAAGAAAATACTCTGGTGGGTGGCGGCGACGATGTCCTCGATATGGGCATCTTCAAAGGCCACCATGGCCGATTTTCCACCCAGTTCCAATGTCACATGCGACAGGTTTTCCAGCGCGGCCTGCCCCACCTTTTTACCCACCGGGGTCGAACCGGTAAAGGAGACCTTCTGCACGTCCGGGTGGCTGACCAGGTGCTGACCGGCCAGGCTGCCGGTGCCGGTGACAATGTTGATCACACCCGCAGGCAGCCCTGCTTCATGCCAGATCTGCATCAGGTAGAGAATGCTCATGGGGGTGAGTTCTGCGGGCTTCAAGACGATGGTGCAACCGGTGACCAGCGGGGCAACGATTTTCCACAAGGACATGTTCAGCGGCCAGTTCCAGGGAACGATCGCGCCGACCACGCCCACCGGTTCTTTCAGCGTGTAGGCCATGGTGTCACCGGGAAGAGACAGGCTGCGGGTGGCGCCTTCAATTTTACTGGTCCAGCCAGCCATATACCGAATTAACTCGATCGACGTGCCAACATCCACCACCTGACAACCACTGATGGCTTTGCCGGCATCAATGGATTCCAGCTCCGCCAGAGTTTGCGCGTGGGCTTCCATGACGTCGGCCAGTTTCAGCAGCAGTGATTGTCGTTCCATGGGCGTCAGGCCGGACCAGGCCTCGCTGTGAAAGGCGCGGTTGGCGGCGGCGACCGCCAGGTCAACGTCGTGACAGGTGGCGCTGGGCACGGTCATCAGGTGAGCCCCGTTGGAGGGATCTTCGACGCTGAGCAGGCCGCCATCGGAGGCATCGACGAACTGGCCATCAATGAACATTGGCTGGTGTCCGGCGGCGAGAAATTCCCGAGCCTGGGGTGTGACGCAATAGTGGTCCAGCATGGTTTGAATCGTGGAATCCATAAGGGTTACCCTCGTCTGTGTGGTTATCTGCTCAATCGTGCCCGCCCTCGTTGATGTGATTGTCTTGCTTTAATGCTGTGTGAGGCTGTGGCTATGAGAGATGAGTGCTGTGGTCAGGAAAGATCCTGCGCTCAGGGCCATCGGGTGAGGCTTTGAGCGCAGGGCGTTTGGGTGCATGAATTCTAAGTTCGTTTACTCATAAGCTAAGCTAACTTAACGTACGTTATTGATCGGTCGATAAGTGTTCGTAGGCGGTGGGCAGGGTGACCATCGCTTTTGTTAACCATGACCAGCCAAGATACAACAGGAAGGTGATGGCAAAGGTAGGAATGGTGGCCCCCAGAGGGGAAACCAAACCGTGAGTCAGCAACATCGATACGCCAATGCCAATGGCCCAGATGATGATGGCCGGGTAGTGAATGCCGTTTTGATACCAGTATTTCCCGCCTCGATCGAGCAGGATGTCGTGGTCATAGACACGTTTATGAACGAGGTAATAATCCACAATCATGATGGCAAACACCGGCACAAACAACGAGCCGACCAGCGTCAGAAAGGAGGTGAACTGATCCAGCATCGCCAGCCAGCTGGAACCAATCAGTGATACGGTCCCCAACACCAGGGCCGCCGGCAGAAAGCGCACTTTATTGCCCGGCAATATGCCCACCACCGAGGACACCATGCCATACACCACCATGGTGTTGGTGGCCATGACCGATAAAAAGATCACAATGGCCAGAGGGGCACCAAACGCCGACACGATCATGGTGGGATCGAAGCTGCGGGCTTCTTCGCCGCTCAGCACCACGTAGGCGATGGCGGTGGCGCCCAGCCCCATGGACATAATGGTTGAGGTGAGGTAGCCCACTCCGGAACCGACCACTCCGGCCTTTTGAGATTTGGCAAGGCGGTTCATCTCGGCCGACAGCACCGTCCAGGAAATCACCGTAGCAATGACCACATCCAGCACGGAGACGCCATTCCAACCCAGCGACTTATCAACCGGCAGGTTGATAAAAGCGCTGGGGGAGAAGGTGGTGAAGGCCGTGTAAAAGATGTAGAGCATGATGAGGAAAATCACCAGTCCCAGCCAGGGCTCAATTTTCTCAATGCCTTTATGGCCAAAGATGGCCAGACACACCACCAGAAACTGACACATCACCGAGAACAAAATGGGGTTGGAATAACCGGTGAACCCTTCCACGAGGTAGTTCACGGTGACGCCAGCCAGCATGGCCTGCACCCAACACCAGCCCATCAGAATGACGACGTTGGCGGCTGTGGTCAACAGCGAGCCGCGCAGCCCAAAAGCGCCTTTGGTCAACGACATGGTGGACAGCCCGGTGCGGGTGCCCATGTTGCCGACCAGCACCAGCACCACCCCGCCGACGATCGAGCCCAGTACAATCAGGCCTATGGCCAGTGGCCAGGAGACGCCCGGGACAAACAGGGTGCCGGTCAACAGGGTGGTGACCACCAGGTTGGCGGCCAGCCATATCATGCCGATACGGCCGGTGGACAAGGTGCCTTTGATGGGGCCGTGATCTTCATCACCGCCCAACTGGTCAGACAGGCGACTCAACCATGAGCCGCCATCTTTTCCAGTGTTGGACTTGGGTACAGTTTGC
Source organism: Pseudomaricurvus hydrocarbonicus (assembly GCF_011602365.1). Lineage (GTDB taxonomy): Bacteria > Pseudomonadota > Gammaproteobacteria > Pseudomonadales > Cellvibrionaceae > Pseudomaricurvus > Pseudomaricurvus hydrocarbonicus. The sequence goes on from NZ_JAAONZ010000003.1 coordinate 417,941, forward strand.
ATACTTTAGTCTTCAGTGGATGAGTGACGATCAGAAATTGTACTTGTAGTCTATACCGTAAGTTCGTGGTGCACCGCGGAAGAAGAACAGACCGTTCCAATCGGCTTCCAGGTTAACGGAGTAGACTGCGTAATCCTCATCGGTCAGGTTTTTCACATACACGCCAAAGGAGTGTTTCTCATCCTGCAGGGCGACGTTGAGGCGTACGTTGTGGATGGTATAGCCTTCCTGAGCCAAACGTTTCTCGTTAAACGGTTCGAAGAACTGCTCGGAGATGTAGCTGGCGTCGTAGTGCAGTTGTACCCAGGTGCCATCGCCTTCGTACAGATCGTAATCGGCCGACAGGTTCAGGTTTACTTCCGGAGAAGAGGGCAGGGTGTTGCCAGACAGGTCGGCACCGGCGTAGCTGAGCTCGGTGTACTCGGCATCCAGCAGGCCGACACCGGCATTGACGGTCAGGCGCTCGGTCAACTGTGTGGTCAGCTGCAGTTCGAGGCCCTGGATTTCGGATTCACCCGCGTTCAGCAGACGCTGTAAACCGGCATCGAAAATCAGGAATTGCTGGTTTTCGTAGGTGTAGTGGAACACCGCACCGTTGAGGCGAGTGCTGCCGCCAAACAACGTGGACTTAAAGCCGAACTCCCAGGCTTCCAGTTCTTCCGGGTCTACCTGAGTGAATTCGTCGGGAATAAACGCAAAGCCGTTAAACGCGCTGCCGCGGTAACCGGTGCTGTAAGAACCGTACAGCATAATGTCGTCGGTGACGAACCAGTCGAGTCCGAGTTTGCCGGACCAGTTGGTGTCATCCACTTTGTCGTTCACACCGTCGAGACCGAGGCTGCCCTGGGCGGGGCCGTCCTGGGTTTTGGCAAAGCTGTCTTGCGCTTCGCCGTACCAGGAGGTGTAGTCTTCAATTTCAATGCTGTCGCGGGTGTAGCGCACACCGGCGGTCAGGGTCAGGGCGTTGGTCAGTTGATAGGTGCTGTTGAAATAGGCTGCCTGGGTATCGCGAGTCTGCTCGTAACTGTTGGCGTAGTAGCAGCCCAGGAAAAAGGTATCTTCACAGGCGTTGGCCAGCGGCTGGGTGTCATCGCCGTAGTCTGCCAGCCAGCGGTAGCGGGTTTCGCCGTCGGTGGTGTCAGTGGCGTAGTAGAGACCCGCAATAAAGTTAAAATTACCGGCGTAGTTGGAGGTTATGCGCAGGTCTTGAGTGAACTGCTTGGTCTCCGCGTAAAAATCATCTTCCAGCAGATGGTATGGGCTGCCATCGGCGTCTTCGGGTACGAAGTACTCACCCTTGTCAAACGAGGTGATGGAGGTAAAGGTGTAGCTGTCGCTGTGATAGTTGAGCGTCAGGCTGGTGCCCTGCAGATCAAACTCTTTTTCTTCAACCCGGTTGGATTCGGTTTCCTGAAAGTCCAGGTCGCCGCGGCCGTAGCCGGTGTGACCGAGACCGACACCACCGTTCGCGACACCCTGATCGGCTTCGACCATCAGAATGCTGGTGTGATTGGCGCGGGTACGGCTTTTGTGCAATTTGAGCAGTGCGTCGACCGAGTCGGTTTCATACAGGAAGGACAGGCGCACAGCGCTTTCACCAATTTGGCTGGCATCGTCGGCACCGGGCAGTTTGTTTTCCACGTAGCCGTCGTTTTCGGTGGTGGTGAACGCCAGGCGCATGCCCAGGGTTTCACTCAGTTCGGTATCGAAAGCACCGGCCACGTTGTAGGCGCCGTAGTTACCCAGACCCAGATTCAGGTAGCCGCTGGTGCCGTCCATTTGGGGTTTGGTGGTGATGAGATTCACGGCACCACCAGTGGCGTTTTTGCCGTAGAGTGTGCCCTGTGGGCCCAGCAGCATTTCTACGCGCTCCAGGTCAAACAGTTGGACACCGGAAGAGAGCGGTGTGGCTCCCATATACACTTCATCCACATACAGGGCGACAGCGCCGGTACCATTAGGGCTGTAATCGGATTGAGTGACGCCGCGCATCCCCAACACCAGTTGAGCGTCGCCATTACTGCCTAACATTTGCACATTAGGGGCTTGAGACGCGATTTCCTGAGTGTTGCGAAATTTAAAATTGCCCAGCGAGTCCTGGCCCAGTGCCGTGACTGAAATGGGGACTTCCTGCAAACTTTCAGATTGCTTCTGCGCCGTGATGACAATTTCTTCTAGCATCAATTGTTCGGCAAACGCGGGCAAGGACATACCGGAGGCAGCCAGAAGCAGGCCTGCGGTGGATGAAATCTTTTTCATGGTGTAGCTCCCATATTGTTGTGTTCTTGTCTGTCCGACGGCCACAGCCGTCAGGCAGCAATAATAATTTCAGGAACGGTTATCTAAGCATGGTGGCCATTTTCGTTATATAGACCTATGGGACTATACAATTTAATTAACGGGCTAAAATGCACCATTACGGTTCCTTGCGGGTTGTCAGGATTGGCGTGTGCACTGTATGGCAACAGCTCGAACGGGTGAGCCATCGCAACCGCTTAAGTTCAGCGGCAGCAAGGAGATGAGCGGGTTGTCAAAGTCGATTGCCCGGAAGTTGCACAGGTTTTCGGCGATCAGTCCGCCCCGGGCTGCAAATAACGTGTGGACGGGGAATTCAGTCCCACCGGTTTTATCCAGATTGATGGTGTCAATGGCGACGGTCTTTATACCCAGCTGCAACAGATAGATGGCGCCTTGCTCGGATAAAAACGGGTGTTCAAAAAAGGCCTCGGTACCGATGTGTTGGTCCCAATCGGTGCGGAAGAGAACAATATCAACGCGAGAGATTTGTTCGGCAAAAGGCTCAATATCGATCACCTCAATGGCTTCCATGCTGTTTTTATGGGTCACATCAATGACCAGGCCGTTGCCAAAACACTGTGACAATGCGACCTGGTCTACCGTTCCGCCGTCATTGTTGAAGTGATAGGGCGCGTCCACGTGGGAGCCGGACTGTGAGCCAATATTGACGTTAAACAAGTTGTAGCCGTCTTGTTCCAGGGTGGTGGCGACACTGAAGTGTGGTTCCGGATCCCCGGGATAAATGGGGGTCGAGGCATTCAGGGGCAGAGAGAGGTCGACGAACTTTTGGAATGTCAGCATGCTGTGGATCCTGTTGGTGATACGACTGAAAGCATCAGTGGTATGGCGCATAGCGGCGGCCGGAGGCAGTCCGGCCTTGGTGGGGGATGTTAAAAGATTGTCGGGCCGGGTTTATATAGGCTTAAAGGACTATAGAACCCAAAAGCCAGGGCTAGCCGTGTGCCCGCAATGGGAAAGGCTTGCGTGACTCGGTTCAGGATTCAGGATTCAGGATCCAGGGGACAGGGGACAGGGGACAGGGGACAGGGGACAGGGGACAGGGGACAGGGGACAGTTTAGAGGATACAGGTTACAGGAGGGGGGAATGGGCGGTGTTAAAAAGGGTGGGTTACCCCCTGCGGGGTAACCCAGGTGCTGAGGGCTTGGGTTAGAAGCGGTAGGTGCCCTGAACGGCGTAGGTGCGCAGCAAGTCGAGCTGGGCAAAACCGTTACCGGGGACCAGCGGTTGGTCATTGCTGTTGCCGCTGGTGAATTCGTCGGTGAGGTTACGTCCCAGCAGCGCCACATCCCACTGGCCATCGGCGGCGCCAATAGCCAATCGCAGGTCGTGTTTGGTGTAGGAGTCCACCATGGCAATGCGGGGGTCCAGGTCGCCGGCATTGAAGTACTCATCGGAATAGTTGATGTTCCAGGTGGCCCGGAATTCCAGGGTGTCGCCAAGGGGCAGGTGGTAGTCAAGGTTGAGGTTGGCGGCGTACTCGGGTGAGAACAGGTTGGGATCGCCGCTGGCATCGCGGCCATTGGTGGCACAACCGACGGGGTCGGCGACCGATTGCACCGCCCAGCAGGGGGCATTCTCGAAATCGGTGTACTCCGCTTTCAGGTAGCTGCCGGCGAAACCGACGGTGAGGTTGTCGGTGGCTTGCCAGCGCAGGTCGACTTCCAGGCCGCGGGATTCAATTTCGGCCGCATTCTGTACAAAGAAGGCAGTGGCGCCGTCAAAAATACTGACCTGATAGTCCTCGACGGTGGTCTGGAAGACGGTGGCGTTCAGCGTCATGGCACCGTCCAGCAGGGTGCTCTTCACGCCCAGTTCAATGTTGAGGGCCTCTTCTTCCTCGTATTCAAAGAACGGGTTGTCGTTTTCGCGCAGGAAGCGGGCGTCGAAACCACCGCCCTTGACCCCGGTGGACACGGTGGCAAAAACCATCACGTCCGGGGTCAGGTCGTGCTCCAGGTTGATCGACCAGGAGACAAATTCCTCATCCCGCTCGCGGCCGCGAATGTCGTGCTCGTAGGTACCCAGCAGGCCCTGCCAGAGACCGGCATCGAGCGCGCCTGCCACACCCGGGAAGGCGGCTTCAAAGGCGTCGTAATCGGCGGCGGTATCACCCACCACCAGCCCGCCGCCAAAGTCCCAGCCACCGGTAAAGGATTTCTCCAGCACGTGGGAGGCCTCTTTGGATTCTTCCGAATAGCGCAGGCCCACGGTCATGCGGGTCAGTTCGGTGAAGTTCCAGGTGCCGGAGCCAAAGATGGCCCACTGGTCCTGATCCTGTGTCATGCGGTAGGCGCGGGACACATTCGGGGCGCCAGCCAGGGCTGCGCCAAACTGCTCAATGGAGCTGTATTCCAGATCAGACTGGTGATAATAGGCCCCCAGGATATAGTCCAGCGTCTCGCCACCCGGTGAGGTGAGGCGGATTTCCTGGCTCCACTGCTCGTAATCTTCCGCGGCGTCGACTTCGATCAAGGGCAGGGCGGAAAAGTCGCAGTCACACACATCCTGGTATTCGTACTGGGCATAGCCGGTGATGGCGGTGAGGGTATGATCCCCCAGGATCCACTCGACGGTGAAGGTGCCCAGGTCCATTTCGTTATCGCTGAATTCGTCGCCTTCGGGAAAGCCAGGCACACCCTCAAAGGAAGGCACTACTTGCCCCAACAGTGCTCCGCCATCGTTGATCACGGCCCGTTCATCGTCATAGCGTTCGATACCATTGCCGCCGGTGGCGGCGGCCACCAGTAACTGATTGAGGCCACTGATTTGCTGAGCGCCGGGGGTCAGCGCATCGAACACCGCCAGCTGGACGGGCTTGCCGTCGGCGTTAAATTCACCGGTTTCCCATTTGCCGGTGAGCATGATGTTGTCGGTCAGGTCAAATGCAAGCTGGCCGCGCAGGCTGTAATCGTCGCGGGTGACTTCGTCCTCACCGGTCATGACGTTGTCAAAATAGCCGTCGGTTTCATAGGCGCGGTAGGCCAGACGGCCGCGCAAGCTGTCGGTCAGGCCGCCGGAAACCACACCGGTGTATTCCAGTTCGCTGTTCTCTCCCACCAGTACCGAGATGGACGCTTCGAATTCCTCGGTGGGTTTGGCGGTGATGGCGTGTATGGCGCCACCGATGGTGTTCTTGCCGAATAAAATACTTTGTGGCCCACGCAGCACTTCGACCCGTTCGAGGTCCATGAACGGTGCCCGGGCCAGTTGATGGCGTCCCATGTAAATGCCGTCGTGGAAGGTCGATACCGACAGTTCAATCCCCTGGTTGGTGCCGGGTGTGCCAATGCCGCGGATAAACACGAAGTTGCCAATGGGGGTTTCGGAAATGGTGACGGCTGGCATGTTGGCGGCGAAATCGATGGCGTTGGTGACGCCCAGGTCTTTAATACTTTCCCCGTCCATGGCAATCATGGAGATGGGGACGTCCTGCAGGCTTTCCGCCCGCTTGGTGGCGGTGACCACCACTTCTTCCAGGGTGGCAGCGTAGCTAAAAGAGGCGCTGGCCGCGCAGGCAATGGCAAGACTCAGGGCGCGAAATCGGAAGTTATTATTGTGTGATTTCATAAGTTGGCTCCATGGTGTTTATTAAAGTTATGGCAGAGCAAGGTGTTACTTGGTTCTATTATTTTGAGTGGTTATGTCTGGGGTGCCGTTCCGAAAGCGTTGTTTCCGGAAGTCGTGCTGTGTTTGTATGGCTCCGTGAATGTGTTCGTTAAAATCTTCTGCTCATAGTGTGGCAAAGGTTTGCCGGGTTTGGTGATGTTTAACTGATGTTGTTGTTAAAGAGTTCAGTTTTCAGCGGCGCTCTCTGGGCTCCGCAGCTCGCAGTGCCTCACTGTAATATTGCACATATTCTAAAAGTCGGCTTGATAAATTGAGACGTCTGTATGATATTTGAGGACACGAGCTCAGACATACATCCTATAAAAATCATAAAAGGGAGCGGGCCAAATGGGATATTACTCTCGGTCATCGGTACTGACAGGCTTTGAGGCAGTGGTTGCCGGGCTTGGCGGCAATCCGGTGAGCTTACTCAATGCGGTGGGTATTCATCCGCAACAACTGCACAACCCGGAAGAATTCATTGGCGACCAGCTTATTTTGCAGGTGCTGGAAAATTCTGCGGCACAGTGCCGGTGCCCGAGTTTTGGCCTGGAGTTGGCACGCCGGCAGGGATTGGCGTCGCTGGGTTTGATCGGCGTTTACATCATGCGCCAGGCCTCAATTGAGAAGGCGCTGGTGGTGGTGACGCAATACGCCTACACCCAGTGCGGGGGCCTGAACTTGCACCTTGATCGAATCAATCACGACCGCTGTTGTTTGTCGATGTCGCGCTGCGAAAGCGATTACCGGCACAACCCGCAGAAGGTGCAGTTGTGTCTGGCGCTGTTGCACCGCTGTCTGCGGGAGTTGATTGGGCCCTCCTGGCAGTTGCAGTCGGTAGAGGTTACCCAGTGCCTGGATGCCCCGTTGCAGGAGCGTTTTGAGCGCTTTTTTGGCTGTTCGGTCGTGGGGAGCGGGCAGCGCAATGCCATCCAGTTTCCGCCACAATTTTTGCAGTGTCGTCCCCGCCAGCAGCTGGAGATGATTGATCAGGTGTTGGGACATCAGATCTCGACCCATTTGGCGGTGACTCGATCAGAGGACATACTGGTAGCCCTGGAGCGGGCGATTCGAACCCTGCTGCCGACCGGTGATTGCAGCCTGGAGGCGGCCGCTTTGAGCCTGAATCTGCATCCGAAAAAATTGCAGCGCGAGTTACGCCGGGCTGATACCAGTTATCGTGCTCTGTTGGAGAGTGTGCGCAAGCAGGAGGCGACGAAGGAGTTGCAGCGCGGTGACATGAGTATCAGTCACCTGGCGCTGCATTTAGGTTATGCGGAGTTCTCAGTGTTCAGCCGCCAGTTCAAACAATGGTATGGCGTTGCGCCTACCCGTTGGCGGCCGGGTCCGACCTTGGCGACCGGAGCCGGTGGCCATTTGGGTCAATAGCAGCCCGAGTGAGTAGGCAGCCTGGGTTAATGGCAACCTGGGTCAATTGCAAACACAGCGATTGACCCCGTCAAACAGATTCGGGCGTTTACTTGGAGGCCTTGGCGTCCGGGTCCGCCACCACGCCCTCTTTGATCAGTTCATCGCGCCAGTCGTGGCTGCGCTGAATGATGTACTGGTGAATCTTTTCAACCTGTGGCAGTTCCAAAATGCCGGCAAAAGGCGGCATGCCCTTGTTGGCGCGCATGCCGTACACAATGGGCAGAAATTGCTCGTGCACCTCAGGCGTTAGATAGCGCAAATCCGGAATAATGTTGGCGCTGAGCGCTGCCAGGCCGTGACAGACGCCGCAGTGCTCTTGATACAGCTGCTTGCCCTCGGCCAGGGTCGCAGCGTCGGCGGTGACCGGCGGTGGCGTCGGCAGCGTCAGTTCCCGGCGCTTGACGGGGGGCATGGGAGCCTTGCCGTTGAGTTTAAACACATACAGGCGTGAGTCTGGCACCACGCCAGTGCGGTAGGCCAGGGCGCCAAAGGTGATCGGGAAAGCCCCGCCCCAACCGACGTTGAAAGCAACATATTGTTCACCGTCCACGGAGTAGGTGATAGGGCCGGCGACCACACCGCTGGAGACTTCCTGTTGCCAGAGTTTGTCACCGGTGTCCGCCGCATAGGCTGCGACTCGACCTTCAGCTAACCCCTGAAAAACCAGGTTGCCGGCGGTGGACAGGGTGCCGCTGTTATGGATGTGTTGGTAGGGCACTTTCCAGCGGGCTTCCTGCTTGATGGGGTCCCAGGCAATCAGGCTGCCACGATAAACGGTGGCCAGTTCCTCGATGCCTTTGAGGGTTTCCGGTACCGATGGAATCACCAGACCCAGGTTGGGCACTCCGGCCTGGGGGGGCACGGCCTCTTTCAGCGGGTTGTACTCTTCCATCGTGACCTGCTGGGGAATGTAGACCAGACCGGTTTGCGGGTTGTAGCTCATGGGCGGCCAGTTGTGCGCACCCTGAGAGCCGGGAAAGATGATCGAGGGTCCGTCTTTGGTCCAGTAGTCGGCCACTTCGTGGTCGATGACGGGGCGGCCAGTTTCCGGGTCAATGCTTTTGGCCCAGGTGGCCACACCGAATTTCTCCGCAGAGATGAATTCACCGGTGGCGGCATCCAGAACGTAAAAGAAGCCGTTCTTGGGGGCCTGCATCACGACGCGACGGGGTTTGCCGTCAATTTCCAGGGTGGTGACGATGATGTGCTGGGTGGCGGTGTAATCCCAGGCATCGCCCGGGGTGGTCTGGTAGTGCCAGACATACTCGCCGGTGTCGGGCTTGATGGCGACGATGGAGGACAGGAACAGGTTGTCCCCTTTGGCCTCGGAGCGCAGCTTGTAGTTCCACAGGGAGCCGTTGCCGACGCCAATGTAGAGCAGGTCGAGGTCTGCGTCATAGGCCATGGAATCCCACACGGTGCCGCCACCGCCCTGTTTCCAGTATTGATCGCCGTACCAGGTTTTGCGGATCTGGGTGATGGTCTCGGTTTCGTCGCCCTTGGCGGGGTCGCCGGGAACGGTAAAGAAGCGCCAGGCCTGTTTGCCGGTGTCGGCGTCGTAGGCGGTGATGTAGCCGCGGACCCCAAACTCGGCACCGCCATTACCAATGATGACCTTGCCTTTGGCAATGCGCGGTGCACCGGAAATGGTGTAGTTGCGGTCTTTGTCGATGATGGTGTTCGCGGACCAGACCAGCTTGCCGGTGTTGGCGTCCAGCGCTTCCAGTCGACCATCGTAGACACCGACATAGACCTTGTCTTTCCAGACGGCGACACCGCGGTTGGCGGCATCGCAGCAGCCACGGCCCTGAATGCCGCGCCAGACTTTGGGGTCGTAGCGCCACAGTTCTTCACCGGTCTTGGCGTCCAGCGCGAACACCATGCTGTAGGCGCCGGTGGTGTACATCACACCGTCGACCACCACCGGGGTGGCTTCGACCACTCGGTCCAGGTCGTACTTGTAGCTCCAGGCCAGTCCGAGCTCATCGACGTTATCGTCGTTGATCTGCTTTAATGGTGAGAAGCGTTCCTCGCCGTAGTTGCGACCGTGTGCCATCCAGTTGCCCGGTTCCTGATCGGCCGCCAGCAGGCGTTCCGGCGTCACGGGTGCGGCCCAAAGCGGGGTTGACAGGCAGGACAGTAACAATGCTGGCAAGCAGCTTGTGAGAATGGTTTTCATTTGATCTCTCTCGCTGAGACTATTTTATTCTATATTATGCTTTATGTTATAGAACCTGACTTCATAGTCTAGGCGATGAGAACGGTGGTAACTGTCATCAAGCTGACAAACTAATTACTCAATTGTGGGTAAACTGCCCAGCTTGCCCGATGTGTTGTCAGTTATTGACACCCGCAGTCGGTGATCTTGACAGCACCGCTGGCCCCGTCACAGGAGAGTTTCATCTATGAATCAGTCGTTGAACTTCGATAATATAACGATCCCCCAGGAATTTACCGACACCTTTGCCGAGCAAAAGGCGTACTTTCGGGAGCACCGCAACCCCTCTTATCAGGAGCGGGTGGCTGACCTGAAAGCCCTGCACCGTATGCTGGTGGAAAACCGTGAGGCCCTGATCGAGGCGGTGAACAACGATTATGGCTGTCGCTCGCGGTTTGAGACCATTTTCACCGAGTTGCTGCTCAACCAGGAAGGTATTCTGGATACCATTAAGCACCTGAAAAAGTGGATGAAACCCCAGAAACGCTCGCTGGACCCCACCCAGTACCCACTGGCCAAAGCCCGGGTGATTCCCCAGCCGCTGGGTGTGGTGGGCATTGTGGTGCCCTGGAATTTCCCCATTTCCATGGCGTTTGCCCCCCTGTCCGGTATTTTTGCGGCGGGTAACACGGCCATGATCAAAATGTCGGAAAATTCCAACCACCTGGCGCGGCTGTTTAAAGAGCTGGCCCCGCGCTATTTTGCCGCTGGCAAGCTGACTTTCTTTGAAGACGGTAATGGACGCGGTCCGGCGTTTACCAAGCTGCCCTTTGATCATCTGTTCTTTACCGGCTCGCCGGCGACGGCCAAGTCGGTGATGGCCAACTGTGCCCACAACCTGACCCCGGTGACCCTGGAGCTGGGCGGTAAATCGCCCGCCGTCGTCGACGCCAATTACAATCTGACCAAAGCGGCCGAGCGTATCATGTGGGTGAAAATGCTCAATGCTGGCCAGATCTGTACCAATGTGGACTATCTGTTCCTGCCCGAAGGCAAGGAAGAGGCGTTTGTCGAAGAAGCCCGACGTATCTGTAACGCTCGCTACCCCGACATCAACAACGGCGACTACACCGCGGTGATTGATCAGCGCTCTTACGACCGTCTGCAGGAAACCCTGGAAGACGCGCGCTCCAAGGGTGCACGCATCATCAACTTGTTTGAAGGTCAGCAGCCCGATGCCAGCCGCCGTATTTTCCCGCCACATGTGGTACTGGGTGCTACCGACGATATGCTGGTGATGCAGCGCGAAGTCTTCGGCCCGCTGTTGCCGGTGAAAACCTACCGCGACCGCTCGCAGGTGGTGGACTACATCGATGCGGGTCATCGTCCGTTGGCGTTCTACGTTTACACCGACGACAAGAAACTGGCCGATTGGTACATCGACAACACCATGTCCGGTGGCGTCACGGTTAACGATGGCCTGATTCACGCCGGGGTGCACAGTCTGCCATTTGGGGGTGTGGGTAACAGTGGCATGGGCCACTATCACGGCTACGAGGGTTTCACCACCTTCTCCAAGATGCGGCCGGTGTTCTACCAGGGCCCCATTCGCGCCCTTAACATGTTGATGCCTCCTTATGCTGGCAAGCCCACCAAATTGCTGAACATGATGCTGAAGATGAAAAGCTGAGGCCTAAACCGTTATATATTCAGTCTCGTTAATATATGCAGATCGAAGCACGGAGCGTGTGATGCAGCGAATGTTTAAGCAAATCTTACAAGGACCGCTTACCCTGGGGCTGCTGGCAGCAGCTCTGTTGGGTTGTTCGGCAAGTCCGACAGCGACTGTCGCCTCACCGGCATCGACGGCTCAAGCGCCGGTGATGCCGGTGGAGCAGGAGCCGCGTCACACCATTGTGTTTGAAAACGATCAGCTGCGGGTGTATGACGTCAACCTGCAGCCGGGAGAAGAAACCGCTTTTCACGAGCATCGCAACGATCTGTTAACGGTGGTGTTGATCGCCTCAAAGGTGGCCAACCAAACCCTGGGCCAGGCGGAGAAAATTGATCAGGCGCCTTCGGGTGTGCTGGTTTACAGCCCTTATCAAACCCAGGGGCCGTTTCGTCACCGGGTTATGGCGTCCCAGGGTCAACCCTTCCATGTGTTGGGTATTGGCCTGAAAGGCGACAATCACGGTGCCGCTGAGGTGTTGCTGGGGCGACCCGATGAGCCGAGTTTTCGCTTTCCACAAGGCCAGGTGCAACGCCTGACTTTGGCGCCGGGGGCGATGGCCCAGGTGCAGGGGTTGATGATCGCGTTGGATGCAGGTCGGTTGAGCTCCAGTACTTCAAGCCTTAGCCCCGGACATCTGTGGTGGCAGGAACCGGGCTCGCTCCGCAATCAGGGTGATGCGCCCATACGGTTACTGCAGCTGCAATTGGATCGTGAGTGATTGCCAGGCTCTGTTAACCCAGGGGGTAAGCAGAGCTTGGTTGCAGGCATAAAGTTTGTCGCCGTGCCTTTATCAATTCGCTGCCGCCAATCATGTTTTGTGTCAGCTCCGAGCGCTTTCATCAACACGGTCAAGCTGGACTTAACCGCTGCCGGTCAGGCCCCGATCGCCCACAATACCTGGTTTCAGTTCAGTTCAGTTCAGTTCTGTGAGGGGAGCCGTGCCATGCGCGCTGAGTGCGGCTTTGGGGCAGCCCGTTGCCAGGTTGCGGTCTCCGCCCTGAAAGTCTCCAGTCATGTTAATATGCCGTCAGTGGATGATTCGGCGAGCTTTAAAACCTGCTGTAATTAAAACCCCCGGTTAATTTCTTATCGCGCATGATCCCTTGTATGGTCTCGTTGGGGGCGGCCGCTGCCCGTCGATCCCCAGCCGTGAAACCGTTCATCACTGGCTTCTGTTGCCACTCTAATTTAAAGCGTTAGGCTCATACAATGTCCGACCCCTTGCCACACACGACTGGCTCTATCTTTCGCAAGCCCAATGTCATGCCTTACTTCCTGGCAATTTGTATGTCGACACTGGCCGGTTGGATTGCCCGGTTCTTACTGGGTTGGCTGGCCTGGGATTTGACCCACTCGGCGATGTGGGTGGGGGTGACCAGTGCGTTGTTGCTGGCGCCCGCGTTTGTCTTGTCGCCTTTTTTCGGGGTGATGGCGGATCGCATCAATCCGCGCAATGGCCTGGTGATGACGTTACTGGGGCAAATGGCGGTGGGTGGCTTGGCGGTCTGCGCGCTAGTGACCGGTGGCTTTTCGCTGGTTTGGCTGCTGGGGTTGGCGGTGTTGTTTGGCACGATATCTGCCGCCAATACGCCGCTGCGGTTTTCCCTGGTGCCGCAATTGGTGGCACGGGATGATTTGCACAAGGTCATTGCCACTACCGCTGTCATTTTCAACACCTCCCGCATCGTCGGGCCGGCTTTGGGCGGGACGTTAATTGTTCATGCCTCGGTGATGATGGCGTTTGTGCTGGTTTCGATCTTGTTTTTAGGCGCGGTGTTGTCCATGTCCCGACTCACCCGTTTGCGACCCCAGAGGCGGGCAGAGGGCAGTGGTGTACTCACCCAATTGGGCGAAGGTTTGCGCTTTACCCTGTCACATATGGACATTCGGATGGTGCTGATGCTGACCCTGGTGAATGCCTTGCTGGGGCGCACCGTGTTGGAAATGTTGCCGGCCTTATCGGGAAAGTTGCTGGATGGGCAGGCCACGACCCTGGCGATGTTAACGATGTCGGCGGGCATCGGTTCTATCCTCAGCGGCCTTTTGTTGGCTCGGGTGAAAGGGGGAGAGCACACCATGCTGCGTTTGCTGTTTTTCAGTTTGATGAGTGCGGCAGTGGTGTTGTCGGGGTTCTACTGGGCTCGCAGTCTGGTGCCGGTGATGGCGGTGATTTTTTATCTCAGCCTGGCGACGACCATGAGCGGTACCTGCAGTCAGGCGATTTTACAGCTGCTGGTGGCGGATGAGTTCCGGGGGCGAGTCATGAGCCTGTGGGCGGTGTTTTCGATGGGCGCGCCGGCGCTGGGCAGCCTGTTGATGGGGCTGGTGGTTGAGTGGGTGGGCTTTGTGCCGGGCTTGCTTGGGTTCGCCGGGATGGCGTTGCTGATGACCTTGGGGTTGTGGCGAGTAAAGCGCCAGCAGACCCAGGCTGCGCTTCTGTGAACATGCTCCAGTAACAGATTCTATTCCCCAGCCAGGGGCAACGTGCGCAGTCAATGCTGAATGGTGCGCAGCCAACGGCTAATAATAAAGTGGATCTAACTTCTTTCAAACTTGAGCTTCATCAAGAACTCATTCTCTGAACTAATGCACTTTAAAAATAGGGAGGAGTTGGGAGCAATCTCAGTTGCCAAACTATCCACTGGGTCAGAGGTGACTATGAATATTTTGATGAGATTGATGTGGACTGTAACGCTGATGCTGTCTGCGGCTCTGGTGTCGGGGAGTCCGCAACAGGGAACCTCACAAAAAGGAATGTCTCAAACGGGCGCCGCCCAATATGGCACTGCTCAACACGGTGTCATGATGGGCGATCGCGGCACACAAGGTTACGGCAAGCCAGGTTACGAGATGCAGGGCAGCATGATGAACCATGAGCAGAAGCTCGCGATGCGTAAGCAAATGCAAACAATGCAGGAGACCATGGAGCGTATCCGCAAGGAACAAGACCCTAAAAAGCGTCAGGCGCTGATGCAAAAACACTCGGCGCAAATTACCCAAAGCCTGCATATGATGAATATGATGCCGGACAAAAGCGGCACCATGACCCGGCAGGAAATGCAAAACATGATGAGAAGCATGAATCAAGGCATGGGGGCAATGAATGAGCACATGGGCATGATGCAGATGCTGATGGGGCAGATGATGGAACACGAATCGCTGCAAAAACAAGAGCGCATGGGGGAGCCGTAACCGCTTTGCCGGAGCAACATCTGCGGCGCGGTGGTGACCTGTATCTGAGTCCAAGGTGGTTGCCAGCGGTTGTGCTGATCCGAAGGGGGTTGTCATGATTGAAGTTCTGAACGATTTTCCCGATAACGTGGTCGCCGTTGCCTGTCAGGGGCATGTGACACGTCACGACTACGAAGCCGTTCTCATCCCGGCCGTGGAAAACGCCTTGCAGCGGCATCGTAAGATTCGTCTTTTTTATCACATAAAAGAGAGCTTTGAAGGGGTCGATGCCAGTGCTGTCTGGGAAGATTTCAAGATCGGGATTGAACACCTGTTGCGGTGGGAGCGTATCGCCGTCATCACCGATGTACGCTGGATCGTGCACACCATCAAGGCGTTCAGTTTTGTGTTGCCTGGTGACGTCCGGGTCTTTCCCGGCGTGCAGGCGCAGTCTGCGTACGAGTGGATTGTCGCGGACTGAAGTGCCGCTTAATGTCGTTGAAATTGCCGGTGATCCGCCGACAAGTGAGGGACAAACCGTCAGCACCTTTTCTGCGGCAGCTATACTGGTATGAGCAATAGCCGATTTCCAGCGATTGATGAATGGCATGGTGAACTTTCCAAAAAAACCAGCCGGTGAATGCGCTGAACACCGGACGCATTGCGCGCGTAGTTAAGATCCTGCAGGCTTCGGGAAACTGTCTCGGGGCCATTGACGAAGACCGTGGGGACAGAGCGATGTCGGTAACTCAGGAACTGCAAGACACGATTAATGATCTGGTCGATGGCCGGCGCGGCATCCTCGCCGCCGATGAGAGCAGCGGCACGATCAGTAAACGCTTTGCGGCCGTCGGGGTGGAATCCAGTGAGGAGAGCCATCGGGATTACCGGTCCTTGCTGTTGTCCACCGCCGGGCTGGGTGAATTTATTGCCGGTGTGATTTTGTTTGAGGAGACCCTGGGGCAAACCGATGACCGCGGCTCGCCGCTGCCTGACGTCGCTTCGGCACAGGGCATTGTTCCTGGCATCAAGGTCGACAAGGGCAAAGGACCTCTGCCAGGCGCCCCTGGCGACTTGATTACCTACGGTCTGGATGGTCTGACCGAACGGCTGGACGGTTATAAACAACAGGGCGCACGCTTTGCCAAGTGGCGGGAAGTGTATCCGATAACCGGCCACAACCCGACGCCACTCGGGCTGACGGCCAATGCAGAAATGCTCGCCAGGTACGCTGCCGTTTGCCAGGCGGTGGGCGTGGTACCGATTGTTGAGCCGGAGGTCTTGATCGATGGCGAGCACAGTATCGAACGCAGTGCCGCCGTCAACGAACAGGTCTGGCAATCGGTGTTTGATGCCTTACACCGTCACGGTGTTGTGTTGGAGAAGATGCTGCTCAAGCCGAGTATGGTCACGCCGGGCAAGGTTTCGGGCAAGGCCGCGCCGGAGCAGGTCGCCGAAATGACGCTGCAGGTCCTGCGGCGAGCGGTGCCTGCGGCGGTTCCCAGTATTAATTTCCTGTCCGGGGGGCAGACCCCTGAAGAGGCCACTGCCAACCTGAATGCACTGAATGTGATCCGTGACCGGGCACCCTGGCAGCTCAGTTTTTCGTTTGCCCGCGCCTTGCAGGAACCGGCGTTGTCGACGTGGCGTGGCAAGGCGGAAAATAGCGCAGCCACGCAAGCGATTTTTCTGAAACGAGCCCGCCTGAATCATTTGGCTATGCAGGGCCAGTATCGGGCCTCCATGGAAGAATAAGGCGCCAGGCACCCACCAGGTGTCTCTGACACACATTGGCTTGGCATGCGTTGTTGGCCATGTGGTGACGATGGCACACTCGCTGTGCCGAGGCTGGGCGACCAGCCTCCCCGCTGAAATAGACAATCTGTCTGATGCCCGTTGAAACTCAGTCTGAATGTTTTTTGCTCTGACCTGTGTCATTTTCTCTGACCAGTGTAGTTTGCTGTGCCAGTTGGTGGCCTTGTTTGGTCTTGAAACAGCTAAACGCCTCCGTGACATCAAAGTGTGGGCAAGTTTGAACGTGATGTTGCCAACTCGGTACCCTCGTGAAAACTCATAAAATTACGTAGATGTACTTATTGTCAAAGGTTTTGCATGGGCTATAAATAGGTACTGACATACGGTGCTTGGGATTACATGGTGATGTACGCAAAAAAATGTCGACTATCCTTGAGGTTCGGGGCAGAGGTTTTACTGGATGGTGAGAAAATTTGGCTTGCGCCCGTCGAGGTATTCAATATTGCCGAGCCTGAAGAGCTACGGGAAAAAAATAGCGGGTCGGAGGTGCCAGTACTGCAGTGGAGTTCGAAACAGGTCAATGGGTACCTCTGCAGCCTTAACAACTCAATACGCGAGTTGAAGAAAAATCATTGCGCTTCTTTGTCGTTGTCGGCTGCGGGTTTAACGTCAGGCCCTGATTTAACGTCGGAGCCTGGCTTAAAAAACTCCGCGGGGTTCATGACAGAGGATTCAACACAGTTACTGTTGTCACAGCCTGAAGGTCCGCGGCCAAGTGTGTTCTGTGAGGATTGCAGTGTTCGCAAGACCTGTGTTCTGAGTCAGGCCTGTATCAATGCTGAAATCGCCCGTGTGATGAGGCGACCGAAGCCGATACACAAAGGCCATCGTCTGTTTATTCAGGGTGACAAATTTGACACCTTTTATCTGGTCAAGTCCGGTTCGTTTAAATCAACCATGATTGATAATGAGGGCAACAGCCAGGTTGTCAGCTTTCAATTCCCTCAGGATATATTGGGTTATGACGGCATGCAGTCGGGGAAGCATGTCTACGAAGTCGAGGCGTTGGAAACCTCAAGTATTTGTGCGTTGTCGTTTCCTGCGCTAAAAAGAATATCCAGTGAATCTTCTTCCGGATTATTACACCAGTTAATGGCTGAAGTGTCGGGGATGATCATCAAGGAAAGTAAAGTGGTCATGGTGTTGGCGCGTATGCATTCTGAGCAGCGGCTGGCCAGCTTTTTACTGGAAACTTCCGACCGGATGGTGGAGTGCGGTCTTTCTGGTCGTGAGTTTAAACTCAGCATGCAGCGTTACGATATCGCCAATTATCTGGGGCTGGCGGTAGAAACTGTGAGTCGATTGTTTCGACACATGGAGGAAGAGGGGATTATTCATGCTCAGCGTCACTGGGTCCAGATACTCGACATGGAGAAATTGAAGCGCATTAAAGCCGCTGAGTACAAGTTTTCCGGTGTTAGCAAGGCCGTCTGACGTTGCATTGTTCTGTTCTGTCCTATTCGGGGCGGGTTTGCGAACTGTTAATCGCGTTGCGTTATCAGGCGCTTTGCCACCATGAGATAAGACAATTTTCCTGGGGCGTTAGTGCGTGTTCATGAAAGGGGATGGCCCTGGGCGTGTAATCGTCGGAAGGGCGAGCGGTCAGCACTTCCGTACGGTAAGTGTAGCTGTCAATGGCTCCTCGCTTGTAACCCAGCAGCTTCATGATCAGGCATTCAGGTTCAGCTGCGTCTTTCTGCTGAACGTCGGCATAAATTTGAGCGTCGGCGTAAAGTTGCACCTCTATCAGGTCCGGTGAAAGCCCGTCCAGGTAAATATCGACTTCAAGGGTAAACCCCGCCGGGTTGGGCACAACCCGTTTTGCCCCCCACCGCAACTCACACCAGTAACGCTGTAGCGTGTGTTCCCATTCACGCAGTTCGGTTGCCAACTGGCCCCGATTCGCAAGCCTTGCCTGGTAAGCGACTGCGGCCTTCAAATAATACTGGTCAATATAGTCCCTGAGCATGCGATTGCTGGAAAAGTGCGGCGTCAGATCCGCCATGCTGGCGCGTATTCTCGCTATCCATTCACCGGGAACACCGGCGCTGTTGCGCTGGTAAAAAAGGGGGACCACGTCGGTTTCCAGCAGCTCAAACAGCGCCCTGGAGGTGTCCTCATCGCTGTCGGAGTCTCCGCAGATGGCCCAGCCGTACTGGTTGTCGTAAGCCTGGGCCCACCAGCCGTCAAGCACAGACAGATTTAAGCCGCCGTTGACCAGCACTTTCATCCCGCTGGTACCACAGGCCTCCCAGGGCGGTTTCGGTGTATTGAGCCAGACATCAACCCCTTGCACCATGTCATGGGCCAGGGTGATGTCGTAGTCTTCGAGAAAAATGACACGGTTGCCCGCGGCAGGGCTTTGGCAAAATTGGGCCCAGTCGTGGACAAAGGCTTTGCCGGCCGAGTCGCGGGCATGGGCCTTGCCGGCGATGAGTATCTGCAAAGGATGCACCGGGTGGTTGAGCAAGGCCGCCAGGCGCGACAGGTCCATTAACAGCAGTCCCGGGCGCTTGTATTCGGTAAAGCGTCGGGCAAACCCCAGGGTCAGGATGTTGGGGTCGAGAACCCGCTCGGCCCGGTCCAGGGTGAGTTTATCCGCACCGCGCTGACTGAGTTCCCGGACATGGCGCTTGCGCACGTGTTCAATCAGGTCCTGGCGTTGACGGTTGCGGCAGTGCCACAATTCCTGATCGCTGATCTGATTAATGGCGCTTGCCAATTCGTCGATGTCGCCTTTCCAGCGCTCCTTGCCGGCGGCTTTGGTCCACAAGCTGTCGGTCCACTGCGAATCCCAGGAGGGCATATGGATGCCGTTGGTAATATGGCCGATGGGAATGTCCCGAACCGGCCAGTGGGGATACAGCTCGCGGAAGAGATCGCGGCTGGTCTCGCCGTGTTTACGGCTGACCCCATTGGCAAAGAGGCTGCAGCGCATACTGAACCAGGCCAGATTAAACGGCTCGCGTGCGTCCTGTGGATTTTTTCTGCCGAGTCCCAGCAGCTCTTCCTCGCCAATCTGCAGCCGCTCAATCAACGGGCTGGCATAACGGGCAATGAGGGCGGCATCGTAGGTGTCGAAGGCTGAGGCCACCGACGTGTGGGTGGTGAACAGCGTGCCCGCGCGGTTTATCCATAACGAAGGCCAGAACGACAGCCCGGTCGCTTTCATCAGGCTGTGTGTTCTCTCCAGAATGACAAAGGCGGCGTGACCCTCGTTCAGATGGCAGACGTCAATCTCCACCTTCAGGGCCTCCAGGGCACGCCAGCCACCAACGCCCAACACCAGTTCCTGCAAAAAGCGTAACTCCTGACCGCCGCCGTAGAGCTGGCTGGTGATGCCCTGGTCAATAGGGCTGTTGAGGGGGTGATTGCTGTCCAGCAAGTAGAGGGAAACCGAGCCGACCTGGGCCACCCAGACACGCAACAATAACGGGCGCCCGGGAAGGTCAACCTTGACCTGCAGCCAGTCTCCCAGCTCGGTAAACACAGGCCTTACGGGCAGCATGGAGGGCTGGTAGGTGGTGTAGATTTCATGTTGCCGGTTATCGGCGTCAATCATCTGGCGAAAATACCCCTGATGGTACAGCAGGCCGACCCCGACCAGCGGGATACACAAGTCACTGGCCGCTTTGAGTATGTCGCCGGAGAGGATGCCCAAACCACCGGCATAAAACGGCAGTGCAGTGCCGAGTCCGTATTCCATGCTGAAAAAAGCGATGTGGCGGATCGACGCTTGGGGGTAAGAGTCTCCATACCATCCACAGCGCGCCAGATAGTCCTGCCTTTCAATCAGAACCTCCTGCAGTTTGTGGCAGAAGTCGGGGTTGTCGGCCAGAGCCTGCAGCTGGTTGTGCCCCACATTTTGCAGCAGCACATAGGGGTTTTCGGTTTTTCCCCACAGTTCGGCATCGACCTGTTGCCACAGTGCGTCAGCCGCATGACTCCAGGTCCAGCGCAGATCGGTGGCCAGCTCTTTCAGGCCCGCCAGTGCCACCGGCAAGTCGGGCAGCAGGTGACTGGCCTGCTGGGCGCAGCTGCAATTGTCAGATGACGTGGAGCTGTCGTTGCTGCCGTTCACGTAAAAAGGGCTCTCTGTGTTGGCGGTTTCCAGGGCTTACCCTGAGTCGTCTTACATCATGGCGTCCGGTGTCGTTGTGTGATCGGCTGCTTGGCTCAGGAATGTCTGCAATCATGGCTTCAGTGGAGATCATCAGGCCGGTGATGGCGGCGGCGTTTTGCAGCGCACTCGAACCACGAACTACGAACCACCTTGGTGGGGACGATAATGCCCATTGCCATCAGGTCGCCGAAGGTGTCTGTCTGGGCGTTGTAACCGAAGTTGGTTTTACACCGTTTAATCGTGTTAATCACAGCGGACGCATCCCCCGCCCGCATTGTTGACAATTTCCCGAAAGGTTTGTCGGTCACGACATGGCCGCCCTTGGGGCCAAGGGCGGCCTTGACCGCGTTGGCCAAAAGGGTTGCTGCGGCGCTTAACTGCCTGCGGGCGTCTTCCCCAAACTTGATTTCTTTAGCCATAACTCAGCTATAACTCAGCCATAACGTAGCCATAACTCAGCCATAACGAAGCCAGTGCCGATCGATAGCATCCGGATAAGTTATCGCTTCCTGAAACGTGTCAAGTAAGGTTCGTCGCTTGCCTCAGGATTCAATGTTGATTAATTTCGGTTTGTGTTTGGCGTTTTTGTTTTTTCCCACCGTAATGGTTAAAACACCGTTCTTGCCTTTGGCATTCACTTTGTCGGGGTCCGCGGACTCGGGAAGGGTGAAGCTGCGGTAGAAAATTCCGTGGGAACATTCGCTGCGCTCATAACCCTCCTTGCTTTCTTTCTTCTCTTCTTTGCGTTCTCCTTTGATGGAAAGCCTGCCGTTATCGATAGACACCTCAATGTCTTTGGGGTCGACGCCGGGGATGTCAGCTTTGATGACATATTGTTTTTCTTCCTCTTTAATGTCGACCGAAGGTATCCATTCTCGCGTTGTCAGACTGGTGCCTTCATTGATTGACGATGGCCAATAGCTATCCATGGATTGAATGAATTCATTCATTTCGTCCTGGAAGTGATTCCAGATGCTGGCGGGTTCTTTGTTAAACAGACTTAAATGTTTCATAGCTTCCTCCCCGGAAAATAAACTGATTGACAGCGTCTTAAAATATAGCCATTTGATCTCTGCAAATGTTGACCATCGTCAAATTACGTTCAGTTAGAGTCCGGTTGACATTGTCCCGACATCAAAAAGAAATTTCAGGCGGAAGCTCCCTGAGAAAGTCGTGATCCGGATAATAATATGGCCGCGTGTTATATCGGTTGGTTTGAGTCAAAGGGGAGAGGTGACGTTGAGCGGGTGCTGAAGGTTTTGGTTGTTACTTCCTGGTGAACGGCAAGATGATTTCCATTGCCACCAGCACTGACAAGGCTAATGGCAGCAGTGCGGTCCACTGATGAACACCGACCGGGTATACCCCCAGGGTTGTTTGCATCACCGGCAGGTACATGGCCACGATGTGCAGGCCCAATGCCACTGCGGTTCCCATCAACAGCACTGGATTGGACAGCAGGGATTGTCGAAACACGGAGCGGTTTTCCGAGCGGCTGTTGAAGACCTGAATGTTTTCAAATAATACCATCAACAACAGCAGACTGTTGCGGGCATCGGATTCTTCCCAACCCTGCGCCAGCAGCCAGCTGAAAGCGAGGAAGCCGACAGTGCCCATGACGACACCGGAAGTGATGACTCGCTGTATCATCAGGCGATTAAAGAGTGACTCGCGGGGCGGCCGGGGGGGAGTGTGCATCGCATTTTCTTCGCCCGGCTCGAGCGCCAGCCCCACGGTCTGAATGCTCCCTGTGACCAGATTCAGCCACAGTAATTGCACGGCACTCAGGGGCAGAGGCAATCCAAAGGTGGTGGTCAGTGTAAACAGGAATATTTCCGCAACCCCGGTGGAAACCAGAAAAAACACCACCTTGCGGATGTTTTGATAGGCTATGCGACCCTGCTCTATGCCGTCGACGACGGAGGCGAAATTGTCATCGGTGAGGATCAGGTCGGCGGCTTCTTTCGCGACATCGGTGCCCCGTTTGCCCATCGCAATGCCAACGTGGGCCGCGTTCAGTGCCGGGGCATCGTTGATGCCGTCACCGGTGACGGCGACAATTTCTCCCTGTCGCATCAGGGATTGTACGATCGTCATTTTTTGTTCGGGGGCGACCCGTGCATAGACGCGCGTGCGAGCCGTCAGCCTGTCCACTTCAGCCTTTCCTGACGCCGCTGCGCGGGTCAGATCGCCACCGGTGACGGCGACGTCGGCAGGGCCTGCAAGGTGCAGTTTTCGGGCGATACTCAGGGCGGTTTCAGGGTGGTCGCCGGTGAGCATACAGACCTTGATCCCGGCTTCCTGGCAGGTGTTGACGGCGTTGATGGCTTCCGGTCGCAAGGGGTCCATCATGGCGATCAGTCCCAGCAGGCACAGTCCCTGCAGTTCTTCCAGAGCAGCGTTATGGGCCGCGGGCCGGGCGCCCTCGGCCAGGGCCAGCACACGGACCCCTTTGGCGGCCAGATTCTGCATCGTGGCCTGGGCCAGGTCGGGGTCAAGGGGCTGCTCCCCGTCTCCGACAGCCATCCGGTCGCACATGGGCAACAGCACTTCGAGGGCGCCCTTGACGCAGATCAGCGCGGAGTCATCATCACGGTGCAGCGTGGCGGCAAAACCCCGTGCCGGCTCATACTGCAACTGGCTCAGCAGGGGGTATTTGGTCTTTAGCGTGTTGCGCTGCACCCCGCATTTGTGGGCGAATGCCAGCAGCGCCTGATCCACCATGTCGCCACTGCTGTGCCAGCTGCAGTCTGCCAGTTGTCGCAGTTCTGCCTCATTGCACAGAGCGGCGACTCTTGCCAGTCGTCTCAGGCGCGCGGCCTGCTCACGGGTCAGTTCACCGTGTTCGGGCTGACACTGACCATCCGGCGGTTGGTTGTTGCCGGTGACCTGGAAACTGTCGCCGTCAAAAAACACCGCGTCGCTGGCGGTTAACCGGTTCTGGGTCAAGGTGCCTGTTTTGTCGGCCGCAATGACGGTACAGGAGCCCAGGCTTTCCACCGCCACCAGTTTGCGTACCACCACATGGCGCTTGACCATCCGTCGCATACTGACGGAGAGCACCATGGTGAGGGCCACCGGCAAGGCCTCCGGAATGGCTGAAACCGCCAGCGCCACCACGGTCATGAAGACGGTGAGAGGGGGGGTATGGCGGGCGAATTCCACCAGCGCCAGCACGGCCATGAACACCAGCAAAATAAGGGTCAGTTTTTTACTGAAGCGCTCGATTCGCTGCAACAACGGCGGTGTGGCTGTGTCAGTCGATTCCAGCGTTAAACTCAAGCGGCCCATTTCGGTGGCCAACCCGGTCGCGGTGACAATTCCCTGGCCCCGGCCTGAGGTGATCAGGCTGCCGGCAAAAGCCAGGTTGGTCATCTCCGGCACCGCTACTTCTGCTTGCAGGAGAAGCTGTCCATCTTTCTGCACCGGTAGCGATTCGCCGGTCAGAAAGGACTCGTCAATTTCCAGGCCCTGAGTATCGATCAGGCGCAGATCGGCCGGCACACGGTCTCCCGATGTGAGCTTGATCAGGTCACCGGGTACCAGCTGGCTGGCGTCCAGTTCCTGAAATTCTCCGTTCCGGAGCACTTGAGCTCGTGTCACCATGAGGTTGCGCAACGCCATGGCGCTGTGGTGGGCGTGAAACTCCTGAATGGAACCGATGAGGGCATTGATCAACAGCACCGCTGCGATAAAACTGGCATCTGCCAGATGCCCAACGGCCAGTGACAGTAACGCCGCCGCCAACAACACATAAATCAGCGGGCTCTTAAACTGACGCATCATCAGGCGCCAGAAAGCCGGTGGCGGAGGCACCGGTAAATCATTACTTCCCACGCGGGTTAACCGCTCCTGCGCCTCGCCAGCGCTCAGGCCGTTACCATCGGTGTCAAGCTGAGCAAGAACTTCCGGCAGAGGGAGGTGGTGCCATAACTGTTGATTTGAATCGTCCATACGACAATATAGCCCATTACAATGCGTGGCAGATGATGTTTGTCGAACCTTGTGAAGACTTAGCTCGCGACGGGCTTGCAAACTTTCTTGTCCCATTTTTAGACCCCCACGTTGATTAGGGGCAAGGTGTTGTATGAATCAGATTTTTCGAACTGTGCTCGAAAAAATCCATCACGTGATGGCGTCTCGTCATCCGCCGGTGCCCTTATCACGGTAAGGTATTTGGTTCAGTGTCCCGCCCCTAAGGGCAAGATGTGGTTAAGATTGTTGGCTTGCGGACGGTGTTTTCAGCGTCTCTGTCCCGGGGCTCTACAGGGCCTTTTTAATTCACCGTTGCTACAACCGTTGCTACAGGGTCTGTGTTAACAGCCTCTTTACCTGACGAAGCGAGCGGGTATTGAGCACATCCTCTTTTTCCAGCCAGCCACGTCGAGCCTGCCCGATGCCATAAGTGAGGTTGTCGAAGTCGTTTGGGTGGTGGGCGTCTGAATTAATACTGATCAGGACGCCTTCGGCTTTGGCCATACGACAATGGGTGTCGAGCAGATCCAGGCGCTCCGGGTGGGCATTCAATTCCAGATAACAGCCGCGTTGCCGGGCTTCACGGATGACACGCGGCATGTCTACGTCATAGGCATCACGCTGTTCCAGCAGTCGACCGGTGGGGTGCGCCAGGATGCTGAAGTGGGGTCGCTGCATGGCACGGATAATGCGCTCGGTTTGCAACTGGCGCGACAGGTGGAATTTGCTGTGTATTGCCGCGATGACCAGATCCAGCTGTCCCAGCACCTCGTCGGGTAAATCCAGGCTGCCATCTTCGAGGATATCAACCTCAATGCCCTTGAGCAGGGTGATACCCTCCAGAGTGTCATTGAGGGCGTTGATCTGGTCGATTTGACGGCGCAACTGTTCGGCGTTGAGACCGTGCGTGACGGTCAGGCGCTGGCTGTGTTCGGTGATGGCGAGGTAACGCAGGCCTTTTTGTTTGGCCACCGCTGCCATGGTTTCCAGGCTGGCGTGGCCATCGCTGGCTCGGGTGTGTGCGTGCAGATCGCCCTGCAGGTGTCGCAATTCGATCAGGTTGGGGAGTTCACCGGCTTCGGCGGCGGCGATTTCGCCCTGGTTTTCGCGCAGCTCCGGCGGTATCCAGGGGAGTCCGACCGCCTTGAAGACGGAGTCCTCGGTCGCACCGGCGACTTGTGTGTCGCCCCGGAAGACGCCATATTCATTCAGTTTCAATCCGCGCTGCTGTGCCCGGCGACGCAGTTCGATGTTATGCGACCGGGACCCGGTGAAGTAGTGCAGCGCGGCCCCGAAACTGGGTTTGGCGACGACCCGCAAATCCACCTGCAACCCGCACTTCAGCACGACGCTGGCACGGGTGCGGCCACTGGATTGAACCTTGGCCACTTCATCATAGTGCGTGAAGTGTGCCATCACCGGCTGGCTGTCCGCGGCCGATACCAGGAGGTCAATGTCGCCCACGGTGTCTTTGCCGCGACGGTAGCTGCCGGCAATGGTGACCTCGTCGACACCGGGGTGTTGTTGGAGATAGTGTGCCAGAGGCTTGGCGTAATGAGCCGCCTCGGCAAGTTTGAGGCGTGGTTTTTGGCGGATATGACTTTCGATGCTTCTGACAAGGGCGTCGACGGTTTTCTGGCCGAAGCCATGCAGCGCCAGGATTCGGCCATCGCGGGCGGCACGCAGCAGTTGCTCCGGGGTGTGAATGTCCAGCTCATGATAAAGGGCGTGGACCCGTTTGGGACCCAGCCCGGGAATTTTCAGCAGCTCCGGCAGACTGGCGGGAAGCTGTTGGCGCAGCTTCGTCAGCGCCTGGCATTGCCCGGTGTGCACAATCTCTTCAATTTTGGCCGCCAAGTCCTTGCCGATGGTGGGCAGTTGCGTCAGATCAGCGTGTTGCTCCACCAGCACCGCCACGTCCTTGTCCATACTTTGCAGGGTACGAGCGGCGTTGCGATAGGCGCGAATACGGAAGGTATTGGCTTGCTGGATTTCCAGAAGGTCGGCGATCTCTTCGAAGATCCTGATGATGTCGGCATTGTGAATCGGCATTGCGTATCGAGAGTCTTTATCGGCACGGTGAAGAGCAATGGTGTCGAGGCATTGGCTAGAGGCATTGTCTACCTCTAGAGGCATTGTGCCCTAAATGGGTCCCGGTTGAGGGGTAAACGCGGAACCCGTTTGCTGTATTGCGACAGCAGATGACGGCGCCGTAAACGGCTTGCCTGCCGGGGGCGGCACGAGCAAGCGATCAGACCGCCTGCTGCAGCGAGCAGCCACTTTTTCTGGGCGTGAGTTGGGCCAAAAAGTGGAGTAAATCATCAACCGTCAGAATGCCGGCCAGGGTGCCGTCGCTGCGGGTGACCGGCAACCGGTGGATACTGTGTTGGCTCATCAAGGCGATGGCCTGATTGACCGAATCGCTTTCGTTGATGGTCACCAATTCTCCATTGAGCAGCTCACCCACAGTGATGGCGGAGGTGGCTTCGACATCATCCAGTATAAATAGCGCCAAATCCTTTTCGGTGAGAATGCCAATCGGCCTGACTTTGCCTTCACCACCGCTGGTGTCAGTGATAATGACGCAGTCGGCGTTGTCATTGCCCATGGCAAAGGCCACCTCACGAGGGGGGCGGTTTCGGTCCACCTGGGTCGTTGTCGTCAAGGAAAGGTCCTGTACTCGCATGGTCTGCACCGTCTTGCCGTAGTGGTTTTGCCATCTTGAACCGACGTGTCTTCAGGTTGTTGATGAAGATCAATAACGGATCAGATAATCCCCCATTGTTGCCACACCGGCCGGCATTGGCCAGAATGCGGCCGCCGGGCAGAAAATGGGTTTCTGTCATCAACGCCAGAAATTTGGTTTGCCATTGGGTTTGATGGTTTTGTTCCGGGGTGGCGATGGCCCGGTAACGGGATGCCCAAACCAGTGGCCTGAGGGCGATCAAGGGGTTCGGTAAACCTGAGGCTGGTGAACGTTCAAGGCAAGCTGTCTGTATTCATGCAAGCTACCCATAGACCTACAAACTACTCATAGACATACCAGCTGCCCGTATTAAGACCAGTGCACAGCGCAAGAGGCGGTGTTAACTGCCCCGGACCTGCATTACCATCTGTACCAGTTGCGCGAGTGTGCGGGTGTTCATTTTTGTCATGATGTGGTGACGATGGACTTCCACCGTGCGCGGACTGATATTCAGCTTGTCGGCAATCACTTTGGTGGCGTCGCCTGTCACCAGCAAGTTCATAACCTGTAACTCTCTCTTGCTGAGGGAGTCGATGCGTTGCCGCGTTTTGCTCAGCTGTTGGTGCCGCTGACGGTTTTCCCGGCCAATTTCCAGCGCTCTGTAAACGGCCCGCAGCAGTTGATCCGGGTCAAGCGGCTTTTCGAGAAATTCGATGGCCCCCTTTTTCATGGCTTCGACCGCGGCCGATACTTTTGCCTGACCCGACACATAGATGATGGGTAAATGGATGCTGCGATCGTTCAGCAGTTCCTGGAGCTGCAGACCGTTGATGCCCGGCATATTGAGATCCAGAATCATGCACCCCTGGGAATCCGTCGACAACGCATCAATACAGGCTTTTCCCGAGTCATAGGTCTTTACGGCCAGTCCTTCCGCGATGAGGGTATCTACCAGGCCAGAGCGAACGCCCGCATCATTATCGATGACATAGACAAATTCTGAAGGGGCCGCGGCCATTTAAGGTTCACTTCGGAATACGACACAAAGCGGGGTGAAACGTGTTTCACCCTCAGGCTGCCCATCGGTTTTGGTGTTGAGGGGACCGCCCCGATGGAAAATCATGGGGCGGGTGGCAGGCGTCATACTCAGCGCTTCCTTGTTGACGTGTGGCGGGCGAGTTAAGTCCTGATGGGCGAAAAGTGGGGCTGTGCCTATCCAGGCGTCTGAAGCTGGCGTCGGGTTTATTGTCTGGGGCTCTAGGCGCCAGGAGATGCACCGGGGGCTCCATGACATTCCCGAAAAGGGACTCCAGATTTGGTTTGAGTCTGCGTTTTGTGTTGACTCTGCGTGTAGGCACATGGCATTTTGCCGCTCGATTTGAGTCCAGTGCTAAACAAATTATTCTTGGTTATTACGGTTAATGCCGACAGTAATGCCTTAACGTTTTAACCAATTAGCTGTTCATTCCGCCAGCCTTTTGGATGCGGTTAACCCCCAGGTCATTGGTTTAGGATGATGTCCGAGAAGGGTGTGGACACGACATTGACAGGGGTAATCAGCCAACTGTCTCGTCAGATCCCTTGCCTACGTGGGCAACAGAAACTGCAGTGCCCAAGCTTGGCTCCATAGCAAGCCGCTACCATTCTTTTAGCTTGATTTTAGTTAAGTCTACTGTATTTACAAATGAATCAGGCTCTCTCTTCCGGTGAACAGGTGCCTGAATGTGAATAACAATGATTTAACCGCCGAAACGTTTGTGTGGTCCAGCTGAACGATCTGCCCGCGTCGAATCTTCAGCAAGACATTGGAGAGAGTTGATGACGCCAATTGGTTTATTTTTTTACGCTCGGATTATTTTTTTTCAATGGTAATGACCTTTGTGACGCCGCTTTCACCGGGATAATTGGCAAACATGGCGGTAATCATGTACGGCATGACCTTGGCAATTTCTTTTTCAGGCCCAACACTTTGTACGCGGCCTTCATAGAGTTTTTTATCATTGTCCGTTCTGACAATGTTCATCAGCAAGATGCGGTTGTAAACCGTATAGGCGTAAATTTCAGGCTCAAGGTCTTGGTGGAAACCATAATAAAACGGGTCGTAGTAGTGGCCATACCAAAAATGATAGCGGACATAGTTGCCCGGCCGGCTTTGTACTTCGGTGAGCCCGTCGCTGATGCTGTAGTCCAGTTCTGCGACCAGTTGTGTTGGTTGATCCCCCTCCATCGGGGTATAGCCAATCCGGCGCAGGTTCTCGGTCACCATGGTGGCATAGTGATGGAATTCCAGGCTGCCTTTTTTACGCGGGTCCAGCGGTTCGATGCGAATTGACTCGCCTCTGGGCAGTTCGCCTTCGTGGAAGGTCACCACATCGCTTTTTATTTTTTCGACACAGCCGGCGAGTACGACCATCAGTGCGGGCAACAGGAACAAGCACAGGTGTTTTTTCATAACATTATCCCAATATCATTCGTGTTTTTAAAACCCATCGGTTGATTTTGACCGCCGAGCTTGAAATGAGAAACCACGCTTTGATCTAAGCACATCTCTGGTTACGGTGATTGATCTTCGTCAACTCCTGTCCATCACCTTGCGGATAATTCGTCTTTACCTCGCAGTGCCTGCCGATCTCAGCTGGTAAGTTGCGTGCCGGTCATCGACCCCGCGCTACCGTTGTACCCCAATGCTGCTTGTGGGCACTGGGTCGCGGTGGCCGCGCCGGAAGCTGGCAGGACGCAGAGGTAATCCGGACGCCATCAGGTGTTTTTCTTCATGACGTCATCGGGCCAGGTATCTGTGGAGGATGGCGGGTGGGTGTATGAATGAGCCAGGTATTTCGGCGGTGGAATCTCCAGGCATTGGTACAGCGCCGTGAGGTGGATTCGGTATAAGTTGTCAAAGTTCTGCACCGCTTGCGGGGAATTGCCGTTGCCGGGCCACCAGAACCAGTCGGAGCCTTCACAGATCGCCATCAACCGCGTTGCTTCATGACGTTGACTCGGCGGCAGGAAATTTTGCTGCATGACTAAATCAAATTGATGTTTGGCGCTAACGAGCATTTCCCAGGCCCGGTTTTTGTCTGGGCTGCCAATCCAGCTGGACAGGTTGCCACAGGCCCAGCTTCCGGCCACCAGAGCGGGCAGACTTTGCCTGTCGGCCTGCAGGCATTTGGAAAACGTGGTCAGCTCGAATTTGGGGTGATTGGCAATACGGCGGTAGAGCGCCTGTAAAAAGTAAAAGCCATTGTTGGGGTAGTGCTCCCAGGCATTGTCACCGTCCATGATGATGGCCACTACGGCATTTTTTTTGTCGTCGCAATTGCGGTGAATGCCTTCAAGCTGTTGAATTAAATTCGCGACCGCGTCATCGGCATGCCAGGTGGCGTAGGTGAAAGCGATAAGGTTCGAGAGCCTGTCGTCGCGAAAAAAACAGCAAATGGGAGGTTCGCCGGCGAGATAGCCTTGATGCAGGACGTTGGCATCCGGATGTTCCCGGGCCGAGGGGTTAAGGCTGTTGAGCAGCACATCGGTGCCGCTGGCTGTCCATTTAAAGCCACTGTCTGCCAACTGCTGGAGCACGGCATTACTGAGTGCGCCCCCGGCCGGCCAGCAACCTGACGGACGCCGGCCGAAATGGTGTTCAAAGATGTCCAAACCCTTGTCGATTTGCCACTGCAGCTGAGTCTCCCCTCCGGGGTAATGAGAGCAGGGGGGGAGTGCAACTTCGGGGTTGGCTTCACGGGCGCTGTTGAAGTCGAGCAGCAGCGGCGCCAGCGGGTGGGCATAGGGCGATAAGGCGAGTTCAACCCGGGATTCGTCTTGCAGTGCGCGATAGCGGGGGACCACAGCGTCAATTTGTTCACCGATGATTTCCAGCAGAGCGCGGCGATCGTCAAGGGTATAGTCACGCGCCTTGTCGATCAGCTGCTGCACCCGCGGGTCGTTGCGGTGCACCGTTTCACCGAGCCATGAGAGGTGAAACCAGACCAACAGGTCGGCAAAGAAACCCTCGCTGGCGCTGGCAAGAAGGTCGTTGCGCTGTCGCAGCGCTTCGGCAAACTCCAGCAACATGTGATAGGTTTCATGCCGACGGCTGAAATTCAGATGACGACCACTCAGGCACTTGCGGAGAATGTTCTCGGCCGCTGTTGGGCTGGCGCCGGGCTGCGCTGCCAGCAGTTGCGCCAGCAGCGGGTCCTGCAGGGCGCTGTTGTGCTGTAAATACCCGTTGATCTGCCGACTGTAACAGCCCAGCTGCTCCAGCAGGATGGGCGTAAAATTGACCACGGCACAGGCGTTATCGACCATCTCCAGATGCGCCGCCATGTCGGTGTAATCCTTGAGTGCGCGCAGATAGGTCCAGGGCTGCAGGGGGCTGCCGGTGTGTGGGTCTCGGTAATCAGGTTGGTGCATATGCCAGCACAGCACCACGTTGAGGGCGGGTTCAGCGGGCATGATGAGTCCTCTGGCCTAACATTTCCGGGACCACCAGCACCACGCCTTGCGGACTGACGTAAAACCGCTTGGCGTCCTCAAGTGGATCGTTCCCGATGACCGTGTTATCCGGCAGGCGGGTGCGCTTTTCGATGATCGCGCGGGTCACTCGGCAATTGCGGCCGATGTTCACTTCTGGCAGCACCACGGCGTCTTTCACCACACTGCCTTCGTTGACCGTAACGTCGTTAAATAACAGCGAGTGTTTGATGAACGCGCCGGAAACAATACAGCCACTGCTGACCATGGAGTCCACCGCCATTCCCCGTCGATGGGGATCGTCAAAGACAAATTTGGCCGGTGGCGTCTGGATCGTGAAAGTGCGTATCGGCCACTCTTTATCGTAAAGATTGAGTTCCGGAGTGACCCCAATCAGTTCCTGATTGGCTTTCCAGTAGGCGTCTACTGTTCCAACATCACGCCAATAGGCTTGCTGGTGGCTGCCGTGATCACGAAAGGGGTAGGCGTAGATCGGATCATGGTCAATAAGACGCGGAATCACATCCTTGCCGAAATCGTGGCTGGAGCCTGGCCGGTCGGCATCTTCGATCAAGTGTTGAATGAGAAACTCGGTATTGAAAACGTAGATCCCCATGGAGACCAGTGACTTTTCCGGATTGTCGGGTAACGGGGCCGGGTGGTCCGGTTTTTCGGTAAAACTGACGATGCGATGCTGGTCATCAATGCTGATGATGCCAAAAGCGTGCGCCTCGCTTCGAGGCACCTCGATGCACCCCACTGTCAGCTCTGCCTGATGTGCCACATGCTGCGCCAGCATCGGGCCATAGTCCATTTTATAAATGTGGTCGCCTGCGAGGATCAGCACGTGGCTGGGGTTATGGCCGCGGAGTATGTCCAGGTTTTGGTAGACGGCATCGGCTGTGCCTAAATACCAGCCGCCCTCCAGCCGTTGTTGGGCCGGCAACAGTTCAATGAACTCACTAAATTCACCATTCAGGATCGGCCAGCCACACTGAACGTGCCGGATCAGGGAGTGTGCCTTGTACTGGGTCAGGATGCCAATCTGGCGGATGCCGGAATTGACACAGTTGGAGAGTGGGAAATCGATAATCCGGAATTGCCCACCGAAGGGTACGGCAGGTTTGGCGCGCCATTGCGTCAGGTGTTGCAGGCGGGAACCCCGGCCCCCCGCCAGGATTAACGCCAGAGTGTGCTTGGTCAATTGGCTGACAAATCGAGGCGAGTGCGCCATTTTCGCAAGCAGGCTCACTCGTTCGAATTTATGTTTGAGCGGGTCCAGGGGGTCATTGGCAACCATCGGCTTTATTTACCATCGTTTCAGCTTAACTGTCGTTAAGATTAACAATCGCTCAGTCATCTTAACGTTAAGACGTTGAGTGTATGTTTCCCGTGTTTATTCTACTTCAGAGATGTCTCATTAAGACGTGTCCCTTTAATACATACCCGATTACGCGCTTTCACATTAAACGGTTAATGTCATGGTAGTTTCTTGATAGCTGTCAAGAAGTGAGGCCAAGCTTCAAATCCGGCCACCGCGGGAAAAATATTTATTTCGACAGCCATATTGAAGTTGATGCTTATCAAGTTATCGCTTCACTATTTTTGAAATGCTGTGCAGGTTCTCAACATTCACTGCACAGAGGTGCCCAATGAAAAAAGTTCAGGACATTATGAGCAAAACGGTTCATGCCTGTACGATGGATACAACGCTTGAAAAGGCTACCATGATCATGTGGAACAATGACTGTGGCTGCGTGCCGATCGTAGATGAACAGGAAAAACCCATTGGCATGGTTACTGATAGAGACATCGCTATGGGTTCAGCCTTGCAGCATAAACCACAGTGGGAACTGCAGCTTCGCGACATTACCAACGGCCATTCGTTGTTTTCTTGTCGAACCACCGATGATGTTGAGCGGGCCCTGCAAACCATGAAAGATCACGCCGTGAGGCGTCTGCCGGTGGTTGATGATATGGGCAAGTTGGCCGGGGTGGTTTCCATTGGCGATATTCTGGCCAGTGCCGACGCGAAAGCCAACACAGAATGGCCGGTCCAGACGTTGGGAATGTTACAGGCAGTCACGGGACACCATATGGAACAGCGTCCACAGGCTTAACCGCGGCCAGGTGGACGGGAACTGGAAAGTGCCCGAGATTGAACCTGAAGATCAGACACTAAACACCAGTCGGGAAGCCAGGACTCAATCCTTTTTGATGGGACGGTCGGTGCATTTTTTCACATGTCGCTCGCAGCGCTTGTACGGTTAGAAACGCCATTGGCGGTGTTTTGTTGATGGCAGTCAATATTCCGTGAAAATTTACGTCGATAATGAACGTTGTTTGAGGTGATAAAACCCACAGCAGGGGTTTTAAAAAAATCGGAGTCGCTCATAACAGTAAAAGTGTGATCAATTTATTGGAGACATTTTTATGGGCAAGTTTGAAGATTTACGCAAACAGATGATCGAATATCAAATGGCGGCGCGGGGGCTGGACGACTCGCTGGTACTCAACGCCGTGGCGGCGGTGCCGAGAGAGGCCTTTGTCCCCACCGATCTGGTTGAATTTGCCTATCAGGACTCACCGCTGCCGATCGCCGCCAGCCAGACCATTTCCCAGCCCTACATTGTCGCCTTGATGACGGCGGCGTTACAGCTGAAACCGGGCGACCGGGTGTTGGAAGTTGGTACCGGTTCGGGCTACGCCGCGGCAATATTGGCCGAGCTGGTGGCCGAGGTTTATACCATCGAGCGGCATAAAATCCTCGCCGACACCGCGCGGGAACGGCTCAAGAGTCTGGGTTATAACAATGTCAACGTGCTCTATGGAGATGGCACCTTAGGTTGGCCGGAACATGCGCCCTTCGATGCCATTATCGTCGCGGCCGGTGG
The DNA here is from genome assembly GCF_011602365.1 of Pseudomaricurvus hydrocarbonicus. GTDB lineage: Bacteria > Pseudomonadota > Gammaproteobacteria > Pseudomonadales > Cellvibrionaceae > Pseudomaricurvus > Pseudomaricurvus hydrocarbonicus. The sequence continues at coordinate 452,328 of NZ_JAAONZ010000003.1, forward strand.
CCCGGCAGTGCCTGCAACCCTGAAAGAGCAACTGGCCCCTGGCGGCCGGTTGGTCATTCCGGTTGGCACCACATTGCAAACGCAAAAGTTGCTGCGGGTTGTCAGGGTGAGCGTGGATGACTACCGGCACGAAGACCTGGGGGATGTTCGCTTTGTGCCGTTGATCGGTGCCGCAGGTTGGGAGGACGAGGCGGCACAAATGCCCGCCGTAAAAAAAGCCGCAGTCAGTTTGCCGGAGTTGATGTATCAAGGCAGTGAACACTTCGCGTCGATAGACCGGGTTAACCTGGATAATTTATTGGCGCGAATCGGTGACGCGCGCCTGGTGCTGATGGGGGAGGCCTCCCATGGCACGGCTGAGTTTTATGAAATGCGTGCCCGTATTGCCAGGGAGCTGATCGAAAAGAAGGGCTTCAATGTGATTGCGGTTGAGGCCGACTGGCCCGACGCCTCGCGCATCAACCATTATATCCGCAACATAGCCATCGACCCCTTGCTCGAACGTCAGCCTTTCACCCGCTTTCCCTCCTGGATGTGGGCCAATCATTCCGTGCTGGACTTTACCCATTGGTTAAAAAATTTCAACGATAACAGTGCGGCGCCGGGGAACCCGGTGGGTTTTTACGGCCTGGATTTGTACAGCCTGGGCGCGTCCATTGAAACCGTACTGAGTTACCTGGAGTCGGTGGATCCGGCAACGGCTGAGGTGGCCAGGATACGTTATGGCTGTCTGACGCCCTGGATGGATGACCCCTCGCTCTACGGTCAAATGGTCCTGACCCGCCAATACAAAACCTGTGAGCAAAGCATCCTGATCATGCTGCAGGATTTGTTGAAAAAACGCCTGGAGTATTCTCAGGCAGACGGGGAGCGTTTTTTTGATGCCGAGCAAAACGCCAAACTGGTGGCCAATGCCGAGCGCTATTATCGCACCATGTACTATGCCGAAAATTCTTCCTGGAACCAGCGCGACCAGCACATGTTCGATACTCTGGAAGCCATTCTTGAGTTCAAGGGCGCCGACGCAAAAGCCATTGTGTGGGAACACAATTCCCACATCGGTGATGCCCGGGCCACCCAAATGAGTGCCCGCGGCGAGCTCAATATCGGTCAGTTGATTCGCCAGAAGTATGGCAACGCGGCCTATTTGATTGGGTTTGGCACGGATCACGGTACGGTTGCTGCGGCGTCTGAATGGGGCGGTGCCATGGAAGTCAAACGGGTGCAGCCGTCGCATATCGACAGTTATGAACGCCTTTGTCACGAGGTCGAAACCGACAATTTTCTGCTGCCCCTGCGTCAACCCTTACAGCAATCTGTGCGACAACGATTGCTGGCAGAACGACTGGAACGCGCCATCGGGGTTATTTATCGTCCGGAAAGTGAACTGCAAAGCCACTACTTCTATGCGTCACTGCCGCAACAATTTGATGAATACATCTGGTTTGATGAAACCCGCGCGGTTACCCCATTAAGCCGTGAACCTCTCAAGGGCATGCCAGAGACATTCCCCTTCGGTGTGTAACTAACCTCAGGTGTCAGGCACATGGACAATCACTTGACCGCTCAAGCTATCATGCGCGAATTTGCGGCGGCTACCGGGTTAATGGAGGGTGGCGGTGAGCCCCGTCGTTATCTGTGGACCGACGCCTTTGCCGTGTGCAACTACCTGGGGTTTTTCCGGGACAGCGACGATAGCGCGTTTCTTGAACTGGCCCTCAAACTGGTAGAGCAGGTTCATGAACATCTGGGTAAGCACCGCCGCGACAGTGCCGGCAGCGGCTGGTTGAGTGGTTTGACCGAAACGCAGGGCAGGCTTCATCCCACTTGCGCCGGTTTGAGAATCGGCAAACCCCTGGATGAACGCAAACTCCATGAAGCCGTAGATGAAACCCTTGAGTGGCAGCAGGACGGACAGTATTTTCATTACCTGACCCGCTGGATGCATGCGCTGGATGCGGTCAGCCGGGCAACAAACAATGGGCTGTACAATCAGTGGGCGAGGTCGCTGGCCCAGGTTGCCTACCAGGCGTTTGTCTATACTCCGACCGCGGGTGCCGCAAAGCGCATGTACTGGAAAATGAGCATTGATCTCAGCCGGCCACTGGTGAGCTCAATGGGTCATCATGATCCTCTGGATGGGCTGATCACCTACTGGCAACTGGAGGCAAGCGCCAAACATTTTTCTGCAACCGTGGCTCAATCAGCAACAATGGCTCAATCACCGACCATGGCCCAAGTACCAACCGGCTTGTCCCTGTTGGCGGCAATAGAAGACTTTTCCTCTATGTGCGCAGGCCAACATTGGGCCACCCAGGATGAGCTGGGTATGGGCTCCATGCTCAGTGATGCTTGCCGGTTGGCGCAGCTGGTGGCCGCAGGGTCTGTTGCGGACAGCGGTTTATTGGAGCAGTTGTTAGTGGAGAGTGACGTCAGTTTGCAGGCCTTTAGCAGTCACAATCGACTCGGGCTTGAGGCCGAATACCGGCTGGCGTTTCGGGAGCTGGGGTTGGCGATCGGTTTGCAAGGGATCAACATCATTCATCAGTGCCTGCAGCAACAGCCGGAGAAATATACCGATGCCAAGCGGTTGTTGTCGCGGCTTGAAGCATTGCAAAACTTCACCGCCATCGCTGAACACATTGTCAACTTCTGGACCCAATCGCCTCATCGCTCTGGCCACAGCTGGTCAGAGCATGCCGACATCAACAATGTGATGCTGGCCACCAGCCTGGCACCCGGCGGTTACCTTCAGCGTTAAGCTGTTTTTAACGTTTGGCTTTCTTTTAAGTTACACGGTCTTTAACGCTAGGTGCTCTGCAAAATCAGGGGCTCTTCAATGTCAGGGGCACTTCAATGTCAGGTTAACGTCAGAGCCTGGTTATCGGCAGAGTGAGAAAAATCCTGCAGGGGGAGTGGGCTCGGGTCGGGCGAAGAAAAAATACCGCGAGGTAAGCCGTGAGTCGTGCGATCGGGTTGTCGCGGGCTTTGTGGTGAGGGAGGATTTCTTGTCCTGAAAAAAAACGGGCTGCCCAAAAATTGGCAGCCCAAAACGAAAGGAAACTTTAACGCGGTACCGCGGTGATCAGCCGGGCTGGCGTTTCAGGGGCTGGCACATGCAATGCACACCGCCGCCGCCAGAAGTGAACATGTTGATGTCCGGGTCAATGACGGTTAATCCATGCGCGGCGCACTTTTCTTTGAGCTCCATGTTTTCGTAAGGCAGCAGTACGCGATCGTTACCCAGAGCGACGACGTTACAGCCCAGCTCCAGCATGGCGCGGTAGGAGATGTCGATCAGTTCAATGCCACGACCGCGCAGCCAGTCGACAAATTCCTGTTCCAGCGCCTGAATGCAGGCGGCCGCCAGCTTGGGGGCCAGCATCGCCAGCTTGACGTCCAGGTGCAGGAAGTAGGGGTCAAACTTGTAGCTCTTGAATTCCCAGCCTTCCGCTTCAACCCACGCTTTCACCTGGGCCAGGCCTTCTTCGCTGGTGCGTTCACCGGTGTAGCCGCAGAGGATCACGCCCGGTTCCAGCACCATGAAGTCACCGCCTTCCAGAGTGCCGGCGGTGATGATGTCGTAAATGGGGATGTCCTGAGTCTGGTAGAATTCCAGTACCGCTTTCCACTCACCACGACGCCAGGGGCTGTACATCTGGGTCACAATCGGCCCCCAGGGTGTCATTACCGAGGAATCGCGGGCGTAGAGTTGATAAGGCAGGTTGTGATCTGCCTCCAGAATATGAGTTTCCACACCGGCGCTGCGGTAGGCGTCGAGCATTTCCTGATATTGGGTGCGGGCTACGGCCTGGTCAAACTGGCGACCCAGGCGCATGGAGCGACGGGACATGGCGTTGCCGGTTTGCCAGTGGTACTGGTCCATGGGGCCGATCAACACTTTTTCCAGCACTCCGTATTCGGAATCCATACCCCACTGATCCAATACCGGGGACCCCCCCCCTTGTACACGATTGGCAAATTTCATTTTGGTTCTCCGTTAACTGGCGATTGTCTTTAGTTCGGTTAATGCGGTCGGCATCGAGGTGTGCATGGTCGAGGACGAGGATCGATGGTCGTGTTTAAGCAACGACTTCGGCCCGCGTGGCCATGGCGTTGAGCAGAATGTTGGCACCGGCGGTGACGTCTGCGGCAATCACCGCTTCTTTTTCGTTGTGACTGAGGCCATCCTTACAGGGAATGAAAATCATCGAGGTGGGGGCTACCTTGGCCACGTTGCAGGCATCGTGGCCGGCACCGGAGACCATGCGGCGGTGGGAATAACCCAGAGTGTCGACGGCTTTTTGCACGGCTGCTACACAGTCTGTGTCAAAGGTGACGCCGGGGGCTTCCCAAAAACATTCAAACTCCATGTCCAGCCCGAACTGTTTGGCCGCGTCCTGGATGATCTCTTCGTAGCTTGTCAGCATGGCCTGGTAGTGGCTGGCCTCGGGGTGGCGAATGTCGACAGTAAATTCCAGCTTGCCCGGCACCGTGTTGCTGGAGCCTGGAGACGCATGCACAAAGCCAAAGGTGATGCGCGAATCGGCACCGTGTTCTTCGGCCATGGTATACAGTCGGGGCAAGCACTGGCCCAGTGCCATCATGGGGTCTTTGCGCAGAGTCATTGGCGTGGGGCCGGCGTGGGCCTCCTGGCCGTAATAGATTACCCGGTGACGGCTCATGTGCTGAACGCCGGTCACCACGCCGATGCTCAAGGCTTCGGCTTCCAGTACCGGGCCCTGTTCGATGTGCAGTTCGAAAGCCGCGTGAATGGGGCTGGCGGTGGCGGGCTCTGACCCCAGCTGACCGGTGCGCAGGAGCTCGTCACGGACGCTGGCGCCGTCACGGTCGGTGAGCGCGTAGGCGTCTTCGATGGGCATGACACCGGACCAGACGGCGGAGCCCATCATGGCGGTGTCAAAGCGGCAGCCTTCCTCGTTGGTCCAGACCACCACTTCCAGCGGGTGGCGGGTGCGAATGCCGGCCTCGTTGAGGGATTCGATCACTTCCAGACCTGCCAGAACGCCATAGATACCGTCGTATTTGCCGCCACTGGGCTGAGTGTCCAAATGGCTGCCCGTGATCACGGGCGGCAGGTTCGGCTCGGTGCCTTCGCGACGGGCGAATACATTGCCGATGGCGTCGGTGCGCAGGGTGCAACCGGCAGCCTCACACCAGCGGGCAAACAGAGCGCGGCCGTCACGGTCTTCATCGGTCAGGGCTTGACGGTTGCAGCCGCCGCCCGCCGTGGCGCCGATCTGGCCAATTTCTTCCAGTCGTGACCACAAGCGCTCGCCATTGATTCGCAGTGTCTGATTCATTGTCGTATGCCTTTATATTCGGTTTATCGGTCGCCAGCCTGTAAGGCTCATTGTCCACGGGCCATTGCCCACAGGTGATGCCTGCCCCTCTCAGTGTCACCGCTCGGCTGCTCGGCAGTGTCTGTCAGCCCCGGTGGTGAAAAATCGGGCTGTTGAAGACTGAGCTGTTGAAAAGCTTAGTGCTGGAATCTGAATGTGGGTGGCTGTTGAATGCATTTTATGCGATTATTTTGTTTCCACAATCAATTTATTTGCACGTAAATGGTAACAAAAACGCACCATCAGTCTTTTGATCATCGACGTCTGCCTCTCAACACGCTGCGAGCCTTCGAGGCGGTTGGACGTCACGGCTACGTTCGGGTGGCTGCTGAAGAGCTGCACCTGAGTCACGCGGCCTTAAGCCGCCAAATCCGCAACCTGGAAGACCGGTTGCAGGTCAATCTGTTTGAGCGGGTGGGCAACCGGCTCAAGCTGACCGCGGCCGGCCGGCGTTTTCTGGGGGTGGTGCAGCAGGCACTGCATACCTTGCAACTGGGGGTTGAGGATCTGGATCACGAATCTCTTGAGGGAGAGCTGGTGCTGGGGGCCACGGCGACCATGTCGATCAACTGGTTGCCGGAATTGCTCAGGCGGTTTACCGAGCGCTACCCGGAGGTCACTCTCAGATTGAAAACCCTGGAGCCTTATACACGGGAGGTGTCGATGGAAATCGACCTGGCGTTTTGCCTTGGAGAACCGGAACCTGAGGGCCGGGAGCTGCAATATCTGTATCAGGAGCACTATCAGCCTTTCTGTTCGCCGGCGCTGTTGCGGCCGGAGGCCCCGGTGCAGGAGCCTTCGGATCTGGTGAACTACCCGTTGCTGCATGAACGTTACCAGCATTGGGAACACTGGTTTGCGCGCCATGGGCTGAAGGGGTTGGCCAGTGGGCGCAATATCCATTTTGACTATGGCTTTCAGTCTATTGACGCCGCCAGACGGGGCTTGGGCGTGGTGTTGGCCGACCAGCTGGAAGTCGCCGCTGATTTGCGCAGCGGTTCACTGGTGCGGTTACTGGATCAGGCGATCCCGCTGGATACCGGTATTTATCTGATTGCGGCCAGGGAGCAAAGCGTGAGGGTCAAATTGTTCCGCGAAGAGTTGTATCGTTATTTGTCGGAATTGGGGGTCGCGGTGAATGAATCCGGTGAATAGCCATAGGGCCAACCGATTTTGTGTGGAGGTTGGCAAGATTCCTGCGTGGACAGGGTGTGTTCAACCGGCAAGGGTGTAAAATCAACGGCTGTCGCTTTCCGGGCGGCGGGGTAAAAAGTGACTTGGCAATAGAGGAGCGGTGGTGCAGATGTCCCGCCAGGCAAGCTTTATATATAGGGAGAGCGGTCCATATAAGGAGGACAATATGTCTCTTGGGGGAGCCCTATGTCTGTGATCAGCAGCAAAAGTTATCGGGCAAAAGGCCAGGTTTTCCGGTGGTCAGGTGTCGACTGGCGGTGTCTGCTGGGTCTGTGTTTACTGCTGACCCTTACCGGCATGGCCCGTGGCGAGGCAGTATCGAAGCCCGCAACCCTTGTGGGTTCTTCTTTCGTAACCCCAGTGCAGGAAGTGAGCGCGTCTAAAGCCCACGACCGGGCGGCGATCCGTCCGTCATCAGCCGGCCGGCAGTTGATTCGGGTGGGCACCTCAGAGCGATCACCCCTCTACATCCACGACTCGCCCGATGATGTCAGTGCCGGCATTTTGCGGGCGATGAATGAAGTGCAGCAGGAATACAGGTTTGCGCTTTACAACATACCGGTAAAAAGACGAGGCGTCTCCGTCAGGGAGGGGCTGGTGGACATTGTGATGTGGGACAACCCCGCCTGGGATTGGCCGATGCCGATGGGGGTCAGTTTGCCGTTGTTGCGAGCGAAAGACATTGTGATCGCGCGGCGTGGTGAGGGCGTTGCAGAGCACTACTTTGATTCGCTCACGAACAAGTCCGTCGCCATGGTGAACGGTTATACCTACAGTTTCCCGGGGGCACTGAATGCCCGCCAGCAAGACCTGAATTTCGTCATGGTCAATACCGAGGAAAGCACGATCAAAATGCTGATGGCGGGGCGAGTGGACATTGCGCTCACCAGTGATACCGCACTTAATTGGTTCATCAAACAGAACCCCGCAGTAGAAGAGCAGATCGTCATTTCGACAGACAAGGTCTTGGACTTCGAGCGTTTATTTTTGATTCCGCCAGCCAGTCCTATCTCGGTGGACGAGATCAATAATATTGTCCTGGCGGCTGACAAGCAGGGCTTGTTGAGTCCGGTGTACGAGCGTTTTGGTTTGGATAAACCGGATTTTTCAACATGGCATCGAAAAAAAAGTGCCAGACACCATGCTCACTGATGGCGCGGCTGGGTGGTGTGCTCATGCCCTGCCATCAGTGTTGATCTGTTGCGTCCAGAACCGGCCTCAGGCAACCACCACTTTGGGTTGCCGTGTGATTGCATCAAAGAGCTCCGTCGAATGGATGCACACAGGGCTTGAGCCAACCGAGGCTAAAACGTCAGCGCGCGGTTAGCCCCTGTTGGCACGGTGGTGTTGATGGCAGCTTCAGTAAGGGCGGCTTTGGTGAGAACTGCGTCAGTCAGTACGGCGGTGTGCAGCTGGGGAAGGTCTTTTGCGCAGAGGGCCTTGGCCTCCGCTGCTGTTTGGTCAAACGCCTGAATTTCCATATTGATACAGACCGTCATGGGGCGGTTTTGCCAATAGCCGGTGCAGTTGTTGAGGGTTTCGGTGGGGTGGGGGGCGGCCGCTTTGGCCTGGTTGGCTTGCCAGCAGGCGGAGATTAAATCCTGTTGCATGACTTTCATGGCGGCGGCGCGTCCCTGTTCCTTGGCATACCAGATGTAACTGGGGTGGTTGGCGCCCAGTATGGGAGCGGTGACCCCTTCCGTCACGGTAATGAGACTCACAGAGTTCACCCCAAAATCATTGAGCTGGTAATAGCTGGACACCCAGTTTCTTACCGGCCCGCCATAGGCGACAATGGGCAGGGCGGTGGTTGTGCTGGCCTCGGGAGGCTGGCGGGTTGCGGCCGGTGTTTTTAACAACTCTTCTTTTAACTGTTCCGTTTTTAACAATTCAGTTTTTAACAACAGCGGCAGCATGCTGACCACATAGGGTTCGAAGTAGGGGTAGGTGTCGGTCAGCGTACTGCCGGCACTGGCGGGTGCCGCAATGGGAGCAACGTCGAGAATGCTTTCATAGAGGGTCACCTCATCGGCGGCCACGCTGTTTAGGGTCAGCAGTTTTTCCCAACGCTGGCTGGTTTTAGAGTTCAGGTAGTCTTGTTCCGGCAGCGAATAGTCCGGTGGGAAGTGCAGCAATTGCACCGAGCGCTGATTCACAATCGACAGCCCCAGGGGTAAAAAGAATCGCCAGTTTTGATCGTCCCACTTGCCGGCCTGCTTGAGCTGGGTAACGGCGTTTGCCGCCAGCTCGCCATTGTTTAAAAAGTGGGTGAGCTGGGTTTGGTAGGTTGCAAGGTGGGGTGAATTGCCGCTGAGTGTGACGCTGTAGGTGTTGTTGGTGACGGTAACATCGGCGACACCGTTGGCAATCTGATCGCGGCTCAGGCGCTGGTTCAGATAGTGTTCAATGGTCGCTTCCAGAGATTCGCCGTTGCTTGAATTGGGGTAGCTGTACAAGGTGGACAGCGTTGCCATGTTGCCGAGTGAAAAGCTGATTCGGGCTGGGGGTGTTTCAACCGGTGGTTGTGATTCGGCAGAGGCTTCTGTATCCGTTGGTTGAGAAAGCTGATCGGAACAGCTGACCAGAACAAGGAGGGTGGCACTGAGTGCGGTAATCAAACACAATCGTAACGCTGTCATATCACTATTCCCTTAGTAGTTTGTAGATTCCTCGCACCGCAATCCCCCGGCGGCTGAAAGCTTCCTTTGTCTGGGAGCTTTCAGCCGCCGGGGGATTGTGGGTGGCCGCGTTAGCATCAATCATTCAGCGTTTCACTGATCCTTGATGAATGCCCGCGGCCCCCTGTTTTTGCTATCTGCCTGGTGGGTCAATCGTTCCTGATCGACGCCAGCTCAGCCAGAGATAGCCTGGCGGTCACTCGGTAGTCACTATGATAGTGACTCTGGAAGTAACTCTGTTAGTCACTACAGTTCAGCGATTTTGCTGACCTGATCCGCCAGCTTGGTGAGCGCGCTTTGCATCTCGGCCAGTTTGTCTTTCTCTTTTTGTACCACTTCGGCAGGGGCCTTGTCGACAAATTTGGGATTGTTCAATTTGCCTTCAACCCGCTCAATGTCCTTGGTGATGCGGTCGATTTCCTTGTTCAGGCGAGCCGTTTCCGCCTGAACGTCGATCAGGCCAGCCATGGGCACCAGAATCTCCATGTCGCCCACCAGCCCGGTGGCGGACATTGGGGCTTCTTCACCGGCCTTGAGCCAGGTGATGGATTCGAGGCTGGCGAGACGTGTGAGGAACTGACGGTTATTGTTCAGGCAGCGCTGATCGTTGTCGGAGCCGTTGGCGAAGTACAAAGGAATGCTTTTCGCCGGCGAGATGTTCATTTCGCCGCGAATGTTACGAACCCCTTCAATCACACCTTTCAGCCATTCGACATCGGCGATGGCTTGCTGATCGATTTGGCTGTCATCGCACTGGGGCAGGGCGGCGGTCATGATGGTTGCGCCTTCGACACCGGCCAGATCTTTCACGCGCTGCCAGATTTCTTCGGTGATGAACGGCATCAGCGGATGCGCCAGGCGCAGGGTTTCTTCCAGTACGCGTACCATGGTGCGGCGGGTGCCTTTCTTCTGCGCTGCGCTGAAGTCATCACTGGTGAGAATCGGCTTGGACAGTTCCAGGTACCAGGAGCAGTACTCGTTCCAGATGAAGTCGTAGAGCGCCTGCGACGCCAGGTCGAAACGGTAGGCTTCAACCCCTTCGGCAAAGGCTTTCTCGACTTGCTGTAATTTAGCGATGATCCAGCGATCGGCGACGGACAGTTCGTAGTTATCACTGCCGTCTTGTCCGCAATCCTGAGCGGACACGCGATCACCGGCGTCGTTCTGAACTTCACAGTTCATCAGGACATAACGCGAGGCGTTCCAGATCTTGTTGCAGAAGTTGCGGAAACCTTCGATCCGACCCACGTCGAACTTGATGTCGCGGCCGGTAGAAGCCAGTGAGTAATAGGTGTAGCGCAGGGCGTCGGTGCCGTAAGCCGCCAGACCGTCCGGGAATTCCTTGCGGGTTTGTTTTTCAATCTTCTCGCGCAGGCGCGGCACCATCATGCCGGCGGTGCGTTTGGCCACCAGGGACTCCAGGTCAATACCGTCGATGAGATCGATGGGGTCGAGCACGTTCCCCTTGGATTTGGACATCTTTTGCCCTTGCCCGTCGCGCACCAGACCGTGTACGTACACGGTGTGGAACGGCACTTCTTTTTTGAAGTGCAGGGTCAGCATGATCATCCGCGCCACCCAGAAGAAGATGATGTCAAAACCGGTGACCAGCACGTCGGTGCTGTGGAAGGTTTTGAGAAAGTCGGTCTGGGCCGGCCAGCCGAGGGTACCAAAGGTCCACAGGCCGGAGGAGAACCAGGTATCCAGCACGTCGTCGTCCTGCTTTAGGACGGTTTGCGCAGGGATGTTGTGCTTTTGGCGGACTTCTTCTTCGCTGCGGCCCACGTAGACTTTACCGTTTTCGTCGTACCAGGCCGGGATGCGGTGGCCCCACCACAACTGGCGGGAGATACACCAGTCCTGAATGTCGCGCATCCAGGAAAAGTACATGTTTTCATACTGTTTGGGCACAAACTGGATATCGCCGTCTTCAACGGCTTTGATGGCCTCGTCCGCCAGCGGTTGGGTCTTCACGTACCATTGATCGGTCAGATAAGGTTCAATGACCACGCCAGTGCGGTCGCCGCGCGGTACTTTCAGTTTGTGATCATCGATCTTTTCCAGCAGGCCCAGGGCGTCCAGGTCTGCCACAATTTGCTTGCGGGCGTCGAAACGGTCCATGCCACGGTATTTTTCCGGGGCAGAGTGATTGATTTCGGCGTCGTCAGTAAAGATGTTGTGCAGCGGCAGGTTGTGACGCTGGCCCATCTCGTAGTCGTTAAAGTCGTGCGCCGGGGTGATCTTTACACAGCCGGTACCGAACTCCATATCCACGTAATCGTCGCCAATAATGGGGATCTCGCGGCCGACCAGAGGCAGGGTGATGGTCTTGCCGATCAGGTCTTTGTAGCGCTCGTCGTTCGGGTGAACCGCCACGGCGGAATCGCCGAGCATGGTTTCCGGGCGGGTGGTGGCAACCACCAGATGGCCGGAACCGTCAGTTAATGGGTAGCGGAAGTGCCACAGGAAGCCGTCCTCTTCTTCGGACAGGACTTCCAGGTCGGACACGGCGGTGTGCAGTTTCGGATCCCAGTTCACCAGGCGCTTGCCGCGATAGATCAGATCGTCTTCGTACAGCTGGATAAAGACTTCCTGAACCGCCTTGTAGAAGCCGTCGTCCATGGTGAAACGCTCGCGGGACCAGTCAGGGCTGGCACCCAGACGGCGCAGCTGCTGGGTAATGGTGCCACCGGATTCTTCTTTCCACTCCCACACCTTCTCAATGAACTTGTCGCGCCCCAGTTCATGGCGGTTGGTGCCCTGGGCGTCCAGTTGGCGTTCAACCACCATTTGGGTCGCGATGCCGGCGTGATCCGTCCCCACTTGCCAGAGGGTATTGTGACCTTTCATACGATGGTAGCGGACCAAGGCATCCATGATGGATTCCTGAAAGCCGTGTCCCATGTGCAGGCTGCCGGTGACGTTGGGGGGCGGGATCATGATGCAGTAGGGCTCGCCCACGCCAGAAGGCTTGAAATAGCCGTTCTTTTCCCAGGTTTCGTACCAGTTTGTTTCAATAGCCTGTGGCTGGTAGGTTTTATCCATAACGTCAATTGTCTTCGTATTGGGGCCGATGCAGCCAGAATGGTGCAGGGGCACGGAATATGCGGATGAAAGGGCAGAGATTATACATGGGCTGGGCGGCGGGATACAGACGTGGACGGCGAGAAGCGAGATGCGAGGAGCCGTGGCGAGAAAAGGTTAGAGCCCGTGATGGTGAGCAACGCGCGGCAGCCAGGTAAATCGCCCAAAGAACCGGCGAGGGTGGCCAGGGCCCTGCAGAGGCTTGAATCAGCCGATACACATGAGGGGTTAGCAGCAAGAGCGGGAAAAGCCGGCTATCTGTTTCTTGCCGGCTATCTGTTTCTTGAAAGGCGGCTATCTGTTCCTTGAATGGAGGCTTCTGGTAGAATGCGGCCTTTAATCCATTCTGCTTTCCACCTTTTTACAGGAATCTCCCCATGAGCGCTGCTTCTGCTGGCAAATCTCTTAAAGACTCGGTATTGGCGGTAAACGACGATCTGCCGATTCGTACCGACAAGCCGGTGCACAGTGGCAAGGTGCGCTCTGTGTATTGGTTGACTGAGGCTGACAGTCGTCGCCTGATTGAGGAAAAAGGCTACGACGTGGCACCCGATGCGCCTTTGGCCATCATGGTCATCAGTGACCGCATTTCGGCGTTCGACTGCATCTGGACCGGTGCAGGCGGGGTCAAGGGGGTGCCGGGCAAGGGGGCGGCACTCAACGCCATTTCCAATCACTGGTTTAAGTTGTTTCGGGAAAAGGGCTTGGCCGACAGCCACATTCTGGACATTCCCCACCCGTTCGTGTGGATTGTGCAAAAAGCCAAACCGGTGATGATCGAGGCCATCTGTCGTCAGTACATCACCGGTTCCATGTGGCGCGCCTACAGCAAGGGCGAACGAGAATTTTGCGGCATTGAAATTGCCGACGGCCTGCAAAAAGACCAGAAGCTCCCCGAGCTGCTGATCACGCCATCCACCAAAGGGATTCTGACCGGCATTCCGGGGGTGCCGGAAGTGGACGATGTGAACATCACCCGCGCCGACATCGAAAACAATTTTGCCGCGTTTAATTTCCGCAGTGCCGATGACATTGCCACTTACGAGAAATTGCTAAAAGAAGGCTTTAACGTCATCAGCGAAGAATTGGCGGCGCTGGATCAGATCTTTGTCGACACCAAGTTCGAGTTTGGTTTTGTCACCGACAAAGCCGGCAACGAAAAGTTGATCTACATGGATGAAGTCGGCACACCGGATTCTTCCCGCATCTGGGATGGCGAGAGCTACCGCCAGGGCAACATTGTGGAAAATTCCAAAGAGGGTTTCCGCCAGTTTTTGCTCAATCACTTCGAAGACCCGGACATTCTGCTCAACAAAGACCGTATGGATGAGCGATCGGCCCTGGCTCGCGACAACGAACTGCCGCTGGAAGCGCTGATGGACATTTCCCGCACCTACACCGGCATTGCGGAAAAGGTCACCGGTCAGAAGATCGAATTGTCTGAAAATCCGAAGGCGGAAATCGTTGCCGTGCTGCGCGAGCAGTATGGATTGATTGATTGATGACTGGCTTTTGTGGGTAACCCGACGGTGTGTGGTGAGTTGATTTAGCGGGCCGATGGCGGTGTGCAGCCCCGGTTTATCCTGGACTCACCCGGTAGGGGCCTGAAATTTGTTCGGTGGTCATGTTACAGTGAGTGGCATGACTACTCAGACCGCCGTGGACATGATTCCACCCGTTGACGACTCTCTGTCCGTGGTTGAAGACTCTCTGTCCGTCGTTGAAGACTCTACCTCTCACCTCGGGGTTGAAGACTCTATTTCTCACCTCGGGGTTGAAGACTCTATCCTGCACTCTATAGAAGCATTTCTCACCCAACTGGTGGGGATTGTCTGGGGACCGCCGCTGGTGGTTTTGCTGGTCGGCGGTGGCCTGTTCTTTCTCCTGTACTCCCGTTTTATTCCCTATCGGCACCTGTGGGAGAGTGTTCGACTGCTGACTCGCCCGGCCCAGCAAGAGGATCCGGGCCAGCTTTCCCACTTTCAAGCTTTGTCGACAGCCTTGTCAGGAACCCTGGGCATGGGCAACGTCGCCGGGGTGGCGATTGCTATCGCCATGGGGGGCCCGGGAGCCATTTTCTGGATGTGGGTCAGCGCCCTGGTCGGCATTGCCACCAAGTTTTATACCTGTACTCTGGCGGTGATGTATCGCGGCAAAGACAGCGCCGGTGAGTGGCAGGGCGGTCCCATGTATGTGATTCGAGAAGGGCTGGGCCGGCACTGGCGGCCGTTGGCGTATTTCTTTGCGGTTGCCGGCCTGTGCGGCACCATGCCGATTTTTCAAATTAACCAGCTTACTCAAATTGTGCGCCAGACCTTTGCCATTCCCCTGGGCCTGGCGTCTGCAGAATCTCACTTTGCCTTTGATTTGATTGCCGGCCTGGTTTTCGCATCGATTGTCTTGATTGTGGCCATGGGACGCTTACAGCGTCTGGGGCGAGTCACCAGCTGGTTGGTGCCGGCGATGGTGGTGGGGTATTTGTTGTTGACGGGTGCAGTCCTGGCGGCCAATGCCGACGCCATTCCTGCCGCTTTTGCCCTGATTTTTCAGGATGCCTTTACCGGCAGTGCCGTGGCCGGGGGCGCGGTGGGCGCGGTGATTATTACCGGCATTCGGCGGGCGGCGTTTTCCAATGAGGCGGGTATTGGTACAGAAGCGATGGCGCACGGTGCCGCCAAAACCCGGGAGCCGGTCAGGGAAGGGTTGGTCGCGATGCTCGGGCCGATCATTGATACGTTGATTGTGTGCACCTGTACCGCCCTGGTGATTCTCATCAGCGGCGTCTGGCAGACCGGTGACCGCGATGGCATTGGCCTGACCGCGGCGGCTTTTGATGTCTTGTTCCCTTATGGCGGCAGTGTGCTGTTGACCGTATTCGTGACACTGCTGAGTCTGAGCACGGTGATGACCTTCTGGTATTACGGCAGCAAATGCCTGGGTTTCATTGTCGGCGCCGAATACCAGCACCATTACGTCTGGTTTTACGTGCTGCTGGTGGTGATTGGCTCAGTGGCGTCGCTGGGGCTGGTGGTCAGTCTCATCGATATTATGTATGCCCTGATGGCGATTCCCACCATGACGGCGACCCTGGTGTTGGCGCCAAAGGTCAATCGGGCGGCCCAAAGGTATTTTTCGCAGCAACAAGGGCGGTTGCCAAACGCTGCGGCAGCCTGCAAAGAGTAAAGCGGGAAATTCCCCGGGGGAGCGGTGTAAAGCCGCTACCGCGTCACAGACAGCGGGCAGCCAGGGCTTGAAAACCGAGGAAAACGATGGCTCTAACCGTCTTTGCAAGGTTCAGTTAAGCGTGTAATTCGGTTAAAATGCAAGCGCGCATCAGTCGCCAACATAAAGTATTGAACTCAGATTCAATCAATAGTCAGAGATACAGCCAACGTAGCGGTATCCATACAGACAAGAAACATTGATCAATAATACACATATTTATAGAGTGGAATAATTATGTACCCTTGTCTTGTGGCCGATATTGGCGGCACTAACGCCCGTTTCAGTTTGGTGACCGGTTGTGAAAACGGCCAGTACCAGTTAGCACAAAATCACGATTTGAGCTCCGGCGATTTCCCCAGTTTTGAAGCCTGTCTGCAAACCTATCTGGATAAAATTGAAGGCCCGATGCCCAGGCATGCCTGTGTCGCACTGGCTGGACCAGTGGTGGGCGACGAAGTGATCATGACCAATGTGAACTGGCGTTTCAGCCAGGCCTCCGTTAAACAGCAGTTCGGGTTTGAGGTTTTTTGCGCCCTGAACGATTTTGCCGCCTTGGCCAATTCCGTTCCGCATTTAAGTGATTCGGATTTGACCACGATTGTGGCGGGTTCGGCCCAGCCCGACGCGGCCAAAGCCATCGTCGGTCCGGGGACGGGCCTCGGTGTTGCTGCCCTGGTGCCCGGTAAAGAGGAGTGGGTCGTGGTGCCAGGTGAAGGCGGTCATGTGGCCTATGCGGCCCAGAACGCCAGGGAAATGGCCGTGGCAGCCTTGCTGCAAGGCAAGGGGTATGTGTGTGCCGAAGCCTTGATTTCAGGCCGGGGGCTGGTGAATTTATTCAATTCACTGGCCGAGATTGATGGCCATCCCGCCCGGGTTGAAGATGCCAGCGAAATCGCCGCCCTGGCCTGGGAACAGCAGGATCCGTTGGCACTGGAAACCTGGGAGTTATTTTGTCAGGGGGTGGGCACGGTCGCCAGCGACGCGGCGGTGATGTTCAACGCCAAGGGCGGCGTGTATCTGGGCGGTGGCATTCTGCCGCGCAACATTGAGGCCTTCAAAACCAGCGGTTTTGAGGCGCGCTTTAAAGACAAGGGCGTGCAAACCGGTTTTATGAGCGATATCCCGGTCTATCTGATCCTCCACAAGCACCCGGCCCTGATCGGGGCGGCGGCCTGGCTGGATGATCTTTGCGGTAAGGGTGATCCCAGCTGATGCACTGCACTCTTCAGCGGTCATCCGTGTAGGTGTAGGTGTAGGAACAAAAACGGAGTGCAGCAGCACTCCGTTTTGTCTTTCTGCGGTCCGCAAGCTAGCGGATTTAACTTCCGACCCGGCCACCGTCTTTGCGCCGAATGGCGATGACGCTGGGGCGCGGCGGTAACGCCTCATCGAAATCCGGCCAGCGATGCACCGGGTGGTCAAAAGTGGAGCCGTGCGCGTCTGCGGGGTGTTGTACCGACACAAACAGGGTGTTGCCGTCCGGGGTGAATTCGGGTCCACACAGCTCGGCGCCCAGCGGGCAGCCAAAAAAGTGTTTGGGGATAGCGCGATAGGGGCCGGCTGTGGGCATCGCCCAGAGGCCGTCATGAAAGCCAAAAGCTTCACAACCGTCGGTGGCTACCCACATATTGCCTTGCCGATCAAAGGTCAGGTTGTCCGGGGTTGCAAACCAGCCGGCGTCGCTGACCGTCTCACCGTTGGGGCCGGTGCCGTAAAACCCCTGATTGTTCAGCGTATCACTGCCGGGATCCCCCCCCAAAATGAAGGTGTTCCACTGAAACGTGTGAGCCGTGTGATCCCGCTGCCCGTCTTTGCCCGGGTGCAGCAATTCCAGAATATGGCCGGCGCTATTGTTGAGTCGCATGTTGCCGGGATCCTGGGTTTTGCGTTTTTTGTTCTTCGTCAACATGACGTAGGTGCAATCGTTTACCGGGTTGGTTTCAATATCTTCCGGGCGATCCATGGGGGTAGCGCCAATCATGGCAGCCGCACGACGACATTCGATCAATACGTCTGCCTGTGAGTGAAAGCCAAATTGCTCCGTCAGAAAGGCTTCCCCGTGGCGCAAGGACAGCCATTCGCCGCTGCCATCATCGTTCAGTTTTGCCGCGTAGAGCGTTCCCTGTTCCAACAGCTGGCGGTTGGCCGCAGGTTGCTCTGGCTGGTAGACGCCGGCGGAGACAAACTTGTAGAAAAATTGAAACTCATCATCGTCGCCGGTATAGGCCACAATGGGTTTGCCTGGCTTGGCAACAATGGTGGTGCCTTCGTGCTCAAAACGGCCCAGGCTGGTGAGTTTACGAGGGGTCGATTC
The DNA here is from genome assembly GCF_011602365.1 of Pseudomaricurvus hydrocarbonicus. Taxonomy (GTDB): domain Bacteria; phylum Pseudomonadota; class Gammaproteobacteria; order Pseudomonadales; family Cellvibrionaceae; genus Pseudomaricurvus; species Pseudomaricurvus hydrocarbonicus. The sequence continues at coordinate 470,186 of NZ_JAAONZ010000003.1, forward strand.
CGGGTCGTAAGGGTCGAGCTCGACCATCCAGCCAAACCGATTCGCTTCGTTGGGCTCCTTTTCGATGTGAAAACGCGGATCGACATCGCCCCAGCGGCGGTTGTCATCGTTGCCAATCGCCAGACGCTGGTAATTGTCCTGTTCGGTTTTGGGGATGTTAGAGCGGTTACCGATAAAGGCCGAGCCGATGCCTTCCTCGGCAATCATGACTGTGCCCCAGGGGGTCTTGCCACCGGCGCAGTTGCCCAGGGTTCCCAGAATGCGAGCGCCGCTCGGGTCCTGTGAGGTTTGCAGGCGCGGGTGGCCAGCCGCAGGGCCGGTAACGATCATCGGTGTGGTGACTGTGATTCTGCGGTTATACGGACTGTCGGTGTTGACTTGCCAGTGGCCGTTTTGCAATTCAATTTCGACAACCGAATGTCCACAGGCCTGTTGTTCAATGGCGACGTGTTCCGGTCGGGTATTGAAATCGCCGTCTTCATCATCCCTATAGCCGCTGAACATCAGGTGAGGCTGGGTGTACTCATGATTCACACACAGAAGTCCGCGCTGGCTGTTGCTCGAAGTGAAATGTTCATACCCCGTTGCGGTTTGCTGGTTGCTTAACGGCATAAACCCAATAAAGTCGTTGTTGAAACCAAATCGTTGCGCTTGTGCTGCCGGAGTTAAGGTGTCGGGCGTGAAGCTGTCCTGGCGATGCAGTGAATCCCCCCAGCTTAATAACCGCTGTGTCTGATAGCCATTGGGAGCGTGATGATGATGGTCCAGGCGGTGGGCAATTTCTTCAAAACTCAGCGTTTGTTGCTGTTGGCAACCACTCAAGGCGCCGGTTAAGGTGCTGGCCGAAACCAGAGTGGTGGCAGATGCCAGGCCAGCGCTGCCGCGTGCGGTATTTTTTAAAAAATGACGTCGGCTCAGAGCGTTTGCGGGACAGTTTGGTGTGTTTTTTTCGTCAGTCATAATCCGTATCGGTGTGGTTAATGAGTGGAAGGTCACGGTGAAACTACGGCGGCGTTATGGCGTCGTCAGTGTTTAAAGGGCTGGAGGGCTTCAGGCTGAGCAGTTGCTGCTTGAGGGCGCTGGGTAAAAAGCCTGTCCAGCGTTTGAATGAGCGCCGAAAATTGGCGCTGTCATTGATGCGCAGATAGTGTGCGGTTTCTTCATTGTTCATTTGCCAGATGACCAGCGAAGACAGCGCCAGCAGTTTGCGGGCATAGTCGAGTTCTTGTTGAAAGCTGGTGTGATGGGCTTTTAAACGACGCTTGAAGGTTGCCGGGCTCACGCCATATAAATCGGAGCAGCGCTGTAGGGTGATGTCCTCCCGCAGCGCTCGGCGCAATAGCAGCCGCTGTAAATTTTCTATAAACCCCTGGCGTCCTGGAATTTTACGCAGCAGTTGCTGACACTGTGTCAGGGCCTGTCGTTTGATAAACTCACTGGCGTTGGTCAGGGTTTTCTGGCTGATGGTGTCGGGGATAATGACGGCGGTGACCGGAGCATTGTAAACAATACGGCTGCCCAGGTAGGTGTGCAGTGGGGCCGTATCCAGCGGTTGGCTGTGTTCCAGCAGGAACGCCAGCTGGTTGCTGTCAATGTCACTGGCTTTGAGCAAGGTGATCAGGGAAGAGATAAAGCTCTGAAACAGGAACGGCTGTTGTTGCGGGCAACCAATGGCATCATTAACGATCAGGTAGTGGTTTTTCGAGTCCGAAACCAGATGCAGGTAACACATGGGGTAATAGAGGCGACAATACGTGCGCAATATCTCCAGCAGATCCCGAATGCTGGCGGCATTACTAATGGCTTGTAATAGAATACTGTTGTTGATGTATGGCAATTGGCGACCAAAACGCAAGGCCAGTTCCGGTTGGCGCTCCTGCTTGCCCAGGTTTCCAATCAGGTGTTTCAGTTGCGCACAGCTGATGTTGTGATCTCTGCGGGTTAGGTCACTCAGAAAAATCCCGGTGCCCCGCAACAGTTCATCAATGTCCATGCGGCTGTTTTTAGCCAGCTCCAGCAGAGCGGCGGGCACTTGGCTGATCGGCAGTATCTTGTCATCTGCTACAAAGTAATCGCGCATGAGGCCGTCCTTTTGCTGTCCCTTCCCAGATGTTGATGTGCGTCACCCAACGATGAGTTCCGTGATCAAGCCGCTGTCTTGGTCGCTTGAGTGCGTTTATGAAATTTATCCGTTTCCAGCCTCTGAGTCAGAGTCCCCAATAACCTCTGTGCATGGTCGCCATCACTGTGGTCAACCAGGCTGATATTGCATTCGATGAACACAGAGCGAGCGGCGTTTTCAGGCTTAAACGCCATGTTCTTCAGAGCATTCAAGATTTCTTCGGCGTAGATGCGGGCGTCGATCATGTGTGTTTGAGGAAATAAGACGATGAAGCGATCACCGGCATAGCGACAGGCAAGATCCACACTGCGGATGTTCAAGGTCAGCATGTGGGCCACTTGTGTCAGTAGCCGGTCGCCATCCTGATCGCCGAAATGGCGGTTGAAGCTGTTAAAATTGCTGATGTCCAGCATCAGCAATGAGAAAGGCTGTTGAGTATTCCGGTAGTGCACAATCTCTCGCTCGACTTGTTTCTGCATGTAAAGTGCTGTGTATAAGTCGGTGACGTAATCCAGTGCGCTGTGCTCACGGTAAAAGCGTTCCTTGGATTGCAGTCGCTGGTTGATGGCGACCTGTTCCTGATTCCATAAATAGAGCCCGTAAGCCAGAATCACCACCGCAATAGGGGCGGTGACCGATTCCACCAGATCGCCAAATATCAACCCCGGTTCCAGTATGAATATTTCATCAATCACATCCTGAAAGGTTGCCGCACTAAAGCCGATTAGCCCGAATGCCAAATAATTCGTGACGCGTCCCCGGGGACGGCTGCTGAGGACAAATGCCAGAAACATCAGCATCAGTCCCATGGTTGAGCCCTCGCCGAAAATATCGATCCAGGTAATCTCACGCCAGGCTTTGGCCTCACCTAAAAGCATATTGCCTGCCAGTACGGCGGCACAGGTCCCCACTAGCAGGACAATTTTTGAAAAATGCAGCGATACGTGGTTTTTCATGGGACTGTTCATTAAATCATTGACGCTGTTGATGAATCGTTGGCTGCCAGAATGAGACAGTCCTGTGACAAAACGATGACAGCCGATAGGGGATGGATTGCTGATGGAATGGCAGGAAGGGTCAGATCAGATCATCGCAATTCCAGCCGATTGAGTGAAAAACGGATGTTTATGTCTTTTCCAGAGTAAGCGTGTTGAAAAAAGGGGCTGAAAGAGCCCCGGCCGGTGTTAAAGGCCGATATTCCATCGGCTGCGCTTTTCTACAGAGAGTCAAAAAAGATCAGACAACCTCAGATTTCCCTCGGGATCAGCCCTATATTCTGCATTCTCACTGTCATCAGCGGCGCGCTGAATTTCTTGTCACCAAAGTGTCATGGTCTGCTCGTAGCGTGGGTCTGGATCTTACAGGCTCGCAGTTGGCGCTGTATGGATAATCGATTTTATGAGTCAACAAAACTTCGGCTTTGTTGAGGGAAAACGTTGAGTCAGAGCCACCATAAAACCTTGATGTCAATAATTCAGAAAGATTTGGGGATACTATGAAAACTTCGGTAAAAGCCATCATGGCAACCAGTGCGTTTGTGTGCGCATTTAATGCGGCGGCCGATGGTCGCCTTGAAGGCCGAGTCAGTGATGCGGCTGGAGGCGTGTATTTTGATGGCGCCATTGTACGATTGAAAGAATTGAAACTGGAGTCCAGTTCACAAAACGGCGGACGCTTTTCATTCAATTCTATCCCGGCCGGGACTTACACCCTGAGCGTTGATTATCTGGGGGCTGAGTCGGTACAGCAGCAGATTCAAGTGACGGACAATCAAACCACCAAAGAAATGGTCAAGATTGGTCGCGATGTCGCCAGTATGGAGAACCTGATCGTTGTGGGGCAGGCGGCTGGAGCGTCCAGTGCGCTGAACAAACAGCGCGCCGCAGACAACTTTAAATCAATTGTCGCTGCGGATTCTATTGGCCAGTTTCCCGATGAGAACGTCAGTGAGGCCTTGCAGCGCATGCCGGGTGTTTTCATTCAGCGTGACCAGGGCGAAGGTCGTTTCGTCGGTATTCGCGGAGCCAGCCCAGAATTAAACAGTGCCACTATCAATGGCATGAACATCCCTTCTCCAGAGAGTAATCGTCGCTCAGTGGCGCTGGATGTTATACCTTCCGGATTGCTGGAAGGTCTGGAGGTGACCAAGACGGTGACCTCTGATATGGATGGCAGCAGTATTGGCGGTAACATCGAAGTGAAAAGCCTGACGGCTTTTGATCGTGATGGCATGACCTATAAGGTTTCCGCAGAGGGTAACTACAATGAGCTGGAATCCGAAGTCAGTCCAAAGCTGGCAGGCACGTTCACCAATGCTTTTGATGTGGGTGTGGGTCAGTTGGGGGTCGCAGCGGCTGTGAGTTGGCAGGACCGTGACTTTGGTTCGGAGACCATGGAAGGCGCCGGCGAATGGGACTCGGACATCGAAGATTCCGGTTACCGTGGACCCGCTAAAATGGAACAGCGTGATTACACCGTCAATCGCAAGCGCCTGGGAGCGGCACTGAATCTGGATTGGCGTCCGAGTGATACTTCCGAGTATTACCTGCGCAGTTTGTACAGCCATTTTGAAGATCAGGAATACCGTCAGCGGGCCGAGTATAAGTTCGATAAAGGTGATCTTGACCGTATTGATGATCACTCCGCACTCTGGACTGACGCAGACATGGAACGTGACCTGAAAGACCGCTACGAGGAACAAAAAATTACCTCAGTGGTGTTGGGTGGTTTAAACATGTCCGGAGACTGGACCTACGAGTATTCACTAGGCTATTCCAAGTCACTGGAAAATGAGCCGGATTATCACGCGACGACTTTCAAGGCCAAAGACATTGACATGGGCTATGCCGCTTTGGGGGAAACCCCGGCAGTGTTTGCGGAAGAAGATGGTTTTGTCGCGTCCAATTTTGAATTGGATGAAGTTAAAATTGCTGACAACTACACTCAGGACGAAATGTTTACCTACAAGTTTGACGTTACCCGGGAGATGGATTTTGCGGGCAATCCGGGCTACCTGAAATTTGGCGGTAAATTTACCACGCGTGAAAAAACCAATGATGTGAGCTCTCAAATCTACGACGATTTTAGCTCCCTGGGAGATCCTGCGCTGGATGGCTTTAGTCACTCACTGGTTGAATACGATATTGGCCGGCTGGGCCCAGCCATTGATCAGGGTCTGGTGGACAACTTTATTCATGCCAATGTCCATGGCAGTGGTATCAGCTTGCAAGATGGAGGTTTGACGGGTGAAGCCTATAACGAAAGTCTGGTTGCCTCAGCGCGGGATTATGTGATTGAAGAAGATGTGCAGGCGGCGTACCTGATGAGTCGTGTGGACATTAATGATCTGCGTCTGGTCTATGGTGTGAGGTACGAAGGCACTGCAGTGGATTCGCGAGGTTTCGATGCCCGCCTGATTGAAGGTGACAATGGCGATTTCAGCCATTCCATCGATGCAGTCAGTTACGACAAGGACTACCACCATGTGTTGCCGAGCATCAACGCCCGCTATCGGTTGGGGGATGACCTGATTGTGCGTGCGGCGTACTCAGAGACCATCGCGCGGCCCTCGTTTGGCGATATCACGCCTTCTCCTGAAGACATCTCCATTGAAGAGGATGAATTGAAAGTCGAAGCGGGAAATCCTGATCTGGATCCGTATGAATCCACTAATGTTGACTTGATTGTAGAATATTATCCGGGCGATATCGGGGTGATCAGTGCGGCTCTGTTCTACAAAAAAATTGAAAACTTTATTTTTACGGCTGATGTCAGCGATGTGGTTGATGCTTCTGTGTACGCGCCGGGCGTGACGATCAATGACAGTGAAATCTACATGCCATTGAATGGCGGCAGTGCGGACTTGTACGGTCTTGAACTGGCTTACACCAAAAACTTTCAGTCGGGTTTTCTGATCCAGGCCAACGCCACCTTTACCAGCAGTGATGCCGATCTGGGGCTGGGTGCCGATACTTCCCGCAGCTCCAGTATTGACTTGCCCGAGCAGGCAGATACGGTGGGTAATCTGGTGTTTGGTTATGAAACGGGTCCATTCAGTCTGCGCTTGTCAGCGGCTTACAAAAGTGAAACCTTGATGGAGCTGGATTTGGGCGATGCAGATAATGACATCTACGAGGATGATCACATGCAGATCGATTTCTCTGCAAAATACGATGTCAGTGATTCCATGCAAGTGTACTTTAATGCGATCAATCTCAATGATGAACCCATGTATCTGTATCAGGGCAGCCGCAAGTACAACGCTCAATATGAAGAATATGGTCCCTCGTTTGTTTTGGGGCTGACTTACCGAAATTTTTGATTCTTGCTCGTTAGGATTGGGGCCCGGCTTGCCGGGCCCATTTTTTAATTGTTGTGGGTATACTAAAAGAACTATGAAGAAACTTATTGGTTTGTGTGCATTGGTTACAACCCTGTCTGTGGGGCTGGCAGCGTGTTCAGACTCAGACGCCGTTACCGAGTCTGGCCAGTCTCCGGGTTCAGCCTCATCTGCACACTCAAGGGGCGCTGATCGCGCGTTAACCTTGAGAGAAGTCGGTAATCAACTCAACGGCCTGGACGGTTTCACCGTTCGCGCAGTCGATACAGCCTATGGCCCCCGAGTGGTTGTTTCCAGTGAAAATCAGGGCGTGGTGATTGTGAATGAACAGGGCAGCATTCTGGCCCGGCCAACCTCCGGCGATACCAAGTCCATTGATGTGCGTCGTGATGGCAGTGGTAGTGGTTTTTGGATCAGTCATGTGGACGAAAAAAACAATGCCATAGGGCTGGGCTTTTTTGATCCCAAGGTCAATGACTACCAGTCTGTCAGCTGGTCTCAGAGCTGGGATCAAACTGTCATCGCAGCTTGTTTGTCGAAGCCGGATTTCCTGCAACCGCATGAATTGATGGTGTGGGTGGTGACAGAAGAGGGTATGGCTTATCAGCAGCTGTTGTCGAAACAAGAATCGAAACCAGCCCCTGCTGTGCAGGCCCAAAGTGTTCGGGAAGTGGCGCTGGGCGAGGGAGTAAAGGTCTGTGCGATTGATGACCGGCAGCAAAGGTTTTACTGGTCACAGAGCAACATCGGCTTGATGTCCATGAACAGCGATGAAGAAAAAGACGAGCAACGCCGGTTGCTGGCGGCGGTTCAGCCGGTCGGGGAATTGAACGCTGCGCCGACGGATTTGCAGGTTTTGCGCCACGCCGGGGTTGTAACCGCGACGGTTGCTGAATCTGCGTCGGTGCAACTTTATTCTTTATCCGGCAAAAAGATCACTCAGTTCGAGATTGAGGCGAACAGTTCGCATCCTGTCACGAGTGTGGCTTTGCTTGAAGCCGATGTGACAGCAGAAAGTCGTCTGGTAAACACCGCTGAGCAACCGGCGAGCAGCTGGCGATGGTGGGCGATGGCCGATGAGGGGCAGCAGTTATTCGTGGCCACCACCGCTGCGCTGACCTCCTTGCCGCGACGTACGGATGAAACGGTACCGACCTATACGGTGTTTCCTGTCGCACAGACAGACGTTGTCAACAGTTACGGCGATGCTGCAGATGATCCGGAAATCTGGGTCAACCCACAAGCACCTCAAAACAGCCTCATTCTGGCCACGGACAAACAGCAAGGGTTGTGGGTGTACGACTTGCGGGGACGTGCAAAGCAGTTGCTGCCGCGCGGCAAGTTAAACAATGTTGACCTCCGTTATGGCTTTGCGTTGTCGCCGTCAAAAACCGTGGATTTGGCGATGGCAACCAGCCGCACCACCAACAATCTGGATTTGTTTGCCATCGACACCGTCAGCGGCGAGGTGAGTTTTCTGACGGGTGATGTCCTCGATGAATCGATCATTGAACCCTATGGCGGATGCTTGTATCAGTCAAAAACCACTCACCAAACCTACGCATTTGTGAACAATAAAGACGGTTTGTATCAACAGTGGGCCTTAACGACAGCGGTTCAGGATGGGCAAACCCGCATTCAAAGCCGTAAAGTCCGGGAATTTAGCCTCAAAGGGCAGCCGGAGGGGTGTGTGGCGGATGATGAAACGGGGTTGCTGTACGTGGGTGAAGAAAACTACGGTCTCTGGATGATCAGTGCCGAAGCGGACGGCAGCTCTGACCTTCGGCTCATTGATTCGGTAGACGGCGGGCGTCTGGTCGCGGATGTTGAAGGCATCAGCCTTTACACCGACGGTGATGGTGAGGGTTACGTGGTAGTGTCCAGCCAGGGTGATAATGCCTATGTGCTTTATGACCGCAAAACCCAGAAGTACGTCGGGCGCTTTCGGGTCCGGGCCAATGCTGGCTTGGGCATTGATGGCAGCTCTGAAACCGACGGTCTCGCGGTCACCAGCGCCAATTTGGGGGGTGAGTTTGCTCGCGGTCTGCTGGTGGTTCAGGATGGTCGCAACCGTATGCCCTCGGGCCGACAAAATTTTAAATTGGTGTCGTGGGACGCTGTTGAAAAAGGCTTGGGCCGCTTTTCTGAGTGGGCGCCTTCGGCTCAGACTCAGACTCAATAGGCCCGCGCTTGAGCCATTGGCCGCCAACAACCCGGCAAGCAAAGCTGGGGTGTGTGGCTTCATTCAGCGTCAATGGGCGGCTTGTCATGGCGCTATTCACTGGTTTTTAGCCAGGCGTTAATGACGATGGTTGCTTGAACGGCAACACGCACCGCCATCAGTGGTGGGCGTGTTGCTTTTTAAATTCTGAGGGGGATATGCCATCACTCCAGCGGATGAAGGCTCTGCGAAAGTTGGACACATCGTGGAAGCCTAACAGGTCCGCCGTATGATTGACCGAGATGGCGGGGTTGCGCAGATAGGTTTCGGCCAACTCCCGTCTGACTTCATCCAGAATTTTTTGGAAGGACACGTTCTCATCACTTAAGCGTCGCCGAAAGGTTCGGGGGCTCATGTAAAAATGGCTCGCGGCCTGCTCGAGACTGGGGAATTGCTGTTTAGCGCTCACCAGGTATTCCCTGACCTTTACCCTCAACCCTTCACTGCTTTGCATGCGCGACAGTAATTCTTCACATTGCTGTTCGTACAGTTTCAGCATCGCCGGGTTGGCGTATTCCGGTTTTTCGTCCATCAAGGCTATGGGAAAGCCGATGCGACTGATTTTTTGATCAAAGTGAACCGGGCAATCCAGAATGGTTTGATAATCTTCGCGGTAATCCGGTGCCGGGTATTCCAATTCGACTTCAGCATCCACCCGCTCGATGTGGAGCAGATGTTTGATGGAGCTCAGCAGGCCGGCAAAGAACAATTCGGTGTCATGACGGCAATCCTCAGGGCGTGTTCTCGCCGGGTGAAACTCAATGGAAATTCGGTCATCTTCTGTTTTTACGATCAGGGAAACGTTGTTCAGCAGCAATCGGTAATATTTGGTAAGAATATCAATAACTTGTTGAATATTGCGGCAACTCATGACCGCATAGCCAAACACACCGTGTGACGTGAGTGTGAGCTGTTGACCGAAATGCAGGGTCAGAGAGTGTTTTCCGGTCTTCTGAATGGCGCTGTTCAGCAAAACACGGAAGGTTTCTTCGGGGCACCGCGCCTCGGGGTTTTCAAGGGTTGCCTCATCCATACCGGCTAAGTTCAGCAGCTCGGATTTGGACGCTCCGAAGTTCTCGGCAACATCCAAAAGGATTGCCACATAGCTGATGGGTAAATCCCGGACTTTCATGATTGACTCCTGCTTGTGATGCAGTCGCACTTATTGATGGGTTGCAATGACGAAAATTGCGCTGATTCCAGCCTGAAACCCGTTGCTCTGGCCTAAAATGACTGGCAAGATGTCTCAAGATAACCTTGTGATGACGGGTGAAGCAAGTAAAACTTCAGCCATATTCATAATAAATCAAGGAAAGAGCAATATGACCGCTACTTTTGTAGAGAATACGCCAAACCAGATCCGTTTTTTTAAAGAAGCGCAAAAGATTGAAGTGGATCACATGGATGTTGAACTGACCGAAACCGCGGTGAATGAGGTCGCGGAAATCTTCCAGACGCCGCTGACAGGCACTTTCAACTGGGACTACCACATCAACGAAGATCGCATTAAGAAGCTCTACGACCTCGGTAAGGAGCTGAACTGGAACGCCGATCTGGACCTCGACTGGGACAAGCCGATTGGCAGTGCACCTTACGAAGTTCGAGTGTTTATGAGCGGTTTTTCTGAATATCCTCCCTTTTTGGCGATGACCCAGGAAAAGCGGGAAGAGTTTTTAAGGCACTCTGAAGCCTGGACCGACTCCCAGTTTTTACACGGTGAGCAGGGCGCCTTGTTGGTCGCTTCGCAGCTGGTTTCCTGTGCTCCCACCTATAACGCCAAATTGTACGCGGCTTCACAGACCTTTGATGAAGCGCGCCATGTGGAGACGTTCAACCGTTTTCTGCAAAAGAAAGCCGGCATCATGTACCCCATTGATGGCGCCTTGAAGAATATTATCGACAAGATTTTAAGTGATGAACGCTGGGATCTTAAATTCATCGGTATGCAGGTGATCATTGAAGGCCTGGCGCTGGCGGCGTTCACCACCACCAAAGAATACGTCGATCCCCAGGGTTTCAAAAAGGATATGTTGGAGCTGATCATTCGCGATGAAGCTCGGCACGTGGCGTTTGGCATCCACTATCTGGCTGAATACGTAAAAACGCTGACCGACGAGGAGCGTGAGGATCGGGCTGAATTTGCCTATCAGGCGTGTTTGGTCAGCCGTGAGAGACTGGTGCCTACCGCGGTCTTCCGTAACTTCGGTTGGGACGAAGAAGAGGCCCGCAAGGTGTTTCTGCAGGGGGGCGGAATGGAGCACTTTCGCAAGTTGCTGTTTCAGCGTGTGATCCCCAACCTGCGTCGTATTGGGTTGCTGACGGATCGGATACGGCCCAAATTTGAAGAACTGGGGATTTTGCAGTTTGAAAATATGCCGGATGATTCCGAGATTGATTGGGCTGAACTGAGTAAACCACTCTACGGTTAATCCAGCAGCACTAACTGTTAGGCAATCAAAAAAGGGCCCCCGCAAGGCCCTTTTTTGATTGCGCCAATTTTATCAGTCCTTGATGGCGTTTTTTGACTGAAATTCAGCCATCAATTTCTCTCGCAATTCGGCCTCTATTTTAGGCAGATAGACGGCAATGATGTCATCGACCATCTGGCTCAATCGATCATTGGCGGGTTCCGTGACCGCGGGGGCGCTGTCGGCATTGCTGTCATTGCGCGGAACTGCTGTTTCCGTGACGGGTTGCTCCTGAGTGCCGTCCTTGCTGCCACCAGGGCTGTATTCACTGAGTCGGCTGGCGGCAGCAGGGGAGAGAGGAGACTCTTTAATGATGTCCAGCAGGGCTTTGTTGGTGTGAAGTCGATCGCGAATGTGTTTCGGCAGGAACGGGTTTTCGCCACGGGCTTTGGATTCGGATTTACGTTGTGGCCGGGACGTAGTCTGGTCTTCGTCTTGAGGTTCCAGGGGGGCGGTGCTGTCTGATCGGCTCTTGTCAAACAAGCTCTGCTGGCCTGGCAGCACACCGGGGGCGAGAGCCTCGGCAGCCGTCGCTGGCGGCGTGATTTCGGGCTCTGAGCTTGAGATCACGGGCTCTTGGCTTTCTTCAAACTCTACATTGGCCCCAGCCTCTGCATTGGCCCCAGCCTCTGGGGCATTGTCGGCCTCAGAGACTGTGTCAGCCAGAGTCGAGCTGCCCTCTGGCGTTGAGGGTTGATGATCCAGCAGATCCTGGGAATCAATGTCCAGATCCAGATTCAATTTATCGACCGCCGCATCAATGTCAGAGGTCTCCAGGCTGGAAAAGCCGCCGATAGTGTGCGGGCTGGGCGACGTATGTTCCGAAGTTGGCTGATTTGAGTGAAGTGCTTCGGCGGGGTCGTACTTGGTGTTCAATACCGGGATATCGGCCTCGTCAAAGAGTTCCTGTTCAGCCCCTGTTGACTCGGTGCTTATCCCGGCACCCGTGGTGGTTGCTGCCTGAATTGCGGGGGGCTCAGATCCTGAGGGTGGAGAGGGTGACGGCATAGAATCGGGCACCTGTGGCGCCGGGGTGACAGCGGGCGAAACCGGAACCGCAATTGGCACGGTGTCATTGAGGGTTGGAATATCCTCCCACTCGTCCTCGGAGAGCAGGTCTTTGATGGATTCCAGCTCGCCAAGCAGGGCTTGTTTGGCTTCGGTTTTCTCTTCTTTGCTCATCGACGCTAACACTTCTCGTTCTGCCACAAATGCGGCGGTTTGGTCATGGTTTAATCAATGGTATCACTTAGGTTCAGTAAAAGGTGTTAAGTCTTTCGTAGGTCATGAGATTTTATCGGATATCCCCGGTGCCGATAAAAGCCATAGTGTTCACGGGTTTGCGTTAAAACCCCTTCGTCCTGGCAAACGACTTCGGCCAGTCGTTCAAAACGGCTGAAATACTCGGGAATTGTCGCCTTCAGGTTGATGAGGAGGTCGTGATGATCGCCACAGTCATCGCCAAAACCTATGGCGATGGGGGATTGCAGCGCAGGTTCGCCCTCACAATCGTGGGGTAAGAAGCTCTCCGGGCGAAATTCCCACAGGCGTTTGTCCAGGGCAGCCGCTTCACCTGCCGAATTGACGGCAATATAGGTGTTAGAGCCAGCCTGCAGCGCCTTTTGAGCCAGGCGGCAGGCAAAGGTCAGCCGTTGTTCAACGGCTGAGTCTGGCAGGATGTAAAAATCAATGCGAGTCATCGGGGGCCCGGATTAAGACGCTTGTCTTTGCAGGTATTCCACCAGCAGTGAGACCGGACGTCCGGTGGCGCCTTTGGCGCTGCCGCTGTCCCAGGCTGTTCCGGCGATATCCAGGTGGGCCCAGTCATAGGCCTTGGTAAAGCGGGACAGGAAGCAGGCTGCGGTGATGCTGCCGCCACCGGGGCTGCCAATGTTGGCAATGTCGGCAAAGTTGCTGTCCAGCTGCTGCTGATATTCGTCCCACAGCGGCATGTGCCAGGCGCGGTCACCGGCTTGCTGCCCGGCTTCCAAAAGTTCTGCTGCCAGCGCGTCATTATTGCTGTAGAGGCCGGACGCGTGTTTGCCCAGGGCTACCACGCAGGCGCCAGTGAGGGTGGCAATGTCCACCACGGCTTTGGGCTTGTAGCGCTCGGCATAGGTCAGGGCATCGCATAGGACCAGGCGGCCTTCGGCATCGGTATTCAGGATTTCGATGGTTTGGCCAGACATGGACGTGACAATGTCGCCGGGTTTGGTGGCCGCACCGCTGGGCATATTCTCGGCGGCGGCAATGATTGCCACCACATTGAGCTTCAGTTCCATTTCGGTGATGGCTTTCATGGTGCCCAGTACGCTGGCTGCGCCACCCATATCGTATTTCATTTCATCCATACCGGCACCGGGCTTCAGGCTGATGCCGCCGGTATCGAAGGTGATCCCTTTGCCCACCAGGACCACCGGTTTGGCGTCTTTCTTGCCGCCTTTGTATTCCAGAATGATCAATTGCGCTTCTTCATCACTGCCGGCTGACACGGACAATAAAGACCCCATTTTAAGTTCACGCATCTGTTTTTCATTCAGGGCTTTGGCGGTAAGCTTGCTGTTGCCCTTGGCCAGCTTTTTCGCTTCGCCGGTAAGGTAGGTCGGAGTACAGACATTGCCGGGCAAATTCCCCAGGTCTTTGGTCAGTGCCATGCCGCGGGCAGTGGCTTGTCCGGTCTTGAGGGCTTTATTGATGGCCGTGACCTGGGACTTGGCGCTGACTGAGTAGACGCCCTTTTTCAGGGGCAGCAGTGGGGCCTTTTTGCTTTTCAACTGGGAAAATTGATAGAGGCTGTTGGTCATCAGCTTCGCGCATTGACGGGCTTTCCAGTCTTCATCACGTCCCTCGACGGCAACCTCCGAGACGTCGACACAGACATCTTTGGCCGCAGTGGCCTTGACGGCGGCCGCCGCTTTGAGGATGGCTTTATCGAATTTCTCCGGGGTCAGGGGGGCTTTGTGTTTACCAAAACCGATCAATACCACCCGTTCAGCGCTGCAGCCGTTTAGGGAAAACAGGGTGTAAGCCGTGCCGACGCCACCCTTTATGTCTCCTTGCTTGGCCAGCTTGGCGATCAACCCGCCACTGGCTTTGTTGACTTCTGATGTGGCGCCGGGCAGTTTACCGTCCTCGTAAATCGGCAGTACTAAACATGCGGTGCGCTGTGTGAGTGGTGCTGTGGTTTTAGCCTGAAATTCCATGGTCGTTCCCCAAGACAAGATAGTTGGTTTACGGGATAATGCCCGCCGACTGCTCGCCTATGATGTGAATTCTGATTGTTCAGATAGTAGACAAATGAGCCGATCTTACACCAATGGGGTGTCGTTACTGATCTTGTATCAGGTTGGACCCCATTGGTGGGTGTGATAACAAAATAGTGTACGCTATGTCCGGATTCGATCAAAACCTTTAGTCGGATTTTCATCGACGGCTTATGGCGACGTTGTACGCTTTCTGAACGACGACTTTAATCGTCGAATTTTTGACGTTAACAGCGGTCTGTAGTTACTTGCCTTATACTCCACGAAGGCCATAGCCACTCAGCCCAGAGGAAGTTTTTAAACCTTGATTATTTTTCGCTATCTCGCTCGTGAAGTGATGGTCAGTATGGTTGCCGTAAGCGGTGTATTACTGTTGATCATCATGAGCGGGCGCTTTGTAAAGTATTTGGCTGAGGCCGCTGCGGGCAAGCTGGATCCCGATGTACTGTTTGCCGTCATGGGGTTTCGGCTGCCGGGTTTTCTGGAGCTTATCTTGCCTCTGGGGCTGTTCATCGCCTTCCTGCTGGCTTATGGCCGATTGTATATGGACAGTGAAATGACCGTGTTGTCGGCTTGCGGCATGAGCCAGCGACGTCTGGTGGGCTACAGTATGTTACCAGCCGGCATTGTGGCGGCCTTTGTTGCTTTGCTGAGCCTCTGGATCAGTCCAGTGGGGATCCATAAAGCCAATATGGTTCTGGAGTCGCAGAAAAAACGGACTGAGTTTGAGCTCTTGTCCCCGGCCCGCTTTCAGGAGACCAGCTCCGGTAAAAGTGTGACTTATGCGGAGCGCTTCAGTGATGACCACAAGGTAATGCGGGATGTGTTCATGGCGGAGATGGGGAGCTCATCGGACAGTGATCAAGTGGAGCTGGCGGTCATCACGGCAGAGAGTGGCGAGCAGGTAACCGACCCGGTGACCGGGCAGCGTTATTTGAAGTTGAATAATGGTTATCGCTACAGCGGCAACCCGGGGGAGGCCAACTACGAGGTGGTTGAATTTGAGTCGTATTGGCAGCACATGGTGACGGATGACAAAAGCTCAAACGGTGATGTGAAAGCGGATTCCCTGCCTACCCGAACACTCATGCAATCGAGCAGTCAGGAAAATATCGCAGCCTTACATTGGCGTTTTTCGCTGCCGGTGTTGGTGCTTGTGGTTACTCTGCTGGCCGTGCCCTTAAGTAAAACCAATCCCCGGCAGGGACGCTACGTACAGATGATTCCAGCCATTTTGCTCTACATTATTTATCTCGTGTCTTTAAACGCTGCCCGGGGGGCTGTGGAGGAAGGCAGCGTCTCGCCATGGTTGAGTATCTGGGCGGTCCACCTTGTCGCACTGTTGATTGCACTCTTGCTATTGTTCTGGCCGTATTGGCGGCTGCGGCTAAAAGCCCGACGTTCAGTCGGAGGTGCTCAACGTGCGTAAATTAAGTCGTTATATCGGTAGAACGGTGATTGGTGCCGTGGCCATGGTCCTGCTGGTGATTGTGGCCCTGGATGCGATTGCTGCGTTGGTGGATCAGCTGGGTGAACTCAAGGGCGATTACGATTTTATCGAAGCGTTGATGTTTGTCGGCCTGACCTTACCTGGCCGGATTTACGAAAACATACCTTTTTCCTCTTTGGTCGGCTGTCTCGTTGGTTTGGGGATTTTGGCAGGTTCCAGTGAGCTGGTGGTGATGCGTGCGGCCGGGGTGTCGCTGGCGCAAATTACCTGGGCGGTGATGAAACCCGTTCTGTTCTTCATTGGTTTGAGTCTTGTGTTGGGGGAATACGTGACGCCTCTGACGGACCAGATTGCTGAGAGTCGCAGGGCGATTGCACAGGGCGACCGCCACGCGCTGGAGTCCCGTCACGGATTGTGGAACCGGGACGGTAAGGAATTTACGCATTTCAATGCGGTGCTGCCCAATGGGCGCCTCTATGGGGTGACCCGCTATCAATTTGATGATCAGGGCAAGCTGCTGGCCTCCAGCTTTGCCAGAACGGCTATTTTTCAGAAAGACCACTGGATTGAAGAGAGTGGCAAAGAAACCGTGTTGACCGAAACCGGGATTGAAAAGCATGATTATGCCTGGCGTCGTTGGGATACCAAGTTGTCACCGGCGCTGTTGAATGTACTGGTGCTGGAGCCTGATGCCCTGTCGATTCAGGATCTTTATTCCTACTCCAAGTATTTGCAGCAACAGGACATTGAAAGCAGCCAGTACCAGCTGGCTTTTTGGAAAAAGCTGTTGCAGCCTCTGGCGACCGCCAGCCTGGTCCTGATTGCGGTCTCGTTTGTGTTTGGCCCCTTGCGTGAAGTGACCATGGGGTATCGAATCTTTACCGGGGTGATTGTGGGAATTGTGTTTCGTACGTCGCAGGACTTGTTGGGGCCCGCGAGCCTGGTGTTTGGCTTTCCGCCGCTGATGGCGGTGCTCATCCCGGTACTGATTTGTGCCGCCATTGGCATCTTGTTGTTGCGCAAAGCCAATTAAGTTCATTGCTTTAGCTGGCAAGCGAGGGGCAAGCAGGTTATCGCCACTCCACGGTGAATTGCGCAGCAAGCGAGGGCACCCTCGGGTGGCCTCTCACCCTTAACCTTTCTTCGGCAAGACCACGACGTGCGTGTGGCTGGCTATGTCGTGCCAGCTGCGTCCTTGTCGATCCCACAGTGCCCACCAATACCCCAGCCCCAACAGACCCAGACTGAGTGGGGCTATGAGGCTGCGAACCATCGCTTGTAGCAGGGAGGGGGTGTGGCCGTTGTCCTGCACCAGCACCAGGCGCCAGGCGCGCATTCCCAGAGTTTGGCCGCCTCGGCACCAGAAGAACCAGAAGAACATTTCCAGCACCAGAATCAAGCCGATGAATCCAGCGGTGCCCATTTCGGCGCGTTCATTGGGGGACAGCTCTACTTGAAAGATGGAGTATTTGATGGCCAGAAAGGCGGCGCCATACGCCATAGCCACAGCCATAATCAATAGCGAGTCATAGACCATGGCCGCCAGTCGTTTGATGAGGCTGGCGTTGGGAAGGGTGTTAATTGTCATAGAAAGTTGCCCGATGAGTGTGCGGGCGATTGTACCAAATGAGCAGAAGAGGTTTGGAGCTTTTTTAGAATGAGGGGCTTGTCCAGCAGCGGGGGTATTTAAAATTCGTATTCAAACGTTAATTTCACCGTGTCGTCGGACAGGCGCAGCTTGTAGTCAACGTCTTCACTGACCTTGCCGTCACCGCTGCTATTGGGAATGATTTTGGAGCTGGAGTAGTGCTTGTTTCGAACCCCGTCCCAATAGGTGCGAAAGCCCATCTTCATCAATTCCTGAAGCACTCTTCCGCCCACCGTGACATCGTCGTACTCATTGTTTTCCTGTTGCAGCCATTGAAAATTGAGCGCGCGTTGCTGTGCACTCATTTCGTTGTTACGAATGTCATTGGCCGCGTCTTCCAGCTGATGGTTGTTGAGACCAATTGAACGGGATGAATAGCGCTTGGTTTTTTTCGCCTGATGGCCCTGGCTGTGTTTAAGCGGGTTGTAATAGTTGAGGTTTTCGGGAACAAACAGTTCCATGTGCTGGTCGGCTTCGACCTTCTCGGCCCAGGCGAAGGGTGAATTGCAAAAGGCTGTAATCAATACCCCGGTACATAGAGTTCGTGGGATCGAACGGTGCGGGATAATCAATGGGTTCATGGCGACATCTCCTTTGATACGAGTATGGCCGATATTGATTTTTTTTGCCGGAGGGCAATGGAGCCGCGTTTTGGGAAAAAGCGACTGGACTTGGCTAAATCAAGCCCGCGTCCGTTCGGGTGAAATGGGAATGGTTGGTGACCATTTTCTTGGCAGGGCGCATGGTGTAAGGGGGGCGGGTATTTAGTGGCCTAAAAAAGCGCTTTCGGGGTGGGCTTTTTTAGAATTATTCGTCCATTCAAACATGCGTTGAAAGGCCAAATACATCTTAAAAAAAGTGTGTTCCAGTTCACAAAGCGGGTATCTCAGGCCGGCTCAGCCTTCAGGTCGCTGGTGGCAAGGCTGGTTGAAAAGTGAACAACCTGCTGATCGCCTTTGTCAATGGACTGCCCAATGGATATTTTTCCTTCCCCGAGCAGGGGGAATTCCTCGCGCCGGAGGTAGATTTCCTGCTGGTTTTGGGTAGAGACATAGGTGCCATTGGTGCTGTGATCAACCAGCACAAATTTCCCGCGCCGGAACACCACTTCGCAGTGCTCGCGGGAGGCCAAATGGTGATTGATTCTGAGGTTGGCCCGGTTACTGTCCCGGCCTAAAACGAAAGGGGTTTGTTGCGGCAGGATACAATGCTGGTAATTGCCATATTCCAGTGTAATGCAGACCACATCGTTGCTTTCAGTGATGTCGTCAATGGTCATGACCGCCGTTGCATTGTGTGATTGGGTGAAAGACTCCCACTGCAGGCGGTAAATAATGCTCTTTTCCTCATCACCTTTAAGGGTGACCCGGTCAAATTCATGGCATTCCATCTGCATTTCAAAGGGCATGCTTTTGTACATGCGCTCGGTCAGTAATATCTGGCCGGCACGGGCGACTTGAGTAACCCAGGCCGCGTTGTTGACAATGTCACCAAAAACATCTTCGTTTTCGATCAACGTTTCGCCAAAGGACATGCCGATGCGCACGGGTAATTGCGAGTTGCCAATGCCCGCCTGTCGCTGCAGGCGCTGGGCGCACAAACAGGCCTGGTGCGCGCTTTCAAAGGACACCATGATTTCGTCACCAATGGTTTTGATCAGGTGGCCTTGATGGGCCTCGGTTTCGGTGAGCATCGCTTCCAGAGTGGCGTCTATTTTCGCCTTGGCCGTTTCGTTACCCAGTAATTTGTAGAGCGTAGAGCTACCGCTGACATCGGCAAACATAATGGCTCGTGGATGGGTTTGTTGGGTCATGAAACGGGTTTCCGGGTAAACGTAGTGGTCTGAAAACAGTCTATTTAATAGCCAGATTATACTAACAGAAAACAAGGATGGAAACGTGCTGATTATTAGGTCTTAAACGGCCGCGTTTGAGAACTGGTAAGGTATAAAACGAGCGCCGCTTAGATCTAAAATGTAAGTGCTCCGCCCTTATCGTCTATTGGGCTTGCCCATCAGAGTGTAGCAGCCATCCCCAAAATTTCTTTGAGACCGTTATCGGCAGACTGGGGTCACAGGTATTGAATGGGGATGCCAAAGTTCATCGTCGTGACATAGGGTTTTGGCGGACATTCAGGACCCATTTCGCAGGACCCATTTCGGGAGCTCGCCGTCTATGTTCGGTGCAAGTGTACCCCGCAACTGCTTCGAAATCATGACAGTCCCGGGTGGATTGTCGGGGGCCTGCCAACGCCGGACAACGTCAGATGAAACTGTTCAGTGTTCGGATGAGTCGGACGACAGATGTGGTGTTGCACCATAATGAGGCGTTGTGCGGCACGGGCTTACCCTGAATAGGTTATGGTATTCACGGTAGGGTTAGGTAGTCTTTGGGCTTTATAATAAGAACTCTTGAACGCTTAAGTTTCTAACCCGTCGAAGACCCTGTGCCTCTGACCATTCGACGAACGTTGCAAAGGATTACCTGCGTGCCAACGAAACTGTCAGACATTGATAACCTGCCTTTTACCGACCCCAGTAGGTTTGAATGGGACGCCGGACACTACTATATCCGGCGTGATAATGAGCTAGAATTGGGCGAAGAGGCCATTTATCAGTTCTCTTCCGGCATTCTGTTGCGGGTGCTCGATCTGGTCAGTCGCACCGGTGAGCCGGTCCTGGCTGCCGACCCGGGCAAGTTCCTGACCTTTGCCTTCAAGCTGGTGGGGAACAACACCCTGGAAATGGAAGACGGTGCCTTCTACAAGCTGGATGAGGGCTGTCAGCTTCTGGCTTACCACGAAAACAGTCAGACCCTGAAAGACACCTGCAACCAGGGCGATGATTACGTTGCCCTGCTGCTGATGTTGAAACCTGAGATCCTGTCACAGTCACCGTTTAATTTGAAAATGGACGAGCTGCCCAGCGTGATTCGTCAAGTGCGCCAGGGAGCTACCAGTGCGGGGCAAGTCTACGGCATGAGCCCTGAGCTGATACAGGCGCTGCGGGAACTGCTCAAAGGCGATCGACGGGATGCGCTCAACCGTGCCTACCTCGAAGCCAAAACCAATGAAGTTCTGTGTCTGGCTCTGCGTTCCATACTGGATCAGGAACGGCAGCAGAGGTCCTCATCGATTTCAACCCGGGAACAACAACTGATGGCCGAAGCCCGTAAAATCCTGCAGCAACGCTGGCAAAACCCTCCCGCCCTGGAAGAGCTGGGGCAAATGCTGGGGGTGGGAAAAAGCCGGCTTACAGTTTGCTTTAAATGGCTGTACGGCGAATCCATAGGCGGTTATGTGGCTCACATCCGTATGCAGCACGCCCAGCAATTGCTATCGCACTCTACCCTCAATATCAGTCAGGTGGCCTGGGAAGTCGGCTACGAACACCCCTGCAACTTTGTCACGGCCTTTAAACGCCAATTTGGCATGACCCCCAAGTCTTTCCAGAAATTTATGCTGGAGCGCAGCGCCTAGGGTGCGCTGTGCGGAAAGCTGCTGCCCTCAAACCCAATTAAAACCAAATGAAAAACTTTTGCGGCTGTTGGCAAAAGAACTGATTTTTCTCACCTGTTAGCCTGAAACTTCCCAATGAATCGTGTTGCGGCAGGAGAAGTTTTATGGTTTTACAGTTTTGTTCGGGACGGGGTAAATCTGCCCGTTTCACTCTTCCTTTACTGGTGTCGGCCTTGTTTCAGGTGGGGCAGCTTCAGGCTGCGCCTGATCGCATCTGGTATAACGGCGATGTCCACACATCCGATCGTTCTTCTCCCGCCGCTCAGGCTTTTGCCATCGAAGATGGAAAGTTTGTTGCCGTAGGTTCCAATAACGACGTTCGCGCGCTGGCTGATGAAGACACTGTGCAAATGGATCTGAACGGTAAGACGGTTCTGCCGGGTATCATCGACGGCCACTTCCATCTGTTCAGTTGGTACGAGATCAGCCGCGGTGTCGATATGACCGGGGTCAACGATGTGGGTACCTGGGTGGAACAGGTCAAACAAAAAGCCAAAGAGACCCCCGCTGGTGGCTGGATTATCGGCGGCGGCTGGGATCACAATGCTGCAGGCGGAGTTTTTCCCACGGCAAGCCAGCTGGATGAGGTAGCTCCTGATCATCTTGTAGCACTGGGTGATATCGATCACCACACCATGTGGGTTAACAGTAAAGTCCTGAAGAAATTCAATATCACCGCCGATACGCCAAGCCCATTCGGTGGCGAGATTGTGAAAGACCCCGCCACCGGCGAACCCACCGGTATCTTGAAAGAAACAGCGGCGTTCATTGTCTGGCAATCGGATGCGTTTTTGCCGAAAAAACCGGAACGCAAACAAATCTGGAAAGACGCCATTGCCTACATGAACAGCCTGGGCATTACCGGCATGCACAATATGGGTGAAGCCTGGCAGATGGACGATTTGATTGAGCTGGTGGAATCGGACGAGATGCCCATGCGCATGTGGTATGCCCCCATGGTGCACAGCGGCAAGGAAGTGAAAGAGCTGTTACCTGCTTACAAATCCATCAATGCCCGCGCGGCAAAACACGCCGACAAAGGGCCGAACTTTGCCTTCGGTTACATCAAGGGCGTCACCGACGGAGTTCTGTCCAGCCGAACTGCGGTATTGGAAGAAGAGTACAGCGATGCGCCGGGCGAACACGGCAAATTCTTTATTGAACCCTCAGAAGCCAAAAACATCGTTCGTGTGGCCAATGCCGCCAACATTCCCGTAGCCCTGCACGCCGTTGGTGACGAGGCCGTGCATGAAGCTCTGGATGCCTTTGCCGCCTCAACCCGCAAGCCGGATCTGCCCAACCGTCTGGAGCACATCGAAGTGATGCTGCCGGAAGATCTGCCGCGTTTTCAGCAACTGAATGTTGTGGCTTCCATGCAGCCACAGCATGCGGTGAGTTCCCCTTATGTACCTCAGCGTATTGGTTCGGAGCGCGAAGAGTGGGCTTACAGCTGGCGCAAAATCCTCAACTCCGGAGTCAGACTGGCACTGAGTAGCGACTGGCCGACTTCTTCTGCGAACCCTCTGGCACAGCTCCACGGTGCGGTGACCCGTCAGAGTCTGGCAGGCGAGCCCGAAGGTGGCTGGCATATCGATCAGGCGTTGACGTTTGACGAAGCGCTCTACGCGATGACCGAACAGAGCGCGGAGTTAAGTGGCTGGCAGCAGGAGATTGGCAGCATCAGCACCGGTAAATGGGCGGACTTCGTGATTCTCGATCGTCCCATAGTATTGCCCGTTGATTTGAAATTACTGGAGGCAAACGTCGAGGCAACCTTTATCGCCGGTGATGCCGTCTATCAGAAAGCCGATCAATAACAACCAAAAAAACAGAACCCTAAAAGCATCTCACCAAAGAGTGAGTGAAACATCATTACAAAGCTCAGAGACCTAAAAAAGTACGTCGGCAGTGCGTGTCGGCGACACAATTCCAAAAAAATGAGGAGCTCACAATGAACCCTGGAAAGTCCACGCTATTGGCAGCAGCGATTGCCGCCAGCCTGCCCATGACCACTCTTGCGGAAGGCGATTACCGCATTGAAGAAGTGGTCGTTACTGCACAAAAGCGCGCGCAATCCGTATCGGATATTGGTGTGACCGTTACGGCATTTGGCGGTAATGAAATTAAAGCGTTGGGGTTTCAGAAACCTCAGGACGTAGCCGCCCAGACGCCGGGTCTGTCCACCACCAATGCCACCTCCAGCGGCACGCCCATTTTTGCGATTCGGGGGATTGGCCTCGATGATTTCAACAGCAACAACACCAGCGGCGTCGGCGTTTACATCGATGAAGTACTGGCCGCTTATCCGGTATTTTTGAACGGTCAGTTGTTCGATGTGGAGCGGGTGGAAGTACTTAAAGGCCCGCAGGGCACTCTCTATGGCAAGAACACCACCGGTGGTGCCATCAACTATGTGTCCGTCAAACCGTCTGCCGAAACCGAGGGCTACATCACAGCCGGTTTGTCTCGCTGGAACACCTACAAAGTGGAAGGCGCCGTGGGCGGTGCCATTGCCGATGGCATCAACACCCGTCTGGCGATCTCCACCAGTAAAGGCGATGGCTGGCAGGAAGACATCGATACCGGCCGTGAATACGGCGATACCGATCAAATGGCTGTCCGCTCTCTGACGTCTTTTGAACTGTCCGATTCCAGCGAGCTGCTGTTAAACCTGCACTACAGCAAGGACGAAAGCACGCCCATCTCGCCCCAGAATACTGAAATCGATTATGCTTTTGGTCTGCCGGACGGCACCCTGGGAATCATCTCGTCTGACCCTCGCGATGTGCGGGTAGGGGACTTGCCTCTGGGACGGGATGAAGAAGGTTACGGCGCATCGGCGACTCTGACCGTCGACTTTGACGCTTTCACCCTGACCTCGATCACCGCCTACGATTACTACGAGCGCGATGTGGTGGACAACTACGACGGCGTTGCGGTAGCCATGGGTGATTTCGCCTTTAAAGACGAATTTGAAGTTTACTCGCAGGAGTTTCGTTTCACCTCCAACAGCTCCGGCCCCTTCCATTGGGTCAGCGGGCTGGTGATTTCACAAGATGACGTGTCGGCCACCACCACGGCAGATACTGGTTCTTTGATTGATGCGATCATTGGCCCGGGGCTGGTGGACAGTGCCCGCACCGCATCAGAGTATGTGCAGAAAACCCAGTCGCTGGGTGCTTACCTGCACACCGAAACCGACTTAACCGATCAGCTGTTGTTGACAGTAGGCGTGCGTTACTCGCAAGACAAGCGCGACTTCAAAGGCGGCTCAACCGATCTGGATGGTTGGGATGCCGTGCTGGGCGGTGCGCCTGCGCCGGTACCGGGGGTGGTGACCGCTTACCTTGACGATGCCAAAACCGAGCGCAATGTCTCCGGCAAAATCGGTCTGGATTACAACGTCAATGAAGACTGGCTGGTTTATGGCAGCCTTGCGACCAGTTACAAGGCGGGTCTGTTCTACGGATCGCCGGCGGCCTCTCAGGATGCCCTGTCCTACGTCGAACCGGAAGAGGTTGTCTCTTACGAGCTGGGCTTCAAAGGCTCCATGCTGGACGGCACCATGCAGATCAACGGTGCCTGGTATCGCTACGACTACGAGAATCGCCAGTCGCTGGTGATTGCCAACAACCCCACGGTGCCCGGCGCGATCTTCGCGACCCTGGGGAACATCGATGAATCGGTGGTCAGCGGTGCCGAGCTGGAATTGCGCTGGCTGCCCACTCAGGCGCTGGATATTCGTGCCGGGGTTTCCTACATCGATAGCGAAGTCTCCCAGGCCCCGCAAACCATCCGTGGTCTGACTTTGGCGCTGCCCATTGAAGACGGTGTCGATCTGGCTCAGGCACCTCAGTGGTCCTACAACACCGTGGTGCGCTATCAGTGGGATCTCGACGACTTTATCCTCACCGGGCAGGCAAGCTACTCCTGGACCGATGAGCAGTATGGTGCTCTGGCCGATCCCTATGCGCTCTATGGCGAAGTGGACAACCTGGGTCTGCGCCTGAGTCTGGAGCCCCTGTCGGAGAAGTGGCAGGCGGCGCTCTGGGTGGATAATCTGGAGGGCCAAAACGCATCGACCTACTCCTTCACCAGCACCGAAGGGGGCAGGGCAGTCTATCGCCAGCGTCCTCGCAGCTACGGCGTCGAAGTGACCTATAACTTTTGACAAACTTTTGACAGACCACCTCTAAAGGTGGTCTGTCATTCTGGCAGGCCTGTTAGTGCGATTAGTCGCCACTTTCGGCTAATCGCGCCATCTTCTTACCAATTGTTCTAAAAAGCTCAGATCAGAGCCTTTCCCTGCCTTCTTTACATGTCCATAATGATTCAAAAAGAATGAAAGATCCTGATGGAGTGCAGGTTCTGCAGGAGCTCTGTTTGATTTGGAGCAATAAGGAGATATCGCGGGATGAAGGTTGAAAGAGTGATGCGTTGGCCGCTGATTATGGTGTTTTGTCTGGTGGCGACGGTGATGTTTGTTTATGAGTTTATCAAAGAGTGGCTGTTTGATGGGTCTCTATCACCCTGGCAGTCTCATGCCATCACCATTGTGGTGACCTCGTTTTTGGCCACTTTTGCGGCCTGCCTGCTGCGCAGCTGGAGCAACAAGCTGCTCCTGCAACAGCAGACCCTGGAGCTGGAGCGGCAGAAAGCCGTGTCCATGCGGCTGATGCTGTCCGCGACGCAACACATCGTCAACAACCTGCTCAATCAGTTCCAGTTAATTCAGCTGGAAGCGGAGCAGGGCGAGGTCAAGCAGGAAACGCTTGATTTGCTGGAGCGCAGTGTGGCGGAAGCCAAGGAGCAGATTCGGTTGCTGGAGTCCATCGATGATCCAGCCAGAAAAGAAAGTTATGATCGCTTTTATCCGGAAAAAAACGCGGTGGCTGAGTAAATTGCTCTGCCACCACGTTTTGTTGAACGATCAAACATTGATCAGTGGTCAGATGCCGCCGAGGCACATGTATTTGATTTCCAGGTAATCGTCCATGCCGTACTTGGAACCTTCGCGGCCGCTGCCGGACTCCTTGACGCCGCCAAACGGTGCCATCTCGTTGGAAATGATGCCTTCGTTGATGCCGACAATGCCATACTCCAGCGCTTCACCCACGCGGAAGATACGGCCCATGTCTTTGGTGTAAAAATACGCTGCCAGTCCAAACTCGGTATCGTTGGCCATCGCGATGGCCTCTTCTTCTGTCGAGAATTTGAACACCGGGGCCACCGGGCCGAAAATTTCCTCGCGGAACACCTTCATGTCCGGCGTGGCGTTGGTCAAAATGGTTGGCTCGAAGAAGCAGGCGCCGAGGTCAGAGGGTTTGCCGCCGATGGTGGCACTGGCGCCTTTGCTGACGGCGTCATTCACCAGTTGCTCCACGTCCTTCACTGCCTTGGCGTTCACCATGGGGCCGTGGGTGACGCCTTCTTCGGTGCCATTGCCAAGCTTGAATTTGGCGACTTCGGCCTGCAGTTTTTCCACAAACGCATCATAGACACTGTCCTGCACCAGAATGCGGTTGGAGCAGACGCAAGTCTGGCCGGAATTGCGGTATTTGGAGGCCAGGGCGCCCTGAACCGCAGCGTCCAGATCGGCGTCTTCAAATACCATGAAGGGTGCGTTGCCGCCCAGCTCCATGGAAGTTTTCTTGACGGTGGCCGCGCACTGTTCCATCAACGTTTTGCCCACCGGGGTGGAGCCGGTAAAGGTCAGCTTGCGGACTTTGGGGTTGCTGGTCATTTCACCGCCAATCTCACGGGAGCTTTGGCCTGCCACCATGTTAAAGACCCCGGCCGGGATGCCGGCTTCTTCGGCCAGCACACACAGGGCCAGCGCGGACAGTGGGGTTTCTTTGGCGGGCTTGCCGACAAACGTACAGCCGGCCGCCAAGGCGGGGGCGGCCTTGCGGGTGATCATCGCGTTTGGGAAGTTCCAGGGGGTAATGGAGGCCACCACACCCACGGGCTGCTTGATCACCATGATGCGCTTGTCACCACTGGGGGCCGGAATGATGTCGCCGTTGACGCGTTTGGCCTCTTCGGCAAACCACTCAATGTAGTTGGCGCCATAGGCAATTTCACCAGCCGCTTCGGCCAGGGTTTTGCCCTGCTCGGCGGTCAGAATCTTGGCCAGATCGGCCTGGTTTTCCATGATCAGATTGAACCACTTGCGCAGAATGTTGGCGCGTTCCTTGGCCGGCTTGGCCGCCCAGGCGGGCATGGCCGCTTCAGCGGCATCAATTGCCATGCGGGTTTCAGCGGCGCCGTGGTTGGTGATGGACGCCACCAGTTCGCCATTGGCCGGGTTGTGTACCGGTACGCTGTCGGCGGCTTCGGTGAGCCACTGGCCGTTGATGTATGAGGCCGTGGCCAGTAAATCGGGACGGTTCAAGTTGAGCATAATCTTATCCTGTTGAGGTCGTACTAACTAAATGTCACCGTTGAGAACGGTGAATCGCGGATTAATTAATGGGCGCCAGTTTGCAGGGTTAAGCAGCCTGGCCCCGAGCCAAAGTGGCGCCTATTAATGCGCAAAATGCCTGAAAATTCCAATCACTATCAATAATAGAGGTATTGTGGGCAGTTATAGAGGATTTGGCTAGTCCATATTTGGGTTGTACCTGTTGACTGTGCGTGCCTGGATTTTGCTGAGCGTCGGGGGCGAGGTCGCTGCACTTGGCCTTCAATTGCCACAACTCGCCGTGTGCTTGGCCGCGATGCGGGCACTGGTTGTAAGTTGTTCAATCGTAATGATTTTTGACAATTTTATCGCGTCTTTCACAGGATGGTTGACGGCGCCAAACGCCCTGTTATAATCGCGTCCTGCTTTTCGGGAGCCCTCATCCATGAGTGCTTCAATCGATAAGCTTTGTGCCAGCGTGGTGAAATTGGTAGACACAGGGGATTCAAAATCCCCCGCCTTTACGGGTGTGGCGGTTCGAGTCCGCCCGCTGGTACCATCTTTTAAAAAGCCTGCTCTTTGAGCGGGCTTTTTTGTGCCTGTTCTCCGCGTTTTAATGCATTCTCCCCAGCCATAACGCCATTAGTTAAAGGCAGTTAAAGGAGTGATCGCCCTTTTAAACAGCGATCATTGACTGCCAGCTACTGATACCGGGCCCCTGAATAGCAATCTTCCATTCGCGCAATGGAATATCGGGTCTTTTATACTCCCCAACCTATCCCCAATACCCAATGTTGCCTCTCAAAGACCCGTCATCGAAGCACATTGACCCCATGGTCGAGTGTTTGAGGGAGGATGTCGAGTGTTTGAGCACCAATGACGACGGTCAGAAGTGCCCGATCTCGTCATTGCGAGCAGCAGAGACTTTAAGTCACGCGGCAACAAGGTGAATTACCCGAAGGGTAAGAGAGGGTAGCTTGGGCTACCCATAATTAGCACAATGTAGATGAGAACTGCCAAACATGGATTGCTTCTCTACACTGCGTTCCGATCGCAATGACGGAATTTGAGAAAGTGCCACTTGGAGGGAATCTTTCGACAGGATCAGGATAAGCGGCGAGGTGCTGCTTTGGTTGGAGGATATAACACCAAACGAATCTTAATGGGCTAAAGCTCCCATTATTGAGAAGTCATTATTGTGCAGGGGATACTTGCCCAGTAAAGTTGATCTCCATCGAACGATAGCTCCGTCATCATTTAAAAAGGACTTTAAGATGAGTGAAATCCTGCTTTGTAGTCAGCCGTTAAATTCTCAAGCCCTTCAAAGTCAATGCGGCATCAGCATTGATCAAATATCAGCTTTTAGTTGTACCAAGCCTACGGTAGCAGCCGCAAATACGCCTTATATTGTTGGCGCCGACGATGATTCTTATGGCAAAGATATAGTTCGCCAGCTTTCAGAGATGTCTGTAGCCCGGGAGCTTACAAGCCTTTCTATGTCCTATGGCGGGGATAATGTTGTGGCACTGGCAGAAATTATGGCAGATCTAAAAGAGTATAATATCGGCCTGATCGGAGCATCTACCAGCGTCTATGCCAATAGGTTGGGTGGTTTCGCTGGAGCAGTTAAAGATTATCAAGATGCTCTAATGGCCTATCGTGACACAATTACTTCAAATACAGCTGCAAAAGCGGCGGCCAAACAAAAAGCATTGGCAGCTTTTCAAAAATTACAATTTCGATTTAGACATGAGCTCCATGCTGTTAATGCTGGGGTCAAGTCTCGCCGTGGCACCACGCTTTCAAACGCAACGCGTGCGACCAATATTGCCAGAAGTAGCCGTAGCGCTGCCAAGCTTAATGTGACATCGCAAGCTCAGGCCAATAAGCTTGTTAAACTGGCTCAACATGCGAAGTTTTTAGGTAACGGCCTTGCTGTGATTGATTTTACAGGTCGGATCGGAAATGTTCAGGCCAGCTTTCAATCAGGAGGGGAGTGGGAGCGTGAGCTATTTGTAGAATCCAGTAGTTTTGCATTGAGTGCGGTTGCTGGTACAGCTGCGGTGAATGTTGGTGGTGCTGCATTAAGTCTGTTGGTTATGGCAACTCCAGTTGGTTGGGTAGGGCTGGTTATAGGTGGTGTTACAGTTGCGGGTGTTGCTGCCGCTACCTCAATGGGGGTTAACAGGGTTGTTAAAGAAAATAGTGGCAGTTGGTACGATGCAATAATGAAAGTTATAGGGGTTATATGAGTCTATTTGCTAAGGTTCTCGCTGTACCTGCCGTTTTGGCCTTTGTAGCGTGCATTTTGTATGTGCTCTTCGGTCAGATAACTGTAAGAAAACTGCGCAAGAATCCAGAGACAAAAGATGCGCTAGGGTTAGAGTATGTGAGTGGTTGGGACATCATCAATGTTGCCCAAGTGCTGGCATTGCCAAAGTCCTGGAGTCAAAAATTAGGTGCCGGTAAGCTTTCATTTTTATACGCGAATGCCGGTGTCATCTATCTGCATACTACAAAAGTCGACAGATTTCTGGGTGCTTTATTTTACTGGCTGCTTATGATCTCTGGTCTCTCGTTGGCTTTTTTGACTTTAATGGAAGCATTGGGAGTGTTTGATTAATTTTGCTAAATACTGCCAAACATGGATTGCATCTCTTCACTGCGTTTCGATCGCAATGACGGAATTTGAGAAAGTGTCACTTGGAGGGTGTCCTTCGACAGGCTCAGGACGAACGGGATTGGGCTTAGGATGAGCGGGTTAGCCCGGATGTTTCACCAATACCCAGCTCCGTCGTAATCAAGGCCGCGCCAGCGGCCAGTTTGAGCTTCAAGCCCTGATTCAGTTTACTCTTTGAACGATTTCCTTTTTCAGGGCACAACTCCCCCTTACCCCCAGTATTTGTCAGCATGCCGGGG
>NZ_JAAONZ010000040.1 GCF_011602365.1 Pseudomaricurvus hydrocarbonicus
CTGGAAAGACTGTGGTATCATTTTGTTCACGGCTGATTGCTTGCGGATATTGTCTAGACACCAATAACCATAAGGCTTTCAGCCGTTCTTGTTTAGTCCTTTGTGAAATATTCGGGCTAGCGTTGATAACACGCAGGCTTTGACAACACTAGGGTGACACAGAGTAATCGCGCCCCAGGTTTGCCGCTAACCGGCGCTGCTCCTGAGCGGCCTCCGTCAACCCCAGCGCGGCATTGATGTCCGCGGCCAGAACGTGAAACCGAGGTTCCTGGCGATCCCCCGCAAGCGCTGCCCGAATGTGTTTCAACGCCCGCTCCGGGTCGCCTTCGGCCACCGCCTGCAACGCCAGGTGGTAGCGAAAATAGGGATTCGTCATGCGGAATCTCAGCGCCATCGCATCGAACATCCGGGCCTGTGACTCATCCCCCATTTGTTGATACAAACGCCCCAGATTGCTGATGACCAACAGATCCGCGGGGTTCAGCTGCAAGCCTTTCCGGTAAGCCACTTCCGCTTCTTCGAAATGGCCAGCCCGTCGGTACAGGGTCCCCAGGTTACCCCACAGAAATGACAGTTCCGGTTCCAGAAGAATGGCCTCGCGCAGCAGCAAGAACGCTCGCCCCAACTGCCCGTCAAACAACTGCGCCATCGACAAGTTGTTGTAATACTGCGCTAGCGCGTAGTCGTCCGACACCCGGTGTTGCGGGTAATGCTGCCGATAGTTTTTCCGATCCAGGTCAACCACTTTCAAGTCCCGACCCACTTTGACGACCACATTCATATGCCGGTAATACAAATAGGTGCGAGCATCCTGGCTATCCCAGGTCGGCGGCACCTCAACCTCGTTAAACCAGACCTTGAGCCCCACTTCGCGTCCCAGGGCAACCATCAGGTTTGAAAACGACAGGCAGTTCCCTGTCTGATGATCAAACGCATCCTTGGCGCTGTAGGTCTTTTGGGGGTCGTATTTCAACCCCAGCAACCCCGGATGCAAAACCGCTTCCAGCAACTGCTGCAGTTTGCTGGCACTGGAGGCCTGAGGAGAAACGTAGCGATGCACGAAGTGGCGCATTTCCGCAGTGAGCGCCAGCGGATCATCAAATCGGCCATGGCGCGCCAACAAGCTCTCAACCGCCAAGCCCTCTGAGAGCGGCCTGTTCTTTATATGGGTCTCAGAATCTGCCTTGGAACTTGTCCCGGGGCGAGACTGATCAGACAACAGCAGCGGGCTGTTTAACACCCGCTGAGCCTCGGCAGTCAACAGAGTCACCTCCGGCGACGGCTGCTGGGCACAGCCGTTCACCAGGGCCGCCAGACAGAGCACACCCGCCAACACCACAGGCATTGAAATGCCCGTACAGCGAACTATGATCAAGGGCCGGGACCGGAGCATCAGCGCCTCCCTGATAGACGAATCTGATGTTCATTTTAAGCGGTATGATCGCTGTAAGTATTGTTAGATTCTGGAATAATAATACTTTCGTTTATATTGCCTTTTCCGGGGAGGCCGCGTTACCCCACCGCGTTCCAGCTCAGCTCACGCCTGCATTCAGGGTGAGCTGAGGTTGAAAACTTGCAGCGTTATGTCACACACAGGGAATCACTCGCTCATGACAGCCACTTCCGAACTCACCGCCACCGCCCCGGCGGACGACCTCTTTGGTCACCCCAAGGGACTCTATATTTGTTTCGCCACCGAGCTTTGGGAGCGCTTCTCTTTTTACGGGATGAAGTTTCTGCTGCTGCTGTATTTGACCAAATACCATCTGTTCACCGATGAAGCAGGCTACGACGTGCTGGGCGCTTACGCCGGGCTCGTGTACGCCCTGCCAGTGATTGGCGGCCTGCTGGCTGACCGCTATCTGGGCATGCGCAAAGCGGTGGTGTTTGGTGCCGTGCTGTTATCGGCCGGCCACTTGTTGATGGCCTACGAAGGGCAGCAGGCACTGCACTTTGCCAGCGGCACCGTGCTCAACGCACCCCTCACCCTCAACGATGGCTCGATCATTGCCGCCGGCACCCGCCTGGCTGACGAGGTTATCATCCAGGACGTGATCGCGTTAAACGTGTTTTTTTTGGCCTTGGCACTGATTGCCGTCGGCGTTGGTTTCCTCAAGCCCAACATCTCCACCATCGTCGGTCAGCTCTACGGCGACGACGACCCTCGACGGGATTCCGGCTTTACCATCTTCTACATGGGCATCAATATCGGTTCTTTCGTCGCCATCCTGTTGTGTGGCTGGCTGGGTGAAACCTTCGGCTGGGGGTACGGCTTCGGGGCCGCCGGCATCGGCATGCTGCTGGGTCTCACCACGTTTTTACGGGGGCAGAAATACCTCTGCGGACTGGCCGACCCCAGCTCGCCAGAGCAACTGAAGCAACCGGTACTGGGGCCAATCAATCGCGAATGGACCATTTATCTGTGCGGGCTGCTGTCCCTGGGGGCGGTCTGGTATCTGCTGCAATACGAACCGGTGGTGCACATGGCACAGAATGCTCTGCTGGCCCTGGCGCTCATCGGCCTGCTGCTGTTTGCGTATCTGAAAGGCACAAAGGATGAGTTTCAGCGCACGCTGGTACTGATGGTGCTGATCGCTTCCAGCGTGGTGTTCTGGGCGCTGTTCGAACAGTCCGCCGGCAGCATGACCCTCTACGCCGACCGGATCGTGAATCGCGAAGTCATGGGCACGGAACTGCGCGCCTCGATGTTCGGCTCGCTGAACCCGTTCTTCATCATTGTCTTCGCGCCCCTGTTTGCCGGTCTCTGGGTGTGGCTGGCCAGACGCGGTTGGGAGCCGTCGACGCCGGTCAAATTTGCTCTCGGCATTTTCCAGGCCGGCCTCGGCTTCGGTGCCATGGTGATTGGGGCGCAGTTTCTGGGGGCCGACGGCAAGGTCGCCATCCTCTGGCTGACACTGGCCTACCTGCTGCACACCACCGGTGAACTGTGCATCTCCCCGGTGGGCCTGTCGGCGGTCACCAAACTGTCGATCAAGCGGGTGGTGGGCGTCAGTATGGGCACCTGGTTTTTAGCCACCGCCCTGTCGGAAACCGTGGCCACCCGCATCGGCAAACTCGCCGCCATCGACACCCACGCGGGCGAAACTCAGGACCTTGCCCACGCGCTGGCCACCTACACCGAACTCTACAGCGTCCTGATGTGGATCGGCATCGGCGTGGGAGTGTTTATGCTGCTGATCTCGCCGCTGCTGCGCAAAGGTATGCACGGCGTGCACTGACCCCCGACAACGCGGTCTCGCTACCGGTAAAACCGCGGCCCGGTCCTGCCGGGGCGCGGTTTTTTTGAATGTAACCCATTGGCTTGTGGCAGCGACGACAGTGGCCGTCGCAGTCTTAACCAGAGCAATGTCAGGCTGAACCGTGTTACGTTACTGCTTGCCACGCGCCCAGCGAAGGCGGGCAACACGTGGTCCAAACACTGGCTGCGATCAGCCACCACCCGGTGATCAAAACCCACCGTTACCAAACACACCACAACGGCCTGCTTCTGCGGCTTCCCTTCAACCCTCTTGCTTCAGGCGCCACACGGGAGTCGCGCGCCTGGCGGCCGGGTCTCAATCACAGCTTTTTCAACCTGCACGTTCGAAACGGCATCCATTAGCAACTAAACTGAGGGAGCCGCGGGTGAATTTTCGGTGCTCTGGCAATGCCCGTTCGCAACGGCCACGCTGACCACCCACCATCACCGCTGCCACAGCCCAGGCGCTGTCAACACACCGCAACACTCGCAAGGTAGTTTCAACCTGGTTTGGCCTTATCACTGACACACAAGCCCACCGCCACGGGTTACAGGACAAACAACATGCAACAACAACTCACCCCCACCGGAACGCGCCTGGTCAACGACATCGCCAGTCGTTACAACCTCAGTCATGACGCAGTGATCCACATGCTGATGGCGGTCAATAATGGCGGAGGCAACATGGCACAGTTTAACTGCCCGGAACTGGGCGGCTCAGGCCAGTGGATGCGCGGTGGTATGACCATGGTGGGGGATATATTCAATCACGGCCTGAAAATGACCGTCAACAGCCTCTGCCTGGAGTTGGCCAATGCGCTGGCCAACAACCAGATCTTTCCTGTGATTCCCGCCGGCACCCCGGGCGGCCATCAATGGTGGCCCAGTGATTGCGGAATTCCCTTCAGTTCCGGCGCTCAAAATAACATTCGCTACGCCGTGTTCCCGGGCAAGCTGGCGGTAGAACTGAATGGCCAGGTCACCGTTTACGACACCCTCAATCACCACATTGGCGGGATCAGCCAGCAACAAGGGGGCGACACCTCACTGACGTTTACCAGTCAATTTGGCAGTGTGTCGGTCAACCAATTGCCCATCCTTTCCGGCCCGGGCCTACCGGCGCCTGCGGTGCACACCAATTTTGCCAAACCGGCCGTGTCTACCCCGCCGTTCAACCAGGGCGCCACGCCCCCCGCCGCCGCCATGCCGCTTGACCGCCAAAATCTGTCCTCCTCCGACGACATCATCCAGCTGATTGAGAAACTGGCCAAATTGCGCGATGCCGGGGCCATTTCCGAACAGGATTTTACTGATAAAAAAACGGAGCTGTTGGCGCGCTTGTAACGTCAATGCAAGTGAGTGATACGGCCACCGGCTTGAATCCGGCCACATTTAGCCCAGACCAGATTTAGCCCAGGCCGGTTTTCTCTCCGCGGGGGCATTCACGCAGGGGCTTGGCCCAGCCTCTTGAGCGCACGCCCCTGCCAATACGGGTGTTAGCCGCCACTTATAAATAAGCGATGGCCAGATAACCGATTAGCGTGATGATCGCCGCAAGCAGCGCGTAAGGAAATTGCGTCAGGGCGTGCTGCAGCGGCGTACACCCGGTTGCCTGCGCGGTCAGTACGGTGGCATCGGAGTAAAAACAGGCATGGCTGCCAAACGTACTGGCCGAGAGGGTGGCGCCAATGACCAGCGTCATGTCCGCCCCCAGGGTTTGACCCAGGCTCGTCACAATCGGCAGCACAATCACAAACACCCCCCAGTTGGACCCGGTCATAAAGGACACCAGCCCCATGGAAATGAAAATCACCGCCGGCAGCGATTCGGGGGTCAGCAGCGGCTGCATGGTGTCCACCACATAGGTGGACAGCCCCAGCGCATCGTTCACATCTTTCAGGATGAACGCCGCAATCAACACCGCCAGAGGTTCGATCATGGTTTTAAAGCCGTCGATGACGGTATCGAACGTTTCGTGCAGATCCAGAATCCGCATCAGCAAAATCGCCAACAGGGTCAGCCCCAGCGTCATGTAAATGCCAATGAGAAAATCGTTGTCAAACCACATGGTTAAACCCACCAGCGACAGCATCGGCAGCACGAACAGCCACAGCCTCGGCTTGGCCCCGGCCTTGGGTTGAATCGCCTGATTGGCCTTCTCAATGTGTGCCGCTTCCGGTGGCACCGTCACCCCGGTTTCCTGCGCCCGAAGCTCTGCCGCCTTCATCGGCCCCAGATTCGGGACCCAGCCTTTGATGACAATCGGCACCAAAAACAGCGCCACCCAGGCATAGAGCATGTAGGGAATGGCGGACATGTACACCGACAGGCCCTGACCGTCTTCCGCCAGACCATTGTCCACCAGCAGGCCGCCAAAGAAGGCTCCCCAGGTGGAAAACGGAATGATCACGCTCACCGGCGCCGCGGTGGAATCCACCACATAGGCCAGTTTCTCGCGTGAGATCCGGTATTTGTCGGTGAGGTTGCGCATGGCCGCGCCCACCGCCAGAGAATTCAGGTAGTCGTCCACGAACATGAGAATACCCAGCCCCCAGGTAAAGAACAGCGCGCTGGTTTGGCTGCGGATCTTATGGCCCAGTTTCACCGTGAAGGCGGTCGCCGCGCCAGTGCGGATCAACAGGCCAATCAGGCTGCCCATAAAACCGCACACCAGAATAACCCAGGCGACATCTTCGTCAGTCATCACCCGCAGCGAGGTCTCGGCAAAACCGGTGACAAACCCGGTGCCGTGCAACATGATTAACCCCAGCAGCGAACCGCTGATGAGAGATTCAATGGGACGTCGGGTCCACACCGCCAACACAAACACCAGCGCGGTGGGCAGCAGCGCCCACGCATTGCCAAAAGGTTCCATTCCCGGTATGCCCCCAATGCTGAATAATCAAATAATAATTCGGTTTTAAAGTGGATCAGCATGCCAAAAACGGAGGGCGCGCTCAATCAAAATCTCATCAATGGCTGGCCTGGCCACACTCACGCCCAACGTCAGTGCACAAACCCCGAGCTTCACGGCGCAAGTGCACTGACACGGCACGCGATCACCGGTGATGGGTGCGAAAATGGAGGAGGACATGAAGCATGGAGGTGACCCTAAATGAAACGGGAGCAGAAAAGGCGACCGCAGGCCAGCCCGGAGGCGGGCGGGTTGCACTGTCACCCATTAACGACGACGAGGGTGTCGGCGAGTCGCGCGTCAGACACGTCACGCCCGCCAGGGCCACGCACAAGACTCACGGGCACCGGGGCTGCAGGACCCACCCCAGCCCAACCATCAGTCCTGCCATTCATCCGCCACCACGATTTCTGTTTCCTGCCGTGCGGCCTCGGCCCAGGCTTGCATTTGTGGCAGGGCCAACATCCACTCGACATAATCCAGGCAGGGCTGCGACATGGGCAGCTGATAAGTGTGCAGGCGAAACACCACCGGCGCAAAATACACATCGGCAATGCTCAGGCGACCAAACAACGCCGGCCCCCTGGAGGCGTCCAGGCAATTGCGCCACAGGTGATCCAGCCGGGTCAGGTCTTTGCGAACCTCGCCGCGCAAGGGCGCCTGAAAAGAAGGTTTGCGGCAGTTCATGGGGTAGTGCTTGCGCAACTCCGGAAAACCGGCGTGCATTTCCATCACCGCCGACAACGCCACGGCCCGGGCTTTCGGATCCGCAGGCCAACCGATCTGCGGCGCAAACGTGCGCTCCACGTATTCAATGATCGCCAGCGAATCCCACACCCACACCTCACCGTGATGCAACACCGGCACGCAGCCGGTGGGCGAATACTCGTGAATGTGCTGATAAAACCGCGGCGTGTCCAGCGGCAGACGAATCTCCTCAAAAGGAATGTCATTCACCGCCAGATACAGCCACGCCCGCAACGACCAACTGGAATAGTTTTTATTGCCAATCACTAACGTCAACTCATCCACCGCCGCCCCTCCGCTGTTAAAGATGTTAGGTGTTTATGCTGCCAATCTTTTCCTCGTCACTCGTTTCTAGTTTCTAGTTTCTAGTTTCTAGTTTCTAGGGCCTGTTCACACTAATTTTGGTAAAATTTGCGCCTATGGAAATTACAAACGCGCAATTCAAAATCATCGAACACCTGCTGCCCGTGCAGAGGGGTAACGTCAAAATACCGAATA
>NZ_JAAONZ010000041.1 GCF_011602365.1 Pseudomaricurvus hydrocarbonicus
TTGTGCCCTGAAAAAGGAAATCGTTCAAATAGTAAACTGAATCAGGGCTTGAAGCTCAAACTGGCCGCTGGCGCGGCCTTGATTGCGACGAAGCTGGGTATTGGTGAAACATCCGGGCTAGGGTCATAAACCGTGAGGGGATTGATCGCTTGGTGGTGTTCAATTAACGCGGGCCGTGTCCGTGAAGGCGTGCTCCGACAGCGTTCTGCAGAGGGCAAAAC
The DNA here is from genome assembly GCF_011602365.1 of Pseudomaricurvus hydrocarbonicus. Classification (GTDB taxonomy): domain Bacteria; phylum Pseudomonadota; class Gammaproteobacteria; order Pseudomonadales; family Cellvibrionaceae; genus Pseudomaricurvus; species Pseudomaricurvus hydrocarbonicus. The sequence continues at coordinate 222 of NZ_JAAONZ010000041.1, forward strand.
AGCGAATCGCCGACAACAAAAAACCACGGACACCGACAGTGCTCGTGGTTTTGTTGTCGGCGTTGATCTCAGATGCCGCGGGTTACGGCTGCAGACTGAGTTCGCCGCGCCGAGGGGCGCGCTTTAATCTTCCATGTCTGGGCCTTCGGACATGCCCAGTTCTTTCAGTTTGCGCGTCAGAGTGTTGCGACCCCAGCCCAGCAGGTTGGCGGCATCGCGCTTGCGGCCGGCGGTATGCTTGAGCGCGGTTTCGATCAGCGCCTGCTCAAACGTGGGTACGGCCTCCGACAGAATATCATTTTGTCCACGGGCCAGAGCCTGATCGGCCCAGTGACGCAGGGCTTTCTCCCAGTCGCCGGACGGGCTTTCATCGCTTTTGCTTTCCATCAGCTCGGGCGGCAGGTCTTCCAGGTGCACTTCGCGGCCGGACGCCATGACGGTAATCCAGCGGCAGGTGTTTTCCAGCTGACGCACGTTGCCGGGCCAGTCCAGATTGCACAGGTAATTTTCCGTTTCAGGCAGCAGTACTTTGGTTTCTACCTCGAGTTCCTTGGCGGCCTTGTGGAAGAAGTGCTGAGCCAGCTTGGCGACGTCTTCACGGCGGTCCCCCAGTTTGGGAATGTGAATGCGGATGACGTTGAGGCGGTGAAACAAATCCTCCCGGAAGCGATTTTCTTCGACCAGCACCTCGAGGTTCTGGTGGGTGGCGGCAATGATGCGCACATCCACTTTCACGGGGGTGTGACCGCCGACGCGATAGAATTCACCGTCGGCCAGTACGCGCAGTAACCGGGTCTGGGTTTCGGCCGGCATATCGCCGATTTCGTCGAGAAACAGCGTGCCGCCGTTGGCCTGTTCAAAGCGCCCCTGACGCTGGCCGCCGGCGCCGGTAAAGGCGCCTTTTTCGTGACCAAACAATTCGGATTCAATCAGATCGCGGGGTATGGCCGCCATGTTGAGGGCAATGAAGGTATTGTTGCGGCGCGGACTGTGGCGGTGAAGCGCACGCGCCACCAGCTCTTTGCCGGTGCCCGACTCGCCGTTGATGAGCACGGTGATGTTGGATTGCGACAGGCGACCAATGGCTCGAAACACTTCCTGCATGGCCGGGGCTTCGCCAATAATCTCGGTGCCCATTTCAGGTTCTTCGGTGACGTGATCCTGCAGCTGTTCGTGAGCGTGCGCCAGAGCCCGTTTGATCACGGCCACGGCTTCATCGACGTCAAAGGGTTTGGGCAGGTATTCAAAGGCTCCGCCCTGATAGGCTGACACGGCACTGTCCAGATCCGAGTGCGCGGTCATGATGATGACGGGCATCTGCGGGTGGTCTTCCGACAAGATCTTCAGCAGCGACAAACCATCGGTGCCGGGCATGCGCACATCAGTGATGACCGCATCCGGACGGCTGGTTTTCATGGCGCTGAGGGCGCGATCGCCACTTTCAAAGGCCGTGCAGGGAATACCTTCCTGTTGCAGGGCGCGTTCGAGCACCCAGCGGATGGAGCGGTCGTCATCAATGATCCAAACGTTGTTCGAAAGTGTACGGCTAGGCTGCATGGCTTTGTTCCAATGGTATGTAAATGGAGAAAATGGTTTGTCCCGGTAAGCTTTCGCATTCAACCAGCCCGTGGTGCTGCTGGATTAAATGTTGGGAAATGGCCAACCCCAAGCCTGTTCCCTCGGCGCGTCCGGTGATCATGGGGTAGAAGATGTCGGTGAGGATATCCGCAGGGATGCCCGGTCCGTTGTCTTCAATTTCAATGCGGCACACCAGGTTGTGATGCTGTTGCCCAATGGTGTACTGACGTTGAATGCGGGTGCGCAGGGTAATGACGCCCTGCGTGTTGAGATCGGCTTCCTGCAACGCCTGCATGGCGTTGCGGACAATGTTGAGCAACGCCTGGATCAACATTTCCTTGTCAGCCGGGAACTCTGGGATGCTGGGGTCGTAATCACGGCGAATGCGAATTTCACTGCCGCATTCGACTTTGACCACTGAGGCAATGCGCTCCAGCACTTCATGGGCATTGGTCGGCGCAAACTTGGGCTGCTGGCGAGGGCCCAGCATCCGGTCGACCAGGTTGCGCAGGCGATCCACTTCTTCAATGATGATCTGTGTAAACTCGGTCAGGCTTTCATCGGGCAGTTCCCGTTCCAACAGCTGAGCGGCACCGCGGATCCCCCCTAGCGGGTTTTTAATCTCGTGTGCCATGCTGCGCACAAGGTTGCGGGTGGTTTCCTGAGAGGCAATCAAGGCCTCTTCCCGGCTGATGCGCAGCAAGCGATCCAGTGCCACAATTTCGATCAGGACACCGTCCTGGTCGGGCAGCGGCGTGACGGTGTAATCCACGGTGAGCTGCTGGCCATTGTGCAGTTGCCAGAGCGCACGGCGCTTGGTGAATTGATCGCCGTTTTTGAGGGCCAGGCGGAAGGAGTCCGTGGAAGCATCGCTCTCACGAAAATAGTGCAGCAATGGGGTCTCCAGCACTTTGGCCTGGCTGACCGCCAGTAGCACCTCCGCAGCGGTATTGATGTGTTTCAACCGGAGATTCGAATCGACGACGATCACGGCGATATTGAGGTGATCGAGGATACTTTTGTACGGATTCTCAGATGGCATAGGGGTCCGGTTATCAGGCGCAACGTCGGCCTGCTCTCATTCAAAATCCGTGGCGTCTTTCGGTGCAACGGTGATTTTCATGGTGGGTTATCGACTACATGCCAAGAAACATAGCAAGAAACGAACCAATACGGCGCACTCGCCCTGTTTCGGTGAAATCCGCGGCTTTTGGCCGTTTTTGGCAGATATCCCCTCTTTATTTTGCACCATTTTGGTGCCTTGTCCAGCGGCGACCGTATTTTTGGGCAAGATTGGTACGCCACGCAGGACCGGTGGTCTGAGGTCAGGGCGGGTCTGCTGGGGTGGGTTGTCAGGACCTGGGCTGGGGGCGGGCAACGCTGGCACGGTGCACGTAAATGGTGACGCTGTCCGAGCGGGCCAATTCTTCTCCAGACGCGCTGATGACCACGGCTTGCAAGTGGTGCTCACCCCGGTACACGCCCTGCAGGGTGAACTGGGTGGCATGAAAGTCGGAGCCGAAGACCTGGCCGTTCAGCAGAATCTGAATATAGGCGCCTTGCTTGAGCTGGGGTGACACATTCAGGCTGACGGGAATGTCTCGCTGGCCCGTGGGGATTTGAGCACCATCCTGCGGCGCGTGAATGGTTACCTGGTATTCCGTACTCTGAGAGGGTTGTTGCGTGGGGCGCTGGTAGACCGGAGTTGCGGGTTGGGTGTTCACCGGTGGCAGCTCGACCGTATTCACCTTGTTGTTGCCCTTGGGGTTGTCGGTGTAGATCACATTGCCGTGTTCATCCACGCTTTTATAAATTTCCGCGGCTGCGAACAACGACGTGCCGAGCAGGCTAACGCAGAGTAAAAAATGCACTATTTTCATCGTGGCCATCCGTGAGAGAGATGTGAGTTAGGTGTCACCTCCCTAGATTAGCGTTTTTTGGCGGTGGATACGAGATGAGGGCCACAGATTCGAGTGGCCGGTCGCCAGGAGCGAGAAAAAGCTGAAAGGGCAGGCATAAAAAAGGTTCATCGCACTTTACCGGGAAACGCTGCTTTGATCTTCAGGAAGAAGTAATCGTTATCCCGGTATCCATACGCCATCCTTTTAATCACTTTAATCTTGTTGTTCATGCCTTC
>NZ_JAAONZ010000042.1 GCF_011602365.1 Pseudomaricurvus hydrocarbonicus
TACGGTGCTAGAATGTGCCATGAGCCTAAACCCTTTGTTTGTTAGTGTTTGGTCGCACATTCATTATACAAACAATAGTGGTTTAGGCTCCCTTCGGAGTGAATAACTGGGACAGCAGTGGGTCAGAGCCCTTTTCCCTGCAAACAGCTCCCCCCATTGCCTGATCTGTTTTATCGATCTGCTGGGGTTTGGTTTTTTCATCCGCTGTAGTTGTCTTGTAAAAGCCGTTAGTAGAGGTCGAGAATCCAGCCAATAAGAAGACAATTGATCATAATGCAGTTAGACAAAAATAATATCCACGAGAGAACTTTATCGTATGTATTGATATTCTTTTTGACGTCTTGAGTGTCAATAATGCGGTTTTCAAGTTCGCTGAATGACTTGCCAGAAAAGATAATAGGCCATGTGTACAGGTGTGCGCGCCACCACATGGGGTCCCACTGACAGGGGCGTGGTTTCCCTTCCTCCACAATAGCCTTATCCAGCTTTCTCATGGTGGTGATGCCAAAGATAAGCCAGGCGATACTCATGATGATCAGAGAAAACCCACCGATATAAACATAAACATCATACCAATCGATCATTCTCATTTGACAAGTTTATCCCATAATTCGCCACTGATTCCCTTCATTCCATTGTCCGCTTGATAGGCCAAATAAGCACCTGCAACAATTGTAGATCCAATAAGAAATGCCCAGTCCCAAGGTGTTGCCATTAATGCTATACGACTCGCTAAGAAAGCGGCTCGGCCAACCAGTGTGCCTGTGGCACTAGCTCCCAGAAAACCACCCGTTTGCACTGCCCACTCCCTCTGCCAGTTTCCTCCGTCCGCATAAGTGTTATGCACGGTGTTTACTCGAAATCCCGCATCCAGGACAACGGCGCCTCTACCGGCGTAGCGGATGCCTTTGGCAAGTCTGCTGATCTGTTGGCCTTCGTGGGCATTGGCGACGTGGATTCCGCGCCCGCGGGGTCGTTCTGCCAGGGTGATACCGCGCTGGGCATTGGACAGGGCGGAGCCTTTGTTTTTCATAAACCGTTCTGCGGGCACAATGCGACGCAGTTCCTGCTGGTAATAGTGATTCAGTTTTTCGTAGGCGGCGATCACCTGGTTGCGCAGTTCCATCTTGCGCTGTGCCGCGGTAATCCCCCCATTTTTAACCGATGTCAAAAGTAGAAGGTCAGGCAGCATGCTCCAATTTCATTTTAGGTGTGATGCCGCCTAGCGCCATATTAGGCCGCTCATTATTGTAGGTCCATAGCCAGCGTGTGGCATGATCCTGAACTTGCGCAATGCTTTCGAACAGATATTGACCCAGCCAGTCATAACGAACCGTTCGGTTATAGCGCTCGATATAGGCATTTTGCTGAGGTTTGCCCGGTTGGATAAAACTCAGCTGGATGCCATGCTTTTCCGCCCAAGTGGCTAATGTGCCACTGATGTATTCTGGACCATTGTCACAACGCAAAGTTCGGGGTTTGCCCCGCCATTCGATTACCTGCTCCAAAGCCCTGGTTACCCGCTCAGCTGGCAGCGACAGATCCACTTCAATGGTCAGTCCTTCCCGGTTAAAGTCATCCAGCACATTAAACAAGCGGTAGCTCCTTCCATCCTCCAGCTGGTCATGCATGAAGTCCATCGACCAGCACTGGTTAATGGCCTCCGGTACCGCTAGAGGTTCCGGCCTCTCCCGGACAATCCGCTTCTTGGGCTTGATGCGCAGATTTAACTCCAACTCCCGGTATATCCGATACACACGCTTGTGGTTCCATCCAAAGCCCTTCACATTGCGCAAAAACAGAAAACACAGGCCAAAGCCCCAGTTCTTTTGATTGTGAGTCAACCGGATTAACCAGTCAGCGATCTCGGCATTTTCAGTAGATAGCTTGGCCTGATAGCGGAAGCAGGTCTCACTGATCGACAGGCTTTCACATGCCAGACGGATACTGACGCCATGCTTCTGGATTGCTTGCTGTGCCATCTCGCGCCGATGAGATGGCTTTACAGCTTTCCCTCCAGTGCTTCCTTGCGGATTTCCGCCTTGATTCGCTCTTCGGCGTACATCTTCTTCAGCCGGCGGTTTTCGTCTTCCAGCTCTTTCAGGCGGGCCATCAGGGATGCATCCATACCGCCGTATTTAGCACGCCATTTGTAGAAGGTGGCATTGCTCATGCCATGTTCGCGACATAGCTCTGGGACGGGGGTGCCCGACTCAGACTGCTTGAGGATGGCCATGATCTGGCTGTCAGTAAATCTTGATCGTTTCATACAGAATCTCCTGCGTATAGGTTACGAGAAAATTCTACTTTTGACTCCTGTTAATTTCCGGGGGGATTACCCCGCCACTCGGCCCACACGGTGATAATTGTTTAATTGGATGAGGGCCTGTTGGTATTGCTGCAGCGCGGTTTGAAAGCTGTCTGCGCGTGCACCCAGTACCGCCATGCCCATGCCGGCGAGACCGTTGCTGTCTTGTGCGGTGGTCGTGAGATCGAGTCCCGCCAGGTGTTGGTCGTAGAACTTCGCCAGCACCGAGGTTTCATCACCAAAATCGGCCACACAGGCTGACAGGTTGGTGCGTTGGTGAATGGGCAGTTGATTCATCTCTCGCAGAATGGCATTCGTCGATGGCGAGGCAGTCTCCGACAGGTCGTAGGCGACATGCGGTGCAAGCCATTGGTTCTGATCCTTGACCTGAGGATTGCAGGCGAGAAAGTGTTTCTGGGTTTCGGGTTGGGAATCACAGAGATGGGCTGGACGAGTGGAAACTGTGGGGAAAAACAGGTCTGGCATGGTCAATATCCTTATTGCGATCAAGTCCTGATGAGCGTTGCCGAGGGCAACGGTCTATGGCCGGACTTTACCATGACTCCATGAGGAAGGCATAGATTCGCTGAGCCAATGTGGGAATCACGAATCAAAGGGGTCAGAGCCACTGCTGTCCCAGTTATTCACTCCGAAGGGAGCCTAAACCACTATTGTTTGTATAATGAATGTGCGACCAAACACTAACAAACAAAGGGTTTAGGCTCATGGCACA
>NZ_JAAONZ010000043.1 GCF_011602365.1 Pseudomaricurvus hydrocarbonicus
TAAAGTTCGCGCAATGAGTGATTATGTTAAGTGGATATGGTTGAATGGTGAGCATCAAAATTAAAAGGAATGGGCTGTGGATAAGCAATCTTTAGAAAACGTTTTTCTACAGTCTCGTTAGAGGCGCAGGTAATAATGGATAGAGAATCTCCGTCAGCCAGCCCAGCATGCGCCCTTTGGCTATCCTATGCTGTTGGCGTCCCGGTGGGTACTTTGTCAGTTGCTCTATTTTTGGCTCTCTTTAGGTCTAGCTCAATTGCTACGTCTCTGAATTTTTTATTAGATATCTTCCCTGTGACGATGTTTGCATATATCTTCGCTGGACTAACTTTGATCGTGTACGCTTTCCCTATTATGTGGATTGCTAACTATTTTAGAATGGTATCGCCTTTAACGTCTGTCGTTACGGGCTTGGTTCCCGGGGTTGGCGCATTGATGTTGTATGGCCTGAACTCTATATACGCATGGCTGACGCTCACAATAGGTCTATCGATCGCAGCTATTTTCTCTGGAATGCTTGGTTGCACACGTCGGGCGCTCTAACAATCCAAGGCAGCGGACATATTTTGCTTCGCTGCGCTCAAAACGCAAAATATGCCGCTGCTTAGGGGCGTTACGTTCTTCACAGGTATCTGTGAATCGTTTATAAGTTAATCAGGCAGTAGATTTTGGCATCTTAGTTGGTGTCAGGCAGGAAGTTCGGTAAACTGCCTAAACATTGTGAAAACGTGGTGCCACTGGAAGGCGCTGGATCCATCAAATCCCTTCCGTTCGCTCTTTTCAGAGCCCGCACAGCTTTTCATCCAATTTATAATTTCAGCCCCGCACACGGATTCAGTGGCAGGCAAAGGGCGTACTCCGTAGATATGTTGGTGCTAAACGTAACAAGCAAAAGCACGCGGAAAATCCAACGCTATGCGCCGGATTTCCGGTGTTTTGGGCGTTAGTTTTTTAAGGATATAAATGGGAATTGCAGAAAATATAAAAGTAGAAGTCAAGCAGCCAGTAAACTTGGTTGCTAGTGTCGTAACTATTTTAAATTTTGGCTGGTCACTTTTTGCTTTCAAAGAAATTGGTGGTGTTCCAGATAAAGGTGTTCCCATTGGCAGTATCGAGATAGGGCTCATTGTATCTTGTACTCTTGAGGCCTGTCTGGCGGCAGCATTTGGGTGGCTAATTGTTCTAGCCTCAAGTAAGGGTAGAGGCTTACCGTTTTTGCTCTCCATTGCTGTCATGCTCGTGTCAGCATGGACGTCATTATTCAATATTCAGTGGCTTATTTTAGGGCGGGCACCCGAAACAGGAGCCGATGTGGCTTGGCTAGGCGTAATTGGGGCTGTATTTTGTGGGTTTGCTCTATATCTCATTGATGATCACGTTGATAAATTTAAAATCAAATTCAGCAGCGTTAATGATTTCGTTCATTCCATAAATGAAGGGGGTAGCCTCTACATATGGCAAGCACTAAGTTTTGCTGTAATGTATGGTGTTATCTGGGCTAACTCACCTTATGCAATGCAAAACTAACAAGGCAATTAAAAACCGCCCACAAAAAGCGTGGGCTGGACTCGCTAACGCTCGCCTTTTATTGCGGCGTTATAGGGCTCTACAAATTTTTAACTTGTTGCAGATTTAAGCAGCAATTTACTGCCACTAGCAGGCAGTTCAGCATCAGGGAATGTGCTGTCATCAACAATACAGATCTGTTCCTGATGCCCCGGCGAAAATCGCAGTAAGCGGCACGTCACTGACAACAATGTGGTGTGCCACTAAGGAAAATATGGGACAGGCACTCCTAAAAAGATCTTCAAACATCCTGCTGCACACATCGAAGCTTGCATCAGGATTCCTCAAATTAATCAGATCGACTGGATCCACCACTTAAAACACGTCAAAAACCCATATTTTTGATACAGAAACCCATCGGCCTGAACCGGTGGGTCAATATGCCAGGAGTGCTGGGGTCATCTAGGCCGATTTTCGAAATCGTCGATGCACGATCTGTTCAAAGTGCTGGCTGTTGGTCAGCCAATGCTCAGCGGGAATGTTGAATCGTTTAAGAATGGTAGGCAGGTGTTCGGGGATCGCACCCCGTTTGTCATCGCGTACGGCACGACCTGTCCAATCCACCAGTTGCAGGTAATCACTCAGTGAATAGGCAATGCCCGTTTGGCAGGTTGAACGGATAGTATCTTCAAAGGACAAGAGTGGCTTGATCGGTAGGTTAAATTCGTTGGCTAATGCCTGATCCCTAATGGCGCTCTCCAGAGTAATCACAGGGTTGATACGTTCCCGAATGCTGGTGTGCTCAGAGGTCTCCGGTGTTTTGGCCATTCCCGCGCGGATGGGGTTGAGATCCACATACGCCATACACGACAGTAAGGCTTCGTCGGTGAGCAATGCCTGGGATTTAAAACGGGATTCCCAAAAGTGACCCGTGCAATTGTCCTCGGCATTGGCGAGTCGGGCAATGGGTTCGTTAAGGCACTTCATGAACCAGCTTAGGTTTTGAAGTCGCTGTCGCCAGACGTTGATGATTTGTGAAACGGCTTCTTTTTCCACCTTGGACAGGGCCTCGCCGTTGTAATAACGCTGGATCAGCAAAGGGCCTTTATAGAGAGTCAACCAGCGATCCA
>NZ_JAAONZ010000044.1 GCF_011602365.1 Pseudomaricurvus hydrocarbonicus
GCGTTGAAATTGTAGAAAAACTCCTAAAAATAGGTGTTTTTTGATAAAATTAGGCATCGGAAAAGGACTACCGCCATGCCAAACTTCAAAAAGTACAACTACAGCCAGTCAACGATGGTTGTCATCAATTTCGAAGAGCAGCTTCAACCCAACACCTTCGAATTTACCTTGCATCAACTGATCGACAATCACATTGATCTGTCAGCGTTTTACGACAAGTACAACAACGATACCGGTGGCCGATCTGCCTATGATCCCGCCATTCTCCTGAAAATTATCCTGTTTGCGTACTCTAAAGGCATTACTTCCAGCCGCGAAATCCAGTGGCAGTGTGAGCATAACATTATCTTTAAGGCGCTATCCTGCGATTCCGTTCCTCATTTCACCAGTATTGCCAATTTTGTCAGTAGTTATCCTGATGCCATCGAATCAGTGTTTGAACAGGTGTTGTTGGTATGCGAGCAACAGGGCTTGTTGGGTAATGAGCTGCTTGCGATTGATGGCTGCAAGATTTCATCTAATGCCGCTAAAGAGCATTCCGGGACTTTGTCTGAGTTGGAGCAAAAGCGCGATAAATTGAGTAAGAAGATTCGTTACTGTCTGAAAGAGCACAAGAAGCTGGATGGCCGTAAGCCCAATGATCGAGAGCGGAAAAAGCAGCTGGAGAAAGCCTCTAAAACTCTGGAAAAAGAGTTCAACCGGATAAATGACTTCCTAAAGACGGCGACCCCAAGGATGGGGCAAGGTCAAAAACCCAAGGAAGTGAAGAGTAATATTACCGATAATGAATCCGCTAAGATGACCACCAGTAAAGGTACGATCCAGGGTTACAATGGAGTGGCTACGGTGGATAAAAAGCATCAGATCATTGTGGATGCCCAAGCGTTCGGTGAAGGTCAGGAACACCATACATTAAAGCCGGTTCTGGACAGTGTACAGAAGCGCTATCAAAAGACGGGTATTCATCCTGATATTTTAAAGTCTAAGCTGATTGTAACGGCAGACACAGGCTTCTCGAATGGAACAAACAACGAATACTTAAAAGAACAAGGCATCAATGCCTATATCCCTGACAACCAGTTCCGTTCGCGCGATAAATTTTTTGGGAAGCAAAAACAGAAATACGGAAAACGACACCGTGATACGGTCAAAGGTATTAAACCCGTCATTCCCGCCAGTGAATTCGATTTTAATTTGAAAAAGAAAACCTGTATCTGCCCCGCTGGCAATGAGATGTGGCTCAAACATGAATGCAGTCAGGGGCCGGGTCGGATTCAGTTACATTTTGAAGGCAAACTGACCGATTGCCGGCATTGCCAATTTAAAGATGAATGCATGCGCAATCCCTCATCGGCAGATACCCGTGAAGGCCATGGTCGCCAAGTCTCCAAAACCTTCTCGATACACACCAACGCCACCGACTGGATGAAGCGCCGTGTAGACAGCAAACAGGGTAAAGCGATTTATGGTCACAGGATGTCCGTGGTTGAACCTGTGTTTGCCAATATCGGTAGTCAGAAAAAGCTCAACCGGTTCTCGTTAAGAGGCAAAAAGAAGGTACAAGGGCAATGGCAGTTGTACTGTTTGGTACACAACATTGAGAAAATCGCGAATTACGGAACAATGAGTTAATGCACAGAGATATCCACACGCGCACTGTGTAAAGTTCGCGCAATGAGTGATTATGTTAAGTGGATATGGTTGAATGGTGAGCATCAAAATTAAAAGGAATGGGCTGTGGATAAGCAATCTTTAGAAAACGTTTTTCTACAGTCTCGTTAG
>NZ_JAAONZ010000045.1 GCF_011602365.1 Pseudomaricurvus hydrocarbonicus
CACCGCCAGGGAGCGGCTGCAAGCTCACCGCACCGAACCCTCCTGTGCCGGATGCCACAAAATCATGGACCCGCTGGGTCTGACGCTGGAAAATTTTGACGGTCTGGGCACCTATCGCACCGCTGAAAATAACGCGGTGATCGACGCCAGCGGCTCGCTTGATGGCATTGACTTCAACGATGCCCAGGGGCTGGGGCAGGCGCTGCACGACCACCCGGAAACCCCGCGCTGTCTGGTGGAAAAAATGTATCGCTATGCGGTTGGACGAGACACGGTGTGGGATGAGCGTTACTACATGGACTATCTGATTGCACGCTTTCAGGCAGACGGTTATCGCGTACCCGAGTTGATGCGCACGATTGCGCTGAGCAAAAACTTCTTTGCCATCGCCACCCAAGTGACTGATGTGCACGCCACCAGCAGCCACCACCAGCTCGATAACACACAAAAGTTCGACAACACACAACCCCTCGACCACACACAACCGCTCGACAACAAACAATCGCAAGAGGTGAGTCGGATATGAGTAAGCTAACTCGCAGAACATTATTACGAGGCGCGATGCGAGGTGCCTCGGTCGGCGTCGCGCTGCCGCTGCTCAACTGTTTTCTGAGCGACAGTGGCCAAGCCTTTGCCGATACCGGGCAGCGCATACCCACGCGTTTTGGCACCTGGGTTTGGGGTTGCGGTTTCATTCCTGAAAAGTGGGTTCCAACCACAACCGGTTCCGGCTATATCCTGCCCGAGCACTTGGCCCCCCTGGAACCCTATCGCGATAAGCTGGCGATCTTCAGCGGTTTCGATGTCAAATTGGACGGTGTGCCGAACAAGCCTCACATCACCGGTTGTCTGGGCTTGAGAACGGGCATTCCGGTACCGGATACCAATGTCAAGGCGCCCACGCTCGATGTGTTGATCGGCGATGTCATTGGGCGTGACACCCGCTTTCGCTCCATTGAAATCAGCACGTCCGGCATTCAGCGCTCGTATTCCTACCGGGCCGCGGGGGCTCCCAACCCCAGCGAAGTATCACCCTTGGCGCTGTATCAACGCCTGTTTGGCGAGGGCTTTCAGGACCCCAATGCCACCACCCAATTCTCACCGGACCCCAATTACATGGTGCGCAAAAGCGTGTTGTCGGCGGTCGCTGAGGATCGTCAACGCCTGATGCGCAGTGTCGGGGCCGAAGACCGTCACCGGCTGGAAGAATATTTCACCTCCATTCGCCAGCTCGAACAACAACTGGCGCTGCAACTGCAGCCGCCGGCGCCGGTGAAAAATTTTGTCATGCCCGAGCCGCCAGCGGAAACCTCGCTGGATTCTGAAATGGGCAACGTCATGGCCAACCACAAACTGATGGCGGGATTATTGGCCAAAGCCTTACAGTGCAACCAGACCCGGGTGTTCAATGTGCTGTTGTCAGACACCACCTCGAACCTGCGTCGACCCGGACAAACCACCACGCACCACACGTTAACGCACGAGGAACCCATCGATCCCGAGTTGGGCTATCAACGGCAAGTGGGGTGGTTTGCTCAAAAGAGCATGATTGCCTGGCGGGAATTTCTCGACGAGGTGTCGGCCATCCCTGAAGGCGACGGTACACTGCTGGACAATTGTCTGATCCTGGCACACTCGGACTGCTCGATTGCCCAGGCCCATGCGGTTGAGGGGATTCCCA
>NZ_JAAONZ010000047.1 GCF_011602365.1 Pseudomaricurvus hydrocarbonicus
GAGTGGTTGATGCCATACTTCCAAGAAAATCTTCTAAGCTTCAGGTTATAGAGAACCGTACTCCAAACCGACACAGGTGATCAGGTAGAGAATACCAAGGCGCTTGAGAGAACTCGGGTGAAGGAACTAGGCAAAATAGCACCGTAACTTCGGGAGAAGGTGCGCCGGTGTTGGTGATGGGACTTGCTCCCTAAGCTGACGCTGGTCGAAGTAACCAGGTGGCTGCAACTGTTTATTAAAAACATAGCACTCTGCAAACACGTAAGTGGACGTATAGGGTGTGACGCCTGCCCGGTGCCGGAAGGTTAATTGATGGGGTTAGCTTCGGCGAAGCTCTTGATCGAAGCCCCGGTAAACGGCGGCCGTAACTATAACGGTCCTAAGGTAGCGAAATTCCTTGTCGGGTAAGTTCCGACCTGCACGAATGGCGTAATGATGGCCACGCTGTCTCCACCCGAGACTCAGTGAAATTGAAATCGCGGTTAAGATGCCGTGTTCCCGCGGCTAGACGGAAAGACCCCGTGAACCTTTACTACAGCTTTGCACTGAACTCTGAGCCTATTTGTGTAGGATAGCTGGGAGGCTTTGAAGCGGTGACGCCAGTCATCGTGGAGCCGTCCTTGAAATACCAGCCTGGTATGTTTGGGGTTCTAACTCAGGTCCGTTATCCGGATCGAGGACAGTGTATGGTGGGTAGTTTGACTGGGGCGGTCTCCTCCCAAAGAGTAACGGAGGAGCACGAAGGTACGCTAATCATGGTCGGAAATCATGAGTTTAGTGCAATGGCATAAGCGTGCTTGACTGCGAGACTGACACGTCGAGCAGGTACGAAAGTAGGTCATAGTGATCCGGTGGTTCTGTATGGAAGGGCCATCGCTCAACGGATAAAAGGTACTCCGGGGATAACAGGCTGATACCGCCCAAGAGTTCACATCGACGGCGGTGTTTGGCACCTCGATGTCGGCTCATCACATCCTGGGGCTGAAGCCGGTCCCAAGGGTATGGCTGTTCGCCATTTAAAGTGGTACGCGAGCTGGGTTTAGAACGTCGTGAGACAGTTCGGTCCCTATCTGCCGTGGGCGTTGGAAATTTGAGAAGAGTTGCTCCTAGTACGAGAGGACCGGAGTGAACGAACCCCTGGTGTTCGGGTTGTCATGCCAATGGCATTGCCCGGTAGCTACGTTCGGACGGGATAACCGCTGAAAGCATCTAAGCGGGAAGCCTCCTTCAAGATTAGATTTCCCTGGGACTTTAAGTCCCCTAAAGGGCCGTTGAAGACTACGACGTTGATAGGTTGGGTGTGGAAGCGCTGTGAGGCGTTGAGCTAACCAATACTAATTGCCCGTGAGGCTTGACCATATAACTGATGTAACTGGATGTATTGCAGACAGTGCACCGGATGGGTATGTGACTGTAGATAAACTACAGACGAATGAAGATACACACTTGAACAGCAGTGTAGATAAACAACTGAACAATCCGCCACCCTATTTGGAGTGCGTGCGGC
>NZ_JAAONZ010000048.1 GCF_011602365.1 Pseudomaricurvus hydrocarbonicus
GAGAATGTCCCACTAACTGTGTAAACCCCGTGATTCATATTACCCTAGAGGAGTTAATGAATCATGGTATCGACAATGAAAAACAAAGAACTACAGGACATGGCCGACAAGGTGGCTGGCGAATTCAAGTCAGAAGCCGATTTTGAGGCGTTCACCAAAGCACTGCGCAAACAGTTCTGGGAGTCCACTCTGGAAGGTGAATTGGATGACCATCTGGGCTACGAGAAGCACTCCGCTCGCGGCAATGGAACCGGCAATAGCCGCAACGGTAAATCCGCTAAGCGCATTCGAAGCGAACATGGCGAGCTAGACATTGAAGCACCGCGAGATCGGAACGGGTCGTTTGAACCCAAAGCCATCGCGAAACGACAGACCCGGACGCGAGGGATCGATGACAAAATCCTCTTTTTGTACGCAAAGGGTCAAAGCACACGAGACATCGCCGCCACGATCGAAGAGCTCTACGACGTAGACATATCCCCCACGCTGATTTCTCGTGTCACGGACCGGGTGATGACGTCAGTCAACGAATGGCAGCAGCGACCACTCGACCCTCTCTACCCGATCCTCTATCTCGACTGCATCGTGCTTAAAATCCGCCACAATCAGCGTGTCATTAATAAATCGGTCTATCTGGCACTGGGCGTCGACATTGAAGGCCACAAGCAATTGCTGGGCCTGTGGTTGGCTGAAACAGAAGGGGCCAAGTTCTGGCTGTCCGTGCTGACAGAGCTTAAGAACCGCGGTCTTAACGATGTTCTGATCGCTTGTGTCGACGGTCTGAAGGGTTTCCCGGAAGCCATTGCCGCTGAATACCCTGATACCAAAATCCAGCTGTGCATCGTTCACATGGTGCGCAACAGCCTCAAGCTGGTTCCCTGGAAAGACTACAAGGCCGTGACTGCCGACTTGAAACAGGTCTACCAAGCCAGCACCGAGCTTGAAGCTCAAGACAAGTTGGAGCAGTTTGCCGCTGTGTGGGACGAGAGATACCCGCAGATCAGCCGATCCTGGCACGCTAACTGGCCTAACTTGATCGCCATCTTTGATTACCCAGCCGAAATCCGCAAAGTCATTTATACGACCAATGCGATTGAGTCACTAAACAGCGTTGTTAGGAAATCGACACGCAACCGGAAGGTGTTTCCAGATGACCAATCTGCGGTGAAAGTGGTTTACTTGGCGATCCAGGAGGCATCAAAGAAATGGACTATGCCGATCAGGAACTGGAAGCCCGCGCTAAACCGGTTTACTATCGAATTTGGTGAGCGGGTAACGGCTCATCTTTGACGCGTCACGGGACGTTTACACAGTTATCAGGACACTCTC
>NZ_JAAONZ010000049.1 GCF_011602365.1 Pseudomaricurvus hydrocarbonicus
AGGTTCATCGCACTTTACCGGGAAACGCTGCTTTGATCTTCAGGAAGAAGTAATCGTTATCCCGGTATCCATACGCCATCCTTTTAATCACTTTAATCTTGTTGTTCATGCCTTCTAACACGCTAGTGTTCAAACGATAGCGGGCGCTGGCAACAATCCCTTCCAAATAGCCTTTAAGGCGTCTGGCAAACTGTTGTAACGGTGCGAGACCGCTGCTCAGTGCCAAGCTGAACCAGTCCTTCCAGCGCTGTCGGGCCTCTTCTTCAGAAGGGGCATACCAGAGCTCTTTCAACTGATCTTTGAGTAGGTACACTGTCATTAGCGGCTGATTGGCCTGGAGCAGCTCTTCGAGCTCAAGGGCCTGATTGTCCTTGAGGTTGGCCTTGTTTCTCAGCAATAACCAACGGCTACGCTTAACCACCTTGCGGGCGGGTTTGTCGTGTCGCAATTGGTTCGCCTGATCCACTCGTACCCGATCAATCACCTCTCGCCCAAATTTGGCTACCACATGAAATAGGTCGTAGACCACTCTGGCCTGAGGGCAGTGATGCTGCACCTCCAAATCCATGGCGGTATTCATGTCCATGGCCACAGCGTCAATTCGGCTACAGGCTTCGGGGCCCAGCCACTCAAAGAAGGGCCGTACCGCCGCTCTGCTGCGCCCCTCGCCAACCCATAAGACTTGCTGGGTGTCCGCATCAATGACAACGGTTGCGTAGCGGTGACCCTTAAACAGAGCGAATTCATCCATGATCAACCGTCGCAGGCGGTGACGCTCGGGCTCCTGAACCTCGCGCTTTAGGCGTTGATGATCAATCGTTTTAACCGTGTGCCAATGAAGCCCCAGAAGCTGGGCAACATGCTGTACTGGCATCAGGCGAACCAGGCTCTCGACCCAGTGGATCATCCCTGCGGTCAAACGTTGACGTCCCGGCAGCCAGCGAATCTGCTCAAGGCGAGGGCCGCAGGTGACGCAGCGGACTCGCTTCACAGGAACCTCCAGCCAGACGCGGTAATCGAAAAGATCCCGATCCCGGACACGTCTAAAATGAGTGTCATGAATCGCCAGGGTTCGCTGGCGGCACCCACTACAACAGGGGGTATACCCCTGAGCGGGCTGAAGGCGGATAAGCAAGGATTGATTATCGAAAGGGTGGAAAGATTCTATCGTAAATCCTTCCCAGAACAGGGCAAGAAGATTAGCATTCATAAGGCGGCGGTAAGTCGGTTGGGTTTGTTGTTTTGGCGAACTCAAAACTAACCGGTTTTACCGTCGTCTCCTACCTTTTCACGCCAATCCGCGATGAACC
>NZ_JAAONZ010000004.1 GCF_011602365.1 Pseudomaricurvus hydrocarbonicus
TCTTCACTACCATCCTGTCTCGTCTGAACACCTCATAACTCCTCAAAGAGTGCTGCCCCGGCATGCTGACAAATACTGGGGGTAAGGGGGAGTTGTGCCCTGAAAAAGGAAATCGTTCAAATAGTAAACTGAATCAGGGCTTGAAGCTCAAACTGGCCGCTGGCGCGGCCTTGATTGCGACGAAGCTGGGTATTGGTGAAACATCCGGGTTAGCGGTTGTTTGGCGGTTGTCACAGCAGGCTGCGTGCAGATGAGCGGTCGCGTGTTGGCAGGGGCAGTGTCTGTTCGGGGCCGGACTTGAGCTCTTATGACAGGGTTTTGCTGCGAGACTGTCGCTCTGAGCGAAATGCGCGGGGGGTTTGACCGGACCATTGCTTGAACGCCCGAGTGAAAGCCCTTGGTTCACTGAAATCCAGCAGGCGCGCCACTTCCGCGATGTTGAGGCTGCGGTTGGCTAGCAGTTTGTTGGCCAGATCACTGCGCAAGTTGTCTTTTATTTGTTGGTAGCTGGTGCCTTCGGCATTCAGCTTGCGTCTCAGGGTTTGTTCGCTGATGTCCAGTTGTTCGGCAATTTCCTGGGATTTGGGCAGCTTTAAGATGGTGTTGGGTCTGGGCTGCAGCATTTGATTGATGCGGGCCGTCAGGCTGGTGTCTTCGCCAGGAATGGTGAGCAGGTCAATGGGGGCTCGACGCAGAAACACCTGCAGTTCACGCTGGCTTTTCACCAGGGGTTGATTGAGATAATGGCGGTGAAAAACCAGCCGATTTACTTTGCTCTTGAGGTAGGTTGGGCAGCGATAAAGTACCCGGAATTCATTGGCGTCGAGCGGTGTGTAATTGATGTAGGTGCCCAGCAACTTGATGGGTTTGCCAATATACCAGCTGGCAAACCGGTGCCAGATGACGTGCCAGTATTCAATGTAAAAATGTTCAAAATCCAGCTCCGGCCGTCGAAACACCGTGGTCAGGTAAACGTGGTCTCCTTCATATTCAAGACTCATCTGCAATTCGTCAGTGATCTGATTGTAGAAGCGAATGCCTTTTTGAAGCAGTTCCTCCAGGGTTTCGGCGGTGGAGACCCAGTCGGCCATCAGGGCAAAAGTCCCATGTTTGCAGGGGTGTTCGGTAAACCCCATAAATTCATCGTTCATGGCACGACTGATGTCACCGTACAGCTTGGCCACCAGATCTACGTGAATGCGTGCTTTGGGATCTTTCAGGGGCTTTTCGGGAATGCGAGCCTGGCGCAACAGGGCCTTGGTGTCTAACCCTTTGGCAGCGGCGCCGCCCAATGCACTTTTAATGTAATGAACACCGATTGTGGCCATGGAATTGCGTTCTTGTACGACTCGATCGCTTTAGGAGTCCAAAGCTTAACAGAACTTGGCGCCTGAATAACAGGTTTTGGGGCCTGGCACCGGCCTATTGGGGGGAATCGTTATGGCGAGCGGTGATCATTCCGGCAGGGTGGGCGCCGGTGGCGATGGTGAAGGGCTTTCCGTACAATTGGATTATGACTACGCCCACCGCTAAAAAACATCTTTTGATTGTCTATCACACCCAGTCTGGCAATACCGGGCAGCTGGCAGAAGCTGTGTGGCGCGGCGCCTCCCTGGAGTCAGAGTCCGTGGAAACCCGGCTCGTGCGTGCTGCGGACGGCCAGCTGGAGGATTTGTTGTGGTGCGATGCAGTGCTGTTCGGTACACCGGAAAATTTCGGCTACATGAGCGGGATGCTCAAGGATTTTTTTGATCGCACCTATTACCCGGCAGAGCCCTATGAGTTAAATCGACCCTACGGGCTGTTCATCTCAGCGGGAAACGATGGCACTGGTGCCGTGCGCGAATGCGATCGGATCTTACTGGGCTATCCGATGAAAAAGGTGCTCGAGCCCCTGATCGCCCGGGGTGAGATTACTGCCGAGCACCTCGCCAGTGCCGAAGAGCTGGGGCAGACCCTGGCCTGTGGTTTGAGTATGGGTGTGTTTTAACCTGTTATCGTTCATTATGTGTTGAACGCGTCACGATCAGCCATCAAGGATGAAGGCTTGTGAAATTCCCAATTGTTTCTGTTCCGCTCGTTGCGGCGGCAATCTTCCGCGCCCTGTGCGTCGGTGCCTTTGCTCTGGCTGCCGGTCTTCCCCGGTTGCCGTCCTTAAACCTCTGCGTGCTTGCTGCCGTGTTGATCCTTGTCGCAACGACTTGCGTCTGGGGTGGTCTCGCCTCCGATTCCCGGAAGATAGTGTTGATAAAGGTGTGCACTGTTGCGCTGGTGTTTGTTTGGGCCATCAGCTGGGGGCGCTGGCAACTGGACGGTCGCCTGAAGCCGTCGCTTGAGGGGCAGGATGTCTGGGTGGAGGGGCGGATCGATGGCCTGGTGAGCCGCCAGGAACAGGGAGGTAATCACCAAAGCCCCGGTCGGGTCGTGCAGCGCTTCACCTTCAAGGTTGACGGTTTTTATGGTCCTGAACATCAGCGCCTGAATCATCGGCTTTCAAGGTTGCGCTTATCCGTTTACGGCGGGCCTCCTGTCTCAGGGGGGGAGGGCTGGCGTTTTCTGGTTCGCTTAAAGCGACCTCACGGTTTTGCCAACCCCGGGGGGTTTGACTACGAGCGTTGGCTGCTCAGTCGCTCGATTGCCGCCACGGGTTATGTCCGTCTCGGGAAGGTGGCCGGGGGGATTGGGGCTGTCTCCTCTGCTGAACTCGCCACTGGGGCGCGTGCCTTCCCCGGGGCGCAAAGGCTGGTGCAGAAGGATTCGCGGTTTCAGCGCTGGCGCTCCGGTTTAAGGCAGCGTCTCACCGCATCGTTGGGCGAGGGTCGGTCGTTGGCTGTTTTGCTGGCCTTAACGATGGGCGATCGGTCGCTGTTGGCTGATCAGGATACTCGAGTCATTCAGCAGATGGGATTGAGTCATTTGCTGGCAATTTCCGGTTTGCACATAGGCCTGGCGGCGGCCTTGGGTTTTTGGATTGGCCGCGGTATTGGCGCCGGGTTGAGCGTGTGTTGGCCTCTGCGGTTTTACGGACCGCATTGCGCCTGGCTGGGCGCGCTGCTCACCGCTTTTCTGTACGCCTCTCTGGCGGGGTTCTCACTGGCGACTCAGCGAGCCGTAGTGGTATTGATGGTGGCGGCGGTCTGGTATTGCTCCTACCGCCGCTACAGCGTCTGGCTGGGGTGGTGGTTGTCGATGATGGTGGTGTTGATGTTGCACCCACTGTCGATTCTGGAGCCGGGTTTCTGGTTTTCCTTCGTCGCTGTGGCCTTGCTGATGCTGGTGTTGTCACGACCCGTGAACGGATTTTCAGCCAAGGTGTGGATGCTGTTGAAAGTCCAGTTCTGTCTGTTTTTGTTTATGGGGGCTCTGCAGCTGTACTGGGGGATGGCCGTGAGCACGGTTGCCCCGCTGGTCAATATGATCGCGGTGCCCTACGTCAGTGTGCTGATTGTTCCTTTAATATTGCTGTCGTTGTTCTTCAGTGTGTTCTCTGACGGCGTATCAGGGGCTCTGTGGAAAACGGTTCATGGGTTGATCGATGGTTTTTGGTGGGGGTTGGACCTGACGCAGAGGGTGGCGACTGAGCTGTTGTTCGAGCCCGGTTATCCATTGCACCCAGGGCTGCTAATGATGGGGGGCTTGGGGTTGCTGCTGGCGATCTTGCCGGCATTCCCCGTCACCCGCCTGCTGGGATTGATGGTGGTGGTGGCGTTAGTGATGCCGGCAACGAAAGGTGACCCGCACACCGGGGTGACGGTATTGGATGTTGGGCAGGGGTTGTCGGTATTGGCCAGCAGTCAAAATAAGCACCTGCTTTACGACACCGGGCCGGGCGACTCTTCAGGCTTTAATGCGGGTGATGCTGTGGTGTTGCCGTTGCTCTATTCACGCGGGATACAAAGGATAGATCGGGGCGTGATCAGTCATTGGGATTCGGACCACAGTGGCGGTTTTGAATCTGTCAGGGCACAGGTTGGGGCGAAGCAATGGCTGAGTGGTGAAGAGCTGCCAGAGGAGGCTGGCGAGTGGGCTCGGTCTTTCAGCTTCTGCAATAAAGACCAGCGCGCTCGTGTCGGGGATTGGCGGGTGTTTGTGATCGCCGCAGGCTCTGACCGATGGCCGGAAGGAAACAACGCCTCCTGTGTTATCTTGCTGGAGAGCCAGGGGGTCAGAGTGTTGTTGCCCGGAGATGTGGAGGCGCAGAGGGAGCGGCTGTTACTGTCTCACCCCAGACTTCAGCAGCCGGTGGATGTGTTGCTGGCCGCGCACCATGGCAGCAATACCTCATCGATTCAGCCCTGGATTGATCAGTTATCCCCCCAGTGGGTGGTTTTCAGTGCTGGCTATCGCAACCGCTATGGCCACCCGCACCCCAAGGTCGTTGACCGGTATCGTCAAGCCGGCGCGCGGATTTTAACCACAGCGGATTTGGGGGCTATTGAATTTCGGCTGAGCAGTGACCGCCCCCTGAAACCTTCGCTGTCCGTCCGTCCCTACCGGCTTCAGAAACGCCGTTACTGGCGCTCTTATAACCATCCGTTTGCAGGGCTGAACAATCAACTTGCGGACCGTCTCAAATTTGAAGTGAATTAGGTATCCTATTGATACCGCTGGTGTTTTTTTGACCGCAATTAGGTTGTAATTCTCTATAGCGGGGAGTTCTAAAGGCTGGCGAGTGTGGTAAAGTCCGTCGCCTATTTGTTTTGTCGTCACTCCACGGTCAACGGCGCGAGTGACCAGGGTTTTAATAAGAAAGTTTGGGAGCAAGAAGACGTGCTGGAAATTGTATCTGCCGGTGGCTGGTTAATGTTGCCGATTATATTGTGTTCAATCGCGGTTATAGCCATCAGCATTGAACGCTACTGGACATTGAATGCTCAGAAGATTGCGCCGAAGCAGTTGCTGGCACAGGTGTGGGGCTGGATTAAAAATAACCAGCTGGACGCGGGCAAGCTCAAAGATCTGAAGCAATCATCAGAGCTGGGACAGATTCTGGCCGCTGGCCTGAGTAATTCCCGCCACGGACGGGATGTGATGAAGGACAGTATTGAAGAGGCGGCCAGTAAAGTGGTGCACGACCTGGAACGTTATCTGGGGGCGCTGGGCACCATCGCTGCCGTGGCGCCTCTGTTAGGCTTATTGGGTACCGTACTGGGGATGATTAAAGTCTTTACCGCCATCATGATGCAGGGAACCGGTAACGCCGGGGTGCTGGCCGGAGGGATTTCCGAGGCGCTGGTGACGACGGCCGCGGGGCTGTGCGTGGCTATCCCGGCAATGATTGTTCACCGCTTTTTTAGCCGTAAAGTGGATGGCCTGGTGGTCACCATGGAGCAGGAAGCGGTTAAGCTGGTGGACGCTTTGCACAGCGAACGCCGGGTCGATGTGAAGTCTTCCTGAGGGTGCCAGTGTGAAGTTTAAGCGTCAGCATCAAACGGAAGACTCCGTCAATCTAACGCCATTGATTGATGTGGTGTTCCTGCTGCTCATTTTTTTCATGGTTTCAACGACGTTCACCAAGGAAACTCATCTCACGGTAGACCTGCCAGAGGCCAGCGGACAGCCAGCGGTTGAGAATCAGCAGAATCTCGATGTTCTCATCTCCGCCGATGGCAGTTACTCGGTGAACGGTCAGTCGCTGATTAACCAGAAAACAGAAACCTTGAAAGCCGCCATCCAAAAAATCTCGGAGGGTGATTATACCAAGCCGATGACCATTACCGCCGACGCCAAGGCCACGCATCAGGCCGTGGTTACCGCGATGGACGTCGCCGGGCAGCTGGGCTTCGTTCACCTGAGCATTACCACTCGCAAACCTGCGGAAGACGGAGCTTAAGCGATGTCTTCCCCTCGGGATGGCGGTTCTGCAAACAGCGGCTCCCTTCCTCGCCCCAGAGGGCAATCGTCCTCTGGGCAGGAATTCTGGCTGAATGCCTGGTATGAAGGGCGCTGGTGGCTATGGTTGTTGTGGCCATTGAGCCTGATCCTGCAAGGCATTGCCGGCTGGCGTCGCACAAGATTGATGCGTCACGCCCAGACTCTGCCGGCCCCTGTGTTGGTGGTGGGCAACATCACCTTGGGGGGGACCGGTAAAACTCCCGTTATCATCACCTTGGTTCGTTACCTTCGCTCTTTGGGGCTCAACCCGGGTGTGATCAGTCGCGGCTACGGTGGTCATGCGCCATATTTCCCCTACTTGGTGACCCCGCAATCCCCGGTTGACGAAAGCGGCGATGAACCGTTGCTTATCGCATTGGAAACCGGCTGTCCGGTCATGGTCGGGGCCAATCGGGTGCAGTCGGTTGAAACTCTGGCGGCCCGGCATCACTGTGACATCATCCTGAGCGATGACGGGATGCAGCATTACAAGCTTGCAAGGGATTGGGAGCTCTGCCTGCTCGATGGGCAACGTCTGTTGGGAAATGGGCTGTGTTTACCTGCCGGCCCCTTGCGCGAGGCTCCCGGGCGTCTGCGGGAAGTCGACTGTGTCATACTTAACGGCGGCACGGATAAGCCTGATTTGCCGGTTGATGTGGAAGCGTTGCGCATGTCACTCATTCCTAAATACTGGTGCAATGTGTTGACGGGGGAGCGGGTTGGGCTGGATCAACTGCCTTTTCTTGCGCTGCCGGGCGTTCATGCCGTCACGGGTATTGGCAATCCGGAACGCTTTTTTACGACCCTCAGAGAGTTGGGGATTGCGGTGGAGGGGCAGGCGTTTCCCGACCACTACGCTTTCTCGGAAGCTGACTTGGCGCATATAGGCACAAAACCACTTTTGATGACAGCCAAAGACGCGGTAAAATGCCGTAACTTTGCCAAACCAGACTGGTGGTACCTGTCGGTAGAGGCTGAACTGCCGCAGGCTTTTTACACCCAATTGCATGCGTTTTTGTCAGTCACCGGGTTGAGCATAAGCGTGGCTGACTGACCTGTGGTGCAGTCAGGCAGCAGGTAGAACTTTGCTGATACGGGACGTGCTGTTTTTCAATATGCCTTTTTCTGGCGAACTATTCCAAACGACAAGCTTTAGCCGTTAGTGCCAACTCAGCAGCGACACGAGCCGTGTTGTTTTCAGCGATCTGTTTTGTGCCGGCCGCAGGTGGCGTTTGGTTTTCTGTCCCGAAGTGTCGGCCAGCAATTTTTAAGACACATGTTTTAACGAACACCTCTCCACGTATATTGACAGAGAAGAGTTTATGAAGTTTACGGTTGTGATTCCGGCGCGTTACGCCTCTACAAGACTACCGGCCAAGCCACTCAAAGAGAT
Organism: Pseudomaricurvus hydrocarbonicus; assembly: GCF_011602365.1. GTDB lineage: Bacteria > Pseudomonadota > Gammaproteobacteria > Pseudomonadales > Cellvibrionaceae > Pseudomaricurvus > Pseudomaricurvus hydrocarbonicus. Next base: position 7,268 of record NZ_JAAONZ010000004.1, read on the forward strand.
TGCCGGGAAGCCAATGGTTCAGTGGGTCTACGAACAGGCCTGCTGCAGTAAAGCCCATCAGGTGGTGGTGGCAACAGACGATAGCCGCATTGAAGCCGCCGTACGGGCCTTTGGTGGGCAGGTCTGTATGACCTCGGAGCAACACGAGTCTGGCACCGACCGGTTACAGGAGGTTGCTGAAAAGTTGCAGCTGGCAGCGGACGATATTGTGGTGAACGTTCAGGGGGATGAGCCGTTGATTCCCCCGGCGGTGATCAATCAGGTGGCACTCAATCTGGCCAGTGTCAAAGACGCCAGCGTGGCAACATTGTGTGAACCGATTCGCTCAAAAGAGGATCTGCTTAACCCCAATGTGGTCAAGGTGGTTGCCGATAGCGCCGGTCTCGCACTCAATTTTAGTCGCGCCCCGATGCCTTGGCCAAGAGATCATTTCGCCGCAGGTCCGGATGCGGTTGCCGGGCTGCCGGACAGTGATTTGTTTCAGCGTCACATTGGTATCTATGCTTACCGTGTGAGTCTGTTGAATCAGTTTGTCCAATGGCCGATGGCTGCTCTGGAGGCTATGGAATGCCTCGAGCAGCTGCGGGTGTTGTGGAATGGCCACCGCATCCATGTTCAGGCGTCTGTCGAGCCGGTTCCTGGCGGGGTAGATACCGAGGCTGATCTGGAGCGGGTAAGGCGGCTATTGTCGTAGAGACGATGGTCTTAGAGGCGGTGGTCGAACAAACGGCTGTTGTGGAAACGGGTGTTGCAGAAACGGGTGTTGCACTCAAGCTTGTTGTAAACCACGCTTGCCTGCAGTGAAACGCGAGCTGGGGCTGAGCGTTGAGAGAGATCCGGGCTATGCCCAGCCGGTGGCTCAACAGGAGAGGTGACCAAACGGAGGTAGCTGTGGCCGAGAAAGTAAAAGTGTTATTCGTGTGTTTGGGCAATATTTGCCGTTCACCCACCGCTCATGGTGTGTTTGCCGGTTTGGTGAAATCACAGGGGCTGGAGAAACAAATTTTGGTCAATTCAGCGGGAACCAGCGGTTGGCATATCGGGCAGCGGCCGGACGCTCGTTCTGTTGCTGCTGCCCGGGAGCGCGGAATCGATTTGTCGCGGCTGCGCGGCAGCCAGGTCAAACTGAAAGATTTTCAGGTGTACGATTATATTTTGGCGATGGACAAGAAAAACCTGGCCGATCTCAAAGCCCTTGCCCCGGATGACTTTGACGGCTGTCTGGAGCTGCTGTTGAATTTTGACCCGTTGGCGGGCCTGAATGAGGTGCCGGATCCTTATTACGGGGCACGAGATGGCTTCGAGCGCGTCATTGCTATGATCGAGTCCGCATCGTCTGCTTTGCTGGAGCATATTCAAACCCGTGATCTTGGGTATGACCAGAGTCAGGGGTCACGTTGATGAGCCGCTCACTAATCAATGACAACTCTGTTCCCTTGGTAGAAACGGCGGCTCCTTTACAGCACCGCAATACCCTCGCCGTTCCGGCCGTTGCAGAACATTTGGCGCGGGTCCAGTCGGTTGGCGAGCTCCGTGCCGCTTTGCAGTGGTGGCAGCTCCACGGGGGCGAGGCGCCAGTCATGGCCTTGGGGGGCGGCAGTAATCTGGTGTTGGCGGGGAATGTGGGTGGCCTGGTTTTGCAGATTGAGATTCCTGGCCGGGAAGTGCTGCGCGAAGATGAGGAGCACGTTTGGCTAAAGGTCGGGGCGGGTGAAAACTGGCACGACCTTGTCGAATATTGTGTCAATTGCCAGTACTGGGGGTTGGAAAATCTCGCCCTGATTCCCGGCTCCGTGGGGGCGGCACCCATTCAGAATATTGGCGCCTATGGGGTTGAATTGTGTGATGTTTTTAGCGAGTTGACGGCACTGGAGGTCAGCAGCGGCAAGCAAGTCATGTTTGGCCGTGAAGCCTGTGAGTTTGGCTATCGGGACAGCGTATTCAAGCGCGCGTTGCGGGATCAATTTATCATTACGTCTGTGACCTTCAGACTCAATAAAAAACCTGCGACTAAAGCTGCATACCCGGCATTGAAAGCATACTTCGCTGAGCATAAAGTTGACCGTCCAACGTCGCAACAGGTCTTTGAGGCTGTCGTTGCAGTGCGTCGCAGCAAGTTACCCGACCCCGGGGATATTCCTAATGCGGGCAGCTTTTTTAAAAACCCGCTGGTGTCACTGGAGCAATTTAATCAGCTTCAGCGGCGCTATCCCGATTTGGTGGGTTACCCTGCTGAGGCCAATAGGGTCAAACTGGCCGCCGGATGGTTGATTGATCGCGCGGGTTGGCGAGGTTATCGGCACGGGCCCGTGGGCGTTCACAATCACCAGGCGCTCGTCATTATCAACCCAGGTTGCGGCACCGGTGACGAGGTGCTGGCTTTGGCGAGGTCTATTCAGGCTGATGTCCAGAAAAAATACGGAGTCGTTCTGGAAATCGAACCCAGAGTTTACGGAGCCTAAGAGGAAGGGTTTGGGTTTTTGTAAGCGTTATTTTGAGTCTTCGACCGTTTAGATGCCATAATAAATGAGAGGGGTGTTATGCAGTCATCGCTTTTTGCCTCTGCTGAACCGCAGCGTTTTATGTTACAGGGGGGGGAGTTGACGCTTTACCCTCAATGGGTTTCCGAGAGGAAAGCCTGTTCGCTGTTCCGCTGGTTAGAGAAAAGTTTGGCTTGGGAGCAGTCGGTTATCCAGATTTATGGGCGCCCGGTGGTGATCCCCAGGTTAAATGCCTGGTACGGTGACCCTGGGTGTAACTACCAGTATTCAGGCTACCGGTTGCCGCTGAATGCATGGCTTGACCCCTTGTCCGAGATCAGAACGCGATTACATGATGAGCTGGGGGTTGAAACCAACTCGGTGTTGGCAAACCTCTATCGGGATGGTCAGGACAGTGTGGGATGGCACAGTGATGACGAGCCTGAATTAGGGCAAAACCCGGTGATTGCCTCCCTGAGTCTGGGGGGCGAGCGACGTTTCAGCTTTCGGCATCGCCGTGATAAAACAATGCCTCCCTTGCATTTGACATTAACACCGGGCTCTTTATTGGTAATGTCTGGGGCCGTGCAGCACAACTGGCACCATTGCTTGCCCAAGTCACGCAAGGTCACTGCGCCAAGAATTAACCTGACCTACCGAAAGGTCGTTACCGTTTAGTGCAACAGGCAGACAACGATTTGAAGAAAGTAATGTACGATCGTCATGTTTTTTCACAATCGGGGTTTATGGTGAGGCTAGGGGAGTACTCGCTACATTCTGCTCAACTCAATGTGCACCAGCGCCTGTAGTGCGCGGGCAATCAATCTTGTTAACCGGCCCGGGCAAGTCAGGTGGCTCAATTGTCCTTCCATTTGTCTGTTTCGACCGTCTGCGAGTTTGAAGGGGTGGGATAATAATAGCGCCGATTGGGAGCGTTGAATGGATCAGTTATTACCCGTAAATCGAGATGCTGTGAAAATTGTTTCTGGGACGGAGTAAAACGCTATAAAATGATAGCTTTATACCACTTGGATCTAGGATTAGTGTTATCCAAATGGTACATTCTGGCATTATCAAGGAACCAGTCTCATATCAGGGAAAAAAGAAGAAAACCAACCTAGTGAAGAGCCCTGTGTGTGGGCCGGAGACGTTGCTTTGACTAAAATATTGGTGGTCGATGACCACGAACTTGTCCGGATGGGATTGGTTCGCATGCTGTCCGATGTCAGCGAATTTGATATCGTCGGCGAGGCAAGCTGTGGGGAAGAGGCTTTAACTTTAACCCGTGAGCTATCACCCGATGTGGTGCTGATGGATGTAAAAATGCCGGGTATCGGTGGCATTGAGGCCACCAAAAAGCTGTTGGCCGTTCACGATTATGTGAAAATCATTGCGGTGACAGCCTGTGATGACGATCTCTTCCCTACGCGCCTTCTGCAGGCCGGGGCAATGGGGTATGTCACCAAGGGCGCTGGCCTCAATGAAATGATTAAGGCGATTCGCGCAGTGTGTGCCGGTGAGCTTTATATGAGCAACAGTGTGGCCCAGCAACTGGCGCTGAAAAACTTTGGTGGCAACCAGGCTAAAAAATCACCGTTTGAGTCTTTGTCAGAACGGGAGCTGCAGACCGCCATGTTAATTGCCAACGGCAAAAAAGCGCAGGAAATTGCAGACACCTTCTGTGTGAGTCCTAAAACGGTCAACAGTTACCGATATCGTATTTTTGACAAGTTGAGCATCAACAGCGATGTTGAGCTGACCTTGTTGGCCGTCAAGTACAACATTTTAGACGTTGAGACCATTATTTAATCTCCTGCCTGAATAGAACCCTCTGCCTGACAGGGTAAGAGGGGATTCGACGTTTGTTGTTTTGACCCCGGCGGGGCCCATGCGAATGCTTCGGGCTGAATTCACTGTTGCTTAATCCTCTGCTTTCGGCCAGCTGAATGGTACACTGGCAGCGATAATATATTTGGATTGATCGCACCCGACGTACCATTATGGCTAGTTCAGATCGTAACCCCCTTTCTGCTGAGGCTGACAACTCTGAGTCAGTCGCTGCGAGTGTTGCTGAAAAATCACGCGCGACAACTTCTGAATTTGACGCCAAGGGCTTTCTTAAGCAGGTCACACGTCAATCCGGCGTTTATCAAATGTACGGCAGTGAAGGCAACATCCTTTATGTCGGCAAAGCCAAAAACCTCAAAAGTCGTCTTGCCAGTTACTTTCAGTCCTCAGGTCTGGCGCCTAAAACACGGGCTCTGGTGGCCCGTATCCGGCATGTGGAAGTGACCATAACGCCGACTGAGATGGAGGCGCTGCTGCTTGAGCAAAATCTCATCAAGCAGCAGCGCCCGCCCTATAATATCCTGTTGCGCGATGATAAATCATACCCCTATATCATGTTCACCAGCGGTGATGCATTTCCTCGCCTGGCCATGCATCGGGGCTTGAAGCGCAAAGGAATAAGCTATTTTGGCCCCTTCCCGAATGTGGGGGCGGTGAAGTCCAGCCTGTCTTTCCTGCAAAAAACTTTTCGTTTGCGCCAATGCGAGGACAGTGTTTTTCACAATCGCACGCGGCCATGTTTGCAGCATCAAATTAATCGCTGCACGGCGCCCTGTGTCGGTTTGATCAATGAAAAAGAGTATCGCGACGATATTCGCCACGCAGAAATGTTTTTACTGGGAAAAAGCGATGTCCTGGTGAAAGAGCTGGCGGATCTTATGGAGGCGGCATCGGCCGAGCTCGATTTTGAAAAGGCGGCTGAGTACAGAGACCAGATTTCAGCCCTGAAGCGCATCCAGGCTCAACAAATTGTAGAGAGTGGGTCGGCGGATGTGGATGTGATTGCCCTTCACCAGGAGGGAGGTTTGGCCTGTGTTCATGTCCTCTACATACGCCAGGGGCGGATTATGGGGAGCAAAAGTCATTTCCCCAAGGGGCAGCTGATTGGCGAAGAAAGTGAAATCTTACAGGCCTTCCTTGGGCAGTTTTATTTGCAGTCTGTCGAGCGGGATTTCCCCAAAGTCGTTTTGTTAAGTCACACAGCCGAAGATCTGGATGTGCTCAGTGAGGCGATACAGGCGCAAACTGGTCGGCAAATTGTTTTTCAAAGTAATTATCGGGGTCAGCGGCTGCAGTGGATGCAGCTGGCAGCGTCCGCCGCGAAAGAAAACCTTCAGGCGCAGATCGCCAGTAAACAAAACACTTTACAGCGGTTTGAAGCGCTGCAGGATGTGTTGGGGCTTGAGTCCATGCCTGAGCGGTTGGAGTGTTTTGACATCAGCCACAGTCACGGTGAGCTGACGGTGGCTTCCTGTGTCGTGTTTGATATCAATGGTCCGCTAAAAAGTGATTACCGCAGATTCAATATCGAGGGCATTACCGGTGGTGACGATTACGCGGCAATGGAGCAGGCTTTACGTCGGCGTTATACCCGCTTGCAAAAGGGGGAGGGGGCCCTGCCGGACATTCTATTGATTGACGGCGGTAAGGGGCAGTTGCGTCGGGCGGAAGAGGTCTTGTCGGATTTGGCGGTCACAGGCGTGTTGATGATTGGTGTAGCCAAAGGTACGACGCGCAAGGCGGGGTTTGAAACCCTGATATTACCGGATAACGCGGGGGAGATGACGCTGGCCTCCGACTCGGCGGCCTTGCACCTGATTCAGCACATACGCGACGAGTCTCACCGGTTTGCCATTACCGGGCATAAACAGCGCAGGGACAAAAAGCGCCGAACCTCACGGCTGGAGGACATCCCGGGCATTGGCGCCAAGCGGCGACGTGAACTGTTGAGGCATTTTGGTGGATTGCAGGAAGTGAAAAAGGCCAGTGTCGGAGATTTGGCCAAAGTGCCCTTGATCAGTAAAAAAATGGCGGAAGATATTTACAGTGCACTAAACACCGAGTAACTTTCAGACCCTTAAAGGCAGTGATATGTCATTATTAAAAGTGATATAGACACTGTTTCCTTGAAATCAAGACCAACCGTTGGTTGGCGTAAACGAGCTGTTATGAACCTTGCCAACCAACTGACCTTATTCCGTATTGCCCTGATTCCTCTGCTGGTGCTGGTCTTTTACTTGCCGTTTGATTGGAGTTACCCCTTGTCGGCAGCCGTATTCACGATCGCCGCGGTGACCGATTGGCTGGACGGCTATGTGGCTCGGCGCTACGATCAGTCCACACCTTTTGGCGCATTTCTGGACCCTGTGGCGGATAAGCTGATGGTGGCAGTGGCCCTTGTCTTGCTGGTTGGCGACCACGCCAATGCCTGGTTTGCCATTCCGGCAGTGATTATTGTGGGGCGGGAGATTGTCATCTCGGCCTTGCGGGAGTGGATGGCAGAGCTGGGTAAGCGGGCGAGTGTCGCGGTCTCTTTCCTGGGCAAATTCAAAACTACCATGCAGATGGTGGCAATCATTGTCTTGCTGGCTTTCAATCCGGATCAATATCCGAATTGGCGACTTGTGGGGTACGTGACCTTGTATCTTGCTGCGGGCCTGACGTTGTGGTCTATGATTATTTACCTGAAGGCCGCCTGGCCTGAGTTGATGGCAGAAGAGGGCGTGACGAAATAGTCAGCCAGTTGAAGGCACACACTTCTTTAGCATTAAAGGGTCGTGTTTTCGTCAGTGGGATCAAGGCATTGCAGGTTCAAGCAAAGAAAGACTATTAACTCCTTGACTCTAAAAGAGATATCCGTAAAATGCCTCCCACTTCACCGGCAGGTGAAATCAGTAACTTGAATGGGTGCTCTTTACTGCCCATATCAAGGTACACATTGTTCAGGAGTCCTCCTGAGCTCGAAGGCGCGGTGGCAGAGTGGTCATGCAGCGGACTGCAACTCCGTGTACGCCGGTTCGATTCCGACCCGCGCCTCCATTTTCTTGTTTTGGATCAACGATGTATTGATCAGACTCCGGGCTTACAACGCCTGACTCTGGTGATCCAGTGACAAGTAGGGTGCCATCCCTACTATAAAAAACCTCCCTTAGCCCGGATGGTGGAATTGGTAGACACAGGAGACTTAAAATCTCCCGATAGCAATATCGTGCCGGTTCAAGTCCGGCTCCGGGCACCATTTCAAAGATCTTCTCCAGAGCTGTTGCTCTAGCAAGATAACCGACCACAAAATGCAGGCTACTCGCCACAAGTCCTGACTCTTCAGTCCGGCTATCTGTTCTCCAGACTCCTTTGATGTAACTGCCTGTCACTGTGCCGGCATTTTAGCCTGATCGGGCCCGCAGCGACGCCTTGCTCGTTAGCCTTCAGTGGTGACGCTCTTCGTTTGAAGTTGGCACTTGGGGGTGAAGCCACTTGCAGTTGAGAGGTCAGCGGTTCTCGAGTCGACTCAAGTCGTAGAGTCCCGCCGTTATGGGGTTCGTTTGGCGGTTGAGTTTGTGCAGTTGGTCGCTGTAAGCCCAGAAGTTCGGGTTTGTTCTGCGAATGCCATGCCTGGACATGAACAACTCATAATCACGGTCATTCTTGATTGCCTGTGCGTCCCGAACCAGCAGAGGCAGTTGGTTGTGGGTGGTGTACCAAAAGGCTCCAGGGTATGAGCTGATCAGCCCTTTGGCGACTGTGACCGAATCTTCCTCAGGGATTCGATTGGAGCTCTCCTTGAGCAGGCTGGTGATATTGGTGTGAGCGTTATTGTGCAAAACGCTGAACAATTGTACCTGTCCCTGATCGTCTTCGAGGAACAGAATGACTGCCTGCGGAAGTTGGGCTGCGGCGAGACCGGACACGTTTCCCAGCAGTTGCAGGTTATGCTTGATGTCTGCAGTCAGTTTGGCCTTTTCCGGGTAATGTGAGGTGTCGATAACCGGCGCCAGATGTTGCTGCAGTCGATCATAGAGTTCATTGAGCGGTGTATCCGTTTTGTAGGTGATGTCGGTGGGTTTGAAGTAGTTGCGGCTGCCTTCGTTGACAAAGTTGCGGCTGGCGCTGTCGGCGCCCCGGTACCATTCCGCCCACTGCGCTTCCTGGTTTTGGGCTGGCAGCAGGGACAGAAAATTCATCTCACTTTCCATGCGCAAAAAGTCCATGTAGAGACGTGTGATTAACTGATGGCCGACATTTCCGTAGACATCGAAACCGGCGACCAGGAGGTAGTGGATACGTTCGAGAATTGGGTAATTGATGATCCAGGCGGTTTTGGGTTTGGTGCCAACGAGCCCTTTAACGACACTGGCGCTGTCAAAGTGGCGAAACACGGTCAGAGCGGCATTGGGGTTCTTGCCATCGCCATCCCAAATGATTTTTTCGTCAAGGCTGATGTGGTTTTTTTCAACAAAGCGTTTGTTGGCTTCATATTGGGCTTTCAGGTAATTCTTGTGGAGAGAGGAGTACTTCACCCAGTTCGAGATTGGCCGAAGGGTGCTACCGGTTTCGGTGGGCAGCCGTAAGTGAGCGCCTTGTGAAGCAAGGAATTTGCTGGCGGCTTCCGGGTCTACGAGGTCCGGGCTCATAAAATAAACCCAAAAGCGATCACGAATCACATTGAGAGCGACCTGTCCTCGACAGACGGGCCCTTTGATAAACCCCATGATGGTAAATTCCGCTTCTTCCAGCATAAAGCGGTATCGCGATTGAGGTGGGATTTGCTCAAATGCAATGAAAGGATTGCCGGCGACCATAGGGTCGTAGGACGGGAGCGAGGTGACCTGGTAGCTATCGTTGAGAAACCACTTTTCCCAGTCGTTCAGCCTTTTTTCATTTAAAGCGTAGGGCATGTGAGTCTTGTCGAGCCGGGTGCTGACGCTGTGCTGCAGGCGGTAGTAAAACTCATCGGTGTTGGGGGAGTCATAGGGCCGTCGGGAGGCAATGATTTTGATGGGCTTTCCCGGTGGCGTGGTGGAGCGCACCAGCTTGAAAAAATGTTCCGATGAGACTTCGTCAAAATACAATGCCCCTAAAAACAGGTGCTCATATATGTATCGACTGACCAGTTGGTTCTTGAGCGGGGTTTGGTTGAAAAATTGTTCCCATTGATGGATTTTAATGTGCAGCTCTGAAGGTAGGGGGGGCTCATCGGGTAAGGGTGCACCGTTGGCAAGCCAAGAGATAATGGCGTTGTGCTCTTGCGAGCTGAGGGGCGGCAGGCCGTATGGCATGCCCCAGTTGGCATGCTTTTGGGCGAAGCTGTCAAACTCCTCGATTTTGGGGCACTGATAGTCACGGTCTATATTGACAGTGATGTCGCTGGGCAGCAGGGCTTGCGTGTTGGCTGGGTGTTGTTTTTTGAGCTCCAGCATCTTGAATATCAGGCTGCCTTCAAGGTTGGCGTTGACAGACTGTAGGCGTTCATTCAGGACCGGGTGAAATTCGGCTTCGCGCCATTCTTCGATGGTGTCGTGATCAACAAATAACCGGCTCGGTGAACTGGCCGTTAAGCGCAGGCCATCGTACACCAGTTCTTTGCTGGCCCCCCGCTGTATGCCTGTGGTGGAGGACATTTTCAGTTGGCAGGGGGCGTCGTAGCAGCCGTGGCAAACAGTGCAGCGGTTTTCCAGTATGGGTTTGATCTTTTGGTTGAAGTTTTCGCCCAGTGGCTGGTTGTAGGCGACGGTTCTTTCTCTGGGGTGTGGGGCGCCGTAGAGTTCGTCCAAAGAGCTGCTTAAAAGTGCAGCACAGCCCGTTAGAAAAAAGATCAGACTGAGGAAGGCAGCATGCTTAAAGGACATTCCGTTTCTCTTCTGTGTTGATTTGTCTGTCAATCACAGTATAGGGAGTTTTGCTGGAATGACACGGAATGTGGCGGGTGAATTAAGCGCCACAACTGTATTAAATGATACCGCGCGTCTGGCTTTTCAGTTGAAGCTGTTGGGCAATCCCGGCGCAGGCATCGATATAGTCGACACCGCGCAGGCGCCGGATGCGAGCCTTTTGTTGTTCAAACCAATTGCTGCAAAAGGCGAGTTCAACCGAGTTGTTTAGCGTGTGGTGCGCTGTGGGGTGGTCGTCTTCAATGAGCAGCCAGTGGACCGGTAGGTTCTCAATTCGATACTCCAGTCCTGAGTCCAATAAGGCTTCGAATAAGTTCTTCAATGCCGGGTCGCGCTTTTCCATGGAATAGTTAATGACCTGGGCGCCCTTATTCTGCAGCGCCTCTTTGGCCGCTGTTGGGGAGAGTGCGCGCACGGCAAGGTACTTTGTTCTTCCTTCCGGGGTTTCCTCCGTCGGAGCTCTCTCTGGTTGTGGTGTTAAATGCCGCGTCGCAGCTGCTTGTTTGACGGCTTCGATGGTTTTGACCGTTGTTTCGGGTTCGATTTTGGCTTTGGCTTTGGCTTTGGCTTTGGCTTTGGCTTTGGCTTTGGCTTTGGCGTTGGTTGTGGGTGACGATGGGTGGGCTGTTATGGGTGAGGCTTCGGGTTTTGGGACGGCTGGCGACTCAATCAGCAAGTCAATAGATTGCTGCAGGGCGGGCTTGGCCGTTTCTGCTTTTGCGGCGTGCGACCTCTTGTGGGTGGCGCGCTGCTTGGCTGTTTGAGCGGTGCGTTCGGCTCTTGCCTTTGGCGTGGATGGGGTGGCTGAGGCTCTCGCTTCGGGTGCGGAGCCAAACAGGTCGAGGTTTTCCTGAAGGACATTAATTTCATTGTTGGTCAGAAATTTTGACATGGGGTCAGTGTCTTTCTCGGTGCTGTTGTTGGTGTTGGGCGGTCATGGCTAAAGGTCGGCTGCTGGATGGCATTGAGCTGTGTCTGCGGTGTTGAGCGCGCCTTGATGTAAAATTCTGCTATTAATCCTTGGCCCACCTAATTTAAAGCGCAACACGGCTTAAGGTGTTTAATGTTCAGCATGGGCTGATTGGTTGCCCGGGTTCTTTCAAGGCTCGATCCAGGGGCGGGGGATTCTACTTAAAAGAGCCTGACTGACCAAGAGCAAGATGTGTCATTTTCATAAAATGTCTGATGTGTCTTGCCATTTGTTGATGTTGTTTTGTGCTGACCCTCTCCGGTGAGTCATTGCCGGAGGACGTCGATCCCTTCATTAAGCAGCAGGTGTGTGAGTTGAATCAGTGGGAGCCCGATCAGGCTGTTGGGGTCATCGCCGCGGATGTATTCGAACAATGCAATGCCGAGACCTTCTGACTTGAAGCTGCCAGCGCAGTCATAAGGGGCTTCTTTGCGCAGGTAGGCGTCAATCTGGGGCTGCGTCAGTTGGCGGAATTTCACTTCATAGCATGAGCTGGCGTATTGCATGGTGGCGGTGGCGCTATTGAAAAGAGCCACGCCCGTATGAAAGTGCAGGGTGTTGCCACTGGCCGCCTGGAGTTGCTGGCAAGCCCGCTGGTGATTGCCGGGTTTACCAATGGGTATGCCGTTCAGTTCGGCGACCTGGTCAGAGCCGATGATTAAATGGTTGGGGAAGCGCTCTTTGAGTGCCCTGGCTTTCGTTTCAGACAGTCTTTGGGCGATACTGTTGGGGCTTTCGCCGGTGTGGGGTTGCTCGTCAATGTCTGGACTGGCGGCCACGAACGTAAGTCCAAGTTTTTCAAGAAGTTGCTGACGATATCTAGAACTGGATGCAAGGACAATATGGCTCATAAATCACACATTTTTAAGGCGAGGTGTGTATTTTAATTATTTCGGTGAGAAATTGTGTAATTTCATACAGTTATCTGGTGATTTTTCTTTGACAGCGGGGGGCTGACTCCCTAAAATTGCGCGCTTATGTCAAGTACCCCCTTAAATACTCAGTTGCCGCGTTATATCGATCCGCGGAAATTTGCCCAGCAAGGGCTTGGTTTGGAAGGCAATATTGCCGTTTCCGAGCTTAGCCGTTTGATGGATGTTTCCCTTAACAATAGCGATGAAGTAAAGGTTGTACTGGAGTTCGGTGTCGATGAAGAGAGACATCGCGTGATTACGGGGCAGGCTAAGTGTGTATTAACCGTAATGTGTCAGCGATGCCTTGGGCCAACTGAAGTTCCTCTGGAAGCCGAGTTAAATCTGGCTATCGTCTGGGATGAAGAGCGGGCCAAGCAATTGCCTAAAGCCTTGGATCCTGTGATTCTGGGGGAGGGGCAGGCGGATATCTACACGATTATCGAAGACGAATTATTGCTGAATCTGCCGATGGTGTCCTACCACGATGAGGACTGTGTTGAGCGGACCAGCTTTGGTGATGACGAGGCTGAAGAGAAGGCCGAATCGTCCAATAACCCGTTTCAAGTGTTGGAGCAATTAAAGGGCTCGCCGAAATCCTGAGGCGCCCCGGTTCCGGCGAACTTTGAGCAATAGGAGTCAATAATGGCCGTTCAAAAAAGTAAGAAAACCCGTTCCAGACGTGGCATGCGCCGCTCACACGACGCTCTGTCCGGACCGACTTTGTCTGTAGATCCTACCAGCGGTGAGAAGCACCTGCGTCACAATGTGACTGCAGACGGTTTCTACAAAGGCCGTAAAGTAGTTGATACCGGTAGCGACGATTAATTCGGATTAATTCGTTTGCCAGCTCAGCTGACTCTTGCAGTTGATCTTATGGGCGGGGACTTAGGTCCCCGTTCTACGTTACCTGCCGCACTAAACTTCGCTCAAGCCAATCCTGAACTGGCCATCATCCTCGTCGGCGAAGCATCCACAGCTCCCTCTTCATTGCCCGATAACGTTCACTTTGTCGTCTCGACACAAGTGGTTAGCATGTCGGATAAACCCGCCTATGCCTTACGCAATAAGCAGGATTCTTCCATGTGGAAAGCCATAGATCTGGTTGCCCGAGGGGAGGCTCAGGCTTGCATCAGTGCCGGCAATACGGGTGCATTGATGGCCATGGGCAAGTACCTTCTAAAAACCTTTCCTGGCATAGATCGGCCGGCCATATGCAAGGCAGTTCCTACGGCTAAGGGGGCCAGTTATGTGCTCGATCTGGGGGCGAACGTCGATTGCACCTCCGAGCAATTGGTCCAGTTTGCGTTGATGGGCAGTGTCCTGGCGGAAACGGCCGGTGTCAGCTCACCATCTGTGGGTTTGCTGAATATAGGCTCGGAAGATATCAAGGGAAATGAGCAGATTCGTCTGGCTTCGGCGTTGCTTGAGTCAAATGACCACTTGAATTACGTTGGCTACATTGAGGGGGATGGGATCTTCACGGGCGCGGCAGATGTGGTGGTTTGTGATGGTTTTGTGGGCAATGTGGCGTTGAAAGTGAGCGAAGGGGTGGCCCGTTTGCTGGCCTCGTATTTGCGGGAATTGCTGGAGGGTGGCTTTTGGAATCGACTGGTTGGCCAGATTGCCCGTCCTTTGTTGCTAAAATGGCATACCAAATTTGACCCTGCCCGTTATAATGGCGCGAGCTTCCTTGGTTTACAGGGGGTGGTGGTTAAAAGCCACGGCTCGGTTGATGCAAAGGGGTTCGAGTGTGCTCTGGCGGTGGCCAAAGAGCAGGCGGCGGGAGATATACCGAATAAAATCAATCATCAAATAGCCGATTGTCTCCATTAATCTGAGGAGTTTACGGCTGGGTTGGTGTGAGATGACTCTGAATGAGCTTGCTTCAAAGGGGCAGGTTTGTCACAAAATAAAGAATAAGGTGCGTCGATTGGTTTCTCGCGCATTACAATGGAATTTTAAAATTTATGTCAATTGAGGCTTCTAGTATGGTTTCTACTGTGAATGAACAGCTTGCATTTGTTTTTCCTGGGCAGGGCTCGCAGAAAGTAGGAATGTTGGCTGAGTTGGCGGAGCAGTTTCCTGTCATTGAAGAAACGTTTTCACAAGCCTCGGCTGTCCTGGGCTATGACCTGTGGCAACTGGTGCAAAATGGTCCGCAAGAAGAGCTGAATCTCACCGAGCGGACTCAGCCAATGCTGCTGACCGCCAGTGTGGCTCTGTATCGCGTTTGGTCTGACAAAGGCGGCCAGCAGCCCGTTTTGATGGCCGGACACAGTCTGGGTGAGTGGTCCGCACTGGTGTGTTCCGGGGTTGTGGCGTTTGAGGACGCGGTTAAGCTGGTGCAGCTGCGCGGTAAATATATGCAGCAAGCCGTTCCGGCGGGTGTGGGGGCGATGGCGGCCATTATTGGTTTGGACGACGAGGCTATTAATGCGGCGTGTGCCGCTGCAGCCGGTGACGAGGTGGTGGCTGCGGTAAACTTTAACTCGCCCGGCCAGGTGGTTATTGCGGGTCATGCCGCGGCGGTTGAACGCGCCATTGAAGGCTGTAAAGAGGCGGGCGCCAAGCGAGCCCTGCCCCTGCCGGTGAGCGCTCCATTCCATACGTCCTTGATGCAGCCGGCTGCCGATAATCTGGCCGACCAGATCCTGGCAACGACTTTTTCAGAGCCGACGGTACCGGTTGTGCATAACGTGAATGCGAAAACCGAGACGGATCCGGAAAAAATTAAGACTTTAATGATTGAGCAGATTTACACGCCGGTACTATGGGTAGATTGCACCCTGGCTTTGGTTAAGGCGGGTGTAACGCAGGTTGTTGAGTGTGGTCCTGGCAAGGTATTGTCGGGCTTGTGTCGTCGTATCGATAAGGGATTGTCCGCATTTTCGACGGAAACCCCGGCTGATCTGGACAAAGCTTTGGCTGAGTTGTCGTAAATAGGCTAAGTTGTTCGAGGGCGTTCATCGAATACGCTGGTTTGTTATTTTAAGCTGTTGTGCGCTGGCGGTGACATTGCTGGGTAGAGACGGTTGATTTATAAATGACTGTCCTGTGCTTAAGAGCTGCTATTGTGCTGTGACGTCTGGGACAGACAGAAAGGGTGCTGCACGAGTTGGCATCGCTGATATGGGTAGATCTTGCCTCGGTAAGTATGATTGAAGGAATGAATTGTCTATGAGTGTTAATGGTAAGGTCGCTTTGGTAACAGGTGCCAGTCGTGGAATTGGCGCTGCGATTGCAGATCATCTGGGCGCAGAAGGTGCTGTTGTTGTGGGCACGGCAACCAGTGAATCTGGTGCGGAAAAAATCACAGCTCGCTTTGCCGAAAAAGGCATCAAGGGCGTTGGCAAGGTTCTGGATGTGGCGGATGCTGATTCTGTGGCCACCTTGTTGAAAGAGGTGCAGGCGGATTTTGGGGCGCCGGCGATTCTGGTTAACAATGCGGGAATTACAAAAGATAACCTCCTGATGCGCATGAGCGATGATGAGTGGTTTGACGTGATCAACACCAATCTCAGTGCGATCTATCGTTTAAGCAAGGGCTGTCTGCGCGGCATGATGAAGGCTCGCTGGGGGCGCATCATCAATATCAGTTCTGTGGTTGGCTCCATGGGAAATGCCGGCCAGTCTAACTATGCCGCAACCAAAGCGGGTGTTGCCGGTTTTGCTCGAGCCCTGGCCAAAGAGGTTGGCTCTCGCGGCATTACGGTGAATACCGTGGCGCCTGGCTTTATTGATACGGACATGACGAAAGAGTTGTCTGAAGAGCAAAAAGAGTTGATGCTGTCACAGATTGCCCTTGGGCGATTGGGGCAGCCGGAAGAGATTGCTGCGGTAGTGGGCTTTCTGGCAAGCGACGCCGGGGGCTATATTACGGGTGATACGCTGCACGTAAATGGCGGCATGTATATGGCGTAACTCTTTGTTTTTGCGAACATTTTCTCGTATTAACAAAGATTTTTAAGCGGATGCGTTACAACGTGGGAAATTCGATGTAGAATGCCCCTTTAAGTTGTTTGTCCAAATTATTAGGGTTGTCTCCTGTTTGGGGAGCAATTCAAACTGCGAACTATTTATTTCAATTAGGAGTTGAAAATCACTATGAGCAGCATTGAAGAGCGCGTAAAAAAGATCGTTGCAGAGCAACTGGGCGTTAAAGAAGAAGAAGTAAAAAACGAAGCCTCTTTCGTTGAAGATCTGGGCGCTGACTCTCTGGATACTGTAGAGCTGGTTATGGCTCTGGAAGAAGAATTCGAAACTGAAATTCCTGACGAAGAAGCTGAAAAGATCACTACCGTTCAGCTGGCTATTGATTACGTAAACTCTAACCTGGGTTAATCCCCTGTTAGCGGCTGATCGTAAAGCCAATCGTTTCAAACAGGTTTGAAACGTTTCAAGAAAGCCGTTCTATTGCAAGATAGTGCGGCTTTTCTGTGTTTGCCCTATAAAAATTGATTAAAATTTCTTGGTGTTTCAGGGTGATGATCAGCACCCATGCTCAGTGAAAATATTTCATTGAGGTTGTCCGAGAATCGTAAGGAGGCTGTGTGTCGCGTCGTAGAGTAGTTGTAACGGGTCTTGGAATGGTAACGCCACTGGGTAATGATGTGGCCTCTACCTGGAAAGGCATTCTCGAGGGTCGCAGTGGTGCTACCCCCATTCAAGCCTTCGATGTATCGGCTTTTACAACCCGGTTCAGTGCCCCGGTTAAAGATTTTACGGTTGAACCTTATTTGCCGGTCAAAGACGCACGGAAAATGGATCCATTTATTCAGTATGGAATGGTCGCCGGCATTCAGGCATTTGAAGATTCAGGTCTTGAAATCACCGAAGAGAATGCCTGTCGCATCGGCGCTGCTATAGGTGCAGGTATTGGCGGCATTGGTTCTATTGAAGACGGCACACACATTATTGATACCAAGGGGCCTCGAAGAATTTCTCCGTTTTTTGTACCAGGTGCCATTATTAACATGATTTCTGGCAACCTGAGCATAAAGTACGGCCTAAAGGGGCCGAACATCTCTGTCGTTACGGCATGTACCACCGGTACGCATAATATCGGCCTGGCGGCACGGATGATCCAGTATGGCGAAGCGGATGCCATGGTCGCCGGCGGTGCTGAAATGGCCTGTACCCCAGTGGGGCTGGGAGGCTTCGCAGCCGCCCGCGCGCTGTCTACCCGCAACGAGGATCCCCAGGCGGCCAGCCGGCCGTGGGACAAGGATCGTGATGGTTTTGTGCTTGGCGACGGTGCCGGTGTGGTGGTGCTCGAAGAGTATGAAATGGCTAAAGCCCGCGGCGCAAAAATTTATGCCGAGTTGATTGGGTTTGGCATGAGTGGTGACGCCTACCACATGACGTCACCACCCGAGAATGGTGAGGGCGCAGCTCAATCTATGCAGAACGCGATTAACGATGCCAAAATCGACGTGGCCGACATTAACTACATCAATGCTCACGGTACCTCGACGCCTGCTGGCGATGTTGCAGAATGTAAAGCGGTGAAAACCGTGATGGGCTCATCGGCCGGTGAAGTGGCCGTCAGCTCCACTAAATCGATGATTGGGCATTTGCTGGGTGCTGCGGGCAGTGTTGAGGCGATATTCAGTATATTGTCGATCCGCGATCAGGTCGCGCCCCCCACGATTAACCTGGATAATCCCGATGAAGGGTGTGATCTCAACTTTGTGCCTCACATTGCGCAAGAACGTAAAATTGAAGCCGCATTGAGCAATTCATTTGGTTTCGGCGGCACCAATGGTTCTTTGCTGTTCCGCAAATTACCTTAATCAGTCATGACGCCGGGGGCAGGGCCCTGGCGTCGCTAAGCATGACGGTTATTTCTGTTAACGGGCAGCTTGGCCCGTCAGTTTCTGCCCTTGATCGCGGTCTGGCCTTTGGTGATGGCGTGTTCGAATCCATGCGCCTGCTCAAGGGGCAGCTTCCGCTGTGGTCTTATCATCGCTCGCGTCTGGTGGAGGGGTGTCAGCGCTTAAGTATCCCGGTTGATATAACATCGGTGGAAAACTGGGTGCAAAAATTAATTTCAGATGCGGCCGCTGAAAAAGCCGAGGGCGTCCTCAAAATAATCGTCACTCGGGGTGCCGGTGGTCGGGGCTACGGTATTGATCCAACGCTGGTGCCGACGGTTGTCTGTAGTTTGCATCCGCCTCCACCGGCCTTGTCCCGGCAGCCTGTCAATTTACATTTGTGTCAGCAGCGTTTATCCATCAACCCCGTATTGGCAGAAATCAAACACCTCAATCGCCTCGAAAACATCTTGTTAAAGGCAGAATGCCAGAAGGCCGGTTTTGAGGACGGATTAGTGATGGATGCTGATGAGCGGGTCGTTGAAACCACCAGCAGTAATGTGTTCTTGGAACGCGATGGCCAGCTCTATACTCCAAGCCTGAAAAATTGTGGTGTTGATGGGGTGATGCGCCGTTTCATCATCAACGAGCTTTTGCCGGTGTTGAACATTAATGTCGAGATTGCCGCTATTGATTTAACGAGCTTGCCGACGTTTAACTCGGTATTTGTTTGCAACAGCGTTCGCGGCATTGTTGAAGTGTCAAAAATAGGTGATGTCATTTTTTCACCTGGTGAGGTTATTGATCAACTTCAACGGGTACTGTCAGAGAGTCGATTTGGTTCATGATACGCAAGGTGTTTCTGTCTCAATGGTTTCGATTGTTACTGGCCTGTGTGCTGGCTATAACATTGTCAGCAGGTCTGTATTTGTGGAAGTGGTTGCATACTCCCACTGAAGTGCCAGCTGAATACCGAACCTATGAGTTAAAAGCGGGTGATTCATTGCATCGGGTGATTTACCATTTTTACCGGCAGCAGAGCTTTACGTTTCCGCGAATATTGATTCTCTATGCAAAGCTTACTGAAACCACCAATGTTAAATTGGGGGAGTATGAACTTCCAGATCAAATCTCACCGGTAGAATTATTGCACCTGTTCCATGCTGGCAAGGTTAAACAGCGAACTTTGACGTTGGTGGAGGGTATTACTTTTGCAGACGCAGTGCGGGAAATAAGTGGTCAACAACACATTCAAACGGTGCTGGCCGATCACAGTGCGGACACGTTAAAAACGCGTCTGGGTATTGATCATACGACTCCGGAAGGCTGGCTGTTTCCGGACACCTATGTGTATTCCAAGCACACCAGCGACTGGGATTTGATACAGCAAGCCTATCGCCGAATGCGGGATGTTCTGGAGGCCGAGTGGCAGGACCGGGCAAGCGATTTACCCTACAAGAACGCCTATGAAGCATTGATCATGGCCTCTATAGTTGAAAAAGAGACCGGTGCGCCTCATGAGCGAGCAGAAATAGCGGGGGTATTTGTCCGTCGGTTGCAGCGAGGCATGCGATTGCAAACAGATCCGACGGTTATTTATGGTATGGGTGATCAATACCAGGGAAAGATTCGCCGTAAAAACCTCAGAGAACCGACCCCATACAATACCTATATGATTAACGGGTTGCCGCCAACGCCCATCGCACTGCCAGGACGGGAAGCCATTCATGCGGCGTTACACCCAGCCGAGGGTAAGACTTTATTTTTTGTTGCCAAGGGGGATGGAACTCACCAGTTTTCGGTGACATTGGCCGAACACGAAGCCGCGGTAAAAAAATACCAATTACAACGCTCATCTAATTACCGTTCTACGTTACAGTAATTCATTGAGTGATTAACTTGATGCCGACTTCAGGCTGAAACAGGAATTCAACGTGTCGATTAAAAACACTGACAATACGCTGGTATCTGACGGGCATGGAGCTTCACTTCAGTCTGGCAAGTCCAGCCAGCCAGGAAAATTCATCACGCTTGAGGGCACTGAAGGGGTTGGTAAAACCACAAACCTGGAATTTATTCAGTCCTACCTGAGAGCGAAAGGGGTTCCCCTGTGCGTGACTCGGGAGCCGGGTGGTACGCCTTTGGCGGAACAAGTGCGTGAATTGTTACTGGCTAAGCGCGATGAAACCGTTGATGAAACCGCTGAACTGCTGTTGATCTTTGCAGCCCGTGCGCAGCATTTGAACCAGGTTATCCAGCCCGCGCTGGCCCGAGGCGAATGGGTTTTGTCAGACCGTTTTACTGACGCAACCTACGCCTACCAGGGGGCTGGTCGGGGGTTGTCTTGTGAGGTGATCGCGACACTGGAACAGTTGGTGCAGGGTGAGCTGCGCCCGGACCTGACGATCGTGCTTGATATTGATGTTGCGACCGGCCTGGCGCGTGCAAGTCAGCGTGCGGCACTGGACCGTTTTGAACTGGAAGCCGTTGAGTTTTTTGAAGCGGTTAGGCAGGGTTATCAGGCGCGCGTAACGGCTAACCCTGACCGTTATCGGGTCGTCGATGCCGGGCAGGATTTAAGCGCAGTGCAGAGTGATTTAAAGCTGGTGCTCGATCAGTTGCTGCCTTAACTGAGGGAGTGGGAATGCCTTTTGGGTGTTGCGAAGCGACGAGGATTGGTTAGCGCATCGTCAAAAATCCGGTTGGGAGACTATTTCCAGGGTTTCCCCGGTAAAGGGGTGATCGAAGCGTAGCCGGGTCGCGTGCAACAGCAGTCTTGAGGACGCAGATCGAGCGCGGTCATCGGCATAAAATTCATCCCCCAGAATGGGGTGTTTTATAGCCTGCATGTGGACCCGTAGCTGATGGGAGCGGCCGGTTACCGGTTTCAGCTGCACGCGGGTCCGGCTTAACGCTGGCGTCTTTATATCTTCCGGGACTGCCTGCCTGGAGAGTACCTCAAAGTCGGTATGAGCGCTTTTACCGTGTTCCTCGCAAACTTTCTGCTTAGGCCGGTTTGGCCAGTCACAGATCAGCGGCAGAGTGACGCTGCCTCGGTCCTGAGCGACCAGGCCGCTGACCACTGCGGTGTATTCCTTCTGAATATGGCGCTGCTCAAACAGCCGACTTAAGCGCTGAAGCGCTGCCAGGCTTTGCGCGATAATGACCAAGCCGGACGTTGCCATATCAAGGCGATGGACAATGCGACTGTTGGGGTGCTCGGTCAGCAGTCGGTTTATCAGGCAGTCCTGCTTATCGGGGCCTCGGCCCGGCACGGTCAGCAGCCCAGCAGGCTTATTGGCTATCAACAGGTGGTCGTCGTGATGAAGGATATCGATGGCCAATGTAAGTCCCTTGAATGATGTGTGTGGTGGTGGGCGTTAGGTGTGAATGAGACCGTTAAATTATCGCAAAAGACCCCTCATGTTGTTAAGCTTTACGCTCTGAATTTTTAGCTAAATAGCCCATGGTCACTGAAACTGAAGTAATCCGAGAAAGCTTGGCAATCCCTTATGCGTGGCAAATGCAACCGTGGGAAAGGCTGTGCCTGCAAAATGGTGATCAAAAATTGCCCCATGCCTTGATGTTTAACGGACAGCGAGGGATAGGCAAGCTGCACTTTGCCAGGGCGCTGGCGGTGTTTATGTTGTGCCTGTCCCCGGTGAACCGGGTTGCCTGTGGGCGCTGTAAGGGCTGTGAACTCAATCTTGCCGGGACGCACCCTGATCTTTTTGTGCTGAGGCCTGACGAGGGCAGCAAAGTGATCAAAATTGATCAGGTGCGGCGATTGACGGAGTTTTTCTCCAAGACGTCACAGCAGGGTGGTAAAAAGGTCGCCATTATCGAGCCTGTTGAGGGACTTAATGTCAATGCGGCCAATGCTCTGTTAAAAAGCCTGGAAGAGCCTTCTGGTGACAGTTCGTTGCTGTTGATCTCTCATGTGCCAAGTCAGGTCATGGCGACCATTAGAAGTCGGTGTCAGCAGCTGAGCTTCCCCATTCCCAACGTGAAAGACAGCCTCGCCTGGTTAACCCCTTTGGCGGTGGGGCGCGATGCAGCCTATTTGCTGGATTGTGCCGGTGGCGCGCCTTTAGCCGCCCTGGGTCTGTTGAAAGGGGATGAGTTGGAACAGCGTCAAGCGCTTGCCGACGGGCTTTTGGCTCTCGCCGAAGGTCTCAATTCAGCTCTGGATGTGGCGGCTGACTTTCAGCGAGGAGAACCGTTGCCTTTGATTGAGGCTATTATGCAATGGTTGCAGTTGGGGTTGAAGCAGCAGCAAGCCGGGCAGCAGTATGACGGTCAGTCGTTAGCGGCCAGTTCTCAACAGCTGGCCGACACCGCTAAGCAGCCGGATAAGTCGTTGAAAGAGATTCAATTGATCGCGATCATTGCTGCAGTGCCGCACCAGATTCTTTTTCGCTTTTGGGACAAGGTGGTTGTGATTAAGCGTCAGTTGCTGAGCAGTGCCAACCCGAACAAACAGCTGGTACTGGAAGAGCTGATGATGGACTGGCAGGCGCTGACGAAACAGTCGGTTAAAATCTCTCAAAGTAGACAGCAGATGATGAATGGATTACTTTAAGCGCAGAATCACAGCGCGGGTTAATGAGTGAGATACTATGCAAGGATTTGGTGGCGGCGGCACGCGTAACGGTATTTTGTCTTTGACTATCAAAGATAAAGCCGTGTTATACGCAGCTTATATGCCGTTTGTTCAAAATGGTGGGTTATTCATTCCTACCAACAAAAGCTACAGCTTGGGCGATGAAGTGTTCATGCTGCTCAATTTAATGGACGAGCCGGAAAAAATTCCTGTGGCGGGAAAGGTGGTCTGGGTGACACCAAAAGGGGCACAAGGCAATCGCGCTGCCGGTGTCGGTGTACAGTTCAGTGATCAGGACGATACCGCAGCAAAGAAAATTGAAACCTACCTGGCGGGTTCTCTTGAATCGGATCGCCCCACCCACACCATGTAACTGTCGCGACGGGTAAGCCTATTGAAAAGCCAGGGAGACCTGGCTTTTTTCGTCAGCAATGTCGGTGATCCGGGGGCTGTAGTTAAGGTACAGTTAAGCTGCAGTTAAGCCGTAGTTAAAAAGTTAAAAGAAGTAACGAGGTTAGTATGCTAGTTGATTCACATTGCCACCTGGACCGTTTGAAACTGGATAAATACGACGGTGACTTAAATGCGGCGTTGCAGGCGGCCCGTGAACGCGGTGTCGGTAAAATGTTGTGTGTGGGCATTAGTCTCGATAATCGCCAGGCGGTGACGGCTCTGGCAGAAGCGCATACAGATGTTGTTGCTTCGGTGGGGGTTCATCCCCTTGATGTGGACGCTGGTTTGGCGACTGAAGCGCAATTGGTGGAGTGGGGCAAGCACCCCAAGGTCGTGGCGATTGGTGAAACGGGCCTCGATTACTATTACAGCGACGACAGTAAAGACATACAGCAACAGAGTTTTGCCACTCATCTGCGTGCGGCGGGGACTGCCGGGTTACCGGTCATTGTTCATACTCGGGATGCCCGTGAAGACACGCTCAACCTGATTCGTGAACATGGTAATGATGAGAGCGCCGGTGTGCTGCACTGCTTTACGGAAAGCTGGGAAATGGCCTCCGCAGCGATGGACTTGAATTATTACATTTCCCTGTCGGGCATTGTTACGTTTAAAAATGCCGAAGAGCTTCGTGAGGTCGCCAGAAAAATGCCTCTGGATCGACTGTTGGTGGAGACCGATTCGCCTTACCTGGCGCCAATTCCCTATCGCGGCAAACCTAATGAGCCGGCTTTTGTGCGCGAGGTTGCGGCTTTTGTCGCAGACCTGAAAGGCATCAGTTATGAGAAACTGTGTGAAATTACCGGTGAGAACTTTCATCGTTTATTTCGCAAAGCTTAAACATCACGTCTGAGCGCCGCGGATAATTTACCCCCCCCCCTCCCCCTCAACAGTCAACAGCTGTGGGGTGTTAAGCCGTTACCTGGGGTTGCCCCGAGTTTGATTTCGCTTTCCATTGAGACGTTTTCCGGGCCGACTTGATGATGACCCGTGACGCTTGACTGACTCCACAGTCGTTGCGACAGGCTCTCAATGGGCTCGCGCTGAGGGGTGGTTAGCCACTCAACAATGGCTTTTGCCACATCGGGGTAACGACAGGCCGGTTTTGCTGGGCTGTTGAGCCACTCTCGGATCTTTATTTCAGACAACTGCTCCATGCTACTGCCCAGCTCCAGTGTCTCCAGAGCCAAAGCGTTGGAAAGCTGCTCCATTTGGCCTTGCAACGGCTTGACCAATACCCGTTTGCCCAGGGAAAGTGCTTCACTGGTGAGTTCAAAACCCGCGTTGCATATCACCCCGCTGGACTGATGCAGGTCCCTCTTGAACCCCGTCACGCTTAATGGGCGCAGAGACACGTTCCCCTGCTCGCTAGCTGCAGAAAACTCACCGTAGTAGACAAAGTGCGCGTGTGTCATTTTTTGCAGTAGGGGAATGACTTGTGCCGGTGCTTCAAAGCCCAGGTAGACTAATATGCTTTGGGGGCGCTGCCCGTGAGATGGTTGCTCAGGTTCTTGTGTGACGACGGCGCCGTTGAAACCCGCATCGGGCCGGTCACTATTCTCAACGGGCAGGTCGACAATAGGCGGCAGAATGGGTTGATCAAAGTGGTGCCAATGCAGCCCCAGTTGCTGCTGACCCGGTGCAAAGTGTTTGATAATCGCCTTCGATAACCAGGAAGCTCCGGCAACTGGCACGGCGTGCTGAAACGCATATTGGTGTCCCAGCGTGATGCAGGGCCTGCCCTGGAGCTTTGCCGCCCAGGCGGTGACTGGCTCAAAGTCGCAGATCACCAGATCGTAAGCGCTCAAATCCAGTTGGCGGATATCGCGAAACAGCTGCAGAAAATTATTGCGTCTCGCGGTTTCGATGGGGCGAATCTTGCCTTGGTGGGTGGCGAAGCTGAGACCATCAAGGCACTGCCAGTCTCCAAAAATATTCATGTCAAAGTAGTCGGCACGGGGACGGCCGGAAAACAGATAATCCACGTCAACGTGGGATGCGCGTAAATGTTTGGCCATGGCGCGTGCGCGACTGATGTGGCCATTACCGGTCCCTTGAACACCATAAAATAATTTCATATTGCTCCTAATGGTTCCTTCATTGCCCTGAGTCTGAGGGCTGGGTCTTATGCAGGTGGAACGGTTGCAGGTTGAACTTAAATCGTTTGAGTGTTTCTCGGATGAACCTATGTCGTATAAACCTAGGTCGTATAAATCTAGGTCGTATAAACCTAGGCCGTATGCACTACGGTGTCCCAAAAAGGCACAGCGTCATCACCGCGATGCTCAATCCCAGCAGCGCGCCAGCGACTGTGTCGGTGGGAAAATGGACCCCCAGTAAGACACGGGACGTGCCCACGGCGCAGGCCCAGGGGTAGAGCACCCAGCCTAGCGTCGGCATCAGCTGGTAGAGCAGGGTGGCGGCCAGAAATGCCGCCGACGTGTGCCCCGATGGGAAGCTGAACTGATCACTGGGCTGTACGACACTTTTGAAGCCGGGAATTGCCTGTGGCGGGCGGTTGCGGCGAAAGTGTGATTTCAGTACAAAGTAGAGGCTCCGCTCTGCCACAAAGGCGGCCAGCATCAACGTCAGCATCGGGTAGTTCTGGAGGATTAGCAGCAGCAGTGCGGCAATACCGTAGAGGTGACCGTCAGCGGTTTTGGATACCCAGCGACTGACTTGAGTCAGCTGTCGAAGATGGCGACGCCGCAGACACCAGTCAAAGGTAAGCAAGTCATAATGATGCAGGTTCTGTAATAATTTCATGAGCGGTTGCCCCATGTGTCAGAGTTCATGACTTTAATGCAGGTTGTTATGGGTTTGTCGCTGTGGCTTTTCCGGTTCAGCGAAGCCCGCGCTGTTCTTTTCGGATATTTCATCATATGAAGCAGGTTATGTAGCCCTTGTGACAGGCAGATGAGGTTATGGTGACAGTTTCGTGTCAATGTCAGGTGATTACGGGCTGTGGTGACGCGGGGATGTTTGCTAATATGGGGCCTTGAGATTGCCATACGATGCATTGGGGGACGAATGCCGCAACAAGCCATACAACAACAACTGAAAACCATGCTGGAACTGCAGGACAGTATGAACACCAAGGTCAACGCCGAGTGGCGAAACCAGAACTTTGCCTGGTATCGCGCTATCTGGATCGAGTGTGGTGAACTGCTGGATCATTACGGCTGGAAATGGTGGAAAAAGCAGACTGCCGATGTCGAACAGGTTCAGTTGGAGCTGATTGATATCTGGCATTTCGGTTTGAGTATTTTGCTGCAATCGGGTCAGTCACTGGACTCCATCACCGCAACGGTGGAGCGCGAGTTGGTTATCGCCACCGATGAAACCGACTTTCGTCAGGATCTCGAGCGGTTTGCCGCCGACGTGTTGACCCGCAAAAGCTTTTCAGTGGCAGAATTTGGCCGCTTATTGGCTGGAATGAACATGGATTTTGATATGTTGTTCAAGGGCTATGTGGGTAAAAATGTACTGAACTTCTTCCGCCAGGATCATGGCTACCAGGACGGCTCCTACGTCAAAATCTGGAATGGCAAGGAAGACAACGAGCACCTTGTTGAAGCATCCATGTTGCTGGACGCCTCCAGCGAGAGCTTCAAAACAGAACTCTATGACGCGCTGAGTGAGAGATACCAGGCGGTCACGGCCTAGTGGCCCGCGGATTGGCCGAGTTTAAACGTGGGGCAGCGGTGTGCCTCACGGCGTTCTGAGCTGCACTCGTGTGGGGCATGAATATTCACGTGCCACACGGATAGCTCGGGAGATTGCCGGCTTTCTTGTCTTTTGGCATCAAGATCCCGGGTTTTAGTCAAGGTGCCAACGGCCAAGGGCACAGTTTTTGGTGCATTTTTCTGTTGAATCCCTATAATGGCCCACCGCCAGATGGGTGTTTTTCAACGCCTATCCCCACTTTCTTAAATAGAGCGTAAACGGAGATTTATTGTGAAAGCACCCGTACGTGTTGTCGTGACTGGCGCCGCCGGTCAAATCAGCTACTCCTTGTTATTCCGCATTGCAGCCGGTGAAATGCTGGGCAAAGATCAGCCTGTCATCCTTCAAATGCTGGAAATTACTCCTGCCCTGAACGCTCTGAAAGGCGTTGCTATGGAGCTGGACGACTGTGCATTCCCTCTGCTGGCGGGTATGGTTTGTACTGACGATGCTAACGTTGCTTTTAAAGATGCGGATTACGCATTGTTGGTTGGTGCGCGTCCGCGTGGACCGGGTATGGAGCGTAAAGATCTGCTGGCCGCCAACGCTGCGATCTTCTCTGTACAGGGTAAAGCGATCAACGATCACGCTTCCCGCGACATCAAGGTTCTGGTTGTGGGTAACCCTGCCAACACCAACGCTCTGATTGCCCAGCGCAATGCCCCAGACATCAACCCCCGTCAATTTACTGCCATGACTCGTCTGGACCACAACCGTGCCATGACTCAGCTGGCTCAGAAGACTGGCAAAACCATCAACGATGTGAAGAAACTGACCATCTGGGGCAACCACTCTTCCACTCAGTACCCAGACATTCACCAGACTCTGGTTGACGGTACTGACGCCATCAGCTTGATCGATCAGGCCTGGTACGAAGGTGACTTTATTCCAACCGTACAGCAACGCGGTGCGGCTATTATCGAAGCTCGTGGCGCCTCTTCAGCGGCTTCTGCTGCTAACGCCGCTATCTTCCACATGCGCGACTGGGCACTCGGAACTGAAGCGGGTGACTGGGTTTCCATGGGTGTGTACAGCGATGGCAGCTACGGCATTCAGGAAGGCCTGATCTACTCTTTCCCTTGCGTGTGTAAAGACGGCGACTGGGAAGTTGTTCAGGGTGTTGAAATCAACGAGTTCTCTCGTGAGAAGATGACAGCCACTGAAACAGAGCTGGCTGAAGAGCGTGATGCGGTAGCAGACTTGCTGCCTTAATTCGCTTTAACCTGTGCCGGTATCTGTCTGTAGGGTATTTTGAAGGCAGGCAGCCTCCGGCAGGGCAAAAAATGGCAGTCAATCGATTGCCAGTAAAAAAGCGCGGATGTCCGCGCTTTTTTTATGTCTGCAGGTTTTGAGTTTTGATCCGCTTGAGGGCGATCGGGCTATTTTAAATACTGTTTTAAGTATGGCTCTTAATATTCAGATTTAGTGCAGCAGTGGCCTGGTTGCGCTGCTAGCATTAAATTGTCGTGCAAGTGGACACTACAAAAAAGAGGTAAGACAGGGGAGGGGCAGGTCTTACTGACCGTCAGGCAAGCAGTCTGGAGCTCGAACAGCTATGGTCAAGATACAGCGAGACTTGGGCGATAACACGTCAGTGGTATTGGAGCCTAACCATTCTTTATCCAGTGAGGCGCAGGTTTTTCTGTTGCTGGGGGTGTTTGTTCCGGCGGCATTGGCCAGCGTGTTGTTTTTTGCCTTAGGGGCCTGGCTGGTAATCCCCTTCATACTGCTGGAAATGCTGATTCTGGGCGGAATGCTGTATTTGGTCCGGTTACGCTGTGCCAGCCGTGAGGAGCTGTTAATTACGAGGCATTATGTTGCGGTGAGAAAGCGTCTTGGCTCCGTGTCCCGTTTTTGGAGTTTTGATCGTTCCCATCTGTCGCTGTTGCTGGGTAGGGATGAAACAGACACCTTGCATCATGTCACCCTGTGTGGAGACGGAGGCCTGGTGGAAGTCGGGGATTTTCTCAGCGTCGAAGATTTGCAGCTGCTCCTGGGGCAGTTGAATCAGCAGGGGTTAAGAGTGAAAGCCCAAATAGAGTGGGGATATTTGAGCTGTTGAATATTTGATCTGGTGGTGCCGGTTCCCTCTCTGTGCGGGCACGACTGGCGGTCTATTGAGTCTATCCGTGGCCATGAGGTTGCTGAGGCATATATAATTTAGTCTCAGAAATTGCATAAAGGAATACATCTCCATGGCTTACCCCAAAATCGGAAATCTCGCACCGGCCTTCACGCTTAAAGATCAAAACGATAACACGGTTAGTCTCAAAGACTTCAAGGGTGAGAAGAATGTCGTCCTGTATTTTTACCCCAAAGCCATGACACCCGGCTGTACAGTACAGGCTTGCGGATTGCGTGACAGCAAAAAGGAACTGGATAAACACGATGTAGTGGTTTTGGGGGTGAGCCCGGACCCTGTTGCCCGCCTGCCCAAATTTATTGAGAAGCAAGATCTGAACTTTACTCTTTTGTCGGATGAGGATCACGCCATTGCGGACAAGTACGGGTGTTGGGGAATGAAGAAGTTTATGGGTAAGGAGTTTATGGGGCTCATCCGCACGACTTACATCATCGGTAAGGACGGTCGGCTGAAGTGCATCATGGATAAGTTCAAAACCAAATCCCATCACGATGACGTCATCGCCAAGCTCGACGAGTTAGGTCTGTAGTATTTAGTTTCTCTAGATAGGAGCCACTCGCAGGCGGTGGCTCCTGTTGGCGAAACACTGTTGTTCGAGATATACGTTGTGCCCCGAACGGCAGCCTGAGACGCAACCAGGGACGGGTACAGTCAGCGTCTGGACTCAGCTGTCGACCTGGCGGCGCCTCACCATTAACACTCCCGCTTTCATCTTTCATCTTTCATTGTTCCGCTGGCCTGCCTGAGTGATTGGGCTTGGCCGGGCAGACGCTCCGTGCTCATCACATCGGAAATGCGGTGGGTTATCCGCTGCTAAGGTCTCTCTTGGAAAGCCCTTGAGCTGGCTAAAACGCGATCATTTCGGGTGTTTCTGGGTCATACTTCCGTCCAGTGTACAAACTGTGATCTGTTTATAAAATCTAATGATTTGAATCATCTAATATTAATAATTTCTGGCACTATGGAGTTTTGGTTAACAACATTGAAGTATTGTCACTAAAAACAACCTTTTGGCGCGTATCAGGCTGGTTAATTGTCCGTATAAGGAATAGTTTGACCCCCCAACTGACGACCCTCAGATAAGAAATTATCAGACGATTGACTGAAAATGAGGGCGTTATCTAATTTTCAGGTCATTAAAGCTATCAAGGTCGTTCAAACACTATGGTAGAACAAAAGGAACTGCTCGTTTCTGCATCAAAAGCTGCCTTAGAGGGCAACTCACCGCTGTCAAATGACCTGGTGGCTAACAACCTCCAGACAATGGATGGCCGTTTGCGGTGCTTACTCGCTTTATTGACGGATTATTACGAAGGTTTTCTTCCGCATTCTGAGGCTTATCTGAATGCGGGCCGACTGATGTTTCAAGCGGATGAGGCGCTTTTGCTTCGTTTACGCTTTTTGCAGGATGATGCTGTTGTGGAGGCACACAGCGGCACAAAATTATCTGAGCTAGACGCCATAGGAAAGGATAGCCCTTGGTGCAGCTTGGCTGTAGAGCAAAAAAGGACCATTTTTACCGACAATTCTTGTGTGAACTCTGATGCCGTGTCCTATACTGATTTAGTCGTTCGGGGATATCTCAGTTCACCAGTGTTTGTCGCTGGTCAGCTCTACGGAGTGCTTTGTTTTCTGAAGGGCGAATCCAATCAAACTGGCTTTACAGATGAAGACATCGAAACTATTGAATTAATGGCAAAAGGAGTGGCCAAGATGATAGAGCTTCAGAGAGTTCAACCTATCGATCCTGAAAAGCTGCGTGCGGGCTTTGGTGCTGATGGCGTAAGGACATTTGAAGAATATGTACAACAGGCGCGTTTGCCGGAAGTTTACGGTGTGCCTGGACGTGTTGTAGAAGTGCTGCAAAAGCGCATAGGGAAGTGCTCGTTATCCATTGATTTTATTGCTGAAGAGATGAATCTCTCCAAAAGGACGCTGCAACGTCGGCTACAGCAACAGCGAATCAGTTTTGCTCAGTTACGTGATCAGGTGCGCTTTCACCACTCCATCACCTATCTGGTAGAGCAAAACATGAGCATTGACAGCATCTCGGCTTCTTTGGATTTTTCCGACAGAACCAGTTTTACCAATGCTTTCAAGCGCTGGACAGGGCTGTCGCCCAGTACTTTTCGAAAATTATTTCGCGATTATGCTTAAGAGGGGATATTGCCCCTCATTTTCTTCATTGTTGATTGCCTGAGAATGGCAAAGACGGTAGAGTTTCAGGCTTTAAAATCTACTGTGTAGCAACGAGGAATATAGATGGAATTTTTCATCCCCGCCGCGATGGCGCAAGCTCAGGCTCCAGCCCCACAGGGTAATCCGATGATTACCCTGGTTATGTTTGGTGGCCTGTTCATTTTCATGTACTTTTTTATGATTCGTCCGCAGCGGAAACGTCAAAAAGAGCACCAGGAACTGGTGACAGCGCTGGGTAAAGGGGATGAAGTGGTGATGAACAGCGGAATGCTGGGTAAAATTACCAAGGTCGATGAAAACTACATGGTTATCGAAACCGGCAATAATGTTGAGCTGAAGTTTCAGAAATCCGCTGTCCATGCGGTATTGCCGAAAGGCACCATAAAATCTATCTGATAAGTGAAATCGATCCGTTCCAGTGCGGTCATTTCGTTTGAGAGATGAATAAAAAGGCAGCCAGAGGCTGCCTTTTTTGTGCTTGTTTGCTTTATGATTCAGTCAGTACCTTAACGTTACAGTCTCACACTCCTGGCAGATATTTTCATGTTTACGTTCCCCAAGCGCCTGAATCTTGCTTTAACACCCACCCCGTTACAGTATTTAACCAGAGTTTCTGCTGAGTTGGGGGTCAACCTTTGGGTTAAGCGAGATGACCTGACCGGCAGTACCTTGAGTGGCAATAAAGTTCGCAAGCTGGAATTTGTGTTAGCAGAAGCTATCGAGCAAGGTTGTAACAGCATCGTAACTTGCGGTGGCCTGCAGTCCAACCATTGCCGAGCTACGGCGTTATTGGGGGCCCAGCTTGGGCTAAAAGTGGCCCTGGTGTTACGCGGTGAAGAGGCGGGGGCGGCCGATGGGAATTTATTGCTCGATCATTTAGCCGGTGCCGACATTCAGATGTACCCGGTCAGGGAGTATCGTGATTCATTGGGGCAATTACTGAATCGTGCGGCAGATAAACTTAAGCAACAAGGCTGCCAGCCTTTTGTCATACCCACCGGAGCCAGTGATGGCATAGGTATTTGGGGGTACATTGCCGCCGCCAGGGAGCTGGAAGCCGACTTTAGCCAGCACCGTATCGTACCCAGTCACATAGTATCAGCGACCGGGTCTGGGGGGACTCAGGCCGGACTGACCCTGGGTGCCCATCTTTTGGGCTGGTCCACCAAAGTGTTGGGCATGGCGGTGTGCGATGATGAGGCTTATTTTAAGGCGAAAGTTCGTTCCGATATGCGTGACTGGTATGATCGATATCAGCATATGCTGAGCGATTCGGTTGATGTGGAGCAGTGCCGTATTCATGTCAATGATCATTACATCGGGCCAGGTTACGCGAAAGCTGAACACGACGTTTTTGAAACCATTGCGTGGCTGGCTAGAACGGAAGGGTTGGTACTTGATCCGGTGTATACCGGTAAAGCTTTTCACGGTCTGGTAGAAGAGATAAAAAAAGGGGCGATGGCGGGTGCCACAGACATCGTCTTTGTCCATACCGGGGGGATTTTTGGGGTTTTCCCTCAACGGGACCAATTCGATTTTTAGCGTGAGAGTCCGATTCGGTCAATCGTGTTGCAACCGACCATAACCGCAGGAAACTGACAACTAAGGCGACGTACCTATGAGCCATGCGAACGGCAGAAAACTGGTGATAGCGATCTCCTCCAGAGCATTATTCGACCTCGGCGACAGTCATGAAGTGTTCGAAGCAGAGGGGCTTGAGGCTTATTCCCGTTATCAGATTGATCATGAAAACGATGTGCTGACACCCGGCGATGCTTTTTTTGTCGTGCAGAAATTATTGCATCTCAATGATCAGCTGGAGGGGGAGCCCAGGGTTGAAGTTATCCTGCTGTCACGCAACAGTGCGGACACCGGGCTGCGAGTTTTTAATTCCATTGAGCATTACGGCTTAAAAATTTCGAGGGCGGCGTTTTGTGGCGGCGAGAGCCCATACCGGTATGTCTCAGCGTTTGGCTGTCACCTCTTTCTCTCGACAGATGCCGATGATGTGAAGCACGCTCTGGATCATGGTATTGCAGCGGCAACATTAATGGCTTCCAAAACCCGTTCCGATCACGGCGATCAATTGAGATTTGCGTTTGATGGCGATGCGGTTTTGTTTTCCGATGAATCGGAGCGTGTTTTCAAACAGCATGGGCTCGATGCGTTTACGGAAAAAGAAAAGGCCGATGCCCGCAAGCCGCTGTCCGGCGGGCCTTTTAAAGAGTTTCTTGCGGCGCTGCAAAGCCTCCAGAAAGAATTTGCCCACGACCTTGTTCCGCCAATCAGAACCGCTTTGGTGACTGCGCGTTCAGCACCTGCCCACGAGCGGGTAATACGCACGTTGCGGGCATGGGATATCCGCATCGATGAGTCTTTATTCCTGGGGGGCATGGACAAGGGGAAATTCTTAAAAGCCTATGGGGCTGATGTTTTCTTTGATGATCAAAAGAGTCACTGCGATTCTGCCCGAGGGCATGTGGCTACTGGCCATGTGCCCCACGGCATTGCGAATGAGTTTATCCCGGAGGATACATAATGTGCCAGATGGCAAAACAGCGTTACCTCTGAATTTTAACCTCTTCGTCTTAAATATTTCATTAATAGATTATTTTGCTCTACTGCCTTCCTGCAACCTACACAGTGCTATTCTTCATGTTAAGAATGTTTAACACATAAGACGTATTTATGAACTATGCGGGTTCGTTTTGGGGGCCAGGTACTGGGAGAATGATTCGAAAGATAGTCTTCGCGACAGATCTTGGGCCGTTTGCAGGGCACGCCTTAGAGCACGCCCTGGATTTGGCTGCCAATATCAAATCGAAAGTTACTGTTGTTCATGCCGTTGAACCGCTTAGTAGTTACGCCCAAGCCATGGTGTCAGCCTACGCTGAGCTGGAAGCCCTGGACCCTCACGGTAGTGTGCTGAAGTCTATTAAACATCAGATCCTGACGTCCCTCGCCAGCGAGCGCTCCGACCTGAAGCCCGGTTATGACTGGATAGAAGATGTTGTTGTGGAGCAGGGCAAGCCTGCCGAGGTGATTCTGTCGCAGGCGCAGCGGTTAAATGCTGACCTGATCGTGATGGGCAGCCACGGGCCAGAGTCGATGGGCAAAAATGTGATCGGTTCTGTCACTTCTCGAGTTTTGCAGCTCTCCAAAGTCCCGGTTTTCATGGTGCCTATGATCAGCCCCAGCAATTGGTGTCGTGTGGCATCAGAAGTCGTTCGTTGATACCGTTATTGGGTCATTTACCAGCTTGAAGCCCTTTTTTTCCCCACAGGTCCGCCTCCGTTAACACCTTTCAACCCTTGGTTAACACCTTCCAGCCCTCTGGTTAACACTTTCCAAACCCTGTTAGTCCCTCTCGGGATGGTTTAGCCCCAAACCGTCTTAGAAAAGAGCAAATTTGACCCCCAGCCCCATCAAAATGAAGGCCAGTATGGGTTGAAGTACATGGTTGGGAAGTCGGGAGCCGATTTTCGTTCCGAGACTGACTGCCGGTAAAGAGCCTATCAACAGGCAGCCAAGCAGCATGAAATCAACATTTCCCAAAAATATCATATGACCAACACCGCCGACCAGTGTGAGTGGGACTGCGTGGGCTATGTCGGTGCCGACGATGTGTCTGGCTTGTAATGCCGGGTAGAGCACCAGCAGAATGGCGGTGCCGATAGCCCCTGCACCGACGGAACTCAGGGTGACGAAGACCCCCAGGAAGATGCCCATGACAAATGTCAGGGGTTTTGAGTTCAGCTGCAGCCACTTTTTCTCATGAGGGCTGGCCTTGGGCTGAATTCTGGATTTAAACAGCAGCACCGCGGAGGTCAGTAGCAACATCACTCCCAGGCTGGAGGTCAGGATCTGCTTGTATTCATCCGCATTGGCAAACACGGAT
This sequence comes from Pseudomaricurvus hydrocarbonicus, assembly GCF_011602365.1. GTDB lineage: Bacteria > Pseudomonadota > Gammaproteobacteria > Pseudomonadales > Cellvibrionaceae > Pseudomaricurvus > Pseudomaricurvus hydrocarbonicus. Next base: position 42,203 of record NZ_JAAONZ010000004.1, read on the forward strand.
TTGAGCAGCAGGGTGGTTGCTATGGCTGCAGGAATACTGCCGGCCGCCAGCGTCCTGACGATGGACCAGTTGATGTGGCCTTGGCGCTGGTGAGAAATGACCCCTCCGGCTTTGGTGACGGAGGCATACAGCAGATCGGTACCAATCGCCACATGGTAGGGAAAGCCGAACAGGATCAGCAGGGGAGTCATCAGAGACCCCCCGCCAACGCCGGTAATGCCGACTGCCAGCCCTACAGCAGCGCCAGCCAAGATATAAAGTAAGATCAAGATATCCATCAATATATAGACTATGGTTATGTATAAGGTGGCTGGCTATAAGTAATTGCTAAAAATAGGTTGGCAAATATATCCATTTCTTACTATTCTGGAAAAGAATATTTTTTTATATTTTTATAATCAATTTCAGTGCCAGGCCATTTGGAGGGCTTATGAAACTGCAGCAACTGCGATACATTTGGGAAGTTGCCCATCATGATTTGAATGTATCCGCGACCGCCCAAAGTCTCTATACATCACAGCCAGGGATCAGCAAGCAAATACGCCTGTTAGAAGACGAGCTTGGGGTTGAGGTTTTTTCACGGAGTGGGAAACATTTAACGCGTATTACACCGGCCGGTGAGGCTATTCTCAAGACTGCCGGCGAAATTTTGCGCAAGGTAGAAAGTATCAAGCAGGTTGCCCAGGAATTCAGCAATGAAAAGAAAGGCAGCTTGTCACTGGCAACCACCCACACCCAGGCGCGTTATGCGTTACCGGGTATTATCGAAACCTTCATCAATCGCTATCCAGACGTCTCTTTGCATATGCATCAGGGCACACCTATGCAGATCTCTGAAATGGCTGCAGATGGCACGGTAGACTTCGCCGTGGCAACGGAGGCTCTGGAGTTATTCAGTGATCTGGTGATGATGCCCTGTTACCGCTGGAACCGTTGTATTGTGGTGCCGAAAAATCACCCCCTGTGCCAAGTGTCACAGCTGACGCTGGAAGACGTGGCTAAACACCCGATTGTGACCTATGTCTTTGGCTTTACCGGGCGCTCCAAGCTGGATGAGGCCTTCATTGAGCGTGGCCTGGCTCCCAAGGTCGTTTTTACCGCTGCAGATGCGGACGTGATTAAAACCTATGTTCGCTTAGGGCTGGGCGTGGGTATTATCGCGAAAATGGCTTATGACGAGGAGTTGGACAGTGATTTGGTGGCTTTGGATGCCAGCCACTTGTTTCAGTCCAGCACCACCAAGATCGGTTTCCGGCGGGGTACTTTCCTGCGGGGGTATATGTACGAGTTTATAGAATTGTTTGCTCCACACCTGACGAAAGAGGTGGTGACCGGCGCGCTTAACTGCCACTCCAAAGTCGAAGTTGAAGAGTTGTTTTCCCATATCGAGCTGCCAACTTATTAAAATGCCACTCATCAGCGCTAACAAGCTAAGATCTGCGACCCGCATTGGGACGAAAGCTGGGGCATCGGGGGAAAGGGCGGTGCTGATAACGGCGGCAGATCACCAGGTGCAGGAAAAGGTCAGTGCAGAATTAAAGGGTCGATTATAAATCAATACTAAAAAGGAGGCCTCAGCCTCCTTTTTGGGTGTTAGTCGATGGTGTTTACCTGCACCACCGATGCCCTCTGAGAGTGCCTGTTTTTACAGGAAGTCCAGATCGGGGTTGTCATTCATAATTTCTTTCAGTTCTTCTTTTTCGCTGGTTTGCTGATCGAGTACTTCTTTGACGAATTTGAAGTACACCGTGTAGACCACGGGATCCTGGCCATCTTTTTCCACAACGAAGAAGGGCGCGCGGATAACTGACAGCTCCTTGGCAAGTTGCATTCCCGGGCTGTCTGCGTCACGTTCATCGGCCACCAGGATTTCGTCAATAAACTGCATTTGGCCACTGGTTTCGAGTTTATTGAGCACATCACCGCATTTTTGACACGGTGAGCCATCCGCTAAAATCTTCTTTACTAATGTGATTTTCACTAAAACATCCTCTTTGTCGATTTGACGGGGCAGGGGCAAATCATTTATTTCTCAATGTTATTTGCGTGCAGACCACATTCTTTTTTGGTTGCTTCTTCCCACCACCAACGGCCTTCCCGCTCATGCTGCCCCGGGCCGATAGGACGTGTACAGGGTTCGCATCCAATGGACACAAAGCCCCGGTCATGCAGGGCATTATAAGGCACGTCATTGCTGCGAATATAGTCCCAAACCTGTTTTGAGCTCCAGTTGGCCAGAGGATTGAATTTGGTCAGGCTACTGTTTGGGCGGGCGAAGACTTTATCGTCCTGAATCACCGGGATTTGGGCGCGCGTGCCGGGGCTCTGGTCTTTGCGTTGGCCGGTGACCCAGGCGTCCACTTCCAGCAGTTTTTGGCGCAGAGGGGCGATTTTACGGATACCGCAACACTCTTGATGGTTGTCCTTGTAGAAGCTAAACAGTCCTTTTTCCTGAACCAGTTCACGGACCGCCGAGCCGTCAGGGCTGACGACATCAATGTAAATACCGTAATGATCCCGAACCTTTTCGATGAACTGGTAAGTTTCCGGATGCAGCCGGCCCGTATCAAGGCAAAACACCTCAACATCAGGGTCTATCTTGTGAGCCATATCGACCAGCACAACATCTTCGGCGCCACTGAACGAGATGGCTATGTTGCCAAACTGTTCAATAGCAAATTGAAGGATCTCCTGTGGGGACTGGCCCTGCAGTGTTTTGTCGATATCGACGACATCTAATAGTTGAGACATGTTTCTGTCCTGGTTTGGCTAATCACGGTGTTGTCAGGGTGCGGTGCCGAGCCTTGGTACTTGCTTCTGCAACCGTTAATGGCGGTTTGAGGCAAAGTATTCGGTACTGGGGAGGACTCGTACAGCTGAAATCTAAATTGGCGCGAAGGATACCAGAGGTCTATCCAACTTAAAAATAATCTGAAGCAATAGCGTTATAACCAATTTTATTTTTGCTTCTTTTAGGGGATTTCGGGCGGGGCAGATTGGTCTCGCTGCCGTGTCCGGGCGCTGAACCCGGAAACACGTGTCAGCTAAGCCGACCTCAGCGGTAGGGGGAGAGGCCAGTCCGGTGGGTAAATGTAGTCAGTAAGCGGGCCAAACGGCCCTTTGGATTGATTCGGCTGACCGAAAAGGGTAGATTGCCAGCGTTTCAACAGTCTTGATGACCTTTGGGTCGCCGACCAATCACCAACATACATGATAGTAGGAGCTTGTTTGTGGAATTAGCATGCTTGGATTTAGAAGGGGTTTTGATTCCCGAAATCTGGATTAAATTTGCAGAAAAGACGGGGATCGAAGCGCTAAAGGCGACCACTCGTGACATTCCAGATTACGATGAATTGATGACCATGCGTCTGGCTGAGCTGGACAAGCACAAACTGGGGCTCAACGAAATTCAGGAGGTCATCTCCACACTCAGCCCACTCGATGGCGCTGTAGAGTTTGTTGATTGGCTGCGAGCACGCTTTCAGGTGATTATTTTGTCTGATACCTTCTATGAATTTGCCGGTCCCTTGATGAAGCAGCTGGGTTACCCCACGTTGCTGTGTCACAAGCTCACCGTTGATGGATCCGGCCGCGTGACGGATTACAATATCCGCCAGTCCAACCCCAAACGTCAGTCCATTGTTGCGCTGAAGTCCTTGTACTATCGCACCATTGCCGCTGGCGATTCTTACAACGATACCACCATGCTGGCTGAGGCCGATGCAGGTATTCTGTTTAAGGCGCCGCAGAATGTGATCACTGAATTCCCTCAGTACCCGGCAGTTCACACCTATGAAGACTTAAAGCAGGAATTCATCAAGGCCAGCGTGCGTCCGTTAACGCTTTAAGTTCAGGCTGCCCTTAACAGGGGAAAAGCGTGTTTGCTGCTCAGGCCGTTATGCTCGAGCAGCGTTCGCTGTGGGGGCTGATACCCCGGTTTGAGCGGTGAGCGCCAGCGCTATTGGCCGCTTGAGAGGGCAGGGTATTGGGCCCCGGGGCGGCCCTCAAATGTTGTTCAGCGTTTCCAGTATCACGCCTATTTTCGTGAGTGATTCCTGATACTCCTGTTCGGCCGCGGAGTCCGCAACAATACCCCCGCCGCCCCAGACAAATAACTCCTTGTGATTGGCCGCGATGGTACGAATGGCGATGTTGGTGTCCATTTTACCGTCAAACCCTATATAGCCAATGCTGCCGCAATAGACAGAACGCCGACTGACCTCCAGCTCTTCGATGATCTCCATGGCCCTGATTTTGGGGGCACCGGTAATCGACCCGCCGGGAAAGCAGGCGGCTAACACGTCGGCAGGTGTCACGCCTGGTTGCAGTTCACCAGTGACCGTACTCACCAGATGGTGCACGTTGGCGTAGCTTTCCAGATCAAACAGTTTGGGGGTCAGGACGGTGTGTGGCTGGCAGACCTTGCTCAGATCGTTGCGGAGAAGGTCGACGATCATAAGGTTTTCCGCTTGATCTTTCGGACTGTCCAGGAGAGATCGGGCAAGCCTCTGGTCTTCTGCGGGTGAAGCCCCCCTGGGGGCCGTGCCTTTGATCGGCTGAGTCAGGATATTGACTCCATCACTCTGTATAAAGCGTTCAGGTGAGAGGCTCAATACGGTTCCGTATTCCGTTTCGAAAAAGCACGAAAACGGTGAGGGCAGCTCCTGACGCAAGACTTTGTAGGCCTCGAACAGGTCCCCCTCGTAACGGGCGCTGTAACGCTGGGCAAAGTTCGTTTGGTAACAGTCGCCTTCGGTGATGTACTGTTTGATTTGCTCTACCTTTTCAAGGTAAGAGCCTTTCTCGGTATTGCTCTTTAGCCCAGTGATGGTAAATGCGCTGCCAGGGTCTTCCTGCGACTCGGTTGTGGTTAGCCTCTGTATTAACAGGCTGGTGTGCTCGGGGTTGACCTGGTGTCTCACAATCAATGTTGAACGTTGCAGGCGGTGATCCTGGACAATAGCCCAGTCATAAACCCCCATCAGGGCTAACGGCAATAACGAGTCATCTTGCTTTAGGTTCTTCAGGCCCTCCAGTTCTCGACCCAGGTCATAGCCCAGGTAGCCCAGTGCTCCGCCCGTAAAAGGGAGTTCTTGGTTGAGCGCTGCTGGCTGGGGGTCACCTGGTGTCAGGGGGGTTTCCTGGCGGATTGCGGCCCAGGTATTGCCATAGAAAGTCGTAGTCGCCAGGGGGCTGCCGGCTATGGAATGAGACCCTATTGCGTCGGGTGGCAGGCTTATGCAGCGAGTCCCTGTGTCGTCGGAGATGATTTGTTTGCGAGGGGCTGCGCTAAGTATGTCGAAGCGACCCTGGTTGTTGTGCTTGCTCCCGCTGTCGAGCCAGATGGGCCAGCCCATCGGGCGAATGATTGAAAAGTACTCTGAACTGTCCTCGCGGTAGGGCAGGTCATAAGTGAGTATGTTGCTTGGCGCTTGCGATTCGCACATGACTCAGTTCCGGCTTGGGTCGAGGGCTCTTGGGTCTGGCGCGAGGGGCATAGATCCAGGGCGCTAATTGGGCCTGGCCAATAAAGCAGCAGGGCCTTAAAGCGCGGCATTGTAGTGCCTCAGCCAAGGTTTTTCTATCTTTAACTGGCCCTCAATTATACCCTGTAAATCGTCGTGTGTTTGTTCTTATGGGTTCGCTGCCGCAGGAATGGATCGCTAATGGCCTCGTGAGTAATAACGGTGTCCTTTCAAGGGGTGGCCGATTGTTGTTGAAATGAATGGATGCTGTAGCACCGAGGTGAAACAGCGGGGACACTCGATGGCGACGCTTTTGGGGCGGGATTTGACGAACTGCTATGGGTTTTTGAGGGCCGCAGTGATGCTAGGCCGGATGAATTCTATTGGCTCAAACTCTTTTCTGCAGCTAATCTTAGGGTACATTAAGAATCCCCGAGTCGACGGTTTTGCAGGTTTCACTGGCGAGTCCGGGTGGCTTAATGTGGTTTGGCTTCAACCGGTTGGGGGAGGCGCTAAGTCGGTTATATAAGGTGTTCAATGGGTGGCCTATGCGCTGCATGAAGGTATTCAGCAGCGAGTCTTTCGATGACAGATTCCGATTAAATATTCCGATCCGAGTGAATTTGGGTATTAAGTTGGTGTAGGTTCGTTTCAGATTGGTCTGCTTATGGTTGAGGTCTGTCGTGAAGAGCAGCAGTTCTTTTTTTCCCGCACGTTTAATGAGTGCTGAAGTTCAGCAAGGCTTGGCTGAAGATGTTTATCTGTTAAAGCCCAATAACAGCCTCGACCACTCGGTTGAATTGGCCTTAACGCATTTATCCCCTTTAGGTGAGTCAGAAACCTTACGGTCTCAGCGGCCTGCGCTGGTTTTGATACATGGGTGCTATCAAAATCGGAGATTATGGTGGACCGACTCCGGGCCTTGTCTCGCCAAAGAGCTGGTTTCCCATGGCATAGATGTTTGGCTTATGGAGTTGCGTGGCCACGGTGTGTCACCGGTGAATCAGTGTTATGAAGACAATACGCTCGAAGACTATGCTCGCTATGATCTGCCGGCAGTGGACCAGTTTGTGGCGGAGCACTCCCGAGGACCGGTAAATTGGCTGGGTTACGGTACGGGGGCGGGGGCGCTGCTGGCTTCAATCGCCCTACATTCGTTGCCGTCCGAATCCACGGGGCTGGTGATGGGCATGGGGGTTCCTTTCTTCAAGTCAAACTGGTCTCGAATTCCGGGGGTGTCTACGCTGCTCGCTGCTGGCAGAGGCAAAACCGACAGCCACCTGGGGCCTGAGTCTGAGTCCATGTCGTTTTTGCAGGGCCTGGCCAAGGAGAGTCAGTGGTTTGCACGGCGCGGGGTGAGTGTCGGGGTGGACTTGTGGCGCGAGCTTACCGCTACGGGTAAGAGTATCCACTGGTTGTGCTCGGATGAGTGTCTGAACCAACTGGATGACGGGTTTAACTCCTTACAGACCCAAGGGTTGCTGCACACAGTCTTGGATGAGCCGGTACTGGATGATGAGGTCGCCCAGGAGCACATCGTGCCCAGCTTGACGAACGCAGAAAAAGTCGACAGTCTAGCGGGCAAAATCGTTCAGCTGCTGGATACTGGAGGCGCGTCAGGCTGTGTTTCACCCACTGGAAAAACTTCATCTGTTACACGAAGGTTACAAGCGGGCATTTAAAGTTGGCCACCTGCACCTTCTCTTGATCCAATCTGAAGGCCGTACGTTTCTCATCGAAAACCGTTGCCCTCATATGGACTCACCCCTGGGCAATGGTTCAGTCCGCCAGGACATCATTCGCTGCCCGAAGCACGGGATTGAATTCAATCTGTTAACCGGTAAGGGCAGTGCACCAGGCTGCCTGGCCCCTCTCAAAATCTTTACCCCGGCCTATGAAGGTAATCTTATCGGGATTGTGCTATAACGGCGCAAATTGACAGCGTTTTTAGGAAGTTTTATGGAATATATTACCCCTGACTTGTGTGATGCGTACCCTAAGCTGGTCCAGGCCGTAGACCCAATGTTCAATAACTACGGCGGGCGACGCTCATTTGGTGGTGAGATGGTCACCATCAAATGCTTTGAAGATAATTCATTGGTGCGTGAACAGGTTGCCCAGCCGGGCAAAGGCAAGGTGTTGCTGGTGGATGCCGGTGGCTCGTTGCGCAGAGCCTGCCTGGGTGATGTGCTGGCGGAAAAGGCCGTCAAGAATGGATGGGAAGGGATCATCATGTATGGCTGCATTCGGGATATGGATGCCATTGCGGCTTTGGATTTGGGGGTTCAGGCGTTAAATACGCACCCAATGAAAACCGAGAAAAAGGGTATTGGAGAATTAAACGTCAAAGTCACTTTTGGTGGCGTGACCTTTACCCCCGGGGAATATGTTTACGCGGACAATAACGGTGTTATTGTTTCCCCGAAAGCACTTGAGATGCCAGCGTAATATTTGCCTTTACCGCTGCTTTTTAAACACCCGCCGAACAGGTGGCTACTTCCAGGCTGCTTGTGACGAGCTTCTCATTGATTGAGTGGTCTATCTATCTCTCAATCAAGGGTGACTCTGGCTGTTTGAGTGTAACTCAATGATACCCCCAACGATTTGCGCGCTTCACGGTCAGGGCCTTGTTTGCTTGGGCGGGCTTGGGCGTTCGGGTCTCTCTTCGCTTCTGGCTTCGCTTCTGGCTTCGTTACTGGGGCTTCGTTGCCGGGCCACTTCTTTTGTGTGCCGCCAGGTTCAACGCTCTCGGGTTCATCGCAGGCGTCAATAGCCACAGAGACAAGGTTTAAGGCTGCTACCAGCTGACAATCGGGTGATGTTCAACGCACAATTCTACAAATTGTGGATAGGTGATGCGGTGTACGCCAGACTCGTTCGGCATCCGAACATCGCGACGGTTTAAATCTTCCGCCAGGGCATAACAGTTCTTCGGCAGTGTCTGACGGCTCGCCCATTCAACTCCGTCCTCGATTAAAACCACGCAATCGTTTTCAAGGATAACGCCGTATTGCTTTTGAAACTCTCCCTGGGGGCATTGATTGATAATGTGCAGTGTCAATGGCGTGTCCTCAAAAGTGAAATACGGTGTCGTGAGACGCGATGAGCTGGCCGGCTTGCCGATGGTCGATGCATTGGGTGGGCAGGATGAAATGGCTCTGATCCAGTTGCCGGGATACCAGGCTTTCGCGGAGTGCGTAGACCTCCTGAACGCCATACATGGCAAGGAGGCCAAGTTGTTCTTTGAGCTCCTGGTTGTCGGCCTCTGGCGTGAGTTGAAGCACACCATCTTCCATGAACAGAAGAGCAATCTGCTGATCAAATACACTGCAGGTTAAAATGGCATCGATGCTGTCTCTGGTGAAGAGTCGGTCCGACGGCGGGCGCTTAATGATGAACAGGATCTTCATGGGTTGCTACCGGAAGGTGATCGTTCGATCGCTATGAATGGCGGCGTCAGTGAGCTGCCCGAGTCCGGAGATTTGAAAGCCCGGCAGTAATCGCAGGCAGGCTTGTTCAGGGTGTTGGCCTTCTTCTTCACTGATCAGGCCCCGTTTCAAGGCTGCGCTAACACAGACCACCAGATCCAGCTGGTGCTGTTTGCTCAAATCGCTCCATTGTTTGCCGGTGTGGCCGTGTGGCGCAGCGTGTGTGCCAGGGGCAGAGTAGGCTGCCGCGCCTGGGGCGTTGCTGTCCGGGAGAAATGCCTGGTGCACTCCGTCGCCATAAAAAAACACACGATAGAGGCTGTGGCCATGTGCCAGCAGTGTTTTGGCAAAGTGCAGGGCAGTTTGTCCTCCTGGTGGAGGGGCGGCGGATGACTCAGTTCCCGAGGGAGAGTGGCCTGAGGAGCTGTAGACGATCAACGAGAAGATCATGACGTATCTGTGTGACTGGCGGCGCTGGCGAAGAATGGCAGGGCGTGCAATAAAAAAAGCCCCGTAGAGGGGCTTTTTATGCGGCTCACTTAATCGTTGCTGGTTGCGCCGATGAGGTGCAGCAGGCTGACGAACAAGTTGTAGATATTGAGGTACAGAGACACTGTTGCCATCACGTAGTTGGTTTCACCGCCGTTAATAATGCGGCTTGTGTCATACAGGATGAAGCCTGACATCAGGAACACAATTGCGGCACTCAATGCCAGGTGAACGCCTGCAATGTTGACACCGAAAAAGCCGGCAACCACGAGCGCCAGTGCACAGAGCACAACCACAATCAGGCCAGTGACCAGAAAGCCTCGCATAAAGCTGAAGTCTTTTTTGGTCGTCAGTACGTACCCGGACAGGCCAAAAAACACGAGCGCGGTTCCGGCCAGGGCTTGCATAACGATCTGTGAGCCGTTGGTCATTTGCAGGTAATGGTTAATGGTTGGGCCTAAAGAGGCGCCCAGTAATGCCGTAAATCCGAAAACAACGTAGATGCCACTGGCAGAGTTGGCTGTTTTGGGGAGAACAAACCAAACGATACCAATGGCCGCCAGGTTCATCATCAGGGCAACACCGTGACCAAGTCCAATGGCCATAGAAATGGCGCACGCCACGGCACTGACACCCATAGTCATGGCCAGCAGCATGTAGGTGTTCTTCAAGACCCTGTTGGTTGAGACGCCGGTCTGCGTTCGCGTCTGTGTGTAGATCTCTTGCATGGTCAATCTCCGTTGAGAATCGGTTCCAGTGTTTAAATTAATAATACAAACAGTGTACTTAAAATCAAGATACTTAACATAACTAATCAAGTAATGTTTTGTGGTTATAACAGATTTAATCGTTTGATTTTAAAAAAGAAAGTGGTGCTTGAGAAAGGAGTCGGTCGAAGGGGGAAAATGGCGGTGGGGTAGGGATTCGAACCCTAGGAGCTGTTACACTCAACGGTTTTCAAGACCGCCGCTTTCGACCACTCAGCCACCCCACCGGAACGAAGCGAATTATACAGAGGTTTGGCTTTACGGCAACCCGCTAAGCCATTATTTTTTAAGGAAAATGAATCTTTTTTTTAAAAAGCAGATCTGTTGGGGGTGAAGGCGTGTTGAGCGGGTTTGAGTGAGCGGCGCGGTGACTTGAAAAGCCATAAAAAAAGCCCCTGAGCGGGTCGCTCAGGGGCTTTTGGGCGGCTTGGTTAGAACCTCAACCTTGCCATCGTTTTCTGCGCTGCCGGTTAACGGCGACGACGTCACCGTTAACCCTCGCTTACTTTACCCGCGCTTGTGACGCGGGTCGTTCGCCGGACGCTCCAGCGGACGGGGGTTGTGAGCGATTTCAGCGGCTTTGGAAGTATCCAGTGGTGCACTCAGTGAAGCATTGATGTTCTGGCTGACCACCTCCAGGTTGACGACGGGACGAGGGTTTAGTCTCGGGTCATTACCGGGGCGGCTGTAGCCAGGACTTTTTGTTTCAGTGACCTGGGTCGGAGCTTCCGGCATCACTTCAGCCGCTTCCTGAGCTGTTTCCGGGCGAGCTTCTTCGACGGCTTCCTCGGCAACTTCCTCTACAGCGGCTACAGGCTCTGACGCGGTAGGGGCCGCAGGAGCTGCCTCTTCGGTCTGGCTGTCTTGCGCAGGCGGCTCCACCGGATTGCTGGCAGCGGCCAGTTCAGGTTCGGCTTCAGCGACAGGCGTTGTGGCCGTGAGAGCAGGTTCTTCGGTCGTGGTTACCGTCTCTGAAGCCGCTTTTGGGGCGGTATCCGCCGCAACTTCCTGAGCGGGCTCTGGTTGCTCAGCGCCAGCCTCTTGCGCGGTCTGCACCTCGGGTTCTGCTTTGGGCTCCAGGGGCTCTGCTACAACCGGCTTTTCAGTTACTGTCGAGGCCTCGGGGGCTGGCTGCTCGGTATTCGCTTCAGACTTGTCGGTGAATTGGAAGTCTTTGGCTTTGGCTGGTTGCTTGTCGCCCTCAGCAGCGGGCTTGTCCAGAGGTTCGCTCTTGGGTTTTACTGCCTTGGTTTCAGCTTGCTTGGTTTCTGGGGACTTCGCCTCAGGGGTGCCGGCTTGATCTTTGGCGGTGCTTTCAGTCTTGGCGGCACTCACTGGCTGAGTAGCGGCTGTCTCCGGGTTGGCCGATTCTGCAGCGCTGCTGCGGGTGACTGCAGGCATCTGCTGGCTGTCAATCGCATCGCTTACCTGCTTGTTCAGGGATTCCACTTCTTTGTTTTCGGAGGACTGATTGGCGTTGTCCCGGCGGCCACGACGACGAGGCTGTGGCTTGCCACGCTTATTCGCTGGTCGCTTGGATGGGCGATCGTCAGTGCTGGTTTCCGGGGTGGCTTCCTGCTTGGCTACAGCTGGCTGTGCCTCTTCAGCGTTGCGAGGTTTGCGGTTGTCGCGGTCGCGGCGGCGGTTAGGACGTTCGCTGCGCTGCTCGCCTTGCTCTTCCTGAGTGTTGCGACGATTGCCACGGTTGTCATTCCGGCTGTCGCTGCGGTTATCACTGCGGTTATCACCACGGTTGTCGCTGCGATTGCCTTCGCTACGAGGGCTGCGTTTCTCGCTGCGGTTATCTTCGCGATCATCGCTGCGGCGGCTGTCGTCGCGACTGCGACGATTGCGGTTGCCGCCACCGCTACGACGGTTGCGTTGATTGCGATTACGCTGTTGCTGCTCGCGTTTCTGGCGTTTTTCTTCTTCCTCTTTTTCCTTGGCTTTCGCTTCCGGGTCACCAAAAAGCGCGTGCATGATGCGGGTCATCAGGCCGGCAGGTTTAGGCTCTTCTTTCACCACCGGTGTCGGAGCCGGAGCCATGTCCGTTGGCTGCAGCTGCTGAACGGCAGGCTTGGGAGGGACGGGCGCATCTGCTTTGGGGGCCAGCACGTCTTCGTCGGCGGACTCTTCGCTGGCGGAAACGATCTTGTAGCTGGTTTCCACGGTTGAGGCTTCGTCGTCTCGCAGGCGCAGTACTTCAAAATGGGGGGTGACCATTTGTTCGTTGGGCACGATCAGTACGCGTGTGTCATTGCGGTTTTCGATGCCAGAAATGGTCTTGCGCTTCTCGTTCAGCAGGTAGGTGGCGACAGAAACTGGGGTGATCGCGCGAATTTCAGCGCTGCGCTCTTTCTGCGCTTCTTCCTCAACGAGGCGAAGAATAGACAGGGCAATCGATTTGGTGCTGCGGATGGTGCCCTGGCCGCTACAGCGTGGACACACTTTCGAGGTGGTCTCGCCGAGGGATGGGCGCAGGCGTTGACGGGACATTTCCAGCAAGCCAAAGCGTGAAATACGCCCCACCTGAACACGGGCGCGGTCCATGGAGAGGGCATCGCGCATACGGTTTTCGACTTCACGCTGGTTGCGTACCGGCTGCATGTCGATGAAATCGATGACGACCAGGCCGCCCATGTCTCGCAAGCGCAACTGGCGAGCAATTTCGTCGGCGGCTTCGAGGTTGGTGCGCAGGGCGGTTTCCTCAATGTCACTGCCTTTGGTGGCCCGGGCCGAGTTGATGTCGATGGAGATCAGGGCCTCAGTCACATCAATGACAATCGAGCCGCCGGAGGGCAGCTTCACTTCACGCTCGTAAGCTGTCTCAATCTGGCTTTCGATCTGGTAGCGATTAAACAGCGGGGTATCGTCCTGATACAGTTTTACCTTGTTGCCGCTGCCAGGCATCATCTGGGCGATGAGAGCTTGCACCAGATCGTAGGATTCTTTGCGATCCACAATGATTTCGCCAATATCGAGGCGCAAATAATCTCGGATGGCGCGATAAAGGACGTTGCTTTCCTGAAACAGGAAGTTGGGGGCTGGTTGATCGTCTGCGGCCACCTGGATGGAGGTCCAGAGTTTCAGCAAATTGTCCAGGTCCCACTGTAACTCTTCGGCGCTGCGGCCAACACCGGCGGTGCGAACGATGACGCCCATCCCGGAAGGCACTTCAATTTTGCTCAGGGCATCGCGCAATTCAGCGCGGTCTTCGCCGTCGATGCGGCGTGAGATACCACCCGCACGTGGATTATTGGGCATCAGCACCAGGTAGCGGCCGGCCAGGCTGATGAAGGTGGTCAGAGCGGCACCTTTGTTGCCTCGCTCTTCCTTGTCCACCTGAACCACGATTTCCTGACCCTCTTTCAGGACATCCTTGATGCGGACGCGACCTTCGATCTCGCCGGGAGATTTGCTGAAATACTGACGGGAGATTTCTTTTAAGGGGAGGAAGCCGTGACGTTCAGCGCCGTAGTCGACAAAAGCGGCTTCGAGGCTGGGCTCAATGCGAGTGATTTTGCCTTTGTAAATATTGGCTTTTTTCTGCTCGCGGGTACGGTTTTCAATGTCGAGATCATACAGCCATTGGCCGTCGACCAGTGCTACGCGCAACTCTTCGGGTTGAGTTGCATTGATTAGCATTCTTTTCATGTGTTACCTGAATGGTTGGCACACAAAGAGAGGGCAGTCCGCTGAAGAGCGTGGGAGATCAGCCTCGCGTTCACCATTCGCTGCCGGGTCAATTATCAGGATTGATCGCCCTCTCGGGCAGTCATCCTGACAAACATACAGGCTCGAATGGTCGGCTGTTGGGTAATCAGGTCAAAAAACAGCAATAACGAATTCGTCAGATCCTTTCCTTGGGGATAAGGGCCTGTGTTACTGCTGTTTGTTGGTTTCCGTCACCATGGACTCTATTTTTACACCAACTGACTTAAGCTGGTGTCTTGAATGCAGGCGTTTAAAGTCGTGCAGAGCATGTCTGTTTAGGGTTGTAGGGGCTTAATTAGAGCCGCTGTAGAACCGCATGGGCAGTTATGCCTCAGTGTTGCTTCTGCATGTTAACTTCAGATTCACCTGCATCCGAATGAGTATCTCTTTATCACGATCTTTTTACGGATGACCCGCTACAAAGTGGGCGGTTGTCATCGGACACCCGAGGTGAGAGGTCAATTAACGGCCTTTTCATCGTCGTTGGTGTCATTGTCTTGTGGGGCTGTCTGGAAGGGGGGTGATGTCACCAGGCTTCTCGCGTTCCGACTTCCAGCTATCATAAGCCCTGTCTGTCAGCGGTATTCCCTAGCAACACGCCTTCTTTTGCGGTGTCCGGAAACCTGCCTGTGCAGACCTGACGACTATAGCAATAAACTGCTTGACCTTCAAATGCTGGCCGTATTTGGCTGAAAATAAAGGGGTTTTGGGGTGGAATTGGTGAAAACAGGTATAATGCGCTCATGAAAACACACACAGATGCAGTGACCTCAGCCGGTCAACCCCAAACCCCCAAGGTTCAGCTTGTCGAGATCGATGCCGATCGCGCTGGCCAGCGGATAGACAATTTCTTGCTTGGGCAGCTCAAAGGCGTGCCCAAGACCTTGATTTACCGCATTTTACGCAAAGGTGAAGTGCGCGTGAACAAAGGCCGAATCAAAGCGGAGTACAAGCTCAAAGCCGGGGATGTGGTGCGTATCCCGCCAGTGCGTCTGCCGGACGCCAAAATCTTGCCTGACGCCAGTGAACAGCTGAAAACCCTGCTGGCTGAATCCATCCTGTTTGAAAACAATGGCCTGATAATCCTTAACAAGCCTTCCGGGCTGGCCGTGCACGGTGGCAGCGGTATTAATTTGGGGTTGATTGAGGTGCTGCGCCAAATGCGTCCGGAAGATCGCCACCTGGAGCTGGTGCATCGATTGGATCGAGATACGTCTGGCTGCATCATGATCGCCAAAAAGCGCAGCATGTTGCGTTATCTGCACCAACAGCTGCGTGATGGCCACATCCAGAAGTATTATCACGCGCTGGTCGAGGGCCGTTGGCCCAATCGTTGCAAGGAAGTAAGCGCCCCGTTGAGAAAAAATGAAATCAGCAGTGGCGAGCGTATCGTGAAGGTGGATCCAGAAGGGAAAGCGTCGCTAACCCATTTTAAAGTGTTACGGCGCTATGTCGGCGCCACACTGGTTGAGGCAAAGCCCATCACCGGGCGTACCCATCAGATACGGGTACATGCCCAATATCAAGGGCATGGGTTGGTGGGCGATCCCAAGTACGGAAACGATGACTTTAATAAAGCGATGAAAGCCAAAGGCTTTAATCGGTTGTTTTTGCACGCGGCGGCCCTGTCTCTTTTGCTGCCCGATGAAACCAGAAAAATACGGGTTGAGGCGCCACTGGATGAACGTTTGGCTAAACCTCTGGCCCAGCTGACCCCCGCAGACCAGGCGGGTGAGTAAACCATCAAGGCAGGGGTTAAGGGCAGGGGTGGGTATGTTTTTTATCTTTGATTGGGACGGTACGCTCTGTGATTCCACGGCCAACATAGTCCGCTGCATGCACCGGGCGGCCAGCACTCACAATTTGCCGGCCCTGGACGATGCACAGGTGCAGAACATCATTGGTTTGGGCTTGCCGGAGGCTATACAGGCGTTGTACCCGGAACTGGAACCGCAGGGAGTTGAAAGTATGCGAGCTGCATATGCGGAACATTTTGTGTCAGCGGACAGTCAGCCTTCGACAATGTTCAGCAATGCAGAGCTCACGTTGGAGCGCTTGTTGAACAATGGCCACCAGATTGCCGTGGCGACCGGAAAAAGTCGTGCGGGGCTGGATCGAGTGCTGGCGTCGGTTGGCATGCTGGATGTTTTTCATGCCACTCGCTGTTCCGATGAAACGGCGTCCAAGCCCCATCCGCTGATGTTGCATGAACTCTTGGCTGAAATGAAGGTGCCGACGGAAGAGGCCATCATGATTGGGGATACTGAGTTTGATATGGAAATGGCTCGGCGCGCCGACATGCCGCGTATTGCCGTTGACTATGGTGCCCATCATATCTCACGCCTAAAACCTTACGAGCCCATCCTCTGTGCCTCGGACATTAGCGACATACTTGCGTTGGCGTGAGGTGCGAGGCAATACTTGGTCCTTTTGGTAATGTGTGAGGCAATACGACCCCCTTTTGCTGTGAACACTTCCCAATTACAGGGAAAGCGGGCGCAGTTCGACGATCTCTTCCGCGTGTCGCAGCCATAACGTATTAAATTCCTCCAGCAGCGATTTTGCTTCGGGGGCCGCGTCGGTATTGCAAAACCCTTGAAATTCCCCCTCCTGATGCTGAAGCAGTAGCTGGCGTTGATCCACAATCACATAACCCTGATGCTCACTGTGTGGCGGGGTCGTGAGGCGGCGTATGTTGACCTTGCTGGTGAGCCTTTTTTGCAGCGCGAGCAGCGGATGGTGCCGGCCAAACAAGGGCTTGGGATCTTTGATCAGGATGCGGACTTCCGCCTGACGGTGGGCTCGTGCGAGGCCGCTAAGTGCAGCACACACATCGGCATTGGCGAACAGCAACGGGTCCAGCTGTTGCGTCAGAATCTCCACATGACGGCGGCCCTGGGTCAACATCTGTTGCAGATGTTTGGCGAAGGCCTCAGGGCCCTGCAGCAGGGTGAGGGTTTCGCAGTTTTCTGAGGGTATTTCCCTGGACGATGATTGGCGGGTGTGGGGGGTGGTGTTTTCCGGTTTCATCGGGACTCCGCTGCGGTCAAATTCGAGGTCAAGAATCGATAGGTAGAAGCATGCCACGGTTGCCGCAACAGGTCACTCTGAAGGCAGAAAAAGCCTGAGGAGATTAACGCTCTGCCCAGGCGCTAAGCATTCAAGCTTCGCCGACAAACACCTGTTGATTGGCGAGCAGCAAATCCACAATCTGCTGATCACTGTTGGTTTGAATGGCGCCTGACAAGGCGGCTCCCGTGAACACGCTGCAATCGCTCAGCAGGTGCGCCAGCGCGGGGCTGGTTTGGTAGCTGTCGCCATCAACAAACAGAGTCGCTTGCTCATCCGCGGAGTGGGTGAAGGCAAAGCGCGATGCGGGGTCGCGGATCAGGGTGTCTTCATCGCTCCATTCGGGGATGTCGTCTGCAAACAGCTCGTCCGGCAGCAATCTGTCCTCGGTGTCATACTTGGGTGTCGTCATGTGACGTCCGAACCAGGCTTCTATGTTGGCGGGGGTAATGGCCTGTTGCCAAAGTTGCTGAATCTGTTGCAGCGCAGCTTGAGAGATTTCTCCGGTATGGGCTTGTGGGGAAAAAGCCGGGTCCTGAAAGCGGTCGTCTTCCGTCAAGTTGGACAGGTGCTCTTGCAGCAGTTCTTCCAGAATTTCTGCCTGGCTGGGCGCGCGGAACCCGATTGAGTAGGTGATGCAGTCATCGCCGACAGCTTTGCCCCAGTGAGCGACTTGTGGAGGCAAATACAGCATGTCCCCCGGCTCCAGCAGAAAGGAAGCCCGCTCCTCAAATTCAGTGAGTATGTGCAGGTCGGTGTCGTCCCGCTTGGGGGACTGGCTGTTGCAAAGTTGACCAACTTGCCAGTGGCGCTGCCCTCCAGCCTGGAGCAAAAAGACGTCATATTGATCGTAATGAGGGCCCACGCTGCCGCCGTTGGTGGCGTAGCTGATCATAATGTCATCGAGTCGCCAGCTGGGAATAAACCGAAATTGATCCAGCAGATCGGCAACTTCGGGAACAAAGTGGTCGGCCGCCTGTATCAGCAGGGTCCACTTGTCCTTGGGGAGTGTCGAAAACTCATCCTCATGGAAGGGGCCTTGGCGCAATTCCCACGGCGATGTGCCGTTCTCCAGGATGATGCGAGACTCGATCTCTTCTTCCAGCGCCAGGCCGGCCAGTTCGTCAGGGCTGATCGGGCTTTGGTAGTTGGGCAGTGCCTGCTTGATCAGAAGGGGTTTTTGTTGCCAATAATCACGAATAAAGTCTTCGGTACTGATGTTACCCAATTGGGTGAGTGGCGACTTCATGGGCACCCCTGAGTGTGAATGCGAGAGCGGGAGGGAAAGAAGGCACCAGTCCCGCCAAGGTGGCGGGGCCGGTGTTTGGCCCTGCGTTTTGAGGGCCTGAGGCTTAAATGTCCTTCGCTTGTGCGATGGCGTTGCCAATATAGTTGGCAGGGGTCAGGTCGCGCATCACCTGTTTGGCTTCTTCCGGGATTTCCAGTGTTTCCACGAATGCGGCCAGCACTTCGCGGTTGATGGTCTGGCCGCGGGTCAGCGCTTTCAGTTTTTCGTAAGGCTCTGGCACATCGTAACGCCGCATGATGGTCTGAATCGGCTCGGCGAGAACTTCCCAGCTGTTGTCCAGATCCTGAGCCAGGCGCTCGCGATTGATCTCCAGCTTGCCGATGCCTTTCAGGACTGAGGCGTAGGCGATGCCGCAGTAACCAAAACCAACGCCCATGTTGCGCAGCACGGTGGAGTCGGTCAGGTCGCGCTGCCAGCGAGAGATCGGCAGTTTGGTGGCCAGATGGCCAAAGACGGCGTTGGCGATGCCCAGATTACCTTCGGAGTTTTCGAAGTCGATGGGGTTAACCTTGTGCGGCATGGTGGATGAGCCCACTTCCCCGGCAACGGTTTTTTGCTTGAAGTACCCCAGGGATATGTAGCCCCAGACATCGCGGTTAAAATCAATCAGGATTGTGTTGAAGCGCGCAATGGCGTCAAACAGCTCAGCGATGTAGTCGTGTGGCTCAATCTGGGTGGTGTATGGGTTCCAGCTCAGACCGAGACTTTCCACAAAGGATTCAGCGTTGGCTTGCCAGTCGATCGCGGGGTAGGCAGACAGGTGGGCGTTGTAGTTGCCAACGGCGCCGTTGATTTTACCCAGCAGCTCCACCTTTTCAATTTGTGCCAGCTGGCGGCGCAAGCGGGCAACCACGTTCGCCATTTCTTTGCCGACAGTGGTCGGCGAGGCGGTTTGGCCGTGGGTGCGAGACAGCATGGGGTCGGCCGCATAATCTGTGGCCATGGCGGCAATCGCGTCAATGATTTTTTGAGCCTGTGGCAGTAGCACGCTGTTACGACCATCGCGCAGCATGAGGGCATGCGACAGGTTGTTAATGTCTTCCGAGGTGCAGGCAAAGTGGACAAATTCGGTGACTTTTTCCAGCTCAGCGTTACCGGCGAATTGCTCTTTGATAAAGTATTCCACGGCTTTCACGTCGTGGTTGGTGGTGCTTTCAATAGTTTTGATGCGGGTGGCGTGCTCTTCGTTAAAATTGGACACGATACCGTCGAGAATGGCATTGGCTTCGTCGCTGAACGGCGGTACTTCACTGATGCCGTCGTGCCTGGCCAGCTGCTGTAGCCAGCGGATTTCAACTTCAACTCGGCAGCGAATCAAGCCGAATTCACTGAAAATGTTACGGTAGTCGGCAGTTTTGCTGCCATAACGGCCGTCGATAGGGGATACAGCGGTCAGTGCGGAGAGGTCCATAGTCATCAAAACCATTTGTCTGTCAGATGGGGGAAGGGGTTTACGTACTCAGAAAATGTACACCCTAAAGATTGTGCTAGGTTTCCGGGTGCAAAGTTTCAACGTACAAGGTTTCAGGGGCGGCATCATACCGGAAAATGCCGCGCTCGGCTTTATTATCTGGGGCTTATTGTGCTGCTTATTAGATTCAACTTATAAGCTCACTGCCACTTATAGGCAGGAGCTTAATGGCGCGGCGGCATGACAGGGGGTCAGTTGAGTTGTTTCAACAGCTGATCGGCACACTGGGACAGCTTTTTGCGCTGTAATACCACTTGAAAGCGGGTGCCGCCGACCTGGCGCCACAAGGTGGCTGAACGGATGCCAGCCAGCAATAAGGCCCGCACCTGATTGGCGACCCGGGTTTGTTGGAGATAGCTGAAATCCCCCATAACCTGTATGCGGAACTTGAACGTGCTGATGGTATCGCCATAGAGGCCGCCGAGCCCCGACAGTACGTTCTCATGGGTGATGTCAAAATGTTCCGCTTGCCGCTGGCTCTGTTCCAGGCGTTTACCGATTACTTCGAGCATATCCTTGCGCCCCATCATCTTTTTTTGCAGGTGCAGTATGCCCAGTACATACCGCAGGGTATCCGGATAGTCGCGATTCTGATGATGGTGCAGCAGATCACTCATGATTTTGAGGCCCAGTTCCACGTGGTTGATGTGTCCGCCATAGACATCGAGTGTAGATTGGGGGTTTTGCACAAACAGCGTTTGTAGCGAGGCCCTTTGTGCATCGGCCGGGACGTAGCCGGTTTTTGCCAGTTGTTCTACCAGGCCTGCCGCTTGAAACACACCGGCCATGGCGAGAGTGATGTCATTCCAGTTTTTGCTCAAAGGTAAATCCCTGTTAAATCTTCGGTTGAATATGGTGTTGGGGGCTGGATCGCTGTCGTCAAGAGGGGCGCGTGTCAGTGTGCTCGCTCAATGACGGCACCGCCCAGACAGACGTCACCCTGGTAAAACACCACGGATTGTCCCGGCGTGACGGCTCGCTGCGGTTCGTCAAAGGTGACGCTCAGGCGACCACCATCTTTCAATGTGACCTCGCAAGCCTGGTCTGGCTGTCGATATCGGGTTTTGGCCATACAGCGGAAAGACTGACCGCCAGGTGCGCCATTGATCCAGTGGCTTTGCCCGGCATCGAGAGCGGGGCTGAACAGCATGGGGTGGTTTGTCCCCTGAACGGCAATCAATTGATTGGTCTCCAGGTTTTTGCCTGCCACGTACCAGGGGGCATCGCTGGCGTTTTTCAGACCGCCAATACCCAACCCCTGGCGCTGGCCAATGGTGTGGTACATCAAGCCACTGTGCCTGCCGATCACCCTGCCTTTGTCATCGACAATGTCGCCCGGCTGAGCCGGCAAGTATTGCTGCAGGAAGTCTTTAAAGCGCCTTTCGCCGATAAAGCAGATGCCGGTGCTGTCTTTTTTGTTGTGGGTAATCAGGTCGTGCTCTTCAGCCAGCTGGCGAACCACCGTCTTATCCAGCTCCCCCACTGGGAAAAGAGATTTGGAAAACTCTTCTTCACCGACTGCGTGAAGAAAGTAGCTTTGGTCTTTGTTGTTATCCAGGCCTTTTAGGAGTTGGGTATGACGCGCGCCGGAACTGTCGTCAGTGTCGCCTCTGCGCACATAGTGGCCCGTCGCGATCAGGTCCGCGCCGAGGACCTCGGCGTATTCCAGAAAAACCTTAAATTTGATTTCCCGATTGCAGAGAATGTCGGGGTTGGGGGTGCGGCCAGCCTGATATTCTTCAAGAAAGTGCTCAAAGACGTTATCCCAGTATTCGGCTGCAAAGTTGGCGGTGTGAAGTTTGATGCCGAGCTTGATGCAGACGGCTTCGGCATCGGCCAAATCGTCTTTGGCCGAGCAGTATTCAGTGCCGTCGTCCTCATCCCAGTTCTTCATGAACAGGCCTTCTACCTGATAACCCTGCTCCAGTAGCAGCAGGGCCGAAACGGAAGAGTCAACGCCGCCAGACATGCCGACGATAACTTTTGTCCCGGAATGGTTGTTTGGGGGCGGTGCTGTCTGTGAATTGTGCTGCTGGGTAGTCAAAGAAAATTCCTAAATCGGGCTTGTGGTCATGTTTTATAGTGTGGCCATCGTGACACGGGGTCGAGCCGTCGCTCTAGCGATCTGAGTTGCTCGACCGGGGCCGGGGGCTATCCGGCCGGTGCCACCGTTTCAGTACACATGACCGGGGTTGAATTCTGTAAAAGATCAATTACGCGCCACTGAGTTCGACTTTGCAGACCAGTGGCGAGTGGTCAGAACTGGAGATGGTATCAATAATTTCCATTTCAAGCAGGTTTAAACGACGAATGTAGATGTGGTCGAGATAGCGTTTGGTTCTCGGGGCGTGCCGGGGCAGGCACCGGCTAAAGCCTTTGTCGCCCAAAATATCATCCAAAAGCTTCAGTTGAGTCAGGGTGAAGGTATTAAAGTCGCCACAAAAGACGGCCGGAAGCTCATCATAGGGCGCACAATACGTCAGAATGTGTTCCAGTTCCCCTCGAAATTGCGTCCGGCGTTTAAAGAGCAGCATATGCAAATTGATCAGCAGCAGCGTTTGGCCGCAGGCCATGGGCATAAAGCTGATCAGTGTGGTTTTGGGGGTGTTGGTGACAGGCTCTCGGCTCAGGCTGTGCATGGCTTGGGAGTGGCGGTCAAACAGGTAGTGACTGGCCGTGAGTACGCCTTCGGTGAAGCCGTCTGGGCGATGGTAGCTGATGCCGTAATTGTGGTTCAGGCTGTGCATTTCTTTGGGTAAATAGAGTTCTTCTTCGGATAAAACTTCCTGCAGGCAGGCGATGTCGGATCTTTGTGAAAGGTCGCAGAGGTCGCGATCAAAGATCTCCCCCCCGTGGCGTTTAAAAATGTTCCAGACCACCAGGGTGAATGTTGAGGGCAATAATTCGCCTTCATCCTTGTGCTTTTGCACCAGCCGGGATTCCGGAACGGTGGCTTTTCGGACCTGTAAAAAGCTTTTTACGTGCCGCTTCATGATGGCGTGTTGATACCTCTGTTTTCGGAGAGTGACCCTTTTTCCGAGGTTGGCTCGTCTTTCATGTTAATTATGGCTACGCCGACCCCCTCAGCGGATCGGGCTCTGCTCATAAAGAATGTCCAGAGGGTAGGATATCCCCATGCGATAGTCATCAATGACCTTTTTGACAATGGGGCTGCGCAGCTGATCTTCGATCATGAGAATCTCTTCATAGTCTAGCCATACTGCTTCCAGAATGCCTTCATCCAGTGGGGCATCGGCCACCTGGGAGAGGGGTTCGGCAATCAGGGTCGAGCGCAGATAACTGATGCCGTTGGGCGCGTGGTAGGTTGAAAGCCCGGCAAAGCGGGTTGGCAATATGTTCCAGCCGGTTTCTTCCAGGGTTTCCCGGATGGCCGCCTGGACAACAGACTCCCCGTTTTCAATGTGGCCTGCAGGCTGGTTATAGACGATCTTGCCGTCTCGTTGTTCCCGAACCAGCAGGTATTTCTGGTTGCGCTCGACGATGGTGGCAACCGTGGCGTGGGGTCGATTTTGATCCATTGTGGAATTGTTCATGGCATCGCTTGTCGGTTGTGGTGGGCAGGGTGGTTTTGTAGTTTTACAACAAAACGCCGTGGTTATCTGGTTCTTCTGTCGGGCCGGCTGTTGCCGGGTTTGCGTTTCTGGCGGGCGGCCCTTGCTTTGGGCGGCTGCTGTTTCTGGGCTGTGGGTGGCTTGCCCTTGTCGGTCGCGGGGGCGGTGACGGTTTCAGTGCGATACTCTCCCGGCTTGAGATTGCCCAGTTTCCAGCTTCCTATCGCGGCCCGGATGAGTCGCAGGGTGGGGTGTCCAATGGCTGCGGTCATTCGCCTGACCTGGCGATTTCGGCCTTCGGTAATGGTGATTTCCAGCCACTGAGTGGGGATGCTTTGGCGCTCCCGAATGGGGGGGGTCCGCGCCCACAGATTTGGGGGTGTCTCTATGGCTTTGACCTTGGCAGGGCGGGTGAGCCCATCTTTAAGGGTGACGCCTTGAGCCAGTTCTTGCAGGGATCCTGCGGTGGGAATACCTTCTACCTGGGCCCAGTAAGTCTTCGGCTGCTTGTGCTTCGGATCGCTGATGCGGTGCTGCAGCAAACCGTTATCGGTGAGTAGCATGAGCCCTTCGGAGTCGTAGTCAAGACGGCCTGCGGGGTAAAAGCCGGTGTGCTCTGGAAGGTAGTGCTTGAGCGTGGTTCGGCCATCGCTGTCGCTGAATTGACTGAGGACCTGAAAGGGTTTGTTTAGCAGAATAATGCGGCTCATAAGGGTGATTGATTCTTATCTGTGATGTAATTTTACTACCTAAATACACGGGTATTTGATATGATGCGCTCCGAAAAATGAGGAGCCGAGCAGATCACAAGTCATTCGGTTATGGCTCATTGGAAGCGATACAATCAGTTGTACAGACGTAATGGGAGATACAATGTCTAAAGATACACCCAAGATTATCTACACTCTGACCGATGAGGCTCCAGCACTGGCGACCTACTCACTGTTGCCCATCGTACAGGCTTTTGCCAACAAGGCCGATATTAAAGTCGAAACCCGGGACATTTCCCTGGCGGCCCGGATCCTGGCAAATCTTTCAGACTTTCTTCCAGACGACAAAAAAGTAAGCGATGACCTTGCTGAACTGGGTGATCTGGCTGAAACCCCGGCTGCCAACATTGTTAAGCTCCCAAATATCAGTGCTTCTGTTCCTCAGCTGAATGCAGCGATCAAAGAATTACAGAGTCAAGGCTATTCTCTTCCTGATTATCCGGATGAGCCTGCCAATGACAAAGAAGTCAAAATCAAGGCGCTTTACGACCAGGTCAAAGGCAGTGCCGTGAACCCGGTTCTGCGTGAGGGCAACTCGGATCGCCGTGCGGCAGCGTCCGTGAAGGCTTACGCCAAAAAGAACAGCCATCGTATGGGCGTCTGGTCTCCAGACTCAAAATCTCATGTTGCGCACATGACCTATGGCGATTTCTACGGCAGCGAGACCTCTACCGTCGTTGAAAAGAAAGGCAATGTTGTCATCAAATACATTGGCGATGATGGAAAAATTACCATCCTGCGCAAGAAGACCCCGGTTTTGGCGGGGGAGGTGATTGACTCTGCCGTGATGAACGTTCGCGCCTTGAATAATTTCTATGAGCGTGAAATCGAAGACGCGAAGCAGCAGGAAGTGCTGTTCTCACTGCACCTGAAAGCCACCATGATGAAAGTGTCTGATCCCATCATGTTTGGTCATGCGGTTCGTCAATTCTACAAGCCAGTCTTTGAAAAGCACGGCAAAATCTTCGATAACCTCGGTGTCGATGTCAGCAACGGTATTGGTGATGTTTACGCCAAAATCGGTGAGTTGCGCGAAAGCAAGCAAGAAGAAATTAAGGCGGACATCGCGGCCTGTTATAAGAAGCGTCCTGAAATGGCGATGGTTAATTCCGACAAAGGGATTACCAACCTGCACGTGCCCAGTGACATCATTGTCGATGCCTCTATGCCGGCTATGATTCGCGATTCCGGTATGATGTGGGGGCCAGATGGCCAGCTGCACGATACCAAAGCCGTGATCCCGGATCGCTGTTACGCCGGTATTTATCAGGCTGTGATCGAAGATTGTAAGCTTAACGGTGCTTACGATCCCAAAACGATGGGCAGTGTGTCCAACGTAGGTTTGATGGCTAAGAAAGCTGAAGAGTACGGTTCACACAACAAAACCTTCCTCTCTCCGGGGCTGGGTCGAATTCAGGTGATTGACGAAGACAATCAGGTTCTGCTGGAGCAGGATGTGGAGCCGGGTGATATCTTCCGCATGTGCAAAGTGAAGGATGCACCGATTCGCGATTGGGTTAAACTGGCTGTTAACCGTGCACGCACAAGCAAGACCCCGGCCGTTTTCTGGCTGGACAGAAACCGTGCTCACGACCGCGAATTGATTAAGAAAGTCGAAGTGTACCTGCAGGAGCACGACACTCAGGACTTGCAGATCTATATCATGTCACCGGTCGAGGCGACCAAGTTCTCCATTGAGCGCATCCGCCGCGGTGAGGACACGATCTCCGTAACCGGTAACGTTCTGCGGGATTACCTGACGGATTTGTACCCCATCCTTGAGTTGGGCACCAGTGCCAAAATGCTGTCGATCGTCCCGCTGATGAATGGCGGCGGCCTGTTCGAAACGGGTGCGGGTGGTTCTGCGCCGAAGCATGTTCAGCAGTTTGTGTCCGAGGGGCATTTGCGCTGGGACTCTCTGGGAGAATTCCTTGCACTGTCTGAGTCTCTGACTCATTTGGCTCAAACCTTTGATATGCCAAAAGCCAAGGTCCTGGCCGATACTCTGGACAAGGCCAATGGACTTTTCCTGGACAATAACAAGTCACCTTCACGTAAAGTGAGAGAGCTGGATAACCGCGGCAGTCACTTCTATCTGGCCATGTACTGGGCTCAGGCTTTGGCTGAGCAAAATGATGACCTGGAATTGAAGGCGTTGTTCGGACCTTTGGCCCAGGAACTGACCGCCAATGAAATGACCATCGTGGATGAGTTGAATCAGGCCCAGGGAAGTGAGGTTGATCTGGGGGGGTATTACCGCTTTGATGGTGATAAGGCGTCTCACGCCATGCGCCCCAGCGAAACGTTCAATAATGCCCTTAAGCTGGTTCTGTCCTAAAGCGATGGTATCCAGTCTGCCTGAATAATCGTTCAGGCGACCGCCCGGGCCAGTATTCCTCTGACCGGTGCCTTTAAAAGCCCCAGCATATTTGCTGGGGCTTTTTTGTGTGTCTCTTCTCTGTCTCGATGCTCTGAAGCCAAATAGTTGTTGGTGGATTCTGCGCTGCCCCGGCTTGTTATTGGTCGCAGACGACTATAATCAGGGTATGCAAAGTACCGGCTGCAATCAGGGGCAATGGCCCACAGTGTCAGCTGTCCACTCAGAACTAACATCCCCCCATGGAGCAGAGCTATGGCGTATCAGCATATTCAGATCCCCACATCCGGTGAAAAGATCAAGGTAAACCAGGATATGTCGCTGGATGTCCCCGATCACCCCATCATTCCGTTTATTGAGGGGGATGGGATCGGTGTGGACATCACGCCAGTGATGAAAGATGTGACAGATGCCGCGGTGGCAAAAGCCTACGGGGGCCGTAAAAAAATTGCCTGGATGGAGGTGTATTGCGGTGAAAAAGCGGCTGATAAATATGAGGGGGACTGGTTTCCGGCGGAAACCCTCGAGGCCATCAAGGAATACATTGTGGGCATTAAGGGGCCGTTAACCACGCCGGTGGGTGGTGGTTTTCGATCACTGAATGTGGCTTTGCGACAGGAGATGGATCTCTATGTGTGTCAGCGCCCGGTACGTTGGTTTACCGGAGTGCCTTCGCCGGTGAAGGAACCGGACAAAACCAATATGGTGATTTTTCGCGAAAACTCGGAAGATATTTACGCGGGCATTGAGTATAAGGCCGGGACACCCGAGGCCAGCAAGGTGATCGATTTTCTGACCGGAGAAATGGGGGTCACTAAAATTCGGTTTCCCGAAAATTGTGGTATCGGCATCAAGCCCGTATCCGAGGAGGGGACTAAACGGTTGGTTCGCAAAGCTATTCAATACACGATTGATCAGGATTTGCCCTCTCTGACCCTTGTCCACAAGGGCAATATCATGAAATTTACTGAGGGAGCCTTTTGCGATTGGGGCTATGAGTTGGCGCGTGAGGAGTTTGGGGCTCAGCCCATTGACGGCGGTCCCTGGTGTTCGATGAAAAACCCCAACACCGGCAAAGAAATCATCGTTAAAGACGTAATTGCTGACGCCATGCTGCAGCAGGTATTGCTCCGACCCGCTGAATACAGCGTTATTGCGACCTTAAACCTCAATGGCGATTACCTGTCAGATGCATTAGCAGCACAAGTCGGAGGCATTGGCATCGCCCCGGGGGCCAACTTGTCGGATGAGGTGGCTCTGTTCGAAGCAACGCATGGGACGGCCCCCAAATACGCCGGCCAGGATAAGGTAAACCCGGGGTCCTTGATCTTGTCCGCTGAAATGATGCTGCGCCACCTGGGGTGGGGTGAAGCTGCTGACCTTATTGTCAAAGCGATGGAGGGCGCGATCGGCGCCAAGACGGTAACCTATGACTTTGAGCGCCTGATGGATGACGCGGAGCTGAAATCGTGTTCCGAATTTGGGGCAGAAATGATCAAGCATATGGGGTGATGGCTTCAGGCCGGCACACTAAGAGCTCAACGGGCATAAGGGGGCTGAGTCAGCCGCGGGCGCCTTTTGGGGGAGCCTGTGATATTGTCTGTTTGAGCGGATTGAGAGTGCGCCCTGTGAATTTGGGGCGAGAGAAGCCTTGGCGCGATTGTGCGGTCACGCCTATGATGCCTATACAGCTCGCCAAATTGCGCCCTCTGTACTTGTATAGGTCTACGGACTGTATGAAGGCTACGCCGGATGGTAAAGGTGGCTAGTTTATCGCTTCGGCTTTAGGGGTGTCGGCCACATTGGTTGGTGGCGGGCCAATCGCATCACCGGATGAGCCTTTGCTGGCATTCAGTTTGTTGGGGAGTTGTATGTTGCGAGCGTGAAGACCTTTGGCGCCCTGAGTGATCTCAAATGACACCGACTGACCGGCCTTGAGGGTTTTATAGCCTTCCATTTCAAT
Source organism: Pseudomaricurvus hydrocarbonicus (assembly GCF_011602365.1). GTDB lineage: Bacteria > Pseudomonadota > Gammaproteobacteria > Pseudomonadales > Cellvibrionaceae > Pseudomaricurvus > Pseudomaricurvus hydrocarbonicus. The sequence goes on from NZ_JAAONZ010000004.1 coordinate 70,597, forward strand.
CGCTGAGTAATGAGCAAAGAGGTCCTCTCCCCCCTCATCAGGCAAAATGAAGCCATATCCTTTCGCGTTATTGAACCACTTAACCGTACCTGTTGGCATAGTAGATCCCTTGATTTATACCCATGGTGGCAGTTGCGTCGACAAGTATTATTATTTTAAACAGCGGTGGTTTACGCCATTACTGTGCCTCGATAAAGGCACCTGAGCGCATGTTACTACCCGACTGATAACGGTATACTTTGAACTTCCTTGACACGTTCTCAACCCTTATATCGGACAAGTTTTTTTAAGTCAAGTGAAAAAATCAATCAAAACGCTGGCAAAGCGGCCAGCTTGTTGCATATTTGAGCGCCTAGGGCGAGGCTTTTAATGGGTAATCTTGAGAAACATAAACTAAGATTAAATAAGGATGACCACGACGACGAATACGCCGATGATATGGGGGTAGCGGTTCAGGAGTCCGAACCCCAGTTGAAGCGGCCTTCGATGTACAAAGTGGTGCTTCTCAACGATGACTATACTCCAATGGAGTTTGTTGTTGAGACACTGGAAGTGTTTTTTAGTATGAACAGGGAGCAGGCCACGAATGTGATGCTTACGGTCCATACCCAAGGGAAAGCGGTGTGCGGAGTCTTTACTCGTGATATCGCTGAAACTAAAGCGGCACAAGTGAATCAATATGCCAAAGAAAACGAGCATCCGCTGTTGTGTGAAATTGAAGCGGTTGAAGACGATGAATAGACCCTGTCTGTTCTGGAATTGTTGCTTTAGAGGTGATAGCCAATGCTGAGCAAAGATTTAGAAGTGACCTTAAATCTTGCCTTTAAGGGCGCGCGTTCAAAGCGCCATGAGTTTATGACGGTCGAGCACCTGTTGCTGGCCCTCATTGATAACGACTCGGCTGCGAGTGTGTTAAGGGCCTGTGGTGCTGATTTAAACATTCTGCGCAAAGATTTAATTGAGTTTGTGGATTCAACAACGCCACTCATTCCTGAGAACGACACCGAGCGAGAGACCCAGCCGACACTGGGCTTTCAGCGGGTGCTTCAGAGAGCGGTGTTTCATGTTCAGTCATCGGGTAAAAAGGAAGTCACCGGTGCGAATGTTCTGGTGGCGATCTTCAGTGAGCAGGAGAGCCAGGCGGTCTATTATCTGAAGCAGCAGAGCGTGGCTCGCATCGATGTGGTCAACTTTATCACTCACGGGATCTCCAAGGTGTCCGGTCACGACGACCATCATGAAGACCCGTCTCAGGATATCAGTGATGAAACCAGCATTGGCGGTGACTCTCCATCCCAAAGTCCGCTGGAATCCTACTCGACCAATCTCAACGAAGAGGCCATGTTAGGGCGCATTGATCCACTGATTGGGCGTCAGGATGAAGTTGAGCGGGTCAGCCAGATTTTGACTCGCCGACGCAAGAATAACCCCTTGCTGGTGGGGGAGTCGGGTGTCGGTAAAACGGCTATCGCTGAAGGTTTGGCCAAGCGTATCGTGGATGGCGAAGTGCCAGAGATTTTGCAGGACAGCGTTGTGTATTCCCTGGATCTGGGCTCCTTGCTCGCTGGTACCAAGTATCGCGGTGACTTTGAGAAGCGCTTTAAGGGCTTGTTGGCGGAACTGAAAAAGCAGGATCATGCCATTTTGTTCATTGATGAGATTCACACCATCATCGGTGCCGGGGCAGCGTCTGGAGGCGTAATGGACGCGTCGAACCTGTTGAAGCCGCTGTTGACGTCAGGTGATATCCGCTGCGTGGGGTCCACTACTTTTCAGGAATATCGCGGTATTTTTGAAAAGGATCGTGCACTTTCCCGCCGTTTTCAAAAAGTGGATGTCAGTGAGCCCAATGCCGAGGATACCTATTTAATTCTCAAGGGGTTGAAGAGCCGTTTTGAGGAGCATCACAATTTACGTTATACCGATACAGCCTTAAAAGCGGCGGCGGATTTGTCCGAGCGTTACATCCCTGATCGGTTTATGCCGGATAAAGCCATCGATGTCATTGATGAGGCGGGTGCCTATCAGCAATTACTGCCGCCGTCGAAGCGCAAGAAGGTGATTGGGGTGCAGGACATTGAGGCGGTTGTGGCCAAGATTGCGAGAATTCCGCCAAAGAGCGTTTCCTCATCGGACCGCGATCAGCTGCGGCATCTGGATGAAAATCTGAAGATGACCGTGTTTGGCCAGGATGAAGCCATTGATGCGCTTTCGACTTCGATCAAGCTGTCCCGAGCTGGCCTGAATGTGGCGGACAAGCCTATTGGTTCCTTCCTTTTTGCGGGGCCAACCGGTGTGGGTAAAACCGAGCTGTGCAAACAGCTGGCGACCACCATGGGTGTGGAATTGATCCGTTTTGATATGTCCGAATACATGGAGCGCCACACCGTATCCCGTTTGATCGGTGCGCCACCCGGATATGTTGGGTTTGACCAGGGCGGGCTGTTAACCGACTCTGTCACCAAGCACCCGCACAGCGTGGTGTTGCTTGACGAAATCGAGAAAGCCCATCCGGAGGTCTTTAACTTATTGTTGCAGGTGATGGATCATGGCACCTTGACGGACAATAATGGCCGCAAGGCGGATTTTCGTAACGTCATTCTGATTATGACCACGAACGCCGGTGCTGAGGAAATGAGTCGTGCATCCATCGGTTTCAAGCGCCAGGATCACACCTCAGACGGCATGGAGATCATCAAGAAAATGTTCACTCCAGAGTTTAGAAACCGGTTGGACTCCATTATCCAGTTTGGTTCATTGAGTCTGGATGTGATCAAAACCGTGGTCGACAAGTTCCTGGTTCAACTGCAGTCCCAGCTGGATGACAAGCGTGTGACTTTGGAGGTCAGTGACGAGGCTAGAGAGTGGTTGGCGATTCATGGGTATGACGAAAAAATGGGCGCGCGTCCCATGGCTCGATTGATCCAGGAAAAGCTCAAAAAACCTTTGGCTGAAGAGGTGCTGTTTGGTGATCTGTCCACCAACGGGGGTGTTGTTGAGGTTGTTGTCGAAGACGATGACCTGGCCTTGAAGGTGGAGGTTACAGCGACGGCTTGAGGTGATGATACCTTGAGGCTTAATCCCGGAAATTCGGTGGTTGAGCCTCAGGGGCAGGACGCCGACACTGAAATGTCGGCGGTCACTGCGTGTGACATCGTGGCATCGAATATTTTTGCTGGGCTCCCACTTTTAAGCGACAGGCAGGAAAACCCTCAGGCACACAAAAGGTTGCGTGTCGAAGAGGGTAACTGGGAGTGTCTGGATGTGGATAGCAGATGCCTGTCAGCATCCGGGTACAAGCAGAAACTTATCGGGCGCGGTAAGTGATGCGGCCTTTGCTGAGATCGTAAGGTGTTAATTCCACCTTAACTTTATCGCCAGTCAGAATGCGGATGTAGTTCTTACGCATTTTACCTGAGATGTGGGCGATCACGACGTGGCCGTTTTCCAGCTTTACTTTAAACGTGGTGTTTGGCAGGGTGTCTACGACTTCCCCTTCCATTTCAAAATTATCTTCTTTTGCCATTCGGCAATGTCCTCAATTACGATGAAATCTGGTGCCCGGATTTGAGCAGGCGTGAATTGTGCCTGAAAACACTTCCATAGCCAAGGGCTGGGGCGATATAAAGCTTCAGGGACGAATTAATTTAACCGCACCCAGCGCTTATCAACCAGCAGTTCCAGTGGTCGGTACTGGGTTTTGTAGTTCATTTTGTCACATTTTTTAATCCAGTAGCCCAAGTACAGGCTGTCCAGGTTGAGGCTTTTCGCAAGCTCAATTTGCCAGAGGATGGCGAAGGCCCCGAGGCTGCGGCGCTCTTCCTGAGGGTCAAAAAAGGTATAAACGGCGGAGTAGCCGTTGTCCATCCGGTCACAGACGGCCACCGCCAACAATCTACCCTGATGCCTGAATTCCAGGTACTCGGTTACGCCCCATTCGCGGGTCAAAAAACCGGTGTATTGTTCCCTGGAGGGTGGGTACATATCGCCGTCGGAATGACGTTGCTCAATATAGTTGGCATAGAGGGCGTAATGCTCGGGGGTGTCTATGTCCAAACTGCTGGAGACCAGTAAATCGGCGTTGCGGTTCCAGCAGCGCCTTTGCTTGCGGTCTTTGATGAATTCTTTGACCGGAACCCGGGCCGCCAGACAGGCGTTACAGTGTTGGCAGTGAGGCCGATAAAGGTGTTTGCCGCTGCGTCTGAAGCCGTTCTCGGAAAGAGCACTGTAGAGGCTGGCGTCCACTTTGAAGTTGGGGTCCACAAATACGGTGGTGGCTTCTTCGTCCGGTAGGTAGCTGCAGCCGTGTGGGTGGGTTGCAAACAAGCGAATATTAGCTAAATCGGTCATGCCAGAGCCTTCGTGGGCAAGGAGATTAAGCGAAAGAGGTGCCCAATGCGGTGGGCCACTGAGCCCTCAGTGCAGTGTTACTAACGTTGTCACAAATGGAGCTGATGTTGTCACTAGTATGATTACTAATATAGTGTAACAGGTAATTTTCGAATGTTTCGCGGTCTATTTCTTTTGCCCCCAAACTGGCAAGGTGGCCAGTGTGAACCTGGCAGTCGATCAACCGAAAATCCAGTTTTTCCAGCGCTTTAATCAACGTAATAAAACCGTATTTGGAGGCGTTGCTGGTGCGGCTGAACATCGATTCACCAAAAAACACTTTTCCCAGGGCAACCCCGTAGAGACCGCCAACCAAAGTTTGACCCTCCCAAACTTCTACCGAGTGAGCGTACCCCAGCTGATGAAGTTGGCAGTAGGCATTCACAATGTCTTCAGTGATCCAGGTTCCGTCCTGTTGCTCTCGCGGTTGTGCGCAGGCGTTAACCACCTGTGCGAAGGCGGTATCTGTGGTGACTCGAAAAGCCGATTTGCGCAGTAATTTGGCCATGCTTTTGGAGACATGGAGCTCTGCGGGTATCAGGATAAGGCGTGGCGAAGGGCTCCACCAAAGTATGGGTTGTGTTTCGTCATACCAAGGGAAGATGCCGCGCTGATAGGCTGTTATCAGTCGCTCGGGGCTCAGGTCTCCTCCGGCCGCCAAAAGTCCGTTAGGGTCTTTTAGTGCGTGACTGGTGGGGGGGAAGTCGATGGTACTGCTGGATAACCAGGGTAGATGGCTCATACGCGGGCTAATGGATTCATCCTGAAAGTGAACAAGCTGAAGATGCCCGGTACCGGTGAGTGGCGGGGCTGATTGTACGTGTGCTCACGGCTGGACAAGGAGGGCATCATGTTAGTAAGGGGTTCTGTTTGGACTCCACAAACAGTTAAGCAGCTGGACAACCGAATTTCACGGTTGGGCAGCTGCCGAACTCTTACCGTGTGGTGTTACTGATTGTCCAGAAACTTCTCGGCATCCAGTGCCGCCATACAGCCGGCGCCTGCGGAGGTAATGGCCTGGCGGTAAACATGATCGCCCACATCACCGGCAGCAAAGACGCCCGGTACGCTGGTGGCGGTGGCATCACCGTTCAGACCACTTTTGATGGTGATGTAACCGTCTTTCATGTCGAGCTGGCCAGCAAAGATATCGGTGTTTGGCTTGTGACCAATGGCAATAAATACGCCGGCGACATCAATCTCTTGAATGCTGTCATCTTTCATGCTGCGCAGGCGCAAACCCGTGACGCCCGATTCATCGCCTGTGACCTCGTCCAGGGTGTGATCCCAGATGATGTTGACGTTGCCGTTTTTGGCTTTTTCGAGAATTTTATCTTGTAAAATCTTCTCGGAACGGAGTGTGTCGCGACGGTGAATCAAGGTGACTTCGGCAGCAATATTGGACAGGTAGAGCGCTTCTTCCACGGCAGTGTTGCCGCCGCCGACAACGGCTACCTTTTGATTGCGGTAGAAAAAGCCGTCACAGGTTGCACAAGCGCTTACGCCTTTGCCCATATAGGCCTCTTCCGAGGGGAGTCCCAAGTACTGAGCCGACGCACCGGTGGCAATCACCAGGGCGTCACAGGTGTAGGTATTACTGCCTTTCAGGGTGAAAGGTCGCTGCGACAGGTCGGCTTCATGGATGTGGTCGAAAATGATTTCGGTGTCGAAACGCTCAGCATGTTGCTGCATCTGTACCATCAGGTCAGGGCCCTGAAGATCGGCCGGGCCACCGGGCCAGTTTTCTACTTCTGTGGTGGTGGTCAGCTGACCACCTTGTTGCATACCCGTGATAACAACAGGTTTCAGGTTGGCTCGGGCCGCGTAAACAGCGGCTGTGTAGCCCGCCGGGCCTGAACCCAGAATGATGATCTGATGATGCTGAGCGTCACTCATGGTGGTTTCCTAATAAATAGTCAAATCAAAAAGTGGGCTAATGATAGGGAAATCTTGACAGGAGAACTAGTAGCCATGGGCAATTAAGTCCATTGGCTGCGTCTATGTCCGGCCTAAGCGACAGGGTTTTCCGCAGGTTGTCGTCATAGCGCTCCAAACGGATGAATTTTGCTCCACTGAGGGGTGGGGTTGCCCGGTGATAGACAGCGAAAAAGCCGCAGCCGACTCATGCTTCGAAGAATTTGGGGCTGATCAGGGGGGCAGTGTCGACCACCAGACAAATAAGGAATAAAAAGCCGGTCAACAAGGGACAAATTCGGCAGGAATGATAGAATGATCGCAATATTAATAACTTAGCGTCAATATTAACAAATTGTTGGAGGTTGTCGGGCGTTCAGGTGCCCGTGATCCGCGTGACTGGTTGGGCCAAAGTCAGGCCGATAATCTGAAGCCGCTAAGCAAATGTCAGGTTACAAGCTGAACACAAACGTCTCCTACAAAACAAGTGTCAACACTGGGTGAATCATTGAAATCCTCTAACAACACAGCAGTCCAGAAGAACGATTCCACACGGGCCGTGCCTTTACGCATTGTGAAAGAAGGCGCGCTGATCGGCTTGGTGGCACTGTGCCTCTACATTTTGATGGCGCTGGTGACTTACTCGCCAACCGATCCCGGTTGGTCCCGAACCGCCACCGGTGACAGTTTACAAAATGCCGGTGGGGTCTTTGGGGCCTGGCTGGGTGATGTGTTTTATTCCTTGTTTGGTTACATGGCGTTTTTGTTTCCGGTGTTAATTGCCTATCGAGCATGGCTGGTCTTCCGGGATCGAACGCACCCGGTGCCCTTTGATCTGGTGGTCGCGGGGTTACGTTTCGTGGGGTTCATCCTAGTGATGTTGTCTGCCACGGCACTGGCTTCGATGTACTATGGCACGGGTTCATCCGAATTGCCTTTTTCCAATGGCGGCATTCTTGGTTCCAGTGTCGCGGCCGGGGTTGAGGCGGCATTCAGTTATACCGGTGGCACCTTACTGCTGCTGGCGGTATTCCTGTTTGGGATGACGGTTTTTACGGATTTGTCCTGGCTGGGATTGATGGACAATATAGGCCGGTTGACGCTATCGGGTTTGGAAAACCTGGGGGCTCGCTGGCGTAAGTCCAGACAAGAGCGAGCTGAGAAACAGAAAGTGGCAAAAGTGCAAACGGAGCGTCGTATTGCCGTTGAGCGCCAGGTCGAAAAACAGAAGGTGCGGATTCCTCCGACGATTACGGAGCCGGTTAAAAAAGCCAAGCCAAGCCCACGACTGGAAAAGGAAAAACAGACTTCACTGTTCGATACGCAGGTGGTGGGTGAGCTGCCGCCGATCAGTTTGTTGGACCCTGCGGATAAAGCCAGCGGCAAGGGGTATTCCAAAGAATCCCTGGAGGCAATGTCACGGCTGCTGGAATTAAAGTTGAAAGATTTTAATGTGGAGGCCGAGGTCGTTTCCGTTTTGCCCGGACCGGTGGTTACCCGCTTTGAGTTGCAGCCTGCAGCGGGGGTCAAGGCGAGTCGTATTACTAACTTGGCCAAAGATCTGGCACGTTCGCTGGCGGTTATCAGTGTGCGAGTGGTTGAGGTTATCCCGGGCAAATCGGTGGTAGGGATTGAGATTCCCAACGAGCACAGGGAAATGGTCCGACTCAGTGAGGTCCTGTCATCGGAGGTTTATGACAGTTCCAGGTCGGTGCTGACCATGGCTCTGGGGCATGACATTGAAGGGCAGCCAATTGTGGCTGACCTGGCTAAAATGCCCCACTTGCTGGTCGCCGGGACTACAGGTTCCGGTAAGTCGGTGGGCGTGAACGTGATGCTGTTGAGTTTACTGTACAAGTCCACGCCGAAGGAGGTCCGACTGATTCTGGTTGACCCCAAAATGTTGGAGCTGTCTATTTATGAGGGCATTCCCCATCTGTTGACACCCGTCATTACCGACATGAAAGACGCCGCCAACGGCTTGCGTTGGAGTGTTGGCGAAATGGAGCGTCGCTATAAATTGATGGCGGCGATGGGGGTTCGAAACCTTGCCGGTTTTAACCGCAAAGTCGAAGAAGCGAACAAAAAAGGTGAGCCGATTCCCGATCCATTGTGGGTGCCTGAAGATCACTTTGAAGCGGGCTCAGTAGAAGCTACCGCGCCGAATTTGGAAACCCTGCCCGCGATTGTCATTGTGATCGACGAATTTGCTGACATGATGATGATTGTCGGCAAAAAGGTGGAACAACTGATTGCGCGCATCGCTCAAAAAGCCCGTGCGGCGGGGATCCACTTAATACTGGCAACACAGCGCCCTTCAGTGGATGTAATCACCGGCTTGATTAAAGCCAACGTACCGACACGTATTGCCTTTCAGGTGTCCTCCAAAATTGATTCGCGTACTATTCTTGATCAGGGGGGGGCAGAACAGCTACTGGGGCATGGCGACATGCTGTACCTGCCTCCAGGTACCAGTGTCCCATTGCGAGTACACGGTGCCTTTGTGGATGATCACGAAGTCCACAAAGTGGTAGAAGACTGGAAGCGTCGCGGGGAACCCGATTATCTGGAGGGCGTCATCGATGAAAGCACCAACAGCATTCCGGTCCCTGGTCTGGCCTCTGAGGGGGGAGAAGAGGGCGGCAATGACGAGTCTGACCCGTTATACGATGAAGCGGTGGCGTTTGTCTGCAAAACCCGCAAGGCATCTATCTCCTCTGTACAGCGAAAATTGCGGGTGGGTTATAACCGCGCGGCCCGGTTGATCGAAACTATGGAGGCGGCAGGTGTTGTCAGCGAAATGGGGACCAATGGCAATCGCGAGGTTTTGGCCCCCCCGGGTCCAGAGCATTAATGGTTTGTTCATGAGCAGGGCCTTATGCTTGTGACCTGATCGAAAATCACAGAGATTTATGGATCAGGATGAGTTTAGGAGTGTTCATTTGGCGCTCCTTACAGTTTTCAATGCTATTTTTCGCATTTCCTTCAGGGTTTGATTGTATGAAAAATATAAGGATGTTGGCTCTTACCGTATTGACCGTTTGGTGGGGGGCATGTGCGTCGAATGCTTTTGCCGCGTCTGCGGCAGAGAAGCTAACCGAACAGCTTGCGCCATTGACCGCGATTACTGGCCGCTTTACGCAAATTCAGAAAGATGCTGAAGGCGACGTGTTCTCACGTTCCAGTGGCACGTTTACCATGCAGCGCCCAGGTATGCTGCGCTGGGAGACGCTGGAACCTTTCCCTCAATTACTGGTGACCGACGGCAATAAAATCTGGCTCTACGATGAAGATCTGGAGCAGGTCACCATCAGCTCAGTGGATGAGCAATTGAATCAGACGCCTGCGATTATTTTTTCCGGTGAACTGAAGCAGATCAAACAGCAATTTGATGTTTACACTAAGGACGGAGCCCGTTTTAGCCTGAAACCCAAAGGGTCGGGAGAAGTGTATCAGCGATTGGATATTGAGTTTGAAAACAACCTGATTAAGCGCATGATGATTCTCGATGGGTTTGGCCAAACGACTGAATTTGCCTTGACGGATGTGACTGCTACAGCCGTAAAACCACTCAGTCACTTTCAATTTCAAGCGCCGCAAGGCACTGACGTTCTGGTACACGAGTGATTCCGCAAACTATTTTTGAGCATGATTGACGGCAGGCATGAACGATTTATTTGCAAAAGAATTGTATCAGCCGCTGGCCGCTCGCATGCGACCGAGGCACCCTGACGAATACATCGGCCAGGATCACTTGTTCTCGCCGGGTAAGCCTCTGCGGGAATCCATTGTGCGCAAGCAATTGCACTCTATGGTGTTGTGGGGGCCACCGGGGGTGGGCAAAACCTCGATGGCAAAGATGATCGCTGAAATCAGTGATGCCCATTTTGAAAGTATTTCTGCGGTGTTGGCCGGTGTTAAGGATATCCGCACTGCTGTTGCCACTGCGCAGCAATTGCAACAGCAGTCGGGTCAAAAAACCATCTTGTTCGTGGATGAGGTACATCGCTTCAATAAAGCCCAGCAGGATGCGTTTTTACCTTATGTTGAAGATGGCACGGTTATTTTCATAGGCGCCACCACGGAAAACCCCTCGTTTTCGTTGAATAATGCTTTGCTGTCGCGCTCGCGTGTCTATGTTTTACGGGCGCTGGAACATCCGCATTTGATGCAGATGTTGCGTCAGGCATTGACTGATTCTGACCGGGGATTAGGGGCAGAGCCTTTTTCCATTGAGGATGATTTGCTCAGTACCCTGGCACACGCCGCTGACGGTGATGGTCGCAAAGCACTCAATTTGCTGGAAGTGGCCAGCGACTTGGTGGATGAGATTGACGGGGCTAAAGTCATTACCGAGTCGGTGGTGCAAGAGATCCTTGCCAACGACGTGCGGCGCTTTGATAAAGGCGGTGATGTCTTTTATGAGCAGATTTCGGCACTGCACAAATCCGTGCGTGGCTCCTCTGCCGATGGGGCTCTCTACTGGTTTGCCAGAATGATCGATGGTGGCTGTGATCCCCTCTACATTGCTCGACGCGTGGTGCGTATGGCGAGTGAAGAGGTGGGCAATGCCGATCCCCGCGCCTTGCAGATATGCTTGAATGCCTGGGAAACCCAAGAGCGGCTTGGCAGCCCAGAAGGGGAGTTGGCCATCGCACAGGCGTTAGTCTATCTGGCGGCAGCCCCCAAAAGTAATGCGGTATATAAGGCTTTCAACGAGGCTATGGCAGATGTAAAATCCCAGCCCAGCCACGAAGTTCCGATTCATCTACGGAATGCGCCGACTAAATTGATGAAATCACTGGATTATGGCGCTGAGTATCGCTATGCCCACGATGAACCTGGTGCCTATGCGGCCGGCGAGTGCTATTTTCCACAGGAGCTGGAACCGCGCAATTACTATCGCCCCGTGGATCGAGGGTTGGAGCAGAAAATTGGCGAGAAGCTGCGTTATTTGGAAGAGTGTGATAAAGCGAGTCGCTGGAAGCGTTACCACGAGTAAATCGGCTCAACAAGCCTGAAGGGATGACAATGACTTGGTTAGCAGTCGCAATTGGTGGTGCCATAGGGGCAATGGGTCGCTTTGCGGTGACCGCCTATACTTTTCCTTTGTTAGCGAATCGCTTTCCTCTGGGAACCTTGACTGTCAACGTGCTGGGCTCACTGTTGATGGGTGTGTGTTATGTCCTGATTATTGAAAAAAGTGTGTTGTCCCCTGAGTGGCGTAACCTTTTGATGACTGGTTTTTTGGGGGCGTTTACCACTTTTTCCACCTTCGCTCTTGATGCCGTGACCCTCTGGCAAAATGGTCACGGACAGTTAGCCTTGATTTATATTGCCATCAGTGTTTGTGCCTGTGTGTTAGCGGTAGCCGTGGGCATTGAATGTACATTACGACTCGTTTAATTGGTTAGAACTATGCTTGACCCCAAATTTATACGCACCAACCCCGAAGAAATCGCCAACGCCTTAATCAAAAAAGGTTTCACTCTGGACGTGGCGTCGCTGATTTCGCTGGAGGAAGAGCGCAAAGCGATCCAGGTGAAAACGGAAAGCCTGCAGCAGGAGCGTAATACCCGTTCCAAAGGCATTGGTCAGGCGAAAGCGAAGGGCGAGGACATTGCGCCACTGCTGAAAGAAGTGGATGACCTGAAACAACAGCTTGCCGATGCCGAGGCACAGTTAAACACCATCCAGCTGCAGATGGACACGATCCTCAGCGGTGTACCCAATGTTCCTGCCGATGATGTGCCCGAAGGCACGGATGAAGATGACAACGTTGAAATCCGGCGTTGGGGTGAGCCCAGAACATTTGACTTCGAAGTGAAGGACCATGTCGATCTGGGGGCTTCTCTGGGAGGGCTGGATTTCGATACCGCGTCTAAAATCACCGGTTCTCGCTTTGCCGTGATGCAGGGCGGCGTAGCCAGGCTGCATCGTGCCCTGACGCAGTTCATGTTGAACACCCACACCGGGGATCACGGTTATGAAGAGGTCTATGTGCCTTATGTGGTCAATCGTGATTCTTTGTACGGTACCGGGCAGCTGCCAAAATTTGAAGACGACCTGTTCAAACTGGACGATGAGCGCGAATTTTACTTGATCCCGACGGCCGAAGTGCCGGTGACGAATATTCTGCGCAACGAAATTGTGCGGGATGAAGCGCGGTTGCCGATAAAATACGTGTGTCACACGCCGTGTTTCCGCTCCGAGGCTGGCAGCCACGGTCGTGACACGCGCGGCATGATTCGTCAGCATCAGTTTGAGAAGGTTGAACTGGTACAGTTTGTTAAACCTGAAGATTCGGATGCCGCTTTGGAACAGCTCACCGGTCACGCCGAAGCCATCTTGCAGGCCCTTGGGTTGCCTTACCGCACGGTTATATTGTGCGGTGGGGACTTGGGGTTCTCCGCGGCGAAAACCTTCGACATTGAAGTTTGGGTGCCCTCTCAGGACAAGTACCGGGAAATCTCTTCCTGCAGTACCTTCAGGGATTTTCAGGCTCGCCGGATGAAGGCGCGCTTCAAAAATGCCGAAACCGGTAAAACTGAATTGCTGCACACCCTCAACGGCTCCGGTTTGGCGGTGGGGCGCACCTTGATCGCTGTGCTGGAAAATTACCAACAGGCTGACGGCAGCGTTATTATTCCCGACGTCCTCAAGCCCTACATGGGTGGGATTGAGACGATCGGTTAATCCGGTTTATTGCTGATCACAGAGCCAAGAGACCCGTCAATGGAGTACTTTCCGCTATTTCTCAAGCTTACCGGCCGTTCCTGCCTGGTCATTGGCGGCGGCAGTATTGCTTTCCGAAAAGTCTCCTGGTTGCTGCGTTCCGGGGCAGTGGTGCATGTGCTGGCGCCTGACATCTGCCAGCCGCTGCAAGAGCTGGCCAACACCAGTGTCTTGAAGGCCTCGGGGGAGTGTGACAAACCAAGCCAGGTGTTTCTTAACCTCTGCCCGAAAGACCGTTTCACCCGCAGAGCTTTGGCCGAACTCCCGTTAAATCAACACTTTCTGGTGGTGGCCGCGACCAGTGATGAAAAGGTCAATCAGCATATAGCCACCCGATGTCAGGCGTTGGATGTCCATTGCAACGTGGCCAGTCACTCTTCATTGGGGGACACCATTTTGCCTGCGATCATTGATCGCTCGCCGGTCGTGTTGGCCTTGCACAGCGGGGCCAAATCGCCCACGGTGACTCGTTACCTGAAGCGACAGCTGGAGGCCTTTGTGCCTCAGAAAATCAATGTGTTGGTCGACTGGGCGGAAAATTGGCGCAGCAAAGTGAAAAAGCGCCTGCCGGCGAGCGGTATGCGTCAACGCCTTTGGGACAGGGTGTTATCGGGTATGGCGGCCGAACATCTCTATGACGGTCAGGCGGCATGCGCCGACAAATTGATGCAAGACCACCTGGCCGAAGCTGAAACCGGGCACCTACACGGGGAAGTTTTTTTGGTGGGAGCCGGTCCCGGTGACCCTGAACTTTTGACGCTTAAAGCGCTACGCCTGATTCAGCAGGCGGACGTAGTACTGTACGATCGTCTCGTTTCCGAGCCCATCTTACAGCTGCTGCCGGCAAGCTGTGAACGCATCTATGTCGGTAAGCGTCAGGCAGACCACGCAGTGCCGCAGGTGGAAATCAACCAAAGGCTGGTGGACCTGGCCAAGCAGGGGCGCAATGTGTTGCGCCTCAAAGGTGGGGATCCATTTATTTTTGGACGCGGCGGGGAGGAGATCGAGCTGCTGGCGGCTTCCGGGGTTTCATTCCAGGTGGTGCCGGGTATTACCGCCGCCTCAGGCTGCTCCAGTTATGCGGGCATACCCTTGACGCACCGGGATTATTCTCAGTCTGTGCGTTTCATTACGGGCCACCTGAAAAACAATCAGGTGAATTTACCCTGGCCTGAATTGGCGATGGCGAATCAGACCCTTGTGTTTTACATGGGGTTGACGGGGCTGGAACAAATTTGCCAGTCCTTAATTCTACACGGACGGGCAAAAACCACACCCGCCGCTATTGTGGAAAAAGGCACCACCCCCCAGCAACGGGTGATTTCAGCCACACTGGAAACTCTGGCGACTACTGTCGCTCAACAAAAGGTTTCAGCACCCACGTTGCTGATCATTGGTGAAGTGGTTCAATTGCAATCCCAGCTGGCGTGGTTTAATCGCTGAGTACCGAGCCTGAACCGCTGTGCCAGAGCCCAGAAGCGCTGTGTCAGAACCAAAGCCCCAGAGCGATGTTGCGCTCAGGCATCGAAGCCCTGCATTGCCCGCCTTCAATCAGCCTATAATTCAAAGCTATTACCCCGATATAAACTATTGACCTTCTCAATGGTCTACATTCCTTTCTGGATGAATTAAAATGCACCGCAATTCTTGCTGTGCTTCTTTTCAATCCGGCTTTACCGTCAATGGACTTTGAGAGGCGTGTTTCTAACCGCCTCGCAAGAGTTGTTGAAGGGCGCCTGTGTTGCCTGAAAAGAGCGTTTTGGCCACTCAATCAATTAGGGGACTGTTGTGTCAGGATACGATTATGATCTGTTTGTTATTGGAGCCGGTTCCGGCGGGGTAAGGGCCAGCCGTATGGCTTCCGGCTTTGGCGCGAAAGTCGCAGTGGCGGAAGATACGTACCTGGGCGGCACCTGTGTCAATGTCGGTTGCGTTCCGAAAAAGCTGTTTGTTTATGGCTCCCACGTCTCTGAAGACATTGAAGCGGCTGCTGGCTACGGGTGGACCGTGCCTCAACCGGAATTCGACTGGCCGACCCTGCGCGATAACAAAACCAAAGAAATTCAGCGTCTGAATGGTATCTACGGCACTATTTTAGCCAATGCCGGTGTTGAGTTGATTGAAGGGCGAGCAACCATTGTCGACGCGCACACGGTGGCCGTTAACGGTACACAGTATTCGGCAGAGCGTATTTTGGTCGCGACTGGAGGATGGCCCACAATTCCTGAAATCCCCGGTGCGGAGCACATCATCAGTTCCAATGAAGCCTTTTACCTGGAAGATTTTCCCCGTCGTTTGCTGGTAATGGGTGGCGGTTATATTGCGGTGGAATTTGCCGGTATCTTTAACGGCCTGGGCGCCGCGACAGAGCTGATCTATCGAGGGCCGCTGTTTCTCCGCGGTTTTGATCGGGAAGTACGCGAATTCACCGCCAATGAAATCGCTCAGAAAGGCGTTAAATTGACGTTTGACACCAATATCGAGAGTGTCCAACGCCTTGATAGTGGTGAGTTCAAAGTCTTGCTGACCGACGGTTCTGAGCGTGTGGTGGACTGTGTTATGGCCGCAACGGGTCGCGCGCCGAAAATTGAAGGTTTGGGGCTGGAGAATACGGCTGTCAAAATCAACGATAACGGGACTTTGGCCGTTAATGACGATTACCAGACCGACGAACCCAGTATTTATGCCATAGGCGATGTCATCGGCCGCATGGAGTTGACCCCGGTAGCTCTGGCAGAGGGCATGGCCCTGGCCAAAACCCTGTACAACAACCAGCCGACTCAAGTGGACTACGATAACATTGCCACCGCTGTTTTCTGTCAGCCCAATATTGCCACGGTAGGCCTGACCGAGGAGCAGGCGGTAGAGCGCGGTTTGCGTTTGCGTATCTACACCACCAGCTTTAAGCACATGAAGCACACCTTGTCGGGTTTGGCAGAGCGCACTTTCATGAAGTTATTGGTTGAAGATGAAAGTGACAAAATTATCGGCTGCCACATGGTGGGGCAGGACGCTGGCGAAATCATTCAGGGCATCGCCATTGCGATCAAGGCCGGAGCAACCAAAACCGATTTTGATGGCACGATTGGTATCCACCCCACGGCAGCTGAAGAGTTTGTGACGATGCGGGATGTCACCAGAACCGCAGGCTAGTACGGGGACTGTAATTCAAGTGCGAGAACGATGACCGAAAGCCCGCTGGCTGTCATCCTGTTTCGGCTCTCAACGCCCGGGCTTTCACCAAAGCTCGGGCGTTGTCGTTTGAAGCCAGTTTTAATGGATTTGCGGGTTAGGGCTGAAATCCCGCCCTGAGTGAAACCTACTGTCTATACTGCAATAACTGGTTCGATATTTTCACTCACCAACGTCGTGCGGGGTTGTTATGTTTAAGGCATTAGCAGAGTTTTATTTGGCCTTATATCGTTCACACACATGGGAGCCCGCATGGATGTATTTACGATCGCCAGACGAATACCATTTTCATCGGCGCCGGTTCACGCAAAAATACCGCAATAAGCAAAAAGTGGTGCGCAGCTTGTGGTTTAGTATGTCGCTGGTGGTGCTGGCATTTCCGATGCCGCACGTGGCGGTTTTTGTGGCCCTGTTCACCACCTTCCTGTCGTTTTGCATTTTGGATGAAACGGAGTGAAGGCAGCGGCGAGTAGACCGTAGCCAGTAGCCAGTAGACCGTAGACAGAAAAAGATTAACGTTGGTGTCATCAACGGCCACTCAAGCAGGGGTCAGTCTCTTCTTAATTTGTCGTTCACCGCAATGGGGTTGGGGTAGTTGAAGATGACGATGTAACTGGAGACGAGGAAGGTGATGATGGCGGTAGCCTGAATCAACACCGACGCCTTTTCGCCAATGAGCGCCGCGTTTGAGGCGACAAACACGATCAGCAGTGAAAACTCACTGATTTGTCCCAATCGAAAGCCGATATCCCACGCTAATGCCGGGGTTTCACTTTGGCGCCCCAATAGAAACCGGAACGCCAGTGGCTTGATGATCAGGATGGCGGCGGCCAACACGATACTCGCCAGCAGCACATCTGAGAGCAGCCCCAAATCAAATCGCGCCCCCAGCGAAAAGAAGAACAAAATCAAAAAGAAGTCGCGCAAGGGTTTCAGGCTGATGGCTATGTATTGGGCGATTGGGCTGGTGGCAAGGCTGATGCCCGCAATAAACGCACCAATTTCAGGGGACAACCCAGCCAGTTCAGCCAGTTCGGCCAAGCCGAGGCACCAGCCAATCGCGAGTAGAAAAATGTACTCGTGGAAGCGATCAAATTTGTGTATCAATTTCAGTAAGACATAGCGGACAAACAGATAGGCGAAGGTCGACAGCAGGGGCAGGGTGATCAGGGTAAAACCCAGCTTTGAAAGTTGAACTTCACCAACATCGCCACTGTAGAGAATCATCAGACAGATGATGGCAATAAAGTCCTGCAACAGAAGCAACCCTACCATCAGCTCACCGGTGTGCCGGTGGTGCAGGACGGTGGTGGGAAGCAGTTTGATGCCAATGATGGTGCTGGAAAACATCATCGCCATGCCGATGATCAAGTTTTCGGTGTGAGTAAACCCAAACAGGTGCCCGATGAGGTAGCCAGTTAGAGCAAACAGCGCGGAGCTGATGAGGCCGATGATGGTGGCTTTTTTCAGAACGCTGAACAGGGCTTTGGGCTGCATGTCCAGGCCGAGTAAAAACAACAGAAAAATGATGCCGATGTGTGACATCTCGGTGACCAGGGTCAAATTGGTGATTAAACCCATGCCGTAGGGGCCGAGCAGGGCGCCCAAAGCGATGTAGGCAACAAGCAGCGGCTGGCGGGTGTAAAGCGCCACTGAGGCGATGAGCGCAGCCCCGGCAAAGATCAAAACAAAGGACTGAAAAAGCGATTCGTGCATGTCCCTGCAACTGTCTGAAGAAGGTATAGCGTAGTTTTACCGCAAAAAAACTGAAATTACGAGAGCGATTGCTCAATCGAGGGGGAGATGGGAAAACAAAAACGCCTCCGGAAGGAGGCGTTAGGAGCTTCAGGCCTGCCCAGGCACTGTGTCAGTGCGACGGGGGGCTGTTACGCGCGACGGCGGAACAGGGGCAGCTTCTGATCGACGGCCGCCTGATAGGTTTCGCTGAAATCATTCAGAGAGGCCATTGCGGCGTCGAGGTCAACTCCTTCACCCAGTTCAAAACTGTTAAACCCACAGCGCTTGAGGAAGAACAGCTGGTCGCGAATGATATGCCCAATTGCGCGCAGTTCACCTTCATAACCGTAGCGTTCGCGCAACAAGCGCGCGGCGCTGAAGCCACGACCGTCCATAAAACCTGGAAAATTGACGGCAACGAGCCCAAACCCCTGGGCATCGCCAGCCAGTTCCTCGGCCAGTTCGTCGCTGTTCAACCAGACGCCGAGTGACGCTTTACGGCTCTCCAGCTGTTCTTTCTGTGCGTTCCAGACTACCAGCGGCACAATGACACTACCGGCAGGTACAGTGGTTGTTTCAGGGCTGTCGGTAGCTTCAAGAAGCTCCCAGCTGTTGTCGGTGATGACGTTGTCTTTAATCAGCTTTGACATAAACCTGCTCCTTAAATGGTGCCAGACCGATGCGGTTGTAAGTATCGATAAACTGCTCGCCTTCTACACGCTTGGAGACGTAAACATCAATCAGCGTCTGAATCACGGCAGGCATGTCTTCGGCACCAAAGGCCGGGCCCAGAACTTTGCCCAGGCTGGTTTCTGTGCCCGCGTTGCCGCCGAGCTGAACCTGATAAAACTCCTCGCCTTTCTTATCCACGCCGAGGACACCAATATGGCCGACATGGTGGTGACCACAGGCATTCATGCAGCCGGAGATGTTCAGGTCAATGTCACCCAGGTCGTAGAGGTAATCAAGGTCATCAAACTGACGCTGGATGGACTCGGCAATGGGCAGGGATTTGGCGTTTGCCAAAGAGCAGAAATCACCACCAGGGCAGCAAATCAAGTCGGTCAAGGTGCCAATGTTGGGTGTGGCAAAGCCCAGCGGTTTGGCCGCTTGCCAGAATGCAAACAGTTGGTCCTTGCGAATGTCGCCCAGCACGATGTTTTGTTCGTGGGTGGTGCGAGCTTCGCCGAAGCTGAACTGGTCCGCCAAATCGGCGATCGCTTCCAGTTGGCGGTCGGTGATGTCGCCAGGCGCTACACCGGTTGGTTTAAGTGACAAGGTGACAGCGGCATAGCCGGCCACACGGTGATCGCGGACGTTGCGGGTCAGCCATTTGCCAAAAGCCGGTGTCTCAGTGCTCTGCTGTTGCAGGAGAGCCTGGGCGGCGGCGTCATCCAGAGTCTCGTAGGCGGGCTCAGGGAAGGCGGCGCTGGCGCGTTGGATTTCTTCAGGGGTGAGTGTAGTGGGCCCGTCTTTCAGGTGGGCAAACTCAGCGTTTACCTTGTCAGCAAACTTGTCGGCCCCCATGGCCTTCACCAGAATCTTGATGCGGGCTTTGTATTTGTTGTCGCGACGGCCCAGCTGGTTGTAAATGCGCACAATGGCTTCCAGATAAGACAAAATGTGCTTTTCTGGCAGGAATTCGTTAATCACGGAACCAATGACCGGGGTGCGGCCCAAACCACCCCCGACCAGGACTTTAAAGCCCACTTCACCGGCGTCGTTCTTAACCACTTCCAAGCCGATGTCATGCACTTGTACAGCGGCTCGGTCACTGGCTGCGCCGGTGACGGCAATTTTGAATTTGCGTGGTAGAAAGGCGAACTCGGGGTGAAAGGTGGACCACTGACGGATGATTTCGCAGTAGGGGCGTGGGTCTACGATTTCATCGCTGCTGATGCCCGCAAACTGATCGGAGGTGACGTTGCGTATGCAGCTGCCACTGGACTGTGTAGCGTGCATTTCAACGTCAGCAAGTTCGGCGAGAATATCCGGTACTTCGGCAAGTTCTGGCCAGTTGAACTGAATGTTTTGACGAGTACTGACGTGGCAGTAGCCTTTGTCGTAATGACGGGCAATGTGTGCCAGTTTACGCAGCTGAGTCGTGTTCAGCATGCCGTAAGGAACGTTGACCCGCAACATTGGGGCCAGACGCTGGATATACAAACCATTCTGCAGTCGTAAAGGAAGAAACTCTTCATCCTTTAATTCACCGGCTAAATAGCGCTCGGTCTGACCGCGAAATTGAGCAACACGCTCACGCACGATCTTTTGATCATACTCGTCATATTGGTACATTGAGAAGTACACCTAGTATTTGTAAGGTTAATTACGCGACTTGCCTGAATGTGGACTTACTTGTTGCGTCAGTTTCTACAGAACTTACTGCCCGTTCACGAGGGTAAGTTACGAGGTAAAGTCGAGGCGCGAAGAATACACCAAATCAGGGTGTTTCGCGATAGGCCGAACGGGGCTCTCAATGGGGTGATAAGTAACAGGGAAAGTTACCTCTTATTCGTAAGGCTTTGATCTATCCAGCAAATCTAGACGATATGTGAATAACTTGATTTTTTCTCTTGATAGACAGATTTCTTCTATGCCTATAATCCATCAAGCTATGCAGTCTTAGCTTTCCACATTCATACGTTTCTCACTTAATGGAGAAGAATAATAATGCACGATGAATTAGAAATGCAGGAACCTGGTGATAGCACCGCTGACGCGATTGCCGCAATTGCCTTAATTGCCATCTTTGTTTCAACTTGTATCTTCTGGATCAGTGGACAATAAGCCTTTAACTCAAAAAAGGAGCCTTTCGGCTCCTTTTTTAATGTTTCCACAGACCACTGCCCAGCCAGCCGGTTCTTAACCTCCACCCGCCGAGTTTAGGCTTCACAATCGCCTTAAATGATCGCCCTCGAAAGCTTTGTGCGCCGTCAAATATTGACCAATCAATAATTTTTAACGAAACTATGATCTCTAAACCCATTGAGATACCTAGAGGAATCATGCCCTTTTTACTACACAACAGTTACACCTTCTGGATTTCACGGTTAGCCAGTACCATGCAGGAACGCTTCAATAAAGAACTGGAAACACTGGATGTCACCTGGCCACAATGGATGGTGATGAACGTGTTAACCCATGAATTAGCCAATACCCCGGCCCATATTGCGGAACAGATTGGTGTCGATCGTTCGGCCGTCACCCGACTGGTCGACCGGCTGGAGAAGAAAGGCTTGGTGACTCGGGAACACGATGGTTTGGATCGCCGTTCGGTGAAAGTTCACATCACCGGCCCGGGAAAAATGATGGTACAGCACCTCGATGAGGCTGCGGCCAGGCATCAGGAGATTTTTCTGCAGGAGCTACACCCGACGGAATATCGAGCGCTCAAAGGCAATATTCAGAAACTTTTGCGGGCAGGGGGAATCGAATCAACGTCATTGTGGCGTCATGTTTGAGGGCGATTTGAGGCTATAGAAACGCATTGCCCAGCCTGAAATTTCTTATGAGTAATTCCGGTATTGGTAATCGCTCTTTTGGCTTAGGCGACAGCAAAAAGGATCGCTCACTTGTGTTTGCGCAACACTTGCCCTTGTTTGGGACCGCCACCGCTTGATGCGTCACGATAACAACTACTGCGTGCTGAGTACGCCCTGGACAATGCTGTACACCGTAAGGACAAACAAGGCCGTAAAGATGACACCCGCGGCAATAAACACCCAGATGTTGCCGTGCTTGAAGTCCCTTTCCTGGGCCTGTTTGCTTTGTACCCCGAACGCTGCTGCAACGGTGCTCAACACAACAGCCCAAAAGCCGGGTTTAGGAGAATCGGCCATAGTGATGGGTTCTCTGTGGCGTGGTTAGGGTCTTGATAAGATTATTGTTGAACTCCGTTCAAGAGTAACAGGAACAAAGAGTAAAAGACCAGACCTGCCGGCAGTGAAGACCCGGTCCTTGGTGTGGGTACCTTCTACCGCGTTTTGCTGCAGCGTTCTTGAAAGGCCGCGTTAATAGGCCTCGGCTACTTGAGCCTGGGTTTGCAGGTGAATGCCTTTGCTGGTGAGGGTCTCCCGAGCCTGCTTGTAGTCCCACAGACCGATTCTCAAGCGGTAGTAACACATCTTTCTCGAGTCGCCTTTCTGATCGTTACAGCTGGAGCGTAGTTCTCGGTAATGGTTAACGATTTCTATTGCTAGTGACGTTTCTGCGTCCATTTGATGGCCGCCGGTTGGCTTTTCATCGGCCCGGGCGGTGGTGTTGAAGGTCAGCGTCCAGCAGCTGAAACAGGCTAGTGTGAGCAGTCGGGCGGTGACGGGGAGATTAAGGGAGTTCATAGCGACGTTCCTGAGCATTTAACAGGAATATACGCGTCAAACATGACAGTTAGGTGAAGTCGTTAATGTCAGCCAATAACATCGGGTGACCCGTTTCAGGCGAGGGCACGTGCCCTACCGTCCTTAAAAGGGCCGGTAGAGCACGTATTACCGGGAGGTCAGTCTTCGTATCCCAGAATGGGCTGTAACCAGCGCTCCAGGGTTGGCATGTCCATGCCTTTGCGCGCTGACAGGGATTCCACCTGATCTTTCTGGATCTTGCCGACCGGGAAGTAGTAGGACTCGGGGTGCGAGAAGTACCATCCTGACACGGCAGCCGCAGGGTGCATGGCGTAGTGTTCCGTCAGCTCAACGCCGATTTTGTTTTTCGCGTCCAGCAGTTCAAACAGAGAAGCTTTTTCAGTGTGGTCCGGACAAGCGGGGTAGCCTGGGGCAGGACGAATGCCCTGGTACTTTTCCTTAATTAGGGACTCGTTGTCCAGCTGCTCCTCGGGAATGTACCCCCAGAACTCTTTACGAACCCGCTGGTGCATACGTTCTGCCAGAGACTCCGCCAGACGATCCGCCAGGGCTTTTACCATGATGCTGCTGTAATCATCCTGCTGTTCTTCGTACTCTTTGGCCAGCTGATCGGCGCCGATACCGGCGGTTACCACAAACCCACCGATGTAGTCGGGCTTGCCGCTGTCTTTAGGCGCAACAAAGTCGGCCAGAGACGTGTTCGGTTTGGTGTTGCCCGGCTTTTGTACCTGCTGGCGGATATGGTGCAGCGTGGACAGCTGTTCAGTCCGCTTGTCGTCAGCAAACACCGCGATATCATCATGATTGACGGTGTTGGCTGGCCAGAAACCAATGACGGCTTTGGCGGTCAGCAACTTTTCATCCACAATGCGTTTCAGCATGGCCTGAGCGTCGGCAAACAGCGTCTTTGCCGCTTCCCCAACCACTTCGTCATCGAAGATGCGGGGGTATTTGCCCACCAGATCCCAGGTAATGAAGAAAGGTGTCCAGTCGATGGTCTCGATCAGTTCTTCCAGCGGGTAGTCTTCAAACACCTTGGTACCGGTAAAGCTTGGGGTGGGTGGGGTGTAGTGCTCCCAGTCCAGTTTCAGCCCGCGGCTGATCGCTTCCGGGTAGGTGCGCACGGTTCCCCGGGCTTTGCGGCCTGCGTTGCGCTCACGCACCACCTCGTATTCCGCCTTGGTTTCGGCAACAAACGCATCGCGTTGTTCGTCACTGAGCAATTTACTGGCGACACCCACTGCGCGGGAGGCGTCTGCCACGTAAGTAACCTGGTTCAGTTTCAGTTGAGGCTCGATTTTAACGGCGGTGTGTGCTTTTGAGGTGGTGGCGCCACCAATCAACAGAGGCTTGTTGATGCCTTGGCGTTCCATTTCTTTGGCCACAGTGACCATCTCATCCAGTGACGGAGTGATCAGGCCGGACAAGCCAATGATGTCGCAGTTTTGTTCCTGGGCCACCTGCAAGATTTTCTCACAGGGGACCATCACGCCAAGGTCGATGACCTCGTAGTTATTACACTGCAGCACCACGCCGACGATGTTTTTACCAATATCGTGGACATCGCCTTTTACCGTGGCCATGAGGATCTTGCCGTTGGGTTTGGTGGCTTCGGTTTTCTCAGCTTCAATGAACGGGTTGAGATAGGCCACAGCCTGTTTCATCACCCGGGCCGATTTCACCACCTGTGGCAGGAACATTTTACCGGCACCAAACAAGTCGCCGACCACGTTCATACCGTCCATCAACGGACCTTCGATGACATCCAGGGGCCGGGTAGAGGCGAGGCGAGCGGCTTCGGTATCTTCGACGATGTACGTGGAGATGCCTTTGACCAGGGCGTGCTCCATGCGCTTGTTGACGTCCCAGCTGCGCCACTCCAGGTCTTCTTTTTTCTCACCGGTGCTGCCATCGCCACGAAACTTGTCCGCAATTGCCAGCAGGGCTTCGGTGCCTTCGCTGTTGCGGTTGAGAATCACGTCTTCCACACAGTCTTTTAATTCTTTAGGCAGGTCGTCGTACACCGCCAGCTGACCGGCGTTGACGATGCCCATGTTCAGTCCCGCCTGAATGGCGTGGTAGAGAAACACCGAGTGGATGGCTTCACGAACCGGGTTGTTACCGCGGAATGAAAAGGAGACGTTGGAAACCCCACCGGAGATTCCTGCGTGGGGCAGGTTCTGCTTGATCCAGCGGCAGGCTTCAATGAAGTCCACCGCGTAGTTGTTGTGTTCTTCGATGCCGGTGGCTACGGCAAAAATATTCGGATCAAAAATGATGTCAGCAGGGTTGAAGCCGACCTTGTCCACCAGCACCCGATAGGAGCGTTCACAGATTTCAGTCTTGCGCTGCAGGGTATCCGCTTGTCCGGTTTCATCAAAAGCCATCACCACCACGGCTGCCCCGTAGCGCTGGCACAGGCGTGCGCGCTCAATAAACTCGGCTTCGCCTTCTTTCAAGCTGATGGAGTTAACAATCGATTTTCCCTGAATGCATTTCAGGCCGGCTTCGATGACTTCCCATTTCGATGAATCCACCATGATGGGGACGCGGCATATGTCCGGCTCACCCGCAATCAGGTTGAGGAACCTGACGATGGCCGCTTCAGCGTCCAGCATGCCTTCGTCCATGTTGATGTCGATGACCTGAGCCCCGTTTTCCACCTGCTCTAAAGCCACTTCAAGAGCTGCGTCGTAATCGCCTTCGACAATCAGGCGTTTAAACTTGGCCGAACCGGTGACATTGCAGCGCTCGCCGACGTTGACGAAAAGTGAGTCGGCGGTGATGTTGAACGGCTCCAGGCCAGACAGGCGACAGGCGGGCTCGATGGCGGGGATAGGGCGCGGCTGGTGTTTGGCCATTTCGTCGGCTATGGCTTTAATATGGCCAGGGGTGGTGCCGCAGCAACCGCCGATGATGTTCACCAGACCGCTTTCCGCAAACTCTTTCACGACAGCGATCATTTGCTCTGGCGTTTCGTCGTACTCCCCAAATTCGTTGGGCAGCCCGGCGTTAGGGTGAGCTGACACGTAGCATTCGGCGACTCTTGAGAGCTCCTGAACATATTGGCGCAACTCTTTGGCCCCCAAGGCACAATTTAGGCCAATCGATAAGGGTTTGGCGTGCGCCAGGGAATTGTAAAAGGCTTCGGTGGTTTGGCCGGAAAGGGTGCGGCCGGAGGCGTCCGTGATGGTGCCGGAAATCATAATGGGCAATTCGAAGCCGACACGCTCGAAGTATTCCTGCACCGCGAAAATGGCGGCCTTGGCGTTGAGGGTATCGAAAATGGTTTCGATCAGAATCAGGTCGGCGCCACCTTTGACCAGACCATCCACCGATTCCAGGTAGTTCTCCACCAGCTGGTCAAAAGTCACATTGCGGGCACCGGGGTCGTTCACGTCCGGTGAGATGGAACAGGTGCGACTGGTTGGCCCAACAACACCGGCCACAAAGCGGGGCTTGTCGGGGTTGCGAGCGGTCATTTCATCAGCGGCCTCGCGGGCGAGCCGGGTGGCGGCGACGTTGATCTCATGGGCCAGGGATTCCATCTCGTAATCCGCCATGGAGATGCGCGTGCTGTTAAAGGTGTTGGTCTCAATAATGTCCGCACCAGCCTCCATGTAGGCGGTGTGCATTTCTTTAATCAGCTTGGGCTGCGTAATGGACAGCAGATCATTGTTGCCGGCGATGTCCATATGGTAGTCCGCAAAACGCTCGCCACGGTAGTCACTTTCGCCCAGCTGGTAGCTCTGGATCATCGTGCCCATGCCTCCATCGAGAATCAGAATGCGATTCTTAATGGCGGCGTATAGGGCAGTGAGTCGAGTGTTGCGATCAGACATCTTTAAAACCTTGTAATTAGATAAACCTGTCAGGGAAGATACAGACTGGGGTTGGCTAAAAACCGCTCAAGCTGACGCGGGAACGGCCCAAACCCAATCTATATCAAAATATTTTGATGTAGATCGGCATTCTAGCAGGATTCAAGCTGGGAACCCAATCCGGAAATAGAAGTTTAGGTAAGTTGGGCCGCTTGTCCGGCTGATTTTGCGAACGCGCCATTTTTGTTGAGAGCACTTATCATCCGCAGTGAGAGTGATTATCAATTGGCAGAGGTTTATAAAGCCTTACTATTTATGCTGTTTATATCGGACGGAAATTTCCGTAAAATACCTGAGTCAATTAGTGAGGTTTAGGTTTGATGGTTAATGTAACGATTACAGATTCGGCACAGGAATATTTGGCGGAGCTGCTCAGCAAGCAAGACTGCGAAGGCATCGCCATCCGTATGTTTGTCGCTAATCCGGGTACGCCTCAGGCTGAAACCTGTATTGCCTATTGCCGTCCTGGAGAAGAGCAGGAAGGTGATGTAAAGCTGGATCTGGCAATGATCGGCGCCTATTTTGAAGAGCGCAGCCTGCCTTTTCTGGAAGACGCGAAAGTGGATTACTCCCCGGATCGTATGGGGGGGCAGTTAACCATCCGCGCGCCTAATTCTAAAATGCCACAGGTTACGGATGACAGTCCCATTGAAGACCGCATCAATTACGTGCTGTTCAATGAAGTGAATCCGGGGCTCGCCGCCCACGGCGGGGAGGTGTCTCTGGTGGAATACACAGAAGATCACTTTGCCGTGCTCAAATTCGGCGGCGGCTGTCAGGGCTGCAGTGCTGTGGATATCACCCTCAAAGAAGGTGTGGAAAAAACCTTGATCGAAAAGATTCCGGGGTTGAAAGGGGTCCGCGATACGACCGACCACAGCGATACGTCAAACGCATATGCCTAAGAGCCGTATTACTCCTGTCGTTGGAGTCAGCCAGCAGCTCTTGTGAGGACAAAAAAGCCGCAATTCGCGGCTTTTTTATGTCTGGCAATCCGGAAAACTGTGCTAGTTTTTTACCCTGATAAAACCAATAACTGACAGGGATTCCCATGACCTACGCCACGCTGGATTACCAACTTGAAGATGGCATCCTCACCATCACTTTAAATAGACCCGAATTCATGAACGCCTTCACCGTGACCATGGCCAATGAGCTGATTGCAGCCATCAATCGCGCCAGTAATGACGACGAGGTCAGGGTGATTGTGTTCACCGGTGCGGGGAAGGCGTTCTGTGCAGGCATGGACTTGAGGGCGGAGGGCAATGTCTTTGGCCTCAATGGGGAGCTGCAACCGACCATGGCAGACCTTGAGGCCCATTTTGATGACCCGGAGTATGTTTCCGGGGTTCGTGATACCGGTGGTCGTGTGACCCTGGCTCTCTACGACTGTGCCAAGCCGGTGATCGCCGCTATCAATGGCGCGGCGGTGGGCATTGGCGCCACGATGACCCTGGCTATGGATATTCGTCTGGCCTCTACTGAAGCCCGAATTGGTTTTGTTTTCAATAAGATAGGGATTGTTCCTGAAGCGTGTTCAAGCTGGTTTTTGCCGCGTGTTGTGGGCATTTCGCGGGCGTTGGAATGGACTTACAGTGGCGAAATACTCAGCGCAGAAAAAGCCAAGGCCGGGGGCTTGCTCAAAGACATCTATGCACCGGAGGCGCTGATGGATGAAGCCTACAAAATTGCCCGCCAGATCGCCGAAAATACCTCACCGGTAGCCATCGCCATGACCCGTCAGATGATGTACCGCAACTCTGCCATGCCACACCCCCGGGATGCCCACAAAGTGGATTCTCTGGCAGTGTTTTACGCCTGTCAGAAAGACGGAAAAGAGGGGGTTGCGTCCTTTCTGGAAAAGCGCAAGCCACAGTTTACCCAGACGGCACCCGCGGATTTGCCGCCGTTCTACCCCTGGTGGGACTGAGTTTAGCTCTTGCGGGACGGAGTTTACTTCTGGTACGACTGGCTATACTTTCGGCGAAACTGGGCCGGCTTTCGGCGGGACTAGCTATACTTCCGGCATGGCCAGGTGCACTGGAACTGGTGGGGCTAGGCGGGGGGCGTGAGAGGCTGGCTGCCGTGGCGGTCTCTAAGAAGGCTTCGAGCTTATTCTCGGGGACCCAAAAAAAACGGCAGCCCAAGGGCTGCCAGTTTTTTAATGTCGCAGTGTTAATGCGTGGCATTAACGACGTTGTTTCAGCGGCTCGGCAATCTTCTCGGCCATGTCTTTCAACGACTTTTCGCTGGTTTCCCAATCGATGCAAGCATCCGTCACGGAAACACCGTAGATCAGGTCGTTGAGGTTGCTGGAGATTTTTTGATTACCCGGGCCAATGTTGCTTTCCACCATGATGCCAATGATGGATTTGTTGCCTTCCAAAATCTGGTTGGCGATGTTTTCCATCACCAGAGGCTGAAGCTCGTGGTTCTTGTTGGAGTTGGCGTGGCTGCAATCCACCATGATGTTGGTGGACAAGCCGGCTTTTTCCAGCTCCTGTTCACACAGCGCGATGCTGACAGAATCGTAGTTTGGCTTGCCGGCACCACCACGCAAGACCACATGACCGTAGGCGTTGCCTTTGGTGTGGGTGATCGCCACCTGGCCATTGTTATTGATACCCAGGAAGCGGTGTGGGCTGGATACCGACTCCAGCGCATTGATGGCGACAGTCAGGCCGCCATCGGTGCCGTTTTTAAAGCCCACGGCGGAAGACAGGCCGCTGGCCATTTCGCGGTGAGTCTGGGATTCGGTGGTGCGCGCGCCAATGGCGGACCAGGAAATCAGATCCTGAATGTACTGGGGTGAAATCGGGTCCAGGGCTTCAGTCGCCGTTGGCAGGCCGATTTCGGCAATGTCCAGGAGCAACTTGCGACCGATGTGCAGGCCTTCTTCAATTTTGAAGGAGTCATCCAGGTAAGGGTCGTTGATCAGGCCTTTCCAGCCCACAGTGGTGCGGGGCTTTTCAAAATAGACACGCATGACCACAAACAGAGAATCTTTGACGGCATCGGCCAGTACTTTGAGGCGCTTGGCATAATCCAATGCTGCGTCAACGTCGTGGATGGAGCAGGGACCGATCACGACCATCAATCGGTGGTCTTTGCCTTCAAGAATATTGCGAACGGTCTCGCGGCCTTCAGTCACCACCTGGCGTGCTTTGTCGCTCAGTGGTAACTCACTTTTTATAGCGGCAGGAGATATTAGGATCTCTTGCGAGACGATGTTCAGGTCGTCTACAGCGAACTCTGTCATTGAACTACCCAATACGGTTGTTATCAGTAAGCCGGCTATTCTACTGAAAAACGACCGGAATAGTGAAATTTAATCCCGGCTTTTGGTGAGTTACGCCGTTTTTGCGGCCCTGAATGCCCCTGCGAGGGGCAATTTTCATAGGACCTCTTCAAAATGAGCCAGCAGGGGGAAATACAGGGCGGTTTTGACGACAAGCGGTTTGCCGTCATCGCCACGGTCTGCTGCGGCCATGGTGTGGGGCGTAAACAGCTGCTGGTAGCGCCTCAGTTGCGGACGGTAGAGATCCGTTTCATCCGCCAGAAACTCGGTCAGTGGCTGTCCGCTGGCAGGCTCACTGGATTTGTAATCAATGATCCAGCGAATACCTTGATCGACAAAGGTCCGATCGATAATGGAATTTTGGGCGCTGCCGAGCCTCGCGGAGGCGTTGTCAGCGCTGGGGCCGGGAGCGGACCAAAAGCTTTGTTCGCAGGCGGATTGTTGATGTTGGCCATTCAGAATCCAGCGTCCCGCTGGATCGGCCAGCATTCGGTGCAACCCCAATTCTATCCGGTTGAGGGCCTCGTTGAGGGGTGAGCCGCTTAACCCCAACTGACGCAACTGGCTGCGCCAATAGGGTTGCTGAAGGCGGATGCGGTCGCTGTTCCAGGCCTCGACACCGTCGTGAACGATTTGCCCGAGGGTACGGTGAAGAACCGTGCCGGTGTAGCGTGCGGCGCGGTGGCGCAGGTACTCATCAGTGACGGTGTTATTGTCATCGTCGAATTCACGCCCGCGGTAAGCGGCGAGCAGGCTTGAGGGCACCAGGGCCGGGCGCTGCCAATCGGGTTTGAGGCGGCGAATCATGGCAATAGGCTGTGGTTTTGGGGCAGATTCTTCGCTATCCCCGACGAGGGAAAGCAGGGCGCTGTCTTTAACCGCTGGCCACAAAGGTGCCAGTAAGGAACCCGCCGCCGGGGCTTTGGGGGCTTCTGTTTTGGCGTCAAAGTTCAGGTTGGCAATCAGGTGCAGGTGTTTAATCGCACGTGTACACCCAACATAGAGCAAGCGGGTGGCTTCCAGAGTGCTTTTGACTTTCTGTTCCTGGCGCAGAAACTGATACAGCGGGTCGTCATCGTCACCGGTGGCGGACAGCGGGCCTAACAGCAATTGTTTTTCGTGGTGCTTGTTGATTCGTTCCTGCCACAGAATCAGCTGCTTTTCATCACTGCGCTGGGTTTTATCCAGCCCGGGAATGATGACCGTTTCAAACTCGAGGCCTTTGGACTTGTGGATGGTCATGACCTGAATTCGCGGGTCGGCGTCTGCCGCCGGACGCGCATAGAGCTGTTTGACGGACCGGGAAAACTCATCCCATTGCAGGACTTTACCGCCCTCATCAAATTTGTCGAGCAGACTGAAAAAGTCCTGCGCACTGGTCAGGTCAATGCTGTCCGGGACGCAGGCGGGTCCGCCCAGAGCGACCCAAAGCCCCTCGATCCAGAGGCGCAAGCTTTTACGGCGGCGGTTGTTCCACGCGGTTCTGATTTGCGGCACGGCCCGTCCCAGAATCTGCTTACCCTCCTTGCTCAGCCCCTGCACCTTTTGATAGTCAAGAAGGTTGCTCAGAACCGCTGGAAACGCGGGCTGATCCGGTGCTTTATGATGCTGTACCAGCTTCAGTAAATCGCTGTTATCCAGCCCAATGACGGGGCTGCGCAAGATTGCGATCCAGGCATTGCGATCGGAGGGATCCAGCAGCGCGCGGGTCAAACTGAGAAGGTCCACAATGGCCATGCGGCTGGAAAGGGGGTCGATATCCGTGGCTTGCCAGCGCAGCCCTGCAGCTTGCAGGGTGTGGATGATCTCCTTCAGGTGGGGGCGGTTTCTCACCAGGATGGCCACCCGGTCGGTGTCGTTGGTGCTGAGTGTTTCGCGGACCAGTTGCACCACTTTGGCGGCTTCGTCTTTGCGATCAGGAGCCTCCATAAACACATGGGTTTTCACCGCAGGATCCGCCATGGCCGGTTTGAATCCCACTGAGGGGGCGTAGGTGACCGCACCTCGTGAGATGTCATCGGCTTCCGGAAAGGCGTTTGCAAAGGCCGTGTTGACCCAGTCCACTACCCCCGACTGGGAGCGAAAATTGACGGTCAGTTCCAGCGGGGTGAGCTTGATGTCGCCAATGCCGTTGTTGCGCGCGTCCAGGAAAATACCCACGTTGGCGTCGCGGAAGCCGTAACAGGATTGCATGCCGTCACCGACAATAAACAGTGTGCGGCCATCCCCAGGCTGCCAGCCGGCGGTGAGTCTTTCCAGCAGCTGCAGTTGGGGGCTGGCAGTGTCCTGAAATTCATCCACCAGGATGTGCTGGATCTGGTAATCAAGCAGTAAGCTCAAATCGCTGGGCGCGTCCTCGTCTCCGAGCGCCATCAGTGCACCCTGGGTGATTTCGCTGAAATCCGTCGCGTTTAAGGCTCGAAACGCCAGTTTTAACTGGATAACCGCGTAGGGCATGATGCGGGTGAGACCGTCCAGCATACGCCATTGCTGATGCGGGTAATGCGTGGGGGGTAAAATACGAATCAGCTGTAACAGGTCCAGCAGTTTCTTCTCGTCGCCCAGTTGACCGAGCAGTTGCGCCATGGCGTCTTTCTTTTGTTTGGCGGCAGCCTTACTCTCTTTGTCGGTCCCGGCCGGGAACCCAAAGTTTTTGTTGAGCCCCTTGATGGCGCGCCAATCACCGCCTTTGGTCAGTAAAAATTCAACCAGGCTGTGCCAGTCGCCCAGCGCCTCTGGGCGGCAAGGGGGCAGTTCGACGATGCCGGCCAATTGACAAATCAACGACTCGGGCTTGTCTTCCAGGCTGTTGGTGCCTGCATAATCGGCCAGCAGGCACAGGTCACTGGCATGGGGCAGCAGCAGATCGGTGGTTTCCTCAAGGGTCTCGACCACCAGTTCGTGCAACACATTTTCCAGATATTCGCGGGCATCGCGGGCGCTGAGCAGCGGCAGCAACCACTGGTCGCGCTTGCCCAGCAGGCTGATTAACAGGTTGGTCACGGCCTCGATGTTGTTGTCGAGGTGAGCGAACAATTCTTTCAGGTCGTGCTGCAGCTGACCTTCCTGCTCCAGCGCCGCCAGTGTTTGTTCAACCGCTTGCCGGTAGACCACTTGTGGGTGTTCGAGCATTTGGCTGGAGCCACCGATGCCGCTGGTGATGGGGTTGTACTGGGTGAGTGAGCGGCACAGGCCGTCGATGGTTTGCACCCGCAGGCGGTTGGGATTTTTCAATAACTGCCAATGCTGATGTTGATCGCGTTCAATGACCTTTTGAGCGAGGTCCCAGGTGAGCTGCTCATGGGGCTCGGTTGGGCGCGGGTGTTGCGAGGCATAGTGAATGGCGTCGGTGATGCGTTCTTGCATTTCCGCGGCGGCTTTGCGGGTAAAGGTAATGCAAACCACTTCTTCCGGGTTATCGCACAGCGGCAGCAGTGTGAGCACCCGCTGGGTCAACAAGCCGGTTTTTCCCGAGCCGGCAGGAGCGGTTACGGCAAAGGAATCGCGGGGGTTTAGCGCCTCGGTGCGAGCGAGATGATCTTGTGGCTGCATCAGTGCTGTCCTCCCTGCGCGTAGAGCGATTCACGAACGAAATCTTCTTCCTGCCAACGCAGAATGGGGCCTAGATCTTCGTAAAACCGTTTCAGTGATGGGCTCTTAAAATCCAGCGAGCAGTCACCCTGTAAAAAAGTAGTCGCCAGCATTTCCAGCTGTTGTTGCCAGTATTCTCGTATCAACTGCCAGTCGGTGGGCAACTCCAGAGCGTCGGCCTTGTCCGCTGACAGAATGCCCGGGTGCTCAGCGGATAATCCACCCAGCCCCTTGATGGCAATGTCTTTGGCATTGACCTGGGCGAACACGACGGCGTTGATGTCAGTGGCTTGATCCTTCAGGTAGCACAGGCAATACAGGGGCAGCTGAGGCTCGTCCGGGCGCTCGCCGCCCCAGCTTTTGGGGTTGGGAGAACCGGTTTTGTAATCGATAAGAATGAGCTCGCCGTCCTTGAGCTTGTCCATTCGGTCCAGTCGCAAGGTCAGGGGGAGGCCGGCAAAATTCGCAGTCATGGCTTCTTCGTTGGCAACGACCGTAAACGCAGGGCGCTGTTTTTCCAGCTCCAGCCAGCGCAGAATGAGCTGGCTCTGGCGGGTTTGCTCCAGTGCCACGTAGTTTTCTCCAAAAAAGTCCGGTTCGCGCTTACGGAATCGGTGGAGATGTTCTTGCACGCGGCTGCTCACCAGACTCTTTAGATCATCGTCCGACTGTGTCAATAAGGTGTCCTGATCAACCAAAACTTTCCAGATATCAGACAGAGCGTCGTGCAGAATTTGACCGCGCTGCATGGGGGTAAAGCCCAGCGCCGGCGGGTCGCTCCGCTGGGCTCCCAGCCGATGAAGAGCGAAGGCCGCAGAGGGCGATATGGCCTGGTTTTTCAGAATTTGACTGCCGCCGCGAAGGTGTGCCAGTTCTTCAGGGGTCACGGCTGGCCCCGCGCCGGTATTCACCCATTCCAGTTGTTGGTGATTGACGATCTGTTGAATGTAGTCAGGCCAGCCGGTGGTCATGGAACCGCACAGATTTTGTAAGGCAGTGTCGCCAGAGCCGGCGGCCAGGTCGTTGGCGCTGGTGATGTCTTTGACCAGAGCGCTGGGCTGCAAGGGCGTATCTGAGTCAAAGCAGGGGTAACTGAACACCACGTGCTGTGCACAGTGCAGATAACCCTGGGTGAGACGCTCGGCGAACGCCAACTCCCGGTCGGCATCGGCGTGGGGCATGCCTTGTTGCCGCTGAAGGTTCAGCGGCAATAACGGGTTGGGCTCCGGCGCGGGGGGCCAGCTCTGTTGGCTCATGCCCAAGACCCAGCAGTGAGAGAATTGCAAGCCTGCCCCTTCCAGGATTCCCAAAATTTGCACCGGAGACTCGGGGGTCTGGGCTTGAAAGTGCTCACTGCCGGCCAGTTGGGTCAACAGGTTGAGGGCTTCATCACAGGTGAGCAGTTTCCCGGTGGTTTCGAGCTGACAGAATTTTTCCTGCAATTGATACCACTGATTGACCTGTTGGTATTCGTTGCTGTCCAGCCGTCGGCTGCCAGGCCAGCCGAGATGTCGCAATTGCGCTTCAAACAACTCGAGCCACTGGCCAGGTGAGAGCAGCTTGGGGCGCTGGCGACGCAGGGATTCAATGTGTTGCAGCGTTTGGTCCAGCCATTGCCAGACGGCCGCTGACTGGTCGCTGGCAGAGGGAGGCTCAGTTATGCCCGGGACGGGTCTTGAGGGCGCGGCCAGTTCTTCCGCGTTGACTGTCTGGCGATGGCAGATTTGCCTTAATTGGCTGGTTTTGATTCTGGCGCGCTGCAATTTTTTAAGTTGCTGTGCCAAGGCTTCACTTTCGCCCAGGTGGTCCGCAATGCTCCAAAAGGGAGACGTGAGCAAGTCTATGAGATTTTCGGTGTTGATTCGGTAGAGGTTGAGCTGCAGCAGCGCCAGGGTATCGTGAACCAGAGGCACGCCGCCCAAAGGGACACCCGCTGAAAAGTTGAAGGGCAGGGTGTAGCGGGCAGATTCTGGCAAGGCAAACTGGGGCTCTAACACTTCCACAAAAACCTGTTCGACGGTGTGGCGAATTTGGCCCAGGTTTGGGGCAATGATGCCGATAGACGCGCTGGGGTTGTCGGCGAGAATGGTTTGCGCCCAACAGGCTGCCGCTCGAATTTCATCCAGCTGGCTGGGGCAGCCAAGTAGCTGATGGGATCTGAGCCCGGGGCTATCGTCAGAAGTGTCAAATGTCGCCTGCTGCAATACCTGTGCGGAAACCGCATCGAACAGCGATTGGCTTAAGGGCGGTATGTCGTCAAAGCCCAACAGCAGGAGCTTGGGTTCCTGTGGTATTACTCCGCCATGGTAGCAGGCCATGATGTGCTGTTGGACCTGTTCCGGGGTACACAATTGGTGCTGGGTGAGGGCGGCTTCGAATTGACGGATCCAGCGTCGCAGAGGGTTTGCCTCTGCTTCAGGGGGCGCAGAATCGGCCTCGGCGGGCTGTTCAGGTGTTGGGTCAGATATTGTCGTTGGTGCTTGTGTCGGCAACAGGGTTCCGTCGCCGGATAGGGCTGTGCTGTCGAGATTCCATCGCTGCAGGGTGCGGTAAGCGGCTTGAGCATCACTGGCCAGCCGGTGAGGATTAATCAATTCTGCGCCCACCGCATCGCTCTGGATGATCTCCAGCCAGAGGCGCTGGAGCACAAACTCCGAGGCGGGGCTGGCGGGGGTTTCAAGACCGGCTCGATCCAGCAGTAACTGGTATTGTTCCGCTAACCACTCACTGAGCGAATACACTCTGGGAGATTCCCAGGCGTGTGTGCCGAGTTGCTGATGATGCTGGTTGTAGCTTTCGATCAATTTGTTCTTGAGCCTGCTGTTGGGGGTCAGGATTAAAACCCTGTCATCGATTGATTTCAGCAGTGGTTGAATGTTGAACAAGCTGATAGGCATGTGAGCAAAGAGGTCCGTCCGGTGAGAAAGACGAAATCATCGCACAGCCAGGCAGGAGTGTCACTGCAATAGCAGGGGGCATGCAGGTTTGGCGTTTGAACAGGGCTGCTGACCATCAAGGTTTAAAATCAGTGCCAGCTTAAGGTTCAACTTAAGCGTCATCTCGAAGTCTAAAATAAGGGCCATAACCCTTGGCTCAGATTCTTCCGCAGCGATATAGACGCTTATTCTGCGGGGATCAGGTCGGCGATACTGCGCAGGTAATCTTCTTTTTCTCGCTGAAACAGGTTCCTGCCGCCAATCTGAAACGCCTTGTGCAGATGCGTTCGGGCTGATGTTTTTTCGCCCATGTGGTACAGGCACTGACCAAGCCGGAGGTGTATGAAGGGGTTGTCGCGGGTTTGCGGGCAGTGATTGGCTGAGCGAAGAGCTTCGCAACCGGGAATGTACTGCTTGAGACTGAAGTAACTGTCGCCAATCCCTGTCAGCAACCAGCCAGCTTCTGGAAAATCCGTTTGAGGCTTGGGCAGCAGTACCCAACCTTGATAGAATAGACGCAATGCTTCTCTGTACTTGCCATGGTCATAGGCTTCATACGCTTCGGCACAGAGCTCTCGTATTCGGTCGGTGGTCTCTTGGGGCAGCTCGTTCATGTTACAAACAATTTCATCAATGAGTGGATTGATAATAGCGATCTAATTCGACAAAAACAAAGCTCAGTGAGCTTAAAAGCGAGATTGCAGACAATTTCAGCCGGGGCAAGCCTTCGATGAAGACCTGTTCGGCACGGCACTGGTCGTGAATCAAACACAAATGTCTCGATAAAACGCCTCTTTAAAAAGGAATCTATTTGGCCCGGTTGAAGGTAATTTGATCAACATTGGCTAAACAACGGAAACGCTGCATGACCATTGAAACCCTGTACACCCCCTCATTCCAGTGGGCTTTGATTTCTGCCTTGTTCACGCTGGTGCTTATGGGATTGATCCTGTTGAGGCAATCTAAATTATATAGCAAAAAAATTGAATTGCTGAAGGAGATATCTCGTCAAAATGTGACTGAATTGACCTTGTCTCAGCAACGTCTGGAGCAGTTGACCCTTGGGGAGCAGCAAAATCAAGAACATCTCAAATTGCTGCAGCAACAGTTGCAGCTTCAGCAGGTGGATCTGTCGGAAAAAACGAGTCGTCTGGCAGTGCTGGAGAACGTTGCGCAGGAACAGCAATCTCTAAAAGAGATGCTCCACGCCCGTGAGAATCAATTGCGACAGCTTCTAGCCGATCACCAGAGTCTGCAGGCGAAAAGCCTGGCAGAAAAAAACAGCCTTGAGGAAAAGCTCATCCTTCTCAAAGAGGCCCGTGAACAACTGAATAATGAGTTTAGGTTACTGGCCAATAAAATCTTTGATGACAAGCAACAGCGTTTTAATGAGCAGAGTCAGCAGGCTTTATCGGCCAGTGTCAATCCCCTCAAAGAACAAATAGAGGCCTTCCGTAAAAAAGTTGAGGATGCCTACGATAAAGAAAACTCTGAGCGCAGTAAGTTAGTCGGTCAGCTGACCGAGCTGCAAAAACAAACCCGACAAATTGGTGAGGATGCCATCAACCTGACCAATGCGCTTAAAGGTGACAACAAGACCCAGGGTAATTGGGGGGAGGTCATTCTCGAGCGTTTGCTGGAAGAATCGGGCTTGCACAAAGGGCGTGAATACGAGGTTCAGGTGGGGTTGAAAGATGAAGTTGGGCGTCGCCGTAACCCTGACGTTATTATTCGCTTGCCTGAAGGTAAAGACATTGTCATCGACTCCAAGGTGTCACTGATTCACTATGAACAATCAGCCTCAGCCAGCGATGACAATGAACGGCAAAAGGCCATAACGCAGCACGTGGCATCGGTTCGCACCCACATTCAGCAATTAAGTGCCAAGTCCTACGACAAATTGGAAGGCATTCGCAGCCTGGATTTTGTGTTTCTGTTCATTCCGGTTGAGGCTGCATTCATGGCGGCTCTTCAAGCTGATCAACGGCTGTTTCAGGAGGCTTACAGTAAGCACATTATTCTGGTGAGTCCCACCACCTTGTTGGCCAGTTTACGTACCGTGGAAAACATCTGGCGTTACGAAAAACAGAATCGCAACGCCGAAGAAATTGCCCGTCAGGCGGGGGGGCTGCACGATCAATTTGTGTTGTTGTTTGAGGCCTTTGAGGAGGTCGGCAAGCAAATCGATAAAGCCGGGGAATCTTATGACCTGGCCCACAAACGTCTGGTGTCGGGGCGCGGTAATCTCATGCGGCGGGTCGAGAGCCTGAGATTGTTGGGCGCCAAAACCAAAAAACAGCTGCCGACAAATTCATTGGGCACGACCGACGCTGAGTCGCTGTTAGCGGATCAGATCGATGCCGAATAATTCCACGGTACGTTCAAGCTGTAGTGCCAGTATGACGCTACAGCCACACCACAGCGCACGCTGGTCGATAGGGTTGGCATATCCAATTAGGCTAAAAGTATGTTTGTAGAAGTTCTGCTGTTTACCCTGTCGGTAACCGCCCCCATTTTTTTATGGCTGCTGTTAGGCGGTGTGCTCAAAGTGCTTGGGCTGTTGAACGAGCAGTGGATCAGCCGGGGATCCTGGTTTGTGTTTTATGTCAGTTTGCCTGTGCTTATGTTCACCAGCATGGTACGCAAGCCCATTGCGGAAGTGTTTGAGCCAACGTTATTGATTGTCTGCCTGATTTGTACCTTCAGTATATTGGCGCTTTCACGCTGGTGGTCGACCGCGTCAAGGCTGACGCCCGAAGACGCTACCGTGATGCAACAGGGGGCCTTGCGGGGTAACTTGGGGATTATTGGTATATTGCTTTGTCTTCACGCTTACGGCGACGGCGTGCTGACCCAGGTGTCGTTGTTGATGGCAATGATGACGATTGTCTATAACGTTGTCAGTGTGTATATCTTTGTAGATGGCCTGAATGAAGGCAGGTTAAACCTGAAACTGCTGTTCGTCAGCTTGATGAAAAACCCCTTGATCGTCGCGATTCTGGCCAGCCTGCCGGTGGCGTTTGCGAGTGTTCGGATCCCGCCGGAGGTGTTTCAGTGGACCGATGGTTTTGTCACCGTCACTTTGCCCATTGCCCTGATCTGTATCGGCGGTACCCTCAGTTATCGCAGCGTCAAGAATGATGTGAAGCTGTTGCTGAAAACCGCATCGCTGAAATTGGTGTTAATGCCGGTCATTGGTATCCTGCTGGTGCTGCTGATGGGGGTTCAAGGACAGCCGTTGGGGGTGGTGTTCTTGCTGATGGCCAGTCCCACCGCGGCGGCCAGTTTTGTGATGACCAAAGCCTACGGAGGCAATGCAGCACTGGCGGCGAACATTGTCGTGTTCACGACGCTGGGCTCACTGCTGACCATCAGCCTGGGCGTATTTGTATTAACCTATCTGCAGTTAATGTAATGTGAGCTTGTCGGGCCCATGCAGGTTAAAGATTTTGAATAAAACCCTTGGAGAACATAGTTGTAATGTCTACCCAATCCCCATATCTCGCTCTGGCCCTTATCGCAGCGGCCAGCATTGTGTTTGCGCTGGCGGCAGTGGCCGTCTACTACCGGTTGAAGCTGCGTACGATGCAACAACACCAGCAAGCGCAACTGGAACAACTGAAAAAGCAGGGCCAGCAGCAGCGTGGCCGCATCAATAAGAGCATTCAGATCATCGCCCAGGGGCTGCTTGATGACCAGCTAAGCCTGACCGAAGGCTCCATTCGAATCAAGGTATTGCTCGATGGACTGGCTGTAGAGGAGGGGGTCCAGGAAGAGTTTGCCGCCTTTTATCATCTGGCGGCAGCAACAGATCACATCCCCATTCTGGAGGCCTGGAAGGCGCTGAACACCAGAAAAAAACTGGAGTTTGATCAGCAGCGCCAACAGCTGGAAAGCGATCACCGTGAATTTGTGATCGATGCCGCACAACGCATTCTGGGTAAGCAATTCTAACCCTTTGATTTATTTACAGGGGGCGTTTGGTCAGCAGCGCGCCACATTCAACGTGGTGCGTGTATGGAAACTGATCAAACAGGGCAAACTTTTCAATCTGGTGGCTCTGAGTGATCGATTGCAGATCTCGAGCCAGGGTCTCCGGGTTACAGGAGACGTAGAGAATGTTCTCAAAACCTTTGACCACTGCCGTGGTGTGTTCGTCCAGGCCGGCCCGTGGGGGGTCGACAAAAATGGTCGAAAATTGATAGCTGTCCAGATCAATCTCTTTCAGGCGACGAAAAGAGCGCACTTTGTCCATGGCCTGTGAAAACTCTTCGCTGGACATGCGAACAATATCGACATTTTCCACCCCGTTGGTGTGCAAGTTGAATAGCGCCGAATTCACCGAGGTTTTGGAGATTTCCGTGGCCAGCACCTTGTCAAACGCCTCGGCCAGCGGCACGGTAAAGTTGCCGTTGCCACAATACAGTTCCAACAGGTCGCCGGTGAGAGGTGCGGCCGCGCTCAGGGCCCAACCCAGCATGCTTTCACACACCCTGGCGTTAGGTTGGGTAAAGCCGGTTTCCACCTGCTGGTAATGGTACTCTTTGCCGTTGACGGCGAGTGTTTCTATGACAAAGTCCTGACCGATCACCCGTTTCTGTTTGCGGCTGCGACCTATGACATGAACCCCCAGGTCGGAGGCCAATTGTGTCGCTTTTGCTTCCCATTCATCGGTGAGGGGGCGGTGGTAAATCAGGGAAATGACGGCCTGATGACTCAGTGTGGTCAGAAACTCCACCTGAAACAGGCGTTTTGACAGGAGTTCATCGGCATTGATGGCGGCCAGTAATTTCGGCATCAAGGCATTGATCAGCAGACTGCCTACCGGGAATTCATCAATGATGAAGGGCTTTTTATATTCCCCGGGCTCATACATGGCGTAGTGTGCCCGACCCTCTTCGTGCCAGATCTTGAACTCCGCACGCATCCGATAGTGGCTCTGGGGGGAGGGAAAGACTTCCAGCTCAGGCAGGTCAAATGCCTTGAACTGCTCACTGATCCGTTGGGTTTTGTCTTCCAGCTGCTGCTGGTATTGATCCGGGTAAACGCTATTGATGGCCATGGGGCTGTCTGAAACCAAGTCGATGAGTGATAAAGGGCGGGCATTATACTGACTAAGGGCCCTCGATACGAGATTGCGGTTGGCAAGCCCCAAGCATTTGGCTTTAGGCCAGAGCCTCTGCAACAGGGCTTCCGCCCTCAAACCGGTCAGGCTTCAAGCTCTTCCACTGAAAAAGCCATGAAATCCGGTCTTTTGTGGGTTTTTGCCAAATTCCAGGTTCATGGCATAGGTTTATTTGACCCTGGGAAATGGGCTACAATTTCATCCTTTTATACGAATGAGACATAAAAATGAAGTCAGTTGAGTTGAACTTGGCAATGAGAGAGGGAATGAGACGCCTGGCCTCTGGTGTGTGTGTCGTTACTGCCAAAGGCAAGGATGGCAGTCCTTATGCGATGACTGCGACATCGGTGACTTCACTGTCTGATTCGCCGCCCTCCTTGTTAGTGTGTATCAATAAGAGCGCACGCATGTTTGAAGCGATCGACCAGGGCAGCGACTTCTGTATTAATCTACTCGCGTATGGGCAGGACGAAATTTCCAATCGCTGTGCCAGTGGCGATCAGGGGGTTGGGCGTTTTGATGTGGGGGCCTGGTCGATGGACAAGTCTCTGCCTTATCTCAGCGATGGCTTGGCCGCGTTCTTCTGCCGCCAGGATCGTGCCATTGATTACGGCACCCACCGAATCGTCATAGGTAACATTGAAGAAGTACTGGTCAATGACGACGACAGCATAAACCCTTTGTTATACCTCAACGGGGGGTATCACAAGCTTGGTTAAACAGGCGGTCAAGCGGAATCTGGCGTTGGTGGTCGACGCCATTTTGTCATTAGCGTGCGCTCTTGCGCGGCAGCACTGATCAAGAAACGATGCATCCACCCCGTTGAAAATCAAGACTCTCACGTTGAGAATCCTGTTCAAACCCCTGTTTCGGCCTTTGCAGCAGCGCGTTTGTGGCGCGACGATGATGGCCGTTTAACTCCTCCCCGATGTTCACTGTCAGCCTCCAGAGCCCGATGGATTTCCGGCCCTGGATGTCGGTCGTGAAAGTTTCTTTTCTATTTAAAAATCAACCTATTTCGCATTTTTATAAGACGATTTTGAATTCAAGAAAGCCTCTTTTTGGCGCGAAAAGCTATATAAAAGCAATTCACGTTTGTGGAATTCGCTAGGAAATCGCGGCTTTACGATTAGCACTTGCTCACTAGAACAGTTTTTCCGCTGATTCGCCGGGGTTGGCGGGATCTCCCTTCGAGTCATCGCTGCAGCAACAGCTTCTATACTTGAAGTTGATCGACTCACAGGCAATGGAAATAGCGGAGCTGGTTGACTATGTTGCGAATTCTTAAGTGGAGCTTGGGCGTTACCGGTGTACTGTTACTGGGTGCCTTGGGGGTTATGGCGTACTACTTGTACAATGTTGTCCCGTCACTTCACGAACCACCAGAGCACATTCTTGAGCGCACGCCTTTGGGGTCCGAGGTCTACTCCCCCCATGAGGCGTATAAAGGACCACACCCTTCTTTGATGCAGCGTCCTGAAGATACTTTTACCTATCCAATAAAAATTGGTGAAGTAGGCCCGGTAGATCCATTATTTGCCGGGGAAAAGACCTACCCATTCTGGTGCGGTAAGAATAAAGTCACTGAGCAACAGCCCATGGTGGATAACTACGATGGCTTTGGCGTTCCCGTGTTTTCAGTGGATGCAGATGGTGTAAAAGGACAGGAGATCGTTGGTTACAGTAAGGACTGCCTGCACTCAACGGGTGTCGCTTATTACTATCACAGCAAGGAGCATGGCCGCTTCCAGCCGCTGACAGAAGACACACCCGAGTTCGATATTGATACGTTTGTGTACGAAGGCGTGACACGGGATTTCGTTGTGCGTTTGGAGACGGGCACCATCAACCGCTATTTCTATGCCATCGCCGCTCTGAGAGGGGAGGGTGAAACTCTGGAGCGCCCGTTGGGCAATTTGTGGAACCGGCGGTTAATTTATCAATTCAGGGGTGGTGTTGGCATTGGCAAGCGGCAGGGCAATTTGAAACCGAGCGATGTCTTAAAGCGCCGTAAATCCCAGTTGCGCGAAGGTTATGCCGTGGTCTATTCGTCCGCCAATCAAACCAGCAATCACTACAATATGTGGTTGGCGGAAGACACGGCCTTACGGGTTAAAAAACAATTTGTCAGCGAATATGGGGAACCTCTCTATACCGTGGGAATTGGCGGTTCCGGTGGTGCGATACAGCAATACCTGATCGCACAGAACAACCCGGACGTACTGGATGGCATTATTCCCCTGTATTCATACCCGGACATGGTGACACAAACCACTTACGTGCTGGATTGTGAGCCGCTGGAATATTATTTTGATGTGCAAGACAGTCAAAACCCCCGGTGGGCAGACTGGTCTCAGCGGGTGTTGGTCGAAGGCTTGAGTTCAACGTCAGCAGACCTCAACTATTTTCAGGCCATGACGTCAGCCGCAAGGGTTCTCAAAGGCGAGCCGGAAGGCGTTTCACAGAAACTCAATGGCAGCAGCGAGTGTGTCAAATCGTGGCGCGGGTTAACGCCGCTGGTACACAACCCAAATTTTGTTCATTTTGCGAAAAACTTCAGCCAAACGGTGCAAGAGCAAACCCGCTGGACCCACTGGGAGGATTTATACCAGTTTTATGGGCGGGATCAGCAGGGCTATGCGCAGAGTACCTGGGACAATGTCGGCATCCAGTACGGCTTGAAAAGTTTGGTTGAAGGCAAAATTAGCGTCGAGGAATTTCTCGACATCAATGCCCAGGTTGGCGGATGGACATCACCAGACAAGATGAAGGACGAGAAATTCTGGTTTTTGCAGGGCAATGTTTTGCCCGTCGAGTTATCCGTGTGGAGCCACCAAAACCTGGAGCTGTCTGACAATGTTGAGCAGCCTGCCAAGCGCACCGAAGCGTCACTGGATGCGATCGAAGGTATTTTCCGCTCTGGCAATGTTTTTATCGGCAAACTTGATATCCCGATCCTTGATGTGCGTCACTACCTGGATCCGATCCTGGACATGCATCACTCTTCTGCATCATTTATGACCCGGGCCAGGATGCTCAAAGCTCAAGACAACGCCGACAATCAGATCATCTGGATGAGCGATCCCAAGCATGACCCGGTTGACCGCGCCTTTGCTGTCATGGACGACTGGTTACTCAACATCCATATGCACCCGGAAAAAAGCGTGGTGGAAAACCGTCCGTATTTTGCCGAGCATTCCTGTTTTGACCAGGACGGCCAAACCATTGCCCGCGGGCATAATGTTTGGGATGGGGCCTGGAATCAGCAGCCTGCAGGGGCTTGCATGAGGGTGTACCCAAGTTACCCCACCTCCAGAGAAATTGCCGGGGCTCCTGTGGATGGTGATATCTTCAAGTGCCAGCTGCAATCGATCGAAAACGCGGTTGACGGAGGGCTTTATGGGCGGGTTGACATGCAGTCGCATAGGGAGCGACTGGAGGCCATCTTTCCCAGTGGCGTCTGCGATTTCACCAAGCCGGGACTGGGGCGTCCGGGTAACCTGCTGAAGCGGGCCGTGATCGCCAAGGCTGACGTCACATCCGGGAAAAACGTTTCTGAGACTCAACAAGCAGCACCCGAGGGGCTGTCTCTGGACAAGCTGCAGCCTGTGACCTTATCCAGACT
The DNA here is from genome assembly GCF_011602365.1 of Pseudomaricurvus hydrocarbonicus. GTDB lineage: Bacteria > Pseudomonadota > Gammaproteobacteria > Pseudomonadales > Cellvibrionaceae > Pseudomaricurvus > Pseudomaricurvus hydrocarbonicus. The sequence goes on from NZ_JAAONZ010000004.1 coordinate 115,381, forward strand.
GGATGACGTGCACAACGATCTCGACAGGGAGACCGCTACGCAGTGACAGGAGCTTGTTGCGAGGGGGCTTTGCTGCCTCTCGGTGACTACTTCGGTAACTTCTGGGGCTGGACGAGATGGGGCGCTGATTGATGATTCAGCCGGGCCGTGGGTTGGTGCATACCAGCTATTCGGTCAACGGCAACGTTATGATGAAATTGGTCCCTTTGCCGGGGTGAGATTCGACCTCGATGGTTCCATCATGGTGTTCTGTGACGATAAAGTAGGTGACGGACAACCCCAGACCGGTGCCTTTGCCCACTTCTTTGGTGGTGAAAAAGGGCTCAAAAATGTGGCGGCTGACCGCTTCGGTCATTCCCGGGCCGTTGTCTTCAACTTCAATACTGACACTGTGCTGGTGTGCACGAATTCGCAGTGTAATTCTGGGGTGCAGGGGCGGACCATACTCATCGTTATTAAATGCCTGGCAGGCGTTGCGCAGCAAGTTCAAAATCACCTGTTGCATTTCAGTCGGTGAGCAGCGAACCAGGGGGATCTCCCGATCAAACTCCTTGATGATTTCAAGTTGCTCAGCCCCCTCCGGCGTTTTGAGTTCGAAGGAGTTCCTGGCCAGCTCAAGGCTGTGCTCCAGCAGCTCTTCCAGGTCCGTTTTCTGATGCGAAAGGGTGTTGCTCCGAGAAAACTCAAGCATGTTGGTGACTATCCGGGCGGAGCGGTCTCCAGCGTCCCGAATCGCATCAAGAAATTTAAAGATATCCCGGGCAGACAAGTATTCCTGGATTTGCTCGATTTTTATGCCAATGTCATCGGCTACCCGGTGGTTTTGTTCCAGTTCTGCGGAGGTTCTGCGATATATGTTCTGTACGCCATGGAGGATGGCGCTGAGAGGGTTGTTGATTTCATGGGCCATCCCTGCGGCAAGCTCCCCCAGCGACATCATCTTTTCATTCTGGATCATCATGTTTTCAATGCGCACTTTGAGTGTCACGTCATCGAGTCGAATCACCGCACCGGTTAATTCCGACGAAAGCAGAGGGTAGACCGTTAAGTCAATGTGCTGGGCATTGCTGCCGGTGCCTTGCTGGATGTTTTCATTGATTTGAGGGACCCCTTTGTCAATGGTTTCCTGAATCAAATCAATCGACACCGGAATCTCCGGATACACGTCCATCAGGTTGCGGCCCAGCGCGTCCGCGGGAGGGATTTCCGTGGCCAGGGTGGCGGCGGTATTCCAGTGTGTAATCAATCCTTGCCGGGTAATCCCAATCAGAACCGACGGCATGGAGTTAATGATGCTGTTGAGGTAATCCTGAGTCTCACGGAGCAACTCTTCCGTGATTTCGTGTTTCGCAATCTCATCGTAAAGTTGATTATTGATGTTGCGCAACTTATTGGTCCGCTCAATAACCCGTTGCTCAAGATCCCGCTGAGCGTTTTTCAGGTCATCTTTTTTTCGGATGTATTTTTTGCGGCTGGCCTGGCCAAAAATAAGGATGATCGTTTGCAGGACGATGATCAGTCCCAGGAACAGAATAATCCCCATTTGCACGGGATCCTCTGGCGCGGTTGTTTCCAAAGGCTGTGCCACCGCAGCGCAGGGCAGGATAAGCACAAGCCCCCCGGAGGCTTTTGAGCACATGTCCCGGACGTGGCGCGAAACTTCTGCGTGAGCAGGCTTTGCTGGCAGACCTGAGGCAAACATATTGCGTCCTTGTCCAGAATTTTGGTGGTTGAGGCTCGACCAGTCCAGGCCGGGTAAACTCTTTGGCGTGATTATAATTCGGGGCGCCACGATCTCAATCATGCTGAACCCTGTTGAGGTATTTATTAAACAGCAATTTGCTCATAAAATCAGCAGCTTAGAAGGATTGCCGAGTTTTTTTCAAAAAGGTTTGACACTCCAGATGGATTCGGTAGAATGCGCCTCTCTTGCAGAACGGGTGGTTAGCTCAGCTGGGAGAGCATCGCCCTTACAAGGCGAGGGTCGGGGGTTCGATCCCCTCACCACCCACCAAGCAAGAAATGGTTATACAGCGGACCGGTAGTTCAGTTGGTTAGAATGCCGGCCTGTCACGCCGGAGGTCGCGGGTTCGAGTCCCGTCCGGTCCGCCAATAACCCTAATCAAGACCTCCTATCAGTGATCTACCATCTTATCTCCTGACTTCTTCAGATTCGTAGTTTCTCGTATTTCGTCTTAATGCTTTAATTTCGCCACAGCACTTTATAAAGCCACCGTTTCATGCGTCTGAATATCCGGGATATACCGGTTACACGACTAGCAGGGCTCCGAGTGTTGCCAGGGCTTATGCGTTCTTGCGGAGCAAGCTTGAGGTGCAGCCCTTGCCCTGAGCTTGCCTTAAAAAAGGGTGAGATGGCTCCCGGTGCTGCCGGGTGTCGCTCCTTTGTCCGCATTCTCGCCCATTCAAAGAGTCAGTTAAGAACAAGCAGAAAGCTTGTTATATCTGATCGATCTAATATTTTCACGCAACTGTCATTATTTTTTTCTATCTTTAATACAAGCCTTACAAATTAAGGGCTTACAGGAACTGCTGAAGGTTGCTCCTGAAGATTCGGCAGCGCCAAGCGCATAAGCCGGGTGTTCACGCCCTGTCCAGCAGCTCATTTAAATGTCTATACAGGAGTTGATATATGCAAGACTATCTGGAAGATCTGCTTGACGAAGCCTTCGAGGAATACGAAGACGATGTCTGGGCAGAAGATTACAGTGATGTATAAGGTCTGGGGCTCCCAGACCAATCCGAATTCTCTCTCTTAATCGCCACAGCTCACCTGACTCAATGCCAGACCGCCACCCCTGGCGGAGATTTATTTTATTCGTACACTCTTTCTTTTGATGATTCCGTCACAGTTGATGAAGAGTGTTGGACGGATAATGGGGTTTTAAAGCCCTAATAAATGTAAGCATCAGGACCGTATCCTTATCCCCGTTCATGCACTGCGCTGACCAGACTCTGTTGGTGCTGTACCCTTATGGGGTATCGTTTGTTGAGGTCACAGCGCCACCCATGCCTTGCCATAGAGGCTTAGATCCAGCGCCGCTCTGTGCGTGTGCCGGGTTGCTGGGCTCTTATTAGGTGTGGTTTATACGCAGCGGGTTGCGGGCTCGGCGAAACTGGGGGCGCACCAGTTGCTTAACAATGGTTGCTTAAGACCCAGTCATGCATCGCCTATCCGGTCATTACAGCATCAGTCCTTTGGGGCCCCAGGAAGAGGTCAGGTAAAAAATACAATGAGTTACCCAGTAACAGCGGCTGAAGCGGTTCTGATATTCACCGGTAAGAAGTTAGAGCGGGAGCTGCTTTATTCTGAATTTGAAGCGGTGCTGGATGGCTTTGTGCCTCTCCCGGAGCAAGCCGGACAAACGGTGACCGCTGTTTTTTTACGGATCACCGAAAGTCATCATGTGAGCGCTGCGGTTTTTTTCACCATTGATTTTGACCAGAGTGGTTACCCGGATCAGCGCTGGAATGTTCCTATAGAGCAGCTGGCTAACATTGCCGGTGAAGGCCCGGATATGGGCGTGGGCCCGATCCGGCTGGCATGCCGCAGTCAATGCCCCATCGCCTGGCATCAGCAGCAGCTGTGGGATCCTCAGATGACCGCTGACGGCAATCACCTGGCGATCATCAAACGGGCGTTAGAACGAAACCGACTGGGTTTGAGCTTCGCCAAACCGGAACCCCTTAAACCCGATGTGGCGGCCCCAGCCGGCAACGATGAACACTGGCGCAAGCGAATTGCTCAGGCCATCAAAGAACAGCGCCTGAGGGTGGCTACACTCCAGCAACAGCACCGTTCACAGATGGAGGCCCAACAAACAGAATCCCTGGCAGCCGCTCAGCAATATTTACAACAGATTTCGGCCCTGACGGAGGAGCTGTCAAACGCGCAGGCCCGAAATCAAGGTCTGGAAGAGACGATTGCCGGGCAGACGCAAAAAATGGCAGGTTTGAGGGAGTATTTTGAGCATAAGCTCAACTCCACGAAAAGCGCAGATGCGTCGACCATCGCCAACCTCAGAAGTCATCTGGAGGAAGAGCAGCAGCGGCAGCTAGAGTCTGTGACTCAGGAGCTGAATGACCAGCTGCAAATGCGTGACATCGAACTGATGTACCGTCAAACTCAGATTGAGGGGCTGCAGGAAGAAATAGAAAGGTTGAAACAAGACAAAGACGAATTGCTCAAGGGCAGTGGTAATAATTTACTGGAGCAGCTGCATAAGGCAGGGATAAGCTTTGTAACCTTTCAGCCTGGTGCGGGTCATATGACGCTGCCCATTGATGATATTGCCGGCTTTATGGCGGATGTGAATGCCTATACCGCCCGCCGCTGCAAGGTGGATGAGTCCATTTTTATCCGCTGGAAGGGGCATTATCAGCAGCCTCAGTGTGATTTTGAGCACACGGGCCACGGAGTCTGTGGCAGGGCGGTGGCACGGATTGAGCGCCCGGCAGAATTTCTTCCGGGGGAAAGTGATCGCTGTGAGGATCACAGGGTGACTCGGCTGCATGTGTCTCAGGTCGCTTCCACATAAGTCCGAAACGGGCTTAAGATGGGGGAAGTTTAAGAAACTCTCCTGAGGGTGTGCTACCCCGTGTTCTTTTCGGCGCTGACGAGCGTGTATTCCAGGCCTTAATGTTACCTCTTAGCCTTATCATTTATTGCCATCTATGATCTCTGACTCCATGAACCTGAAGCAATTGTCTGGCCAGCACCCAGAGTATTGGGCTGCGCTGAACCCGGTTGAAGAAGTGGATTTTGAACCACTGAGTCGCCTGGGTATCGCTCTCTTGATGAAGCGTGAGGACCGTCTTGACGCCAGGCTCTCGGGCAACAAATTGTATAAATTGTACGGTCATTTACAGGCTGCCCAACGACAGGGGGCCCGCTGTTTAATCAGCTTCGGTGGCTACTATTCCAACCATCTGCATGCCTTGGCCTTTCTCGGTAAAGCCTTGAATCTTCGCGCCGTCGGTTGCGTTCGGGGGCATTGTCCCGAATCACTGTCGATAACGCTGCAGGACTGCCTGGCCCAGGGCATGGAGCTTGAATTCCTCGGTCGGCAGGAATTCAGGGCCCTCCAGTCTGCACAGGGTGTGCAATCGCTGCGGCAAAAATACCCCGAAGCCTATGTGATTCCCGAGGGAGGAGGGGAGGCAGCCGGAAGGCTGGGGTGTGAGATGATAATGTCCGCAGTTCGCCGCCAGACCTCCCTGGCCAACACGACAGTGTGCGTCCCCTGTGGAACAGGAACCACCCTCGCTGGTATGCTGGGTAACAGCTTGAGCGGCGAGTCTTTTCTGGGGTTTTCAGCGCTCAAGCTGGGGGGGCGTCTGCAAGAATATAAAGACAGTATCGCCCGGCAGGTAGAGCCAAGAGCCTGTGGTGGACATTGGGATATCGTCGATGAACACCATTTTGGGGGGTTTGCCAGGGTAAAACCGGAGTTGTTTGAGTTCATGAAGCAATTTGAGGCGAGTACGGGAGTGCTTTTGGACCCAGTGTATACCGCCAAGCTGGTGTACAGTGTGACTCAGCTGGCGCAACAGGGCTATTGGAGTGCAGGGCACCGGGTGCTGGTGGTTCACACTGGTGGGTTGCAAGGGAGAAGAGGACATAAGGAATTGATGAGCATACCAGACCAGAGATCAATGAGTGGCCGGCAGGGGGATATCTGATGGCGCCTGTCGAGCAATGTGCACCAGGACAGCCTGGTGTTGACCCCAAATTACTGAGCACTCTAATCCCCCTGGGCAGCCTTATGGAGGCTCATCAGCAGGAGTTATTGGGCAACAGTGAGGTGTTGTATCTCTGTCAGGGGGATTCGCTGTTTCACATTGGCCAGTATGACCAGACTGAGTTTTATCTGCTCAGTGGCGAGGTGAGGCTTGAGTTTTCTCCCGATCGGCACGTATACGTGACAGCGGGCAAAGCATTTGCCCCAATAGCCCAGGCTCAACCCAGAAACTGCACTGCGTTTGCAAGCACCGATGCCACGTTACTCAAGGTAAATCGGCTGCACCTGGAGCGGCTGTTGGGCTGGAGCCAGGCGGCCGAGCATTTATTGGTAGACCTCTCGATTCAGCGGGACCTCGATGAAGATGCTGTGTGGCTGGATACGGTGTTGCGCTCCAACTTGTTCCTGAAGGTGCCACCCACGAATGTGAATAACATCATCAAGCACCTGGTGACTCGGGTGGTCAACGCCGGTGAGGTCATTATTCGCCAGGGCGACCTGGGCGATTGCTGTTATTTCATTAAAGAAGGGGTGGCTGATGTAACCCGAGCGGATGTTGCGCCAGGTGCTTACACGCGAGGCGTACACCCGGAGCATTTGGCCACCATCTGTGAGGGGCGCTGTTTTGGGGAGGACGCCTTGATTCAGGAGACCCGCCGAAACGCCACTGTGACCATGCAAACCGATGGCGTTTTGCTGGTGCTGGACAAGCACCGGTTCCTGGGCTTGCTGAAAGAGCCGGTTGTTGACGAAATTACCCCACAGACACTTCAAAGCTCAGGACACCAATGTATCTTTCTGGATGTCAGGACCGAGGCCGAGTACAACCTGGGGCACTTGGCTGAATCGGTCAATGTGCCGTTGCATTTGCTGCATCTCAAACAGCGTCTTCTCGACCCCTCAAAATGCTACATTGCCTACTGCAACAGTGGCTTGAGGTCGCGTGTGGTTTGTCATTTTTTACGCGAAATGGGCTATGAGGTGGTGTCCCTCCAGGGCGGCATAGCCTCACTGGAGCGTGAGTATAAGCAACAACACTGGAGCCGGCGAGATTACTTTTTGAAAAACGGTCAGGTAATGGAAGGCCATTGATTGGGAACGACAAACAGGCGTTCCTGTTCGCGCCAGTGGTTTGCTGAGGGTGCCAGGCGTATCACCTGCACCGGCTGTTGGTGTGATGCGAAGTGGGTTGTCAGCAAGTCATGCAGTGCGCCAGTGGATATGGCATCGGACTTGTTTGATAGTGGCACCGCCTGTGGTGACAACCACTGATGGCGCGCCAGCAATACCCAATAAGTGGGGGGCATTGATGTCAGCTCTTGCAGCTTTAGCCAGCGGCCTCTGAGGTGAAGGGGGTGAAGGTAGGCGGGAAGCTCTTTACCCGGCATCCCTCTCGCGGGGTAAAACAGCCGCCCCCGCATGATCAATTGCGTCGTCAGTTTTTCTACTTGCCAGTGGGCTGGCAAGGTGATGGCTGCAGAGCAGATCCGGTCCGTGGACTTAGCCGCGGGGTGTAAGCGCTGCAATTGCTTATCAACCAGCTGGTGCCATTTCAGATCCAGTCGGTCAATGGCTTGGGGGCCAACCCAGCTGTAGCGACTGTCAGCGCGTTTCTCTCTGGGCAACTTGTCACTTTCAATGCCGAGGTAAAATTTGACGGCCAGTTCACTGTGAACCAGCTCCCCGGTGTTCGGGTTCCAGCTGACCGCATCCACTTCTCCCAGAGTTTTTCCATTCTGGTGGAGCTGGATATTGAAGCGGTGCTCCAGATGGGGGGAGCGGCGTTGCCACCAAAATTGCCAATAGTATTCGAATTGGAAGCCCAGGCGGCTGGAAGGACACTGCTTCATCCATTGTTCCAGTGGCTCGGGCGATTCATCCAAAGACTCAAGCCACGCGCAATCCTGCGGAGTCATGCCGTTATCAGGCGCAGCGGACAGTGGCAGGGTCTCATCTGACCTGGTATGGCTGCTGGAGATGGTGGCACTTTGAATGTGCCTGACGTCCACCAGGGGGGGGCTGAAGATGCACCAGGCCAGATTGCGTACCAGCGGGTGCTTCAGTGCTGAGCGCGGTGGCTGCAGGTAATCGGTCTTCATTGGCAATTGGTGTCCCTGACGAGAGTGACTTAAACCGCTATAATAGCTAACTTTCTCGTTTTAAGAGCTCAAATATGTCGGAATTTAATCGTATTGGCTTGGTCGGCCGCCTCGGCAGCGACAGCGCTCTACACACGCTTAAAAGGTTGATACGTTACTTGCAGTCCAGAGGATTGGACATCGTATTGGAGGAGGAGACGGCGGCGGCCCTTCCCGGACACCTTTTGGAAGTCTCTACCAATGAAACTCTGGGCAAAACCTGCGACCTGGTGATTGTCGTGGGCGGTGATGGCAGTTTGTTGGGGGCCGCGCGAGCGCTTTCAAAATACAACGTGCCTTTGCTGGGGGTGAACCGGGGTCGTCTCGGGTTTCTGACAGACATTACCCCGGATGATATCGAGGTACTGGTGGCCGACGTCCTCGATGGCAAGTATATGATGGAAACCCGCTTTTTACTGGATACTTCGGTGATCCGAAAAGGTGCCTTAATCGGCGGGGGCGACGCGCTTAACGATGTCGTAATCCACCCCGGCCGACTGATCCGGATGATTGAGTTTGAACTCTACATCGATGGCCAGTTTGTCTACAGTCAGCGATCTGACGGTTTAATTATTTCGACTCCGACAGGGTCAACAGCTTATGCTTTGAGCGGCGGAGGGCCTATCATGCACCCGAAGCTCGATGCCATTGTGATAGTCCCTATGAACCCCCACACCTTGAGCAGTCGCCCGATTGTCGTTGACGGTAACAGTGAAATTAAAATCATTGTCGGGGAAGAGAACTCAGCTTACCCTCATGTGACCTGCGATGGCCAGAATCATGTGGTGACGAACCCCGGTGATGAAATTCACATTCACAAAAAACCTCATAAATTGCACTTGATACACCCGCTGAATCACAACTTTTATGAAACCTGCCGAACCAAGTTGGGGTGGGGCAGTCACTTAGGTAATTAAAGCGGATCAATTGTAGAGGTTATGACGTTGGACAAGGCTCTCTCAAGCCAGGCTCTCTTAACTGAGGTGCTTTCATCGCAGGTGCAAGTCGATGTTTTCGGCGATATTCACGGGTGTTTCACGGCCCTGCTAAAACTGCTTGATCGACTTGGCTATGAAGAACAGGACGGAGTCTATCAGCATCCCGAGAGGCTGGCGGTTTTTGTTGGGGACCTGATTGACCGCGGTCCCCAAATTCGAGAAACACTGGATCTGGTTTACCGCATGCATCAGGCCGGCAAGGCCTTGATGGTCCTGGGAAACCATGAATACAACGCCATTCGTTTTCAGCAGGAGATCCTTGTCTACTTATTGGCGGGGGATGACAGCGGCATACCGGATCGCCTGCAACGGTTGATGAAAGAAACCCTGGACCAGTTCCGGGATTTCCCCGATGACTGGCAAAGATTCACCCAATGGTTTTCCGCCTTGCCGCTGTACATTGATGCCCCGGCCTTTCGTGTGGTCCACGCCTGCTGGGATGAAAGCCTCATTGACGAATACAAATCGCGCTACCCCCAACCGGAGCTGACGCAAGAGTTTATTGCCGCCTCCAAACAAAAAGGCTCTTTTGAAAGTCAATTGGTCGATCGTTTGACTCGCGGTACCAGCATGCCACTTCCTGATGGTATGCAGCTGCACAGCGAAGACGGCTTCATCCGACGTTTTTTTCGCACCAAATTTTGGGAAGAAAGCCCCAAAACTTATGGTGACGTGGTGTTCCAGCCCGATCCTTTGCCCTACGATCTGGCAGAGCACCCGATCAAGAGTCATCACAAGGGTAAACTCTTGCAGTACGATTCCAGGGCCATTCCAGTGTTTTTCGGTCACTACTGGCTGAAGGGGCGGCCGAAACCTCTGCAGCCAAACGTCGCCTGCCTGGATTACAGTGCAGTAAACTTTGGACGTTTGACGGCTTATCGGTTTTCGGGAGAATCCGTTTTGAGTGAGGATAATTTTCAGTGGGTATACGTTGAACGAGCCGATAAAGGGGAAAGCGTGTGAATTGGTATAAAGTGGGTTCATTTGCACTGTCGATGGACTTGAGCCCCTTGCTCACCCAGTTGAAACAACAGGGTGTTGTATATCGGGTGACAGAAGAGCCGAAAGGCCAGTGCTTGTGGTTAAGCAATGAATTACAAGCAGGGCAACTCAAGCAGTTCATCCATGAACACGGTTTGGACTCCCTGCAACCATCGACGATGGGCGAAGCTGCTGTAAAAACCACCGCCTCACTGCAGGATGGTGAACAGTTTATGTGGCGTAAATTGTTTGAGCTGCGCCGGGCCATGGGGCATTACCCCGTGACATTATTGTGTATTTTGCTGGGGATCCTCGGGGCAATTTGTGTTCATTACGATCATCAGTTAACCCTGGTTTCCCTGCTGACCTTTCAGCCGATCTATATTGTTGGGGAACACGTTGGGCTGGGGACCGTCACAGAAGGCTTGTCACAAGGGCAGTATTGGAGGTTGTTCACGCCGGTATTTTTACACTTTGGGCTGTTTCACATCCTGTTTAACGGCCTTTGGATCTGGGAGTTTGGTCGTCGGATCGAATTGGGGCTGGGATCTGCCATTTTATCGGGGTTGATTATCACTATCGGTTTGGCCAGTAACCTGGCTCAATACTGGTGGGGTGGGGCGTCACTGTTTGGCGGCCTGTCCGGAGTTTTGTATGGCTTGATGGGTTTTTTGTGGATTTACAATAAATTCAGGCCTCACCCTGTGTTTGCACTGCAGCCGGGCATCATTGGCTTTATGATCGGCTGGATGGTGTTAGGTATGACCGGTGCGGTAGATTTCTTCATGGACGGCAGCATTGCCAATGCGGCTCATTTTGGAGGCTTAATGGCGGGTATTCTGCTGGCGCTGGTAGTCACCAAATTCATTAGCAAGCCCCCCGGACTGTCGCCGTCCTGACAGATTAATGATTGTGCGCTCCATGGATTTATTGAAGATTGAGAGATGTAAATTATGAACTTTGACGACGTTTTAAAATCGATTACACCAGAGGTGTATGAAAACCTGAAAACGGCCATTGAATTAGGAAAATGGGCCGATGGACGAAAACTCACTCAGGAGCAGAAGGAAAACTGCATGCAGGCCGTGATTGCGTATGAGTTAAAACATATACCTGCTGAAGAAAGAACCGGTTATGTGCCACCCAAGGCCCATAGCCACTGTGGCAGTGATGGCGAGATTGCCGAGCCCGAAGATCAACCCCTGAAGTGGCAATAAAAACTTTATGAGTAAAGACATGATGAGCTTCGAGCTTCTCGGCAGCGGTCATTTGGCGAAAATGATGACCAATCATGCCCAACCGGTTCAATACCACCTGCCATTGAATGACGCTCAAATTGCTCTGTTGCCGTTAATCGGTCGGTCACTGCGTATTGAGTACAAAGGTGAGATACATTGCCAGCACTGCGGTCGAAAAACCAACAAGAGCTTCAGCCAGGGATACTGCTATCCTTGCTTTAAGGCACTGGCACAGTGTGACAGCTGCATCATGAGCCCGGAAAAATGTCATTTTGACGCAGGCACCTGCCGCCAGCCAGAATGGGGTGAAGAGTTTTGCATGACGGACCATATTGTCTATCTGGCAAACTCTTCCGGTATTAAAGTGGGTATTACCCGCCTGTCCCAAGTGCCGACACGCTGGATGGATCAGGGGGCGATTCAGGCTTTGCCTATTTTTCGGGTGGCAACTCGTCAGCAATCTGGCTTTGTTGAAGACATCCTGCGCGAGCAGGTCAGTGATAAAACCAACTGGAGAAAAATGCTCAAGGGTGACGTCGAGTATCTGGATCTTGCCGCTATACGCGATGAACTGCTCGACAATGCCTGGAACGATATCGTGGCATTGCAAAAGCGCTTTGGATTGTCCGCCATCCAGGCCATCGATGATGGTGATGTCTATGAGTTTGAGTACCCGGTTGAAGAGTATCCCGCCAAAGTGACGACTCATAATCTGGACAAAACCCCTATCGTAGAAGGGGTTTTGAAGGGCATCAAAGGGCAATACTTAATATTGGATAGCGGCGTTATCAATATCCGTAAATTCGGTGCATACAATATCAATTTTTACGCTCAGCCCATCAGCTGACCAATTTTTTTCATTCAGTTTTTTGAACCATGGCGCAAGCCAGACACGCATCAGGGTAAATCGCCTGAGGAAAAATTATGAAAGACGCACAGCCAAAAAGCATCTACTTGAAAGATTACAAACGACCAGACTTTCTGATTGAAAAAACAGAGCTGCATTTTACCCTCGACCCCAGTGAAACGTTGGTGCAATCGCGTTTGGAAATACGCCGTAATCCTGAAGCTAATACACCTGCTGCGTCGTTAGTGTTACACGGTCAGGAGCTGGAGCTGATCTCCCTCAGTATTGATGGCCACGCACTGTCTTCAGCAGGCTATGACGTGGGACCAGAAGCCCTGACGATCAGTACAGTACCTGACGAGTTTGTGTTCGAGGCAGTGGTGAAAATTAATCCCGAGGGCAATACCAGCCTCGAAGGTCTCTACAAATCCCGAACCATGTATTGTACCCAGTGCGAGGCTGAGGGCTTCCGAAAAATCACCTACTATTTGGACCGTCCGGACGTCATGAGCGAGTTCCTCACCACCATTGAGGCCAGCGAGTCTGACTTTCCGGTGTTGTTGTCTAACGGGAATTTGATTGCGAGTGGTGAAGCAGACTCGGGTAAACATTTTGCCACCTGGCACGATCCGTTCAAAAAGCCCGCCTATTTGTTTGCCTTGGTGGCCGGTACCCTGGATTACGTAGAAGATACATTTACCACCCAAAGCGGTCGCGACATTACTCTGCGTATTTTTGTTGAAAGCAAAGACATCGACAAATGCGATCACGCCATGCGCTCCCTGAAAAACGCCATGCGCTGGGACGAAGAGGTCTACGGTCTTGAATACGATCTGGATATCTTTATGATCGTCGCAGTGGATGATTTCAATATGGGGGCCATGGAAAATAAAGGTTTAAATATCTTTAACACTTCCTGCGTGCTCGCCAAGCCAGAAACCACCACCGATGCCGGTTTTCAGCGGGTGGAAAGTGTGGTTGCGCATGAGTATTTTCACAACTGGTCCGGAAATCGGGTGACCTGCCGTGATTGGTTTCAGTTGAGCTTGAAAGAAGGCTTCACCGTCTTCAGGGATTCTCAGTTCTCCGCGGATATGAATTCACAGACTGTGAAGCGAGTAGAAGATGTCAGCGTCCTTAGAACGCTGCAGTTTGCTGAAGACGGTGGCCCAATGGCTCACCCGGTGCGCCCACCGTCTTTTATTGAAATTTCAAACTTCTACACACTGACTGTTTACGAGAAAGGCTCTGAAGTGGTTGGGATGATACACACCTTGCTGGGGGCAGAGAACTTCCGCACAGGCAGTGACCTCTATTTTAGCCGGCACGACGGTGAAGCGGCAACGATCGAAGACTTTGTCGCGGCCATGGAAGAGGCGTCCGGGCGAGACCTGGCCCAGTTTACCCGCTGGTACAGCCAGGCAGGCACGCCACGAGTGGTCGCCTCAGATACCTATAACGAAGACAGTGGGACCTATACCCTGACCTTGGCACAATCGTGCCCGACCACACCGGAGGCCAAAGCAGAAGAAAAGCTGCCATTCCATATTCCTATCGCGATGGGGTTATTGGGTGACGCTGGCAATCTGCCGATTCAGCTGCAGGGACAGCCTGCCGACCCGGATACAGACGACAACACCAATATTGTGCTCGAATTGACCGAGCCTGAGCAGACTTTTGTATTTGAGGGCGTCACCGAAAAGCCCACACCAGTGTTGCTGCGTGGATTTTCAGCGCCGGTCAAACTCCACTACGATTACAGTCGTGAGCAATTAACGGCGATCATGAGCCGCGACAGTGATGGTTTCAGTCGTTGGGATGCCTGTCAAAAGCTGGCGGTTGCCGTGCTTGAGGATGTGATGCAAGCGTATCGTGGTGATCAGGCCTACCGTGTAGATCCACTATTGGTCGCAGCGTATCGAGCAATTTTAATCGACACCTCTCTGGATAAGGCGATGGTGGCGCTGATGCTGCAGTTGCCTACGGAAGCTTATCTCAGTGAAATTGCGACTGAAATTGATGTCGAGGCGATTCACTTTGCCCGCCAATATGTGCGCAAACACCTGGCCGCAGCGCTGAGCGCTCAGCTTGAGGCGGTTTACCAGGCCAGCAACGAGGTCGTTCCTTTTTCCGTCAGCGCCAGCGCTATTGCCAGTCGCAGCCTGAAAAACACCGTATTGAGTTACTTAATCTGCACGGATACTGACGAAAATTTACAGCTCGCACAACAACAGCTGGCTAATGCCACCAACATGACTGACGAGCTGTCGGGTTTAACGGCCATCATCAACAGTGAGCTGGCAACTGACGCTCAGCGGAAAACCGCACTGGATGAGTTTTATCAGCGTTGGTCCGCCGAGGCTTTGGTGGTCAATCAGTGGCTGGTGGCCCAGGCTAATGTTGCGCGTGAAGGTGGACTGGAGCGTGTCATGGACTTAATCCAACATGAAGCTTTTGACATCAAAAACCCAAACAAGGTGAGATCGGTGATCGGGGCTTTTTGTAGTGGCAACCCGGTGAATTTTCACCGTCAGGATGGGGCCGGTTATGAATTTCTGGCCGACCAGATTCTGGTCCTGAACAAGCTGAACCCGCAAATCGCTTCGCGTCTGCTAACCCCCCTGACCAAGTGGCGCAAGTACGACAAAGGTCGTCAGACCTTGATGTGCAATGCTCTTCAGCGAGTGTTGGCAGAACCGGCGCTCTCTAAGGATGTGTACGAGGTTGTGTCAAAGAGCTTGAAGGATTAACCGGTTATTTCAAGCCGTTCGTTTGCTGTGAATGGAATGTAAGAGATGTCACGTGAAGAAGAGATGTATGTTCATTTTCAGGATTGTTTGGCTGGATTAAATCGCGCCTGGGCTATTTTTTCTGAACTGGAATTGGACCGTATGCCGCCAGTGCTGGTGATGGCGGCTTTCAATATGGGGGTTATTGAATACTCCAAACCATTCAAGGAATCCTACCGCAACGGAAAAAAGCGTCACTCATTGGGGTTGCCCCTGGCGTCAGAAGATGATCATTTGTTGCACCAGTATTTACTGGGGTTGCGCGACCACGCGCTTGATCACTCCGAGTCAACAGTTGAGGGAGCCGCGATCTATGAAGGTAAGGACGAGGGCTTCCGTTTTCCTGTGATTTTGTCGGAAGCACATGAAAAATGGCCGCCAATTCGTGAGATAAAATTGTTGATTGAAAAGGTGTTGGACGTTTATTACGCACAATTGCCACAACTGCTAAAACAACTTTAACGCAGAAGCCGTCTGTCAACGCCCCTGGGTGGAGCAATCTCGACCTACTCGGGGCGCCGATAGGACGTTTTCTTGAGCTGCAGCTGGTAAGCTTGTTTAAGCTTTTCCTGGGTCGTCAGAAACAGGTCTTCTTCCAGGTTGTGCATTGTGGGCAATCTCTCTTCCAGGGATTGCTGGGACTCAAGCTCCCCCTCGTGGGTGATATGTTGAAGCTCCATCCCGAGTTCGTGCTTGAATGCATAGCCTATTAGCAAGCTGCGATGGCAGCTTGCCGGGTCTTTTTCAGCACACATTAACCCAATGTGAAAACCGCGCTGCAGGCCTGTTTTGAGACGGGCCAGGCCTTGTTGGAATAAGGGTGAATGCATCAGTCGATCAAACTGCACCTGTCGACAGTCGTCATAGTGATTATCGTCTTTAGAGCGCGGGCCCAGCTCATTGCCCAAATACACATACTGAATGCCTGCCCGTTTTAGATGCCCTTCGATAGCACCCTGATGATAATCAAAAAAGACTTTGCTGAAAGGAACCGAGCGGACATCGGCAAGCGCAGAGATACCGTATCGCTGTAACTGAGCGATGAAGGTATCGATGGGTTTGGTTGCGTAGCCGATGGAATACAGCATACTCATCAAGTCCGGGGCAGTGCCGAGTGACGCTTATTGCATTGTACCTTGGCGTTGATCAGGCGTTCACTTCTTGAACGTATTGGGCCTCAATGTCGTTGCCGTAATACGCCATACCCAATTTGTTGAGGTAATCCAGTCGATCGGCTTTCATCAGATCAATAGAGGGCACTTCAAGGCCGTTGACTTCATAGAGGCCGGACACAAAAGCCATAAATTGTTCGCCCTCATCAAGCATCAATAGGCTGGCTGCACCCACGTCGGGCTTAACACCCGCCTGCAGATCCTCAGGCAGTGTAATCTCAATCACGACAGGGGACTCGTTGCCCTGGATACGAACACTGCGGTTACGTACGGTCTGCTTAGCCCAGTAATAAGCCAGCTCTTTGCTTTGCGTCAAAAAGACCGGCTCAACGGATTCGGTATAGCTGTTGCCAATGGTCGCCATGGTTTGCTTGGCTGCCTGTTTCATGGCCTGATCGCCAGAGCGCTTCAAACCATTTATCAAAATCGATTCCAGCAGTGCGGAAGATGTGCCGTGATACCAAATCGTACCAACTGCAAAGCCTTCGTTCGACAAGAGTTCTTTAGAGTCCTGCAAGTGAGTCGGTGTTGTCATCTGTAGTAGCCTGCTTGGGGTTAATTACTCTGCTCTAGATTAACGGTTGTGCTGGTTTTTATCAAAAACCGTTTTATCAAAAAAGGCGGCCGAAGCCGCCTTTTTACACACTTTACCGGGTCAGCAACAATTAGATGTTGTTGAACTGGTTAGAAGTGTTTTTAGCGCCACCAGCTTTCAGAGCCAGTTCACCAGCGTAGTACTCTTTGTGATCGTCACCGATGTCAGAACCAGCCATGTTTTGGTGTTTAACACACGCAATACCTTGACGGATTTCTTTACGCTGAACACCAGCAACGTAACCCAGCATTCCAGCCTCACCGAAGTACTCTTTTGCCAGGTTGTCAACAGACAGGGCAGTGGTGTGGTAAGTGGGCAGAGTGATCAGGTGGTGGAACACGTTCGCTTCACGAGAACAGTCAGCCTGGAAGGTGCGCACGCGAGTATCAGCTTCTGCAGCCAACTCGGAATCGTCGTAGTCAGCGCTCATCAGACGGTCACGGTCGTAGCCAGACAGGTCTTTGCCTTCAGCGGCCCAGGCGTCGTACGCCTGCTGACGGAAGCTCAGAGTCCAGTTGAAAGATGGGGAGTTGTTGTAAACCAGTTTCGCGTCTGGGTGAACTTTACGAACATCGTCCATCATGTCCTTAATTTCGTGCACAGTCGGGACGGCTGTTTCGATCCACAGCAGGTCAGCGCCGGCATTGATGGCTTCGATACAGTCAAAGACGCAACGCTCATGGCCAGTGCCTTGACGGAACTGGTACAGGCCAGAAGGCAGACGCTTGGGACGAACCAGCTTGCCGTCGCGGCTGATCAGGACGTCGCCTTCAGCAGTGTCTTCTGGAGAAACTTCTTCGCAATCCAGGTAAGAGTTGTAAACGTCACCTTGGTCGCCTTTTTCACGCACAACCGCGATTTCTTTGGTCAGGCCAGCACCTTCAGAGTCGGTACGGGCAACGATCAGGCCGTCGTCAACACCCAGCTCCAGGAAAGCGTAACGCAGGGCGCGCAGCTTGTTGTGGAAGTCAGCGTGAGGAACGGTCACTTTACCGTCCTGGTGGCCACATTGCTTCTCGTCCGCAACCTGGTTTTCAATCTGCAGACAGCAAGCGCCGGCTTCGATCATTTGCTTGGCCATCAGGTAGGTCGCTTCAGCGTTACCGAAACCGGCATCGATATCAGCAATGATGGGCACTACATGAGTTTGGTGGTTGTCGATCTGAGCTTGAACTTCAGCTTCTTTGGCAGCATCACCAGCTTCACGAGCAGCGTCCAATTCACGGAACAGGCCACCCAGCTCACGAGCATCGGCTTGACGCAGGAAGGTGTACAATTCTTCAACCAGGCCAGCGACAGCAGTTTTCTCGTGCATGGATTGGTCAGGCAGAGGACCGAAATCGGAACGCAGAGCAGCTACCATCCAGCCAGACAGGTACAGGTACTTACGCTCGGTAGTGCCGAAGTGCTTCTTGATAGAGATCAGTTTTTGCTGACCTACGAAACCGTGCCAGCAGCCCAGGGATTGGGTGTACTTGGTTTTGTCTTTATCAAACTCAGCCATGTCACGACGCATAATGCCAGCGGTGTACTTAGCGATGTCCAGGCCAGTCTTAAATTTGTTCTGAGCACGCATGCGAGCAGCAGATTCCGGGTTGATAGCATCCCAAGGGCTACCAGCGGCGGCCTTCAGTTCTGCAACGGCTTCGATGTCCTGAGTGTAAGTAGACATGATCGATCCTTTACTTTAACAACGGGTGGGTGAATTTGTTACCTGACAAAGTGTAGGGAGTCTGTCAGAATTAAACTAATTTATAGTTTCTATATTCGGTATTTCTTTAATGAATATTGCTCGCATTGACCTGAATTTGCTTGTCTATCTGGATGTGCTCTTGCGTGAGCGCAATGTCACCAAAGCCGCTAACCAGCTGGGGATCAGTCAGCCCGCCATGAGTAATGGCCTGAAGCGCCTGAGGGCACTGTTTGATGACCCGTTGTTGATCAGAACCAGCGAAGGAATGACTCCCACGGAAAGAGCAAAAGAGTTGGAGCCGGAAGTACGATCTATCTTGGTCAGTCTCGAAAAAACCGTACAGCCAAGAACGGAATTCAGCGCCAAGGACAGCTCAAGAGTCTTCCGTATTATGGCAAGTGATTACGCTGAATGTACGTTAATACCCGCCATTTTAAGCCGATTAAGGAATTTGGCGCCTAATATTGTGCTGGACATCCTGACCCCCAGTGACGTCACATTTTTGGATGTGGAGCAGGGGCGTGTGGATATGGTGATTAACCGGTTCGACAGTATGCCGCAGTCCTTTCACCAGAAAACCCTCTGGTACGACAACTTCAGCTGTCTGCTCAGTAAGGATAATCCCGTGCTGGGCTCTTTTAATCTGGACACTTATCTGCAGGCTCAGCATGTCTGGGTGAGCAAAACCGGCATGGGTATCGGGGTTGGTGTAAACCCGGCGGATGTACAGCGTCTCGGCTGGGTGGATGAAGTGCTTAAATCACTGGGTAAGAAGCGCCAGATAACGATTTTCACCCGCCACTATCAGGCTGCCGCGTTGATGGCGGAACAAAAAGACCTGATTGCCACGGTCCCCAGCAAACTCGCCAAGCTGCAAATGTCGAACAACCGGGTCAGCATCATGCCGCCCCCATTTGAAATCCCACCGCTGGAGCTAAAAATGGCCTGGAGCCCTTTGCTGCAAAACAACCCTGCACACCAGTGGATGCGACGCTTGATTACTGAAACGGCCGAAACCCTGGATAAGTCATGACCAAAATACACCCGATGAATACCGAGAATAAAAACGATAAATTAGTTTAATGTCGAGCCGCTGGGCTACACTTTCTCGATAGCTTTTTATGGAATCCAAAGCATTGATGCAGATTGGTGCATTGACTTGATGTTGAACGGCTAGCGCTTGCTCGACTATTAAGCAGGTTGACCATCAGCGGGGTAGCTAGAGGTAGTTTCACGACAGGTCACTTAACCACAGGGCTTTACGGCCAGCGGTTAAAACGGCTCCCATTGACTTAACTACACTTTGTTTACCATTCCCCGGTTTTCGCTCACCCGGTTTTGATTCCTGTCCATCCCATCCACAAAGGCGGATTGTTTATGACTTCACGTATCCAGAAAGGCGGTCTTCAGATCGCAGAAGAACTCTACAACTTAGTAGCTAACGACATAGCGCCGGGTACAGGCGTCGATGTTGATCACTTCTGGACAGAGTTTGAAAACATTCTGAACGACCTCGCTCCTAAAAATAAAGCACTACTGGCAAAACGTGATGATTTGCAGGCTCAGATCGACTCGTGGCACACCGAGCGTGCCGGTCAACCGCACAACGCTGAAGACTATAAAACCTTCCTGCAGGAAATAGGTTATTTGTTGCCAGAGGGACCCGACTTCAAGATCACCACGGAAAACGTAGACCAGGAAATTGCCGAGCAGGCCGGTCCCCAGTTAGTGGTGCCCGTAAAAAATGCCCGATTTGCCCTCAACGCGGCCAATGCTCGCTGGGGTAGCTTGTACGACGCACTGTATGGAACAGACGCGATTTCAGATGAGGATGGCGCGGAAAAAGGTTCCGGCTACAACCCAAAACGCGGTGCTAAAGTCATTGCCTTTGCCCGCAATCATTTGGATGTTGCCGCACCATTGGCGAGCGGCAGTCACGCTGACTCGACCTTGTACGCCATCAAAGATGGAAAGCTCAGCATTACCCTGGCAGACGGTACGGTGACGGCACTGGCCCAACCGGAAAAGTTTGTTGGCTACAACGGCAGCGAAACTGCGCCCTCGGCGGTGTTACTGAAGAACAATGGACTGCACATCGAAATTCAAATTGATGCGCAAGGCAACATTGGTAAAACAGACCCGGCTAACGTTCAGGACTTGTTGGTAGAAGCGGCGGTAACCACCATTATGGATTGTGAAGACTCTGTCGCTGCGGTGGATGCAGAAGACAAAGTCGAAGTCTACGGCAACTGGCTGGGGCTGATGAAGGGCACGTTGAGTGAATCCTTTGAAAAGGGCGGCAAAACTGTCACTCGCGCCATGAATCCGGACAGAATCTATAAAGGTGCAGACGGCTCTGAATTGACCCTGCATGGCCGCAGCCTCTTGTTCGTGCGGAATGTTGGCCACCTGATGACCAACCCCGCCATTCTGGATAAAGATGGCAACGAAGTGCCGGAAGGCATCATGGATGGCATGGTCACGGCTTTGGCCGCCATCCACGACCTCAACAATTCCACCAACCGCAAAAACAGCCGTGCCGGTAGCGTCAACATTGTGAAGCCAAAGATGCACGGCCCCGACGAAGTAGCGTTCACCGTTGAGCTGTTTGAGCGCATTGAAAAAGCGCTTGGCCTGCAAGAAAACACCTTGAAAGTCGGCATTATGGACGAAGAGCGTCGTACGACCGTTAACTTGAAAGAGTGTATCCGCGCGGCCCAGCAACGTGTGGTGTTCATTAATACCGGCTTCCTGGATCGTACCGGTGATGAAATTCATACCTCTATGCTGGCAGGTCCGTTTGTACCTAAATCTGTCATGAAACAGCAAGCCTGGATTGGTGCTTACGAAGATTGGAACGTCGATATTGGGATTGAGTGCGGACTGCCAGGCAAGTCGCAAATTGGTAAGGGCATGTGGGCCATGCCAGATGAAATGGCCGCAATGCTGGAACAAAAGATCGGGCACCCCATGTCTGGCGCGAACACCGCCTGGGTACCGTCTCCCAATGGCGCTACACTGCACAGCACACATTATCATCAAGTGAACGTGTTTGAGCGCCAGAAAGAGCTGGCTAGTCGCGGCCGTGCCAGCCTGGATGACATCCTGCATATTCCTCTGCTGGAAAACCCGGCGTCGTTAACGGCAGAGCAAATCAAATTTGAGCTCGACAACAACGCTCAAGGTATTTTGGGTTACGTGGTTCGCTGGATCGATGCCGGTGTTGGCTGCTCTAAAGTTCCCGATATTAACAACGTGGGCTTGATGGAAGACCGTGCAACGTTGCGTATTTCATCCCAGCACCTGGCCAACTGGTTGGAGCACGGGATCTGTACTCAAGAGCAGGTGATGGAAGCAATGCAGCGGATGGCCGCGGTTGTTGATACTCAAAATGCTGGCGATGCAGATTACGTTAACATGGCACCCGGTTTTGACGGCATTGCGTTTCAGGCGGCCTGCGATCTTGTCTTTAAGGGCAAAGAACAGCCTTCAGGTTACACTGAGCCTTTGTTACATGCGTACCGGATTGAGTACAAAGCAAAGTAACAACTTTGTTTCCTGTTTTTTAATTTCCACCACCTTTAATGCCCGGCAAGTTCCGGGCTTTTTTGTATGTTTTGATAACGTCGCGAAACGCAAAGGCGTAAGAAAGCATGAAGCTTTTGTTAAAATGCTGCTTCTGCAGTTAAGGCGCACTAACGCTTTATGCACACATAGGGAACTTTCCGCATTGAATTCTGAAGAAACCTCTTAAATAGTTAAAATTGCGTATTGACTTGCCTAAGTTACTGATAAATATGACATATTCTGCAATGGTTGTTTTTTAATCAATCTGAGGGCGAGCCGTGATTTAAAGGCTTTTATGGTTTTTTATCTGAGTTACTAACAGTGTTATCCACCGTTTCTGTGGATTAAATAAAATGTGAATATTTGATGAAATTCTATTGCAAAAGCGTTACTTTTCGTTACCGCATCTGGCCCCACTCATAGATGCAATTCCGACCAATGACAGCAAAAGATTTTTACTCTATGACCCCGGAACGCTATGAGATTATTTGCAAAGTATTAAGGCAAAGGCAACCCGACCTGACGGTGATTACTGACGAAGTCCACAAAGGCCGCAATTTGTCCGCCATCGTAAGAACCTGCGATGCGGTGGGGATTCAGGAGTTTCATTGCGTGGAGCCCCGCAAGGGTTACCGGGCCTTCCGGGGGACAGCTCTCGGGAGTCACAAGTGGGTTGATACGGTTCTTCACGACAACGTTGTTGATGGGATAACCCATTTGCAAAAGCAAGGCTTTAGCATCGTCGCAGCGCATTTATCAGACAAGGCCGTAGACTTTCGTGCGCTGGATTACACCCGGCCGACGGCGCTGCTTATGGGAACGGAGAAAGAGGGGGTCAGCCCGGAAGCCCTGTCTTTGGTGGATCAGGAGGTTGTGATTCCCATGATGGGGATGGTCGAATCGTTCAATGTCTCGGTAGCCTGTGCCATCATCCTCACCGAAGTTCAGCGACAGCGACAAGCCGCAGGCTTATATGACGAATGTCGATTACCTGAGAGTGTCTACTCCACCAAGCTGTTTCAATGGTGTCAGCCCATTGTTCGCAAATTTTGTGACGAAAAAGACCTGCCATACCCGGAACTTGATGATGAGGGTGAAATTATTAATCCCTCAGAATGGTATCGACGTGTCCGTGAGGCAGGGTATTAGCCCTCTGTACGCATCACTGTTTACCAAAAACTATAGCGGCAGGGGGCAAAAAAAACGCACAGTCCTGGGGGAGGAGCTGTGCGCAAGACCATTAGGAGTGAAACATTTTAAGGTGTCTTGAAGAATCCTCTTTAAGCACAACCCTAAAATTGAGCCTTCAGAATATCTTCCAGCTCAACTGGTGCTTACTAACACTTGGGGGATGTGTATCACCAGTTACTTATCAGTATTGACCAACCTGATGAAACTTCCAGTCTTCGTTATTCTATTCTTAAACAGATTAGCAATATCTTTAGATTGAAATGCTACTAATTCGCTATATCCTTCGTTCAAAAATTGTTCAGCTTAGGGGCTTTGCAGGTTGTTTTAGCAAAGCGGGTGTCCTTCGAGGTATTGAACTACCAGTCCGGTGTTTTTAATATGGCCAACCCCGTCTGAATATTGACCATATTGTTTGCGGATTGATCCGCCCTGTGCCTTTCAATACCCGCCTTATCTCAATTGCTGTTAGACTCGAAATTCAGTTAAAAAATAAAATTTACAGGGATGCGGATCAGTTAAAAGCGTATGCACAACGACGAAAATAAAAAAGACTGTCCGGAGCTGACCGCTTTAGCCGCGGTTTCCGATTGGGCCTGGAGAACAAATGCTGAAGGTCTTCTTACTGAGATCACCTGTAACGCAGACTCTGTCCTAGGCTGCCCCAAAGAGCGCTTTGAGGGGGTGTATATGCTTAACTACCCACAGCGCGTCCTGCTTAATGATTCACAACAGAACCTGGAAGACGCCATTGCCAAGCTGACGGGCTTCACCAATGTATTCATCCTGTGCCGCCATGCTGATGGGCATCCGGAGTTGCTTTCTATCAATGGAAGCCCGCGTTTTGATCAACACGGTGTGTGTCTGGGTTATCAAGGCATCTGTACTGTTGTCGAGCAGCAGTCAGCGATTCAGCTGGTTCTAAAACACTTTCACCATAAATTAACCGGGCAATTGGGGGAAGATTACTTCAGGGCACTGGTCAAGGCACTGGCGACGACATTACACCTGGATTGGGTTTGGGTTGCTCGTTTCGATCACGGCAAGCGCAAGGCTGTGCAAACCCTTTCGGTGTGGGGCGATGGTGAGTATCGTCAAAATATCATCTACCCGTTGCAACAAACTGTCTGTGAAAAAGTCGTTAATGAGCGCCTGAAGGGCGCTTATATCCCTTTGCCCAATGGTCTTGACGAAGCCATCAGTGGAACCGACAGTGACTTTGAGTCTTATTACGGTTACCTGCTGGAGGATAACGAGGGAAATCCCATCGGTGTCCTGAATTGTCTGTTGCGCAAGGATGTGGCCCAGAAATACTATCTGAGCCAGATGATCGAAATCGTCGCTAAACGCTGTGAATCTGAATTGCTGAGGCTGGAAAGCAATCGATCGCTGCTGATACAAAAAGGCGCGCTGGAGAAGGCCCAGCTTATGACCGGCTTTGCGGCATGGCGCTATGAACCTGACCAAGACCGGCTTTTTTTTAACGACATCGCACACAGTATGGAATTGGAGCTGCCGTACAGCGTAAACAATCTGGACGATGTGATGGCGCTAGTACTGCCTGATTACCGTATCGCCCTAAAAAGTTTCTGGGAAAAGTTACTGCTTGGTGCCCAATTGCAGGAATTGACATTTCCCATACAGACCGCGGACGGCAGTGTGCACTGGATGCAAACCATTGCCAGCGGTGAGGTTGCCAGCAGCGAAGTCAACTTCGGCAAAGCATCATCCGTTGCCGTTGAACGCATTACCGGTGTCATTAAAGATGTCTCCGTCTCAAGGCTGTCGGATAAGCGCTTACGATTGTTAACCGAAGCGGTGACGCAAAGCTCAAATGCCATCTCAATTACCAACCTTGATGGGTTGATGATTTATGTAAACCCCGCCTTTGTGCAATTAACCGGTTACGATTCAGAAGAAATTTTAGGGGTAAAGGAAAGAACCATAGCGAATGAACTGGGACCGGCTTCAAACCAAAACATTGTACGCGATTGCCTGGCGGCCGGGCGCCCCTGGAAGGGAGAGTTTCATAACCGCCGTAAAGACGGGTCACAGTATTGGGCTTCTGTGTTAATTACTCCAATGAAGGGTGATGATGGGCTGGTCGCTAACTATCTCTATGTCCAGGAAGACATTTCCTACAGGAAACACCAGGAAGAAAAACTGTTTCATCAGGCTCATCATGATGCCTTAACCGGCTTGCCGAACCGGTTTTTGGCCATGGATAGGCTGTCACACCGTATTAACAATTCAAAACGCTCTAATCAGCACACCGTATTGATGCTCATTGACCTGGATAACTTTAAACAGGTCAATGACAGTATCGGTCATGCTGCGGGCGATATTTTGTTGATGAAAATCGCCAAGCGCCTCCAGTCTACGCTCCGGTCCGGGGATACGGTGGCTCGACTCGGAGGCGATGAGTTTGTGGTGATCCTGGAGTTCACTAGCGCTCAGGCAGCGGAGTTAAGTGCAAAGCGCATCATGCACGTACTGCGAGCCCCCATGAGTATCATGGGGAGAGAGCTGGTGACTAGCGCGAGTATTGGCATTGCTGAGTATCCCCGGGACGGCGATACTCCTGAAATCCTCATGCGTAACGCGGATGCCGCCATGTATACGGCGAAATTCGCCGGGAAAAACACCTACAGCTTTTTCACTCCGGCGATGTACGATCAGAGCCAGAAGCGGTTAAAAATTGTTTCAGAGTTGCGCAGGGCGCTTACTCGCCAGGAAATTACCTTGGTGTATCAGCCCATAGTGAACGCCTTTTCGAAAGAGGTGATAGGCGCGGAGGCGCTGGTCAGGTGGAACAACGAGGTGCTGGGCAGCGTCAGTCCTCTTGACTTCATCCCCCTGGCAGAAGAGTTGGGCTTAATTGTAGAGATGAGTGACTTTATAATTGCGCAGGCAGTGGCTCAATGCGCGCAATGGTCTATGTATCGAGCGGATTTTCTGATGGCCATCAACGTGTCTCCTCGTCAGCTACGGGACAATCGGCTGAAGCGCTCCTTAATTTCCGCGATTGAATCAAACAACATCCACTGTCACCAAATCATGCTGGAGGTCACAGAAGGGGTTTTGGTTGATAATGTCGACGCCGCCTTGAGTTTCCTGCAAGAGCTTACGGAGCAGGGGTTTCAGTTGGCCATTGATGATTTTGGTACAGGGTATTCATCACTGTCGTATTTGAAAACCTTCCCGTTTCACCGCCTGAAAATAGACCGCAGTTTTATTCACGATGCACTGCTCAGCCATGAAGATGAGACCCTGGTAAGGATAATGGCGGATCTTGGACACCAATTTGGCATGACGGTTGTGGCCGAAGGCATTGAAAATCGCGGTCAGGAACAGCTCGTCGAGAAGCTTGGAATTGAGGCCTACCAGGGCAATTATTTCTCACCACCCCTGTCGCCCGGAGATTTTCAGTCGCTCATTGAGAAAAGCAAAGACAATGGCGTGATCCTGATCTAGGGCGTATTTAGAGGGGTGATTGAGCGCCATAAATCGCGGAACTGAAGGTCGCCGCGGGCTGAACTGCAGCGATTAAGGATCTGGGCGAAGGTATTGTGCATTATGAATATGAATGAGATTTTTTTCTCATTTTGTGACTAAAAAAGCATAAATATTCACTATTCGCTTCATCTAAAATACATTAACCTGTGGGCACCACCCAAAAGTAAATTTAAGGTGAAGTAATGGATAAAGCAAAACAGAAGGTTCAGCAATTCCGACAGCGTGAGCAGGCTATTCTGGATACAGCGCTGGAGCTTTTGATTGAACATGGTGAAGACAAGGTCACCGTTGAGCAGATTGCAGCTCGTGTAGATATTGGCAAGGGCACGATCTATAAACATTTCACCTCCAAAACCGAAATATATATCCGGCTTCTGTTTGATTATGAACATCAATTAAAAGCCGACATGGACCAGGCCATCATTCAGGCCGAAGCCGGGGATTACAGCGCCCCGGCTCGGGTGTATTTTGAAAAACGCATGTCAGACCCGGTCCGCGCTCGCTTGTTTCAGCGTCTCGAAGAGAAAATGGTGGCTAACGGCGAAGAAAAAGAAAAGCTGCAAGAGTTGGAGGATATACGACAGGAAGCCCTCGTTAATCTCAACAAGTCTTTCGCCAATCGCATTCAGGAGGGGCGCCTGATCAAGGATGTGCCGCCCTATTATTATTATCTGGCCTATTGGGCCCTGACTCACGGTGCCGTAGAGCTGTATCATAACCATTCCTTTCATGACCTTATTGCCGATAAGCCCGATTTCATGAAATTCATCATGGATTTAGGTGTCCATATGGGTGTTAAAACGCCCTGAGCAACCCCCTAACTTTAACCGTTAGCCGCCGTCACGCAAAGGCTGCCTCCGATGGTGATCTACAGCTCTGTGGTTTTGGGGATCTCAGTGAAAAGCCGGAAGTCACGGGCAGAACTTAACACTGAATACCTATATTATGGATTTTTCCTCCGTCGAGTGATCTATTATGACGTCCTCCAACAGCTCTGAACGCCTGTTTGAATCCCTTCTGGCGATGCAAAATGAGTACCAAATGAGTCTTCCGCCCGTGGCCAAATGGAACCCCGAACTGAACGGTGATCTTGACATGAGAATTGATCGAGAGGGGCGCTGGTTTTATCAGGGAGGGGAGCTGAAAAGGCCAGCCATGGTGAAAATGTTCTCCTCCATTTTGAAGCGCGAGGGAGACGATTATTTCTTGATCACGCCGGTAGAGAAATGGCGTATTCAGGTGGATGTCGCCCCTTTTGTGATGGTAGCCATGCGTCAAGAAGAGGAGTCAGGTGTCAGCGGCGTGGTCTTGACTACCAATGTGGGTAATGATGTGTTGATCGGCCGGGAAAATCCATTCTGGATCGACACTGAGCTCGAGGCTACGCCACTGCCTATGGTTATGGTCAGGGATGCGTTGCCTGGGGTGTTGAGCCGGAATGTGTTTTATGAGCTGGTTGAACTGTGTCAGCCAATCGCGCAAGCGTCGGGTGATGGCGATGAACAATGGGGGTTTGACAGCGCGGGGCAAACGTTTTCCATCGGCAGTGTTGTGTAAGTGCCCTGAGCAACGCACACAATGCTTGAATGAACGAAGCAACACAAAAGAAGGAACACAAAAAAAGGAGGCGTATGCCTCCTTTTTTTGTGATCAGCGCCCCCCCCCCTACATGTTGGGGTAGTTAGGCCCGCCGGCACCTTCAGGTACAACCCAAACGATATTTTGAGTTGGGTCCTTAATGTCACAGGTCTTACAGTGTACACAGTTTTGAGCGTTAATCTGGAAGCGTGGACCCTCAGACTCCTCAATGATCTCATACACGCCAGCAGGGCAGTAACGTTGAGCCGGCTCTGCGTAAGTTGGCAGATTGTAATTGACCGGAACCTCGGCATCCTTCAGGGTGAGGTGACAAGGTTGGTCTTCTTCGTGGTTGGTGTTGGACAAAAACACCGACGTTAACTTGTCGAAACTCAACTTCCCGTCGGGCTTGGGGTAGGTGATCGGTGTAAATTCTGCAGCAGGTTTCATCTGCTCATGATCGGCAACCGGGTCAGACAAAGTCCAGGGAAGGCTGCCGTTAAAGATATTAATATCAATGAACGCGTAAGCAGAGCCAATGATGTTGCCCCACTTGTGCTGGGCAGGACCAAAGTTACGCTGCGCCCACAGCTCTTTGTAGGCCCAGGAGTTCTTATAGGCCTCACCGAACTCGACCACATCATCGTTGGCGCGGTCCGCCTTGATAGCCTCGGCGACGCATTCTGCCGCAACCATGCCGGATTTCATGGCGGTGTGACTGCCCTTGATCTTGGCAAAGTTCAATGTGCCAGCATCATCACCGATTAACATGCCGCCGGGGAAATGCATCTTGGGCTGCGACTGAATCCCGCCCTTGCAGATGGCTCGGGCGCCGTAGACCAGGCGCTCACCGCCCTCTAAATACTGCTTGATGACGGGGTGGTGCTTGTAGCGCTGGAATTCGTCGAACGGGCTCAGGTAGGGGTTGCTGTAGGACAGATCCGTGATCAAGCCACAGACGACCTGATTGTCTTCGATGTGGTAAAGAAAGCTACCACCCGCAGCACCGTTTTCAGCCAGAGGCCAGCCCGCGGTGTGTACCACCAGGCCTTCCTGGTGTTGCTCGGCGGGCACTTTCCAGATCTCCTTGATGCCAATGCCGTAGTGCTGAGGCTCTTTGCCTTCATCAAGGTTGTATTTGCTGATCAGCTGTTTGCCCAAGTGACCACGACAGCCCTCTGCAAACAGGGTGTATTTACCGTGCAGCTCCATGCCCGGCATATACGAGTCTTTGTGCTCACCGTCCATGCCAACGCCCATATCACCCGTGGCGATACCTTTGACGCTGCCATCTTCGTTGTAGAGCACTTCCGAGGCGGCGAAGCAGGGGTAAATCTCTACCCCTAAGGCTTCAGCTTGCTCGGCCAGCCAGCGGCACAAATTGCCCAGGCTGATGATGTAATTGCCTTCATTGTGCATGGTTTTAGGTACAAAGAAGTTAGGGACTTTTTGACCCTTCTCGGCATTTTTAAGCACATAAATGTCGTCACCTTTGACCTCGACATTCACCGGCGCACCTTTCTCTTTCCAGTCGGGAAAGAGTTCAGTCAGGGCTTTAGGTTCGAAGACAGCGCCTGAGAGGATGTGAGCACCAACCTCAGAGCCTTTCTCAACCACACAGACACTGATTTCTTCATTCAGCTGGCGAATACGGCATGCGGCTGCTAAACCTGAAGGGCCAGCACCGACGATGACGACATCGTATTCCATATATTCACGTTCCACAGTCTTCTCTCCTGGCTGTTATGACACGTTTTGCAAAACAGAAAGCCTTGGCTAATCTTAGGCTCTTTACAGTAATTTAACCTGACGCGAATTATATAGAAGCTAACTTGCTGATACCAATGGCAATTTCTACCATTTGCAGGGTAAAAAGGGCACTTTGGGCACTTTACCGAAGTTTTTTTGTCTATTATCGGACTCTTAATTAGTGATTGACCGTAACTCTTTACAGAGTTCTGCAGCCCCTGAATTAAGGCGGCTTGCACCGTCAGGAGTGGCTGAAATGACCGAATTTTTCCAACTCAGGTTTTTCCGGGTATTGATTTTGACGGGCGAAACGGTCAGTATAACCGCCGCTCAAAAGACCGATAGAGCCTTATTCAAAAGGTCGGGTCAGGCTTCCGAGCCATGGAAACGCTAGTATATTGCCGTGGTAATGGCTGGTTTTTATCCTTAACAGATAAGCGAATGGGAAATCCATGAAGATTCTTGTTGCAGTTAAACGCGTTGTTGATTACAACGTGAAGGTCCGTCCAAAGTCCGACGGTACCGACGTTGATATCGCCAACGCTAAAATGTCCATCAACCCCTTCTGTGAGATTGCTGTTGAAGAAGCAGTTCGCTTGAAAGAAAAGGGTGTTGCTACCGAAATCGTGGCTGTCTCTATGGGCCCCAAGCAATCGCAGGAGCAAATCCGTACCGCGATGGCACTGGGTGCTGACCGCGGTATTCTGGTTGAGTCTGATGAAGCTCTGGAGCCACTGGCTATTGCCAAGTGCCTGAAAGCCATCATTGCCAACGAGAGCCCTGATCTGGTCATCATGGGTAAGCAGTCCATCGATGGTGACAACAACCAAACCGGTCAAATGCTGGGCGCTTTAACCTCTATGCCGCAGGGTACTTTTGCTTCTGAAGTTGAAGTTGCCGATGGCAAAGTAAAAGTGACTCGCGAAGTCGACGGTGGCCTGCAGACCGTAGAGTTGAATCTGCCCGCGATCGTCACCACTGATCTTCGCTTGAATGAGCCTCGTTACGCATCTCTGCCTAACATCATGAAGGCCAAGAAGAAGCCTCTGGATACAACAACCCCCGCCGATTTGGGCGTTGATGTGTCTCCTCGCGTTCAGACTCTGAAAGTCGAGCCGCCTGCCGAGCGTCAAGCTGGCATCAAGGTAGCAGACGTTGCTGAACTGGTTGATAAACTGAAAAACGAGGCGAAGGTAATCTCATGAGCATCTTAGTAATTGCTGAACACGACAACGCCAGCCTCAATGGCGCAACCCTGAACGTGGTAGCGGCGGCAAAAGCCATCGGTGGCGACATTGAAGTTCTGGTTGCTGGTTCTGACTGTGCAGCCGCTGGCGACGCTGCTGCAAAAGTCGATGGCGTAAGCAAAGTATTGGTTGCTGACAATGCGGCTTACGGCCATCAACTGGCTGAAAATGTATCTTTGCTGGTTGCTGAAATCGGTAAAAATTACACCCACATTTTGTTTCCAGCCACGTCTAATGGCAAAAACATCGCACCTCGCGCTGCAGCACTGTTAGACGTTCAGGCGATCTCCGACATCATTTCGGTAGAAAGTGCAGACACCTTCAAGCGTCCTATCTACGCGGGTAATGTTATTGCTACCGTACAGAGCTCTGACGCCGTTAAAGTTCTGACGGTACGCGGTACCGCTTTCGATGGTGTGGCTGCCGAAGGTGGCTCCGCAGCAGTGGAAGCTCTGGCTTCTGTTGACGATGCGGGCATCTCTGCTTTTGTTGGCGAAGAGCTGGCAAAGAGTGACCGTCCTGACCTGACTGCCGCCAGCATTGTAATTTCTGGTGGTCGCGGCATGCAAAATGGTGACAACTTTGAGATGTTGTACAAAGTTGCTGACAAGCTCGGTGCTGCTGTTGGTGCATCACGTGCTGCGGTCGATGCAGGCTTTGTTCCTAACGATATGCAAGTTGGTCAGACCGGTAAAATTGTTGCTCCGGACTTGTATGTTGCTGTTGGTATCTCCGGTGCGATTCAGCATTTGGCGGGTATGAAAGACAGTAAAGTCATTGTTGCTATCAACAAAGACGAAGAAGCTCCTATCTTCCAGGTTGCCGATTACGGTCTGGTTGCGGATCTGTTTGATGCGATTCCAGAACTGGAAAACAGCATCTGATCAATTCTTTGAATTGATAAAAAGCCGGCTTTAAGCCGGCTTTTTTGTACTGTGTTTTCACGTTGCTGACGAGGTAAAAGCAATGGACATAGAAACCTTTGAAAGTGTGTCGCTTATTTTGGGGGTCGGTGGCCTGATCGCTTTCATGACATTCATCATGTGGGATCTGGCAAAGCAATCGAAAGCAGGGCGCTTTGGTACGATGATTCTCTTTATTGCGCTGGGCCTGGGTTTACTGGGGTTTCTGATCAAAACCGTCCTGGTAGAAGTCTTATAGTAGATTCGATAATGTGTTTATAACCATCTGATAAATAAGTAATTATTCGAAAAACCTCAGGTTGTTTCGAGCTTGTGAATTGCAGCTATACTGTTACAAACATCGCTAACTTTAAACCAACAGGGACTCTGTGATCTTATTCAGCGCGACCAGCAAGGTACAAAAAGACCGTGCGATTATGCGCGAAACCGACACCAGGATGGCCAAGTACAGTGGCCGTGGTCTCATCATCAATGTGTTCACCTATTTACTGTGCCTGGTCATTGGTGAAATTCATGTGGTCGCTCCAGTCACAACGGTTGTTCTGACTTGTGGACTTATCATAGCGACACTGGTTCGCGGCTATATCCTGGTGCGTTTTGAAAGCCTTTATGCCAGTGGACCATCGCGTTGGCGAACCTTCTTTTTTATTGCTACTTTGCTGGGCGCGGCCTGGTGGAGCATCATTTTGGTGGTTTTTACCCTGACGCTGGGGATGACCGCAGAGACACCTTATTTGTGGGTGTATACCATCATTTTCTTTGCTACCACCGTCCATGTGACCTCACCCTTCAGGCTGTTTAGTCAAACCTATCTGGTGTTAACACTGTTGCCTCCCACCTTGGCGGCGCTGTATGTGGGGGGGGTGCCCGGGTACATGTACAGTTTGATGATGCTTATTTTCATCGCGATGCTGTTCCAGATGGTACAAGTATTGAGTCGGGGCTATTGGGAGCGCTTCGAAGCCAACTACGCACTCAAACAAAAAGCGATTGCGCTGGAAGTCGAAAAGCGTGATGTGAATGCCTCCGTGGATTTGAGTACCCAGTTTCTGAACAGCCTTGGGCACGAGTTCAGAACCTCGTTGAATGATATTTTAGGCGGCCTGACGCTGCTCACTGACAGTGAGCTGGAAAGCCACCAGCAAGAACTTTTAAAACTTGCTCAAAAAGCGGGGGAGAGACAGCTCGACCTGGTGAACAATGTGGTTGACTTCTCCCGCATCAATAACCGTCAGCTGGTGTTGGACCACAGTGTTTTTAATTTACGGTCTCAACTGGAGTTGTGGATCACTGATCTGGCCGTGAACGCGCACCAGCAGTCGGTCGAAGTGGATTACGATATGGATCCCGCCGTTCCGCTGCGTGTCAACGGAGATGCCAAGCGTATAGGACAGATTTTCAAATACCTGTTCAATAACGCCATTCAATTCTCGGAGCAAGGAAGCATTTTTGTCGATATTGATTTTAAGCGTGACAATGATCAAGGCGGCATGCTGGAAGTGATTATTATTGATTGCCTCAAGGAAGAGCGTCCGCCGATAGAGACAACCGAGACTGAGCCAAAATTTGAATCCTCCAGAACAAAAGGGCTGTGGTTTACCATTTGCAAAGGCCTGACGGAGTGCATGGACGGCGGGGTGGACATTGATTGCAGCCCCGGTAAAGAAACCCACTATCGCTTGCGAATTCCTCTCAAGGCCGCTGAGCAGCAGCTGGTCAAAGTCACCAGCAACCCTAAGCTGCGTGATAAGCGGGTGTTAGTGATCGCCGAGGGGCTCCCGTTAGGTGCCGC
Organism: Pseudomaricurvus hydrocarbonicus; assembly: GCF_011602365.1. Taxonomy (GTDB): domain Bacteria; phylum Pseudomonadota; class Gammaproteobacteria; order Pseudomonadales; family Cellvibrionaceae; genus Pseudomaricurvus; species Pseudomaricurvus hydrocarbonicus. The sequence continues at coordinate 149,151 of NZ_JAAONZ010000004.1, forward strand.
ACTGAAGAGCGAAATGCAAGATTGGGGGCTGCTGGTCAATGAGGTATCTGGGTTTGATAGCGCAGAAGCAGAGCTGCTGGATCTGGAGCCAGCCTCAGATCCATACGATCTTATCATCAATGTTGTCTGGCAAGATGCTGAAAAAGCGCTTGCGTTCAGCCGGCGAGTTTTGAATGCTCACTTGGAGCAGCCTATCCCCCAGATCTTTTCACTCTCGCACAACCACTCGAACGATGCCGGTGTGCGCCAATTCATCGAGGAGCAACCCAGCCTGAATTACCTGTATCGGCCGCTCGTGCCGCAGATTCTCCACGACCTTATTGCACACAGTCTATTGGGGAAACCCATGACGGGGGGCAAGGGCGGAGAGCCAGAGAGTGACGACGTAGGTGATTGTAAAATTTTACTGGTTGATGATCATCGTGTGAATCAGATGGTGGCCGAGGGGATGCTGAAAAAAATGGGGTATCGCGTCCATCTCGCTGGGAACGGCCTGGAAGCTCTGGAGGAGATTAAGGGCGGAGATATTGATCTGGTCTTGATGGACTGCCAAATGCCCGAAATGGATGGTTTTGAAGCCACTCGCAGAATTCGCAAAATTGAAGATGAATCCGGCAATGACGGTCATATTCCAATCATAGCCATGACCGCGCACACCGAAGACGGTGATCAGTCACAATGTCTGGCCTGTGGCATGGATGATTATCTTGCCAAACCTGTTCAATATGAAACCCTGCAGACCCATTTGATCCGCTGGTTAGGAAAATCGCACTGATAAGGCTAGGGTTTGTCATGAACTTGCCGGTCAGTGGCGAACGGTGGACCTGGCGGTAAACTGCAGGTTTCAGCTTGAAGCCCCGTTATCATGGGCAACCGGGCGATGCTTAAAGTGAACGTAAGACATAATGCTGTCTCGTCGTAGCCACAATAAATACAGGGCAATGATCAAATAGCTGCAGGGCTCAATCCAGCCGCTCTTTACCGACCACCAGAAGTGCAAACACACCAGCAACGCAATGACATAGATGGTGCGGTGAAGTTGTTTCCAACGCTTGCCCATGGAACGCATGAGCTTGGGGATCGAGGTGATTGCCAATGCCAGCAGCAACAACAGGGCCAGCAAGCCCACAAGAATATAGGTTCGTTTAATCAATTCTTCCCCGATTAATGACCATTCAAAGGTCAAATCGAGAGCGAGCCACGTGGAAAAATGCAACGCAGCCCAGACAAAACACCACAGTCCAAGGGGTCTGCGCAAACGCACCAGAAGGCCAAACTTAAGTGCTCTGGCCAACGGCGAAATGCACAACGTCAGCAACAGCAAGCGCAGGGCCCCGATGCCCAAAAAGTGGGTTAGCTCTTTCACCGGGTCCGCCCCTAGCACTCCCTGTGGTATTGCCCAATACAGCCAGAGCAGCGGGGCGAGAGCACCAATATGCACACAGACACGCAAAGTGTTCGATGTTTTGCGACCGGGCTTTAGCATCTGATGAGCCGTCATTTAAAAATATTTTCTCAGGTCCAGGCCGGAATAAAGTGATGCAACCTCATCGGCATAGCCATTGAACATCAGTGTTTTCTGTCGCGAACTGGAAAAGGCGCCGCCTTCCCCGATAAAACGTTCACTGGCCTGTGACCAGCGCGGGTGGTCAACGGAGGGGTTCACATTGGCATAAAAACCGTATTCATGAGGCGCCAGAATATTCCAGGTCACCGGCGGTTGCTTTTCCACCAGACGTATTTTGACAATGGATTTTATCCCTTTAAAGCCATATTTCCACGGCACCACCAATCGAACAGGGGCCCCGTTTTGTGGTGGCAGGGTCTTACCATAAAGCCCCAAAGCCAAGGTGGTCAGCGGGTGCATGGCTTCGTCGATACGCAGCCCCTCAACATAGGGATAGTCAATTCCGCCACCCAGGTAGCGAGACTTTTGGCCAGGCATTTGCTCTGGGTCGTACAAAGTCTCAAAGGCGACGTATTTGGCGCGGCTGGTCGGTTTGAATTTCTTCAGCAGTGGGCCTAACTCAATGCCCAGCCAGGGAATGACCATCGACCAGGCCTCGACGCAGCGCATACGGTAAATCCGTTCTTCCAGCTGCGCGGTTTCCATCAACTCCCACACATCGATTGTTCCAGGCTTTTCGACTTCGCCCTCAACTGTCAGGGTCCAGGGTTCGGTTTTTAAGTGTTGGCTGTTTCTGGCTGGGTCGGTTTTGTTGGTGCCAAATTCATAAAAGTTATTGTGGTTTATGACTTTGGACTCCGGGGTCAGTATCAACCCCGGGTCGAGTGTTCCGGGGGTATACGCTAATGGCTTGCGAGGGGCTTTTTCAGAGGGCGTATCATTTCCCAGCAATTGATCGAAGATTCCGGCATGACTGTTCAACGACAAACCTGTAGCCGCGACGATACCAAGGCTTTTCAGGATCGATCGGCGATTCAAATACACATCTTCGGGGGTAATTTGACTGCCAAGAATGCGGTTATTGGCACTCTTTTTTAACAACATAACATTAACACCCTGATAATCGATCTGATGTAATCATCGCCCTAAAAATATTGGGCGACAGCCTGGAACCAAAGATATTGCGTAGCCACCGGGTCGATCAACTTTTTGACCCTGCCCAGTGGTTACGTCTATGACCGGCGATCCGGCATTTAGTTGCTGTTAAAGCGAAAATTCCGTCCAGATAGGCGCGTGGTCGGACGGCTTTTCCATTCCACGAACGTCATAGTCCACACCGGCGGATTTACAGTGTTGTAACAAGCTTTGCGACACCATGATCATATCAATCCTCAGGCCGCGTCGGGGCTCGCGCTCAAAGCCCTTGCTGCGATAGTCAAACCAGCTGAAGGTCTGGCTTTCCTCAGGGTGTAAATGCCGGAAGCTGTCGACCAGTCCCCAGTCGCACAGCCGGGCAAACCATTCACGTTCTTCCGGCTGGAAGCTGCACTTACCGGTTCTCAACCAGCGTTTTCGGTTGTCCTCACCAATCCCGATGTCCAGATCGGTAGGCGAAATATTCAGATCGCCCATGACAATGACTTGATCATCAGGGTGGCAATGCTTATTCAAGAATATTTGCAGGTCCGCGTAAAAAGCCCGTTTATTCGGGAATTTGGTCGGATGGTCAATGGATTCACCCTGGGGGAAATACCCATTGATCACCTTTATTTCTCCGCCAAATGGAGATGCAATGGTAGCCGCCACAAAGCGCTTTTGGGACTCGTCGGTATCCGTTGGATAACCTTTATGAGTGGCCGACATGGGGACTTTAGAGAGTAGGGCGACGCCATAGTGAGTCTTCTGGCCATGAAACAGCACGTCATAACCCATTTGTCGAATTTCGTCGATGGGAAAGTCCTGGTCCTGAACTTTCGTTTCCTGGAGGCCAATTAATAACGGATCGTGACGTTCAATGATCGCTTGTAATTGATGCAACCGCATACGAATGCTGTTGACGTTAAACGAAATAACTTTCATAGGTCTCTCAATTTAAATGGGTGAAATTCAAAATACAGAAGATCGAGCAGGCAAAGTTTGGGCATTAAAAAAGCCAGCGCATGGCTGGCTTAGTCAGGTCAAGCCGACTTTAAAAATTGGCTACTTGCTCTGGACCTTTGTTCAAAAGGTTGATCATATCGATAAGGATGTAACCGGCTTCAGAGAGTAGGGCATCGTCGTCGGTATTTAATTGCTTCGAGGATGTTTCTTGCTCTATCCGTTCAGCAGTTTTTGCATCCCTTTCTTTTTCCCACTCTTTGGACGATGCATAGGGTTCCAACCCTTTGGCGGTGCGACGTTCATTTTCAATGGCCAGTGACCTGGCTTTCATGTCTTCCTGCTCTTTGATGCGCTCCTGCTCATTGAGAGAAAGTTCCTGGCGAGAACGGCTTTCTTCCAGGTTTTTAACCTGCTTGTTGAGATAGACAAAGTCGGGGTCTTGCAACTTGCGAATGTCATGTTTGCGGGTGATCTCGCCGATGATAGCGTCAATATTGTAATAAGCCTCGTGGGGGACCGGATGTATCTGATCCCAGGGGAGAGCCGTATCATAGGAGCTTTCACCCACTTCTTTCGAATCCACCAGAAAGGGAAAACTGACATCCGGAATCACACCGCGATGTTGAGTACTGTCCCCCGAGACTCGATAAAACTTAGACTCGGTAATTTTCAGTTGGCCAGAGTAAACCGGCGTCAATGACTGGACTGTTCCTTTACCAAACGATTGACTGCCGACGATCAGACCGCGCTTGTAGTCCTGGATCGCACCGGCAAAAATTTCTGAGGCCGAGGCACTCAGACGATTGGTCAGGACCAGCAACGGCCCACGATAGACCGCTTTATGGCGCGAACGGTAGTTGCGCGAGATGGTTTGGCTGGTTTGACGGATTTGCACCACAGGCCCCTGATCAATAAAAAGATCCGTGAGCGTCGTGGCTTCCTGTAACGAGCCGCCACCATTATTGCGTAAATCAATGATCAGGCCATCCACCTGCTCTTGTTCCAGCTCTTTGAGTAACTTGTACACATCCTTGGTGGTGCTTTTGTAGTTAGGATCCCGGCGACGATAAGCATCAAAGTCCAGATAAAAGGCCGGTACGTTAATGACCCCCAATTTGAATACTTTATCGCCATCGCTGAGCTCGATAATGCCTTTTTTTGCCGCTTGTTCTTCCAGTTTGACTTCGTCACGACTGATTCGAATCACTTTGCGAGCGCCGTCGTCTGAGCTTTCAGAAGGCATCACTTTCAAGCGAACGATGGTGTTTTTACCGCCGCGGATCAGTTTAACCACCTCATCCAGACGCCAGCCGACCACATCCACCATCTCACCTTCGTCCCCCTGGCCCACAGCAATAATCTTGTCCGCAGGCTTTAACTCGCCTTGCTTAGCTGCCGGCCCACCAGTAATCAGGCGTACTACTTTGGTGTATTCATCTTCAGACTGCAGTACGGCACCGATGCCTTCAAGAGACAAAGACATGGAGATATTGAAGTTTTCCAGGGTGCGCGGAGACAGATAGCTGGTGTGCGGATCGTAGAGGAGGGTGAGGGCGTTGATCAGCGCTTCGAACACATCGGCAGAGTCCTGCTGTTCGAGACGGGTTAACTGGTTTTTGTAACGACGCAACAACACTTCTTTGGCTTTTTCGGTGCTTTCGTCGGCCAGTTTCAGGCTCAAAATGCTGGCTTTTATCCGCTTACGCCATTTATCGTCGGCTTCTTTCTCATTTTTCGCCCATTCCTGGGCGTCATCAGAAATAGGGATGGACTCCTGTTTGGTGAAGTCAAAATTGAAGCCTTCAGGGCTTTCGAGCTGCGAAATGACCCACTCTAAACGATCGGTGGCGCGGTGAAAGTATTTGACGAAAATATCATAGCCAGGGTCAAGATCCCCCTTGAGCATGGTGTCATCCAGTTTAGTGGCGTATTTTTTATGAAACTTGTCGATGTCAGTCTTGAGAAAGAATGCCTTGGCGGGATCTAGGCTGGAGATATATTTGTCCAGCATGGCCTCGGATAACTCGTCATCAAAGGGTTGATTGCGGTAATGGCGGGTGGAGAGCTTGTCGATGATATCCACCGCAGTCTTCGATTGTTCTTCTGTGAAATGAAACTCAACGTCCTTGCTGAAACTAAGGGTTGAAAGCGAAAGAAAACCGAAGGTTATCAGGGGGATCAAAAAGCGGCGGCATGTCTTGCGCATAAACAGTCTCTGTCTGGAACGTGAGGCGGGTCAGTGATATTCAATCACGAAGAATCTGGCACTAACGACTACTTTATCAAACGTACTTATATTCAGAAAATCAAAAAACACAGGAAATTTAAACGAATCCAACTATAGCATAGAGCGATTCCGGTGAAACCGGTAATCTGACCTGGGGGGCATTTATCGACTCAGGCCAGGTTTACGCGAAAAGCCAATCAAATCATTACCTTGGAATGACTATCTGATTAAACACTCAATTTAACATAATATACATTATGCGAAGTAATGTATTCAAACTACACAGTTACAACGTCTAGAAATATGACCGGCCCGCGCCCTGATGGTTCCCGCCATCCCTGGGCTTAATCTTCAGGATTCGCTGTAGCGAGCGCTGATAAATCGGTACTGATGTCGCCTAATAAACATGTAAACTTACGCCCTCCAAAAGCCAATCAAGTTTTAATGGAGTAAACATGCCTCAGGTTGAGCCCACAACAGTCAGTGAAGGATCCACTAAATGGGGGGTTGTGCTGGCGGATCTTGGGCTTCTGATGGTCCTGTTAAATTGGCTTCCGTACGAAAAACCCCTTAACTCCGGATTGAGTCTGCTGATATTCATTGCCATTTTATGGCTGACGGAAGCTACTCATATCACCTTTACGGCCTTGCTGATCCCGGTGTTATCCATCCTCATGGGGCTGCAAACCACACCCGAAGCGCTGATCAGCTTCGCCAATCCGATTATTTTCCTGTTTTTCGGTGGATTTGCCCTGGCCGCGGCGCTGCACCAGCAAGGTTTGGACAGAATGATCGCCAACCGGATCCTGGCCCTGGCTAAAGGGCGGTTTATTGTCGCCGCCCTGCTGCTGTTTTTGGTATCTGCGCTGTTGTCTATGTGGATCAGCAACACGGCAACCACCGCCATGATGCTGCCGTTGGCACTGGGGTTGTTGGGGAGCCTTGATAGGCAACGGTATCACAAGACTTTTACCTTCATTCTTTTGGGTATCGCTTACAGCGCCAGTATTGGCGGGATTGCCACCCTGGTTGGTAGCCCGCCCAACGCCATCGCGGCCTCCGAGGCCGGGTTAAGTTTCCGGGATTGGATGGCCATAGGCCTACCCATCAGTCTGTTGATTTTGCCTTTCGCAATTCTCACGCTCTATCTGATTTTTCGCCCGGCGCTGGATTTAAACATTGCCACGGATCAGGAACCTGTACAGTGGAGTGTCCCCAAGGTCATCACACTGTCGATTTTTGTGGGCACGATCAGCTTATGGATCTTCTCCAAGCCTTTGGCGATGGCCTTGGGTGGTATTGATAAATTTGACTCCTGGGTTGCCATTGTGGCGGTCGTGTTGATAGGTGTCACCCAGTCGGCCTCCTGGAAAAAAATTGAACAGCAAACAGACTGGGGGGTTTTGCTGCTGTTTGGCGGAGGCTTGACGCTCAGCAGTGTTCTCAAAATCACCGGGACCAGTGTTTTCCTGGCGGAGAGTCTGACCCATATGCTGACAGCAGCACCGATCTTTATCTCGTTACTCGGCATCGCAGGGTTTGTGATATTTTTAACGGAAATGGCTTCCAATACGGCCAGCGCAGCGCTGCTGATCCCGGTTTTTGCAGCGGTTGCCGAACCCTTGGGGCTCTCCCCCATTGTGACCTCAGCAGTGATCGCCGTCGCAGCGTCTTGTGCCTTTATGTTGCCTGTCGCCACACCACCCAATGCGATTGTATTTGGCAGTGGTTGCATTCGCCAAAAAGACATGATGCGTGCCGGGTTGGTTCTCAATATCCTGTGTGTATTTGCGGTGGCCATCTATTTTTATTGGCTGTTGGCCTAATCTTATAACCCCTTAGTGTTCTGTGTATGATTTCACCGCTGCTCAACATTCTTACCCCTATTGTGATCTGTGCCGCTATTGGCATCGGCTGGAAAAAAATGGGATTTGATTACCCGTCGGAATTTATCGGCCGGTTAGTCATGAACATTGGAGCGCCCTGCTTAATCCTACATAGCCTCGTTGGTACCAAGGTATCGCTGTCAGCGCTGGGCGATGTCGCCCTTGTTGCCACCCTGATTTTGGGTGTGATGTTAGTCTGCTGTTTTGTCGTTTTGAAAATCTTTAACCTAAATTACAAGACCTATTTGCCACCACTGCTGTTTCCTAACAGCGGTAATATGGGACTCCCGCTGTGTTTATTTGCTTTTGGTGAAACCGGGTTGACGCTGGCAATTGGTTATTTTCTGCTAATGATGTTTGGCCACCTGACCCTGGGGCTGCTGATTCTTGAAGGCATTGAAGACGGCCTGTCACATGCGCTTAAGAACTTACTCAAGCAGCCAATGGTTTACGCCATGGCAATTGGTTTGATTCTCTGTGGTAACCAGATCGCCCTGCCGGTCTGGGCGGCCCACACCGTAGAGCTATTAAGTGGGGTAACGATTCCATTGATGCTGATAACCCTGGGGGTTTCCCTGACCAGTTTGAAAGTGGAATTTTGGCAGCGGGCCCTGTCCCTGAGCCTTTTTAAACTTGCTCTCAGTCTGCTCGTTGCCGCCTCTGCGTGCACCCTACTGGGCCTGGAAGGGGTAACCCGAAATGTTATCCTGCTGCAGGCCGCCATGCCCGCCGCAGTCTTTAATTACCTGTTTGCAGTTCACTATCAGCAAAAACCCGAAGAAGTGGCGGGCATTGTGGTCGTTTCAACGTTAACCACGGTGCTGGTCCTGCCCTTTTTACTGTCTTACCTCATCCTGTAGCTCAACCGTAACGGTCACCAACACAAGCTGGCGGTAATAACTGTGGCTGAGTTTGAGGGTTATGCCGGACTGGGAGCATCCTTATCGCCCGAGCCCCCTGCGTCCGCAGACGGAATAAACTCAGGCGGCTCAGCACTGTCCTCCCCACCGGATCTGACCCACACATCCCGTTGCGGGAAAGGAATTTCGATATTATTTGCTTTGAAGGTTTGATTAATGGCGACGTGCAACTCGTGAACCAGGGGCATCAGGTCGAGCATGCCCGGCACAAATACACGCAATTCAAAATCCAGGCTGCTGTCACCAAACCCGACAAAAAAGACAGCGGGTGGTGGGTCGCTGATGACTCTTTCATTGTCAGAAATGACTTTTGTTAACAGCTTGTGCACGGTCTCGACATCAGAGCCATAGGCCACGCCCACCTTAATAATCTGGCGGGTGATGGGATCGCTCAATGTCCAATTGGTGAGCTGTTCGGTAATGAAGGTTTTATTGGGAATAATTTGTTCTTTTCTGTCCCAGTCCGTCAGTGTTGTGGCTCGTATCCGAATTCGAGTCACAGTCCCCGTATGCTCCCCAACGGTGACGGTATCCCCAACCCGGATGGGTCGTTCAAACAGGATCAACAAACCAGAGACAAAGTTTGCCAGGATTTCCTGCAGCCCAAACCCGAGCCCGACGCCCATGGCAGCGACCAGCCACTGCAGTTTGGACCACTGGACCCCGATCAAATTTAGAAAAGCGATAGTACCCAACAGAATGATTAGATATTTGACCACGGTAATGACGGCATAACTGCCTCCAGGTCCGAGATCCATGCCTCGCAGCACTGAGATTTCTAAAGCACCGGGAAGGTTGCGGGCCCCCAAATACGTCAGCACCACCACCAGTAAGCCAAGGGTCAGGTCCCAGACCGTGACTGATCTTAACGGTGCGTTGGGGTCCGAGGTGGAAACCTCCCAAAGCTCCATCGTGTCGAAGGCGCTCAACGCCGGTGTCACATTACCCCAGACATTCCATAAGGCGTAAGCGACGAGAACAGCGGTTATAAGCGTAATAAAGCCACGGGACTGCTGGCTGACCGCATCCATATCGACTTCCTGCAAAATCAGGCTCTCCGGCACGCCTTCGGCAGCATCATCAGCCGCCTGCCGGCTAACCTGCAGTGCCCTTTCGGCCTTGCGCTTGGCTCTGATGCGTTCAAGCTTCATGCGTCGCTCGAGTAATGCAACCCCCCGTATGGCCAGTGAGTAGATCACCAAAAAGGTCGCCAATAGCCAGGCAGTCATTAACAGTCTGCCCAGTATTTCCAGAGCTGTAAAATGATACCCCAGGCAAGAGACCACAATGAGGATCAGAGGCATACCCACGGTAAACCCATAAACCCCATACTGCAGGAATCGACGTTGGCTGGGATGCTTTACCAACTTATCGGTCAAAACTTCCGCACTTGGTTTGAATATAAAGTGGCTAATCAGCGACAGAGCCAGAGAGGCGATAATAAAAAGTGAGCGGCTGATGGCTTCGTAAGGCTCTACAGCGTCGTTCATGATCGGCATCAATACGGAAATTGTCACCATAACGGCCATCAGCCAGGGCAGATGCTTTCTGACCAGGGCAATAATACGGGGACTCCATTTAAAATGTACTTCAGCTAACCCACCTTTGCGGCAAATTTGAAAGAAGACACTTAATAACACCCAAAGAATAGCTGCGTTAGTAAAGCCCTGCCTCAAGTGAGCGGCATAACCTCTGCCCCCTTCCAGCAGTTCAGCTGATCCCATCAAAAACAAGGCAGTGGGCAGTGCCAGCAATACAGTGATGCACAAGGCATAGAAGGTGCTGCTCAGTTTGTCGACATTCACTTTACCGACGTTCTCACCCAAGTGTTTTAACTGTCTCTTCAGATTGCTTTTTAACGCTGTCAGCATAAAGGCCAATAAAAAATACAGGGTGGCGCTAAATGGGTTGTTGAAGTTTTGCACTGCTTTGGAAATTTCATGCCAGTGCTTGTTGCCAAGCAAACGAAGCAGATCCCGGTTTACATTGCTAATACTGTTGAAGGTGACGGGGGTAGTACTTGGAATCCAAAATAAGCGACTGTTCAACAGTTCTTGATATTCCTCTACCCTCTTGCCCAATTGGGTATTTTCGCTGTGAACATTGATTAAGGCACTCGTATAATGCCGGTAAGCGTTAACATTATCGCGAAGTAGCTCAAGCTGTTCTTGCAGCAATTCCTTCAACAACCCACTCGATTCCGGCGGCTCAGGAGTGATCAGGTCGTGCTGACGATCCTCAAGACGAAGCTGGTTGATTTGTGCATGAGTCAGTTCTTTTTCCAGGGTGTTGGTATTAATTAACTGTGGTAAGTCTTTCGAAAACTGCTTGCGCTGTTCGAGAAGATCTACACTCAGCGTAGAAAGTCTCTCAGCACCGGCAATGGACAGTTGCTGCGACATACTGGAAAAATAGCGCTCAACTCGGTTTAGTTCTTTTGACAATTGCTCAGACTGTGAAAGGAGCTCTGAGGTGCGCGCCACAACAAAAGATAAATCATTGGCCAGGTTGGCATTTTCTTCGGCTACCGCCTGAATGTCCGGGGTGGCTTTTTTAATTTGATCTTCGCGCTGCCGGGCTTTTTCTACCTTTTCGTCAACAACCTGTTTTCTTACCTGGCTTAGAGCATCTTCTACCAATTTAATTTTTTGATTGGTAATGTTCAGCTTTTGCGTATACAGATTATCTTCTCGATCCAAAACCTCCGCGCGGGTATCACGGGTCAGCAATCGCTGGCGAAGCATTTCAACCCGTGAATTTGTGAATTCGACCTCGCTTAACTGAAAAGTATTACGAGCATTCGCGAGCTCAACACTGTCGCCAGTGCGATTTTTGTTCAGCTCATCTTTGGCTTGCGATTGTTGTTGCGTCGCCTCTTCAAGCAACTTCAGCACGTTTTGTTCGTCCGCCAGCATTTTGGAACGAATATCGGCTTGTTTTGCTCGTGACTCCAATAGCTCGGTCTGTAACTTTAACAGGCTTTTTTCCAGGCTAGAGATACGCTGTTGGTTGGACAGCCCCTCCAGATCCTGAACGGAATCAGGCGCGGATTTCAAATTTGAAATCTGCTGCTCAAGTGATTTTAAATCAGCCGGGGCCTTTGCCATTAAATCCGCGTAGATTTTTGCCCGCGAGCGGTTTTTCTCTGCCCCTTCCAGGTTTTCAACAGCCCGGCTGTACAAGTCCAAAATTGCTTTTTTTTCATCAGCTTCCAGGTTTTCGGCAACCTTGATGGCATTAATTCGTGCCTTGAGATTTTGCACATTTTGATCACTGCTGTGAGATGACTCATCGGCACTGACCGGGTTATATACCATAAAACTCAACAATAGTGCCCAAAGACAAGCGGTGACACACTGATAAATCCGAACCTTATAGTTACCCACTTTGACATGGTCCTTTGCTGAAAAGATGGTAGTTGGTGAGCCGGTGGACAAGCATTGTACGAATCGCTCCTTGTGCTTTCAGGTTGGCTTCCTGTGTTGGAGTGGCGCCTTTAAGTAACGGGTATTTAGGCGTTAACATTTAACATCGTCACGGAGGCGCTCCCAGGCTCTAAGCTTACACTGAAAAAGCGTGCCACTCCGAGGTTGACCCAAAATATCTTTCCCGCCCTGCGGTGTAAAATATTCACTCCTTTGGTCTTTATTCAGTAAAGTCTGACGCCTGCGGTCGCCTATGGCGCTTTGCGCCAATTCGATGTCCCACAGCGTTTGAACGAAAGACTGTCTTCCAGTAAATTGAATACTGGGTGTTCGCTATTTTCGCGTAATTTGGCATTGTTTTCCTCTAGTATATCTCCAAACTTCGGCCTGTCGACTCGATGACTTTGGCGTCAATATTGCCTGCAAGCTGTTGAAATCTTAAACTTGAGCCCAATTATTGAACAAAGCCATTTGGGCGTTTAGCGTCGATGACGTAAAATGACGCACGATAATCATGAGTCAGAGTGGAAATCAGTCAATGAAAAAAATCCAGATTCGTCGGGAGCACGGTTTAGGAAAGGAAGATTGTCAAAAGCTTGCCGATAAGATTACCGATGGCTTAATCGCCCGTATTGGTGGCAGCAAAGTGGTCGATGGCAATGTGATTCACTACAGGCACATCAGCGGCAGCAAAGGTACTTTAACCAGCGAAGACAACTGTCTCCATGTTGATGTATCCCTTGGCTTGCTGGTGCGATCGTTTGGTTCATCAATCGAAAAAGAGATCCACGGCACCTGTGACGAGCACTTAAACTGCTGAGCGGCGCCAGATGAAGCCATGGGCGGTGTGCCGGGTATGTGGTGCCACTCGTCACCAGAACCTTCTTACCGGGGGCTGGCTTTTGGGAAAACATCAGGGGTTTCAGTCCGCCAGTTTTATCAGGTAACGCCCCAATGAATGCCCATTATAGATTTGGGTTAAAATTTTGGGCACCTGTTCAAGGCTCAGCTCTGTGGTCATAAATTCCAACTGAGCCACTTTCCAGGGGCCCGCGAGCAAGCCCCAGATCTCTATTTTAGCCTCCAGGGGTTGCTCCACAGCGTCTACCCCCAGCAGGTTCACATTCCTTAACACAAAGGGGAATACGTTGCCCCTGAACGTCGGAGCAGACGCAAGACCGCAAGCCGCAACACTGCCCCCGTAATGCAAGGATTTGATCAGGCTGAATAAATAGTCTCCCCCCAGACAGTCTATGGCATTGCCCCAGTGGGGCTTGGCCAATGATTTACCTGCCAACTCGTCCAGACTGCTGCGATCAATTACCTTGGTCGCCCCCAATTCGATGAGCCCTTCGTTGGCTTGCAGCTTACCGGTGATTGCCGCCACGGTGTAACCGAGTTTCGCCAGCAGAGCAACGGATAAAGAGCCTACTCCCCCAGTCGCTCCGGTAACGGCGACATCCCCATCTTCCGGTTTGGCTCCCATCTGAATGAGCTTTTGTACGCACAGCGCTGCAGTCAAACCTGCGGTACCGTACTCCATGGATTCACGAAGCGATAGGCCCGAAGGGCATCTCACCGCCCACTCTGAGGGTATACGGATATATTCGGCGAGGCCTCCAGGGGTGTTCATGCCCAGGTCGTAGCCAGTGACAATCACTTCATCGTCGGGCTGAAACTGGCCGCTGTCATCTTTAACCACGACCCCGGCGGCATCTATGCCTGGCGTGTGAGGGTATTGGCGAGTGATCCCTTTGTTGCCATGGGCACTCAAGGCGTCGGTGTAGTTGAGGGAGGAATATTTCACTTTTACCAGCAAGGGGTGATCTGGTAAATCGTCTGTATGTCGCTGTACTATAAAACGCTCAAAGTTATTGGTGCCGTTTTCAGTTACCCAAAGTGCTTTAAACGGTTGTCTTATCGCGCTACTCATCGCACTACACCGCTCGCGTAAGTTAAATCAGGTACAGAAAATCATGTCTGTACCTATTTAAACTAGCACAAAGTGGAGCGTAAACGAGTGTTTTAGCTAGGAAAAGAAACGCATACTTTGTAAGCGCGTAAGCCAGGTTAGCAAAAGGCGATCAGCCGCTCCCTGTGCCGCTATGCCCAGTTTTTCCTGAATGCTCTTTTTAAAGATAAATTCCACCTCAAACACATCGGCGGTTTCCAGTCGGTTGTGTATGTATTCGTCACTGGTCATAAGTTCATCCACCAGCTTTTGCTCCAGCGCCCGGCGCCCAAACCAGACATCGCCGGTGGCAACCTGTTCTATATCAACCCCGGTGCGGTGTTCACTGACAAAATCCTTGAACAATGTGTGGGTGTCTTCCAGGTCCTCGACAAACTTCTCTCTGTCCTTATCGGTATTTTCACCGAACATGGTTAAAGTACGCTTGTACTCGCCTGCGGTTAACATCTCAAAGTCAACATAGTTCTTTTTCAATAAGCGGTGGAAGTTCGGGAGTTGAGCGACCACACCAATGGAGCCCATGACCGCAAACGGTGCCGCCAGGATTTTATCCGCCACGCACGCCATCATATAGCCACCACTGGCAGCCACCTTGTCGACACAAACGGTTAAGGGGATACCTTTCTTTTTAATCCGGTCCAACTGGCTTGAGGCCAAGCCATAACTGTGAACCATACCACCACCACTCTCCAGCCGAAGCAGGATCTCGTCCTGAGCGGTTGCAATGGACAATACCGTGCTGATTTCTTCACGCAGATTGTCGACAGCAGAAGCTTTAATGTCTCCATCAAAATTTAAAACAAACACCCGTGGTTTGGTTTTTATATCTTCAGGGTGTTTTTTAGCGGCTTTTTTCCGGCTTTTGGCTTCCGCTTTTTCTTCTTTTTCGTGAGCTTTCAGCTCTTGTTTGCGCAGCTCAGAATCCATCACTACGTCTTTCAGTGCATCCTGAGTCGCTTCGTACTGATCATTTAAGCGGGTTACTTCGATATGCCCCTTCTCTGATCTTTTGTTCTTATGCCCCATCGACACAACAAACCCAACAATCAACAATACGGTCAATAAAACCGTAATGGATTTTGCCAGAAACAGTCCGTATTCGGTTAAAAACTCCAAAGTATTCTCCAATATTTAACAACTTTATTGCCAGCGCCTGATTGCTACTTCGGCAGGCTCATTAAGGGGGCGGGAAATTAATCCACTGTGGGTTAAATTGATTTCATAAAGCGCTCCGTCGCTCATGGGTACATAGGTGGCACTGCCATAGAGGGCATCCAGCCAGGGAATATTTTGATCAACCATTTTGTACCATCGCCACGCGTCCACTCCCGATATGCTGGGGTTGAGGTCGTACACGGTCCGTTCCGATAAACGCTCCTCTTCCAGGGAAAAATACCGTCCCGCCAGACGGTCGAGCCGATAGCCTGGCTTCAGACCATAGCGTGCGAGTGAAGGTTGCCATTTGAAAATGCGAGCATCCAGTTGCCACTGGTCTCCTTTTAATTCAAACTTTTGTTCCACCCCGTCTGCATTGACTAATATAGCCTGATAATGCTGATCCTCCAGCTGTTTAAAACTGATCGTCGCGACCGACTTTTCAGTCAACAGTTCGTGATAGCTGAACACATCCCAGGCAAACAGACCGATGATGGCAGACAGAACAACCAGCGCCAGTCCTAAAGTGCCTTTTAACCAGCCCATTAACCAACCACCACTGAATAAGGTTTTTAATGCGCGCAGCAACACCAGCAAACTGATGATTGCAACGGCAATAGCTAATCCACCGTAGAACATATATTTATCCTATTTTTATCTTCTTTGCCGATGTCGCTGCTATTCCAGAGACTTCAATGTCACACATCAACGCTTATCACTGAATTTACCTGAACAGCCAGTGGGTGCGTGTATGTCACCGCTCAAAGGTGTCACAAGGCACTCTTGTGCATTTTCACGAAATGACTAATCAGTTGGCCGGATAAAGAGGCTGCGGGTGGCACTAAAGGCAATTCATCGTAACGGTACCAATTGGCCTCTTCAATTTCGACTCCGTCAACCACAATGTCACCGCTTTGGTATTCCGCCATAAAGCCAATCATCAGCTGCCCGGGAAATGGCCAGGCCTGGCTCCCAAAGTACTCCAGCTTGCCCACTTCAATGCCCACTTCCTCCCTGACTTCACGTCGAAGAGCAGACTCAATGGTCTCGCCGACCTCGATAAAGCCCGCCAGCGCACTGAAAAAGCGTGAGGGAAAGGCTGGGTTATGAGCCAGTAGGCAGTGCTCCCCCCGCGTGACCACCGTGATCACGCAAGGTGACAACCTCGGATAAAACAAGGCGTCACAGCTTTGGCAGTGCTTGGCCATTTCCCGATGATGACTTTCTGTCCGTGAGCCACAGCGACCGCAGAATTGATGATCCCGGTCCCAGTTAACGACTTGCAGGGCCCTGGCGGCCACCTCGTAACTGATCTCATCCAGCAGCCCTAAAAGCTGACGCAAATTCTGCCAGTGATGTTGATGAACGTCAGGCTGTGCTTCAAGAACCACAACATAACAGTCTTTATCAAAATAGCGACCAATGTAATGTTGAGGGGCTTCTAATTGAGGGTTGGCGAAGCGCCAGCTGGACGCGGGAAGAGGCTGCCATCCATACTCCACAGAGCTGAGCAATAACCCGTCGGATATGGGGACATAGCACTTTTCCAGTCCCTCTTGTTGTGGTCTATGGTCTGGGGTAAACATAACACAGCCGCCTTGGTAAAGCGTTGAAAGCCCACATGATTTACTCACTTTAACCGAATGTTGTTAACACGCTCAAACAGGAATAACGCGATGCCCGAGAGCCTGCAGGCTCTCTTCTGCAATGGCCAGAACTGCGTCATCAGCCGACCGGTCAGTTTTGACCGCATCCAGATAGTATTCGAGGCCGATAATTGCGTCAGCAAAGGTCTCCAGTAATTGTTGAATCGCCACTGGTTGGTCATTCACCAGCAGTGTGTCTTCGATGAATTCCACACAGCTGTTGATCACAGCGGCAGCCCGCTGAAGATTGAGGATCGTCATTCCCCCCCTCACGGTGTTCAGTGTAGCGCCCACATTTTTAATGTGGCCGTGATCGTAATTCGAGTCTGCGAACGAGCTCAAGGCTCTTTTGGTCAGCGCCAGCCCGGATTCTGCTTCCTTGATAACCACCATCTCTGCTTCTGCCAGCTGAGACGAAGCGATGACTTCCTGTCTCGCGAGGGAATTGGCTTTTAACAACTTTTCGTCGGTTAAATTGAGCGAATCCAATCCCGTTACCGTGCTTTCTACATACAGCAAGGCATCTGCCAATTCCACCAGTTCCTGCTTATCAGCGGGTCTGTTCGCTTCCTGCCAGGTATCGATGTTCGCCGCCTCTTCTTTCAGCGTGCTGCTCGCAGACGTTAAACCAACCACGGACAGGATGTCAGCGAGTTTGACCATATGAGCGGAAAGCTCTCCATACTCCCCCAGCCCACCGTCACTGGCCTGGGATGAGTTTTCAAGTATCTCTTTGATGCTGCGCAACTCGTCCTTGAGCACCGCCATAACCGATGCCACAGTATTAATGCTGGGCCCCTTGAGGGCTTCTCGTTCATTTCTGAGGTCGGAATCGCTGTAGCCCAGTGGCGGCAAGGCAAAAGCCGAAAGTACTTGTTGTGCCTTTGCTCCGGGTTTGTGTGCCAGTGCGACAATAAACAGCAACTGTTTCATCAAGGCTGCAGGCGGTTGTGCCTCAAGCGCCAGTAACCCTTTATCCTGGAGTACCTTGATTTGGCGATCCAGCAGCGTTAGGCATAATTTACGGGCCTTGCTGATTTCAAGGTTATTGGTGCGCATAGCTTCAAGCGTTGCAGCGCCCAGCCACCAAAGCTGAGCCATCGCCCGCCCGCCTGCGATAATTTCCAGACGCTCCAGGGCGCGCTCCATGATGCCAAGTGCTGAAGGCACCTGCTTGCCCTGGATAGCATTGAGCAAACCAACCTGGAACATGTGTCGGAGCCGGCGAATCAACGCGCTCATCCCCTCAGCATCAAGGGCTGAGCCCGCCGACTTTGGCTTGTAATTGGCTTTGAGGGGGGGGGTAAAGAAGTGACTTTCAGGCAGAGGTGGCTTTTTAGCTTCCTGGCGCAATTCATTAATGTATGGAATCAACAGAACCGGCATGCCGCGACGTGTTTGTTGGGTGTATTCCAGGTATCTGGGCAGGATGAAAAAGGCTCCGGTGATTTTACCCAGGGTACCACTCAGGTCCTGACCGGTCTGAGGCTCAATGGTCTTTGCGAGGCACAAAATCTCTTCGGCCAACAGGTCGGCACCATAAAGCTGGACCAGGTTTAGCGTCCCTCGTATCTGTTCAATGGCATCAATACTGGACTGAAGAAGATCTCCGTTGTCCGGTGTGGCTGCAAACTGTTCAAGTTTATTGGCTGCATGCTCAATGGTTGCAACGAGTTCGTTGCTCACCAGGTTCAGGGAGCTGATATTGACACGTTCATTCTGTAGCACGCATTTATCCTTATTGCTAAATGTGGTGGATCAACCAATCTAGATATCACTACGGTTATACTTGGCTGATCGCGTCCAAGCTGCCTTGAGGGCAGAATGAAACCAAAGTGTTCAAGTTTCAGGCGGTGCCTGACGGGCTCTGGCCCTAAAAGTAATCTGTGACGCCTATAATCTCAAAAAAATGGTTAAATTACAGCGAGATCTTATTGAAATGCTTGAATTTTTTTAGGATCAAGGTAATTTCATGTCCCCTGTATTCATACACACACGCCCTCCACAATAATAACCCCAACGGAGGTAAGCAATGTACGGTGACGCCAGCCTGCATTGCTACCCAATAACACTACGATGAGGTTGCCTGCGACTATACCTTCTACACTAAGGCTGCGGCAGCACTAAGGGACGATGAACATGGCTCACACTTTTTTTGAAGGACTTACCAAGAACTTTCTTGGGCAAGCTCCTAATTGGTACAAACAGGTCATTGTTTGTTTCCTGGTTATCAACCCTATTCTCCTGTATATCCTAGGACCGTTTGTCACAGGTTGGCTGCTGATTGGGGAGTTTATCTTTACCCTGGCGATGGCGCTGAAGTGTTACCCGCTGCAGCCTGGCGGACTTTTGGCCATTCAGGCTGCGATTTTGGGGATGACCAACCCGGAGTCCATATACCATGAGGTCGAGGCTAACCTGGAAGTCATTTTGCTGTTGGTGTTCATGGTGGCCGGCATCTATTTCATGAAGAGCCTGCTGCTGTTCGTCTTCACCAAAATCCTCATCGGTGTACGCTCCAAAGCGCTGCTGTCTTTACTGTTTTGTGTGGTGGCGGCCGTCCTCTCAGCTTTTTTGGACGCCCTGACCGTAACCGCGGTATTGATTACCGTGGCGGTAGGCTTTTACTCGGTCTACCACCAGGTGGCCTCTGGCAAGAACATCCATGTAGGCAATCATGACAGCGCCGATGACCAGCATGTCACAGAGTTCCACCGGGATGACCTGGATGCGTTTCGCGCTTTTTTACGAAGCCTGATTATGCATGGTGCTGTGGGCACAGCTCTGGGTGGGGTATGCACCTTGGTCGGAGAACCACAAAACCTGCTGATTGCTCAAACCGCGGGTTGGAGCTTTGTACAATTTTTCACCATCATGGCCCCCGTTACCATGCCCGTGCTAGTAGCTGGCCTGACCACCTGCTTCCTTCTTGAGAAATTTAAAATTCTTGGCTACGGCGTCGAAATCCCAGATAGTGTTCGTCATGTTTTGGAAGATTTTGCGGCGGCAGAAGAGAGTAAGAGAACCAAACGAGATACCGCTCAATTGGTGGTGCAGGCTTTGGTGGCAATCATTTTGGTTGCCTCACTGGCCCTGCATGTGGCTGAGGTGGGCTTAATTGGCTTGATGATCATTGTTCTTCTTACCGCCTTTAACGGCGTCATCGAAGAGCATCAAATTGGTCACGCTTTCGAAGAAGCGCTGCCCTTCACCGCCTTGCTGGTTGTTTTTTTCGCGGTAGTCGCGGTTATTCACGACCAGCATTTGTTCAGTCCTATCATTCACTATGTCTTATCTCTGGAAGAGTCCATCCAGCCGGCCATGTTCTTTTTAGCCAACGGTGTACTTTCCATGATCAGCGACAACGTATTTGTGGCTACGGTCTACATCAATGAAGTGAAAGATGCCCTGGATGCCGGAGAGATTACCCGTCAGCATTTTGACAAGTTGGCCGTGGCGATCAACACAGGCACCAACCTTCCCAGCGTAGCAACGCCGAACGGTCAGGCGGCCTTCCTGTTTTTGTTGACCTCAGCGTTGGCCCCCCTGATCCGCCTGTCTTATGGCCGTATGGTCATCATGGCGTTGCCATACACTCTGGTTCTGGGCAGTGTTGGTTTATTAATGGTCCTGACGGCGCTTTAACCACGACAGTCAACGTGAGCTGATGCCGTCAGCTCACGTTATACCCCCCCCAAAGCGAGACTAAAGGCTCGCTTTGGGGGTTTGAATTTGGGGTTTATGGTTCAGCAGAATCACCTTGCTACGGTGTGATGAGTGGTTTTTGCCCGGCGTTAACCGTTCATCGCGCTTAAAGCAGCGGGCCCAGCTTGGCTTTTTAAGGGCTTTCCAGGTTTGTTACTGCGGCTCTAACTGCCTGTACGGTGTAACCACGGTTGTAACTAGGTTTTTAACTAGGTTTTTAACTACGGTTTTAACTGCTCTACTTTTTAATGCGGTGTAAACTGCGGCTCCACTGAAGGTCCCAGCGGCGTCCTCAGCTGCGCCAGACACACGCCTCGCCCAACTCCTGTAATTTGAGTTCATGCCGCTCCAGCTCATCTGCGCTGGCCTGGACAACCGGCAGCGGGCGTCGATCCGGGTTGAGGCGTTGTATTCCCCGTATTTGCGCTCCCCCGGAGCTGGCATCCCCGGATTCGGCACCTCCCAATGACAAATTGGTTTGCCCCCCGGTCATCAGCAGGTACACATCCGCTAAAATTTCGGCATCGAGCAGCGCGCCGTGAAGGTCCCTCTGGGAGTTATCGACACCATAGCGCTTACACAGCGCATCAAGGTTGTTCTTTTGCCCTGGGTGCTTTTGTCGAGCCATAACCAGGGTATCGATGACGCCACAGTGTTCGGTAACCGGCTCGTAAGCCGGCTTTAACTTGGCAAATTCATGATTGATGAAACCGATGTCAAATGGCGCGTTATGGATGATGAGATCTGCACCGCGAACAAAGTCCATGAACTCTTGCGCTATTTGGGCAAACACGGGCTTGTCTTTAAGAAATTCATCGCTGATGCCGTGAACTTCCATTGCCCCTTCATCCACCGCTCGATTGGGCTGGATGTACTGGTGGTAATGGCGGCCGGTTAAACGACGATTGACCAACTCAACACAGCCTATTTCAATGATCCGGTGGCCTTGTGACGGCTCCAGACCGGTCGTTTCGGTATCCAGTACAATTTGGCGCATGTCTCTAGTGACTCTCTATTTTGGCGGCTTCGATAAATTCCAGGTGGGTCAGTACCCGGAAGGCGTTTCTGATAAGCCCAAGACGGCTGTTACAGAATCGGATTCAGGTTAGGCACTGATTTTACTGATGCCTCGATTGGCCAGTTCATCGGCGATTTCATTTTCCCGGTGGCCGCTGTGACCCTTGACCCAAAACCAGTGTACCTTGTGACGATTCACCTGAGCATCCAATAAACGCCAAAGGTCTTCATTTTTCACCGGTTTTCGGGCCGACGTTTTCCAGCCATTTTTCTTCCAGCCAGCCATCCATGACATGATGCCCTGCCGCACGTATTGGGAATCTGTAGTCAAATTCACCTCGCAACTTTCCTTTAGAGCCTTCAGGCCTTCAATGGCAGCCATGAGCTCCATGCGGTTATTGGTGGTGTTTGCCTCGCCACCACAGAGTGTGCGCTCAACGTCGCCATAGCGCAGTAAGGCTCCCCAGCCACCAGGACCAGGGTTGCCTTTGCAGGCGCCATCGGTAAACAAGTCTACTTGCTTCACTTCTTTCCTCTTACTTTTTTACATTCAATTCGTTGGCCGACAGCTTCGGGAACTCGGGATGTCGGCTTGCCGAGCACGAGCCCGGCCACCGGGTTAAAGCTGTTCCATAACGGTTTCGTGGGAATCATAGAGACCCGGTCTTTTCTGGCCAGCAATACATAAAAACCGCCAAAAGGCAGCTTTAGGCGGCTGCAGATTTTTTCCCAAAAACTGAACTTTTCAAGCAAGCCGGCATGATTTATCGGTAAACGATAGAAGCCTTTTTGCAAGTCCACAGGCTCACAATCGAGTAAATGCAGCCAGTCCATGACTCGCCCGGGTCTCAGCGAGCGCCGACGCCAGAAGCTGCCCGCCCCCACCCATTGAGCCACTATTTTATAGGCTCCCTGAAGGCTCCAGGGGTTAAAGCCTACAATCACAAGGTGCCCCCGGGAAATCAATACCCTGTTGGCCTCTCTTAAAACTTGGTGCGGTTTGGTCGAGTATTCCAGCACATGGTGCAGAATCACTACATCAATGGATTCAGGCGCAAGTGGCAGTGCCTCAAATTCCGCCAACGCCCCCGCGTCAAAGCCCGCAACCGGGGTGATGCGAAATTTGTGGTTGATGCGGCTACTATCGCTCAATTGCAGTTGATCAAAACAGCTCATTTCCAGCAGGTGGTAGCCAAACAACTCACCCAGCAGACTGCCCATCACGTCTTTTTGTTCGGTAAAGATCGCCTGAGCCAATGGCGTTTTCTCCCAGCCCTGTAACGACGTCATCGTCACAGCCGAAGATCGCGGTCCGTGGCGCATTTCTGCCCAGCGCTTGATCTTGGATAACCCATCAAGCAATGCCATAAATCCCTCTCATCTCGTCTGTCCTGCTGCCCAAATGGCCACAATGTGATCAACGATTATGCATTCAGCGATTGGATTCTGTATTATGCCGGTATCCACTCAAAAGCTCTACGAGACCTTATGCTTAAAATCATTCCGGTACCCGCCTTCAATGATAATTACCTTTGGCTGTTCCATCGCTCTGGCAGCAATCGGGCTTATGTGGTGGATCCCGGGGATGCGCGCCCGGTTGAACAAGCGCTTGAACATTATGGTCTTGAGCTGGTCGGGATGTTGATCACCCACCATCATGCTGACCACACCGGCGGTATTGACGCTCTGCAGAAAGGCCGCAACATCCCGGTGTATGGCCCTCATTCCGCCAACATCGATAACGTCACTCAGCCATTGAGCGAAGGCGATCGGCTCTCACTGAAAGACGATATAAGCTTCGAAGTGCTGGAGGTTCCGGGGCATACATTGGACCATATTGCCTTTCATTGCCCGGATGAAGCTGTACTGTTCTGTGGTGACACCTTGTTTGCGGGAGGTTGTGGCCGTATGTTTGAGGGCGAACCAAAGCAAATGCAGGCCTCTCTGGCCAAATTGGCGCACTTACCCCCCCAAACCCGAGTGTTCTGCGCCCATGAATATACCCAATCGAACCTGGCCTTTGCCCAGGCCGTAGAACCTCTCAATGAGGCGCTGAAGAATCGAGTTGAGGAGACACTCAACAAGCGAGCGCAGGGACTGGCGACGGTCCCCTCCCTGCTGCAACAGGAATTGGCCAGCAATCCGTTTTTACGGGTATCAGAAGTCAGTGTGATCGATGCCGCAAAAAAACACAGCAACCGTGAAGTCACTGAACCCTGGGAAGTTTTTGCAGTCTTGAGAGGTTGGAAAGATAATTTTTAATTAAGAGTTGCTCTTTTTATAACCTGAGTGGATAACCTGAACGCACTGGCCAATTATTGACCACAAGGGCATGCGTCCGTAGAATCCCCTCTTTCGCCCTATCATTTCGATATCAAAACAACGTGCCCTTATGCTAAACAGAAGTAACCTACCCCTGATTGCCTGCGCCCTATTACTGGCTGGCTGCAATCAATCGACCTCCGTTAAAAATCTGGACACAGATTCAAATTACACCTCAGACGATCGTATTGATTGGGTCCAGGCCGATCGAGTGTGCCAGAACGATGTAGACCCCTCTCAATCGGGGTTAGGCCATCAAGATTACACCGGGCCCGACTATTCCAACCTTTGGAATCGCATCCGAAGCGGTTACCAGCTATCGGACTATGACAATGATCGGGTAAATACCCACCTTCGTTGGTATGCCCGCCACACCGATTACATTGAGCGTGTGACTCAGCGTGGCAATATTTACCTGTACCATATCGTTAAAGAGCTGGAAGCCAGAGGCATGCCGATGGAGCTGGCCCTTCTGCCCATCGTTGAAAGTGCGTTTGACCCGTTTGCCTATTCACACGGCAGAGCTGCAGGTATGTGGCAGTTCATTCCGGGCACCGGCAAGGCCTTCGGGCTGAAACAAAACTGGTGGTACGATGGCCGCCGGGACGTTATTGCTTCAACCGATGCGGCTATTAATTATCTGTCGAGCCTGAGCAAGCGATTTGACGATGACTGGCTGCTGGCAATGGCCGCGTACAACAGTGGCGGTGGCAATGTGAACAAGGCTATCCGTAAAAACAAAAAGGCCGGTAAACCCGTTGATTACTGGTCACTGGATCTTCCCCGGGAGACCCAGAATTATATCCCCAAACTGATTGCTCTCAGTAAAATCATCAAAGACCCGGAACATTACAAGGTCAAGCTGGCCCCCATTCCCAATCAGCCGTTCTTTGAATCGGTTGATACGGGCTCCCAAATTGATCTGGCTCAGGCGGCCAATCTGGCGGACATGCACCTGGATGACCTTTACAAACTCAATCCGGGTTTCAACCGTTGGGCAACGGATCCTGAAGGCCCTCATCGTCTGCTGGTGCCGGTTGAAAAAGCAGACAGCTTTCGCTCACAACTTGCCAAATTACCCGCAAACTCACGGATAGCCTGGGAGCGTTACAAGATTCAGTCAGGCGACTCTCTGTTGGCCATTGCTCGCAGGCACCATACGACGGTTGATGTGCTCAGAGAACACAACAACATTCGCGGTAACCTGATTCGCAAAGGGCAAATGCTGCTGATCCCCAAATCCAGCTTATCCGCTCAGGAATATGCGCAAACCCAAAGTCAGCGCCTGTCACGCACACAAGCTAACTCCAAGGGTAAAAGCGGTACCCGTAAGGTGAATTATGTCGTGAAAAGCGGTGATTCCCTGTGGAGTATTGCCCGCCGCCACAAGGTGCAAACCGGTCAGCTCGCCAAGTGGAACGGCATGGCCCCCAAAGACACGCTGAAGGTCAATCAAAAACTCGTGATCTGGACTCCAGGTCAACAGCTGGCGCAGGCAGGAAGTTCTTCTTCCCGGGACAATGCGGTCGTTCGCAAGGTGTCTTACCGTGTGCGCGCTGGAGATTCTCTGGCCCGTATCGCGGGTAAGTTTAACCTGTCCGTCAATGACATTGTGAAGTGGAACCCGGTGAAGAAATCCGGTTACATTCACCCGGGACAATCTCTGACGTTATTCGTGGACGTTACCCGAACCAATTGATCGCACTAACGCCACCGGCTGACTTTCTCATGAACGGTTTGCGCCATGAGAAAGTCAACGTGGCCGTTGTGTCTTCGCTTAAGCGATCCCGATGACGGCGTCACTGTGATCGCCCCCGGCGCCTCTCACAACCTGAAACACAACCGGCAACTCATCCTTTCACCCCGTCCTCATCCACCGACTGCGGTCACCCCAAAAACCTCACGGTGACTCGCTGCACCGAACTCCCGAAGTACCCAGGCATCCCGCATAATGGCATAAGTCGATTGGAATTTGGGATAAAAATACGTAATCTAGGGTCTATAATGACCACAGGTTATTAATGGCCAGAGATATCCCCAACATTGGAATGATTATGCCCCAACAAGGATTTAGTACTCAGAAGACTGCTTCTTTCCGACCACTAACTCATCTGCCAGGTCGCACCTTCCAGAAGGTGACCCAGAATTTTATCAACCAGGCCCGGTGTTACGGCGCCCTGTCAGTCTTGAGCTGTGTTTTGCTCCTGTCAGGCACGCTTGCCGTCAGCACAGCAGCGCATGCATCCACAGTCATCAAGGCACATGCCATTGCGATGCACGACCAGCCCAAATACGGCCCCGATTTTGATCACTTCGAGTATGTTTCACCGAACGCGCCCAAAGGCGGGAGCGTCAAACTCTACAGCATAGGCACTTTTGACAGCCTTAATGGATTTGTCGCCAAGGGTAACCCTGCAGACCAGCTGGGGTTGATCTACGACACCCTGACCGTCAGCTCAGCCGATGAGCCTTTTACCCAGTACGGTTTGCTGGCCAAAACCATGGAGTACCCCGAGGACCGCTCGTGGATCATTTATCACCTGGACCCGCAAGCGCGCTTTCACGATGGTAAGCCAGTCACCGCAGAAGATGTGGCCTATACCTTCGAATTGCTCACGGAAAAAGGCAACCCTTTCTACAGCTTCTACTATGCGGACATCATTGATACACAGGTCCTGGATCCACTGAGCATTAAATTCACCTTTAAAGAGAACGCCAGCCACGAAACGGTGCTGATTACCGGGCAGCTGCCGGTGCTGCCCAAACACTTTTGGCAGGACAAGGATTTTGAAAACGCCAACTTGTTACCCCCCTTGGGCAGTGGTCCCTACAAAGTGTCCAAGGTTGATCCCGGCCGCTCTATAAGCTACGAGCGCGTCAAAGACTACTGGGGTATAAACCGCCCGACGCAAAAAGGGTCTTATAACTTCGATACCATAAAAGTGGACTATTACCGTGACGATGTGGTGGCTCTAGAGGCCTTTAAGGCCGGAGAGTATGACTTCCGCTTCGAACGGGTTTCAAAATTATGGGCCACTGCCTATAACAGCAATGCCCTTAGCGATGGGAGAATGATCAAGCGGGAAATTCCGCATAACAACCCCACCGGCATGCAGGCTTATGCCTTCAACCTGAGAAACCCCTTGTTTCAGGACGCCACCCTGCGTCAGGCGATTGGACTCGCGTTCGATTTTGAGTGGACCAATAAAAACCTGTTTTATGGTGCCTATAAACGAACCAACAGTTTCTTTGCCAACTCGGATCTGCAGTCTACCGGCTTGCCCTCGGAGTCAGAATTAAAATTACTACAGCCTTTCCGGGAGCAGTTGCCCGACAGTGTGTTTACCGAGACTTATGCATCGCCGGTATCCACTGATGAGCGAAATCGTAAAAATCTCAGAAGCGCACAAAAGCTACTGCGCACGGCGGGCTACAAAGTGGTCAGCAACCAGTTGATCAGCCCTCAAACTGGCCGGCCTGTCGAATTTGAAATTCTTCTTTACGATGATTCGTTTGAAAGGATTGCCAATCCATTCATACAAAACCTCAAAAAACTGGGCATTCAGGCAAACATACGTAAAGTCGATACCTCACAATACATCAACCGTCGCAGGACGTTTGATTTCGACATGATCAACCACGTATTTCCCCAGTCACTGAGCCCCGGCAACGAACAGCGGGACTTCTGGAGCTCTGAAGCTGCCAGCACACCAGGCAGCCGGAATATCATTGGCGTCTCTAACCCGGTCGTAGACGCTCTGGTCAGCGAAGTTATTGAGGCCAAAACCCGTGCGGACTTGCTGACAGCAACCCATGCTCTGGATCGTGTACTGTTAAATATGCATTACGTGATTCCCCAGTGGTACACCAACACTCACAGAGTTGCCTATTGGGATAAATTTGGACAACCCGCAGTATCGCCAATTTATGACCCGGGTTATCAAACCGGCTTTATGACCTGGTGGGTCAGGCCAACCCCTTAACAAATCTGCGGCATTACCCGAAATCGTGATAAAAAAACAAACCTAAAGGCACCCCAAACGCGTCTATGACAAATTATATTCTCCGCCGTTTGTTGCTGATGATCCCCACTCTGCTGGGAATCATGATCATTAATTTTTTGATTGTTCAGTCGGCCCCTGGTGGTCCGGTTGAACAAATGATCTTTCAACTGGAAAGCCATGAAGGCACAACCGCGTCCGGATTGGGCGGGGGAGGCAGTGAAGCGGGTTCATCGGGAGGTGCTAAATACCGTGGCGCGCAAGGCCTACCCCCCGAAGTCATCGCCAAAATTGAAGCGATGTATGGCTTTGACAAGCCCCCGCTACAGCGCTTCTGGGAAATGCTGGTGAACTATTCCCAGTTCCAGTTTGGCGATAGTTTTTTTAGAAACACCAGTGTATTGACTCTGATCGTTGAAAAAATGCCCGTATCGATTTCTCTGGGGCTGTGGAGCACGTTAATTATTTATTTGATCTCGATACCCTTGGGCATACAAAAAGCCGTTAAACATGGTTCGCGCTTTGATGTTTGGAGTAGCGCCACCATTATTATCGGCTACGCGATTCCCGGCTTCTTATTTGCCATTATTTTGATCGTACTGTTTGCCGGCGGGAGCTATTGGGATGTCTTCCCCTTAAGAGGGCTGACGTCATCGAATTTCGATAGTTTATCGCTGCTCGGTAAAATCAAAGATTATTTCTGGCATCTGACCCTGCCTCTGCTGGCATACACCATTGGTGGGTTTGCCACCTTAACCATGCTGACAAAGAACTCATTTCTGGACGAAATCAATAAACAATACGTGCAAACTGCCAGAGCCAAAGGGCTGTCTGAATCCAAAGTGTTATACGGCCACGTATTTCGCAATGCGATGCTGATTATCATCTCAGGCTTTCCGGCAGCCTTCATTGGCATTTTTTTCACCGGCTCACTTTTGATTGAAGTGATTTTTTCCCTGGACGGTTTAGGCCTTTTGGCGTTTGAATCGGTTCAAACCCGAGACTACCCGGTTATTTTCGGAACCCTGTTCATTTTCACCCTGATTGGCCTCTTCGTAAAACTGCTTTCAGACCTGGCCTATGTCGCGGTGGACCCCAGAATTAATTTTGAGACTCAGGACGTTTAATGGTGATGAAATTCGGTAGCGCGCAATGAACTCCTTGAAACAGAGACTTAACCCCATTAATCAGCGGCGCTTGGGCATGTTTTTCTCCAACCCTCGCGCCAAATGGAGCTTGTGGATTTTCCTGGTACTGTTCACGGCTTCGTTGTTTTCTGAATTTATTGCCAACAACAAGCCTGTTCTGGTGTTTTATGACGGCGGTATTTACTCACCGATCCTGACATCGTACTCCGAGACAACATTTGGTGGTGACTTCGAAACGGAAGCAGACTATTCAGATGAATATGTTATCGAACTGATCAATGAAAAAGGTTGGGCCATTTGGCCCCCGATTCCCTACAGTTATGACACTCATATTTCCGGCCTGGAGCACCCTGCCCCTTCCCCTCCGACCTCAAAGAACTGGTTGGGCACCGACGATCAGGCTCGCGATGTTGTCGCCCGTGTGATCTATGGATTTCGAATTTCGATTTTATTTGCCCTCACCTTGACCATCGGAAGCTGCATTGTGGGGGTCTTTGTCGGTGCGGTACAGGGCTACTTCGGCGGCAAGATCGATTTGGTCGGACAGCGATTTTTGGAGATTTGGGGCGGGCTGCCGGTATTGTTTCTGTTGATTATTATGGCCAACATTGTAACCCCCAGCTTCTGGTGGTTACTCGCCATCATGCTGCTCTTTAACTGGACCGCGCTGGTGGATGTCGTTAGGGCTGAATTTCTGCGCGGTCGAAATCTCGATTATGTGCGAGCGGCAAAAGCACTGGGAGTGCCCGATAATAAAATCATGGCACGGCATATTTTGCCAAACGCCATGGTTGCCACCGTCACCCTGGTGCCGTTCTTGCTGGCGGGTGCCGTAACAACCCTGACCTCGCTGGACTTTCTCGGTTTCGGAATGCCCCCTGGGTCCCCCTCTCTCGGTGAGCTGGTCGCCCAGGGCAAAGGTAACCTGCAGGCCCCCTGGCTGGCGCTGACGGCGTTTACCGTGCTAGCCGCACTGCTGACGCTCCTGGTCTTTATCGGCGAGGGAGTCAGAGATGCTTTCGATCCCCGCCTGGTCACACGCTAATGAACAGTAAATTAATGACAACACCCGCTATTCCACAACCCAGCCTTTCGGGGGCCTCGGAACCCTCGGCTCTGGCAGGCACAAAGACACCGCTGT
The DNA here is from genome assembly GCF_011602365.1 of Pseudomaricurvus hydrocarbonicus. Lineage (GTDB taxonomy): Bacteria > Pseudomonadota > Gammaproteobacteria > Pseudomonadales > Cellvibrionaceae > Pseudomaricurvus > Pseudomaricurvus hydrocarbonicus. Next base: position 179,224 of record NZ_JAAONZ010000004.1, read on the forward strand.
TATCAGTAAAAGATTTGTCAGTTGCCTTCCGTCAGGGTGACGAGATCTCAGAGGTGGTCGATAAAATCAGTTTTGAAATTCATCGCGGAGAAACCCTTGCCCTGGTGGGTGAGTCAGGCTCAGGCAAGTCCATGACCGCACTGTCCATCCTCAAGCTGCTGCCCTACCCAATGGCATTCCACCCCAGCGGCGAAGTGTGGTTTGAATCGGAAAATTTATTGCGATTCAGTCAAAGCCAAATGCAACGCATACGGGGCAATAGGATCGGGATGATTTTTCAGGAGCCCATGACGGCCCTTAACCCGCTGCACACCATAGAAAAACAAATCGGTGAGGTTATTTGCCAGCATCGTGGTATTAAGCTTAGGCAGGCGCGCCCTCTCATTCTCAACCTGCTTGCCAAAGTCCAGATCCCCAACGCAGAAAGCCGTCTTAAATCTTACCCTCATGAACTTTCTGGCGGCCAGCGACAGCGAATCATGATAGCGATGGCGCTGGCTAATGAACCCGACATTTTGATTGCCGATGAACCCACCACAGCGCTGGACGTGACGGTCCAAAAAGAAATTTTACAACTGCTCAAAAAACTGCAGCGTGATGAGGAATTGGGTCTATTGCTGATTACGCATGATTTGAATGTGGTCAAGCATATGGCTCAAAAAGTGATTGTGATGCAGCGAGGACGAGCCGTAGAAACGGCCGACTGCAGCCTTATTTTTACCAAGCCCGCTCATGAATATACCCGCAAGCTGCTTTTGGGCAAACCTCAGGGCAGGCCCGTGGAAATCAGCTCGGACACCCCTGAGCTGCTTAGCACCAAGCAATTGTGTGTCTCATTCACAACCCAAAAAAGTGTCTTTGGTCGACCGCTAAAGCAGTTTCACGCAGTTAAGAACGCCAACATTTGCATCGAATCGGGTAAAACCCTGGGGATTGTCGGGGAAAGTGGATCGGGTAAATCGACGTTGGCCTTGGCCATTTTACGTTTATTAAAATCAACTGGTGAGATCAACTTCAAAGGCAGTTTGATTTCTGAGATAAGGGAAAGTAATTTGCGCGCAATGCGCAAGGATTTTCAGGTGGTGTTTCAGGACCCTTTCGCCAGTTTGAGCCCTCGCATGACCGCGGCTGAAATTATTCAGGAAGGCCTGAATGTTCACTCCAAGCTTTCGGCTGAAGAACGTGCGCAGCGTGTCGGCGATGTGATGAATGAAGTGGGCCTGGAAGTGAGCATGCAAAACCGTTACCCGCATGAATTTTCCGGAGGTCAGCGCCAAAGGATCGCCATTGCCAGAGCCCTCATTCTAAACCCTTCGCTATTGATTCTGGATGAGCCAACCTCTGCTTTGGACAAAACCGTTCAGGTTCAGGTGGTTGATCTGCTGAGAAATCTGCAGCGTCACCGCCATTTGACCTATATCTTCATCAGTCATGACCTTCAGGTGGTGAAGGCCTTAAGCCATAAAATCATCGTGATGAAAGATGGTGAGATTGTCGAGCAAGGTGATGCCGAACAGGTATTGACCCGCCCAAGGGAGCCCTATACTCAGGAGTTGATGGCCGCCAGTCTAGGATAAACGCGCCAGAGTCAGACAAAATACCACTGTGCCAGCATTAAAAAAGGCCTTGAGACAATGTCTTAAGGCCTTTTCAGTCGGAGCGATCAGTCAGAACCGTCTATTTTGTTGAAACGCATCGCCTGACTTGATCCAGTGAGCACTTCAGTGCTGTCCCGCAAGATTTAATAAATTTCGATATCCGCCGATTCATTGAGCGCCTTTTGATAGGTTGCCAACTCTTGCCCCCCCAGCTCCTGCGACAGACGCTGCTTCAAGGCCAGAAGCTGAGCCTGATCCATGTCTGGCAAAGTGCCGGGTTTAACAACCGTCAGCTGCGCAACCACCACGTCACCATTTTGCAAAGGTAACGAGGTGTTGACGGCGTCAGATGGCTGCGGCTTGGGCAGATTAAACAGGTGAGCCAGTAATTCGCGATCGATATTCTGATCGTTGCGACGGGCATCCGCTTTGACTTGCCAGTCAAGCCCTAGGTCGGATGCCAAGGCTTCCAGCTGACTGCCCTGGTTTAATTTTGCCAGCAACTCGTTAGCCTGATCGTTCAGGATTACGGCGACTTTGTCACGCGTTACAATGTCTTTAACCTCATCCTGAACTTCATCAAGCGGCTTTACTTCCGCTTCGTGGTGTTCTTTCAGCTTGACCACCACAACATGATTATCTGAAATCTCAATAACCGGACTGGCAAGCCCTTCGTGCAACACATCATCACTGAACACCTCAGCCAGCACCTGGTTGTTTGAGAGAAGTCCAGGGCCACCACGACGACCAAATAACTTTGAAGTTTTGACCTCCAGCCCCAAGCTGTCAGCCGCATCTTTCAGGCTGGCAGTGTTGTAGGTCGCGTCAGGCAGTTCGTCTAAAATCTCAACAAAGGTGGATTCTGCAGAAGCGCGGGCAAGATGCTCTTCGATCCCTGAGCGTGCTTCCTCAAAAGTTGGGGGCTGTCCCTCTTCTATCGCCAACAGCTTGATAAAGTGGGTGCCTGCGTCCGTTTCTACCGGACCGGATACTTCACCAACACTCAGTTCAGCCAACGCCGTTTCAAAAGACTGGGGGAAACTGGATCCGTCCGTGGTACCCACATCACCACCACTGTTGCTCGAGCCAATGTCGTCGGATAAATCCTTGGCAATGGCAGAAAAGTCATCCCCCGCTTTGAGGCGCTCTGCCACAGTTGCTATTTTTGCTTCGGCCCCGTCGCCGCTTTCAATCAAAATATGGGCGGCGTGGCGCTGTATGGAGGCTTCAAAATTGGCAACCTCTTGCTCGTACTGGGCCTTCACTACCTCAGGGTCCACATCTTTTTGGGCCGCGAGATTATCCAGACTCAGTTCAATGTATTCCACAGACACCTGCTCGGGGCGCATAAACTGAGCTTGATGATCGTCGTAATAAGCTGAGATTTCATCGTCGGAGACAGTCACTTGCTGGGCTGCCGTCTCATAAGGCAGCGTGACATAGTAGAAACTGCGAGTCTGCTGAGTAATGGCGGTCAGAGCCTTAAGATCGCCTTCGGTGGCGAAAGCACTGGCATTGAGGCCACTGGCGTGCTGATTCACCAACAGATCTTCCACCAGTACTTTCTTATAACTGGCCGGCGTATAACCCATGTTGCGCAACAGCAAGGTGTATAGCTCAGCATTGAACACACCGTCCTGCTGAAACTGCGGAGTATTGATGATTATTTGATTAATGTCGGCGTCACTGATAGCCATACCACCGTCTTCGGCAGCCTGCTTCAAAAGCTCCCGGTTCATGAGACGGGTCAGTACCGGTGGACGCAACTGCTCGTCGCTGATCAGGTCCGCTGGTGCCTGCTCGCCAAAACGCTCTAAAAGCTGTTGCTTTTGAATTCTGACAGCCCGGGTCAACTCCATTTCGGAAATGGCTTCTCCGTTCACTTCTGCAGCTTTGCCCGCGCTAGTGTCTTGCAAAAATAACGAATCAATACCAAACAACGCGAATGGCACAATCATCAGGCCAACGATAAACACCGCCATAGTGCCTTTGAGATTGTCCCGGAATGTCTGAAGCATAAAAGACCTCTATCGGTAGTCCAGCGACTGAGATGCAGCCGACGATGTATTAAATTAAATCCAGGTGATTGAATCACCGCATATAAGAAAAAAGGCGCATCAATGATGCGCCTTTTAAAAACTCTTTACTGCTATATTTTGAAACTTGTCGTATTTTTTACGTTGAGTCTCAACAGTGAAACAGTCGAGCTGCAGGAATGCTTTCCCGCCGGACGCGTTAAATCAGTTAACGGCGTCTTTCAGAGCCTTACCTGCTTTGAAGCTAGGAATTTTGGCTGCAGCAATTTGGATTGGGTCACCAGTCTGAGGGTTGCGACCTGTGCGAGCAGCACGGTCCTTCACAGAAAATGTACCGAAACCGACTAATACAACCTGATCATCAGCTTTTAAAGCACCAGTAACAGCTTCGATCATGGCGTCAACGGCGCGGCCTGCTGCAGCTTTTGGAATGTCAGCAGAAGCGGCAACCGCCTCAATCAGCTCAGATTTATTCACACTAAACCCCTTTTATTCGGATTAAATCAAGTAAGGAAATGTACAGGATCAATAAAGAAAAGAATTAACTCTTCCTCCCTTGACCGCAATCTTGCCCATGCAAGGAATAACGATTTATACCAATTGGGCTGAACACGGTCAAGGTAAGTTTCGTAGATTTAAGCGGCATTGCAGATTACTGCTCAGTTTCCACACAACTCGTATGAAAACCACGCCAGCCAAGGGCTGGCGCTATTTTAGGGGTTACTGAATTAATGGGTACTTATGCGTGTAGAGGACGGTTTATCATCGCTGGCTTTGGCCTCTAAAGCTTTATATTCCTCATCCGTAAACGGCGTTGGCATATGTTGCAAAGCCACTTCCAACACCTGGTCAATCCATTGCACCGGTATGATTTTCAGGTCAGCTTTAATGTTTTCCGGAATCTCTTTCAGATCCCTTTCATTTTCATGAGGAATCAACACGGTTTTAATTCCGCCGCGATGAGCCGCCAACAGCTTTTCCTTCAGTCCGCCGATTTTTAACACCTCACCGCGCAGGGTAATTTCACCCGTCATGGCCACATCCGCCCGAACCGGGATATCGGTCAGGACCGAAACCAGTGTGGTGCACATGGCGATGCCCGCGCTGGGACCGTCCTTAGGCGTGGCCCCTTCCGGTACGTGAATATGAATGTCCATGTTATCGATAAAGTCCGGTGCAACCCCCAGTACTTGAGAGCGTGAACGGACCACGGTCATGGCGGCCTGAATAGACTCCTGCATCACGTCACCCAGAGAGCCTGTCTTGATCACACGGCCTTTACCTTTCACCGCAGACGATTCAATGGTTAATAGTTCCCCACCCACCTGCGTCCAGGCCAGTCCAGTCACCTGCCCAACCTGATTTTCCAGCTCTGCAACTCCGTAATCAAATTTACGAACGCCCAGAAAATCCTCTAGTACGTCGGGACCAATGACATCGCTGAGCAAAGCTTTATCTTTAACGTGTCGGGTCACCACTTTGCGACACAGTTTTGCGATCTCACGATCAAGACCCCGCACCCCCGCCTCACGAGTGTAATAGCGAACGATATCCCGAATCGCCCCCTCCTCTATGGTCAATTCACTCTCTTTGAGACCATTGTTTTTCATTTGTTTGGGGATCAGATAACGTGTTGCAATATTGACCTTTTCATCCTCTGTGTATCCGGGAATACGGATGACTTCCATCCGATCCAGTAATGGTCCGGGTATGTTCATGGAGTTGGACGTACAGATAAACATAACATCCGAAAGGTCATAATCCACTTCAAGATAGTGGTCATTGAAGGTATTGTTTTGTTCCGGGTCCAGTACTTCCAGCAGGGCAGATGCAGGATCACCACGATTATCCATCCCCATCTTGTCGATCTCATCAAGCAGGAATAATGGATTTTTAACGCCCGCCTTGGACATCTTTTGTATCAGCTTACCGGGCAGTGAACCGATATACGTCCGTCTGTGCCCGCGAATCTCCGCTTCGTCCCTGACGCCACCCAGAGCCATTCGAATGAACTCCCGGTTGGTCGCGCGAGCAATGGACTCCCCAAGAGAGGTCTTGCCAACGCCGGGAGGCCCTACCAGACACAGCACAGGCCCCTTGATTTTTTTAACCCGTTTTTGTACGGCCAAATACTCAAGAATGCGTTCTTTAACCTCTTCAAGGCCGTAATGATCCTCTTCCAGTACTTTCTCGGCACGGGCCAGATCATGACGCACTTTACTGCGTTTTGACCAGGGCACACTGACCATCCAATCGATGTAAGCGCGTACCACAGAGGCTTCAGCTGACATCGGGGACATCATTTTTAACTTACCCAGTTCGGCTCGGGTTTTTTTCTCGGCTTCTTCGGGCATCTTTGCCTTGTCGATTTTTTGTTCAAGCTCATCCATTTCATTGGGTTCATCACCGATTTCCCCCAACTCTTTTTGGATAGCTTTCATTTGCTCGTTCAGGTAGTACTCGCGCTGACTTTTTTCCATCTGCTTTTTGACGCGGCCGCGGATGCGTTTTTCAACCTGAAACAGGTCGATCTCCGCCTCAATGAGACCCAGCAGGTGCTCCAGCCGCTCCCGAACGTCGGACATCTCGAGGATTTCCTGTTTCTGCTCAAGATCCAGGCTCATGTGAGCCGCAACCGTGTCAGCCAAACGTCCAGGCTCCTCTATCCCAGACAGCGAGGTCATGACTTCAGACGGAACTTTTTTGCTCAAATTAACGTATTGCTCGAACTGGTTCATCGCAGAGCGCAGCAGCGCATCGGATTCGTTGGAGGGGATTTCTGCACATTCGAGTTGCTCAGCTTCCGCGGTAAAGAAATCCTCATCCTCATGGATTGCCAGGACACGGGCACGATCACCACCTTCCACCAACACCTTAACGGTTCCATCAGGAAGCTTCAGCAGCTGCAGAATGTTAGAGACAGTACCGATGGTATAGAGATCATCTTTGGCGGGATCGTCGTCTGAAGCATTACGCTGGGCGAGCAATAATACCTGTTTATCGGAGGCCATCGCCTGCTCAAGCGCCTTAATGGACTTTTCCCTGCCAACAAACAGTGGAATTACCATGTGAGGGTAAACAACCACGTCGCGAAGTGGCAGCAGCGGAAGTTCGATCGTGTTCATATCAGCCGATTCAGTCTGTTCCATATGTCATCTCTTCTTGGTCGACCACGAATATCGTGAATGATAAAAGAATGGGGGCAATGCAGGCGAAATACAACTTAGGAAGCGGCAAAAAACAAAAAAAAGGAGCCATAGGCTCCCTTTTTGTTCGACTGACGCACTGATTGCTCAATGCGTAAACGCGGAGAAGGAATTTACTCTTTAGGCGCAGCCTTTTTTTGCTTGGGCTCTTCAGCTTCTTCTGTGTGTATTTCACCGCGCTCATACACCAGCAGCGGTTCTGACTCACCATTAATGACAGATTCATCCACCACAACCTTACTGACCCCCTCTTCCGAAGGAATCTTGTACATGGTGTCCAGCAAGACCGATTCCATAATAGAGCGCAGGCCACGAGCACCGGTTTTGCGCTCCATTGCCTTGTTGGCAACGGCATCCAAAGCATCTTTACGAAAATCCACCTCAACCCCTTCCATTTCAAAGAGCTTGCTGTATTGCTTCGTCAATGAGTTCTTCGGTGCGGTCAGGATCTCCACCAGAGCTTCCAGGTCAAGTTCTTCCAGAGTTGCAATCACTGGCAGGCGACCCACGAACTCCGGTATTAAGCCATAGCGTACCAGATCTTCCGGCTCCAGCTCTTTAAAGGTTTCGCCAACATCCTTTTTGTCGTCCTTACCCTTAACTTCGGCACCAAAGCCTATGCCACCCTTCTCCGAGCGATCCCGAATGACCTTATCCAAACCGGCAAAAGCTCCACCGCAGATGAAAAGGATGTTAGAGGTGTCAACCTGAAGGAATTCCTGCTGCGGGTGTTTGCGACCGCCCTGTGGCGGAACAGAAGCAACAGTGCCCTCAATCAGTTTCAGCAGAGCTTGCTGGACCCCTTCACCGGAGACATCACGGGTGATGGACGGATTGTCGGACTTGCGAGAGATTTTGTCGATCTCATCAATATACACAATGCCCTGTTGAGCCTTCTCAACGTCGTAATCACACTTCTGCAACAGCTTCTGAATGATGTTTTCAACGTCTTCACCAACATAACCAGCTTCGGTCAATGTCGTGGCGTCGGCAATGGTAAATGGCACGTTCAATAAGCGAGCCAAAGTCTCTGCAAGGAGGGTTTTACCGCTGCCGGTAGGGCCAACCATCAGGATATTGCTCTTGCCTAGCTCAACATCGTCCTTGTCTTTCTTTTTCTCTCCGGCGCGCAAACGCTTGTAGTGGTTGTAAACCGCCACCGCCAAAACCTTTTTGGCACGCTTTTGACCAATGACGTAATCGTCAAGAATTTCAGATATTTCCTGAGGGGTGGGCAGGCGGTCACTTGTACCTTCTGCTGAGCTCTCTTGAATCTCTTCGCGAATGATGTCATTACACAGGTCTACACATTCATCACAGATGAAGACCGAGGGGCCGGCGATCAGCTTACGAACTTCGTGCTGGCTTTTACCGCAAAAAGAGCAGTAAAGCAGCTTGCCGTTGTCATCACCACTTTCAGTCGTATCGGTCATTAAACCTCTCCATCAAATCTTTTCTAAGCTGTTCTTAGGTCTAACAATGCGTCCTACAGCTGATTTTTTCAAGGGGAAACCCCCTTGGGTCTTAACTTTTCTGAGCTGGATTGGCCTCATACCGGTGCAGATCAGAACATACTGGCTGCAGCTTAAGGCATTTAGCGCCAAGTGCAGCCGGTAATGTCGCCGAAATCAACAATACACCTGTTTCAAGCAGTCTGAGGGCTACTCAGCTCCGCCACGCCGCTCCAATACTTCATCTATCAGACCGTATTCTTTGGATTCAGTTGCGCTCATGAAGTTATCACGCTCTGTATCCAGCGCCAACTGATCCGCATCCTTACCGGTATGGAAGGCCATGATTTCATTCAACCGTTTGCGGGTTTTCAGGATTTCCTGGGCATGGATGTGGATATCCGAAGCCTGCCCCTGGGCGCCACCGCTGGGCTGGTGAATCATGGTCCGGGCGTTGGGCAGGCAATAACGCTTGCCTTTCGCGCCAGCAGTCAGCAAAAAGGCACCCATACTGCAGGCCTGACCAATACACATGGTGCTGACATCAGGCTTAATGAACTGCATCGTGTCGTATATGGACATCCCTGCAGTGACCGAACCACCCGGTGAATTGATGTACAAATGGATGTCTTTGTCAGGGTTTTCAGCCTCAAGAAACAGCAGCTGAGCAACAATCAGATTCGCCATATGGTCTTCAACCTGGCCAACCATGAAAATAACCCGCTCTTTCAAAAGGCGAGAATAGATATCAAAAGAACGTTCACCTCTGGCCGTCTGCTCAATGACCATTGGCACAAGGCCGGAATTAACGATCTCAGACGACTGAGACATGAAGTCTAATTTTGCCATGAGTTTATTTACTTCCTTTTAGACAAGCACAGTGTAACTATTCAGCAGAGTTCAACCACATAAACAGAGTTCAACCACGCAGTGGTGTTCATCTTTTTCAGAGGATTTCAGGGTCTGAATAGGCTTAAGTCTGAGCTTAAACGTTGCGGAAAAGATATTCTACCCCGAAGGGAAGTTTGAAGAGATATTGCCGCGAAACGGGCGTTCCGCGGCGATTTTTCGATCAATAATCAATCAAAAATATGGTTTATTGAGCTTGCTCAGCAGGCTTAATGACCTCGTCGTAAGTGCTGTCGGTTTCAGTCACTTTAGCACCCGCCAAAATGTAATCAACGACCTGATCTTCAAGAACCACAGACTCAACACTGGCGAGCAACTGCTGGTTGCTGTAGTAGTAGCTGATGACCTCTTCGGGGTCCTGGTAAGTAGAGGCCATTTCCTCAACCGTTTCGCGAACGCGATCAGCGTCCACTTTAATCTCGCCGGCTTTAACGACTTCACCAACGATCAGACCTAAAGCCACACGACGCTCGGCCTGTTCGGTGAACATCTCATCAGGAAGCAGAGACTTCAGATCCAGGTTGGGTTGGGCGCCACCGAATTGCTGCATCATTTGATTGCGCAGCGCTTCAACTTCCCCAGCCACCAAGGCTTTGGGCAGGTCAACTTCATGAGCCTCGATCAGCTTGTCCATGACCTGATTTTTCAGCTTGGTTTTGGAGGCGTTTTTCAGCTCGCGTTCCATATTTTTTCGAACTTCGGCGCGGAATTGAGTCTCGTCTTCGCCCTCTACGCCGTACTTGCTGAAGAATTCAGCGTTCAGTTCTGGCAAGACCTGCTCGGACACCGAGTTGACCTTAACGGTAAACTCAACGGCAGCGCCTTTCAGCTCCTCAGCCTGATAATCTTCAGGGAACGTCAGCGACAATACTTTTTCTTCGCCAGCCTTCATGCCGACAATGCCGTCTTCAAAGCCCGGAATCATCGAACCTGAGCCCAACACCAGATCCTGTCCTTCGGCTTTGCCGCCGTCAAACTCTTCACCGTCTTTGGTGCCGGTAAAATCGATATTTACCTGATCATCATTAGCCGCTGCGCGTTCAACTTCAGACCAGCTGGCCTGCTGTTTACGCAAAACTTCGATCATGTTCTCAACGTCGGCGTCCTGCACTTCAGCGTTCAGTTTTTCAACTTCGAAAGCACTGGTGTCACTCAGGGTGATTTCTGGGTAAACTTCAAAAGTGGCAACGAATTCAACATCCTTACCTTCAGCCATTTCTTTTGGCTCAATGGCAGGCTGGCCTGCTGGCTTCACATCTTCCTGTTGAACGGCATCGTAGAAAGAGCGGCTCATGAATTCACCCAGAACCTCCTGACGGACACCAGCCCCGAAACGCTGCTTGACCACTTTCAGCGGGACCTTGCCCTTGCGGAAGCCGTTCAAACGAACTGTCTTAGTCGCTTGCTGCAAGCGCTTGGTGACTTCAGTTTCTACTTGCTCAGCTGGAATACCTACGGTCATACGACGCTCTAGGCCAGTGGTTGTTTCGATTGAAACCTGCATGGTGTTCCTCGTGAAAATCAGGTCAATACCTAACGGTATGTCTGGGTAGTTGGGACAAGCAGTTGCGCCTGACCTCTCTTGATAATGGTGCGGACGGAGAGACTTGAACTCTCACACCTTGCGATACTAGAACCTAAATCTAGCGCGTCTACCAATTCCGCCACGTCCGCGTAGCTTATTTCGACTCAAATCCACTGATTAAATCCAGTGGAATGAGTGCAACCTATTGATTTTAGAGAATTAAATAACTTCTCTTATCCAAGTTGCTCATTTAAGGGGTGCTGATTCTGCCACAGTCCTCAATCGTGATCAACACCCCATCAGCCCTTACTCGTGACTCAGGGGGTGGTGCAGGCAGTTTTTAGACAATTTTAACGGATACCCGTTAGTTCAGGGCTATTTCAGGAGCTCAGGGCTATTTCAGGCCTGCGGATTCTGATGACCCCTGCAGTCGAACCCTGAAGCCCTCTTGCTCAAGCCGTGTTTTTAGGCCGTCGCCCCCCAGAATGTGTCCGGCGCCCACAACCACGAACAAACGCTCCCCCTCCCTGACCCTGCCGGCAATCTGCTTTTGCATCATAATATTTCGGTCTGTAAAGATACGCTGGTAGAGATCATCGGTACTCGCGCGGCGGTTTTGCGCGACCGGATCGAGCGCTGCGTACGCTTTGGGGGCCGCCCCGGAAGAAGGAGCCTCAGCGGTGGCTTGTGCGAGCGGCTGATTAGGCATCGGTTCCCCCGCGGGGGGTTGATTAAAAGCTCCGCTGATCAGCTCCTCAAGAACCGCTTCATCCCCCTGTTTCCAGGCTTGGATGATTGCCATCAGTGAGGCCGGTGTTTTATGAAACTCATCCATTGACTGCAGCAGAAAAGCGACCTCTTCCGGCCCGTCAAGCCCCTCAAATAAAGCCATTTGCTGAGCGAAGGTCTCCAGCTCAATGACGGGCTTGGTCGGGGTTTGTGACTTGGCCAGCTCCAGCATGTGCTTATCGACCCCATACTCCTCACTAAAACCACTGCGACGAATCTTTGCCGCCGTTAACTGTACTGCCACCATCCAGGGGCGCAAGCGTTGAAATGCCGGTGCTGGCAAGCCCACATACCGGGCTATTTCCAGCAGATCATCCCATTGTGACTGAGTCAGGCGACTTTTTAGGGTTTCCCCTTTGGGGAGTCGTCCATTTGCAATCAGGATTTGACTGGCTTGCGCTGTGCTTACCTGATCCATGTCCAGCTCTACCACCAGAGCCTCACTGTCATTAAAGGCGGCCAAGACATATTCAGGCAATGGATACAGCTCGGAGGTCCCAAAATGGATCGAACCAAAAAGATAGGCTTTCCCACCTCCTTCCGATGGCCGTACTTCCCACATCATCGGCTCGGCAAACGCCAGGCGTGTGAACAGTGTCAGCAACAGGCAAAGCAGAGGCAAAATCGACAGCCGGCAAGGCCGGAGGAATAGCGGCAGACGGTAACAACGGCTAACCATCATTGTTTCTCACATTAAGTTAAAGGCCAGCTTCAGGTACAACTGTTGATTGGAAAAAGCCGGTTATTTTGGAAATGAAACCAGGATGACTGAATTTCTCGCCGCCAGATTCTGAACCGTTTTGGCGCGACAATTCGCAGCAATCAGGCAAGCTTGTTCGCCGTGATAAGTCGCACCGTTGACATCAACCACACCGCTGACACCAATGATCAAGGCATACTGGTCCAGTGACAGGGCGGTGCCGGCTCCTGCGGCAAGGGTTATCCGCCAAACCTCAAAATCTGAAAACGAAACAACCTCTTCAATCAATACACCGTCACCTTCCGAGACCCGATTTAAGGGTTGTAATTGGTGCTCGTCTAACGACATGCAGTCCAGCGCGGCCTGGGTATCCCAATGATCCTGGGTCAAGACTTTCTGTGCAAAGGACAAAATTTGGCGTTCATAGACCGGAGTTTGAAATTCAATGGTACGCACGCCATGCAACAGGGAATGCGGGGTATAACAAGGTACCCTCAACACATCGCCGACCGTGAGCGGCAAGGTAGCCTTGAAGCCATCCATATACTCTCGCTGGTCGCGCTCCAGGGCCTTCAGGTCATCGGGGATGTCTTTCAGCCACTGCTTGGTTTGTGCCGCATCGACCGGCTCGTTTAACCCGACCCCGGCTTTGAGGCGAAGCTGATCCAGGTGCTCATCAATCTGTCTGCGTGTTTTCTCATACTGTTTAACCGCAAGGCCAAACGCCTTGACGAAGGCATCATCGTCCTGGAATTGACGGCGCTTTTGCCCATCAAAACCAATCCTTATTCCACCCTCACCGTTCGGCCAAGCATCACGGTCAACATGCGTGACCACATAAACTTCTTGTTTTTCTTTGTGCAATTCAAAGTACAGGTCGCCGAACACCTCTTCAGGCAAGGGGTCCAGAATTTTAAGCAGATTGAGGTCCCGTGACCGTCCAGCGGTCAGATACTCTGGCATCAGGGACAGCAGCCAGGGTAAGGGCATTTGGTGATGACCATCGGTCACCAGTGACTGCCCTCGCTCCTCAATACCGGTGTACCAGATCTCCTGCCCCCAGGGCTTGGCTATGGCGATAGGCTCGAGTCGAATGGCATGCTGAAAATTCATCAGCGGCCAATTTAGGCTTTGTGCCAGAGCGGGCATCTGACTGGCTGAAGTTAGACTCCGGCATTTTCTCTCATCGGCTTCGGTATAAGGGCCGATCAGCACCTGAGACACACCCTGTTGTTGATCCAGCTCAAGCAGGGCAATCAGCTCAACGCAAGGCTCACCCGGGAGATAATACTGTTGATAATCGTACCGTATGCAAAACAGCCCACTGTGGCCAGCGAGTAATGTTGCGCGAATCGCACGCTCAGGGTGGTCGACAACCGAACAATCTAACAAAACCTTCTCCGCAACTTTCAAGCCCAGCCCCCCGATTTCAGCAGGCCCTGGACAGCTGAGCCAATCATCCGCCGGAGCGACAAAAGCGGCAGTCTACCAGAAAGCCCGGGCTCGCAAAATCAACCTCTGGAGCACGCCCCCATTTTAACCGTAAAAGATGTACCGCAGGGGTTTTGCTGAGACACAAAAAAGCCGGACAAGTGCCCGGCTTTTGTTTTGCTCTGGCTTGAGATTAGAGTTTGGCCGTTAATATTACTGGCTGCCACTCTGCCCTCACACCATGCATCAGACCCGCTCGATGACTGTGGTGATACCCTGCCCCAAGCCGATGCACATGGTGGAAATACCCACGTTCCAGTCTTTTTCCTGCATGACTGTCAGCAGCGAGCCACTGATACGAACACCGGAACACCCAAACGGATGACCCAGGGCAATCGCCCCGCCGTTCAGGTTCACTTTGGTCTCCATATCCTCCAGCAGATTCAGGTCTTTCAGCACCGGCAGAGCCTGGGCCGCAAAAGCTTCGTTCAGCTCCACGTAATCCACGTCTTTGATATCCATGCCCAGTTGCTTCAACGCTTTCTGAGTGGATGGAACCGGGCCATAACCCATGATCGAAGGATCGACACCAGCCAAAGTTGCCGCCGTTACCTTGGCAATCGGCTTTAACCCCAGCTGTTGAGCTTTCTCGGCAGACATAATCAACATCGCCGAGGCACCATCGGTAATCTGTGATGAAGACCCCGCAGTGACGGTACCGCCTTGCGGGTTGAATGCAGGGCGAAGCTGAGCCAGGCCTTCAACCGTGGTTTCCGGACGAATCGTTTCATCATCACTCACCATGAAAGGAATTCCTGTTTCATCGTGCCCCATGACAGGAATGATTTCGCGCTCAAATTTACCCGCTGCACGAGCAGCAGCTGCCAAGCGGTGAGAACGAGCAGAGAATGCATCCATATCTTCACGCTGAATGCCGTGCAGCATCGACAGCATTTCGGCGGTCATGCCCATGCTGCCAGCAGCTTTCGCTACAGACATGCCAAGACCCGGGTTAATATCAACCGCCTCCATCATGTTGAGATGGCCCATGTGCTCAACGCCGCCAACCAGGTAGACATCGCCAAGGCCAGCCATAACATTGGCTACCGCCGTGTGCATCGCAGACATGGAGGAGCCGCATAAGCGATTCACGGTTTGAGCCGGCACCTTGTGTGGCAGCCCAGCCAAAAGGCCAACCAAGCGCGCCAGGTTCATCCCCTGCTCTTCACGCTGCATGACACAGCCCCAGATCAGGTCGTCGATGGAAGCGGGGTCGATACCCGGGTTACGGGCCAACAAGCCTTTGATGACTTCTGCGCTGAGGTCGTCAGCGCGTACATTGCGAAAACAGCCATTTTTGGAACGGCCCATCGCGCTGCGAGCGTAATCTACAATGACGGCGTCTCTTGAATTCAAGCTCACGTCTTATCTCCTAAAATCGTTAGTCGGACCGCACTTAAGCGTAATATTTTTTGCCAGCAGCGGCCATTTCGCGCTGAGCATCAGTCGCTTCGTAAAGTTTGCCCAAGTGCTTGTACTTATCACTCAGTTCAACAAACTTCTCGATACCAATACTGTCAATCCAGCGGAAAATTCCACCACGGAAAGGAGGGAAACCAATACCGTAAATTAACGCCATGTCAGCTTCAGCCGCAGAGCCGACAATGTTTTCTTCCAGACAGCGAGCCATTTCAGTGGCCATAGGAATCATCATCCGTGCAATAATTTCTTCGTTATCGAAATCCTTGCTGTCAGCAGCCACGGGAGCAATCAGGTCATAAGCTTCCTGAGTCGCTACCTTCTTGGGCTTGCCGCGCTTGTCTTTTTCGTAGCTGTAGAAGCCTTTACCGTTTTTCTGTCCGTAACGCTCGTTTTCAAACATAACATCGGCAGCGGTTTTATAGCTTTTTGCCATACGATCGGGGAAGCCTTCAGCCATCACGTGCTCGGCGTGAGAACCGGTATCGATACCCACGACATCCAGCAGATACGCGGGTCCCATTGGCCAACCCCACTTCTCCATCACTTTGTCGACCTTCTGAAAGTCGGCGCCGTCACGGACCAATCCCGCGAAACCGGCAAAATAAGGGAACAGAACACGGTTAACCAGAAACCCCGGGCAGTCGTTAACCACAATGGCTTTTTTGCCCATAGCGTTAGCGTAAGCCACGGTGCGAGCCACAGCTTTGTCAGACGTCTTTTCACCACGAATCACTTCAACCAGAGGCATGGCGTGAACGGGGTTAAAGAAGTGCATACCACAGAAGTTTTCCGGGCGCTGCATGGCCTCTGCCAGATGTGTAATGGAAATCGTCGAGGTGTTGGAGGCGATGATCGTATCATCAGAAACATGCTTCTCCACATCCGCCAGGACCGCGTGCTTCACCTTCGGGTTTTCAACGACGGCTTCAACAACCATATCGACAGAGTCAAAGCTTTCGTAAGAAAGAGTTGGGTCGATTGCGGATAGAATCTGACCCATCTTGTCCGGGGTCATGCGGCCGCGATTTACCTGCTTGCTCAATAATTTGTTGGCTTCTGACATGCCCAGGTCCAAACCGGCTTGAGCAATGTCTTTCATTTTGATGGGGGTACCTTTCAAGGCAGATTGGTAAGCGATTCCGCCCCCCATAATACCGGCCCCCAAAACGGCTGCCTGTGCAATTTTCTTATCGGCTTTCTTTTCCCAGCCTTTTGCGTTTTTCGCGATGACCTGATCGCTCAGGAACAGCCCCACCAGGGCTTTGGCCGCATCAGTTGAAGCGACTTTGATAAAGCCTTCTTTCTCAACTTCCAAGGCCTCATCACGCACCATGCCCGCCGCTTTTTGCATGCATTTCACCGCAATAACCGGTGCCGGATAGTTCGCCCCGGCCTGTGCGGCTACAAACGCTTTGGAGGTTTCAAAAGCCATCATGGATTCAATGGTGTTTAACTGCAGGGGAGCTTTTTTCTGCGCCCTGCGGGTTGCGTAATCCAGCTTGCCGTCGATGCATTGCTGCAACACATTAAGAGCGGCATCACGCAAGGCTTCCGGTGCCACAACACCGTCGACAACGCCAGCCTTCAGGGCCGCTTCTGCCTTTTGATCCTTGCCGGATGCAATCCACTCAATTGCCACATCGGCGCCAGCCAACCGCGGCAGACGAACGGTGCCGCCCCAGCCAGGAATCAAGCCTAATTTGGCTTCTGGGAGCCCCACTTTGGCGGTCGCACTGGCAATGCGGAAATCACAGGCCAGACAAAATTCAAGACCACCGCCCAGTGCGAACCCATTAATAGCGACCACAACAGGAACGCCGAGGTCTTCAAGACGGTTTAGGTTGCTGTTGTTTTTGGTCAGGTGCTCGCCTGTCGCCGCAGGATCCAGTTCAAACAGAGGCACAAACTCACTGATGTCTGCGCCCACGATAAAGACCCCCTTACCACTGGTTGCCAGAACCCCTTTCAGGCCCTCGGTGTTCTCCAGTGCCGTAATGGCCTCACCCAACTCACTCACAGTGGTGCTGTCGAACTTATTAACCGACTCACCCTGTAAATCAAAATTCAGCTCTGCGATGCCTGCTTCAAGCATTTGCACCGAAACAGCGTTACCTTTAAAAATCATGTTCGACCTCGTAAGTTCCTTTCGACGTCATAAACCCGGTCTCTCGATGAACCCGAAGCTTAATCCTGCGAATGACTGTTGTCGTGAAATAGACTGTTGCCATGAAAGTAGCTTTCATTACCGCAGGATTCTGACCTGAGACAATGAGACGCTGGAGTATAGCGAATTAAAACACACGTTTGAACCGTGACTGACGATTCAGGGCTATTCAGGAGGAATTAGATGGACCCAGCGCTTAATAAAGTAGCTGATAGTCATCAGTACCGCCACCGGATAACCGACTTCATCAAGCAATACCCCGATAGCCCCTGGGAACAGATTCTACACGGGGGAAGCGTCAATGGATGACTCAAAATGTTAATTTAGTCTTAAAATAGGTGAAATATTGTTTAAAACAGGCCAACCACGATCCAGCGAGTGTCTTCGACCAGAGGCTCAAGCCGAAATGGTGTCGTAATCTGCACGGTTAAGTTGCTGCCACAAATTAGATGGTGCTCAACCCCCAGGGAGTGATAATTGGCCTCCCCTTTTACCAGCAGCACCATTGTCTGCCCGCGAGCCATGAGATTCACGGGCGGGTCCTCGGGGCCGGCCTGCATACTTCGGATAACGATCTCTCTGCCAGCGTCGGTCGCAAAACGCGCAACCAGAGAATCCTTCGCCTCGCCAAGCTCTTCGTGTCGGACCTTGGCCTGTTGGCGAGTTGTGCTGACGGCAAAGAAATCGGCAATGCTGAGGGGAAAACCTTTGAGGACTTTCTCAAGAGAAGAGACTGATGGGCTGACGGAGCCCTGCTCAATGACCGAAATGGCACTGTTTGGCACGCCGGCGCGCTCCCTCTGTGACCAACCGTAAAACTCACGGATGGCTTTTAACCGGCTTCCCATAGGTTCGGCCATGCTGAGATCCTGTTTACTCCATCAATCAGGACTTAATCGTAACAGCAGTTGGCTATGACTGACCAGATGTGACCGCTTCAGTCGGGGCATTGTCCCCGAGCGCACCGCCGCAAGTGGCCTGACTGCCGTGGACAGGCAGGCCAAAGCAACACCGGCCCAAGAATTAGATCATATCGGTGTAACGACTTTCGCCAGGGAACGTCACCGCGTGCTGTAAACCAGGAATCGTGACGCCAGTGTCCGTAATGGCCATAGCCTTATCATCGATCATGTCTATGCCAAAGTTGTAGACGATATTGAAATCACCGTGCAAAGCGGCCTGATCGTAAGCTTGGGCGGCCTCGATCACGCCCTGCAGCTTGACCTCATAGGCCGCCATCGTCTCTGCCCCATGACGCTTGGTCAGCATCTTCTTAGCTACCGTCGGAGACAACACCACGCCAGTAGCGTTGTTACCACCAAACCCTTTGGTATTGATGAAAGCCACATCCAGCTCAGCCTTTTCGGTATCCTTGACGGAGATTGACAGGCGTTCCTGGTGGACATCGTCCGCCACTTTGTCGATGGTTTTGATCCCCGGGATAAGACCGTATTTAAAAGACCCCAGGGCCGCCATCAATTGGTCGCCACTGGCCGGGCCAATGGAGTGCCCCACGTACGCCTTCACCGCTGCCACCGGCCAGTCAGCAATGCCAAATACCTCTGCAATCCGATCAAACAGTTCGGATTCAGTTTGACGGTTGGCGGGTGTGCTGGAACCGTGAGCATGCACCATGCTGCGTTTCTGAATGCCCTCTTGCCCGACCACTTCACGAGCCGAGGAAACCGCCTTGGCGAGGGTGATGTAATTACCGGGACCAGGGGCGGAGATGGACTTTTTGAAGCCATCGGCGTTGACGAAGACATCCGTTACCGCGCCATGTATCTGTGCGCCAAGCTCAACCACCAGCTCGTCGTCCATCAGGACCACAAACTGACAGGCTTCAGCAATGGTAAAACCGCAGTTTTCGCCAAATGGGCGACTGGAGCGTCGCAGATCCGGCGTATCGCTGCCTTCTACTTTTTTCAAACCTTCGGTGGTCCCCAGGGCGCTCATGGCCGCAAAGCCGTCAATAATTTCCTGGGTAATGGGAGCCTCACTATTGCCCGCAATGACCACGCGAGCTTTGCCGGACTGAATCGCCTCGACCCCTTGCTTCAGGTTGTACAAAAACGTCGCACAGGCGCCGGTGGTGGAACCGGTAGTCCCCACACTGCCCAGGACATACGCATTGATGAAATCGGCGGGCATGGTGTTGAGCCCCAGGGGCAACTGCTTGGCGGTGACACGGCTCCCCTTCAGGCGGGATTGCATCACCCCCCCGAAACCGTATTCATCGGCCTGACTCATCACGCTGCCGGCATAAACCGCGATTTCATCAGGATGGACAGCCGATTTTACCGTTGACCAGGGAATCCCCAGGGAATGCAGCGCATCGCTCACGCCAACAATGGTCATTTGCAGGCCACGAGGATGAAAGCGGGAATTGTACAGCTCGGAAGGCTCAAATCCGGTCGGCAATTGACCGGCAGCCTGAACATCCATCAGCCGGGTCGAGTCAACCTTAACTTCACAGTTGTCGGCCAGGTCCACACGGACATGGGTATCGGAGTAATCAGACACCGTCCAGGACTTGGGGATCACCTTGGGCAGCTGGTAGCGCGACAGCAAAAAGGTGGTACTCCCCTCGTTCGGGGCCACGGTAACCGATTGTTGCCAGGGAGCGGCATCGACATCAAAGTGGCTTTTCTCAATCCGTCGAATTAAAGTGGCCTGAAGGATTTGCTCACCAAAGCGCGACTCAATTTCTGCCAGAGTAACAGGCTCTCCGGTCAAGGTCGTAAAGCCGGATTCGTCAGCCTTGATTTGCTGGGTCATCACGCCCAAACCGGCCAGAGTCTCCTGGCGGGATTGCTCGTCCAAGCTTTCAATCACCATACGACGAAACCCATGGTGAAAAGAACTGCGTCCGGCGGCATTGTAACCACCAAATCCAGCAATAATTGGCAAACGGGACATGACTTTTATCCTTTAAGGGGGCATTTATCATTAATGTTCAATGGTGTTCATTCTAGAGGGAGCCAAACCGCCGGGTAATCGGTATACTGGACATAAATGATGGCAATAAAGTCAACTTTACGTAATTATAGACAAACACGATGCAGCTCACCCTTGCCTGGACACACTAAATCATGAAAAAACGCCTTGGTGCGACCTTTTTGGTTGTTGAGGACATGCTGGCCACCAGTATCACTTTACCGATAGAAATGATGAACGCCGCTGAAAGTGCGGCTTTGGGTCGTGACAGGCGCGCAAAAAGGCTGAATATTGCAACCGCCAGCACCCGGAAAGAGTCTGTCCGTACCCGCTCGGGGTTTAACCTTGAGGCCGAGCTTACACTGGATGACATTGGAAACAGTGACATGGTCATCATTCCGTCACTTTGGCGGAACCCTCGTCCGATTATCCGGCGCAACCCGGAAATCATTCGGTGGCTGCAAAAATTAAACGAAAAAGGCGCCATCTTGATTGCGGTGGGTACCGGTTGTTGCTTTTTGGCCGAAGCTGGTCTGCTTAATGGCAAGGCGGCCACAACGCATTGGCATTATTTCGATCAATTCCAGCGTGACTACCCGGATGTGCAACTCAAACGGCAGTACTTCATTACCCAATCCGGCAACATCTATTGCGCAGCCAGCGTGAATGCCGTGGCCGATTTAACCGTGCATTTCATACACCGAACGTATGGTCAGGAAATTGCCACGCATGTACAGCGGAACTTTTCTCATGAAATCCGCAGAGCCTATGAGTCCACCAGCTATTACGATGACAAACATCGCTATCATCCGGACGAAGACATTGTACAAGCGCAAATTTGGCTGCAAGATAACTGTCAAAAAGAAATACTTTTGAAAAATGTTGCAGAAAAATTTGATATGAGTGTGCGGACGTTTAACCGCCGCTTTAAAAACGCGACCGGCAAAACGCCCCTGCAATATTTACAAGAAATTCGAATCGACATGGCCAAAGATTTATTGCAAACCAGCAACCTGTCGGTGAGTGAAATTGCCTACAAAGTGGGCTACCAGGACATGGGGCACTTTTCCAGCTTGTTCAAAAAGCTGCTTACCACAACCCCAAGCGATTATCGCGCCACCGTCAGAGCAAAATTGTTTACGGCAAGCACCTAGGCTTGTTAAAAAAAACCACATCACTGCCAACCAGCTCCATTTCGCATCCCCAGCGCTCGGCGATGAAGCTCAACGTGCGTTCATGGAAGAATACAATGTGGGTCGGATCGTTTTTATAATGCCAGGTTTTGAACGCCTGAGTGTCTATCACACGTTTGGTCATTACACCTAAGACCCCGCCCGGCCTCAACATACCCCACAAGCCATCCAGCACGTTAACCGGGTTGGAGAGATGTTCCACCACTTCAGTGGCGGTGATGAAATCATAGTCCTGCTGCAAAGCGGCTTGGTTCGGATGATAAAACACATCATAAAGGCTCATGGTATGCCCCTTATCTTCCAGCATCAGGGCCAGCACCGGTCCGGGGCCGCAACCGAAATCCAATCCGACGGAAGGGGACGGAATTCGCTCACAAAGCGGCTCAGAAAAGCGTGACAAAAACTGGCGATAACCGGCGTCTTCCGCGTGGTTCTCATGTTTATTGTATTCCGCTTTTTCAGAATCCGCGGTCAAGTGATAAGTGGCGGGCACGTGTATGGCAAAACAGGTCGGGCATGAAAAATATGCCCTGCGCTTGTCTTCATGGCACTTGCGGGTCGAGCTTTGACAGAAGGGACAAAGGGCTATACCCGTCATGTTAACACTGCTTCCTAAACGTTAAATGCGTGGATACATGTGAGACTCAACTGAAACAGACCGGCTATTTCACCATGCCGCTCACCGCAATGCGAAGCATCAATCGAGGGCGCTTTGAGCCTTCAAACCCACCAGCAAAACGATATTATTTCACACCGCGGCAGCCTGAAACACAAAAGGGCCTCTGTAATGAGACCCTTTCGAACAGTTTGAGAAAATGAATCTGAATTAGGCGACTTTATTCGGCACTGTATTCAGGGTCGCCTCTTTCGGCGTACTGGTCACCGCGCTGGCATTTTGTATTTCAATCGTGCGCGGCATCATGGCTTCCGGTATTTCGCGAACCAACTCAACATGCAGAAGTCCATTTTCGAGTTTCGCTGTCTGCACCCGAACATGATCTGCCAGCTGGAAGCGACGCTCAAAATTACGGGCCGCTATGCCTTGATGCAGAAACTGACGGCCTGAGGTATCTTCTGACTTGTTACCGGTAATCGTGAGAGTGTTTTGTTCCGATTGAATGCTTAATTCTGACTCGGTAAAGCCAGCCAGAGCCATGGTAATTCGATATTCATTTTCATCGATCAATTCGATGTTGTATGGAGGATAGCCACCCTGCCCTTGATCGGTGCGGCTTAGGTTATCCAGAATAGATGCCATACGATCAAAACCAATGGCGGTGCGGTAGAGTGGTGAAAAATCTGTATTACGCATAATCATACCCTTTTAAAAAAGCAATATGTTGATTGGCGGTCTATCCTCAGATCAGACCTGTTCAGTACTGACTGGTCAGTGCGTGTGTTACTAAGCACACCACGCCAGTGTCAAATCCGGTAACCTTGCGCAGCAGTCAAAGACCTGCATTCGCAGCGTCACCGATAAGCCTCTCCTTGAGCAGGCTTAGTACAGAGATAGGGTCCATTTTTGGCAATTCAAGGGGAAAAATAAAAAAATGGCCAATCCTGCCGCAGCCTCTTGTTCTTACCCGTACCGCGCCTTTCTCGGCATTACTGTCACCGCGGAGGCAAACCAACAGCTCAATGCGTGGGTGAGTCAGTATTCAAACGCCGTCACAGACGGGGAACATGCTTCCACCAGGAATGACCTGAGGTGGGTCAAAGCAGAGAACCGGCACATCACGCTGAACTTTTTAGGCGACATCCATCAGGCGCAGGAGCGGCGTCTGTCCAGTGCCTTCGACGCAGCAACAGCTGCAGCTGGGCCGAGTTTAAAAAGCTTTACGGTGCAGTTTGAAAAGCTGGTGTATTTGGGGGGGGCCAGCTCACCTGTTCTGGCGGCGATCTGTACCGCGTGCAGCGATCTGAGTACCTTGCAGAACTGGACCACTGAGACCGTGAAATCGATAACCGGGTGCTCAGGCCGACAACGACCCTACATACCGCACATTACCCTGGCGAGACACAGGAAGAAGGTACCAACCAGTATAACCATGCCCACTGCTTTGAAACCTCAAACGATCCGGGTGACGGTGAGTGCTTTTGCCCTATTTAAAAGTGAGCTCAAAAATACCGGTAGCGAATACACCGTCATTAAGCGTTGGCCGTTACTCTAACCCCCGTTAGCCGGGGTCTGGAATTAACCCGCATGTCATCGCTACCGGACAATAGCTACGGATTTAATCTGAGCCCACAAGGTGTCGCCTGACGCGAGCGCCAACTGGTCCACCGAACGGCGTGTGAGCCGAGCCAACATCAGCGTATCGCCAGCCGCGAGCTGCACCAACGACATGGCATCATCCAGATCAGGGGTTACCGCAGTCACCCGCACGGGTATCCGGTTAAGGATGCTTGTGGCTTCGTTGGCGGATTTCGACAAGCTAATATCCTTTGCCAGGATGCGAAGCCGAACAACCTGGCCAATGGCTTCAGCATTGTCATTTAGCCATAGTGTCCCACCTTCAATTTCAGCTCGCAGCAAGTGCCACCGATCATCCCGTTCCAGCACCGTTGCCTCCACGACCACTCCGGCTTCGGCGGATAACACCGGCAGATCCAAACGTGAAAGCACTTCTCGCAGGGGCCCCTGTGCAGCCACCCGCCCCTTCTCCATGACAACGAGATGGTCTGCCAATCTGGCCACCTCATCCATAGAGTGAGTGACATAAATAATGGGGACGTTCAGTTCGCTTTTGAGGGACTCCAGGTACGGCAGGATATCCTCCTTGCGAGTGATGTCCAGCGAGGACAGTGGCTCATCCATTAACAACAATCGAGGCCTGATCAGCAGGGATCGGGCAATAGCGACTCGTTGACGTTCGCCCCCCGACAATTGTGCAGGAAACTGTTTCATCAGGGATTGAATGCCCATCAAGGCGAGGATGTGATTGTAATCAGCGTCCGTTGGTTTTTTCGCAGCCCGGCGAATGCCGTAGTCGATGTTGTTCGCTATCGTCAAATGAGCAAACAACCCGGACTCCTGGAAGACATAGCCCAGAGCCCTTTTGTGAGTGGGCAGAAATGTCTTTTCGTCCTGCCATATTGTGTTGTTAATCGCCAGATGGGCCGTGTAGCCAGTCTTGGTCTGCGGGTGAATGTTGCGCTGCAAACCCGCGATACAACGCAACAATGTCGTCTTGCCAGAGCCCGAATGACCATACACCGCAGTGACACCTGAGGCGGGCAATTGAAGATTAACGTCAAGGGAGAAGTCTGTGCTTTCGCCGGTATCGTGGGCAAATGCAAACCGAGCACTGATCGAAGGCCGACCCAGAACACTAGAGTTATCGGACACCTATCAAACTCCATGGCCAACTTTAAACGGTGAGCTCTTTCCCTGATAGCGATACAGTACCAATAAAACACTGAAGGAAAAAACGACCATAGCGGCAGACAGCCAATGCGCCTGAGTGTATTCCAGGGCTTCCACGTGATCATAAATCTGGACAGAGACAAGGCGGGTTTCTCCGGGGATATTGCCACCGATCATCAGCACTAAACCAAATTCCCCCACGGTATGGGCAAACCCCAAAACAGCTGCCGTTACAAATCCAGGTCTGGACATTGGCAACACCACCGAGAAAAAACGGTCGCAAGGCCCTGCGCCCAGGGTAGCGGCAACTTCCAGGGGGCGATCCCCCAATGACATCATGGCATTTTGTAGCGGCTGAACCACAAAGGGCAAGGAGTAAACCATGGACGCTATCACCAAGCCCCAGAACGTAAACGCCAAACCTCCCAACCCCATCATTTGGGTCAATTGTCCAAGCCAGCCCTGCGGCCCCATGGCCAGCAGAAAATAAAACCCCAGTACGGTCGGCGGCAGCACCAATGGCAAAGCGACTACTGCAGCCACCGGGCCGCGCAACCAGGAATTTGTGCGGGCAAGCCACCAGGCAATAGGTGTTCCTATGACCAGTAACAATACGGTCACGGTGAATGCCAACCGAAGAGTCAGACCAATGGCCACCCAATCCGCGTCAGTAAAACCCATACGCTCCAGCACTCACAGTTAAGTTTCGATGTTATAAGAAACTTTGATTATGCCACAAATAATCATGACAAAAGAATGCCCTGCTCCCGGCGTAACGCGCCCACAGGCCAGGCGGAGCCGATTTGCCCGGTCGAGCTGGCGCAGTGCGCTAGGCGACTCCGCCCAACGCCTCCCCCAGAGCCAGATTTAACGTGGGGTAGGTAAACTCAAACCCGCTGCGGACAATATTCTCCGGCATTACTCGCTGGCCGCTCAGCAGCAATTCCTCCCCCATCTGACCAAACAACAACTTAACGATCGGCTCTGGCATTGGCAGCCTTGCCGCACGGCCAACCTGCTCAGCAAACAGCTGGGTAAATTCAGCATTGGTGACAGGGTTAGGCGAGGTGGCGTTAAAAGGTCCCTGCAGAGTGGTATGCTCCAACAAAAAAATCAGTAAATCGACCAAATCCTGGCGGTGAATCCAGCTCATCCACTGCCTTCCGGAACCCAGCCTTCCGCCCAACCCCATCTGAAATGGCTTTTTCAGGCGGCTGACAATTCCCCCATCGGCGCCAATCACAACTCCAATTCGGGCGCAACAAAGAACGGCTCCAAGCTGCTGAAAGCCTTCTGCCGCCAGCTCCCAATCCCGACAGAGTGAATGAGCAAAACCCGGGTGACAACGCCCTTCTTCATTGAGCATTTCATCACCGTGGGATCCGTAGTAACCGACCGCAGAACCGGAAACTACCCGTGAAGGCGCCTGCCCCGCTTCTCGGTAATAGCCGACCAGTGCTTCAGTGACATTAATACGACTGCGGTACAATCGCCTCTTTCTTGTCGCACTCCAGCGCTTGTCGGCAATACCTTCGCCTGCGAGGTTGACGATCAATGAGGGAAGTGTCTCGGGCAACTCTTCAAGATGGCTGATGTAATTCGCGCCCGCCACTGATCTCATGCCGCCACCGGCTTGACGACTCAGCACCCAGCAGGAATACCCCTTGCTCAGTAGGGCTCGCACCAGCTCCGGGCCAATAAACCCCGTGCCTCCGGTGATGAGGATATTGGCTTTGGTGTCTGAAGCGAGTATAGGCTTTGACGTAGCCCCCGGCTCACTCATGGCTGCCGAGGATGTTCCTGAAGCTTCTGGGCTAGAGTGCATAAGGCCTCCTGCTGTGATTCATTCAGTGTAGCAGGAGCCCCGAGGGCCTCATCCGAACTCGGCAGCTTCTGCATTTCATCAATAATTAAATTAGATAAATCAAGGGGTTGCAGTAATGTTGTGACGACAGTGAGGGTGCAAGGGCTGGGCAAACGGAGTTTCATCAGGAGGGAAAACTGCCGGAACTGAATCCGGCAGTCGCATTCAAACAGTCTGAAGACTAATTGATGGCATCAAGCAGGGATTTTTTAAACATAACCAGTCGTGGACGTGACAGGCGTTTGGCGTCGTAGATAAAGACGTATTCTGCACCATTATCGGAAGCGGGAATGGTACGGCGGAACTTGTGCTTACCAACCTGAAAAATCTGACGCCCATTCTGGACTACCGTATCAACCCGGTATTGGTCCTTACCCAAAAACTCAAACTGTTCGGTCTCTACTTTGTTGCCACCGAGCGTCAAACGCTTGTAAGTAGGACGGCCGTGATTGGAGTCAGTCAAAAGATCTTCCAGTCGGGCGATTTCTTTCTGGGCATATTCCAGCGCTTCCCGATCCAGCGTACTTAACTCACTCTGATCAATTGTGTCTGGCGACTCATCCGCCGCTGCTGCGATAGATTCTGTCGGCACCTGAACCGCTGGCTGACTGACTGGGCTTGGAGACGTCGGCTTGTTCAGGCTGGCTTCAACCGCCTTGCGACTCGATTCTGCCAGACGTTTTTCTTCAAGCATGCGGCGCTGCGCTTCAGCCTTGGCCTGTTCTGCCTGAGCCAAACGTCTGGAGGCATCGGCTTTTACCTTCTGCACAAGCTTTTCCTGAGCAGTGATGCGCTTCTGACCTTCCGTTACCTGTTTGGATAACTGCTCTTTTTTGGCGGTGAGCTCAGCAATATTATTTTCAACGCGCTCCAGGCGTTTGGTGCGAGTGCGAACTCCCCGCTCAGACATCTTAAGAGCGTGCTCGGTCAAATTCATATTGCGAAGATTATCTTCTGAATTATCTTTTAGTAAAGCGGCCTTGGCCGTCGCGTACTCAGACTGGGCCTTTGACAGTTCCTGCTCTGCGGATTGCAGGTCTTTTTGAGCTCGTTCTAACTTGTACTCATATCCAAACAATTCATTGTCGACATCTTCCAATTCAGAAGAACGGTTTTCAAAAGCTTGATAATAACGATCCAGTTTGTCTTCTTCTTGGCTGGGTGAAAGCGCAAAAGTGAACTGGGTACTACCGAGGATTAGGGCTGAAAGAGCTAGCTTCTTAAATATCATGGTCCGTACATCTTGAGGTGTTGATGGCTTGAAAGGTTGCATCCTAAGTAAAGGATGGCCTGTAGAACGGGCGTTTCGAGTATGTTTCACTCTACCGAGCATGGCGCATAAATACAAGTAATCAGGTCTCCCGAACACTGAAAACCCCCTAAATTTAAGGCCTTAGACCACACTTCGCTCAAAAAACAGGTCACATATCAGCCACTATGCCCTTTGTTGCATCAACGAAGAAAAATCCCAAAACTTGCTCCGGTGTTGCTAACCTTTTTCATAAGGAAAAGCACCACCACAACCCGCACAAAAAAGGGTGTCAAAAAGAAAATTTAGGCGCCAAGCCCGGCAGATTGATGTGCGACTGCAGTTTTGCTCGACAACGTCACGAGCGTGAAGTTGAAACATGAATTCCAGAAGGAACAAAATGTGAACTATTACAAAAACATACTGTGCGCTATAGATCTGGACGCCAACAGTGTAAAAATCATACAGACCGCCCTGGCGGTTACGGGCAACGACCCCGCCATCATCCATGTTGTTCACACCTGCGAGCACCCCATTACTGGCTATGGTGAACTGACGGGCAGCAACCACCAGATCACGGAAACCCAGATACGCCAAAAAACCTACCCGGAATTATGCGCCGTGCTGGAAAAGGTGAATATTCCCAAAGGCCAAGGACATATTATCTTCGGGCCACCCGCCGAAGGTGTGCACAAATTAGCCAAAGAACTAAATTGTGACCTGATTGTTGTCGGCAGTCATGGCAAGTCAGGACTGAGATTGCTCTTCGGCTCGACATCAAACAGTGTGCTTCACGGCGCACAGTGCGATGTTTTGACCGTAAGAATTGAGGATTAGCAATGACTGAAACAGCGCGTAAAGCGCCTAAGAAAGGGGGTTCTGGATCAACTGATCAGATCAATCTAGCACGGCTTTTTCGGATCACCAAGCGTTTTACATCAATTAACGTCTTTATTTCACGCTTCACTTTTTATTACAAAAAAACACTTGAAATTAAAACTGTCGGAGGCAATATAAATTTCAAAGGTGGCCACCTTAGCTAGAACCCTTCAAGATTTACAGGAGCTACTTATGCAAAACATGAATAATGTCGTTTATCGTGACCTGGATGAATCTCAAGCACTGACAAGCACTATCGATAAAAAGCTCAAAAAACTGAATCGGATTTCTACTCAGATCCACAGCAGCCGTGTTGTGCTGGACTCTCCTCATCAGCACAAGAACAAAGGCAAGATGTTTCGGGCTCAGATAGAATTGGGTGTTAAAGGTAATTCATTCACGCTGCATCAAGACGACCCATCCATTCATGTTGCTGTACGGGATCTTTTCAAAGCTGCAGAGCGCAAGTTGAAGGAAGTTTCTGCCAAACAGGCCGCCACAAAAGAAACCATCAGAACGGCACCACTAGAAAGAACGCCTTTGCTGGAAGAGGAAATGGAGTATCAAGGTAACGACCTCCACTGATTTTGCAAACGGTTTATTAACGCCACTACCGCGAACAACAGAGTAGTCCAAGTGCAAGCAGCTGACACCCTTACACACTGAGCGTCTAGCCCCAGGGTGTCAGCTTTCTCTTTCACCGCGTTCAACGCAGAACCGGTCTTATAACCACTGAACCAGCTCAACATCATCTGCACCTTAAACGCTACCGCGATTTTCTCTACCAACGCCGTCCCCCTCTTCTTTTTAATTGGTTAAGCCTGTGCCAAACTGCTGCTATACAGCGAGGGAAAGCACTCATGGCAAAATACATTCTTTCTATTGATCAGGGCACAACCAGCTCGCGAGCCATCATTTTTAATGAGCGCGGTCTGCCCTTATGGCAGGCGCAACAAGAATTTGAGCAGCAATACCCTGCCGACGGCTGGGTTGAACACGATCCGGAAACCATTTGGTCTAGCACCCTCAGTGTCTGCGAAAAAGCCATTCAAAAATCCCGCCTGCCCGCCTCGGCCATCAACTGCATCGGCATCACCAACCAGCGTGAAACCACCATAGTCTGGGACAAAGATACCGGCACGCCGGTGTATAATGCGATTGTCTGGCAGGACCGGCGCACCGCCGAAACCTGCCAGCAACTGCGCGACAGCGGTTGCGAAAAGTCTATCGCCGAAAAAACCGGATTACTCATTGATCCTTATTTTTCCGGCACCAAAATACAGTGGATTCTGCAAAATGTGGACGGCGCAAGAGCCAAAGCCGAGGCCGGTAGATTGTTGTTCGGCACCGTTGACAGCTTCCTGCTATGGCGACTCAGCGGCGGCAAAGTTCATAAAACCGATGCGACCAACGCATCGCGCACGATGCTGTTTAATATCCACACGCAACAGTGGGACAAAGAGCTTCTGGCATTGCTCTCAATACCGGAAACCATGCTCCCCGAAGTGTGTGACTGCAGCACTGACTTCGGCATGACCACGCCTGATTTATTCGGAAAGTCGTTGCCAATTACCGGTATTGCCGGCGACCAGCAGGCAGCGCTGTTTGGGCAGGCCTGCTTTGAGCCCGGAATGGCCAAAAGCACCTACGGTACGGGCTGCTTTTTGATCTTGAATACCGGCACCACAGCCATCAGCTCCGACAACCGACTGCTGACTACGGTGGGTTATCGATTAAATGGGCAGGTCACCTACGCCATCGAAGGCAGTATTTTCATTGCCGGAGCAGCCGTTCAGTGGTTGCGTGATGGATTGCAGCTGATTGATGACGCCTCGCAAACAGAGGCGCTCGCCGAAGCTGCCGATAAAACATCGAACGTTTATCTGGTACCGGCATTCACTGGGCTGGGGGCTCCCTATTGGGACCCGCATGCCCGGGGGGCGATTATGGGGTTGACTCGCGACACCGGCATTCAGGAAATTGTCGCCGCAGGCCTGCAATCCGTTTGCTACCAAACCCGGGATTTACTGGAGGCCATGGCGGCGGACGGGGCCGTACTTCCGTCAACCCTCAGAGTGGACGGCGGCATGGTAATCAACAACTGGTTGATACAGTTTTTGGCCAACCTGCTTGATTCCGCGGTGGAGCGCCCGGAAATTACGGAAACCACAGCCCTGGGTGCCGCCTACCTCGCCGGGCTACACACCGGTGTCTTTGAATCCACTCAACAAATTCAAACGATGTGGGCCTGCGACCAACACTTCGCACCCCAAATGAGCAAAACGGAACGGCAACACCTCTACAGCGGCTGGCTGGATGCGGTGCGCCGGGTCACCAACCATTGATCCGGGTCGGCTCTTGAGTCCCGTCAGCCAGCTGTCGCAGGATTCCAGAGTCACTCCGGCCTATCGGCCAAAGCGCAGCGGGCACGCTACAGATGCCCGCAGACGGGCGCTGCACGCGCATCGACAAGCACTTGGGAAGCCCAATTCAAAGAAAGAGGCCGGTCGACAGGGGCCTGAGCAGAGGAACATGTGAAAATTCACGGAGAGATAACGAAAAAATCCCGCAAATCGATGACTTGCGGGATTTTAAATGGGGTGGACGATGGGACTTGAACCCACGACGACCGGAATCACAATCCGGGGCTCTACCAACTGAGCTACGCCCACCATTGAACTTTTCTGTTGCGGTAATGCTAACTACCCAACAAAGTCTGCCTGCGCGAAGATGGCGCACCCGGCAGGATTCGAACCTGCGACCATCCGCTTAGAAGGCGGATGCTCTATCCAACTGAGCTACGGGCGCACTGTGTATTGCCAATGGGCAATTTGGGTGAGCCCTAGACTCAAAGCCTTCCTAGGCTCGAACATGAAATAGTGGTCGGAGTGGAGGGATTCGAACCCCCGACCCTCTGGTCCCAAACCAGATGCGCTACCAAGCTGCGCTACACTCCGACTGATCTTTAGTGGCTGTTGCCTCTGAAGTGGTGCGCATATTACCCATGCTCCCCTACTCCGTCAACGGCTTTTTGAAAAAAATGTTCAACAATTGCAGTAACTTAGACAGACCTTTTCAGTGACCGCCTGCAGCGGGTTGTTCTTTAGTCTAGCCGGTCTTTAAATCAGCAACTTGGCCGTAATTTTTCCCACTACCGGCCACCGAGACGAATGTCCATGCATATCAAGCACATAATGGACTATATATTGGACAATCAGACCGCTTGTGGGAGAATAGCGGTCTTTATATACCACTCTTCACTTCATCAATCTTAACGAATGAGACCCCCAATGTCTGCACTGGTAATGGACGGTAAAGCCCTCGCTCAAAAAACTGAACAAGAGCTCTCCACCCGCGTCACAGCACTGAAAGCAAAAAGTAACGGCCAAACCCCGATTCTGGCGACCATTTTGGTCGGTGGCGATCCGGCCTCAGCCACCTATGTGAAAATGAAAGGGAATGCCTGTACCCGCATTGGAATGGACTCTCTTAAGGTAGAAATGTCGGAAGCAACCACCACCGAGCAGCTGTTGGCTAAAATTGACGAGTTGAACAACAATCCCAATGTGCACGGCATTCTGTTACAGCACCCGGTTCCTGAGCAGATTGACGAACGTGCGTGTTTTGACGCCATTGCTCTTGAAAAGGATGTCGACGGCGTCACCTGCCTGGGCTTTGGTCGCATGAGCATGGGTGAAGAGGCCTATGGCTGCGCAACCCCCAAAGGCATTATGCGCCTGCTGGAAGCCTACAACATTGATATCGCCGGCAAGCACGCCGTCGTTGTCGGCCGCAGCCCTATACTGGGTAAACCTATGGCAATGATGCTGCTGGGCGCCAACGCCACCGTGACTATCTGTCATTCCCGCACCCAGGGCCTTGAGGCTCACATCAGACAAGCGGATATCGTTGTCGGTGCTGTCGGCAAACCTGAATTCATCAAGGCCGACTGGATTAAAGATGGTGCCGTTGTGGTTGATGCCGGTTATCACCCAGGTGGCGTTGGCGACATTGAGCTGGAACCGCTGAAAGAGCGCGTAGCGGCTTATACACCTGTGCCTGGAGGCGTGGGCCCGATGACTATTAATACCCTGATTTATCAATCTGTTGATTCCGGCGAAAAGAAAATCCTTTAAGGCGCTGACCGCCGAGGTAGTGAGAGGCCGCTCTCACTACCGGCACGGCACAGTCACCCGCTCGTCAAACAGCCTCCCAGAGCTTAACCCGCCTGCCTTGCGTTTAAACCGGCTTGTCTTGGGCATTCAGTTTGTTTTGGGCTTAATCGGCTTGTTTTGGACTTAATCGGTAAGGAGCTTTACCTTGTCAGCTGCGGAAACCCTTCCGGTCATTTATCAGGATGAACACCTGATCGCCATCAACAAGCCTTCGGGACTGCTGGTCCATCGCAGCGAAATTGACCGTCACGAAACCCGCTTTGCGCTGCAAATCATCAGAGATCAGATTGGGCAGAGGGTCTACCCGGTTCACCGGCTCGACAAGCCTACATCCGGTGTCTTGGTGTTTGCCTTGAATCCCGACGCCGCCAGAAGCATCAGCTCGGCGATCGAAACAAAGTGCATTCGCAAAACGTACCACGCGGTGGTGCGTGGTTACGCCCCCGAGAACGGTCATATTGACCACGCCCTTAAAGAAGAGCTCGACAAATACACCGATAAAAAAGCCAAGCACGATAAAGCGCCACAAAGTGCTCAGACGAATTTCCGTCGCCTGGCCACCATTGAGCTTCCGGTCGAAATTGAGCATTACCCGCAGAGCCGTTATTCTCTGGTTGAATGCCAACCGCTTACCGGCCGCAAGCACCAGATTCGGCGTCACATGAAGCACATCAATCACCCTGTTATTGGGGACGCCAAACACGGGCGAGGACGGCACAACCGTTACTTTAAGAGCGAATTGAACGCAGGGCGCCTGTTGCTCCATGCCAGCCAAATGCAGCTGCCCCATCCGGTATCAGGCGCACTCCTGAGCCTGAGCGCTGCGCCAGACGATGCGTTCCTCCAGTTGCTGGAGCGCTTTGACTGGTTGGGCGCTTTTTCTGACGCCACGGATGAATTACCAGCCTGGGCTAATACCACGACCGATGACATCCCTTAAGCGCCGCCAGCAATTCAACACTCTGACACTGCGGCCCCACACCGAGAATACACAGGATTAGAAACACCATGCGTTTAGACAAGTACATTAGCCACGTCAGTGACCTGTCGCGTAAGGAAGTTAAACGCCTCCTTCGCGCAGGTTTTGTCACCGTTGATGGTGAGGTCGTCAAAGATCCCTCTTTATACGTTACGGAATCGATGCAAGTCTGTGTTGACGATGAACCACTGGAAGCCCCCCGCCCCCGTTATTTTATGCTGCATAAACCTCAGGGCTATGTGTGTGTGACCAAAGATCGTGACCACCCCACCGTCATGGAATTGATTGACGAGCCCAACAAGGACAAATTACAAATTGCCGGCCGACTGGATATTGACACCACCGGCCTGGTTCTAATTACGGACGATGGCAAGTGGAATCACGCCATTACCTCGCCCAAACGCGAGTGCAAAAAAACCTACCACGTTACCCTTGCCAGTGATATCAGCGAGGATACCGGCGAAAAATTTTCCAATGGGGTGAAACTGGATGGGGAGCTTAAACTCACGCTGCCGGCAGAGCTCGACATCCTCTTTTCAAACGAAGCCCGCCTGACCATTTCAGAAGGCAAATATCATCAGGTGAAGCGTATGTTTGCCGCTGTTGGCAACCGGGTGGAAGAGTTACACCGAGAAAAAGTGGGCGACATTGTGCTGGATGCGGATCTGGACCCTGGTGATTACCGGGAGCTGACCCGCGAAGAAGTTTTAAGCGTGAAGGTTTAACACAGGATATTTCAAAAAAACATGTCTGATGCCAGCTTTCAGTTATTACTGCCTTATTTGGAAAACACACATAACCACACGCTGTGGATAGCGGACGAGAATGTGCTGCACTCCGGACAAGCTGTTACCCCGCACGAAGACCTGGACGTGATCACAAACCGCTATGATGTTTATCGCCAGTGCCTAAAACAATCACTGCAGACTCGGTTCAGCGATTACGATTTGAGTTACCTCCCCGACAACAGCGTTGACACAGTGGTCTATCGGGTCTCAAAAGAGAAGCCTGTCGTCCACCACATTATCAATGAAGCCTTCCGAACCTTAAAAGCCGGAGGAAACCTTGTCATCAGCGGCGAAAAAAGCGATGGCACAAAATCCTATATCGAGAAAGCCGGCAAATTATTCGGTCAAAAGATACCCGCAAGGAAAAGTGGCAACAGTTATCTGGGGGTCATTCTCAAAACCTCCCGGAACGATGTACCCCAGCGCCTTGATGACAAGGAGTATCCACGCATTCGAGAAATCCACACCTCTCTGGAGACGCCCACTCTCAGCAAACCTGGACTTTTCGGGTGGGACAAAGAAGATCAGGGCAGTCGCTTGTTAATGGATACAGCCAGCCACTACTTTCAAAATCACACTCCCCCCCAGTCCATCCTGGATCTCGGCTGCGGCTACGGTTATCTGACACTGAGGAGTGCGTCCTGGCCACAGGTAAAGTATCGCTGTGCAACGGACAACAATGCGGCAGCCATAGCCTGCGCTACCGAGAATTTCAACCGGGCTCAAATGGCCGTGGTCGTCATTGCGGATGATTGTGCGTCAGGCATCAATGAAAAGTTTGACTGCATTCTCTGCAATCCTCCTTTTCACCAGGGGTTTTCAGTGGACTCGTCACTGACCGACAAATTTTTGCGCAACAGCTCTGAGCGACTGTCGAGCCAGGGCATCGCGCTGTTTGTGGTCAATCAGTTCATTGGTCTCGAAAAGAAAGCCAAAGGCTATTTTTCTCGCGTGGAAACCTTGACCCGCGACCAACAATTTAAAGTCATCGCCCTTACTCGATAGCCCGATAGCCCGATAGCCCGATAGCCCGATTGCCCGATTGCCCGATTGCCCGATTGCCCGATTGAATCGCATCAGACAACGCGCCACCACGCCAAGCCAGACAACACCACACAAAACCACGCTATTGAAGCCGGAAACGCCGCCTCATTTCGTGGGTCAGAGTGAACCGGCTTTGCTGGCGTACCTGACAATGGCGCCCCTCGGGCATCAGCACGGCGGACAGCCGCTTAAGACAGAATGCGGACCGGCTGTCTTCTCGCCCCCCAATGGCCTGGCTCAGCTTCAAATACACCGGGGACAGTGGCACCACAATACTCACAACGCCCCCCCTGTAAATGCCACTCGCCCAGCTGGTACCAATCCCTTTCTATCAACAGCGCCTGGCAGGAAGGGCAATAGCTGCTACCGCCAACACGATCATGAACATTGCCACAGTAAACAAAATTCAACCCCTTTGAGCGGGCAATTGTTCGCGCGCGGCTTAAGGTGGAGGCTGGTGTCGAAAGCGTATTCAGCATTTTCCAATCGGGGTGGAACGCCGTGAAATGCAGCGGGACATCCCGACCAAGGCGGTCAGCAATCCACTCGGTCATGGCGTGCAGCTCGGAATCGCTGTCATTTTCCCCAGGAATTAACAGGGTGGTGATTTCAAACCAAACGTGAGTTTCGTGATAAAGGTATTCCAGCGTCTCCAGCACTGGCTGCAAATGCGCACCACACACTTTGTGATAAAAGGATTCCGTAAACGCTTTAAGGTCGATATTGGCCGCATCCATCACAGCAAAAAAATCTTGCCGGGGTTGCTCGCAAATATAGCCAGCACTGACCGCTACGCTTTTGATGTCGTACTCATGAGCTGCCTGGGCGACATCAACGGCGTACTCAAGAAACGTGACCGGGTCGTTATAAGTAAAAGCCAAACTGCGACAGCCCAGGGCTTTTGCGGTTTGAGCCAAGGTTTCAGGAGATGCTGCATCCGCCAGAGTATCCATTTCGCGAGATTTGGTCATATCCCAATTTTGACAAAACTTACAGGCCAGATTACACCCCGCAGTGCCAAAAGAAAGGACAGATGTACCCGGTAAAAAATGATTGAGCGGTTTTTTTTCAATGGGGTCAACGCAAAAACCACTTGATCGCCCATAACTAAACAGAACAACCTGGCCGTTTTCGCAACCCCGCAAATAACAAAGTCCGCGCTGGCCTTCCCGCAATTTACAGAAACGGGGGCACAAATCACACTGTACCCGCTCACTGTCCAGGGAATGCCAATAGCGTGTTGGAAAAGTGGAGCTTAAATCCTCAGACACCGTCTCTCACCCTACTGATTGCTCAATGATCTTCTATAATTATGGTAAATTTTGATCATTCTGCTGCAGAGAAGTTATACCATGCCATCTCTCCACCCCACCAGGCGACCGGCTGCGGTAGCTGGTAGCTTTTACCCCGCACAAGCAGAGCGATTGCGAGCATCCATCAATGAGCTTTTGGCGAGTGCCAAAGCCCGAAATAAAAACTATCACTTCGGCGCCAACCCTCAGGCCTTGATCGTACCCCATGCTGGCTATATCTATTCAGGCAAAACGGCCGCGTCCGCTTACGCCAGCTTGCCGAGCCCGCACTTGATCCGACGGGTATTGCTGTTAGGCCCCTCGCATCGAGTGGGCTTTCACGGTATTGCCTCACCTGCCTGTGATTCTTTTGAAACGCCATTGGGCGAAGTCGCGATCGATACAAGAACACTCTACCTTCTTAAACAACAGCAACTGGTCAAAGATCACCGGGAGGCACATCGCTGGGAACACTGCCTTGAGGTTCAGCTTCCCTACTTGCAAGAAACCTTGGGTCATTTCGAATTGATTCCCCTACTGATTGGAGATGCTCCGCCACAACACATCGCGCAAGTCGTCGACGATGTCATTGCAGAGTATCAGCAGCAAGGGTTTAATACCGGAGAACTTCTCATCATCATCAGTTCGGATTTGAGTCATTACCACGAATACCAGGTAGCCAACCAAAAAGACCAACGCACCTCTTTTGCTATTTGCCAGCACAGCCACTCTCTAAAAGGTGATGAAGCTTGTGGGTGTCGGGCCATCAATGGTTTCATGATGAGTCAACTGGCAGCCAATTTAACCGTTGAGTGCATAGACCTCTGTAACTCAGGTGACACCTGTGGCAACAAGGATCGAGTGGTTGGTTATGGCGCGTTCACATTCACGTACAAACCGGCGGATGGGCTTACCCCCTCAAAACGCAACTCCCGCGCTAAAGCCGATACCTCCCAAGACACTCTTAGAAACACAGAACCACCTTTACCCGACAGTGACTCCGAGCCGCTTTTGGCAAACGAGGATAAAAAGATTTTACTGGCGACCGCCAGGTCCGCCATTGGCAACCGGTTAAACCCTGACATTGGCCTTATTCCAGCCCCAGACTCTCTCACACTTCGCGAAATACGCAGCTGCTTTGTTTCGTTGCATAAACACGGAAAACTCAGAGGTTGCATGGGCGCGCTGAGAGGCTACCAGCCCCTGTATCTGGACGTTATCGAACACGCCCAGGCGGCCGCTTTTCGGGATTATCGGTATCACCCTGTCAATGAAGATGAATTGATTGATCTCGATATTGAAATTTCTATTCTTTCTATTGAGACACCTATCCAGTTTTCTTCTGAACGGCAGCTGCTCAGTCAGATCAACGTGGGGGTCGACGGTCTTACGATCGAAACAGGCTCACACCATGCCACCTTTCTTCCCTCAGTCTGGACACAATTGCACACAGCCGAAGAGTTTTTATTGCACTTGAAACAAAAAGCGGGACTCACCGTTGGGGCCTGGCCGACAGACATAAAAGCCTGGCGCTATAGCACCGTGCAGTTTTCAGAAAAAGAGGGCTTACGATCATAGCCCCCCAACCTCCCGCCTTAACGACGCTGCGGGAGCCAGGAGTCATCGGACACGTCTGAGTTGGTAGTTTAATTTGCAGGTTGTTCTGGACTCGTCCAGTTCTTTGAACTGGCGCAGGTTTTCCAGGAACTCATGTCGAGGCGTGGGCTGTTGAGTGAACAAGGCAATGCAGTTTGAATACAACGGCGTGGATAATTGATAAACCTGTTGCCACCAATCAGCGGGGAGATGGTCATTGGTTGCTGGGGACTTTTTGCTCAGGGCTTTTGGGTCGGCAGCGTGTTCAGCCAACCAAAAACAGCGCTGCATAAGTTCAGGGGTATCAAAATTGATGGCCACTGAGCCTGAATCCATAAGGTGTTTTTTTAACAGTGCACACCAGGCTTCATCTGCGGCAACCGCCCTGCAGGGTTCGCCCCCCTCCTCACCAAACAAATCGTCAATGATCAAATCAAAGGGTGGCCCTTGATACTGCTCCAGCCATTCAAGCGCGTCGGCACACACCAATTCAAACTCGTCACCCGTTACCTTGAAAAAACGCTTGGCCACCTGGATATGGACAGGATTCAGCTCAACACCCACAATCACTTCGGGTTGTAAAAAATATTGCAGTTGCTTCAATACCGCACCGCCCCCCACTCCCAGAACAAGCACTCTGTTGATCAAGCCTGGACGGTGAAAGAAAGCCGGCAGTAACAACAGATCCCAAACTGAGCCCGCGACAGGGCGGGACGGACTGTATTGACTGTGGAATACGCCATTGGTGTACAAGCGCCTGGTACGACCCGCATTGCGGACTTCATATTGAGTTGTTTTACCCGCGTGGGTAACTTGTTTCTGCCAAATCAGAGCCATAAAGGTATTGTCAAAGTCTTCGCTAAGGCTAACGACAGCTGAAGGGTAAAGTCTTCAGGTACTGTGTATGACGATAAGTCACTTTGAGTAAATCATCCATAGTAACGTTTCAGCACACCCAAAGCGTTATTTAACTCAGCCAGCTGCTCGTTACTGCCACCTCGATCCGGGTGCCAGGACATGGCCTTCTCACGATAGCGTCGTTTAATTTGTGGCATGGTCACCGGCTCCTGTAACTCCAATAAATACAGGGCATTTTGACGATCGTCCTGGCCGCCATAACGCCGCCAGAAACTTTTTAATAACTGATCTACAGAATCATCAGATGCCGATGTCAGGTTATCCCACGATAAATAATACGCTGTCAGCTTGCCGTTTTCCTCCGTCAACTCTTGTGAACCGCGTTGCTCTGTGTCATTGAGTGAATTGGCCGGTGTAAATACCGTGGACAATGTCGAAATTAACAGCCGCCCCACCCCTTTGACTTGAAATGACTGACGCAACTGGTACAGGGCATTCATCACCAAAAAGTGGGCCTGAAACAAACTCAGTGATTCACGGCCATAGTCAGCACAAAGGTACCCTTGTTCCACCAATTGCCTGATCAAAGCATGCTCAGTCCAGGTGAGCCCGGGGCTGGCGGTCAAAATATGTTCAATTGGTGTAATTAATGGATTTTCCAAGCTTTCATCTCCTCACGTCACGCACAGCTTATCAGAGACGCCCTTACCTGAGTACGCCAACTCAAAGTTGACGTACTGGTTGATTCGACCACCTCGCTATCAGGCTTGAAGCCACTGTCTGGTCAAGGTCTCTGGCTCTGCGTATAATTCCCGCCTCTTCGGCCAGCAGGTCTCAGGAAACGGCCAGCCCAGTGCTAAGTTTTGCGGGTTTTTGACGTTCCGGCTAAATTAACATGGGGTCGAGGAGACGCGCTCCACTCTTCTTTTACAGTCAACCACTTTTGAGGGTCACCCCATGTTCAAAACCAACCATTATTTTGATGGCAAAGTAACCTCCATCGCTTTCCAGACAGAGACCCTTCCAGCCACGGTGGGTGTGATGGCTCAAGGCGACTATGAGTTCGGTACCAGCCAGAAAGAATACATGACCGTTACCAGCGGCAGCTTAACCGTTAAACTGCCCGGTGCAGATAACTGGGTCACGTTCAAGCAAGGTGAGACCTTCACCGTGGAAGCGAACCAAACCTTCCAGGTAAAGGCGGATGTTGAGAGCGCTTATCTTTGCCTGTACGAATAAGCGGATCCCGTCAGTCGCACTGCCCAGTGCGACTGACATCGCTGGACAGGCATTATTCTGCGCTTCGGCAAGCTGGCAGCATTACCCCGTCGTTGGCGAGCAACATCGGTTGCAGGCCCGGATCAGACCCGTGGCCAGTCGAGGTGTTCTGGGGCTTGCCAGCGTGACAGTAGCTGGACGAAATCTGCTCCCAGGAAATGCTGTCCTTGCATTGGCAATGCGCGGTAAGTTACCCGCTGCCCCTCCCAGGGAAAACTCAGTTGCAAAGCGTGTAAATATCCCCTGTCGCTGTCGCTGCCACCGTACCGGGTATCCCCCAGTACAGGCGCGCCCAAAGAGCGCAGGGCGACCCTGAGCTGGTGGGTTTTTCCGGTATGCGGCTTCAATAAAAAAGCGCGAAGCCCCGCCCCCATGGCTGAACTGAAAAACTGGGTTATGGCCGGGTTGTTGTGCGAGGTCAAAAGCTTCCAGCTGCCGCGACGGCCTTTGTCCATATCTCCCTTGATTAAACCCTGCTTCTTTTTAGGCTTCCTATCGCTAATAGCCACATAATATTTATGCGCATCCCGTGATTGAAAACATTGTGACAACAGTTGGTTGGCCTGCGGTTGACAGGCCATCAGCAGAACGCCTGAGGTCATTTTATCCAGTCGATGCACTGGGTAGAGTTTTTCAAGGCCGAGCTCATCTGCGACCAATTCCAACAAGCCCGGCTGGTCGCAATCACGCTGCACAGTAATGCCTGGCGCCTTGTTGACGATGACAAAATCGCTGTTGTGCTCAATCAAGGAATAGTGCAAATGTTCCACTCTCAATAGGATTTATGGCACAAAGTTATTGCGCAAAGTGGCTCTATAATATATCCATAGAAACTGCAGAGAAACCATCTTCAAAAAATAAGGACATATTATGCAATACGATACCTTTGTGGAGCTACACGAACTGTTTCCCGTCGGACGCTACGCGCTGAACAGTTTTCAGCTGAGAGACCTGCTCCGCCACACGGGCTGTAAGGGCGTGGCAATCCGGGTGCTGCATATCGGGGTTGTGCACCTCGATCTTGATGATATTGCCGAAAGGCTCAAGCCTGAAAACCACCCGCGCCTCGATGGCATTAAGATAACCTGTCTCGATGGCATCATCATCATTGATGAACCGTCCCACACTGGCAAGTAGACTCGGTGTGTGATTTTTGATCACAATTGCAATCAAAGACACAAGGCTGCTCACTTTTTGCCCTGATCGGTTGCCGGTAATTCTGACTTAGCCCAGTTGGATGGATTTTAACTTCGGGGGGCTTCACTCTGAGACATCAAGCTATGAATGGCCCGGGGGATTGGGAGTAACCACCTATCTTTCGGGCCTTTTTGTAATTTCATTGCAAGGTGACAGCCTGTCCCTGTACTCCATCCACGCGCTGCTATACTGGTTTTAGGTGCCCGCGTTATCGACTCGTAATAAGGGGAATCCCCTCGAGTACTTTATCAAGTGCTCACTGCTTAGCGACGGCAGCGCTTATCTTTTTTGATACGTTGGCCTGATATGCGAGAAAGCAGACTTCTAAATCCAGTCGAGCGCGGGCACCACTTTCTACTACTTCCCTCACTACAACACATAACGGTTAACGGCTATTCTTATTAGACACCCCGTTGAGCGAGAGTGTTTCCACTAATGATGCCGGCCGTCGCTGGCACACCTGACGCTGCGCGCTCCCCCCTCTACAGCCTGGACGCCTGGAACACAGGCTCGCTCATCCGGAGCGTGATAAACTGCGGTTTTCAATTTTATGGGGGGCATCTTCAGTTATGGATCAATACCGCATACAACACAAACGACGCCTGAGCTATATGCCGTGGTTATATTATTCCTTGAAAGCAAAGCACCGGGAATGGGCAAGCCTTTGGCAGCGAGAAGTCCAAAAATCGTTGACGGAATTAGAGACCGTTGAACTGGGTGAGGATTGCTTTATTGCACCGGAGGCAAATTTATTCGCCGAGCCAGGCCGCACGATTGTCATTGGCGACCGAAGCCAGATTGCCGCCAACAGTTTTCTCCACGGCCCCATCAAGCTGGGTACCGCAGTCAGTATCAATCAATCGGTAACCATGGACGGTGGACGTGCGGGAATTCGTATTGGAGACAACACGCGCATTGCTGCACAAACTTGTATGTTTGCCTTCAATCACGGTATGGAGGTAGATCGCCTTATACAGGAGCAACCGGTCAGCTCCCGAGGCATTGAGATCGGGAGTGACGTCTGGATCGGCGCCAATGTCTGTATCGTTGACGGGGTCAGCATTGGCGACAAAGCCATTATTGGCATGGGCAGCGTCGTCACCAAAAACGTACCTGCGGGGGCAAAAGTCGCTGGCAATCCGGCCGCGATCATCGGATACCGCGGCCCTCAGGACGGTCATATTTGACAGCCAGTTGGTGATTTCTGCTAACTTGTTTGATAACAGGCCGTTTCTTTCTTTCACATATGGGCACCCCTTTTCTTCAGTGGTATCCTGACTTCATCCAGACTCCCGTCATTTCAGGACACCCTTTCCTTAACTTCGGGATACAGTTTCCTGACAACGGGTAGCTTGCACAGCCTCCATACACACCGACATAAGTCATCCAATCATAGGTAAAAAGATGTCCCTTCCCGAGCTTTTAAAAGGCCGATTAAGCATCCCGGCGGTGGCCTCCCCCATGTTTATTGTGTCCAACCCTACGATGGTCATTGAACAGTGCAAAGCGGGCGTAGTAGGTTCCTTCCCCTCCTTAAATGCTCGCGGTGAGGGTGAATTCGAAAAGTGGCTTATTCTGATTACAGAAGCACTCGACAGCTACAATGATGCCCACCCCGATAAGCCGGCAGCACCCTTTGCCGTCAATCAGATCGTGCATCGCTCCAACAACCGCCTGGAAGAAGACCTGGCCCTGTGTGTGAAGTACAAGGTACCTATCGTCATTACCTCGCTCGGAGCTCGCGAAGATGTTAATGCTGCCATTCACTCCTACGGTGGCATCACCCTACACGACGTCATTGACAACGCCTTCGCCAAAAAAGCCATTGCAAAAGGCGCTGATGGCCTGATTGCGGTTGCCACCGGCGCAGGGGGTCATGCGGGCACCCTGTCTCCTATCGCCCTGATTCAGGACATTCGCGAATGGTTCGATGGCCCGTTGCTGTTATCGGGTTGTATTGCCACGGGCGACGCTCTGCTGGCGGCTCAAGCCATGGGGGCCGATCTGGGCTATATTGGCTCAGCCTTTATCGCGACCCAGGAAGCGAATGCGGTCGATAACTATAAAAACATGATCGTTGACAGCGCCTCTGGCGATATTGTGTACAGTAATTTATTCACCGGCGTGCATGGCAACTACCTCAAGCCATCAATCGCCGCTGCCGGAATGGACCCGGACAACCTGCCTGAAAGCGACCCCTCCAAAATGAACTTTGGCTCCGGCGGTGATCAGGAGAGTAAAGCCTGGAAAGATATCTGGGGCTGTGGTCAGGGGATTGGCGCTGTACATAAGGTCCAGACCGTCGCTGAATTTGTGGAGCAATTGAAAATCCAGTACGTCGCAGCTAAAGAGCGGATTGGGACGCTGTAAAAATCTGTTGATGAACCCAAAAAGGCCCTGACGGGCCTTTT
Organism: Pseudomaricurvus hydrocarbonicus; assembly: GCF_011602365.1. GTDB lineage: Bacteria > Pseudomonadota > Gammaproteobacteria > Pseudomonadales > Cellvibrionaceae > Pseudomaricurvus > Pseudomaricurvus hydrocarbonicus. The sequence goes on from NZ_JAAONZ010000004.1 coordinate 223,622, forward strand.
TTGTTCGCGGTGTGTTTTTGATGCCTCTTTAGCGATTGTGAAGCCGAAATGCCAACATTATTTACCGAAAAGAGACTTCAGTTGATCCAGTTTTTCAGCGTCTTCGTCACTGAGGTTTTCTTTGAGTTTGGACTCCGCCTCTTTTCTTGCCAGCGCCTTCAATTCTTTCTCGGCCGCCTTTTTGGCCTGGGCCAATATCGGAGTCAGGATCGCTTCCGCCATTTCCTCTGGGGTTAACCCCTTTTCCGGTGAACCAATGTTGGTCAAATTCACTGCGGGCATGGTCAGCGTTCTTTCACCCCATTGATCCGTTAGAATACGCATCTCTATGTTTTCGAGAGAAAACTTTTCAACCGCCAGGCGTATTTCTTTGCCCTCACTGGCTTCAGAGCTCGTTGAGGATGTCTGCCCAGCAGTGCCACTGTTGCTTTTGACGTTATTGAGAAGTTGCTGCAAATTCACATCCGTCAATTTTTGCTCTGCCAGCAGATGCGCATCAGTCACCAGGATCTCATTCAGGACGATGACGTCAGCGCTGGAGCGGTTTAAGTCTATGTCCAAAGCGACATTCCCCAGACTAAAAGCACTTGCCGCAGAAAAATTGGGCGGGTTAGCAATCGTCAGGCCGTGAAGTTCACCGCGCCCCTCTCGCCAGGTAACTTTGGCGCTATCCAACTGCACCTGAGTTCCCACCACCTCTGTGCCAGCCGTTTCTACCACTGACTTAACAATCGAATCGATGTTTTTGAACACCAGAAACATCGCTATGGCCACCACAACGATAATGGCCAGGACTACACCAGATATAATTTTAAACGCCTTCATTCAACTTCCTTATGGATTGTGGTTTAAATACGGTCAGTGCCATCGGGGGAGACCAACTGGTCCCCCGAGCTATGAGGGGCGCTATCGCCCCAGCCTGGCTGGGAATTGTCTGTCCCAGGCACGGGTTTATTATCCGGATCAGCCTCCCCATTGGGTTGGGATTGCCCATCATATGCATCAGGATCGGCAGTGTCGGACTGGGGATCCTCCAGGGCTTTTTTGGCTTCTTGCCGGGCTTTTTTCAGTTGCTCCTCTACGCTGCTCACCAGTGACTGCCAGCCATCCAGAATGGCATTGTTTGCCTCCCGAACAATACCATCGACACTGCTTTTATCCAACGTGGTAACTTTGCCATTGAGCCTGCTGACTTCCTGCTGCAGCTTAGCAATTTGCAACTGCAGTTCTTCGACCTGTGTTTGAGATATCTCCTGCCGTTGCTGTCGATCCACATACAGTCCAGCGACTGCGGCCAGCGTGATTACCACTAAAAGGAATGTTAACTTTTGCATCGCCCCCTCCCATTTTGATCAAAAATACAACAATCGCAAGGTGTACAGAAATACAAGCCAAGCAGCACTTAGCTCAAAAAGCCGGTACCTTTATATTTCATTCACCTTCAGTCAACTTTTGCATGTGCTTAATCAATCTTAGTTTAAGCGGTGCCGGTATGTTGCGAATCGTCAGACTATCGTCTTCCCTGTCATAAACGATGGTTTCGCCCAGGCACTCAGCCGCAAAGCTCATGCTCAGTAAGTCATTGCGTCCACTGATGCGGATATATTGTTTCAGTTGACGGCGATCCGGGATCAGTTGTGCGGGGGTGGCTTCTCCCTGTGACTGCCGGATAAATTGTTCAAACTTTTCTGGCGCCGCGTCATCCACATGTTCAGACAGTTCCCGAATCACCACCGGCTCACCCCGCTTGTCCTGTTCCAGGCAGTAGTCCACCACTTTATTTCGATACACCTGCACGTCCTCGTCTTTCAGAGTATCGCTGTAAGCAGAAACCACGTCCAGGAAGGCCGTCGTTTCTGAACTGATGTCGCGCTGATCCGCAAATCCAATCCAGCGCCAGAATTGATCGGTTAAATCTTTATCCCCCCGCGCCCTCAAAACGCTGAGGTAGCTGCCTCCCTCTTCCGACCGCCAGGCCGTCATATCCACCTTGGCACCGAGTAAAACACCACGCACGTCCAAAAAACGGGAAGTCTGTAAACTCAGATCGCCATCCAGGTAGACCCCTTCGTTATGCAACAACAAATACACATAGAGTGAGTCGGCGTCGGCCAGGGATTCAATCGCAAACAGAATATGACCGTCCAGGACCACATCAGTGTCACTCAATAATGACTGAAAGTGCTCTGTGGCTTTAACCGTAAAGCGCTCAAAGCTTAACCTTTCTTCACGAAACTCCCGCAACCACTGCGCCACAACCGATACAGACAGGTCGCTGTCGAACTGACCGTATTGCTTGCCGGCTTTGCCGACGTAGGAATGCTTCAACTCTCGAACCAACTCTTCAAGGTAACTGGTGGCGGGTAATGATTGTTCACGCAAGCTGGCTTCAACCGGGGCCTCGGTACCCGAACGGCGGATGGCGTGGGCAATACAATGAGTGAGAGGCATTTTTACTCCTGAGAACTGGATGGTGGAACGGGATCATACATTGAAAGCGACTTAATGCCGCATTATAAGCTGCCAGCACTGAAAACCCACGGTTGGATTAAACTTTTATGTCTGACCCCACTCTAACCCTCTTAATGACCAAGGCCAGAATTAATTTGTCTGCGAAGCTGCAAGTCTGTAATCCAGACTCTATAATGGCGCCACTGGAATACCGGGGCTGGCCGTATCATGGAGTATCAGACTCTGCCACCCCATCTCGTAACCCAATAGAGCACGACACCCATGAAGTTTTTTGCCTGTTTTTTGATCACCGCCTTGTTGAGCCCTGGCTTTGCTCTGGCTCAGTCCGTAGCCATCAGCGATCTGAACTGGCTGCAACGCAATAACCATGAGAAACAGGTTCAACAAATCGACGAACTCGCCCGCATCAACCTGGGCATGCAAGTAAACGGGACCAAAGCTGACCTGCAGCTGTTGCAAAGAATCATCTACCGGGGGTTAATTGCCAAGGATGATCACCTGGCTCAACAGGCCCTCGGGGCCGTGCTGGGTGATGTGATGGTCAATGAAATGGGGCTGGAGTGGAAGATCTACGAAGATAAGCTGGGCTTCAGCCGTGCCGCGTGTGCACCGGGCACTCAGGAATGCCTGTTCCCGATAACTATGCTGTCCCGCCGAATGGCCGTCGGCATTCTGCCCAACGTTGAAGAGCTGTATCAGGAAACCCACGAAATGATTGCACCGCTGCTTCCGAAAAACCCTTACGATGTCATTGAATAGTCTACATTGAACCCGGGAGTAAAGTTCGCATCCCTGCAGTCGACCCTGACTAAGATTGACCGGCTTTGATCAGGGTTTTACCGTCACAGCTCACCGGTTTTGCGGGCAATAAATAGTGACCAAGTTTGCGGGCAATAAATAGTGACCAAGATCACGGGAAAGCTGATCCCTTGCGACGGTAACAGCACTGCGCAGCCCGGATTGGTCAGTGACCCCCATCTGCTGACGCTGCCGTGACACCTGCTCCACCCTCTGGCTCAGGGTTTTGCCACGCTCTTTTCCCTGCCCAAACAACAACGCTATCCAGCCATCAACACACAGGAAATAGTCCGCCTCCGAGAGCTCTGACACAGCACCGAATGCGTGATGGAGCCCCAATAGCGTCTTCTCGCCGGGTGCCCTGAGAGCGGCCGGTACAGTATGTGTCAGGAGGTAGTCATGGGGAAACCGGATGAGCCAAAACAGATAACAACCGGCTCCCCAAAGTATGATCAAGGGCCACACGCAGATTAAGATGATGGCTTGCAACATTCGACTGCGACCGTGCTCAGACCAAGGCATACGCTCCAAAAATTCAGGCCAGACTATCCGCTGCACGCCCATCAGACGCCGCCACAATGCCCGTCGCCGCAGCCTTTGCAACAACAAATAACACCGCTGTTCCTTTTCGGTCAACAAAGTCCCTTGCTCCACTTGTTACACCTGCTATTGCACCGTTTACGCCTGCTGCGACACCCGTTGTTAAAATTGTAGTTAAAAACGTAGTTAAAACCACAACTAAAACCACAGTTAAAACCACAGCTAAAACCACAGCTAAAACCACAGCTAAAACCACCGTTAACACCAGAGTTGAAACCATGCTTTCAACCCTATTTAACCGTTGTGGTAACGGCTGTTAAACGCTAGCCAAGTCTGTCGTTACGCGTATCGGGAAGGCCGTACTTCATCGGTAGTGACATGTTGCTGTTACACGTCTGCGCTGCACCCCGCGAATTCAGCGTGAAGAAGACCCGATACATTCCTGTGGCGTTTACCGGCCTGATGCGAAACTGAGTGCCCCGAAAGCATTTAACTAGCAAAAATCACGCCTGAATACAGCGGTGAAGGATTTCTGACTTTCGCCACAAAAAGCAGTAGGATATGACCATCAATATCTATAAGGAATCCGGCTTTGTTGATTAAGCATCAGGATAAAATCGGCTCGGCAGAAACCATTCGCAAAAACTTTGAAAGTCTTGGCTATATTTGCAGCGAATCCATCGCCACGGCGGTCTTTTTGGCCTGTCAATTACAAAAGCCAATTTTAGTTGAAGGCCCTCCGGGTGTCGGCAAAACCGAACTTGCGAAAAAAACTGCGCAATACCTCTCCTCCCCCCTCATTCGTATGCAATGCTATGAAGGGCTGGATGAGGCTAAAGCTCTCTACGAATGGAAATACGGCAAGCAATTGCTGTACACCCAACTGCTTAAAGACCAGCTGGGCGACGTCATGCGGGGTGCCAAAGGCCTGGATGAATCCGTCGAACGCCTGCATCAATTTGGGGATATTTTTTACTCGGAAGAATTTCTGGAAACCCGCCCCTTGCTGCAGGCTTTGCGCGAAGAAGACGGAGCCATTCTGCTGATTGACGAGATTGATAAGGCGGATCAGGAGTTTGAAGCGTTTTTACTGGAGCTGCTCTCTGATTATCAGGTATCCATTCCTGAGATTGGCACCATAAAAGCGCGCTCGCGCCCGATTGTCATCTTGACCAGCAACAACACCCGCGAGCTGGGTGACGCCCTGAAACGACGCTGCCTGCACCTGTACATCCCCTTCCCGGACCCCAAACTTGAGCAGGACATAATCGCCTCACAAGTGCCCGAGATGGAACAAGCGCTGCGCAAGCAAGTGGTGGGATTTGTGAATCAGCTGCGTCAGATGGCCTTGAAAAAATTACCGGCCGTCAGTGAAAGTATTGACTGGGCCCGGGCTTTGCTGTTGCTGAATGTGGAGAATCTGGACCGGCAGTGGATCGAGAACACCCTCAATCTGCTGTTAAAGTTTCAGGAAGACATCGAAGTGGTTGAACCTGAAATCAATCAACTGCTGCAAAAAATGCGTCAGTCTAAAAGTTAAGCTGTGGCGATGTTATTTGCCTGCAATTTTACACCAAGACCGGTGTGAGACAGGGTTAATTCAGGTTTATGCAACAGATCATCGGTAATTTTATACAGGCATTGCGTCATCATGGTTTGCCGGTCTCCCCGGCGGAAACTCTGGACGCGCTACGAGCGGTGCAGCTCATTGGGCTGCAAAACCCTCAGCGGCTGAAGGCGGCACTGGGCATGACTCTCGCCAAAAACCTGTCGCATCAACAGCAATTTGAGGACCTGTTTGAGCAGTTTTTCCAATTAAACCAAGGGTTGTTAGACCAGACCTCGACACAGGCGCTACCCTCAGCACCTGAGGCTGTAACCTCCGACGCAGATCAACCGGACTCGCCAACCCGTAATTCAGCGTTGTCACAGCCACAGGACACGCCTGATCAAGAAGCGGTCAAGTCGCCACTGGCCAAGCTGTTGCTGGACGACAATCAAACCGCCCTGCAAATGGCCATAGCCAGCGGTGGCGAATCCTCCGGCGCCAGTGAAATGCGACTGTTCACCCAAAAAGCCCAAGTCAGCTACCGCATCCTGCAGCAGTTGGGAGACCGCCAGTTGACCCAGGAGCTCTCCGAGCTGGCCACCGACGAACATCAGCTGAATCTGGTCGAAGACCTCAAGCAACGGCGTCAACGTTTGCTGGAACAGATTCAGGATTATGTCGAGCAGCAATACCTCCTCTACAGTCAGAAAGCAGGACAACAGTTGCGGGAGTCCAACCTCCAAAAGATCAAACTCACGAACATTGACCACAGCTACCTGCACCAGATGACCAAGCTGGTTCAAAAAACGGCCAAGCAACTGGCCTCCATGCACAGTCGGCGCCGTCGCTTGAGTAAACGCGGCCTGCTCGATGTGAAAAAAACCATCGCCGCCAACGCCGCCTACGATGGCTTTATGTTCCACACCAAATGGAAATCTACCCGAGTCGAACGCCCCAAGGTCATGGTGCTGTGCGATGTCAGCGGTTCCGTGAGTCGGGTGGCTCGCTTTTTACTGTTGTTTCTGTACAGCCTGCAGGATGTCTTGCCGCGGGTCAGGTCGTTTGTATTTGCCTCCAATCTGGGAGAAGTCACGGAAGAATTTACTCAACTGGATTTGAACAACGCCATAGCCCAAATCATGGATCAGTGGGCCAACCGTCCCACAGATTACGGTCGGGCACTGGTGGATTTTAAACAGCTGGCACTGAAAGACATCGACAACAAAACCACCGTGATCATGTTAGGTGACGCGCGAAATAACAACAGCGAGAGCCAGGCCGGTATCTGGCGAGAAGTCTATCAACGCAGCCAGCGAGTCCTGTGGTTGAACCCGGAAGGCCGCTACAGCTGGAACAGTGGCGATTCGATCATGAATGAGTACGCCCCTTTTTGTTCACGAGTGGAACCTTGCAACTCCCTCAGGGACTTATCCCGCATACTGGGGTCTTTGCTCAAGCACAGTTAAAGTATTTTAATTAAAGCAATCTATTAGAATACAACCCTATTTGATTGATATATAAGGAAATAGAAATGGAAGACAATCTGGAAAAAGAGCTGGAACAAGCCCAAGAAATATACGCGCTGGTGGTCGAATTTTTCGTCAATTACAGTTTTCAGATACTGGGCGCCCTGTTGATTTTAATGTTTGGCATGTACGTGGCCAAAAAAATCAGCAATGTCATCTATGAACTGTGTCAGAAAAAACATCTGGACATCACCCTCAGCCGCTTTATTGCCTCCGTGGCTAAAATCATCATTATCGTCATGGTGGCGGTGATCGCGCTGGGTAAGATCGGCGTCAGCGTCACCCCCTTCCTCGCGGCTATTGGCGCTCTTTCTCTGGGGGCTGGTTTAGCGGTTCAGGGCCTATTATCCAATTACGGAGCGGGCTTGAACATTATCCTCACCCGGCCCTTCGTGGTCGGTGACACCATCAATGTACAGGGGGTGTCCGGGCAGGTAAAAGAGGTTCAGCTGGCTTTCACCATACTTACCAACGAAGACGGAACGCAAATCACCATCCCCAACCGCCACATTGTCGGTGAGATCATCCACAACTCCTTCGAATTCACCCTGGCCGAACTGAGTATTGGCATTGCCTACAGTGAAGATCCTGACAACGCTATCCACCTGATTGAAACGTCCCTAACCGGTCTTGAAGGGGTAACCGATGACAAGCGCCCACAAGTGGGTATCGAGTCCTTTGGGGACAGCAGTGTGAACCTCGGGATTCGACTCTGGCTGCCGACCCAACAGTATTTCACCCTGCTCTATGAGGCCAATCGCCGGATTTACGCTGCCCTGAAGGATAATCAGGTGGTTATTCCATTCCCGCAACAAGAAGTACGGCTGCTGAATGAAGTCCCTCCCGCCGCCAGCCATCAATAAACCGGAACCGAATCCATCGACCGCTTCTACTCAAGCGACACACCCTGTCAACATGGTCTCTGACGTCTTATCGACATGGCTTGTCCCAATTGAACAAGCCCCTGTCAGGTTTCCCCCTTGCCCCGGGCTGCTGTTTTCCCCAGAATATTTACACAATAAAAAAGCAAGGCTGAATCATGCCAGAACCACTGAACGCCCCGTCATCTGACTCCGCCGCTTCGGTCCCAGCCGACCCTGCGGCCACCATTATCTTATTGCGCCCGGCCCGGCAACAATTCGAGGTGCTGCTGCTTTTGCGTGCCCAAGCGCTGAAGTTTGCTGGTGGAAGCTGGGTCTTCCCGGGGGGGCGCATAGAGCCCGACGATGCCCCAGGAATGCTCTTGGAAAGCTGGGATGCCGCCAGAATTGGGGCCGCAAGAGAATGCCAGGAAGAAGCCGGCCTGACTCTGGATCCGGACAGTTTTCTCCCCTATTCCCAATGGACCACGCCAGAACTTGAACGCAGGCGGTTTTCCACCTGGTTCCTGATCGGCTGCCTCGACGAAGATGCCGAGGTGATCGTGGATGATGGCGAAATTGTCGACTACCAGTGGCTGACGCCATCTGCAGCCCTGCAAAAGCATCGACAGCAGCAGCTGTCGATCATGCCTCCGGCTTATTTGACCCTGCTGGAACTGTCCCGACTCGACTCTATTGAGCAAGCCAGGGCTTTTGCTCAATCCCGTGAGCCCATTTTTTATTTACCCAAAATGATCAAAAACGACAAAGAGGTCAGTATTCTCTATGCTGACGACGTCGCTTACCACAATGGCGACTTGCAACAGCCCGGAATACGCAACAGGGTTACGAAAGGGGCTCAGGGCTGGGAGTACACCCACTGCCCCGCCTCAAGCGGCTAGAGCTCTCGTGCTGGCTGCGGTGCAGCTTCCGGGTTGGAGGCATTCCTTGCAGTAGCGACATTCTCCACCAACAGCTGTTTCAACGCCTGAATCTCCAGATGCAAATCGGTGATGGTAGGCTCACCCGCGGCCACGGCCTCCGCCTTGGCCACGCGCTGGTGCTCTTCCTCCAGCACATTGACAACAATGCCGATGATCATATTTAAAAACGCAAAGGCGGTGAAAAAGATAAACGACAGGTAGTAAAACCAGCTGAGGGGGTACTCAGTCATCGTTTCATACATAACGTCAGTCCAGTCTTCAAACGTCATCACCCGAAACAGGGTCAGCAGGCTGACGGCAATATCCCCCCACAGCTCCGGGTTCACCGAGGCAAAAAAGGTACTGCCGATGGCGGCATATATATAGAAAATAATAAACATCATCAACAAAACGTAACCCAGCTGTGGCATCGCTTTGAGCAGTGAGTTGAGCAGCATGCGCAGCTCAGGGATGATGGACACCATCCGCAGGACCCGGAATATTCGCACCAACCGGCCGATCAAGGCCATGTCACTGTCCTCAATGGGAATCAGACTGACCACCACAATCAAGGTGTCAAAGATATTCCAGCCACTGCGGAAAAACCGTTTTTTATCCGGCTCTCCCAGAAACCGAATCACGATTTCCACCAGAAAAATAACCGTGATCGCCCAATCCATCACCACCACAGCTTGCAACAAGGCTTCTGGCAACGGGTAGGTTTTGACACCAATCACCAGCGCCGAGAAGATAATGATTCCCACCACAAACAGCTCAAAGGCCTTATTGGAACGCAGCTTGTAAAATGCCGCCTGCCATTGGGCATTATTATCCATCATCGTAGTCATACTTTGCTTTTCTACCTCTAATTGCCAATCGATTGACTGGCCACGTTTTAACAGTTCAATTTGCTTGTGAGCCGTTTAATGTGCTGGTCACCAACCCCATGCACCGTTCAACGACTCAATGTTCCGCTGGCAATCAATTCAGCCGTTACCAATGGCCAAAACGATTTAGCCTTTTCGTCCCGAAATCAATAATTTACCACTGGCGTTTCACCGCTCGCTATAACCTGGGCGTCTATTCAACCTCCTCGAGAAAATCCAGCGAAGCCTGCTGCCGAATGGTTCGGCGGTGGTTAGCCATGAGCGCCGCGATTTTCTCTTTATCGCACTGCTGACGGTCCACCAGAACCCGGGTATGCAATTCCCCAACGGGTTCTGCGGTAGGACACTTGCTGAAAATAAACTGATTGCTGATCAGGTCCATAAACGGCCCGGATTTGCTGGAAGGCATAATAAACATCAACTGTAACCCCAGGCTCTCGGTCAGGTAACGGATGACTTCCTTGGACCGGTGCTCGTCCATCTTGGAAAAGGCTTCATCCACCAGCACCATGCGCAAATGAGACTTGCCTTCATGAAAACGAAAAGCCGAGGTGATGGCCGCACTGCGAATGATGTAGGCCGGCGTTTCCAGCTGCCCACCAGACCCCGTGCCATATTGACTCAGTGCAATCGGCGTTTTACCTTCCGGTTTCTTGTAAATTTCGTAGCGTCGGTAGTTGCGATAATCGGCGATCCGCACCAGTTCCCGCATGGCCTTGTGTTCGTCTTCATCCAGCAACATCGCCATTAACCGGTTGCGCACCTTTTCGTGTTTACTGCTGAGCTCCATCGTAAACAGTGTCTCGCCGTCCCCCAGACTGGGGTTGTCGATCACCGCTTTGAAAAACTGCCAGTATTCTTTGAATTCCGGCAACCAGTCCCAACCGAACTCGAAACTTTCCCGGTCGGCACCAAAGCGATGATGTTGCAGCTCCTCGTTAAGACCCGATAAAGTCTTCTCACCGTCGTTGATGGCCTGATAAATAGAGTGACAAAGATTGGTGACAAAGGCGTTGTTAAAACTTTCCCGCAAACTGGAAAGCTCTTCATAACGTTTTGCCAATATGTTGTTTTTATAGCGGTTGTACAAATTATCGAGCTGCCGCTGCAGATCACAGACGCTCTTGAAGTTGGCGCGGCCAAGACTGTGGGTAAAGTCCAGCTCAAACGCCAGACCATCGGCCCCCTGACACAGCTGATTGTGCTCCAGAATTCGCCGCTGCAAGCTGTGTAGCTCACTGTTAAGCTCAGCCGACAACGTTGCACAAGCCGCCTCAAAATAATCGGCGCCATGCACCTCGACCCGCTCATCCGCCACCGCCAGCTGCTGCTCGACATTGAATTCAGCCCAAATGTTGGACAGGCTGCGAATATTGTCTTCTGCGGTTTCCAACTGCTCCAGATTGGTATCCTGCTCTTCGTTCAGCTGTTTGCAGCTGCGATCGGCGCGATCCAGCTTGGCACGAATTTCAACTCGGGTATTTTCAAGCTCAATCAGACGGGACTCCTGCGCCTGCTCATCGCTTTTTAACTGCTGCAACTGTTGCTCGAGCTGGTCGAAATCCGATAAGTCCAGTTGTTTTAAGCTCCGCTCAGCGTTGAGCAGCTTTCGCTGCACCGCCAACATGGCTTGCAGTTGATCGGCGTAGGCCACCGGCTTCATTTGATCCACCGACTGCAACAACAGATGACTTTCATTGGCGTAATCGGAGCTCTTTTGCCATTCGACCTGCAGTGTCTGCAGTTCGCCCTGCTTGGCCAGCAATGCCTTTTCGCGGGCGGCCTGGCCAAACACCAGTTCACTGTCATCGATATCACAGCGAAACATGGCGTAGTTGCCTGACCCCAGGCATTCACGGGTAACCCCGCGACGGGTTGAGCGCAACGACTCGGCGTCTGCCACCCGTTGCAGCTGGCCATAACTGGCTGTGATATAGGCTTCGGCCGTGGAATGCCCAAATGCCATGACATGCAGAATGGAATCCTGATGCAACTGATTCAGCTTGTCCGCATCACGCTTGGCTTTGTGTCCCTGAATGACACGGGCTCTGCTGCCACCCGACATCTGACGCAGCAGACGAATGGCGTCGGCTTCGTAATCCGGCTCCACGATAATGCCAAAACGGGCACCACCGATGTAACCTTCGATAGCCGATTGCCAGGCACTGTCAACAACTTCCACGTAGTCACAGAGCACCCGGGCATCTGCTTCAGGCAGCTGCCGGTTCAAAGCCTCAAGGGCCTGTCGCACATAGTTGGGATAGACGGCTTGCCGTTGCTCCAACAGTTGAATCTCAGCCTCTTTACTGGTGACCTGTCTCTTCAGGCGTTCACTGGATTGACGACGCTTGTCGCGCTCCTGCGCCAACAAATCTCGCAGACTGGTATCACGGGCTTCGGTGGAAAACCAGGCGCTGACCAAACGGTTGTGCAGTTGCTGTTGCGCGAGGGCTTCATCAAGGTGACTTTCCAGTGGAGAAATATCAATCCAGTCACGATTAAACAGCGACTGGAAATCAATGCTGGCCAGTTCGACCGCGACTGCCGAGGTCGTTTTGGACAGCGTTTTATCGGTCAGTTCGGGTATCTCCAACGACAGTGACGTGTGCTGTAAATTTTTCTGAATTTGTCCCGCCGCCTGCCGGTTACGTCGCAGCTGCTCATCCTGGCTCAGCAGCGGCTGTACGCAACCGGTCAGCTGCGCCTCGAGCTCGGCCAGGCCTTTTTCCAGCTGGTCTTTATCGCGTAAAGCCGGCACCTGCAGACGACTCACTTCCACTTCCAGCAGACGCTCACGGATGTCGCGCCGCCGAGTTTCGGATAAGTGCTTGTCCCGCTCATTAGACTGTAACTGCTCTTTCAGGCTTTGCTGCAAACCTTTTTCTTTCAGGTAGCGTCCCTGACACTGGGTATAGCGGCTGCGAGCCAGGCTGTAATCCAGTAATTGCTGCTCCAGCCATTGGTCGATAAAGCGGTTGGCGTTGTCCCGACCGGCCTGCAAACGCTCTGTGGCTTCGCGCAGCTCGCGCGCGTCACTCTCCATGTTGTGAATGCGTTTGAGCATGGCCGACACATCGCGAATAGCATCGCCCAGATCCCGCGGCTCCAGAACTTCCTGTGCTACAAACTCATCAATGCCTTTGATCGGTTTGTACGCCATGAAGCGGGAAAAGGCCCGCGCGGCATTCATCGCCTCACGTTCAGACACCGCGTCACGGCGGCCGCGCAACACGCCATACAGACGACAGAGATACGCTTTCTTTTTATCGTATTTTTCGACTGCGCCGACACCAAATTGTTTTCTCAACAAGGTGTACACCCGGTCCATGGGCAAGACATACCGCCCGCCTTTATCCTCTTTCACCAGGTCAACCAGCGACAGGCTGACATCAGGAAGAATGAAGAACTGACTGTCATCCAAACGTGCCACTTTTTGCTGGCCGGCCACCTCCACAAACGCACGCATGGCAAGCAGTGCCGTAAAGGCTTCAGCGTCTTCACCGGGGGTGGGATGAAAAACCGCCGCCAAATAGCCATCACAAGCATCCGGGCGGGCGTAAGCGCCATCATCACAGCCCAACACATAAGACGCCAGGGTTCTGACTTGCTTGCCGCCACGCCCGCGCTGGGTGGATTCATCCTGCCCCGGGTTAAAGTGAAACAGGTTGTCGTGAGCTGCCGTCATGACGGTTTGTATGGCATCCGCAGCCGTGGTTTTGCCGGAGCCATTGCCTCCCGAAAACAGGTTGATCGGCCCAAAATCGAATTCGGCGTGCGGAATATTGCCCCAGTTGACGTAGATAAACTTCTTTAAATACATGACTATTCGTCCTCATCCAGCAGCGGTATATCGACATCTGATGCAAACAGTGAGCTGCCCCCCTCATGGGCGATTCCACTGACGCAATCACTTTCAATATCCGTTGGGGCTAAAACTTCTCGGTCGACCGTCACCTGCGTGAGTTCATCAATATCGGCTTGCGTTTTTTCTTCAAGTTGCTGCTCGTGCAAAGAGTTTTCTGACAAAGCGCTGTCAACCACGTGCGAAGCGGTTAACAGACCTTCAATCAATTCGTTACTGACCAGATTGACTACCATAGGCCGAACCTTCATCCAGCTATCTCCACTGAGGAGATCAGCGTCAGCACCGAAACGGATAACCCGCAACTGTCGCAGACGCTTGAACAATTGCTTGCGCTCAAGTTGACTGTCCGGCAGCGAGCGTGACAGGAGGTTTTTCAGGGATAGAGCCAGAGCTTCTACGGACAAATTGACACACCCGGTTTCATCCACCTTGCCTTCACGCAAGGACTTGTCGTACTCGGTACGCAGTGTCAATATGACCGCCACTTCGTGTTGGTTGAGGCGTGAACGCAGCCCACCATTAAACGGCGTATCGGATTCGTCGTCGAGCCCCGGCACCCTTGCCCCGGGCGGAATCAAGCGGACATACTGAAAGCGGCTATCGTGATGCAAGCGCACACCCATTAACGCCAGATAGTCATCAACCAGGGATTCAACACGAACAAAGCGATCGTAAAGATCAGCTTCGACCCGGCTTTCATCACGACACAACACACCATAGTCCAACAGCCGTTGGATCAATTCCAACCAGTCACTGTCTTTCAGGTTTTCCGCAATGAGCGCTTCAAACAGGGATTCCTGCAAGCTAGACATGCTGATCGACCTCAATCAATTCAATTACAAATTCATCCCGACGTGAGAAGTAATCTCCGCCTATAATTCCGGCACTCGCGGGCAACCACTGTTTACCATCATCGCCAAGGCTGACCGGGTGTACGGCAAACCGGTATTCACTGGAAAGGTTATCCGCTGCTCCCACTTCAATGGCATGGGCAATGGACAACAGATCCCGGGCGTTGTGAATGGGCAGATGCCGGGTATTAATACGGCCGGAATTCGTCAGTGCCCGACTGATGTATTGGCGAATCTCCTCGCCCTGAATGGTGAATGCCTGATCCAGAGCCTGTTGCACAAACAGCTCGCGACGGGCTTGCCGATCAATTTTCTGTCCGTCTTGCACTCGGCTGAGCACTACGCGCTTACCGGCCCGGGTCTTCAACTGAATCTGGCCCGGATCAATATAACCCAGGCTGACCCCGGACAGACTATCGGCAGCGCTAACAAGGCGTCGACCCTGCTCCTCCTGAGACAAGCTGCTGAGCTGCTTACAAGCTTCCAACAGCCCATCGTCACCCTGGGAATGGATATAGCTCAACTGGCGCATAATAATATCGGCCCGCTGGGTGAAGCTGTTGAGTGAGCGCCGCAAGGCTGGCAACATACCTTCACAGGCACTGCGCAGCCGCTCCTCAATGGCGACCAACAGATTTTCCAGAATCGATTGGCCCGGAACCACTTTATCCGGCAACAGGCGACGCAGCCTGACTTCCATCACGGCCCGCCAGTCTTTGTCTTTGTCCTCGCCTTCACCGCCATATTTGCGTTTGCGACGCACCTGTTTAATCAGTGCGGCTATCTGATCACGGTATTTTTCCACACTGTCGGCGGACAAGCGCACTTCCAAATCCGGTTTGAAGGTGTTTTCCATAAAATCGAAAAACTCGTCCGTCGCCTGCTGAATCAATTGGCGGGCTTCCACTTCTTTCACCAGCTGCCGTTTGCGGTCTTCCAACTCCGAAATAACGTCAGTAAAGTCACTGATAATACGCTCTGAGTATTCATAAGCATCCAGCAGGTCGTGGATCTCGCCTTGCTCCAGAAATGCCTGCAAGCTGTTACGGGTATTGCGGGTGTTGCGGTTACGAGTACGGAAGCGACTGCTGTCCGTTTCGATAAACGGCTGGGTAAACAGACGTCCTACTTTACTGAATGCATAGGAACTTTGCAGTGTGGCTTCGTCCAACTGCTTTTCCAGCCAACCATACTCCAACAGCGTATTGAGGATGAAACCAGCCAGTTCACGCTGGTTACGAAAGCGGCCCTCCTCTTCACCTTCGGCCACTTCAGACTCCAGCACCGGAGCCCGGGCAATGGCCTCTTGAAAAATTTCAACCACCTGATCGCGGTTACGCACATGACCAAAATCACTCAGGTCGGTATACAGACGCTGATACAACAGGCGCAGACATTCGACCACGACTTCACGATATTTCCCGGTCAGTGGTTTGAAAAAATGAGGACGAGAGTCAGAAAAAAACATGGACAGGTTGTGCCGCTGATGATTGATGAAGCGTCGAATTGATCGGAGTGTTAAAACCAGAACATCCCGCATGGATGAGCAGAAAACTGCAGGCCGCAGTTATCTGCCGGATATTGAAATCAACCTGAAACAATAAACGGTCGCGTCGTCTTCTGTCTTGAAAGCTGAATATCCAGCGCGACAAAAAGTCACCACCTACTCTTCAGCATCGTCATACAGGCAGGTTTTTGCAAAGCCCAGTGTTTCGGCTTCAGTCCATTGATCGTTTGGCTTATCCACCATGGCATCGCACCAGGCTTCCCCCACCAATTCGGATTCGGTGTTGCCTTCCAGCATGGACAGCCCCGCCAATACCGCCAGCAGGCCAATAAGCAATAAACTCAGAATGCCTAAATATTTTTTCATTGTATTTCCAAAAAATTGTCTGCCGACCTGACTCTACTTTTTCCAAAATCCGACGATACTGATGAGAACGATTTCGGACTATTTGAAAATACAATACTTGGCAAAATCCGCAGCCTCATTGGAGGTCCAGTCCCCTTTTGGCTTTTCCTTCATCGATTCACACCAGGCATCACTACCAACTTCAGGGGCACAGCCCATTAATGCGACGGCAGCCACCGACAACATCACCAAAGCGGATCTTTTCAGTAAACGAGTTGCGCTAATAGTCATAGTTTCCATCTTATCGTTTTTGAGTGTTTACATGTCTAGGCCCGAGGGTTAATTCGGAGCTGAACAAACGTCTGGAGCCTGCTAACCCCACCACATCAGAACTGGAGTCAGGGCCCTGCGTTCAGCCAATCCGCAATTTGCTCGGCATAATATGTGATGATCAAATCACAGCCGGCCCGCTTGAAGGCTGTCATGATTTCCATCACGATGGCCTCTTCGTCAATGACGCCAGCTTGCGCGCCCGCCTTGATCATCGCGTACTCACCACTGACGTGATACACCGCCAGCGGTCGCTCGCTGTGCTGGCGAATATTGGCAATCACATCCAGATAAGCCAATCCGGGTTTGACCATCAGAATATCCGCCCCTTCCAGCTCATCTTGCATGGATTCTGCCAGGGCTTCGCGGCTGTTGGCCGGATCCATCTGATAGGTGGATCGGGTGCCCTTAAAGGTACTGTCGACGGCATCGCGGAACGGTCCGTAAAATGCGGAGGCAAATTTTGTGGAATAGGACATGATCGGTATGTGTGAAAAACCCGCCTCATCCAGGCCCTGACGAATGGCCGCGACCATGCCGTCAATCATGGTCGAAGGCGCAATCATATCGACACCGGCTTCGGCAGCCACAACCGCTTGCTTTTGCAGGTTGGTCAATGTCAGATCGTTATCGACATCCAGCCCCTCATGGGAACCCTCACAGAGCACCCCGCAGTGTCCATGCTCGGTGTATTCGCAAAAGCAGTTGTCACTGATGACCACCATTTCCGGCTGGGCGTGTTTGGCCGTGCGTATACAGCGGGCCATTAAGCCTTCACCGTCCCAGGTATCGGACCCTACCGCATCTTTATGGGTCGACACACCAAACAGCAAGATTGCGCGAATGCCTTTCGACCAGGCACGTTGAACCACCTCGGCCAGCTGAGACTCCGGGTAGCGAACCACACCCGGCATACTGCTGATGGCCACCGGTTCAGTAATGCCTTCTTCCACAAACAAAGGAAGAATCAAATCCTCAGTGTGAAGTCGGTGCTGACGCACCAGACTGCGCAGCACAGAGGTTCGGCGCAGGCGACGAAATCGAAATTCCGGTGTGATTGTCTCAGACCTGCTCATCATGCTGACTCATCCCAATTATCAATGATTTCACGGGCAGCGCGCATGGCATCAATGGCCGAAGGAAAGCCACAATAAGCCGTCGCATGCAAGATGACCGCACGAATCTCTTCTTTGCTGCAGCCGTTGCGCAACGCACCGCGAATATGGCCTTTCAGCTCATTGGGTGCCTTGAGCGCAATCAGCATGGCAATGGTAATCAGGCTGCGGGTGTCTCGGGGTAAATCGTCCCGTGTCCAGGGCCCGCCCCAGGCGTTTTCCATTACCAGATCTTGCAGGGGCTGATCAAAGTCGTTGGCGTTGTTCAGTGCCCGGTCGACAAATTCATCGCTCATCACTTCACGACGAATGGCTTCTCCGGCTTTCTGGTCTTCAATGCTCATCAGTTTACTCCCTCCGCCACTTGGTGCCTTCACGGGAATCTTCAAGCACGACCCCCTGAGCTTTGAGCTCTTCACGCACCTCATCGGCTCGTGCATAGTTCTTATCAAGTTTGGCCTGCACCCGCTCGGCAATCAGGGCCTCAATGGCCTCCGCTGAAATTTCATCGGCGTTGCCGCTGTCAGTGAACCATTGCTCCGGGTCTTGCTGTAATAACCCCATTAACTCACCGGCCTTGAGCAGCAACGATTTGTATTGCGGCTTATCAGCATCGCCGGCCTTGTTCAAATGACGCGCCAGCTGTCGCAGCTCACCCAACGCCACTGGCGTGTTCAAGTCATCCTGCAGGGCGGCGTAAAAAGGTTGTGTTTTGACATCAACGTCTACGACCGGCACATCTTTGGCCTCGCGCAGAGCGCTGTAAAAAGCGTCCAGACGGGATTTGGTTTCCTCCAGTAAATCCGTAGAAAAATCCATCTCGGAACGGTACTGTGCAGAGAGCAACGCCGCGCGAATGACCTCGCCTTTGTACTGGGTCAGCAATTCTCGAACGGTGCGGAAATTGCCCAGGGATTTGGACATCTTCTCACCGCCAATATTGATGTAACCGTTGTGCATCCAG
This sequence comes from Pseudomaricurvus hydrocarbonicus, assembly GCF_011602365.1. Classification (GTDB taxonomy): domain Bacteria; phylum Pseudomonadota; class Gammaproteobacteria; order Pseudomonadales; family Cellvibrionaceae; genus Pseudomaricurvus; species Pseudomaricurvus hydrocarbonicus. The sequence continues at coordinate 242,154 of NZ_JAAONZ010000004.1, forward strand.
TAACGCACATACTGTTTGCCGTCGTGAGCGCAGCAACTTTGGGCCACTTCGTTCTCGTGATGGGGAAACACCAGATCTCGACCGCCACCGTGAATGTCGATGGTTTCCCCCAGATGGGTTTCAATCATCGCGCTGCACTCCAGGTGCCAACCGGGGCGTCCGTAGCCCCAGGGACTGTCCCAGCCCGGCTCATCACTGCTGGATGGCTTCCACAGTACGAAATCACCGGCGTACCTTTTGTAAGGCGCGACCTCAACCCGGGCACCGTCGAGCATGTCTTCCAAAGAGCGATTCGATAGTTTTCCGTAATCGTCCATGGACTGAACGGCAAACAACACGTGGCCCTCGGCCTCATAGGCATGCCCCTTATCGATCAGCCGCTGTACCATGTCCACCATCTGCGGTACGTGATCTGTCGCGTAAGGCACAATCGTTGGCTGCTGGTTATTCAGCTGCGCCATATCGTCTTCGAATTCTTTCGCGTAACGTGACGCCAATGTCGAGATCGCCTCACCGTTTTCAGCCGCCGCCTTCATGATCTTGTCATCAATATCCGTGATGTTTCGGGCGTAAGTGACTTCAGCGTATTCACTTTGCAACACGCGAAACAAGGTATCAAACACGACCACTGGGCGCGCATTGCCGATGTGTACCAGGTTGTAAACCGTCGGACCACACACGTACATTTTAACCTTGTTCGGCTCCAGCGGCTGAAAAGCTTCTTTCTGTCGGGTTTGCGTGTTGTAGACGTGTAAACTCATTAAATTTCCAAATCTTGTTGGTGATGATTGTCCGCAGCGCCATTTGTCACTGGCTTGCTACTGCGCAGGCCCAAACCTGGGCTGGCCAGACAGTCTGGCCCCGTGCTTAAACCTTGTTCGCCCAATTATCTTTCAGGCCGATGGTCTGGTTAAACACCAGCTTGTCAGCGCTGGCCAATTTACTGTCCAGGCAAAAATACCCTTCCCGCTCAAATTGATAGGCCTGCTCCACAGCTGCGCTTGCCAGGCTTTTTTCAGCCTTACAACCGGTCAATATTTTCAGCGAATCCGGGTTCAAGACATCAAGAAAGTTTTTGTCGCCCGCATCCGGAGCTGCGTCATTAAACAGGCGATCATACAATCTGACCTCGCAATCCAGGCTGTCATTGGCATCCACCCAGTGAATCACGCCGCGAGGTTTAATGCCTTCAGGGGGATTTTCACCCACCGTGCCTTCTACCAGGCTGGCAATGACTTCGATGATATTGCCCTGCTCGTCTTTCACGGCCTCATCCGCCTTGATGACGTAGGCACCGCGTAAACGTACATACTCTCCCAGCACCAGACGCTTGAACTTTTTACGGGACAAACTGGTGTCTTCGGTAAAGTCTGAGCGGTCAATGTAGAGGTCGCGACTGAATGGCAGTTCGCGACTGCCCATTTCGTCGCGATTGGGGTGTACCGCTTGCGTCATTAGCTGCACTTCAGCATCGGGCATATTGCGGATAGTGACTTTCAGAGGATCCAGCACACACATGGCACGTGGTGCGCAATTGTTCAGGTCATCGCGCACACAAAACTCCAGCTGCCCCACATCAATGGTGCTGCCGGATTTGGTGACCCCAATCATGTCACAAAAATTACGCAACGATGCGGGGGTGTAGCCGCGGCGGCGCATTCCGGAAATGGTCGGCATGCGCGGATCGTTCCAGCCATCCACGTGGCCTTCATCCACCAACTGCTTGAGCTTGCGCTTGGAGGTTACCGTATAGTTGAGCTCCAGACGTGCAAACTCATACTGAACCGGTTGCGCCGGTACCGGCAGATTTTCGATAAACCACTCATACAGAGGACGGTGGTCGGCAAATTCCAGCGTACAAATGGAATGTGTCACCCCCTCAATGGCATCTTCCTGGCCGTGAGCAAAGTCGTAAGTGGGGTAAATGCACCACTTGTCGCCAGTCTGGTGGTGACTCTGTTTACGGATCCGGTAAAGCATTGGATCGCGCAGATTCATGTTGGAGCTGGTCATGTCGATCTTGGCGCGCAGGGAACAAGCCCCTTCGTCGTACTCGCCGGCACGCATTTTTTCAAACTCTGTCAGATTTTCGTCAACACTGCGCTCGCGATAGGGGCTGTCTTTGCCCGGTTTGGTAGCCCAGCCACGGTGCTCGCGAGCTTCATCGGCGGTCAAATGACATACGTAGGCCTTGCCTTCCCTGATCAGGTGCAGGGCCCACTCGTACAAGGTATCAAAGTAACTGGAGGCGTAGCGGACGTCGCCGGCCCAGTGAAACCCTAACCAACTGACATCGTCCTTAATGGCATTGACGTATTCCAGCTCTTCTTTCGCCGGGTTGGTGTCATCAAAGCGTAAATTACACTCGCCACCGAACGTTTCAGCCAGGCCAAAATTCAGACAGATGGATTTTGCGTGGCCAATGTGCAGATAGCCATTGGGTTCAGGGGGAAAACGGGTAATCACCTTGGAGGTTTTACCACTCTCCAGATCTTGTTTGATGATTTGCTCAAGAAAATTCAAAGGCTTGCTGGTCGCTTCGCTCATGCTGTTACTTCAATCCCCTAGTGGCTGCGGTGAGCCCTGTCCAAAATATCGACTCCGGCGGTCAAGATACGATCAAGCCCAAGAATAGGTTTAAGGAGGCCATACTCCCGCCGGCAAATCGTGTATTATAGCCGTCTCGACGTGCTCTAAGCACCCACCAAATAAAGATTTTTTGCTGTCTCGCACGTCCCTCCGGGTTGCGTCAAGCAGCGGCATTCAAAACCCCCTTACAAGGGCAGTTTTCTCAGGAGACAACCATGATCACACTGCACACCAATTACGGCGACATCAAACTGGCACTGGACTTTGAAAAAGCCCCCAAGACAGCCGCCAACTTCAAGCAATACGCCGAAGACGGCTTCTATGAAGGCACCATTTTCCACCGCATCATCGATAACTTCATGATCCAGGGCGGCGGCTTTACAGAAGACATGGTCCAGAAAGAAACCCGTGAAACCATCGAAAACGAGGCCGACAACGGCCTGAAAAATGACATGTACACTGTGGCTATGGCCCGCACCATGGACCCGCACAGTGCCACCGCTCAGTTTTTCATCAACGTCAAAGACAACGACTTTCTCAATCACAGCGGCAAGAACGCCCAGGGTTGGGGTTACTGCGTATTCGGTAAAGTGGTTGAGGGCACAGCAGTGGTCGACAAAATCAAAGCGGTTAGCACCACCATGGTGAGCGGTCACCAGGACGTACCTGCTCAGCCGGTCACCATCGACAAGGTTACCGTAGAAGGCTAATCGCCGTTTGGGGTTCCCGGCATCAGCCCTGAACCCCGACACTCCCTGCCCTTCCCTAGCCTGTATACCACGTCAACAACAGCCTTGCCCACATCATGACCACACTGTTTATTTCTGACTTACACCTGGATGCCAGCCGCCCGGACATTACCGGAGCCTTTGAGCGGTTTATGACCCAGATCGCCCCCAGCGCCGACGCGCTCTATATCCTGGGGGATTTTTTTGAAGCCTGGATTGGCGACGATGACCGCAACGACTTCAATCAGCACATCGTCAATCTGCTGAAACGCTATACCGACAGCGGTAAATCCTTGTTCCTGATGGTTGGCAACCGCGATTTTTTACTGGGAGAGGAGTTCGCCCGGCAGTGTGGAGCGACTCTGCTGGATGATCCGACCCGCATTGACCTTTACGGTACCGCAACGCTGTTAATGCACGGAGACAGCCTGTGCACCAAGGATGAGGAATACATGGCGTTTCGTCTGCAGGCACGCTCCACACAATGGCAACAGCAATTACTTGCCCAGCCTATTGAAGCCCGCAGGGCCCTTGCCAGGCAGTTGCGTGAACAAAGTAAATCCATGACCAGCCTGAAAGCCGAGGACATCATGGACGTAACGGCCAGTGAAGTCCTTCGTGAGATGGAAGACCATCGGGTCACCCGCATGATCCATGGCCACACGCACCGCCCCGACCGGCACTCGATTAAACTGACAGGCAGCGAGGGGGAGCGCATCGTACTGGGCGACTGGCACGATCACCTCTGGTGGCTGGAAGCAGAGCCATCGGGCAGCCTGCAGCAACATAAACGCCCCATCGACCAGCCGAACCTGCTCGTCTCAACTTCGTAACCCCTGTTGCCGTGAACTCACCGACTGACCACAAGCTGTGCCCTTATCATTTCGAGCCCATAGGCTGGGTGCACAGCCCGTACAAAGAAAAATTTGCCATCCCCCGCCAACCCGGATTGGTGACCGCAGCACAGTCTCATATCAGGCTGCGCAGCGACTGTAATCGGGAAGAAATTCTGCGCGGGCTGTCCGGTTTCAGTCACCTCTGGCTGGTCTTTGTCTTCCACGAAGCCCTGCGTGCCGACTGGAAACCCATGGTCCGGCCACCCAGACTGGGCGGCAACCAAAAAGTCGGGGTATTTGCCAGCCGCAGCCCGTTTCGGCCCAACCCCATCGGTCTTTCGGTGGTGACGCTGGAAGACATCAAACAGGTCAACGGCCAGTGGCAAGTTCACATCGGTGGTGGTGACCTGTTGGATCAGACCCCGATTCTGGACATTAAGCCCTATATCCCGTACGCGGATTCCCACCCGGATGCGCGGGGCGACTACGCTCAGGAAGCTCCAGTGACTCTGGACAAAATTGAGTTTAGCGCGCTGGCCAGCGAGCAGATCACCCACCTTGAACAGAAGTACCCTCGCCTTCACACCCTGATTACGCAGGTTTTAAGCCAGCAGCCAGAGCCGGCCTATCACAACACCAACGCTTGTGCGCACACAGCAGCCAGGGTTTATGGCATGGCGCTCTACGACCTGAACGTCAGGTGGGTCCGTCAGCAGGAAGGCCTCGTCGTCACGGAGGTGACGCCGCTGGGCTGAGTGCCCAGCCTGTCTGGCTCTTGCTTACCGCAAATCACTCCCTGGCTGACCACCCCGCAGTTTCGTTTGAAGGCCCGCAGCCCGGTTCTATCACCTGCCCTCTTCTGTCGCTTGATAGCCCGCTCAACCTTGCATGCTGGCGATGGCTGCCGCGATCGCCAGAGTCCGTTTAGCTTCTTCTACATGCAGGTTTTCCACCAACTTGCCATCCACAACCACAACCCCCTTGCCCTCGGATTCGGCCTGGGTGAAGGCCGCAATAATACGCTCGGCACGATCGACTTCCTGGGGTTCAGGCCCAAACACTTCATTGGTCACCGCAATCTGATTCGGGTGAATCAGGGTTTTACCATCGAACCCCAGATTTCGGCCTTGCTCGCAGATTAAGCGCAAACTTTCCTGGTCGTGCAAATCCAGATGCACACCGTCCAGGGCATCCAGACCATTCAGGCGAGCAGCCAAGACACACTCACTCAGCGCGACAATAAACCCGATGCGGTCCGGGGTATGGGGAATACGCATCTCTTTGGCCAAATCCGACGTCCCCATCATCAACAGACTCAAGCGAGGATGCGAGGCGGCGATGGCCTGAACATTCACCAGCCCCCTGGGCGTTTCAATCATCGCCCAAACCGTGACGGATTCATCCGCGCCCCCCCGATTTAACAGCTCAACCACGCGCAGCACCTGCTCTGGCGATTCCACCTTAGGAACACAAACTGCTGCAACCGGAGCGCTGGCCACGGCCAGTATGTCGTCCTCAGACCACGGAGTGTCCAGACCATTAACCCGAATGACCATCTCCCGGTAACCGTACCCCCCGGCTTTTACGGCATCGACCACCTGCGCTCGGGCGGCTATTTTTTGCTCCGGCGCCACCGCATCTTCCAAATCCAATACCAGTGTGTCAGCCGCTAACGTTTTGGCTTTCTCCAGTGCCCGGCTGTTGGAACCTGGCATATAAAGCACTGAGCGACGAGGTCTTATATTCATACTTTTCTCATTTAAATCAACTAGCTGGAAAGTGGCCTTAAAGCAAAATCAGGCGACAAGTTCATGTGGTTTCTATTTTGATGCAAGAGCGGTCGCCATGTCGACTCTGACGGACACCAAGGTGTAAAGCCCAGGCACTAATGCTTCAACTTTTCAGTTTGTGGTCTGAGACCAGCAGTATTTCATTGCGCAACCAGCGCTGAGCGGTGTCGCCGTCACTGAACGGATGCCAGAGCATATCAATGGTGAATTGGCCCGGGTCAAAATTCATCGGCAAAGCCTTGACTGGCAGACGCTCACTAAAATAGTCGGCATAACTGCCGGCAATGACCATCGCGTATTGGCTCTCGGCCACCAACATGGCCCCGGAGGTATAGGTGCTCACCACTACCGAGATATCCCGCTGGACATTTTTTTGATCGAGCCAGTGGTCCACCATGCCCCGGCGGCCGCTGTTACTGACCCACACAAACTGAAGAGCCAGAAAATCCTTTAAGCTCAGGGACTGCTTCGGGCACGGGTGATCCCGGGCAACCAAACACACCAGTTTATCGGTGCGTAACGATTGCCGGTTAAAGCGGGATGGAACGTCCAAAAAGCGACCGACGGCCAGATCCACACTGCCCTGTTCCAGGCCTTTTTCAGGGGTTTCAGGTCCCAGGTGATGGACAGCAATCGAAATGGAGGGAGCAATCTTTTTCCACCGCGGCAATAACCGGCTCAGCAACTCCACCCCGATAAAATCCGGTGCCGCCAGCGTGAAACGTCTGCGAATCTGACTGGGGTCAAAGGCATTTGTAGGCAATAACGCCCCTTCCAGCTTCCGCAACCCCTCTTTGATTGGTGCTTTGAGCGACAGTGCCCGCTCCGTCGGCTCCATCCCCTGCCTGGTCCTGACCAGCAAGGGGTCATCCAGTAAACGCCGCAAGCGCGCCAGGGCGTTACTCACGGCCGGCTGGGTCAAAGACAGCTGCTGTGCAGTTAATGAAACACTGCGGGTTTCCATCAGGCTATCGAAGGTTTTCAATAAGTTAAGGTCAAATGACTGTAATGACATACTCTGGCCAGCTGTTGAGATTTAATTTGAGGACATTTTGCCCTCAGGCATTATTTATTTTGCTTATAAGGGTATTTTAAATATAAATTTTTCATATACAACATGAATTGGCACAATGCCCAACGCCAGAACCGCCGGTGCAGTGGGTCCCCGGCCAGATTTAAGCGATGCCACGGTGCGGGCAGTGTCAATTAACAGTATACAGCGACTGGCCAGTCATGATCACAACCACCGCCCGCCGCACGCCACCAAGCAGGCAATACAGAGAGCTCAGACATGAATAACTTCAGTTTCACCACAACCAAGACGCTCATCAATGCCCCAGGCAGTCTGAATGACTTGGCCACTCACTGCGAGGCTCTTGGGGTACAGCGGCCCCTCATTGTCACGGATCAGGGAATCGTCGGCGCTGGTCTGCTGGAACAGCTGGAAACGGTCATTAAGGCCAGCAATCTGGCCCACGCAGTCTATGACCAGGTTGTCGCTGACCCGGCTGAAGCGATTGTTTTTGCCGCACTCAAAGTGGCTAAACAGCATCAGGCGGATGGCATTATCGGATTTGGCGGCGGAAGTTCCATGGACACTGCCAAGCTCATTGCGTTACTGGCCCGCTCGGAGGAAAAACTGGAGGACATTTACGGAGTTGATCAGGTCAAAGGGCAACGCCTGCCGCTGATGTTGATACCCACCACGGCCGGAACCGGTTCCGAAGTCACTGCGGTGGCCATCATTACCACCGGTGAAACCACTAAAGCCGGTGTCGTGTCCCCCGTTCTGCTGCCCGACATTGCCCTGCTCGACGCCGAATTAACACGCGGCTTACCGCCTCATGTCACAGCCGCTACGGGCATAGACGCCATGGTTCACGCCATTGAAGCCTACACCAGCGCTCACAAAAAGAACCCCTATTCCGACATGCTGGCCCGGGAAGCACTGCGTCTGATGGGAGCCAATATCGTCACGGCGGTTAAAGACGGTAACAACCTGGAGGCCCGACAAAACATGCTGCTGGGAGCCTGCCTGGCAGGTCAGGCTTTTGCCAACGCGCCGGTGGCTGCCGTTCACGCACTGGCTTACCCTCTGGGCGGGCACTTTCACATCCCCCACGGGCTCAGCAACTCTCTGGTGCTGCCACACGTGCTGCGTTTTAATGCCCCGCATGCAGCCCCGCTGTACGCTGAATTGTGTGACATTCTGTGCCCGGAGGTAAATTTGAGGACTGACGCCGACAAAACAAATGCACTGATTGGCTATCTGGAAAAGCTGATTGAAACTGTCGGCCTGCCCTCAACACTCAGTGAAGCCGGCGTCACTGAAGCATCGCTCACCACCTTGGCTTCAGATGCCATGCTGCAACAGCGATTATTGATCAACAACCCCCGGGAAGTGACAGAAAGCGACGCCTTGGCCATTTACCAGGCCGCTTTTTAAGCGCGCCCAGACGGTATGATTCTTATTCCAGAACCCCAAAGGACACCCCATGAACGACATTTTACAGCGTAGTGATTTTGGCTTTTTTCTGCCCATTACTACCCGCTGGATGGACAACGACATCTACGGCCACGTGAACAATGTAACCTATTACTCTTACTTCGACACGATTGCCAACAGTTACTTGATTGATGCCGGCAATCTGGACATACACGACGGGGACGCTATTGCCTTTGTGGTGAATTCACAGTGCAACTACCACCGTGCAATTACCTACCCAGAGAAAATCGAAGGCGCCTTGCGGGTGAATCGATTGGGCAACAGCTCGGTGGAATATGGGATAGGCATCTTCAGAAGCGGTGAAACAGAGGCCTGCGCCACCGGGACCTTCACCCACGTTTTCGTGAAACGTGACACGCGCCGTCCGACCCCCATACCCGACCAGATCCGCACCGCGCTCTCAAAGCTCGTATAAGCTTTGGGTTTGCCAAAAAAATCCCACGCCCCGGATTCAGGTCAGGGGCCCAAGGCCAGAGGGCATCACCGGCAATAATATACGGCATAGAGCGCCCTCTGCCTCATCGAGCCCCCCCTAGAACATCCAGCCCAGTTCACAGCGTATCGAACTCACGCCCGGATCAAAGTCGTTCTCGGCCTCGACAACGGTGTAGTTAATACTCCCCCTGGCAAAAAAGTGCCGGTCAAATTCAACACGAAATCCGACTCCCGCTCCGTAAGTGAAAGCGGTGTCATCGTAGGTATCATAGTAATTTCTGCAAATGTAACCATACCAGGGATCCCACCAGCAGCCGGTCACCGGCGGCCCGTCAGATATGTTCGAATCGATATAGGCCCACCCCATGCCAACCCGGACAAACGGAGTAAGCGGCCCCGGCACTGCGTGCCAAGTGGCACTAAACATACCGGTGTTGACATTCATTTCATGATCAACGGCAACCAGACCGACTTCGTCTGTATTAAACACAGCCTGGTAAGCGGGCTTGTAGTAAGACAGGTCCAACCCCAGGGAAAAGGCCTGGGTTAAATTGAACGCAAACCCAAATCCGACGCCAAAATCCCCATCGATATCAATTGAAGACTGATTTGCCCCTGATACCTTTTCCTTACCGGTGAAAAACACCTGCATCGACGCTTCCCATTTACCGTCTCTGTTCCCCTCAGCCTGTGAGGCAACACAAAACCCCAGAATAAAGCAACTGATCGCGGCAACAAACACACTGCGAGCCACCATGGCATTTCTCCTTGTGCAGGTTCAGATGATTTGCAGATGAGGTACCCCGTCAAAACACACCCGCGTGTTGAACTTTGGCAATCCATCAATGACCGGCGTTTGCCGAAAGCGGACCCCGTTAAGTGGCACACCCGTCAAAACACAGCGCCTTTTAAACACGGCGCCTTTTAAACATAGTCATTAGAGCATCAAAAAACCAACAGGGAGCTGTGAACAACGGTGGGGTTACGCCGGAAGCTGAGCGTTTATCGAACAGGAAAAGGCAAATCGCACTGAGCTGAACGCGGGCTCACCTTTTAAAACGCGGGCTCACCTTTTAAAAAGCAGAACTGTTGCGGAAAGAGTCAACTGGGGGCTGAGACAGCCCCCCTGACCGGTCAGGGAATCAGGCAGAGCTGCCTGGCTGAATACGAATAACACAGGGTACATCCCGCTGTTCATCCAGCTTGGCGATCTCTGGCGGGCTCTGACTGGAGGTGCAGGCAGACTGCGAAGAACAGCCACCGCAGCCACTACCACAGCCACCCGCTTTGCCGGGCAGCATGCGCCGAACCACCACGATAACAGCAAGGGTCACGCAAATACCAACGATCACTTCTTGCCACATAGATACCTCCTATTTACCGCGAATTTATTATTCATGCCGCCAGGATGAACTTTACCCCAGCAGCGCCGTCGCGATTTGATAAGTTAGCACTGCCGCCAGGTAGGCCAAGCCGAACAGATACACCGTAAAAAAGGTGGTGGCCGCGGCCGAGTTTGTTTCGCGACGAACAACTGCAATGGTCGCCAGGCATTGCGGCGCGTAAACAAACCAGGCCAGGTAAGCCAAAGCAACCGGCAATCCCCAGCTGCTCCCCAACGTCTGCCCCAGAGCCATCTCGACGGAATCGCCGCCCACGGCATAGACCGTTGCCAGAGCGCTCACCGCCACCTCACGGGCAGCCATTGCCGGAATTAACGCAATGCACATCTGCCAGGTAAACCCCATCGGCTCGAACAGGGGCTGCATAAACCGACCGATCTGACCGGCAAAACTGTATTCAATGGCAGGACCTACCGCACCAACAGGCGGTGCCGGAAAGGTCGACAGCGCCCACAACACGACCGAGAGAGCCAAAATGATGGTACCGACACGACGCAGGAACACCCAGGTACGTTCCCGCAGGCCCATAAAAAGGTGGTACGCTGAGGGCCAGCGGAATGCTGGCAACTCCAGCAACAGCGGATATTCTTCCCGTGTGTTGCGCAAACGCAATACCCAGGCCACCAGCGCAGCGCTGACTATCCCCGCAATGTACAAAGCAAACAACGTCAAGCCCTGTAAATTAAAGAAACCAAACACTGTATCGTTTGGGATAAAGGCTGCAATAATCAGGGTGTAAACCGGCAGGCGTGCAGAACAGGTCATGAGCGGAGCAACCATAATGGCAATGGCACGCTCACGAGGATCCGGTACCGTGCGGGTCGACATAATGCCCGGCACCGCACAGGCAAAGCTCGACAGCAATGGAATAAACGAGCGCCCGGAAAGGCCCACACCACGCATCGGGCGGTCCAGCAGGAAGGCAGCACGGGTCAGGTAACCTGAATCCTCCATCAGCAAAATGAAAAAGAACAGGATGATAATTTGCGGCAAAAACACCACCACGCCACCAACACCCGCGATCAGACCGTCGACGATGAAATTTTTCAGTATGCCGTCTGGCAAGGTGGTTGCCACCAGTTCGCCCAAGCCTGTAAAGCCGCCATCGATCAGGTCAACGGCCGGCGTCGCCCAGGCAAATACGGCCTGAAACACCGTCAGCAATACCACAAATAACAGCGCCATACCCGCCACCGGGTGCATGACCAAGCGATCCAGCCTGTCTTGCCAGTTGGTTCTGTCGGCTGGGATTTCGACGTTCGCATTCATCAGGCCTTCGATACGGTGATACAACGACTCGACGGATTCTGTTCGCTGCGCCTGATCATCACTGATGACCTGGGTCGTGCGACCTTTATGCAGTTCCGCGGCCTGAGCAATGGCATCCTTGAGGGCAGCGATGCCCTGTCGGCGCAGTGCGACAGTTTCAATAACCGGTATGCCAATTGCCGCCGCCAATCCTTCGGTGTCAATTTTGATGCCGCGACGTTTGGCTGCATCCACCTGATTGAGTGCCAGCATCATTGGTCGACCCAGCTTTTCAAGCTCCAGCACCAAGCGCAATCCCAGCCTCAGATTGGTGGCGTCGACAACCGCGACCAGAACATCGGGGGGAGCTTCACCGGCCAGCTGCCCAAGGATCATATCCCGGGCAACCTTTTCATCCAGGGAAGAGACATGCAGACTGTAGGTGCCCGGCAAATCCACCAGCTCGACGTTTTCACTGATGCCAGTGATTGGCCCGAGCCGGCGCTCAACGGTCACACCCGGATAATTGGCCACCTTGGCACGGGCACCCGTCAGGTGATTAAAGATCGACGTTTTTCCACAGTTCGGGTTGCCAACCAGGGCAAAGCGAATGAAATCACTCATGCCTGCGCCTCCAGTGTCGTCACCACCAGCTTACTGGCCTCGGTGCGGCGCAAAGCGAATTTCGTCCCAGAAACCTTAACCGAAATGGGGTCTCGGCCCAAAAAACCATATCCCAACACCGTCATGGTTGTGCCTGGCAGAAACCCCAGCTCTTTAAGCCTTAAAGTGACCTCTTCATCGTGTTCACCAAAAGCGGGTTGCGCAACCAAGTCCTGCAAGCGCAAGCACTCGCCTTTGTTGCATTGATCAAGAGTACGAAAACTGGATTGCAGGGCATTGTCGTCACTGCCGGAAACACTGGTAATTGATGTCATAAAGCGAAATACAACCGAACAGATAAATGAGATTTATTACCAATTAGAATACCTTCTTTGTTCAGCCTAGGCAATCTAACAATTACCAGGTCAGCGCCTTATCCCTGGCACAACGGTTCTGAGCCCACCAGACCCGAACCTGCCCGGCTCCATGGGCCATGCCCCCTTCAATCCACGGGCCATGCCCATTACTAAATAGAGCCGTTAATTAAGAGCAGATGCCTATAAAGAATTTAAAACCATAGCACTTCTATGACTTTACCTTATTTAACATTGTCATCTACTCTGATTAGAGCTACCCGGCACACGCCCCACGAGTAGCCACACCATTGGTTCACTGTCGCACTGCCCACTGCCGTGCGACTCAAACCACAGGACACTTATCATGATCAGCTGGGAACTTAACGCCACTTCTTTTACCAATTGCAACTGTGATTACGGCTGCCCCTGCCAATTCAATGCCCTGCCCACCCACGGCAATTGCGAGGCAATCCATTCCATGGAAATCAATTCCGGCCATTTTGGAGAGACGGACATCAGCGGATTGAAAGCAGTCACTTCGCTCACATGGCCCGGCCCCATTCATGAAGGCGGCGGCAAAGCGTTTATTATCATTGATGACTCCGCCACCGATGAACAGAGAGCGGCTCTGTTGACCATCATGTCAGGCCTGGAAACCGAGCCCGGAGCGACCATTTGGAACGTGTTTGCGGCAACACTGGACGAAGTGCTGGAGCCCGTTTTCCTGCCCATCGAATTTCATGTAGACATCGAAAACTGTCAAAGTCACATCCGCGTGGGGGATCAGGTAGACATGAAAGGCTCGCCCATCCTGAACCCCGTCACCGGCAAAGAGCACCGGGCGCAAATACATCTGGCGACAGGCTTTGAATACATTGTTGCTGAAATGGGCAGAGGCACCAGCAAGTCCGACGGCCCTATCGCCCTGTCGTTCAAAGACAGCTATGGTCAATTCAATGAGATCCACCTGAACAATCAGGGAATCATCAAGCACTGACGCCCAACTCTCTTTTCACAGTGAACAGTGAACAATGAGCATTGAACCACCCCGTCAAGGTGGAGAGGCAAACCACCAAACACCGGTGAGCGGTGGCCTGAGCAGGAAGCACACAAATCAACCCCTGGGCCAACAAGCGCCAGGGCATACAGTCTCTATCACACTGTATGAACGCCTCGCCAAACACGAACAAAGGCTGACCATTCTGTTGTTGATTGGCCTTTGCGCGTTCAGCTGGTGGTACCTCTGGGCGGGTGCCGGTACGGGCATGTCCCCGGTCGCCATGAGTGAATGGCATCTGCCCTACACCTCACAGTCCACCGTGCGTGCCGACAGCGCCCTGCCGCCTTCAACCATGTCCACAATGGAGCCTATGACGACGGGCAATTGGGACGGGCGCTACAGCCTGATCATGTTTTTTATGTGGTGGGTTATGATGATTGCCATGATGCTCCCCAGTGCCTCACCGATGATTTTATTGTACGGGCGGATGACCCGATTCTATTACCCGCACCACCCCCCATCCCTGGCCATCGGCCTGTTTACAGCCGGCTATTTAGTGGCCTGGGGGGGATTCAGTCTGGCCGCTGTGCTGCTGCATGCCTTTCTGGAAAAGCTCCAAATGGTTGATCAAATGATGATGTGGATCACCCAACCTGTCGTTGCCGGGTCACTGCTCTTTCTCGCCGGCCTCTACCAGTTGACGCCCATTAAAAACCGCTGCCTTCAGTATTGTCGAACTCCGGCCATGTTTCTCAGTCAACACTGGCAAAAAGGGCTGAGCGGTGCGTTCAAAATTGGCCTTCACCACGGGGGGTATTGCCTGGGGTGTTGTTGGTTATTGATGTTATTACTGTTCGTCGGCGGCGCCATGAACCTGTATTGGATATTTGGGCTGGCCCTTTGGGTTGCGGTAGAAAAGATACTGGGCCCTCGCCAAGCGCTGATCTGGATATCCTCTGCCGTACTGGTGCTGGCCGGAGTCAACCTGATGCTGTGAAGGTATCTCGGCAGCGATTTGGGAACCATAGCCGGGCGCTGCAACCAGCGTTCAAAGCGCGGGCCAATGCGAACCATAGTCCGTGACACCACCCAGCATTGATCGCCAGAGGGGGCTTCAAATGCTCTGGCGTGGTGGGCGAGCGGTTTTGAAGTCTGGTTCCAGCTGCCACAGGGATGAACGGCGCATAGGGCCATACGGGATGTATTTGACCTGTTCGACCAACCTTTGCGGTGACGCGGCATAGCCGACAAATTTAAGAGCCGCTCGCGTATTGCGACCACTCCTGGGCCCCACCAGACACCCTAGTAGCAAACCTGATGATCGCAAAGAAGGTCCAGGGGCGCCCTTAGGCTGCCATGTTATTTAGGGTCGAATACCCCCGTCTCCGACTTCCTTGCCGAGCTCGCCACCCCAGGCGCCACTTCCGGAGGCTCGGGTGGCGTCACCAGCATGTCATCATGTGCTTCCATTTTCCAAGGCAGAATCGCGGGTGATATATGCAGAAAATGCAGATGCTTTTCAAACTGATCCAGAATGTCAGTAATAATGTCCTGCTGATCAAGCCCAAAAATATCGTAGCACTGACCGCCCCGCCGCAGAAAAACCTCGGCTCGGTAGTAGTGTTTACCGTAATCGTGATCCCGCGGCATCTGAGGATAAGCATAGTCCGGCAACAGGTGCTCTATCATGCGAATTTCGTAAATAAAGTCCACCTGCTCCTCTTTGATGACTTCCAGATAAAGACGATTGAAATCCTCGTCCATGTGGACTTCAGCCTGCCAGCCCTCCTTCACCAGCTCGCGCTCAACCCGATGCATGGCTTTGCAGACCGTCGAATTCATAAACTCCTTGACTTCATTGCGTTCGGGGAAGGTCACCAGATCATGCAAGCGCCGGCGCCACAAACTGCGGCCATTGGCTGCCAGAGAGCGCTGTTGCAGATCGGTTTTCAAGCTTTGCTGATGGTGGCCTTCAATGATCAGTGCTCGCCACATACCCACGGCCGCAACAATCATGATCACACAGAAAGGCAGCGCACTGACGATCGTCATCGTTTGCAAGGCACTTAATCCACCGGCCAACAGCAAGGCAGAAGCAACAATACCCTCGGTAGAGGCCCAGAATACCCGCTGCCATATGGGTGTCTCCAGTGCACCGCCAGAGGCCAGAGAATCAATCACCAGGGAGCCGGAATCCGAGGAGGTGACAAAAAACGTTATGATCAACAACACCGTCACAAACGATAAAATCGAACTCATTGGCAGGATTTCGTACAGCTTAAACAGCGCAATGGCCTGATTATTCTGCACTTCGCCGATCAGCACGGTATAGCCCTCATTCATGATTTCATTGAGCGCCGTATCCCCAAAAATGGAAAACCACAGAAAGGTAAATAATGACGGAACCAGCATGACTCCAATGACAAACTGACGGATGGTACGCCCCCGGCTGATCTTCGCGATAAACAACCCGACAAACGGCGCCCACGCAATGGTCCAGCCAAAAATAAACAGCGTCCAGTTCCCAATCCAGTCAGAATGGCTGTAGGCCTGCAAGTTGAAAGTACGCTCAACCACATTACTGAGGTAGCTGCCTGTATTTTGCAGGAATGCTTCCAGGATATGGATCGTGGGTCCAACAATAAAGACAAACAGCATCAGTGAAATCGCCAGCAGCATATTCACGATGGACAGCCGTTTTACCCCCTTATCCATGCCCGCCACCACAGAAAAAATAGCGAGGCCCGTGATCAATACAATCGTAACCACCTGCACAAAAGTACTCACCGGGATTTGGGGCCATAAATAGTGGAGGCCTGCATTAATCTGCGTCACCGACAAGCCCAGAGTGGTCGCGATGCCGAACAGGGTACCGAGAATGGCGAACACATCCACAGCGTGTCCGATAGGGCCGTATATTTTTTCACCAATCAGAGGGTAAAGCGCCGAGCGAATGGAAAGCGGAAGACCGTGCCGGAAAGCAAAATATGCCAGCACCAATCCCACCAGACCGTAGATCGCCCAAATGTGAAAGCCCCAGTGAAAGAAAGCAATTTGCATGGCTTGCTTGGCGGAGTTTACCGTCTCTGCCGCCCCCTCCGGTGGCGATGCGTAGTGCAAAACCGGCTCTGCCACACCAAAAAACAGCAACGCGATGCCATAACCTGCTGAAAACAGCATCGCAAACCACTCCGGGAAACTGTACTGCGGGTCAGCGTGGTCGGGGCCCAGCTTGATGTGTCCCCACCGTGTCAGTGCCACACCGACAATAAACATAAGAAAAAATGCCACCGACAACATATAAAACCAACCAAAAGTATTGGTGATATACGCCAGTGTGGTTTGAAAGAATGCGCCGGCCAATTCGGGATTGCTGATGGTGCCAATCACCAACAGAACAATCACCACAACAGCGGGGACAAAAACGGGAATCAGTACCGTGGAACCGGCCTTGGCAACTTGCCCTGTCATATATCCATCCTAGGTGTTGTCAAAAATTACGCTACAAGCCTAACATTTCAAACCATAGGGTGCACATTTGCGCCCGACTGCATAAGTCAAGTCGATGAAAGGAAACAAGGATCCCAGGAAACTTTCAAGATCGAACCAGCTGGCCCCGCGTATAAAAGTGCAAGGCCAGAGGTTGTAAAATGCTTAATGAAGTCGAATGGGTTTCATGAACAAGGGGATCAGCGCGATGACAAAAATCAACATCGCCATTGCGTGAAAGTTGTTCAGATAAGAAATCATCAGCGCCTGGCGGTTAACCTCAGCATCCAACATCTGCAGCACGGCTGAGCCATACTGCCCCAGAGTACTGGTCAGCGCGGTCACGTCAAAACCTTGCAGCGTATTTTCTGTCACATGCTCCGTTAAACCGGCGTGTGATACTTGCTGACTGCGTGAGAGCATGGTGAAAATCGCCGAGATGCCAAAACTACCACCGAGATTGCGCATCAAATTCAACAAGCTGGAACCGTCGGGGCGATGCTCCGGAGCGACTGTCGCAAAGGCGGCTATGTTCATAGGCATAAAGATAAGCCCCAAACCCAGCCCTTGTATAAAACCGGCCACAAGAATCTCGGTACTGCCCATTTCCAAAGACCAGCGCGACATCAGCACCAGCCCAAAGGCGGCCAACAAGTAGCCCACAGTAATCATATAACGGACATCCAACCGCTGTGAAAGCTTGCCCGCCAGCATCATCGTCATCATCACCCCAAGACCGCGCGGCATCATCAGCATACCGGTGTCCAGTGCGGTGTAACCATAAACGGTTTGAAACATGGTTGGCAGTATTGACGAAATAGCAATGTTCGCCACGCCGAGCATAAACATCACACCCATGGCGCCCAGAAAATTGGCATTTTTCAGTAACACAGACGGAAACAAGGGTACTTTTGTGTAACGGGTATGAATGAAAAACATCCAAAAGGCTGACAGCGCAATGATCATCTCGAGAATGATCTCCCAGGAACTGAACCAGTCTTTGTGACTCCCCCGGTCGAGCAATAATTGCAACGCCACCAAGCCAGTCGCCAGAATGAAAAAACCAAATCGATCCAGTTTGCGCGGCACCAGCGGCCGGCTGGGCAACAACCACACCAGCAGCAATAAGGTCGGTATTCCGATGGGCAGATTGACGTAAAACACCCAGCGCCAACTCAGCGTATCGGTTAAAAGTCCACCGAGCATAGGGCCGGTAATTGGGCCAATCATGATCACCATTCCCCATAAGGACATGGCCGAAGCCTGTTTACTGGGTTTGGTGGTATCAAACAAGATGGTTTGTGACATGGGGCCAATGAAAGCGGCGCAGATACCCTGAAAAGCTCGAAAAGCCACCATCTGAGACAGTGACGTGGCTGCACCACAGAGCACTGACGCCAGCAAAAAACCCGCCACAGCCCACAGAAACACCTGCCTTGATCCCAGCCGGTCAGAAACCCAACCGACTATCGGTGTGACCAGCACTCCGGCGATGATAAAACTGGTCAGTACCCAGCTGATGGTGTCGCTGGTCGCCCCAAGGCTGGCCTGCATATGTGGCAAGGCAACGTTGGCAATGGTGATGTCCAAAATTTGGATAAGCGACACGCACATCACAGCAATCATCAACAGACGAGGGTGTCGACTTGCCAGTGAAGCCTGATCCAATGGATCTGCTTGTGCAGACGCGCCCGACTGTGTGGATCCCTTTACCGGTTCAACCGCGGGTGTTGATTCGGACATGCGCCGATAATCCTGTAATCATGAGCTTCGAGGAGGCGTCATTAATGGCAATTCGAACCGATACTCGCTGCGTGATTTTTACCCAGTTACCGTTAGCATTTTGCGCGGGTAACACGGAAAACTCAGAGCCCGTACCAGCCCCAATGCTCTCCACCTGTCCGCTAAATGCCACTCCAGGGTAAGTGTCCAGCTCTATGGTGACTGGCTGACCAATGCGCATGTTTTCCAGGTCAGTTTCTTTGAAATTTGCTTCAACCCAGCTGCGATCGGCCTTAACAATGTTCATCGCAGAAAGACCCTGCATTAAAAACTGCCCGACCTGCAAACGACCGGTTTGGGTGATTATGCCTGCCGCCGGAGCCCTCACCTCTGTACGCGATAAATTCAGGCGCGCCTTGTCCAACTGCACTTGTGCGGCAAGAATCATTGGGTTGACACCGGAGGCCGAGCCGCCGGTAGAGAGCGCTGCTTTTGCCTTAGCGGCTTCAGCACGAGCCCTATCCAGTCGGGACCGTGCTTCAGACAGAGCGTGTTCAGCCGCCTGCACAGAGGCTTCAGTGGAGACCCGGGTTTTCAAAAGCTCTTGCTGGCGGTGGTATTCTTTTTCAAAATAGCTGATATCTTCTTCGGCACTTTCAATATCCACACTGGACGTTGCAAACTCAACTTCCAACTCTTCGACCTTTGCCCTTGCGTTGGCTAAAGACGCTTCCGCTTCAGCCACGGCCAGTTCAAAAGGTTCCGGATCAATGCGAAACAGTAAATCGCCGGCGGCTACCGGTTGATTTTCTCGCACATGCACTTCGACGATACGGCCACCAACCTCTGCACCAACAGCGATCATATCCTGTTTAACGTAAGCATTATCCGTCGATACATAATTCTGGCCGGACAAAAAATAAGCAAAACCGGCGGCCATTAGCAACACTGGAACAACCAGCATCAAGGCAATACTGCGGAAAGAACGAGACACCTCTGGTACTCCATAAAATCTCTAAAAACCAGCCGTAACTGGCACATCATCAATGACTGAATGCTTGTTTGAGACAATCAGTCAGTGTCTAAATCGCCTGGGTATCTAATCATTCGGGTCCAGGCCCTTGGCCGGAGTATTTTTCACCAGGTTGAGGCGCATTTGCTGCAGGGACTGCGACATCATCTCGCGCTCCTGGGCAGAAACGCCCTCCATGGCTTCGGACAGCACTTCCTGCCCCAGGGGCTTAAGCTCTTCTGACAGTTGTTTTGCCTTATCCGTCAAATACAGACGCCAAACCCGTCGGTCAGTCGGGTCGCGGCGCCTTTCCACCATGCCGGCTTCCTGCAGGCGATCTGCCATTCGGCAGAGCGTAATGGGCTCTACATCAAGGTGTTCGGCCAGGCGGCCTTGATTAATGCCTTCATGGCGCTTTAACACGGTCATGACCTGCCATTGTGTTCTGGTGACCCCAAGGGTTTTAGCCCGCTCATCAAAAGCACGGCGAACCATCCTGGATACATCAGCCATCAATATGAAAATGTTCTCTTCCAATCTCGGTAACCTGTTAATTCAAAGTGCCTGTTATTCAAGTGCGCCCCTTTAATAAGCAGGCATTTAATAATGATACACTTTATAACTATGCTTATAATATTACCAGTACACTTTCCCAGAGCCAAATTCGATTCGAGAGGACTGCGGAGCGACCTGAAGAGCCCCCGGATATCGGCCAAACGCAGGGCAAACAACGCCCGATACAGGAGCATACACCGCGAAATTCCGCTAAAAGTGGCTGAACAGCCATGAACGTGAAGAAAACTAATCAGAAAAGCTCTTGGGACTGAGAGAGCAGGATTTACGGGTTGGGGTCAATGGGCTGCTGGTGAATGGGCTGCTGGTATGGACGCCGAAATAGTTGCCCCCTTCCAGCCAAACTCACCGGCCGGCAACTCAAGCGAGTAGTTGCGTCCTCTCAGCCGGGCTCGCAACCAGGGTTGCAGAGCCGTCAACACTGCAGGCTGACGGCCCATCAGGGGCGAATTAAGACGTAGCACATCCCCGGCCCCATTAAGCTTATACACCTGTTCGGTGCCATTAGCCCCTCCACTCAATGCAAATTCCGACCAATCCACAAGCACACCGTGACTCTGCTGCTGCGCCAAGCCGCTCAGAAGCCTGCCGGCCTCTGTAAACAACTGTACACACAGCTTGCGCACCGCTCCCGGGTTATCGCTTGGCTGAAAGGCAACACGGATTCCATCGTGAGCACACACCAGCCCCTCGACCGTAAATGACCAGGCCGGCTTCACTGTTTCAGTAGCCGAAGTTGCTGCAGGTAGCCGATCAGGCACCGGGACAGCGCCAGGACTTGAGGGCATCAACGACGATAAGCCGGTCAGCTCATAACAGTCCCTCACCTGACAGAATTGCTCCAACACGGATTGCTCGAAAGCTGGCTGCTTCTCCATTCGCGGGTGAGACAGCATCACCTGTTGATGGTTAATTTCCAACACCAGCTCCGCCTCATCAAACACCAGCAAGGACACATCCGCGCCGCTGTCGACGCTGATTTGAAGACGATGCAGCTGGCCGGCATAGCGCTCCACGGCTATCCGCCACTGAGACTGATCCGTTCCCGCCTGCGACTTTTCATGCAATGCCTCAGAACCACCCTCAGCCAGACCGGCCTCGACATAATAGCTCTCAGTCAATAGCAACAGCGCAATGCTGGCAAAGTCCTGCCGCCACTCCCGCGGTGCGGACTGTAACGCCTCAACGGTGCGGTCATAGCGAGAGCTGACTGCGTGTACTTGAGAGGCCACAAGCACAGACACCATTAAAACAGCGATCTTCTCTAAGACGGCGATCTTCTCTAAGACAGCGACTCTCACTCGGTATGAAAACATAACCCCCTCCTTTATGGGTATCGACCGGCATTGACTTCAATTCAGCCGTCCTTGTGCCAAAGTCAGCGACTGCGCACCTCCAGCACAAGAAGATACAACCCCTAACCTGGACGGCCTTCAGCGGCCAGAGGCTCGGTTTAAACACCAGCCCGGCCAGCATCGGAACCGCCTATCGAACTCATAGAAATGAACGATTTCAGCGACAAATGGACAACGATTAACCTGCTCATTGCTGAACACCTCGATCCATTTGCCGATTCCTGCACAGCTCATTGGTTTTAGCACCACTCAGAGAATCTGTCCTACCGAGCCCGTTCGGCAGAGCAAGTTCAAACACCACAACGACAAACCACATGGAACTTCTATGATCAGACAAAAGCTCCCCCTCATCGCCGCCATAGCGCTGGCCATGTCACCGTTAGTAGCGCCGGGCACTGCATCGGCCGAAGGCCAACCGCAATCCACGCAATTCTGGTGGCCGGAACAGCTTAGCCTTGCCCCTTTGCGTCAACACGCCGCTGAATCCGATCCCATGGGTGAAAACTTTGACTACGCCGAAGCCTTTAAAACCCTGGATCTTGATGCCGTCAAGCAAGACATCGAAGTCCTGATGACCACCTCTCAGGACTGGTGGCCGGCTGACTATGGCCACTATGGTCCGTTTTTCATTCGCATGGCCTGGCACAGCGCCGGCGTTTACCGCATTTGGGATGGCCGTGGCGGTGCCGCCGGGGGACAGCAACGATTCGAACCGCTCAACAGCTGGCCGGACAACGTCAACCTCGACAAGGCCCGCCGTCTTTTGTGGCCGGTTAAACAAAAATACGGCAACAAAATTTCCTGGGCCGACCTGATGGTTCTGACCGGTAACGTTGCCCTGGAATCCATGGGTTTTGAAACCTTTGGTTTTGCCGGCGGCCGTGAAGACGACTGGGAAGCCGACATGGTTTATTGGGGGCCTGAAACTGAGTGGCTGGCTGGCGACAAACGCTACAGTGGCAAGCGCAAGCTGGAAAAACCCCTCGCCGCGGTGCAGATGGGGCTGATCTATGTCAATCCGGAAGGCCCCAACGGCAACCCGGATCCATTACTGGCCGCACAGGACATTCGCGACACCTTTGGCCGCATGGCCATGAACGATGAAGAAACCGTGGCCCTGATCGCTGGCGGACACACGTTTGGTAAAGCCCACGGTGCTCACAAGCCCGAAGAATGCGTTGGCGCCGAGCCCGCAGCGGCAGGTGTCGAAGAGCAAGGCTTTGGCTGGAAGAACAAGTGCGGCAGCGGTAAAGGCGCCGACACCGTCACCAGTGGCCTTGAAGGTGCCTGGTCAGCCAACCCCGTTGCCTGGACGTCACAGTATCTGGATAACCTGTTCGCTTACGAGTGGGTGAAGACCAAGAGCCCGGCGGGTGCGACCCAGTGGATCCCGGCTAACGGGCAGGCTTCTACTCTGGTGCCTGACGCCCATGACAACACCAAGCGTCACGCCCCCATCATGTTCACCACCGACCTGGCCTTGAAATTTGACCCAAGCTACCGGGCAATCGCCAAGCGCTTCCATGAAGACCCCGCTGAGTACCGGTTGGCCTTTGCCAAAGCCTGGTTCAAGCTGACGCACCGCGACATGGGACCCCGCATCCGCTACCTCGGTGATGAAGCCCCCCAGGAAGTGTTGATTTGGCAGGATCCAATCCCGGAAGTGAATCACAAACTGGTCAGCAAGCGCGACATCAAGAAACTGAAATCCCAGATTCTGGGTTCTGGCCTGAGTGTGCCCGAACTGGTGAGAACCGCCTGGTCCTCCGCGTCCAGTTTCCGCGGTACCGACATGCGCGGTGGTGCTAACGGCGCCCGCATCCGATTGGCACCGCAGAAAGACTGGGAAGCCAACAACCCTGAAGAACTGGCGAACGTTCTCCAGAGTCTGCAAAAAATCCAGCAGGCGTTCAACCGCAAAGGCGGTAAGACTCAGGTATCACTTGCGGACCTGATTGTTCTGGGCGGCGCCGCGGCCATTGAAAAAGCCGCCGCAACAGCTGGACATGACATTTCTGTACCATTCACGCCGGGTCGTATGGACGCCTCCCAAGCGCAAACCGATGCTCAATCGTTTGCAGCGCTGCAACCGACGGCTGACGGTTTCCGCAACTACTTCAGCGAACACAACATCCTGTCGCCGGCGGAGAAACTGGTGGACAAAGCCAACCTGCTCACACTGACGGTGCCTGAAATGACGGTATTGGTGGGTGGTCTGCGCGGCCTGGACGCTAACTACGAAGGCGCTGACACCGGAGTTTTCACTGATCGTCCCGGCACGCTGAGCAACGATTTCTTTGTCAACCTGCTGGACATGTCCACTGAATGGAAAAAATCCGATCAGCCAGGACTGTACGAAGGTCGTGATCGCAGCACGGGTGAACTTAAGTGGACCGCCACCCCGGTTGATCTGATTTTCGGCTCACATTCCGAATTGCGCGCCATTGCAGAGGTCTACGCGGCTGCCGATGCCGACGACAAGTTCCTCACAGACTTTGTCGACGCCTGGGTCAAGGTCATGCAACTGGATCGTTTTGATCTCGATGTGTAAACATTGACGGGGCTGACGCTCAACGTTCAGCCCCAAACCTACAGAAGAGTCTTTGTGCCAGCGAAGACTCCCTTTTTCATTTCAGACTCGCCTCCCCCCGACCACCTCAGGTTTGATCCAGCGCCGGCAACTCACCGTATAAACCCTCTAAATCGAAGCTGTCGACGCGCCATACAATCGTCACTTCCTGAGCTCTGCCGCCCTCACTCGTAATGTTAAAGGAAATTACTATGTCACTATTGCGAACTATGATTTTGATCCCGCTGATTGCCCTGGCAATCGCTGTCACTGGGTGTACTCAACTGGAGGACTACGCAGACACCCAGCCGGCGTTCAAATTGGAACAATTTTTTGATGGCCCGCTCACGGCTCATGGTATTTTCAAAGATTACAAGGGAACCGTGATCAAGCGCTTCCGGGTAGACATGATCGGCTCCTGGGAAGGCAATGTCGGGCGTCTGAAGGAGGACTTTTTTTATGACGACGGCACCACCGAACAGCGCATCTGGACCATCACCAAAACCGACAGCGGCCACTATGTCGGCACCGCCGCGGACATTAAAGGCGAGGCGATCGGCACAACCTCGGGGTTTGCCCTAAATTGGCAATACGTGATGCGACTTCCCGTCGGCGACACAGTCTACAACCTGAGCTTCGATGACTGGATGTACCGTCTTGACTCCAATACCGTCCTCAATGAGGCCAGCGTGAGTAAGCTGGGCGTTACGGTGGGCAAAGTCGTGCTGGTGATGCACAAGATCGAATCACAGCAATAACAGATTTTCCTGTGCAACGCCTCTACAGCGATTGAGGCCGTTTGCTGCGGTAGAAATTCAGGTTAAGATCAAGGCGTGGGTAAAAGGTTTTACTAATCTGTAACTCAAGGAAAAACGCCAATGACCTCGCTGGGCATACATCATTTAACCGCCGTTGAAACCGACCCGGCTGAATTTGTCTCCATCGCTGCGGCTGTGGGTTGCAAAAGAATTTCGGTATTCACTCAGACATTCAGTCCACAAAGCGGTTGGCACCTGGTGACACGAAATAACATTCAGGCATTTAAAGATCGACTGGACTCAACCGGTGTACAGGTCACCAACATTGAATGCTTTATGATCACCCCGCACACAGACATCGAGAGTTTCCGCTCTTCGCTGGAGCTGGGAGCGCAACTGAATGCACGCGGCGCCACCGCCCTGCTCTACGATGCCGACGAAGCCCGTGTTATTGATCAGCTGTCACGCTTATGCGAACTGACCGCCGAGTACGGGTTACACACCAACATTGAATTTATGCCGTTGGCACCTCGCTGGAAAACGCTGTCTCAGGCGGTCGAACTGATGCATCAGATCAATCAACCCAATTTGGGACTCGGTATCGATCTGCTGCACATGATTCGCTCGGGCAGCCCAATTGAAGACCTGGCAAACCTGCCACCCGAACAGATTCACTACGCCCAAATTTGCGACAGCATCAGTCTGGATGTCACCGAAGAATATGCCAATGAAGCCGGCAACAGCCGACTGGCACCCGCTGAAGGTCATTTTCCGATTCAGCGCTTTCTGCAAACCCTGCCGGCGGGAACACCGATCGAACTGGAGGTACCACAGCAACAACCAGGTTCTGCACGTGAACGGGTGAAGAGAATATTCGCCGCCGGTCGGCGGCAAATGGAAACAGCGGGACTCTGAAAACTTCTACTCTGAAGACCCGTAAACTACTCAGGGTTTGAGGCAGAGCATAAAGGCATCAAGGGAACCGGCGTTAGCCGGTTCCCTTCAGCCCTGCGGACGGGCGTTGCACCAGTGCGCAGGAGATATACCCAGTGGTTTTACAATTTAAAACGTATAGCGCATCGACGCACCCAGTGTACGAGGCGCGCCGTACATGTAACCGCCGTAGCCGCCACTGTCGATCACGTTCAGACCGCCGGTGACATACTGTTCGTCGCCGGCATTATTGACGTAAGCCGCCAGATCAAAGTTGGAACCCATCACACTGCGCCAGTCAAAGCGAAGATTCCAGACTTCGTAACTCTCCTGGGTCGAAAAGTCGGTCGCTGCCGCAATGTCGTCGTCCGTCCAGTTGGGTGTGAAGCGCCCCGGCAACTCGGAGAATCTGTGGATGAGCGCGTGGGTATACATCGTATCCTGCCAATAAACGCTGGCCATGAGTGACATCTCCCCGACACTCGCCGGCACTGGCAATGTGTAGGTGGTGGACAATGTCAAAGACTGCTCAGGGATGTAGGTAAACTCACTGTCGGTGGTATCAACCTCAACGCCACCAATGGTGTCGGTCTTGTCTTTATACTCACCATCGACATAGGAGTAGGAGAAGTTGATCTGCAGGTTGTCGGTCGGCAACAACGTCAGTTCGAATTCCGCCCCTTTCACTACAGCCTTACCGGCATTTTCGGTACGGGTGTCGATCGTACCGTTGTTGTCAAAGGAACGGGTCTGATGAATATCGGTATAATCTTGCCAGTACAAAGCCACATTGGTCCGCACCGCCATGCCGGCAAGCTCCCAATCCGCTTTGTTTCCCAATTCATAAGTGGTCACCAGCTCAGGCTCAAACGGCATCAGCGTGCCGTCGTCGCGTCCGCGGGTATTAAAGCCCCCCGCGCGATATCCGGTTGACGCACTGGCGTAGACCAACATGCCATCCATCGGGTTGTAATTCAGTGATGCACGCCAGGTGGCTGCGTCAAAATCTTCTTTGACCGTGCGCTCACAAGTGGCGAGAGCAGTCCCGCCGGGGCCGGTTACATTACAGTTGGTACGATCCAAATCCGTCCATTTACCGAGCGTCAGCTCTCGCTCATCCCAGCTCTGGCGGGCGCCAGAGGTCACCGACCACTGGTCAGAAAAATGCCAGGTCGCTTCACCGAAAACACCGTAAGACGTGTTGAGTGCCGTTGATATTCCGGTGTCGTAACTGCCGGGCGCCTGCTGTACCACATAATCTTCGGTGCCGTCGGTTTTGGACCAGTACAAGCCGGTAACCCACTCCATGCGGTCATCAAAGGCTGAGCCCAATAACTGGACCTCGTCACTGTAAAACTCGGATTGCAACTCGGTCAGTAGCGGGTCAGTCGTGACTCCAGGCGCACCCAGAGTGGGCGTTCCCCACCCGGCAAAGGCAGTACCATCAACATCCGTCGCGGTTTCAAAATTGACTTTGCGATAGCCAAAAATATTCTTGACCGTGAAGGCATCATTCACTTCGAACTCTGTGGTGTTGGACACAAAGGTGTTTTTGACGTCCTCCTCGGAATCGATATCGGTTTCAACTTCCCAGGGGTCGTTATTGGCGATATTGCGCTGAACGCCAGCGGAATAATCCGGCAAGTACCCCGCACCTGCCGCCCAGCCCAAGCCAACACTGGAATTGACCGACGTGTTATAGAGTACCGCTGCCGCAACGCGGTTTTCATCCTGAGCCAACACCAAGAGGTTATTAAGATCGCCTTGGTCAAAGTTGACACTAATGCGTGCGCCCTGAGAGTGTTCATCACTGTAGTCATCGCCATTTAAGGCGTTATCGGCGACATTTTCCTGATAACCATCGCGGTCCAGTTTATGAGCAGCAATGCGCACCTGCAGGTTATCCGTGATAGGCACATCGACAGCGCCCTCAAACCCCGTCAGGTTGTAATCACCCACTTTGACGTTGACGTAACCACCCAGCTCGGAACCAGGACGTTTTGAGGACATAAGGATGGCACCGCCGGTGCTGTTGCGACCAAACAGTGTGCCTTGCGGTCCTTTCAGTACCTGGACATTCTGTAAATCATACATTCCCAGGTTACTGCCCTGAGTGGGCGCTATGACGATGTCGTTGATGTATATCGGCACCGCCTGATCCTGATTAAAGGCCCGTTCAGCGGGGCGTTGACCACGCAATGAAATGATCGGTTCATTCTGTGAGGCACCGGCACTGGAGATTCTCAGCGAAGGCACTTTCGTGCCCAAATCCTCAATTTTGTTGACGTTTTGAACCCGCAGAAAATCTTCGCTCATGGCCGTGACCGCCACAGGCACATCCTGGATACTTTCTTCACGGCGACGCGCGGTAACGACCACTTCCTCCAGCGTCATCGCTTCGCCGCCAGCAGCCTGAACTCCTCCTGTGTAACCAAACAGACCGACGCTCGTGACACAAAACATTGAGGCTGATGCCAGGTTCCTGGCACTCATGACCTCTTTGACAATGACTGCCAGTTTATTTTTATAAGTGTTCATTAGTCTATCCCTCAGTGGTGATGACAGTTATTATTATTCGCTCTGATTTAGCTGAACGCGCATAGTAATACGAGATATCTGGCTGCAGGTTAGGTATTTGACGAAGAGGATGAGTCATTTGGCGAACCCGATGAACACTGCTTGGGCTCGTGTCCGATAGTCACAACCACTGGCCCAATTGAGATACTGAAATCTGTTCCCACAACCCGAAACATGCATATGACCAGATCAATTTCACAGCAGTTCTACGTCGTCGCCCACGAACCCGGCGCTGAAAACCCGTCACTGCCCACCTGGGGCAACCGCAGCGAAAACCCCATTAAGCTGACAAAGGACTACCCCACAGAAGTTGTTATCCGCCAACCTGTGGCCGACGTACCGGGGGCTTATCAACTGCTTAATGTACTAACTGCCGCCGAGTGTAAACGTTTCCTGGAGCTGACGGAGTCGCTGGGCTATCTGCCGGATGCCGCGGTATCCCTGCCCAGAGACATACGGCACAACGACAATGTCGTTTGGGTTACCGATCAACAGACCGACACCTTGATCTGGCAGCGGGTTACATCACTGGCCAATCAGCAACTGGAGATTTTTGGTGGCCAGAAAGCCCTCGGACTCAACGCGCGCTTTCGCTTCTATCGCTATCAACCGGGTGACTTTTTCAAACCCCACAGCGACGGTGCCTGGCCCGGCAGCCGAATCATCAATGGCGAGCTGATTACCAACGCCTACCCCGATCGCTACAGCTTCATGACCTTTTTGATTTTTTTAAATGAGGATTTTGAAGGCGGAGCAACCCGCTTTCTGGTGAACGCCGACAACTCCAGCCAGCCGGCGCGCCAGGGGTCACCCGTAAAGGCTGTGGATGTGCGTACGCCCGCCGGCGGTGTGCTGTGCTTCCCTCACGGTGCCCATCCCCTGCACTGCATTCACAGTTCAGAGCCCATCCAGCAAGGCATCAAATACATCATCCGTACCGATATGCTGTTTGCACTGTGATGGCGATGTGATGACTTTTCAGCGCCCACCAATAATCCGTGTGTGGCCTCGTGGTGGAACATGGAGTGCCCGGGGAAACGCCTGAAAAAACCACCTCAGGGAAAAGCCTCTGTAATGATATCCAAACGGCCGGCGCCAGCAAAAAAGCACAGCTTTTGCAGAGCCGCAACGGCGCTTGCGGCTCCGCACAAATACACCCGGTTACCACGCAACGACTTTTGATTCAGGCGAACGGCGTCGAGTAAGTCACCAAATGCCAGCACTTCTGTTTGCTGTGCATCTGAAGATTGTTCTGTTGCACCGCTGACGACACAAACCTGGAGGTTTGAATGTTGTTGGGCCAGCTGCTGCAACTCCTCACAGAGGTAGACCTCGTCGGGGTGAGCTGCCGCGAAATACACACTGATTGGTCCCTGATGGTTTTGGGCCAGAGCTTCTTTGAGAACCCCCAACACAGCCGCCAGTCCCGTGCCAATGGCCACCAATAACAAGGGCTTACTTGCATCTTCAGCCTCGTAGACGCAATGACCATTCGCTGGAGAGAGTCGCAACTGATCGCCAATCTGTAATTGATCGTGGATCCAGCGACTGACCTCTCCTTCAGCATGACGAGCAATATGCAACACCAAGACCCCGTCCCGCTCCCGGTGACTGGCGATAGAGTACAAACGCGCTGTGCGTTGATTTTTCCACAACAAGACATGCTGCCCGGGCTTCCATTTTCCCGAGACGTTTAAGCGTAGCTCCAATACCCGGGGCGACAACAATTGTCGACCCACCACTTCGGCCAGCCAACCTGTGTTTGGGTCAGGAAACTCAGCCTTGATGTCCGTGTCCGGAAAACAGCAACACGACAAAAATTGATGGGCACGAACCTGTTGCTCGCTAAGCCCCTGCTGGCTGGCCAAGCGCACACTGTCGCTTTGCTGCAGCCATGACTCATCGCTTTGTAGCAGACAGGATTGACACAGTCCGGCACGACAACTGTTGGGAACCGCGTGGTGTGCGCGCAGCAAGGCCTCCAGTACCGACTCACCCGCCTCTATCGGTATTCTCTGGTGGTGGAACTGGACGGTGACTGCCGGATCAGATTTGGACACCTATGCATCTGCCTGCTGAAACTCCGGTGGCTCAACCGGAATGCCGGAATGCAAACGAAAGAGCTTGTCCGGACTCAAAATGGCTTTTTCCTCGACCCCCAAAAAGAACTCGACGCGTGGCGTGATGTCCTCTGCAGCGTAAGACTGAGCCAGCGTCAGATAGTCTTTAAAATGGCGGGCTTCGGACTTCAGCAGCGACAGGTAAAATTTGTTCAGATCCGGCTCCAGGAAAGGCGCCAGCGCATCAAAGCGCTCACAGGAACGGGCCTCAATAATGGCACCGACTATCAGGGTATCGATGAAGTTTTCACGCTGCTCTTTACGCACATGGCGAGCCATTTTGGACGCATAGCTGCTGGCCTTGAGCGGACGATAAATAATTCCCCGTTTTTTCAGGATTTTCAGCGCCTGCTCAAAATGCACCAGCTCTTCCCTGGCCAGGCGACTCATCTTGTTGAGCAAATCCAGTTTGGTGGGGTTCTTCGCCATCATGGTCATGGCGGACTGGGCCGCCTTCAACTCGTTTGCAGCGTGATCCAATAAAATCACTTCAAGCTCTTGCAGAGCCCGATCCAGCCAAACCTGGGGTGTTCGGCAACGAAGAAATTCCAGAACGGGGGTAATTGCAACTGCACTCATGAAAAACATATCCGTGGAGGGTTACTGAAGACGGTTACTGGCGATGGGCATCCGCCACTCAGGCGGCGGGAAAGTAACGATCGTAGTGAGCACAGGACAAGGTGTAATAATCCTGATCAATGGCGGCTTTGATGTCCACCAGAGAGACTCCCTGCCACTGTGGCTGATAAGCCAGGCCATACACCTGAAGATCGTGAATCTGACTGGCCCCGGCTTTTAACAGACTGAACACCCAGCAATAGGCATCCTGATCGCTGTTAAATTGTATTTGTTGATGCTTGATGGCCGCCAGCAGCTGGGCATGGTCCAGAATACGCAACTTGTTGCTCACGACCTGTACCAGAAAGGCGTCCAAACGCTGGGCGATGATTTGCCGCTGTTCGTTGGAATAAGCATTCCAGTTCACCACCTCGTGAGCGTATCGCTTACAGCCCCGGCACACCTGATCCCCAATGCCGGTTGAACAAACCCCCACACACGGTGTTTTTACCCGTTTTAACATGCGTTCCTTATGTATCCCGTTTTAACTCTCAGCCGTGACCCTGAACAAATATTCACTCACAAACCAGCCGTCACTCGCCCCGGAAGCGATTGATATTTAACCAGAAACAAGCCGTTTAACATCCTGCTTGATCTGCCTCAAAGATGAATCGGTGGATTATATGACATAGTCGCAACGATATCAGCCGCTTCTAATAATTGGAGGTCACACGATGGCCGGTGAATTTTTGATCGCTCAGGAACAGATACAGGGTGCAATTCTGAAGGCGGATGCCGACAGGAGCATGAATACGGAAACCATGACACGGGCCCTGCTGGCCGAACTGCTCAACCAACTTGCCAAACATCACTCACAGGAAGAGCTTAAGGCGCTGCTGCTCTATCAGCTGGATCAGATCGCCGAAGACGAATTCGTCATCACCCGTGGCTGTTAACCGCCCCCCATTCACGCTGGCGCGAATTGCTCAACTTTTCGCCACCGGTGCCCTCCAGGTGTCATAACACGCTGCGACTCATCAACGATTGCACAGGAAACTGTGCCCTGACCAGACTCTGTTGATGGCTCATTTCAAACACCAGAATGATTTTCCAGCCTTCGTATACCGATCATTATTTGCCCTGCTTATAATGATTATAAGTAGCTGATTTCCAAGACAACTTAACTAAGGCAAGGGTTTCGTGTACAATCCGCGCCCCGTTAAGGGTGGATTTTGTAGTTAAACTACCTAATGATCGGTTGAAAATATCCCCCTTAACCCATCGATGTGGGTCATCGATAGCCTCACCACCCAGAGATCCTGGTGGCGTGAGTAAACAACGACATATTAGAGGCATCAACCGTGCCAGAAGCCTTCAGGAGGTTTGAATGAGCTTATATTCAGAATACTTGGATGAAATCGCCACCCGTAAAAAGGATCTGGGGTTGAACCCTAAGCCAATCGACAGTGCTGAACTGCTGTCAGAAATCATTGCCCAAATCAAAGATACCGGTAATGAGCACCGTGAAGATTCTCTGAAGTTCTTCATCTACAACACCCTCCCCGGCACAACCCCTGCCGCCGGCGCAAAAGCAAAGTTCCTGAAAGAGATCATTCTCTGCGAGGCTTCTGTCGCAGAAATCACGCCTGAGTTCGCCTTCGAACTGCTGTCGCACATGAAAGGTGGCCCTTCTATCGAGGTCCTGCTGGACCTGGCCCTGTCTGCCGATGAAGCCGTTGCCAAACCGGCTGCCGAGGTACTGAAGACTCAGGTATTCCTGTACGAAGCCGATACCGCTCGTCTGGAAGCGGCCTTCAAAGAAGGCAACGCTATCGCTAAAGAGATTCTGGAAAGCTACGCCAAGGCTGAGTTCTTCACCAAGCTGCCGGACGTTGAAGAAAAAATTGAAGTGGTTACCTATATCGCCGGCGAAGGTGATATTTCTACTGACCTGCTGTCTCCAGGTAACCAGGCACATTCGCGTGCCGACCGTGAACTGCACGGCCAGTGCATGATCACCCCGGAAGCTCAACAAGAAATTGTTGCACTGCAAAAGCAGTACCCTAACGCCAAAGTTATGCTAATCGCCGAGAAAGGCACCATGGGCGTTGGCTCTTCCCGTATGTCTGGTGTGAACAACGTAGCCCTGTGGGCCGGTAAGCAAGCCAGCCCATACGTTCCTTTCATTAACATCGCGCCGGTCGTTGCGGGTACGAATGGCATCGCGCCAATCTTCCTGACCACGGTTGATGTCACCGGCGGTATCGGCCTGGACCTGAAAAACTGGGTCAAGAAAGTCGATGCCGACGGCAACACCGTGACCGACGCAAACGGCGACCCGGTACTGGAAGAAGCCTACTCGGTCGCGACCGGCACGGTTCTGACCATCGATACCAAAGCCAAGAAGCTGTACAACGGTGACAAAGAGCTTGTCGACGTGTCTGGCGCTTTCACCCCACAAAAAATGGAATTCATGAAAGCTGGCGGTTCCTACGCCGTCGTCTTCGGTAAAAAACTGCAGACAGTCGCAGCTGATGCTCTGGGCATTGAAGTTCCGCAGGTTTACGCCCCCTCCAAAGAAATCTCCATTGAAGGCCAGGGCCTGACTGCCGTTGAGAAAATCTTCAACCGCAACGCCGTAGGTGTTACCTCCAAGACCCCACTGCACGCGGGCTCCAATGTTCGCGTTAAAGTGAACATTGTTGGCTCCCAGGACACGACTGGTCCCATGACCGCTCAGGAACTGGAAGCGATGGCTGCTTCTGTTATCTCGCCAAGTGTTGACGGTGCTTACCAGTCTGGCTGTCACACCGCCTCTGTTTGGGATTCCAAAGCCAAGGCCAATATCCCCAAGCTGATGGCCTTTATGAACAACTTCGGCCTGATCACTGCCCGTGATCCCAAGGGTGTTTACCCTGCCATGACCGACGTAATTCACAAGGTTCTGAACGACATTACTGTCGACGACCGCTCTATCATCATCGGTGGTGATTCTCACACCCGTATGTCCAAGGGCGTTGCCTTCGGTGCTGACTCAGGTACCGTTGCTGTGGCTCTGGCTACTGGCGAGTCCGCCATGCTAATCCCGGAGTCTGTGAAGGTTACCTTTAAGGGTCACATGAAATCCTACATGGATTTCCGTGACGTGGTACACGCGACTCAGGCACAGATGCTGAAGCAGTTCAACGGCGAAAACGTGTTCCAGGGTCGCATCATCGAAGTACAGATCGGTACTTTGATGGCTGACCAGGCCTTCACCTTCACCGACTGGACGGCAGAAATGAAGGCCAAAGCCTCTATCTGTATCTCTGACGATGAAACCATGATCAAGTCTCTGGAGCTGGCCAAGTCCCGCATCCAGATCATGATCGACAAGGGCATGGAAAACCGCGACCAGATGTTGCAGCGCCTGATCGACCTGGCTGACAAGCGTATCGCTGAAATCAAGTCTGGCGAGCAGCCTGCCCTGGCTCCGGACAACAGTGCCAAGTACTACGCAGAAGTGGTTGTCGATCTGGATCAAATTGACGAGCCCATGATCGCTGACCCGGACGTCAATAACGACGATGTGTCCAAGCGTTACACACACGACACTATCCGCCCTGTTTCCTACTACGGCGGCACCAAGAAGGTTGACCTGGGCTTCGTCGGCTCCTGTATGGTTCACAAAGGCGACATGCAGATCATCGCTCAGATGCTGCGTAACCTGGAGAAGAAAGGCGACATCACCTTTAAGGCTCCACTGGTTGTTGCACCACCAACCTACAACATCGTTGACGAACTGAAAGCCGAAGGCGACTGGGCTCTGCTGCAGAAGTACGCTGGCTTCGAATTTAACGACAACGATCCTAAAGGCGCTGCTCGTACCAAATACGAAAACATTCTGTATCTGGAGCGCCCTGGATGTAACCTGTGTATGGGCAACCAGGAAAAAGCTGAACCCGGTGACACCGTCCTGGCCACCTCTACCCGTCTGTTCCAGGGCCGCGTCGTAGCTGATACCGCCGAGAAGAAAGGTGAATCCCTGCTGGGCTCCACCCCTCTGGTTGTTCTGTCTACCGTGTTGGGCCGCACACCTACCATCGAGGAGTATAAAGAAGCCGTTGAGGGTATTAACCTGACTGACTTCGTGCCACCCTCCGATGACCTGAGTGTAGAAGCCCAGCCAATCAAGATTGTTGGCTAAGCTCTGCTGGCTTTGAGCTAAATAAAAAGCCCCGCCGGTTTAACCGGCGGGGCTTTTTTTGTCTTGGCCCGTCACCCATTTAGCCCCCCATGTCTATGGGCACCTTCCATAAGCCCTACCCATAAACCTCCTTTTATAACCCCATACCAACCAGTGTATTCGGGCTGCATTTCCTCAATCGTTTCACTAGCTGCTATATTTACCTCACGAAAACTCATCAAGTGGCGGTCGGTGTATGTCGTCACACAACATAGAGGATACCGCCATGCTTGAAGCCTACCGCCAACACGTAGCAGAGCGTGCGGCCGAGGGTGTGCCACCTAAGCCGCTAAATGCTGAACAAGTTGCAGACCTGGTGGAACTGCTGAAAAGCCCGCCAGCCGGTGAAGAAGGCGCCATTCTGGATCTGATCACCAACCGCGTTCCCCCCGGCGTTGACGAAGCCGCTTACGTGAAAGCCGGATTCCTGTCCGCCATCGTTAATGGCGAGGCCACCTCCCCACTGATCGACAAAGTTGCCGCCATTAAACTGCTGGGTAACATGCACGGCGGTTACAACATCGAAACACTGGTTGCCGCCCTGGACAATGACGATCTGGCCGCTCTGGCCGCCGAAGAGCTGAAGCACACCCTGCTGATGTTTGACGCGTTCCACGATGTTGAAGAAAAAGCCAAAGCTGGCAATGATAACGCCAAAGCGGTTATGCAATCCTGGGCCGATGGCGAGTGGTTCACGAACCGTGACAAGGTTGCCGAAAGTATCAAAATGTCCGTCTTTAAAGTCACCGGCGAAATCAACACCGATGACCTGTCTCCTGCCCCTGACGCATGGAGCCGCCCAGACATTCCTCTGCACGCCCGCGCCGCCTTTAAAATGACCCGTGACGGCCTGACGCCTGAAGAGCACGGTGTCACCGGGCCTATGGCTCAAATCGACGAAGTCAAAGCCAAAGGTTACCCTGTTGCTTTCGTAGGTGACGTTGTCGGAACCGGCTCTTCCCGTAAGTCTGCCACCAACTCTGTCTTGTGGTTCTTCGGCGACGACATTTCCGGCGTACCCAACAAGCGCGGTGGCGGTGTTTGTATCGGCGGGAAAGTCGCTCCTATCTTCTACAACACCATGGAAGATGCCGGCGCCCTGGTTTTCGAAGCCCCGGTTGACGAACTCAACATGGGCGACGTGATTGAGATCCGTCCATACGAAGGCAAAATTCTGGCAGAAGACGGCTCTGTACTGTCTGAATTTGAACTGAAATCTGATGTTCTGCTGGACGAAGTTCAGGCTGGCGGTCGTATTAACCTGATCATTGGTCGCGGCCTGACCACCAAAGCGCGCGAATCTCTGGGTCTGCCCACGACGGACCTGTTCCGTATCCCGGACTCCCCTGTCGACACGGGTAAAGGCTTCTCACTGGCGCAGAAGATGGTCGGTCGCGCCTGCGGTCTGCCTGAAGGCCAGGGTATCCGCCCGGGCACTTACTGCGAACCGAAGATGACCACCGTGGGCTCACAGGACACCACCGGGCCAATGACCCGTGACGAACTGAAAGACCTGGCTTGCCTGGGCTTCTCTGCCGACCTGACCATGCAGTCTTTTTGTCACACTGCGGCTTACCCCAAGCCAGTGGACATTGACACCCAGCACACCCTGCCAG
This sequence comes from Pseudomaricurvus hydrocarbonicus, assembly GCF_011602365.1. GTDB lineage: Bacteria > Pseudomonadota > Gammaproteobacteria > Pseudomonadales > Cellvibrionaceae > Pseudomaricurvus > Pseudomaricurvus hydrocarbonicus. Next base: position 279,155 of record NZ_JAAONZ010000004.1, read on the forward strand.
ACTTCATCATGACCCGTGGCGGCGTTTCCCTGCGTCCCGGCGACGGCATCATCCACTCCTGGTTGAACCGCATGCTGCTGCCTGACACTGTCGGTACTGGTGGCGACTCCCACACCCGCTTCCCCATGGGCATCTCGTTCCCAGCCGGTTCTGGTCTGGTGGCTTTCGCGGCAGCGACCGGTGTTATGCCTCTGGATATGCCTGAGTCTGTGCTGGTGCGCTTTAAAGGCAAAATGCAACCGGGCATCACCCTGCGTGATCTGGTCCATGCCATTCCTTACCAGGCCATCAAAGACGGTTACCTGACGGTTGAGAAGAAAGGCAAGAAAAACATCTTCTCTGGTCGGGTACTGGAAATTGAAGGCCTGAAGGGCCTGACCGCTGAGCAAGCCTTCGAGCTGTCTGATGCCTCCGCTGAGCGCTCTGCCGCTGGCTGTACCATTCAGCTGGAACAGGACTCAGTGGCTGAATACCTGCGCTCCAACATCACCCTGCTGCGCTCGATGATCGCTGACGGTTACGGCGACCCACGCACCCTGGAACGTCGCGCCACCAAGATGGAAGAATGGCTGGCCAACCCTGAGCTGCTGAAAGCGGACGCCGATGCAGAGTACGCTGCGGTCATCGAAATCGACCTCAACGAACTGAAGGAGCCTGTCGTGTGCTGCCCGAACGATCCAGACGACGCCAAGCTGCTGTCTGAAGTGGCTGGTGACAAGGTTGACGAAGTGTTCATCGGTTCCTGTATGACCAACATCGGCCATTTCCGCGCTGCTGGCAAGCTGCTGGATCAGTTCAAAGGCACCATCTCCACTCGCCTGTGGCTGTGTCCTCCCACCAAAATGGATGAGCACGTGCTGATGGAAGAAGGCTACTACAATATCTTCGGCCGCGCTGGCGCGCGCATGGAAATGCCGGGCTGCTCACTGTGTATGGGTAACCAGGCACGCGTGGCTTCAAACAGCACCGTACTGTCGACGTCGACCCGTAACTTCCCCAACCGTTTGGGCGATGGTGCCAACGTTTACCTGACCTCAGCGGAACTGGCTTCCGTTGGTGCGATTCTGGGTAAACTGCCTACCCCTGCAGAATACATGGAGTTTGCGAAAAACTTGGATGCCATGTCCAGCGAGATCTACCGCTACCTGAACTTCGATCAAATCGCTGAGTTCCAGGCCAAGCACGACGAAGGCAAGAAGATTGCCGCCGTTCAGTTACAGGATGTTGCGGTTTAAGTCTTAGCCCTCAGCTTATGAGCCCCAAAAAGCCTCGCTCCAGCGGGGCTTTTTGGCTCGCAACTTAAGAGCTCACAACAGCCTGTCCCGCCCGGCCAGCAGGGCATTTAACCCATCAGATTCTTGCCCGCCCGCCCCCCACTCCCCCCAAAACCCAAACAGGCGGCTATTTTGGCGCTTATCTCAAAAAAAATGTGAAAAAAAATACCCGAATAAAGCCTCAGAATAAGCTGAAATAACACTCAATTTTTTATCATAAAGCCCTTGCATATCAACAAGTTAAAAATATGTTTTGAGCTATTTTACCAGCGAGTAAATTTCATAAACTGCAGCCGTTTGCAAATCTGGTCTAAGGCTGTAAATTACCCCTAGCAGGCGGTTTTTTTTTACTGCAGAATGCGCGCGATTCAGGGGTGAGCACACAAAACCGCCCTCAAGATACCTTAGCGGTAGAAGGCTTAACGCATACAAAAGCCACCTCCACCCCGCATTAACCAACAAGATTGCTGCTTCAGGAGAACCCTAATTGACTCAGCGCCCCAACCAGGACTGGACCACCGAGCACTCCAATCAACTCTACGGTGTCGACCGCTGGAGTAACGACTATTTTGGTCTTAACAGCAATGGCCTGGTCACTGCGCGGACACTCAATGCCGAAGTACCGTTGATGGACATCGTCAAGGGCATGGCTGAGCGCGACCTGCAAATGCCCGTTGTGCTGCGCATCGAGAACATACTGGATGCACAACTGTTCCGTCTCAATGAGGCCTTTCGCACGGCGATTGAAGGCTCTGGCTATCAGGGCGTGTATCGCGGCGTGTACCCGATTAAGGTCAATCAGCAGGCGCAGGTGGTTGAAGAGATTGCTGCCTTTGGCGCACGATACCAACACGGTTTTGAAGTCGGCAGCAAGCCGGAAATGATCGCGGCCCTGGCGACGCTGGAAGACACTGGCAGTCTGATCATCTGCAATGGCTACAAGGACCAGGAGTTTTTCGACCTTGGCCTGAACGCCATCAAATTGGGGTTTAAGTGCTTTTTCGTCATTGAAACACCCGCTGAGCTGCCAATCCTGATTGAGCGCAGCCGGATTTTAGGGGTTAAGCCGTCCATTGGTGTGCGCGTCAAAATGACCACACAGGTCAGTGGCCACTGGAATTCCACCAGCGGTGACCGCAGTGTATTCGGTCTGACCACCAACCAGTTGATTCATGTGGTCGATACCTTGAAACAGGAGGAGATGCTCGATTGCCTGCAATTATTGCATTGCCACCTGGGCTCACAGATACCGAACATCCGTGACATCCGCAATGGCATAGTCGAGGCTTGTCGCTACTACACCGACCTTGTTAATGAAGGCGCAGCCCTGTCACACATCGACCTCGGTGGCGGTCTGGCGGTGGATTATACCGGCAGCCGTGGCAACGATGAACAGAGCCGGAATTACAGCCTGGAAGAGTACTGCCTGGACCTGGTGGAAACGATCAAGAACACCCTGGACATCAGCCAGATACCGCACCCAACCATCGTGACGGAATCTGGCCGAGCCACCGTGGCCTACTCTTCGGTGCTGTTGTTTAACATTCTCGACATCAATCACTTTGAGCCGTCCGAGATAACAGTGGCCACAGCCAAAGAGCCCATTCAGCTGCAGGAATTGCGTGCCGTACTGGAGGATTTGAAGCCCGGTCATGAACAGGAGTGCTTTAATGACGCACATTATTTTCGCAATGAAGTGCGCGAGCTGTTTAAACGCGGTCAGGTGAGTCTGCGCAACCGTGCCACGGCGGACAATTTGTTTCTGGCCATTCTCCACCAGATTGCCGACATGGTGGATGATATGGAGCAGGTACCGACGGAACTGGAAGGCCTCAAGCTGTCATTGGCGGATATTTATTACGGCAATTTCAGCTTGTTTCAATCCCTGCCGGACATTTGGGCCATTGACCAGCTGTTCCCGATCATGCCTATCCACCGGCTGGAGGAAGAGCCCACTCGACAAGCAGTGCTGGCCGACATTACCTGTGACTGCGATGGCAAGATTGATCGCTTTATCAACCCACAGCAGGGCTACAACAAGACCCTGCCGCTGCACCCAATGAGCGAGGGTGAAGAATACTATTTGGGCGTATTTCTGGTCGGGGCTTATCAGGAAACGCTGGGGGATTTGCACAATCTGTTTGGTGATACCAACGTCGTCAGTGTTCGCATTAACCGCGATGGCAGCTTTGATTTCGTCAAAGAAATTCACGGCGATACCATCGCAGATGTACTGACTTACGTGGAATATCAACCCAAAGAGCTGCAATTGCGTTATCGCAACACGGCAGAAAACGCCGTTCGCGAGGGCCGCATCACCGCCCGGGAGCGGCAACAGATCATGCAGACGTTTAATGCCAGCCTGCAGGGCTACACTTACTACGAAAAAGAAGACAACTGAGGATTCATCACATGGCAAAAGTAATTATTATTGGCGCCGGCGGTGTCGGCCAAGTGGTTACCCACAAGTGCGCACAACTGCCCGAGGTTTTCACCGAAATCGTTCTGGCCAGCCGCAACGAAGACAAGTGCAAGAAAATTGCCGCTCAGATTGATACCCCTATTCGCACGGCACAGGTCGATGCGGATAAGGTTCCGGAACTTGTGGCCTTGTTTGAGCGTGAAAAACCCTTCATGGTGATTAACGTGGCGCTGCCCTATCAGGATCTGACCATCATGGACGCCTGCCTGGAAGCCGGCGTGCACTATATGGATACGGCCAACTACGAGCCTTTGGACACCGCCAAATTCGAGTACCACTGGCAGTGGGCCTATCAGGAAAAGTTCGAAAAGGCGGGCTTAATGGCGTTACTGGGTTCAGGCTTTGACCCTGGTGCCACCAACATGTTTACCGCCTATGCCGCCAAACATTACTTCGATGAAATCCACACTCTGGACATCATTGATGTCAACGGCGGCAACCACGGCTACCCGTTTGCCACCAACTTCAACCCCGAAATCAACATTCGGGAAGTCACGGCAGAATGCCGTCACTGGGAGAACGGTGAATTTGTCGAAACCCCGGCCATGTCGCTGCATCAGTCGTTCAGCTGTCCGGACGATGTGGGCACTTTCAACATTTACCGGATGTACCATGAAGAACTGGAGTCGCTGACCAAGCACTTCCCGAGCCTGAAAAAAGCCCAGTTCTGGATGAGTTTTGGCGAAAGTTACCTGAAACACCTTGAGGTGCTGGGTAATGTCGGCATGACCAGTATTGAGCCGATTAATTTCAATGGTGTCGAGATAGTGCCGATTCAGTTTCTGAAAGCGCTGTTGCCAGACCCGTCGACGCTGGGCCCCCGCACGGTGGGCAAAACCTGTATTGGCTGTGTGGTCAAAGGCGTTAAGGATGGCAAGCAAAAGAGTGTCTACGTCTACAATATCAAAGACCATCAGGACTGCTACCGCGAGGTTCAGTCGCAAGCTATCTCTTACACCACGGGTGTGCCCGCGATGATCGGCGCCAAGATGATGATCGAAGGTAAATGGATGAAAGAGGGTGTGTGGAACATGGAACAACTGGATCCGGACCCTTTTATGGACGACATGAACCAGCACGGACTGCCGTGGCAGATCATCGAAGAACCAGACTTTAACTTAATTTAAGCCCATAGGGGCCTCATTTAGATTATTGGGTAAGCGTTATAAATCAATGAAAAGTAAAAGCTTTCACTCTTTCGACCCAACCCGTGTGCCCTCGCCATGTTTTGTGGTGGACGAGGTTGCCGTGCGCCACAACCTGGAAATTCTTAACCGGGTGCAGCGTGAATCCGGGGCCAAGGTACTGCTGGCTCTGAAGGCTTTTTCCATGTTCAGTCTCGCCCCGACCATTGGCCAGTACCTCAGCGGTACCTGCGCCAGTGGCTTGTACGAGGCCAAGCTGGGGCGCGAAGAATTCAAGGGCGAAGTCCATACCTTCAGTGCGGCCTTTACCGAGCAAGACCTGCCAGAGATTCTGCAGCTATCGGATCACGTGGTCTTTAACTCCTTCAATCAGTGGCAGCGATTTCAACCATTGGTGAAAGCCGCAAAACGTGAACGCCCGCAACTTGAGTTCGGCCTGCGAGTCAATCCGCAGCATTCTGAAGGTGCAACCCCAATTTATGACCCCTGTGCACCGGGTTCTCGACTGGGGATTCCAAAATCCGCCTTTGCCGGACAGTCTCTGGAAGGCATCAGTGGCCTGCATTTCCACACCTTGTGCGAACAGGGCTTTGCCCCGCTGTCACGCACGCTGGATGCGGTAGAAGCTCAGTTTGCCGAGTATTTTCCTCAGCTCAGATGGATTAACTTTGGCGGTGGCCACCACATTACCGCCCAAGGTTATGACGTCGATCAGCTCATTGCGCGCATCAAGGCTTTTCAGCAAAAGCATGGATTGCAGGTCTACATCGAGCCCGGGGAAGCCATAGCGATACAAACCGGAGTGCTGGTCAGTGAAGTGCTGGACGTTCTGGACTACGAGCAGTCGCTGGCGATTTTAGACACGTCGGCCACCTGTCATATGCCAGATACCCTGGAGATGCCGTACCGAGCCGAGATCTTTGACTCAGGCGAGCAAGGCGAGCTGGCCTACAACTATCGACTCGGTGGTCAGACCTGCCTCGCGGGTGATGTCATGGGGGACTATAGCTTTGCCGCCCCCCTGAAGGTAGGCCAACGATTGATGTTTGATGATATGTCGCACTACACCATGGTGAAAACCAGTACCTTTAATGGCATCGGGCTGCCCTCCATTGCGCTGTGGAACTCCGAAACGGACGCGCTGACGATCGTCAAACAATTTGGCTACGAAGACTTTAAACAGCGTCTTTCTTAGTCCGGGCTGCCAGCCTTTACGGCTGCAGCGACAAGGGTCATGATTCCCTGCAGGGCCAGGTTAACACCCCCTGCAGGTTTCCTCCCTCACCACCAAAACCGCTAAAATAACTAAATTCGCCCTGCGCCATGATGTTGAGGTACACCCAGCCAGGGGCTGACGCTTTCAGTTTTGAGGCGTCCACACTGATGGCATCACTGGAAGAGACCTCATGCAAAAGGTCATCGAGTTGATTGACCATGCCAGGAGTCAGCTCCTGGGACCTGCTGGCGATCTCATTCAATCTGGGGACGAGGGACAATTCCGACTGATCCAACGGCGGATCGTTGGATATGGGCACAAAAAAACCTTCCTCCCGACGTGTTGAATTTAAGGGATTGCTAGGATTGTCCACTCCGACCCGATTCCAGTAAAACACCCCGCTGTCGCCACACAAGACGATCCCGGCCTGTTCCAATGACAGTAAACACACTTCTTTCACAGTTGCCCCCCAACGTCTGCAGCAATACCAGTTTTAAAACTGGACATAGTCTTCACTGAACCATCACCGGTCCTCAGGTATACAGCGCAAGCGCTGCACGGGTAGAACCCGGCCCTCATCGAGGCTTCGACATAATCGCGTCATAGACCCCGCTGTTTTTGATATTTTCCAGACCCAGATCCAGCATTGCCGCGTATTTTTCCGATTCGGGGTGCTCTCGGGAAAAGGCTACGTAAATCTCACTGACATGATTTTGAGCACCGCGCCTTAAGACATTTTCTGGCAAGCCCAGCTCTTCCATCGTGTGCGTGGCCACCCGATCGAATAAAACCGCCATGTCCACCCGCCCGGCCAAAAGCATACGGATGATCTGCTTTTGCCTGGCCACGCGATACTCCCTGAAGCGGGTATGCTGAGCCTCATAGGTATCCCCGTATTCGTAGCCGAGAATTAACGCGACTCGCTCACCATCGGGGATCTCTTTGGCAGACGCATAGTTTTTGGGGGGAATGTCGCTACTGGTGGAATCGCCGGGTGTTAACGCTTGCTCAGTAGTTGAGTCTATGAATTCCTGCTCGGGAGACCTGTCAACAAGAGATGTGGCATTGGAGTAGTAAAAGGACGCAGAAGCTCGCAAGATCGGTGTTTTACCAAAGATAAAACGCTGCTGAGTACTGGCCTGACGCGTGACGTTATAACCGGCCGCAATAACACCGGCCTCCGTCTCTCGTAACACCCGGGCGTAAGGCATAACCATCAGCTTGATTGGCTGACCCACACTGGCAAAAGCAGCTTTGACAATGTCGGTGCTAATGCCCTGCCCTTGCTCATCGGCAAACGGTGGCCAGCTGTCTTCGACACCAATCACGATCGGTACCGGCAGCCCCCCTTTTTCCTGGCTTTCTGTCGTAGCCCCATGCGCAGCTCTCGCACTCAAGGACTGCGTTTCAGCCCGTACAGAAAGCCAGGAGGCGGCCCACACCGCAAGCAACGCGATTAAAAAAACATAAATGCCAGAGCGCCAGGAGGTTAACTGATTAATCCGCAGTCTGCTCAAAAACTAAACCTCAAAAAATGCCTGGATATTGTCTTTCTCCCACATAGCATCCTGATAACCCAGCTCCATCAGCTCGTCAAGGTAGGGTTTCTCAAACAACAGATAACTGGTGGTTGCTGCCCCGCCCCCTTTATTGGTGGCTCCGGCAGACCTGAGGAACATTCTAACACTCCTTGGCATATGGCGAATTTTTCGCCCCGCCAATTTGTCCAAGGCCTTACTCGGAGAGATGACAATGGTATCCACTGGGCGCAACTGCGTTTTTTGCTCCTCCATCACCTCATCAGGAATGAGTTTGAGCAGTGCATTAACCCGCTCAAGGTGTTCCAGATCCCCCTCCAGGCCGTCAATGAAAGCGCTGTTAAAGAGCTGACCAAAGACTTGTGCGATTGACGGTGAGTGCTTTGTTCGGGGCACTTGCTTGGTACGGCTTAAAGGGTCGCGATTGTTGGAGACACCGATGACAAAAATTCGATCCGCTCCCATGTGCAATGCCGGGCTGATCGGGGCAACCTGACGCAAGGCCCCATCCCCAAAGTAATCCAGACCTAATTTCACCGCCGGAAAAATTCCTGGAATGGCGGCAGATGCCATCAAGTGATCCAGTGTTAACTTGGCAGGCTCACCGGTTCTGCGGTACCGCCGCCAACCTTCCACCGTTTTGTCCCCCTGAAAAAAGCTGACCGATTCGCCGGTGGAATAATTCATGGCGGTCGTGCACACGGCCTTTAGGTCACCTCGCTGCAAGCCCACATCCAGCTGATCAAAATCGATATAATCCTTAAGGAAAGCTCTCAGGGGTTCATTGTCGAGCAACGCCAGTGATCTTTTTTTGCTCATTCCCTCATTAAAAAGGGACATGAATAAACGCCCACCGCCACACATTAAATCGCGCCAGGAAGTTTTAAAGACTTTATCGGTACTGAGATTGGTCCAGATCTTATTTAGATCATCAACCGCTTCATAGAAGTGCCCCGTGTGTGAGGCAAGCGCCAATGCATTAATAGCACCGGCAGAAGTCCCGCAGATAATAGGAAAGGGATTGCGGGTTGTTGAAGGCAACAAATCATTAATTGCTGATAAGACTCCCACTTGATAGGCCGCACGAGCGCCGCCACCCGATAAAATCAGGGCATTTGTCAACTTCTGTAACTCCTGTCTGGTCCGTTTAGTCCGTTCATTCTGCAGAGTGCAGGGAAAGTTAAACGCTTGGTTTAACTACAAGCGCGGAAAGGAAAGCATCCCAAATGCTTTATAGCTCGTGTTTAATCAGCGACACCTTGTCCATAAACTCGGCCAGTCTTTTAACCTGCATTTTGGACATCACCCGACTGCGGTGTATTTCGACCGTTTTAATGCTGATCCCCAACTGTTCAGCAATTTCCCGGTTTGCCAAGCCGTTCATCACCAACTTGGCCACGTCCAGCTCCCTGCGACTGAGCTCAGACCAGCACGCCAGCACTTCGGCTTTACGCTGTTGCTGCTCAAACTGTTCCGCGGTACTCGACAGTGTGTCCTCAATCAAAGACAGCATGGCAGTGTCTTCAAAGGGCTTTTCGATAAAATCCACCGCATCGTTTTTCATTGCCTGTACTGCGACGGGCACGTCTCCATGTCCGGTAATAATGATCACAGGAATGACCTCTCCACGGCGAATAAGCTCCTGCTGCAAAGCCAGCCCACTCATCCCGGACATGCGCACATCCAGTAACAGGCAGCCAGGCTCCTGACGGTAGGTAAACAAAAAATCTTCGGCACTTTCGAAGGCTTTCACCTGGTAACCGGCCCCCTCCAACAACCAGGCCAGTGAGTCACGAAAGTCCTGATTATCATCAACAATAAATACGGTTTGCTGTATCGTCACAAAATATCCTTAAGTGCCATAAATTGGCATTGTAGAAGCTCTCTGTGTATCCAGTACAGCGTGAAAGCGGTCTCAACATTAACTTAACTGTTGGCTCAAAATTGTAGGCTATCTTCGCAAAACGCCCTTGTGCTGCCCTGTTCGCAAGCGTCATTATGCTGCTTTCTGGCAGTCGTTCTTATGCCTCTCACTCAACAACCTGACACGTCGAGCTCAACAATCCACTGCCATCTACCCGCGTTCAACATCCTGCCCGGGGTAACTTCACCGTAAATGAAGTGGCCGGCGGGTGATCCATATCGACCACTATTTGACCACCATGCGCCTCAACAATGGATCTTGAGATGGATAACCCCATGCCCAACCCATGGCTTTTTAGGGTAACGTACGGTTCAAATAGCGTCTCTCGCAGGCTTTCATCAATACCACCGGCAAAATCCTGCAGGGTCATCAGTATATCCTTATCGTCAATGGTGATGCCGATCAAGACGATCCGGTCGTCGCAATTGGACTCCTGATACGCGTCCATACTATTGCGTATCAAATTAAACAGTACCTGCTGAATTTGAATCCGGTCACCGATCACATTGGCCGCAGTTTCTGGCAAATTATATTCTAAAGTAACCCGGTTACTCCAAAGATCGTGGCCTAATAGTTGCTGAACTTCCTGTATTACTTGCTGCAGGCTAAATTCGCTGCGCTGATAAGGTGTTTTTTTCACAAAACTGCGCAACCGCTTGACGATATCCGCAGCCAACTGTGTCTGCCGAACAATTATATCAAACACCTTATGCAGGTGTTCTTCTGATAAACGCTGCCCATCATCCAGCATCCTGACCGCCCCCCGAGCGTAATTCAGGGTAGTGGCCAGAGGCTGGTTAATTTCGTGAGCCAGTCCCGTTGCCATCTCCCCCAATGTCGTCAACCGGGAAGCGTGAATCAAATCCGATTGCTGGTCACGCACTCGCCGCTCAATCATCTTTTGCTCAGTACTGTCGCGAATAATCAGCGAGTAATAATTACCCTTTTTACCCAATTCCGCTTTCGAATAGGCCAACACCTCTTCTAACAGCAGATAACGATCTCGAGCCTGCGGGGCACGCACCCGCAGAGCCCCGTTCCAGCTGCCATCAATATCCGCCTGGGAAAAAGCGGACTCCACCACTTCAGCGTAGTTCTCTGCTCCCAACAGATCCTTGAGATAAGGCCGCTCATCCATCCCCGCCACATACAGCACATCACGGGTTGCCTGGTTCATATAATTGACACGATGCTGACGATCACAGAATAAAATCATGGCGAACGACGCTTCGACCACCGAAGCGAGCAATCGGGTAGATTCTTCGGCGTTCACCTGAGCTGAAATATTTCGGGTAATGGCGATAATTTCGATCAGTTGACCCTCATCATCGCGGACAGAACTGTGGGTAGACTCCATCCACGAATAACTGCCGTCTTTATTGCAGCTACGATAGCGGAAAGTCCGTGCCCCATGATGGTAAATGGCCGGAATCAATTTGTTTTTCATCGCCTCTGCATCATCGGGGTGAAACAGCTCATACGCAGGGCGCCCCAATAATTCCTCAGCGGTATACCCTGACATGCGCTCCAGGGCCGGATTTAAGGAGGTATAAGCCCAATCCCCCGGCCGGTGAGTTGAAATAATATCCCCGGAACGCTCGACCAAAAAACGATAGCGGGCATCTGAAGAAGAGCCGCCCATGGTAATTAAAGAGTCTGTTCGGGAAGATTTTGTCATTGAACCGGTCTTTTGTGAGAAAAGCCCCAATTTACTTGCCTGCAGGGAGACATGCAATGTCCAAGGGGCTGTCTTCGAGGGCGTCGGCCTGACACGGCAGACCAAAGAGCCCAGGCCGTCACGTCCAGCGGTGTAGTTATGCTGAGCTTGTCGTCATGGTCGACTTATGAGTTATGCGGGGAAAGCCCTGACAAAACGCCGTCGCGATCAAACAGCATTGTACAGTAAGATATGCGGTGTTCGTGGTTTTATAGCCGTAAAGCGGCCATGCGCCGGGCAGCGGCATTGATAACGGCGACACGACCGTGCCATCTCGGCACAGCTAAGATGGATGACCTCTCCAGTCCCGCAAAGCCTCCCCGTCCCCCAACACCCATGTTTTTAAAGATTGAGATCCAGGAGTAATGACCGCATCCAGATATTAGCCTTGTCCTGATCCGCACTGGTGTGCCAATACAGGTTCCAATCAAGGGCCGGAAGTGAAAAAGGCAGCTCTAACACTTTCATGTCGTACTTTTGCGCCATGCTCATCGGTATGGTCAGTGCCAGGTTGGTTTTGGCCACGAGCATGGGGGCAACCTGATAGTGCTGTACCCTCACTTTCACTTTTCGATGACGTCCCAGGCGGTTGAGGGCAACATCGACGTAACTCATCCCCTTGCGACGTGAAGAGACCAGAATATGATCCAGCTCCAGAAACTCGTCCAGGGTGATTGAATCATTCACGAACGGATGATCTTTACGGACAACGCACGCGTATCGCTGCTTTACCATAGAGGCCGTACAAATTTGAGTACCGGAAATCAACGGGACATCCAACGCAAAATCCAGTGAACCGGCCGCCAGCTCACGCTCCACCAGATCGCGAGGAACGTGGTAGCACTCAACACTGACATTAGGTGCCAATTCCTGCAAGGTCTCCAGCAGACCCGGCAGAATCATCGCCTCCGCCATGTCGTTCATGCTCAGCCGAAACGCTTTATCAGCCTGATCCGGCTGGAACACCTCCCCTTCAGTGACACTGGTATTGAGCAACTGCAGCGCCTCCTGAACCCGCCCGACTATATTTTCAGCCATGGGTGTGGGACTCATGCCTTGTGACGTCCGTACAAACAGAGGGTCGTTCAGAGTATTACGCAGACGTCCTAGAGCATTGCTCACGGCAGGCTGCGTAATGCACAAAACCTCTGCAGCACGCGTTAAATTCCGCTGTTGATAGATCGCATCGAAGACGATAAATAGATTTAAATCTACCTGACTCAGTCGCATAAATCCTCTCTAGGTCTCTGCCCAATTCTCTGGCAGTTTGTCTTACCAATAGCAGGCAGGCCTGCCTAAAACCGTCAATCCCACCTAAAAACGGTGCTGCGTTCAGCCATGGACCGCTCACTAGAGCCATAAGATACATGAATATTACCGAATTCACATAATAAATTTTCAATATAATCAGGTGGGGACTAAGCTCTGTTACCAAGTCATTTCCGCAATATTGAATAACGGGAGCACAACGGATGGCAGAACTTTACCTTGTCAGGCACGGACAGGCGTCCTTCAGGTCTGACAACTATGACAAACTGTCTCCACTTGGTCACCAACAGGCACAATGGCTGGGCGAATACTTTCGCCAACGTAACCTTCAGGTAGACAGCATCCTCACCGGCACTCTGGTCCGACATCGTGAAACCGCAGAGGGCATCGCTCAGGGCTTGCAGTTGTCATCACCGGACTTCAAGGTGTTTGAAGGCCTGAACGAATTTGATTTTCACAGCCTGATCAACGCCTATATCAAACAGCACCCTGCTGAAGCCCTCGACAGAAACGCGCCCGCTGCAGACTTCTACAAGCTGTTAAAAAAAGGCATGCAAAAGTGGTCATCCGGTGAACTCAGTGAAGGCGTAGACGAAACCTGGCAGCACTTCGAAGAACGGGTGCGCAGCGTCATTGAAACCCTGCAAGCCGAATTTCACGGTCAAAAGATCGTCGCTGTCAGCTCCGGCGGTGCCATTGCCATGGTACTCAGGCAGATTCTGCAGGCTCCCAGCCAAACGGTCATAGAGCTGAATTTACAAATCAAGAACACTGCCATAGCCCATTGTTACTTTAACCCCAAGGCGTTGCGCATGACCAGTTTCAATCACGTTCCGCATCTGGATACACCGGAGCGCGAACAGCACATTACGTACAGCTGAGAGTGTCAGCACATAACCTGTAACAAAGCATAACCATTACAATTTACCGTTTTCAATTAACAACAGATAACAAACAGATATTTTGAGGGAGATCATAATGGATTTCGAATACAGCGATAAAGTGAAAGGCCTGATAGAACAAGTGCGTGCATTTATGGATGAGCATGTCTACCCCAACCAGGATCTCTTCAATGAACAGCTATCACAAGAACGCTGGTCCACCCCCCCCATTCTGGATGAACTGAAAGCCAAGGCCAAAGTACTGGGCCTGTGGAATTTTTTCTTGCCTCTGTCTTATGGCGAGTACAGCGGTGGATTGACCAACCTGGAATACGCGCCACTGGCAGAAGAAATGGGTAAAGTGGGTTGGGCGCCGGAAGTTTTTAACTGCGCTGCGCCGGACACCGGCAACATGGAAGTATTGGCCAAATACGGCAACGAGGAACAGAAAAAACAATGGCTTGAACCGCTGTTGGCTGGAAAAATTCGTTCGGCTTTTGCCATGACTGAGCCTGAAGTGGCCTCTTCAGACGCCACCAATATCGAAACTCAAATTGTCCGCGATGGCGATGAGTATGTGATCAATGGCCGTAAGTTTTACATCAGTGGCGCCTGCCGGAAAACCTGCGAAATCATGATCGTAATGGGCAAGTCGGACCCTGAAAACCCCAACCGCCATATGCAGCAATCTCAAGTGTTGGTCCCCATGAATACCCCGGGGGTAACCATCGTTCGCCCGATGCAAGTGTTCGGATACGATGACGCACCGGAAGGTCACGCGGAAGTCATTTTTGAGAATGTCCGAGTACCGGTGAGCAACATCATTCTCGGTGAAGGCCGCGGTTTTGAAGTGGCTCAGGGGCGTTTGGGACCGGGTCGTATACACCACTGTATGCGTTCGGTGGGTGCGGCACAACGGGCACTGGAACTGATGTGCAAACGCGCCAATAGCCGCGTTGTTTTCGGCCAGCCAATGTCCAAGAACCAATCCGTGCGTGAAGACATTGCCCGTTCAGCCTGTCAAATTGAGCAAGCCAGACTGATGACTCTGAAAGCTGCACAAAAAATGGATACCGCAGGCAACAAAGAGGCCAAAGATCTAATTGCCATGATAAAAATCGTTGCCCCCAGCATGGCACTGGATGTTATTGATCGCGCGATTCAAATACACGGTGCCGCCGGCGTCAGTCAGGACACCAGTCTTGCCCATGCCTATGCCGGCCAGCGCACTCTGCGTTTGGCCGATGGCCCCGATCAGGTGCATATGATGCAGTTGGGTCGTAACCTAATGAAACAGTTTGAAGACTAGTACTGTGAAGGCTATTTCTTGAACACACGTTTTTTAAAGTCAGCGTAGAGCCGACCTGACACGGACCCCACTGCCTGCTTCAGGCAGTGGGGTTTTAAACGTTAAACGCGTTTCGAAAACACCCGTTATACACTATGCACCATACACAAAATGAAACGGAGATAAGAATGAGTACTGCCGTTGACACTCTGGATACCGAAGTTTTAAGCCGTTATCTTGAAGAGCACATAGAAGGGTTTAAAGGCCCCGTCACCGCCGAGAAATTTGCTGGCGGGCAGTCCAATCCAACATTCAAAATCAAAGCGGCCTCAGGCACTTATGTATTGCGTCGTCAACCACCGGGCAAGCTGCTTAAATCAGCTCATGCAGTCGATCGCGAATACCGTGTTTTGGCCGCGTTAAAAGACAGTGATGTCCCTGTGGCAAAAGTCTTCCATTTGTGTGAAGACCGCGACGTAATCGGCTCCATGTTTTACATCATGGAGTTCTGCGATGGCCATATTTACTGGGGGGCTGCGCTGCCTGAAATCGACAGTAATGAACAACGCACCGCCATGTACGATGAAATGAATCGTGTCCTCGCGGCCCTGCACAGTGTGGATGTCGATGCAGTCGGGTTGTCTGACTACGGCAAGCCAGGCAATTACTTTGAGCGGCAATTCGGCCGCTGGTCCTCCCAGTACAAAGCGTCTGAACTGCAACCCATTCCTGAAATGGACAAACTCATCGATTGGCTGCAGGAAAATCTTCCCGCCGACGATGGCAAGGTAGCGTTGACTCACGGTGATTACCGGCTCGATAACGTCATGTTCTCTCAGGACAACAGCAAGATTATTGCCGTTCTCGACTGGGAGCTCTCCACCCTGGGGCACCCCTACTCTGACCTTGCCTACCAGTGCATGCAATTGCGGCTGCCCACCAGCGGTGAGAAAAACACGATGTCTGGTCTGCTGGGCATCAACCCGACCGATCTGGGCATTCCCACAGAAGAAGAATATGTAGCAGCCTATTGCAAACGCATGGGGATTGAAAAGATCGACAACTGGTCTTTTTATCTGGCGTTCAGCTTTTTCCGCCTGGCCGCCATTTGTCAGGGCGTCGCCAAACGAGCCGCCGATGGCAATGCATCCAATAAAGCCGCCAATCGCGTCGGTGCGATGGTATTGCCACTGGCCCAAATGGCTCTGGACATCATTAATCAATAAATATTCAAAAGAACACCAGTAAGGGTTCAGGAGAGAGTTATGAAAGCAATTATCTGTGAAAAATTTGCCCCCGTAGAAGAGCTGCTTTACAAGGATGTCCCCGACCCTGTTGTCGGCAAGGGACAGGTTCTGCTGGACATCACTGCGATTGGAGTCAACTACCCGGACGGCCTATTGGTTCAGGGGCTGTATCAGATGAAACCGCCCTTTCCGTTCACTCCTGGCATGGAAGTCGCCGGGGTCATCAGTGCGCTGGGTGAAGGCGTCAAGCATCTGAAGGTCGGCCAACGAGTCATTGGTTTAGCGGGTTTAAATGGTTACGCCGAAAAAGTTGCCATTGATGCCATGCTGGTGATGCCTCTGCCGGACTCGATCCCGGATGACGAAGCCGCAGGCTTGATTACGGCTCACGCTACCGCCCACCACGCGTTGAAACAGCGTGCGAACCTGCAACCCGGAGAAACCCTGGTAGTCACCGGTGCCGCGGGCGGTACCGGCCTTGCTGCCGTACAAATCGGTAAAGCCATGGGGGCTAAGGTGGTAGCGGTCTGCTCTACTCAGGAAAAACTCGACATCGCCAAAGCCAACGGTGCGGATATTTTGATTAATTACAGCGAAACCGACCTTAAAAGTGAGCTTAAAAAACTCAACGACGGCAAAGGTGTTGATGTTGTCTACGATGTGGTCGGTGGTGATGCCTTCGATGCCTGCAGTCGCTCAATGGCGTGGAACGGTCGCTTACTCGTCATTGGTTTTGCTTCTGGCACGATCCCCAAGTTCCCGGTGAACCTTTCACTGGTTAAAGGTTATTCCGTGGTCGGTGTTTTCTGGGGCAGCTTTACCAAGCATGAGCCCAAAGCGTTTATGGAAAATATGGTGGAACTGATGGACTGGTACGTCAAAGGCAGTGTTAAGGTGATCGTTGACGAAGTATTCCCCCTCAAAGACACCGCCAAAGCCCTGCACAAAGTCATGGATCGTGAAGTTAAAGGTAAAGTCATTCTAAAACCTTGATAAAAATTCACCCACCTAGCCTATACAGACAGACGTATTTTTAGACCTATCAAGAGAGAACACTATGACTACGAACTTATTTGACTTATCGGGACGCATTGCTCTGGTTTCAGGCGCTAGCCGCGGCATAGGTGAAGAGATTGCCAAGTTGCTCGCCGAACAAGGTGCACAGGTTATTGTCTCAAGCCGCAGAATTGAAGACTGCACTGCGGTGGCTGACAGCATCAAGGCCAGTGGCGGCAAAGCTGAACCCTTTGCATGTAACATCGGCAATATGGACGATATCAGTGCTGTGTTTGAACACATCCGCAGCACCTACGGCAAACTCGACATTCTGGTGAATAACGCAGCCGCCAACCCCTACTTTGGCCACATTCTGGACACCGACCTGGGGGCATTCAACAAAACGGTTGATGTTAACATCAGAGGTTACTTCTTTATGTCAATCGAGGGTGGCAAGCTGATGCGTGAACACGGTGGTGGCGCCATTCTCAATACCGCCTCGGTCAACGGTTTACAGCCGGGAATGGGCCAGGGAATCTACTCCATTACCAAAGCTGCCGTCATCAATATGACCAAAGCGTTTGCTAAAGAGTGTGCCCAGTTTGGGATTCGCTGTAATGCCTTACTGCCGGGCCTGACGAAAACCAAATTTGCAGGCGCGCTCTTTACCAATGATGACATCTACAAAACCGCCGTGCAGGGAATTCCAATGGGACGCCACGCGGAACCGAGAGAAATGGCTGGCACCGTTTTATATTTGGTATCGGATGCCAGCTCTTACACCAATGGTGAATGCATTGTGGTCGATGGCGGCATGACCATCTAACCCGTGGTATTTGGTCTGGACGCACCGCAATATCGCAGCCTCCGCAACAGAGAATCTCCATATGAAAAACTATCAAGATCAAGTTATTTTGATTACCGGCGCCAGTGGCGGCCTGGGGCAGGAAGCCGCCAAACAATTTGGCAAGCTCGGTGCAAAACTGGCTCTCAGCGACATCAATGCCGAAAAACTTGCCTTGCTCGCCAATGAGTTGCGTGAGCATGACATCGACGTGCTCACCATGGTTTGTGACGTCCGTGATGAAGATCAGGTTAAAGCCTTTGTGGCGGCAACCGTTGAGCGTTTTGGCCACTTGCATGCCGCGATCAATAACGCCGGCATCGATCCTGAACACGCCCTGCTGGCGGACACTTCTCTGGAAGAATACCAACGTACAATGGACATAAATGTCCAGGGTGTTTTTCTTTGTATGAAATATCAAATACAACAGATGCTAACTCAGGGTGGCGGTGCTATCTGCAATATCGCCTCAGTCGCTGGCGTCGGTGGCGCGCCTTTCATGTCGGCTTACGCAGCCAGCAAACACGCGGTTATCGGACTGACTAAAAGTGCCGCCTTTGAATACGGAAAGTTTAACATCCGTGTCAATGCTGTTTGCCCATTCATCACCATGACCGATATGTTTGAGCAAACTCTGGCTCAATTTCCAGACCGTGAAGCAGCGCTGAAACACTTTGGTAAAACCGCCGCTCTCAAACGAGTAGCCCAGCCTGAGGAAGTGGTACAGGCGATGCTGTTTGCCTGTGACCCCAACAACTCCTACATGACCGGTCACGAGCTGGTCATTGATGGTGGCATGACTGCGGTTTAACTCTCAAAACATCAGGAAAAAACAATGGATCCACTACTCGATTTTACCGATAAAGTTATTCTGATTACTGGAGCCGCCAGTGGCTTTGGCAAACAACTGGCTGAAGATTTTTCACGCCGGGGGGCCCGACTGGTACTGGGCGACGTTAACGAAGCCGGTGTACAGGCTGTCGCTGCCAGCCTTGAAGGGCCGGTTACGGCCATGAAGTGCAATGTTGCCAATGAGGCAGAGTGCAAAGCCATGGTTGAAGCCGCCACTGAAATCTACGGTCGCCTGGACATCGCCGTCAATAACGCGGGTGTCGGCCAGGGTTTCATGTCCTTTACTGACATCACCGAAGAAGTGGCTGACCGCCAATTCGACATTAACGTCAAGGGCGTCATGTACGGCATGAAGCATCAGCTTAACGTGATGAACGATCAGGGTGACGGTGTCATTCTCAACGTCAGCTCCATGGCCGGACTCGGTGGCGCGCCTAAAATCGCCGCCTACTCTGCCGCCAAACACGCCGTCATCGGCTTGACCAAAACCGCCGCCGTGGAATACGCCAAGAAGGGTATTCGCGTCAACGCTGTGTGTCCCTTCTTCAGTCTGACGCCACTGGTGACCGATTCGGAATTAGCGGCTGGCGGCACCGAACAGCTGGAGTCCTTCCTCAGCCGTGGCGCGCCAATGAAGCGTCTTGGCCTCCCCCAGGAAATCACGAATGTCATGTTATTACTGTGCTCCCCAGGCAATACCTACATGACCGGACAAACCATTGCGATTGATGGGGGCGTTTCCGCACTTTAATACACACGCCCAATCTACAACATTAAGAAAGACTGTACTCAGAAAGACAATGTTCAAACCCACAACGTTCAGACTCCACATTAGGATGTCTGAATGTTGTCTCGCTAAAGAAAGGCTGAGTTCAACATCGACTGAGGCCTTAACAGCAGGATCCCAGAATGCACAGGATTGAAGATTCTTACTTGAACGTTAACGGCCTGCGCTATCATCTCGTGAGCTGTGGCAGCGGCCCACTGGTATTGCTCACACACGGTTTTCCTGAATCCTGGTACTCCTGGCGCCATCAATTGCCCGCCTTAGCCAAAGCCGGCTTCAAGGCTGTTGCTCTGGATATGCCAGGCTATGGTGATACCGACAAGCCTGATGCCGTTGAGCGCTATAGTCAGGTAGCCCTCAGTGACGACATCGCTGACATTGCAACACAATTGGATTACGAAACCTTTGTCTGTGTCGGCCATGACTGGGGAGCCCCAACAGCGTGGCACACAACATTACGATTCCCTGAAAGAGTCCGGGCCGTCGCAGCCATGAGCGTTCCTTACGGTGGCCGATCTGCACGCCCCCCCACTGAGGGCTTTAAGCGACTGTTTGCTGACAAATTTTATTACATTCTGTATTTCCAGCTACCCGGGGTCGCCGAAGCTGAGCTGGAAAGCGATATTCCACGTTTTTTGCGAAGCTTTTGGTGGCCCGTCAGCGCTGAGGGCAACGGGACATTCGCTCGAGAAGACCAACCCCATGATGCCCAGCTTTTTCAAGCCATGCCCGACCCGGGTCAACTGCCAGAATTTATGACCGAAACTGAAGCCAATCATTATATCCAGGCGTTTACGCAACACGGTTTACGAGGCCCGCTCAATTACTATCGCAACATTGACAGAAACTGGGCACTGAGTAACAACTACGGCAACAATACTATTACCCAACCCGCCTTATTCTTGTACGGCGACAGAGACCCGGTTCCCATGGTGGGCGGTGAACTTGAACGGATGAAACACATCGTACCCGGTGTGGAAATACAAAAGCTGGAGAAGTGTGGACACTGGATTCAGCAGGAAAAACCCGAAGAGGTTAACTCGCGGTTAATCCACTTCCTGAAACAACTTTAACCAAGAAAATGCACACAACATTTCTATAGAGGATACCCAATATGACCCAGTATCAAAATCGCTCAATCGTTCTCAGTAAACGCCCACAAGGTGAACTCCAGGACGGAGACCTCACCCTGGAAACCAACCCGGTGCGGGAATTAAAAGACGGAGAATTTCTTATCCAGGTACTCTGGCTCTCTCTTGATCCCTATATGCGCCCACGGATGAACGACACTGAAAGTTATGTCGACCCCGTTGCCATCGGGGCAGTCATGGCCGGTGAAACGGTAGGTCGTGTGATCGCATCCAAAACCCCCAAATACTCAGTCGGTGACATAGTGACCAGCTACTCGGGCTGGCAGGAGTACTACATTGCAAATGAGAACGAGGCGATGATTTATACCGTGCAACCGGACGGTGTTCCTCTACAAGCCTTTTTGGGGGTTGCAGGGATGCCTGGCCGCACCGGCTATTGCGGACTGACCTACGTAGGCAAACCCAAAGCCGGTGAAACCGTAGTGGTTGCTGCTGCATCTGGACCTGTGGGAACCGTCGTTGGTCAAACTGCCAAGCAACTCGGTTGTCGTGCGGTGGGAATTGCTGGAGGCCCTGAAAAATGTCGCTATGTGGTCGAAGAACTTGGCTTTGATGACTGCATTGATTACAAGCAGGGCAACCTGCTGGAGAACCTCAAGTCTGCTTGTCCGAAGGGTATCGATGTGTACTTTGAGAACGTCGGCGGTGAAGTCACCAAGGCTGTTGCCCAACTATTAAACAAAGGTTCACGAGCCCCTATTTGCGGATACGTTTCTGCCTACAATTCTGAAGACATTGGTAAGGTCGAGACACCGTTCCACATATTCGGCGCTCTGGCTGAGCCACCTGAGCATCGCTTCTTTGTGGTCACCGAATGGCAGGATCAACACCAGGAACTGACCAAGTTACTCGCTGAGCAAGTCAGGAGCGGCCAGCTTAAGTACCGTGAATCTGTCGCAGAAGGTCTGGAAAATGCTGTTGATGCCTTTAAAGGCATGCTCAAAGGTAAGAACTTCGGCAAGCAATTGGTGCATATTGCCGATTAATGAAAGCGGCTGTGTCCATAGACATAAAAAAGGCAGCCATTGGCTGCCTTTTTTATTAAAGAACGCGCAATCGGGTTAAGCGGCTTTACCGCTTGTTTTTGCCTTCTCTTCCTCTTTCAATTCACGGCGTAAAATTTTACCCACATTTGACTTGGGCAAATCATCCCGAAACTCAATATGCCGAGGAATTTTATACCCCGTCAGTTGAGTCCGGCAAAAGGCAATCACATCTTCTCGGGTTAAGGCCGGATCGTCCTTAACAATAAACAGCTTAACCGCTTCTCCAGATTTTGCATCAGGCACACCAATTGCTGCAGCTTCCAACACACCTGGGTGCTTGCAAACTTCATCCTCAATTTCATTGGGATAGACGTTAAAGCCCGACACGATAATCATGTCTTTCTTGCGGTCGACGATCTTGATGTATCTGTCCTTGGAAATAACCGCCATGTCGCCAGTTTTTAACCAGCCATCTTCACTCAGGATTTCAGCCGTCGCTTCTGGACGTTGCCAGTAACCTTTCATGACCTGAGGGCCACGAACCAGCAGCTCACCAGACTCGCCTTGCGCAACTTCGTTTCCGTCATCATCGACGATTTTAATATCTGTGTTTATCACCGGCGTGCCCACTGTCCCCTGACGAATATCATCCGGTGGGTTAGAACTGATAACCGGCGATGTTTCCGTCATGCCGTAGCCCTCTGAAACCTGACAACCCGTGGTTTTTTTCCACAAATCGCCAACATCACTGGTCAGAGCCATGCCGCCAGACGCAGTCAATTTAAGCTGGGAAAAATCCAGCTTTTTAAAACCTTCGTTGTGGCACAAGCCATTAAACAATGTATTGAGGCCAACAAACCCTGTGATCTTCTGCCCTTTCAATGCATTCACAAAACCGTCCATATCCCTTGGGTTAGGAATCAAAATACTGTGATTGCCTGTACTCACCAACATCATGCAGTGAATGGTAAAAGCGTAAATATGATACAGAGGTAAAGGCGCCACGAAAGTTTCTGCACCCGGCTGGTTCATACTGCCCAGACGCTCATCAAGTTGTTTCATGTTGGATACGATATTGCTGTGCATCAACATAGCGCCTTTTGCCACCCCTGTGGTGCCGCCGGTGTACTGCAGAACGGCGACATCTGAAGGATCAACCGAGACCGTAGCCAACGGGCTAGAGGCCCCTTTCTTTAACGCATCTTTAAATGAGATTTGATTGGGAAAGGAAAATTCCGGGACTAACTTCTTTACATGTTTGGCAACGAAGTTAATGATCGGCCCCATCGGGAAACCGTGCAAATCGGCTGCATCAGTGACGATCACCTGCTCTACAGAAGTATTGCGGATAATAGCAGCGGCCGGACTGGCGACATTTGACATCACCACCAACAACTTTGCGCCAGAGTCATTAAGCTGATGCTCAACTTCACGCTCCGTATACATCGGATTTGTGTTCACCAGAATCATACCTGCCCGCATGATCCCGAACATGGCAACGGGGTATTGAAGTATGTTCGCCAATTGAACCGCGACCCGGTCGCCAGGCTTTAACGAAGTGTGATTTTGCAAATAACTGGCAAACTGCTCACTGTAACGATCAATTTCAGCATAAGAGAGTGTTTTACCCAGGCAAGTAAAGGCGGGCTTATCCTTGTACTCTTTGAACGCCGCGAGGAACACATCGGGGATGGTTTCTAAATTACTGGTATTCACTCTTCCTCCCAGGCAAGAATGCCTTATCTTTTTTATCTGTAAACAAAATGCAACTTGCTGATAGTCACTACTGAACCATTTAACCAGATGCGTTTTACTTTATTGGGTTTGTCTTTATTCATCGTGCCGTTAGAACAGCTTATAGGTAAAAACTGAATATAATGTGTTGTCTCTGAAGTCTGTTATTTTTTTTAAATTGGGCTGCAAAATTGCCATTCATCCAAATTTATTGTCAAAAATGACATCACACGAAGTTCACAATGTGACTAGGTTTTTTGCAAAGGAAATAACTCAGACAATTTGGTCGCGTGTGCCATATCACCATCGGCCTTGATTCGCCCAAACATAAACGCTTGCATACCATTGACTGTGCCGCTCAAAACATCAATCAATGTCTGTAAATCCATAGTCAAGATAACCGTTGGAGAGTCACTGATACCTTCGTTTAAAAAACACTGGGAATCAGACACCACCAAATAACAATCCCCGGCATCGGGGATTGTTATTTGGAAACAAGCTTCCAGCCCCTCTGCCGCTTGACGATCAAAGCGGAGACGGGCCTGGAGAAAAACCTCTTGTAAATCAGGCATATAAATCAGAGTCTTCGCGATTAAAAAGCGAAAGACTCTACATCCATGTCCATCAGGCTGCTGGCGCCAGAGGTCATGGTTGTTGCCAAAGACTCGGTGCGAGGCAAAATACGCGCGAAGTAAAAATTAGCCGCCTGTACTTTAGCGGTATAGAACGCCGCGTCACCACGACCTTCATCCAGTGCAGCCTGAGCCTTGGTGGCAGCCAGAGCCCAGAAATACCCGAGGACTACATAACCAGAGAACATCAGGTAATCAACGGATGCGGCACCGACTTCGTCGGGGTTTTCCATAGCCGCCATACCCACTTTCATGGTTAGCTCACCCCATTGTTTGTTAGCTTCAGCCAATGTTGCCACCAGAGGATTTCCTGCATTGGCCTGGCAGAATTTATGAACCTCTTTGGTGAACGGCTTCATGATTTCACCCTGGCTCATCAATACTTTACGACCCAGCAGGTCCAATGCCTGAATACCGGTGGTGCCTTCATACAACATGGAAATACGGCAATCACGAACGTTTTGCTCAGCACCCCACTCCGAAATAAAGCCGTGACCACCAAAACACTGAACACCGTGGTTAGCCGATTCAAAACCCACTTCGGTCAGGAATGCTTTACAAATAGGTGTCAGGAACGCCAGTTTGGCATCGGCTTCTTTCGCCGACTCTTCCTCACCGTTGCTGATGATATCAACCAGCTTACCGCAATAAGCCATCAGCATACGCCCACCTTCGGCGAAGGCTTTCTGAGTCAGCAGCATGCGACGAACATCCGGGTGAACAATAATGGGGTCAGCCGGACCATCCGGGTTTTTCACACCGCTTAAAGAGCGCATTTGCAAACGATCACGAGCGTAATCCAAAGACTTCTGGAAACCCAGTTCAGCGTGGGCAACACCCTGCAGTGCCGTGCCCAGACGCGCGGTGTTCATAAAGGTAAACATGCAGTTCAAGCCACGGTTAGGCGGCCCAATCAAATAGCCTTTGGCATTATCGAAATTCATGACACAGGTTGCAGACGCTTTAATACCCATCTTGTGCTCAATGGATCCGCAGCTCACGCCATTTCTATCCGCTACGCTGCCATCTTCTGCGATGTTAAACTTGGGAACGATAAACAGTGAAATGCCCTTGGTGCCCGCAGGTGCATCCGGGAGACGAGCCAGAACAATATGGACGATATTTTCTGCCATGTCGTGTTCACCGGCAGAAATAAAGATTTTGGTTCCGGAAATAGCGTAAGAACCATCGGCATTGGGTTCGGCCTTGGTCCGCAGCATGCCCAGATCAGTACCGCAGTGAGGCTCAGTCAGGCACATAGTCCCGGTCCACTCACCGCTAACCAGCTTGGTCAGGTACACTTCTTTCTGCTCGTCCGTACCGTGCTCTTCAATCGTGTTCATCGCACCGTGCGACAAGCCAGGGTACATGCCCCATGACCAGTTGGCAGTACCCACCATTTCATTGAGAACCAGACCCAGCGACGGCGGCAACCCCTGACCGCCGTGGTCCGGGCTGTGAGTCATTGAAGGCCAGCCGGCTTCAACAAACTGCTGATAAGCTTCTTTAAAACCTTTTGGAGTGGTAACTTCACCATCATTCCACTGACACCCTTCAGCGTCACCAGACTGATTGATCGGAGCCAGAACGTTTTCGCAGAACTTCGCGTTCTCTTCCATAATCGCGTTCGCAATATCCGCACCGGTTTCTTCGAACTTGGGAAGAGCCTGCCAGTGTTGCTCATAGTCCAACAATTCGTACATGGTGAACTGTATATCACGTAGGGGCGCTTTATAGTCTGCCATCCTGATAACCTCTGTGTCGTCTTTAAATTGATTTGTCCCTGAATTTCAGGCACTTATAAACAAACGCTAGAATCACGAATTCGTCAATTTCGCTCAATGGCAAAACTGACTACATTTACTATCAAATATGACTATAGACCACTATAACGCCACAAATAGCCTGTGACTATTCGGTCAAAAATACTTTGGGCCGATCAACACAGACTTACACTTAAAGAACCTGCTTGACCAACAAGTCAGATATAAACGCTAGGCCGCGCCCTGCTCTACCGACATTTGCTTGCGGTATTCACCGGGAGTCAGTCCGGTCCACTTTTTGAATGCCCGGAAGAAGGCACTGGTTTCATCAAATCCAAGGCGCTCGGAGATCACACTGTTAGTGAGGTCTTTACAGCCCAAATAATGGATGGCCGCTTCCAGGCGACATTCGTCTTTGATTTTCTGAAACGAGGTCCCCTCCTGCTGTAAATGGCGGCGCAGGGTCGTTACCGATAAATTTAATTGGGAGGCGACGGCCTCGGCCCCAGGCATGGACTCACTGACGTCTTTTGACAAGATAGTGCGCACCTTCGATTTAAGGGTACTGCGTGCACTGTTGTTAATGACCAGGTGGTACGGAGCCATGCGGATGAACTCGTCCAGGGTTTGTGGATTTTGGATGACCCGGGCATCCAGATAATCCTTGTGCAGCTCGAAACCATTGTATGGTTGCTCAAAGAAAATCTGTGCGGGATAAGACTCTGCCAGAGCCCGGAAAGACTCGGGGCATGGAAATGTAAAACTGATCGATTCCAGAGGGATTTCCTGCCCAATCAACCAACAGTGAAATCGGTGCCAAACCGCCAAAGACGTCCTGATACGGTCAGCGTTTTCGACCGACATCAGCTGCTCAAAGGCCTCATCGGACAAAGATTCGATCCCTGCCATTCGAATCGAGGCCAATTCACCCTCGCCCTCAACCAGGATCGACCGAACCTGGAAACCACGGCATATTTCACTGAACTCACCCGTGCGAATCACCGCCTGACGCAGGCTTTCACAATGAATAAGCGTGAGGCAAAGCAACCGGAATGAGCCCCAGCGGACCTTACCTCCGGCCATCATTCCAAAACACTCGTCCTGCATTTGCCACATGATGCGCTGGTAGAGTTGTCCGTACTTCACCGCTGAAAAAAAGCGCCCATCCTCGATATCTTCCGGTGAAATACCCAGCGCCTGCAGTAACTCATCCGTGTCACAGCCCTGTTCTTGCGCTGCATCCAGTAATGCACGGGCATACTCGACGGATACGGGACTATCAAATATCGCCATAAAGCTGACACCATTCGGCCTGGCCGACAGAGATTGGGGTGACTATACTGGCTTCATTGGTCAAGATTTTCAATCGTCATTTCTGAGCTTTTGAACAAATTTGATCAAAACAACCATGCCGATAGCGGCCACCATCAGGCCGAGTATCAACACCAGTGAAATTAAAAAGAATTGACTCAGCGTTTCCAGAGGTACATCCCAGCCCCAAACGGCCAGTGCCAAAAACGCCAGAGATGCCAAAACAGCCACCGAAGCAGCGGATCTGGACTTATTCTTCCTGGAAAAAATCATACAACACCTTTAACAATTCAGAGACCGGCATTGGCCATATGGCAAAACGCCTCTCTGACGGTTTCAGACTTAACACAAACTCAGCCACAGTAGCGGCCTGCCAGCCGAGGCTAACTCCCAGCCAAGTGTTCCAACACTACAGCTACGCCATCTTCCCAAACGGCTGTAGTGACAATATCAGCCTGGGCTTTGACATCGTCTGTTGCATTTCCCATCGCCACACCCACCCCGGACAACTGCAAAAAGGTTTTATCAGATTGCGCATCCCCAAAAGAAATCACCTGATCAGCGGTGACGCCATGGTATTCCAGCAACTGCTGAAAGCCAGTCTGCTTGCAGGCCCGCGAGCTGATCACACTGACAAACAACCAATCCGGCTTTGCCGCCATCTTAGCATAGGCAAACACGGCGTCAGGAAATCGTTTTTCCAGGGCATAGAGCTTGGCATGATCTTGTCTGGCGGATACTGCAAACAACAGCTTAATAACGGCCTCATCCGCTTCCAGCTCATCAAAAGCACACATTTCAGGGGCTGCTCTCAGGTGTTGACTGTGCAATTGTCCCAAGGCGGTGATGGCTTCGACGTAAAAGCGATGCCGGCCACAGACTTCGATATACACCTGCATGTGTTTCGCCGCCGCCAACAGGCACTCAACCAAGGCCTGCTCCAATGGGTGCTCAGCCAGGCTTTCCCCCGTTTGTGGATTGTGAAGCAGAGCGCCGGTATAAAACAAACCCGCATGATTTAAGCCCAGTTCACGCACCAGAAAATCAGCCGCAAACAGGGGCCGCCCCGAAGCCACGGCCGTTTTAACCCCCCGCGCCTGAACGGAATGGATAGCCTGCCGCACTCTTTCCGTATAGTTACCATCCAATCCCAGCAACGTGCCATCAATATCAAAGAAAGCCAGGCGAATATCACGCTGCAAAAAGCGCTTCGCTTCAGGAGACGATATATGCATAAGTGTTTTTCATTCACGGTTAAAGAAGGACGGGCTAACGCCAGACAGCGGCCGCCCCCGTAATTGGGCCGAGTGACGGTATTTCATTTTTTCATCAGCGAGGTATTTTGGATCAGCGACTGCCTCGATAAGGACCCCACCCAACCAAGGGTTTCAGGACCGAGAATGATCCACGGGTCCCGGCACCTAACACCAAAAGCCTTCGCAGTAGCTCAACAATCAGGCTGCCCGAAGACCAGACTGTAGGGCTGCCCGAACACCACACTACAGGACTGCCCGAACACCACACTACAGGACTGCCCGAACACCAGACTACAGGCTGAGAGACCCCTCGTGACTCCACTCACAGCGCACCTGCATATCGCCAGACCCCGGAATATGAGTGTCGCTGGCGGACTCCCAGGTAAAGGTGTGGGTGCCCGATAATTCAGTTTCCAAATGCACGGTGGCTGAAACCCAATACATTTGACTGAGCAGCTCTTCAAATTTGGCAATCCACTGCTCCCACTCGTATTCCACGGCTTTGTAGGAGGCACCGAAGTGCATAACCTCGGTCTGATAGTTTGCCTGATCGACCTCCACCTGTGGAATCGCAAACATTTCCTGACACAGAAAAGGCCAGCCGTCCGCCTTGGGCAGCCCTAATAATGCCTGCCGATTTATTCTACGACGGGATGAATCTGTCTCGTAATAGGAGGCATCTTTAATACAACCGTAAACAATCGATTCCTGATCCATAATCTTCAGCCCTTAGAAAAACCACCAACCGTTGCTTTCCAAACGCTCCTGACATCCTGCCAGTTGCCGTTTATACGTCGCCGCACGGGAAGACACTTTTTTGGCCACACCGGTCAACCAGCGTTTGTTGCTGTAGGTTCTGCGACTGAAACCACCATGCCCTTCATGGTACGCAAGGTACAAATTATACGGGTCGTTCAACCCGATGCCATTGCGCTTGTGACTGACGCTGTTGTACCAGGCGACAAAATCCACCGCATCCGCAAAATCGTCACGATCTGCCCCCCACCCGCCGGCCTGATCTTTATACCAATCCCAGGTTTCATCTTTCGCCTGAGAAAACCCGTAGGCACTGCTAACGCGAGGGCCGGGGAAAACCCACAACAATTTTGTCCGCGGAGGCTTTGCCTTCGGCTGGAAACGCGATTCCTGATGCATAAACGCCATCAATATCGGTATCGGAGTGCCCCATTTCTTCTGCGCCGACAGCGCGTCGTCGTACCAGCCATCTTTCTCATCAAAAATATGACAAATATTATCCACATGCCGCGGCGGAGAGGTAACACAACCGGTCAAGCCGGCCACCACTACAATCGCTAACACACCGCGCGTTAGTATCAACTTCAGAAATTCCATTTGCCTTCCCGTGCTAACCTTCATAGACACCATATTCTGTCAGCAATGCTACCAACTCTTCTTCGGTCATGGTATCAATGCCCAGCTCCTGAGCTTTGACGTATTTTGAATTATTGGTCGCTCCACCGCCAACCACGACACAATGGGTCTTGGCGGAGACCGAACCGGCCACTTTTGCCCCAAGCTGCTGCAGCATTTTTTTAGCCGCGTCACGCTTGACGATCGAAAATGAGCCTGTCACCACATAGGTTTGATCCTTCAGCGGTTCATCCGCCTCTTCCACATCGATATCACTCCAGTGAACTCCGGCGGCCTGTAATGCTTCAATGGCTTCCAGGTTGTGCTCCTGTCGGAAAAACTCCGCAACAAAATGAGCAACGACGGGCCCAACGTCCCCAACTTTCTGCAGGGCGTCTTCGTTGGCCGCCATGATCGCGGGCAAGCTGCCGAAATGACGGCTTAAGCTTCGTGCCGTAGCCTCGCCAACCTCCCTGATGCCTAAAGAGTACAGGAAACGCTCCAGGGTCGTCTGTTTACTGGCACTCAGAGCGGCAATCAAATTTTCAGCGGACTTGGGGCCCATTCGCTCCAGGCCTGCGAGCTGCTCTGCTTCCAGCCTATACAGGTCAGCCACCGAGTGAATCAGGCCTTCATCCACCAGCTGCTCAACCAGCTTATCGCCCAGGCCATCAACATCCATCGCCTTGCGCGAAGAAAAATGTTTAATCGCCTCTTTGCGCTGTGCACCGCAGATCAGGCCACCGGTACAGCGAGCGACAGCCTCTCCCGGAACGGTTTCAACCGGAGAGTCACAGACCGGACAGGTTTCTGGAAAAACAATCTCTGCGGCATCATCAGGGCGCCTGGACTTAACAACCGATACCACCTGGGGAATCACATCCCCAGCCCGGCGAATGACCACAGTATCGCCAACCATGACTCCCAGCCGATTGATCTCATCGCGATTATGCAATGTGGCATTGGAAACGGTGACACCGCCGACAAAAACAGGTTCCAATCGCGCAACCGGGGTTACAGCCCCGGTTCGTCCCACCTGAAACTCAACACTCAGCAGCTGGGTCATCTCCTCCTGGGCAGGGAATTTATACGCGATGGCCCAGCGAGGCGCACGGGACACAAACCCGAGTCTCTCCTGCAGCAAACGGTCATTAACCTTAAAGACAATGCCATCAATGTCGTAGGCAAGGGTCGTTCTTTTTTCAGCCAATCTTCGGTAATAGTCCAAACAACCATCGATATTTTTAACGGTGGCCATTTCGGGGTTGATCAGAAACCCCCACTCGTGCAATTTTTCCAACACCGCGGTATGGCGATCCGGCAACTCTCCGCCACTGACCCGGCCGACACTGTAGGCGCACATCTGCAAGGGCCGTTTGGCCGTGATTCTGGCATCAAGCTGTCGCAAACTGCCTGCCGCTGCATTGCGAGGATTGACAAAAGTTTTCTCCCCTGCCGCCCGGGCATGCTCATTCAATCGCTCAAAGCCCCGTTTGGGCATGTAGATTTCACCACGCACTTCCAAAGTGGCGGGATAGCCCTGCCCCATTAAGCGTAAAGGTATCGAATCTATGGTACGCACATTCTGGGTAATATCTTCCCCAGTAGTGCCATCACCCCGTGTTGCCCCCCGAACCAGCTGACCATCGATGTACAACAAACTTACCGCGATACCGTCGAGTTTGGGTTCACAGGCAAACTCAATATCTTCGGGGGTTTTTAAACGGTCCTGAACCCGGCGATTAAAATTAAGCAGGTCTTCGTCGTTAAAGGCGTTGTCCAGCGATAGCATTGGCAGCTCGTGGGACACCTGTGAAAAGGCACTCAGGGGCGCCTCACCCACCCGCTGACTGGGTGAGTCCGGTGCAATCAATTCCGGGTGCTGAGCCTCGATATCTTTTAGCTGTTGAAAAAGGCGATCGTATTCAGCGTCCGGCACATTGGGGTCATCAAGCACATAATAGCGATAGTTATAATAATTAAGCTGCTTTTTTAGCTCTTCCAGCCTTGTCTGGGC
This sequence comes from Pseudomaricurvus hydrocarbonicus, assembly GCF_011602365.1. Taxonomy (GTDB): domain Bacteria; phylum Pseudomonadota; class Gammaproteobacteria; order Pseudomonadales; family Cellvibrionaceae; genus Pseudomaricurvus; species Pseudomaricurvus hydrocarbonicus. The sequence goes on from NZ_JAAONZ010000004.1 coordinate 310,836, forward strand.
TTCAACAGTACTTGTCATTAGTGGGGATATTCCAACTGAGTTCTAATCCGGTAAATTTCCACTTACCATTTGATAAGTGTTTTTGAATACTAAGTGTTTTTTCAATACATTGACGTGGGCTAGTGGCGACACGGAGCCATTACAGACACCAAAAGAATCAAAGTGTCGACGACGAGAGAATGAAAGATGCCATGAGTTTTCGATCCGACATGCCCTATGGCAGCAAGCGCCACGCCCTGTGAATCACAGCTGATTTGAGCCCATTAAATTGTTAATTTGAGCCCAACAAGCTGTTAAGTGGCTACCGGTTAAGCTCAAATCTTTTATCAAGAACAGAGCGCTCACAGGTCATCAATCGAAACTTATAACCTGCAAATAAACCGGGGCTGCGCAGTGGCTTTTAAATCAAACGCGAGAGAGCTGTTTACGTTCAAATTCCCGTATGCGCTGGCGACAATGCTCAATCGTTTGCTGAGTCATGATACTGCGCTGCTCATCTTTGAGTTCTCCGCCCAGACTGTCAGCCAACGTCATTGCTGTATTCGCCATGATATTGAAGGCTTCCATGCTGTTAGCGCTCATGGGCAAAGTCATAAAAAAGCTGACGCCCGGAGTTTCGAATTCACTCATGGTACTGAGGTCAAAGGTTCCCGGAACAACCATATTCACCATACTGAACAGCAGATCTCCCTCGCCATCCTCGCCTTCATGGCGGTGAAAAATCTGCATATCACCAAAACGCATACCACACTGTAACAGGACCTGCAGGAGATCAGCTCCCTGAAAGCGCTCCCCCCCCGTAGACATGACATTGATGACCAGCACTTCTTCTACTTCAGGCTCTTGCTCGGGTTCAGAGTCTTGATGAGCCTTGCTTCTGCTTTCTGCGCGCTCAGCTTTTGTGGCCGACCGAGCCGTTTCCTCTGAAGCCGTAGCCGGCTCCGGCAGCCTCTCATCAAGTGAAGGCTCCTCGATGGAGATTTCAGCAATTGAGGGTTCCTTGCGTAAACCCTCATCCTCGGTAACCGATTCCATCAACATAGGGACTTCTTCATCCAGATTTAAAGTCACCTGTTCGGGGATTTTGCGGCGCCCCAGGGTCGTCTTGCTTCTTACAAAGTCCTGCTGAAGATTTCGGGTCAATTCACGCGTATCGTCTTCATCCCTGACCCCCACCACTCGGGCCCCACCGTTAGGCAACTCACTGCCGTAAGTTTCCGGAGTGCCTTCGTCCGTTTTGATTATATTTCGTGACATTTTGATCGCTTGACGCTTGGACAACCTCATCCGACGCCAGCCATCCAGCAGCACACCAATGATCAGCAAGACAATTATGACCGTTAACCACTCACGCATCGCGAACTCCATTCGTTACCGCGCCCCCTGAAAAGTAAAAAGGTTGATAACTTTTCCAAACATCCAAACCAGCCGACCATCCACTAGGGCTCGACCAGTCAAAAACATCGCTTGCTTTAAAAAAAAACGTTGTTTTAAAAACATAGACAGTCTCTGCATAACTTGTATTTATTAAATACAGCGCACATGGTTTAACTTGCAGCCAGTTCCGCCGCTTCTTCCACATCTACCGTTACGAGCCTGGACACACCAGGTTCATGCATGGTCACACCCAATAGCTGGTGTGCCATTTCCATCGCAATCTTGTTGTGGGTAATGTAAATAAATTGTACATGCTCGCTCATCTGTTCAACCATGCGAGCATAGCGCCCCACGTTGGCATCATCCAACGGAGCATCAACCTCATCCAGCATACAGAAAGGTGCCGGGTTCAAGCGGAAGATGGAAAACACCAGAGCAATGGCCGTCAACGCTTTTTCACCACCGGACAACAGATGAATCGTGCTGTTACGTTTGCCCGGCGGGCGCGCCATAATCGCAATCCCGGTATCCAGCAAGTCTTCGCCAGTCAATTCCAGATAGGCATGGCCACCGCCAAATACTTTCGGGAACAGCTCCTGCAAGCCGCTGTTGACCTGATCGAAGGTCTCTTTAAAGCGTGTTCGGGTTTCCCGGTCAATTTTCTTAATTGCGTTCTCTAACGTTTCAAGCGCGTCCTGAAGCTCAGCATTCTGAGCATCCAGATAATTCTTCCGTTCGGCTTCCGTTTTGTACTCATCAATGGCCGCAAGGTTAATTGGCCCCAGACGGGTAACCCTGGCGGCGATCTTTTCGAGCTCTTCTTCCATTGGCGCTTCATCAGCGTCGTCGGGTAACTGCTCCAGCAAAGTTGGCAGATGGAATTTGTCTTCTTCGAGTTGCTGCTGCAGGGTTCGACGCTGTACCTCAAACGTTTGCGCTTCGAGCCTTGCCTGCTCAAGGCGTGAGCGGACCGCCTGAATTTCCTGCTCCGAGCGACTGCGATCCTGCTCGGTTTTGCGCAGGTCGTGCTCGACCTGCTCAACCGCTTTACGAGCGTTGAGCAACTCTTCCTCAACAGACAAACGCTTGTCCAGTAAGGCTTCGAGTTCCAACTGATGATCTTCACCCGGATCCCGGGCTTCTTCCAACTGGTCGCGGAGCATGTCACGGCGCTCCTGCAGACGCTGGGTCTGCTCACGCAAACGCCCCAACCCAGCCTTAATAGAATCGACCTGCGTTTTTAACGCCTGATGACGCATGGCGAGCTGGTGCCCGCGATCCTTGTCTTGGCGGGCACGCTGACGAGCGTCATCCAGCTTTGCCCGGATATCATCGCGCTTCGCCAACAAAGCCTCACGCTGGTCGGTGTCCCGCCCCATCGCTTCAATGGCTTCCTGGAGGATCATGCGCGCCTCGCCCAAGCCCTCATTTTCAAGATCGACCTGCTCCCGGGCTTCACGAATTTCGTTTTCGACCCGCTCGTGACGTACTGCGATCTGCTCTACGCGGACCTGCTTGGCACTTAACTGGGAGCGCAGCTCACTGTATTTGCGGTTATGGTCTTCGGATTCACGGCGAACTGCTTCCCGCTGCTGCTCCAGCTCTTTGATCTGCGAGCGCCCTTCATCCAGTTTGAAGCTCAGCTCTTCGACACGATTTTCCGCTTCTTCCAGCTGAGCCGTTAACTCTTCAAGCTCCTGCTTTCTCGCCAACACCCCGGAAGTGGCATCGTTGTCGCGCGCCACCCGCAACCAGTTACTGCCCAGCCACAAACCATCTTTAGTGACCACGGATTCATGGGCCTGCAGCTTACTGCGGATAGCCAATGCGGCTGACAAATCTTCAACGGCGTAAATTGCCCCCAAAAGTCCGGCCATACTGACATTCGAAACAATTTTATCCTGTAAGCGGTCAGCGACGTCAGAAGCGGAGGCTGACACCTCGGCGCGGGTATCCAGCAACACCAGTTCCCCCTGAGTCAGCTGCCCGACAAACTCGGATACCGCATCGAGGCCATCGACACAGACAGCCTGCAGGGCATTGCCCAGCACCGTTTCCACGGCCTTGTCCCAGCCATCACGAACTTCCACACCTTCGGCCAGACGGGGATTTGCGGCCAGGCTGCGCTCCTTCAACCAGTCGCTGACGGCCCCGCTCTTTTCCCCCATCGCCGCCTGCTGAAGCGCTTCCAGGGAGGCGTGACGGCCACGCATGGATTGTAATTTGCCGCGCACATCGTCCAACTGACTGGCTACAGCGTCATTGTCGTCGCGTAATTCGTTGATCTCGTCGCCAATTTGTTCCACCCGGCCGCGCTTATCGTCGGCGGCCAGATCCAGTTCAGCCAACTGCTCGGTCAGCTCGCCAATTTCCTCTTCGGCCTCATCGGGAACCAGATTTCTCTTTTCCTCGTCCAGCTTGCGTATCCGGTCCAGCAACCGGGTTTGTACCTGTTCCAGGTGCTGAATCCGGGACTGCTGCACCTCCGCTCGTTGACGCGGTTCGGACGCAGTTTGGTTGAAGTTGTCCCAGTCCAGCTGCCAAGACTGCATGGCGTCCTCAGCCTCCTGCAGCTCGTCACCAGAGCCCTCTTCGGCCGCTTTCACCAGCTCCAGCTCTGGCTCAAGCTCCATCAACTCCTCTTCCCACTCCTCGGCTTTGGTCTTATCGGCGACCAACAGCTCTTCGGACTCTTTACAGTCGCGCTCGGTCTGATCGAGATCCGATTGCAGCTGACGGCCACGCTCCTGTGAGTGCTGAATGGTTTGCTCTACACGAGCAATATCGGCGCCAATGGAGTAAAAGCGCCCCTGAACCTCATTAAACTTGTCGCTCAAATCGGTGTATTGGGTGCGGTACTTTTCAATCGCGGTGTCGTTTTGAACCTGATCGGTGACAAAAGACTCAACGTTCAATTCCAGCTGAGTGATGGCCTCTTTTTTAATCTCGGCCTTGGTATCAATCACTTTAAAGCGCAAAGCCTGTAACTGGGCTTTCAACAGTCGCTCTTCTTTTTTGTACTCAGTGTACTTTTCGGCCGCCTGTGATTGGCGGTGCAGGCGAGATAACTGGCGTTCCAGCTCATCGCGAATATCGGTCAATCGCTCAAGATTTTCATGGGTGCGACGCATGCGGTTTTCAGTGTCACGACGACGCTCTTTGTACTTCGAGATGCCCGCGGCTTCTTCGATATACACCCGCAGTTCTTCAGGTTTGGCCTCAATCAACCGGGAAATCATCCCCTGCTCAATAATGGCGTAACTGCGCGGCCCCAGGCCAGTCCCCAAAAAGATGTCGGTAATGTCACGACGACGGCACTTGGTACCGTTGAGGTAGTAGCTGTTCTGGGCGTCGCGGGTGACTTTGCGCTTAATGGATATCTCGGAGTAGCCCGCATATTCTCCAATCAGGGTGCCGTCGCTGTTGTCAAACACCAGCTCAATGGAGGCTTGTCCTACGGGTTTGCGCCCACCTGAACCATTGAAAATAACATCCGTCATGGACTCGCCACGAAGGTTTTTCGCAGACGACTCGCCCATCACCCAACGCACAGCATCAATGATGTTGGACTTGCCACAACCATTGGGGCCAACCACGGCTCCCAGGTTGCTGGGAAAATTGACCGTCGTTGGATCGACGAAAGATTTAAAACCTGCCAGCTTAATGCACTTTAGCCGCATAGAAATGCTTCACTCAGATATAACGTATTGATTTTCTTATGTTTTGGGTTGGACTCAAACTGCCAAAAACATCCCTGCTCAGGTAAACACCTGGCTTCCACCCTACACATCCCCACTCAGGCAATTCTTACTCCAGCACAAGCTGCTCACCAGAGGAACCCTCATCACCAAGAGTTCATGTTCGATTGATTGAGGAATTTTACACACTTGGCGGTGGTATTACATCCACTCATCTGCTCACCCTGTTCGATGGTCGCCCCCATCCTCGGCCGGCCTCTGAATATCCCCGAATGCCCCTCGATCTGCCGCTAAAATTATCAACAAGATCCGTAACTTAGGCAACCTTTACCGGCAATCTGAATTTAACCAGTAGCATCTGGGATCATGGTATCTGCTGATTGACGGATAAACTGAGGGGGCCATCCAACTCTGCCAAAATGACGGGACCAAACGTCGCCTGCCAGTCACCCGATTGCGGAACCGGCGCTCCGGACCTGGAAATCCTCGCCACCACCTCAAGTCGGGGAAAGCTGGTCAGCGTCACCCCCGGCGCCATGGCCATGGTTTCATCCAGAATGATCGTTGCCGGCAACTCAGATGCTGGCACTTTTCGGATGGCCAGCGGCATCTTGGCCCCCTTCCAGGCCCTCACATAAACAAACACGGTGTCACTGGGCGCCACCTCAACCCCATCCGCCACGCTCACCTGCACCTGGATGCTTGCCTGAGCCGCCGTATCCTGTTGCTTGCCTGTTCCCACCGTCTGGCCCTGCGGCGCCAAAGGGACAGCCGCCATATCGGCTTGCCCCAGCACCGCCGGGGGAGCGGCTGCTTCGGGCATGAGCGAGTAAGCACGCTGAATGCCAGCCATCAGGGATTGGGCACCAGGTGAGTCAACACCGAGCACCTGTACCGCTCGCTGCCAATATTGGATGGCCTCGGCGTACTGGGCCCTCTCGAAAGCCCCAATACCCGCCAACCCCAGAGAAGTTGCTTCGTTCGGTTCCTTTTCAAGCGCCCTTGCAACCAGAATTTCGACCTCTGGCGTTACCCGATTGCCCGCCGCCAAAAAAACCGCCTGAGCCAGCTCGCCAAGAACGTTGGCCGGTGCATCATTATTTTGAGCGATATACGTATACTGCCCAACGGCCTTCACATAATCATTGCTTTGCATGTAAGCCCGCGCCAGCAAATAGCGGTTACCCAGGTTGTCGGGGGCTTGTGCGATACGTTTTTCCAGGCTGTCGACCATCCCCTGCAGGGCTTGTCCGGAAGATAACTCGCCACGCTCTGCCGCCTGCATCTCTTCCTGAAAATACGCCTGGCGCTTGAGCACAATATCCACGTCATTGATCGAGCCATATTTCCAGTAGAGACCAAAAGCCACCGCCGGCAACAACACCACGGCCGCATAAAGCCCCCAGCGTGAATGCCCATGACACTCTTTTTTATCGTCAGTGATATCTTCCAGAAGGGAGAGCTCCAACTCTGTCTTCAGTTGTTCAAATTGAGCCTGATCCAGTTCTCCCGCAGCAAACTGACGTTCCAGTCCCTGCAGGTGCTCGTTAAACAGATCCAGCACCAAGGCTTCACGATCCGCCACATCCTCACCGCCCTGTCTCTGGCGCCACAGTGGCCATAACACGAAGAACGCCGCGGCCAGAGTCATCACTGCCACTATCAACCAAAAACTCACCATTTACACTTTATCCTGTTGCGGGACAGCATCTGCCCGTCATGAAGGGTGGGACCGGGTATTCCCAGTCAGAAACTGCCGCGGGCACCGCAGCGGCAACAAACCCTGTTGAAGAAAACTTTACTGCACCAAAACCCGCCAGCTAAGGGTACCCCGGGCCGATCCGCAGCCCATCACCGCTGCGGGTTATTGGTGTGTTTCGCCCTCTCTGCGGCGGCCGCCAGCAGCTTTTGGAGACGCGCCTCCTCTGCCTGTGCCAGATCCGCAGAACCAGGCTGCGCCCTGCGCCTTTGCCGGAGAGTCAGACCTACCATCACAAGCCCAAGGATCAGGAGCAGCGACGGCAAGCCCCACAGCAGCAGCGTGTTGGTTTTTACCTGCGGGCGGTACAAAACATAATCGCCGTATCGGGCCACCATGAAATCCACGATTTCCTTATCGCTTTTACCATCCTGCAGCAGCTCGTACAGCTCCCTGCGCAAATCCGCCGCAATGGGAGAGTCTGAACCCGCCAAATTTTGATTTTGACACTTGGGACAACGCATCTCCTCCGTGAACGCCAAATAACGCTGCCGAGTGACCTCGTCCTTGAATTCGTGCACATCTATCGAGGCCGCAACGGGCGAGCCTGGCAGTAACGACAGGCACAGCAGCAACCAAAACCCGGTAAACATTTGTCGAGTCAACTGTAATGACCTTGGATCAGACATAGATCTCCCCTTTTAGATGGCGGAGATTATAGCAATCGACACCCTTGGTCTCTATAGGAAGTAAGGTAAAGTAAAAGCACGGTATAAAACGTAGCATTTTGATTTTTTTAGAAAAAACCGTTGACGAGAATCAAAATATCATTAATATACGCGGCCACTGACAGCGAGGGTGGTTAGCTCAGCTGGGAGAGCATCGCCCTTACAAGGCGAGGGTCGGGGGTTCGATCCCCTCACCACCCACCAATTTTTCGATGCGTGATGCGAAAAATCTGGAGATGTCGGTAAAATTGCGGACCGGTAGTTCAGTTGGTTAGAATGCCGGCCTGTCACGCCGGAGGTCGCGGGTTCGAGTCCCGTCCGGTCCGCCACGAATTTGGCTTATGCTTCCATAAAGAGCTAGAGCCTGAAAAAGCTGCCTCAGCCGGTAGCTTTTTTTATGCCTGCACAAAGCACCTTGTTTCAACAGGTTTCGATGCGTGACGCGAAAGATCTGGAGGTGTTAGTTCAAACTGCGGACCGGTAGTTCAGTTGGTTAGAATGCCGGCCTGTCACGCCGGAGGTCGCGGGTTCGAGTCCCGTCCGGTCCGCCATTTATTTAAAAGCTGCCCACCGCACCGGTGTTGGCAGCTTTTTTTTGCCTGCAAGCCCCATAAAAAAATCCCCGCACGATGGCGAGGAGCTTGTCCGCAGGCCCTATGCACTTGGCCTGCCGATGGTATTCTATTTTCCTGTGAAAGAAGGCCCGCTTAAGACTTCTTGGATTTTTCCATATCCTCTTTAATGTGACGGTGAGCGTAATACCCTACATACCCCATCATCACACAAGCCAAAACAACAATTGCCACACCAGAGAGTACATACACGTCAACATACATAGGTCATCATCCTTTCGAGGCTGTTTAGATTCGTTTACGCTACAAGTAAATAATACGCCCCACGCCCTGAAAAGCTTTGATCTCAATCAACTGGCCAGCGTTTATGAAACTTGCACCACTCCCGATTCAAACCGGAAATTTAACGCCTCGCAGCTGCAACCTTTGTTGCCTGAAGACTTTCGCGGGCACCAGCTGCGACTGTTCTATTTTTCTGAACACAATGTTCGAAATGAGAAGCGTTATTTGAACTAATCGTTCCTATACTCTAGTTTGTCATTAGACTGCACTTTTTAAAGCGGCCACATTTAAGCCGCGGCATTAACCCTAACGCCCCCACAAGCCTGAAAAACCAACCACGGGACACCCACTCAGACAGCCATGCTTAAAAATACCCCACAAGCCTACGGATTAATCAGTAAACTGCTGCACTGGAGCATCGCCCTGGCCCTGGTAGGGCTGTTTATACTGGGTCTGTGGATGGTCGATCTGGGCTACTACGACAGCTGGTATCAAAAAGCGCCTCACTATCACAAAAGCCTTGGCATTATGGTGGCCACAGCAATGCTGCTGCGCTTGCTGTGGCGCGCACTCACACCACAACCCCAGCCCCTGGTCAGTCACCGCCCCTGGGAAATCAGACTGGCAAAAATCGCGCACATTTTGCTCTACCTGCTGACTTTCGCCATCGTTATCAGTGGCTATCTCATTTCGACAGCGGACGGCCGAGGCATCGCGATATTCAACTGGTTTACGATTCCGGCACTGGGTAGCTTTATAGACAACCAGGAAGACGTCGCCGGATACTTTCATTACTGGCTGGCCGTATCACTGATCAGCTTATCAAGCCTCCACGCACTCGCGGCCTTCAAACATCATTTTTTTGATAAGGATCGCACCTTAAAACGCATGATCTAATCCAACGACCAACAACCTTTTACTATTACAGGAGTTACCCATGAAACCCTTGAGGTTTTTCGCCCCCATACTCATGGCAGCAGCACTTACCACCCCCCTGCACACACAGGCAGCGGATTACAAAATTGACAGCAAAGGTGCACACGCCTCTATCAATTTTCAGATTCCTCACCTGGGGTATTCCATACTGGTGGGTCGTTTCAATAAATTTGAAGGTAAATTCACTTACGATCTGAACAACGTTGAAGCCTCGGAAATTGAGGTTCTGGTAGACACAACCAGCATCGATTCAAATCATGCGGAGCGCGATAAGCATTTGCGTAGCGATGACTACCTCGACACCAAAAAATTCGGAACCGCAAAGTTTGTCAGTACCAAAGTCATCGACAGGGGCGACAATCAATTGTTAGTGGAGGGCAACCTGACGCTGCATGGCGTAACCAAACCCATCACGATCGAGGCCTACAAGGTAGGAGAGGGCCCAGATCCCTGGATGGGGTATCGCGCTGGCTTTTCCGGCAAGACCACGTTAAAACTGCAGGACTTCGGGATACCCGACAAATTGGGCCCCGCGTCCTCCCGGGTCACTCTGGATTTGCACATTGAAGGCATACGCCAATAACTTAACTGCCCCTTACAGCGGCATCCACCCACACTCTGGTGGGTGGATGCCGCCAGCAACTCCAGCAGACACGCCCTGCCCCGCCATAACGCTTAAGCTCAATCTTCCGGGCCCACCCGCATCATCGGATTGTAAGCCACCTCCCACAGGTGCCCATCCGGATCCTGAAAGTAACCACTGTAACCACCCCAAAAAACGCTTTGCGGTGCTTTGGTAATCACAGCGCCCGCTCGCTTGGCAATCGCCATCACCTCATCCACTTGCGCCTCGCTGTGCACATTGTGCGCAATGGCAAAACCGTTAAACCCACTCCCCTGCGCCGAAACAGCGGCATCCTCTGCCAGCGCCTCGCGCCCAAATAAGCCCAGCCAGGTGCCGCTCAAGGTAAAAAAAGCCACCTCTGGTGGCGACTCCATTCTTGGGAACCCCAGCCCCTGCTCATAGAACTGAATGGATCGGGCAAGGTCACTAACCTCCAGCGTGATCATGCTCATACGGGGCTGCAGAGACTTCATAAACACCTCCGGGCAGAGTGCCATTGAGGTTAAATAGGCCAAACAAGCATAGGTGAAAAAAAACTAATGGCGCAATCCTGTCAATTCAGACCACAACATGGCGGCGGCATTTTGACAAATGGGCTCAATGGCAGCTTCATCGACATAAATACCGTCAATCAGCAGACGACTCATGCCGTGCAGCGTGCTCCAGCTGACCTGCGCATACCGAAGCGGGTCAATGGATTCCAGAATCAATGCCTGCTCCTGCCAGTGGCGAACGCCATCGACATAGCGGCGAAAGGACGCGTGGGATTCACGGGTCAGGGATTCCGTCAGTTGCCGATCCTTCCAAAGGTGTCCGCCAAACATCAGGTCGTAATATTCGGCATTCTCGATCGCGAAGCGAACGTAGCCCCTGACAAAGCCATCCAGTACCGAGCGCGCGATCATGCCGGTCTCAGGGTCCTTAACCACAGAGCCATCAAATAACATAAAGCGCCTGAATCCCTCCTCGGCAATGGCACACAAGAGCGCCTGCTTGTCGGTAAAGTGGTGATAGGGAGCGGTACGGGACACCCCCGTTTTTGCAGCCAGTTTGCGCATGGAAAAAGCCTGCTCACCGTCCGCGCGAATCATTTTTGCCGCCTCGTCCATCAGTACCTGGCGTAAATCCCCGTGATGATAGGAAGTTTTCATTGTGTATGGTCCTTGGGCATGCCTCCTCAAGCGGGAAGCACGAGACATGTCATCCAATGTACCAATCGATCTTGACACTGTCAAAATATAGGACTAAGTTAAGACCCAACAAACTTGACACCGTCCAGTTCACACAAAACCAGACGCCAATCATCACCCCATGACAGGCATCAATACACAGGCAAGGAGAACACCCACATGAGCTATGACAGCCTAACCCTGAACATAGACGCCAAAATTGCCCACATTCAGCTCAATTGCCCCGACACGCTCAACACCATGACCCCCGCCTTCTGGCGGGAATTGCCTGAGGTCGTTCAGCACATCGACCGTGAAGCTGCAGCCCGTGTGATTGTGCTCTCCTCGACTGGCAAGCACTTCTGCGCTGGCATGGATTTGTCCGTGTTTACCGGCGGCGCCTTAACGTCCAAACAAGAACTGGGGCGCAAGCACGAAAACCTGCGTCGAACCGTGCTGCAATTGCAGGAGGCACTCAGCCAATTGGAGAAAGTGCGCATGCCGGTATTGGCCGCCATTCAGGGAGGTTGCATTGGCGGTGCCGTGGACATGGTCACCGCTTGTGACAGCCGTTACTGCACAGAAGATGCCTTTTTCAGCATTGAAGAAACCAAGCTGGGCATGACCGCCGATGTCGGAACGCTACAGCGCCTACCCCACCTCATCCCCCAAGGTCTGGTGCGCGAGCTGGCGTATACCGGTCGACGCATGTACGCCGACGAAGCCAAACAAGCCGGCCTCATCAATAGAGTCTACCCGGATCAGGCAACCATGCTGAATGATGTCATGGACATCGCCGCTCAAATTGCCGCCCGCTCTCCTCTGGCCGTCACTGGCTGTAAAGAAATGATCAATTACACTCGCGACCATTCTGTCGCCGACAGTCTGAATTATATGGCCGCCTGGCAAAGCGGGATGTTCCAGCCTGAAACCGACATGATGGAAACTTTTATGGCAAAAGCCGAAAAGCGGGAGCCGGATTTTGAGGAGCTGAACAAAATGACGTCCATTTTCGACTGAGCCTTTTCTTTAACTGAGTAATTGCACCCAAGAGGATCTCCCAATGACTGATGAGCGCCTGGCACGTTGGCACAAAGTTGTTTTTGAAAAAGACCTGACACTTTTGCATGAACTGCTGGATGAAAATGTTGAATTCCACTCACCTACCGTCTGGAGCCCCAAACAGGGACGAGAAATCACAGCGTATATCCTGGCCATGGTGATCGATATTTTTCAGTCGTTTGAGTACCACCGGGAATGGCTCAACCCAAATGATTTTGCCCTCGAGTTTTCCGCGACGGTCGGCGATAAAAAGGTAAAAGGCATAGACCTCATCCGCTGGAATGAGGCCGGTAAAATCATCCACTTTGAGGTCATGATGAGACCCATCAACGGCCTCAACAGTCTATTTGAAAAAATGACGGAACGCTTGCACAGCGCCGGCTTTATCAGTTGAAACCCAGACCGACTTTTCCACCAAACCGCATTAGATATTGAGACAGGAAATACACATGAGCACGAATGCATACCCCCATATGTTGAAGCCCCTGGATTTAGGCTTTACCACCCTGAAAAATCGTGTCCTGATGGGCTCCATGCACACCGGGCTGGAAGAAGCGCCCAATGGTCACGAGCGTATGGCGGCTTTTTTCGCTGAGCGCGCTCGCGGTGGCGTGGGACTCATCGTCACCGGAGGCTTTGGGCCGAACAGGCGGGCCGCAACGCACGAGCATACCAAAATGCTCTGGAGTGAAGCCGACTGTGCCGACCATCAAATCATCACTTCTGCGGTGCATGAAGCGGGTGGAAAGATCTGTATGCAAATTCTCCACACCGGCCGCTACGCTTTTAATGAAAACCCCATAGCCCCCTCCGCCATTCAGGCTCCCATCAATCCGTTCAAACCCAAAGCGGCAACCGAAGAAGAAATCGAACAACAGATTGAAGATTTCGTCCGCACGGCAGAACTGGCGCAAAAAAGTGGTTACGACGGTGTCGAAATCATGGGCTCTGAAGGCTATTTCCTCAATCAGTTTCTGGCTGAACGCACCAACAAACGCGATGATGACTGGGGCGGCAACTACGAAAACCGGATGCGTTTACCCGTCGAAGTGGTGCGTCGTGTGCGCGAGGCGGTGGGCGAACGATTCATTATTATATACCGGCTGTCCATGCTGGATCTGGTGGAAGGAGGCAGCTCCTACGAAGAAATCGTCACCCTGGGCAAGGCCGTTGAAGCCGCGGGAGCAACCATCATCAACACCGGCATCGGCTGGCACGAAGCCCGCATCCCGACGATTGCCACCAAAGTGCCTCGTGCCGCATTTACCTGGGTTACGGCTAAATTTAAACAGCAGTTCCGTATTCCGGTGATTACCTCGAACCGCATTAATACGCCCGAAAAAGCTGAAGAAGTGCTCGCCAATGGCGATGCCGATATGGTGTCCATGGCGCGTCCGTTTCTTGCGGATGCCGACTTCGTCAGCAAGGCTGCTGCTGGCAAAAGTGACGAAATCAATACTTGTATTGGTTGCAACCAGGCCTGCCTTGACCACATTTTTAACGGCCAAATGACCAGTTGCCTGGTCAATCCCAGAGCCTGTCACGAAACTGAATTGAATCTGCTACCGACCCTTGGCGTCAAAAAGTTGGCCGTCGTTGGCGCAGGCCCTGCGGGTCTGGCCTTTGCGACTTCAGCCGCAGAACGCGGTCATCACGTCACCTTGTTTGATGCTGCCGGTGAAGTTGGTGGTCAGTTTAATATCGCCAAACAAGTTCCCGGGAAGGAAGAGTTTTACGAAACCATTCGCTACTTTAAACGTCGCATTGAGCTCACAGGTGTGAACTTACAGCTCAACACCGCCGTGACAGCCGAGGCACTCAATGCAGCCGATTTTGATGAAATCATCGTCGCCACAGGCATTACTCCACGTACTCCGGCGATTCCCGGCGTTGAACACGAAAAAGTCCTCAGCTATCTCGATGTGCTCAAAAACAAAACCAGCGTTGGCAACAAGGTCGCGGTCATCGGTGCCGGCGGGATCGGCTTTGATGTGTCAGAATATTTGACCCATGCCGGCCCTTCCACCAGCCAGGATATCACAGCGTTCATGCAGGAATGGGGAGTGGATATGAACCTGCAGGCTCGCGGCGGTATAGAAGGTATCAACGCTCAGGTGACGCCTTCACCGAGGGAAGTGTATTTATTGCAGCGCAAAGCGGCAAAAGTGGGCGGTGGACTCGGTAAAACCACCGGCTGGATTCATCGTACCGGCCTGATCAACAAAGGGGTGAAAATGATCCCGGGCTGTGAGTACCTGAAAATAGACGATGAGGGATTGCACATTCGAGTCGGTAACGACACCAAAGTACTGGATGTAGACCATGTCATTCTTTGTGCCGGTCAGGAACCGAAACGGGATCTGGTGGAAGGCTTAACCAAACCGTATCATTTGATTGGAGGCGCCGATGTGGCCACCGAACTGGATGCCAAACGAGCCATCAACCAGGGCACCCGGTTAGCCGCTGATATCTGAATTTCAGCGGCTGCCCCCGGTGCCCGACCATCGTCGGGCACCGGGTAAAGCTCGATTCAAGCGCCACTCAACTCGGCCGCGCAGTCGTAAGTCTGCTGAATGAATAAGGCATCGGTGCTCGCCCGGTGCCGTTTCCCGTCAAACGTTGACGCAACAATGGATCGGGCTTCGGTCCAGCACTCCATCATAGGTTCGGTCAAAATCATCTCTAAAGGAGAAAGCCAAAAGTTCATGGGCGTTCTGGCTCGGTCAAACAACTTGATAAGCCAGGGCTTATCCACCACCCAGCCGTCACTGTAGACGGTCTGGTGCTCTAGCAGCGCATTCAGCTCCTGTGCGACCACATTGCCCGGCTTACCGTATTTCTCAAGATCTGCCTGACTGATGCCGTGGACGGCTTCAGCCTCTTCCCCCCAACAATCCCAATTGGCGTAAGGCTTTATCAATGAGGAATAGCGCTCGCCGTTACTCGTCACGACCCCGACCTCGATAGGGAAACTGAGAGAATCAAAGCCGGTTGCCTCTACATCAATAATGGCTGGCTTTCTACGACGATCTTTGTAAATGGAAGTGTTAAAAGTCAAAACTCTAAATCCTTACTCATAAAAGGGCTAAACTGTCTCGAAAAAAATGACCTCGAAATAACGGTCCAAGAGTTGCTGTTTCGAATAAAGGCCGTCTCTGAGAGGGCCAGGTCTAACGGGACATGTTCACCTAAGGCACGGCAACGTTGTGCATTGTTATTATTTTGTGGCTTAACCCGGCAACTGCCACTTTGCCAAGCTGCAAACATGATCAGTATCCAGAAGCCCGAAGTTTCTGAACCCGAATTAAACCAACAGCGTTCTTGAAAGTCCATGTCACTGAGAAATTCTTTATCTCAGTTATCGTTGAACTGTAGTCTAGACGTTGATTGGCATATTCCTGCATTTCAGCGGGCCGGGAGCCCTCTAAAGCGCCCACTGTTTGCGTGAGTTTGCTATTATCCGGTTTTCTCGACACTCAAAAGGCTTTCAAATGGACTGGCTGGCTAACTTTATTTCAGGTTTTTTTCAGTTTTTCGCCCTGCTTTTCATCTTGATGGTAGGAGCTGGACTGGTATCGCTGGTTTACATGTTCTGGGTTGACATCCATCAGACCAAACACGCAATACGTCGAAATTACCCGGTAATCGGTCGCTTTCGCTATCTTTTCGAGCACTTAGGCGAGTTTTTCCGTCAGTACTTCTTTGCCCTTGACCGCGAAGAACTGCCGTTTAACCGGGCTCAGCGCAGCTGGGTTTATCGAGCCGCCAAAAATATTGATTCGACCATTGCCTTTGGCTCCACCCGCCCTTTGAACCAGACTGGCGAAGTTCTGTTTTTAAACGCGTTTTTTCCCACCATGAAGGCCGAGGCACAACCCCCCTCAACCATTACTATAGGTGAAGGCTTCGCGCGCCACCCATACACCTCAAGCTCCTTCTTCAACATCTCCGGCATGAGCTTTGGTGCACTTTCTGTTCCCGCCATTCAAGCGTTATCTCACGGAGCCAAAAAAGCGGGCATCTGGATGAACACGGGTGAAGGCGGCCTGTCGCCCTACCACCTCCAGGGTGGGTGTGACCTGGTCTTCCAGATGGGCACAGCAAAGTACGGGGTTCGTAAAGACGACGGCACTCTGGACGAAGACAAGCTGAAATCCGTTGCCAACCACCCTCAGGTAAAGATGTTTGAAATTAAACTCAGTCAGGGAGCCAAGCCAGGCAAAGGGGGTATCCTGCCGGGGGAAAAGGTCACACCGCTGATTGCCTCTACCCGTGGCATCCCGATTGGCCTGGACTCCATCAGCCCCAATGGGCACCTCGACATTCGCTCCATCGATGATTTACTGACTTTTCTGCACCGCGTGCGCGACCTTACCGGCAAACCCACCGGCTTTAAGAGCGTCATCGGGGAGAGCCGCTGGATAGACGAACTCTGCCAGGCCATCCACAAGCGGGGCCTGGAGTATGCACCAGACTTTATTACCATCGACAGCGCTGACGGCGGCACCGGTGCGGCACCTCAAAGCCTAATGGATTACGTGGGATTACCACTGCGCCGCAGCCTGCCACTGATGATTGACAAACTGAATGAATACGGGCTGCGCAAACGCATAAAAGTCATCTGCTCCGGCAAAATGGTTAACCCTTCAGACGTCGCCTGGGCGTTGTGCGTCGGTGCCGATGAAGTGGTCAGCGCCCGTGGCTTCATGTTTGCTCTGGGGTGTATTCAGGCTCTGCAATGCAATAAAAACACCTGCCCGACCGGGATTACCACCCATGACCCCGATTTGCAAAAAGGTCTCAACCCGGCCAATAAGGCCAACCGCGTATACAACTATGCTCAAAACCTGATTCATGAAGTGTCCGTGATTTCCAACTCCTGTGGTGTCAAGGAACCTCGTCAATTGCGCCGCTCACACGCGCAGGTCATCGACAACGACGGTATCCCGCGCCCTTTGGATGACCTTTACCCCGACGTAACGACTCAGGAAATATGGCAGCGGGAGACAAAGCCCGTCGCCGTTGCGGACTGAGCGTAACGTTAACCCCCACTCTGCAACCACACTCCGCCGCTAAGCCCGTCAAGCCGTTTTGGGATGCAGCGCCGGCATTAATCCCGTGTCAGAAACAGTGCCTGTCTGTTTTCTGGCACGTATTATTTTACTCTCCTCGCCCATCATCAACGACAGCTATAGCCCATAATTCACAGCAAATATACTCACCCAAAAATGTCAAATAAGGGTTTTCCCCAGGCTCTCTCATCTGTTATGTTCATAGACAATATAACAAGAAATAAAGAGAGAACTATGTCCGCCAACAGAACTGTGTCCAGCGACGGGACCGTCTCAACCGACAGCAAGGGGCCTGCCAACACTAGCTCCCCGGATCCACAGGCCATCAGCTACACACCCGCCTATCGACGTTATGTGCTGGTGATTTTAACCGTGGTGTATGCGTTTAATTTCATCGACCGCCAGATCCTGGTCATCCTGCAGGAGTCCATTAAAGCCGACATGGGGCTCTCCGATACACAACTGGGGTTACTGACCGGGTTTGCCTTTGCCATCTTTTACGTCAGCGTGGGCATTCCTATTGCCCGCTGGGCCGATGCCGGCAACCGCAGAAACATTGTGGCTCTGGCCATCACCGTGTGGAGCGGCATGACGGCACTGTCTGGCATGACGCAAAACTTCTTCCAGTTATTGCTGGCCCGTATCGGCGTCGGCGTCGGCGAAGCCGGCGGCAGCCCCCCGGCACACTCCATGATTTCGGACTATTACCCAGCGGAGCAACGGGGCACGGCCCTGTCGTTTTATTCCACCGGCGTATACATAGGCATTTTGCTCGGCTTTCTCATTGGCGGCTGGATCAATCACACGTTTGGCTGGCGTTGGGCGTTTTTTGTGGTGGGCGTTCCCGGCATTTTGATCGCACTCCTGGTCAGATTTACCATTCGTGAGCCAGTGCGCGGGCAGTCTGACCCAGTGGATCCCCGCATCGTCCAGGCAGGCAGCAAGCCCAGAGCCAGTTTCAAACACACCATGGCGACGCTTTGGCAGCTGCGCTCATTCCGTTTTTATTCCGTCGCCGCGGGACTGGCTGCGTTCACGAGTTATGGGCTTGGCAATTTCATGCCGTCTTTTCTTATCCGCACGCATGGCTTCGACAGTCTGCAGGTGGGCACCAGTTTGGCGCTCATCACCGGCATTGGCGGCGCAGCTGGTACGTTTCTCGGGGGCTACTTTGCCGATAGACTCGGAAAAAGAGACATGCGCTGGTATTTATGGATAGCCGCCATCCCGGCGTTGATCTGCTTGCCAATGAACTTTTTAGCGCTTACCCACGATCAATCCAACTGGGCTCTGGCCTTTTTGTTTCTGGCGACCATGACTGGTGCTTTTTATTTGGGCCCCACCATCGCCATTACGCACACCCTGCTGCCACCGATGATGCGCGCCATGGGGTCAGCGGTGTTGTTTTTTATTTTGAATCTTATTGGTCTGGGGATGGGGCCACTGTTTGTGGGCATGCTCAGTGACTTTCTCGCGCCCTCTCTGGGATCGGAATCATTGCGCTATGCCATGATCTTCACGTCTTTCGTGGGGTTGATAGCGGCTATAGCTGCGTTTATTGGCGCCGCCAAACTGCCACAAGATCTAAAGCGGCAGCAACAACACAATGATATGGAGCGCTCAAGCGCCGCAGAAGCAGCTCTGCCGGAAAGTGTGTAATCGCAGCACGTCAGGAGTGACAGGCTCAGCCGGCCAGCAGGGAGTGACTGCTGGCCGGCGAGCTTGAGTATGTTCAGTAACATGAAGGGGGTCGATGAACCCGGTAAAGGCCTTTAAGCGCCAGGAGGAATATAGGTTTCAACCGATGCCGGGTCGGGAGCCCCCCCGGACTTGCGTGACCGGGAGGACTTCAACGCGCAGGACTGACAGATACAGGACCGCCCCCGCTGCTGTAACGGCAGCGATTCCAATAAGTTGGGATCAATCGTTTCATGCAGACACCAGCAATCGAAATCATCGGCGGTGGCACTGGCCGTTTGCTGGCGCTGCTGATTACCACAGTGATTTTGCTGCTGACAAATCGGGCAATAATCAGCAACAGAGGTTAAGTCCGGATTTTTCTCGGTCATTCTCAACCCTCTTTCAAGGCATCCACAATCGGTTTGATTCTTTCGCTCCAAACTTTATCGTCGACCACACCCACGTGCTTGTAACGAATGACACCCTGCTGATCCAGCACATAGGTTTCAGGCGCCCCAAACACACCGAGATCAATGCCTAAACGCCCATCCGCATCGACGATGCTGTACACATACGGATTGGAAAATTCCTTTAACCATTTCTGCGCAGCCGGAACATCATCTTTATAATTGACGCCCACGATTTTGATCCCCTGATTGGCCAGTTTCACCAGGTACGGGTGCTCAACCCGGCAAGAGATGCACCAGGTGGCCCAGACATTCAATAGGGTAACCTCACCTTTGAGGTCTTCGCCGACGATCACCCGGTCAGCATCGCCAACCGTCGGCAAACTGAATGCGGGCATCGGCTTGTCGATCAGCGCAGATGGCATTGCGGTGGGGTCAAGGCTCAAGCCTCGCCAGAAAAAAGCCGCCAGGACCAAAAAAATAATCAGCGGAGCAAACAACGTCAATCGAGACATTCTGTACCTTTTCGTTCATCAGCTATAGCGATAGCGGCAGTTTCACCCACAACAATCGCTTTACCCGCAAGTATCGCTTTACCGATCACGATAACTTGCATCGGCATCATCAGTTGGTAGCAATCATTTGTACCGGCCAGACCCACGAGTTCAGTGACAGTATGAGCCGCCGGTTGATTACCGGGCTTCAGCTGCTGCCGGGTCTTGGCTCGCGACTGTTTCATTAGTGAGGCTTTCGGTGGCTTTCGCAGTCGCTCGGTAGCGCTTATCGAGCACCGCCAGCAGACCGCCAAGCCCCATCAGGATGGCCCCCAGCCAAATCCACCGCACGAAGGGTTTGTAATGAATTCTTACAGCCCAGGCTCCGTCGGGAAGCGGCTCGCCCAGGGCGACGTAAAGATCGCGCCAAAACCCGGCATTTATTCCTACCTCGGTCATCAGGTTACCGCCGGACAGATAGCGACGCTTCTCAGGGTGTAGAACATCAATGACCTTATCGTTCCGATAAACCTCAATCACACCCCGGTCAGCCAGGTAATTGGGGCCGCGCAGTTTTTCGGCGCTTTTAAAATGGTACTCGTAACCACCCTGCTCTATGCGCTGCCCCACTTCCATGCGGATGTCCTGATGATCTGAATAGATGGTATTCAGACTGGCACCGAGTAAGGTAAAGGCGACCCCGGTGTGAGCTAAAAGCATGCCTTTGTAACTCAGGGAGAACTGCCCAAAGCCTTTTAGCCAGCCTTTCTTGTTGCGCAGGCGATAGCGTATGTCGGTCAGGGTAGCCAGAACGATCCAGCTGCCCACCGTGATCGCAAGCGCCGCCGAGATCGAGTATTCATCCGCAATAACCAGCGGCAACAAAGCGCCTAAAGCCACACTCAATACCGCCGGCTTCAGCAGCCACGCCTTCAACGTACTCAGCTGGCCCCGCTTCCAGTTAACCAAAGCCGCTGAGCCCAGCAGCACCGCCAGCAAGACCATCAAGGGGATGAAGAAGAAATCAAAATACGGTGGCCCGACCGAGATTTTCCCCCAGTTGAGCGCATCGGCAATCAACGGGTAGAGGGTACCCAATAAGATGGTGCCTGTGGCAACCACCAGCAAGACGTTATTCCCCAGCAGGAAGGCTTCGCGCGATAACCACTCAAAACTGGCTGCCGCCTTCACCGATGGCGCCCTGAACGCATACAGCGTCAAGGATCCCCCAACCACCAACGCCAGGAAAATCAGGATAAATACCCCGCGCTCAGGGTCCGCGGCAAACGCGTGCACCGAGGTCAACACACCGGATCTAACCAGGAAAGTGCCCAGCAAACTCAGGGAAAACGCAAAAATAGCGAGCAATAACGTCCAGCTTTTAAACACGCCCCGCTTTTCGGTCACGGCCAGGGAGTGGATTAAAGCCGTTCCCACCAGCCAGGGCATAAAGGAAGCATTTTCAACCGGGTCCCAGAACCACCAGCCGCCCCAGCCTAATTCGTAATACGCCCACCAGCTGCCCAGGGCTATCCCGATCGTCAGGAAGGCCCAGGCAACCGTCGTCCAGGGACGCGACCAGCGCGCCCAGGCACTGTCCAGGCGGCCCGACAGGAGCGCGGCGATGGCAAACGCAAACACCACGGAAAATCCCACATAGCCCATGTACAGCATGGGTGGATGGATGATCAGGCCAAAGTCCTGCAACAGCGGGTTTAAATCACCGCCATCGGCCGGAGGGTTGGGCAACAACCGGTCAAACGGATTGGAGGTCAATAACACAAAGGCACAAAAACCAATGGCGATCATACCCATCACTGACAGCACCCGCGCCACCATGTCCAGCGGCATATCTTTGCTGTAGATGGCCACCGCCAGAGTCCAGCCGGACAGAATCAGCACCCAGAGCAACAGCGACCCTTCATGCCCTCCCCAGACCGCGCTGACCTTGTACTGCAGGGGCAGCAGGCTATTGGACTGATTGGCCACGTAAGCGACCGAGAAATCATCCTGCACAAACGCGTAGACCAGGCACGCAAACGACAGGCCCACGAAGACAAACATCCCCAGCGCCATGCTGCGACCGGAAGCCATCATGACCCGGTTGCCCGTGTGAGCCCCCCACAGAGGAACGATCGTGAGAGCAATCGCCAGACAGAAAGCCAGAATTAACGCGAAATGACCAAACTCAGGAACCATAATTCATGCCTTCACAGGTTTTCTGGTGTTCACCGGTATTTTGCATGGCTTCAGCCACCTCAGGGGGGGTGTAGGTTTCATCGTGCTTGGCCAAGACTTCAGACGCCATGAACACGCCTTCACCATTCAGCTTGCCGTTCACCACCACCGCTTCACCCTCAGCGAACAAATCCGGCAGAATCCCACTGTATTGAACTTCCACCGAAGCGGCACCATCGGTAATGAGGAAACTGACATCCAGATTGTCTTTTGCTCGCCGAACCTCCCCCGGCAGCACACAACCGCCGGCGCGAATGCGCTTGTCGACAGGAGCCTCACCCGCAATGATCTTGGATGGGGGGTAAAATAAATTGATGTTTTCCCTGAGGGCGTAGGCCAACAGGCCCACAGCGACACTGGCGAAAATCACCACAAATAACACCATTATTAAACGCTGTTTTCTTACCGGGTGCATGCAAACTCTCTCTTTCTAAAACTGTGTGTTCGGTATTCGTACGGGCGGCTCTTAGCCGATCACCAAGAGCAAGCCTTTGCGTGACGTATTCAGGACGTTTGATGTCTCATTTCATGCTCCCGGACTCTCGCTTGCCGCTTCAGGTCGGCCATTAATGCACGGCGCTTGATCACCGGTGAAAGCAGTAAATAGGTCAACGCCAGGGCTGTGATCACATAACAGGCCCACACATAAGGGCCGTGACCGGACATCCACAAAAAACCCTGCAAACTTTCAAATTGAAACTTCATGTACGGCTTCCAATAAGAATTGAATGAGCACCCGGCCAGCGCCGGATGATGACAAAACGGTTCCTCTAGAGGTGATCAGGTCTTCACCGCCAACTCCTGGACCCAGCGAGTTTTCTTTTCCCGACTGAGGATCTCGGTCCGCGTTCTCATCAGCAAGACCAGGGCGTAAAAGACGTAAAACCCCACCACCATCACCAGCAGTGGATACAGCATGGTCGGATGAATGGTCGATTCTGAGGTGAATTTGATCGTTGCAGGCTGATGCAGGGTGTACCACCAATCCACCGACTTATAAATAATGGGAATGTTGACGGTGCCCACCAGCGCCAAGATGGCGCTGGCCTTATTGGCCGTATCCTGATTCTGGTAGGCCTCTTGCAGTGCGATCACACCCAGATACAAAAAGAACAACACCAGCATGGAGGTGATGCGGGCATCCCAAACCCACCAGGTTCCCCAGGTCGGCTTGCCCCAAACGGCACCGGTGATCAAGGCGACAAACGTCAGTACCGCGCCAATGGGGGCCGCCGATTTCATCACCATATCGGCCAGTTTCATCTTCCAAATCAGGCCAATGGCACCGCTGATTGCCATGGTGTAATACCCAGCCAAGGCCAGGAACGACGCGGGTACGTGAATATAAATAATGCGGTAACTGTTGCCCTGCTTCATATCGGCGGGTGCAAACGCCAACCCCCAGACAGCACCGACGATCAGCAAACTGATGCTGATGGCGGCCAGCCAGGGAATCCAGGCGTTGGTTTTTTCAAAAAACCAGCGCGGAGAGCCTAATCGATGAAACCATTGCCAAGCCACGTCTCTTCCTCATATTTCGCTACACATTGACCGGGTCCCCAGCAATAACGCAGCAATTCATCAAAAAATCTTTCATTTGGCCCGCAAGGAGCCATTTTACACTACATTGGCGGCCTGCCGGCGATTCACTCAGCCCCGCCTCGGAATCGCAAAGCCTTTCTTCAAACGTACAATTTCAAGTAAAACAGTGACCGCAACACTCGCCCATCCGTTCAACCGTTCACACTGATGCGCAAGGCTCCCGCTGCTGCGAGGGGGGCCAGTATCACCGACAAGGCCAGAAATGCCCCCAGCACTGCCAACTGCCCGCTCATCGGAAAACCGTCGATCGCACTGGTCACCGCACTTGCGCCAAATATCAGCACTGGAACATAAAGAGGCATAATGATCAACGAAATCAGAATTCCCCCCTTTCTCAAGGCCACCGTCAAAGCAGCACCAATAGCCCCGATCAAACTGAGGCACCCGGTGCCCAACAGCAGCGAAGCCATCAAGGGACCGTAACCCGCTGACGGTAAAGACAGCATAACCCCCAAAATGGGTGCCATCACCGTCAGCGGCAGGCCAGTCACCAGCCAGTGCACCAGCACCTTCGCCAGCACTTGGAAATACAAGGGTTGCGGTGACATGAGCAGCTGTTCCAGCGAGCCATCTTCAAAATCACTGCGAAACAAGCCATCCAGTGAGAGCAGCGTTGCCAGCAGTGCCACCACCCAGATCATGCCCGGAGCCAGATTGGCCAATACCGCCGATTCCGGGCTGATGCCCAGCGGCACCATGGTAATCACCATCAGCAAAAACATGATCGGGTTGGCCATTTCGCCCCGGTGCCGAAACGCAATCAACACGTCGCGGCGCAGCGTGGCCCAAAACCCCGCTCCGATACCGGGGGTCGCCAACGGCTGCGCTTGCAAGCTTACCCGCTCCTGCGGCTCCCGCGCGCTCATACAATGTCACCTGCTGACCATTCAGACTGCGGCTTAAACTCTTCTAAATTGATCTTGCGAACCGCGCTCATCGACATATCCTGATGAGTCGTTAATAACACACAGCCGCCGCCGGCAGCGTGTTCGGCCATTAAATTTTCCAGATTTCGAACCCCTTGCTTGTCTATAGCGGTAAACGGTTCATCGAGTACCCAGACCCTGGCCGGAGTCAGAAACAAGCGTGCCAGCGCGACGCGACGCAATTGGCCGGCCGATAAATGGTGGCAAGGCACATCCTCAAACCCGAACAACCCGACTTCTTCCAGGGCGGATTCAATCGTGCAGCGCTGATGGCCCTGATTGACTCCGCAAAACCAGTCCAGATTCTCTCGCGGTGTCAGCGCCTTCTTGACCCCAGGAAGGTGCCCAACGTAAAGCAGCTTGTTCAGGTAATCCAGGCGCTGGTCTTTTAACGGCGCTCCACACCACAAAATCTGTCCCTCGTAATCCGTGGATGTGGTTGTCAGCAAACGCAATAAGGTGGTCTTACCGCACCCATTGGGCCCCTCAATCTGCACCACATCACCGGGCATGACCTTGAGGTCGAGGTTCTCAAACAGAACCCGCTCATCACGCTCGCAGCGGAGTGCCTGTAATTCGATCAGCGGTTGCGTCATGCCACACACGATTCCTTGGAAAAATCTTCAGGGTGCTCGTCTAAAAGCTCTTTTTAAGTGCGCTCTTCAAGAGCGTCTAAAATACCCGGCTTGTGTACCGGCTGTGGATTACTGCCGTACCGGCTTTGGAAAAAAGCCCACTCAATAGCGAGCGGCCTTGGTAAATTCCTGCCAGGCAGACACGCCATAAGCACCAGGTACGTTAAGCAAGGTAAAGCAAAATCATGCAAAGTTAAGCGAAATCAAAGTCTTAGCTGGCATGTTCAGATTGGCAGCAATCTTACTGACAAAACGCATAAATTTCATCGTGAATTTGCCCCAACATCGCTTTACGCCCTACTCTCCCTGCCGATTCGGAGCCCAATCAGACCTGTCTGGGGCCCGTTTTCCTCAAGATTGACAGTGGTATACTGACGGTCTGTAGAAAATCCGCCCCTTTTTCGAGACTCCTGAACGCCTATGCCCACCCCACAGTCATCCGCTACACACTTCGAGACCTCCAGCTCCAGCGGCAAGCCCGTGCTGGGCTTTATCGGTATGGGGCTAATGGGCGTGCCCATGACCACTCGACTGTTACAGGCCGGCTTCGAAGTGAATGTCTGGATCCGCAACCCGGACAAACTGCAACAGCCCGCACGGCTCGGGGCCAGCCCCTGCACTGACCTGCAAGCACTTGTGCGCGGCAGCGACATCATCATGCTCTGCGTGTCTGACACAGACGCGGTAAAACACATCGTCGAAGGCCCACGGGGCCTTAAAGCCTTCGTCAAACCGGGCACCATCATCGTTGACTTCTCCAGCATTTCGCCTGATGCCACCCGCGACCTTGCGGATCAGTTGCTCAACCAATGCGGGGCGCAGTGGGTTGATGCCCCGGTTTCCGGTGGCGTTAGCGGTGCAGAAACCGGCAGTTTGGCGATCATGGCAGGCGGACCCGAAGCAACCATTGACGCCATACGCCCGATTCTGTCTCACTTGTCCCAGCGAGTCACCCGCATGGGCCAGGTGGGCAGCGGCCAGACCACCAAGATCTGCAATCAGATGCTCGTCAGCTGCAACCTGATGGTCATGGCCGAAGTCATGGCGATGGCAGAAAAGGCCGGCGTGGACACCCACAAGATCCCGCAAGCGCTTAAGGGCGGGTTCGCAGACTCCCTGCCGCTGCAGCTAACCGGATCACGCATGGCAGACAAAGATTTTGAGCCGGTGAAATGGCATGTTAAAACCCTCCTCAAGGATCTCGACCTGTCCGCCAACCTGGCCCGCCAGAGCAACGCCAATACCCCGATGAGCCAGCTGGCTCGGGAATTGATGCAACAACACGCCAACGGCGGCAATCAAGACAAAGATCCCGCCACCCTAGTCGAACTGTACTCATCAGGGTGTCATGCACCTTAAGCCTTATGACTCCCGCCGAAGCCACAGACGGCAACCCCATTAAAAATATTGAAACAACACCACCATGAAACTATGCGCTAACATTTCCACGCTGTTTACCGAGCACCCTCTTGCGGAGCGTTTCGCGGCGGCGAGGCAGAACGGTTTTAACGCTGTCGAAATTCAATTCCCATACGACGAGGATCTGCAGCTCCTGATCGACCGGCAACAGCAAGCCGACACCAGGATTGCCCTGATCAATGTGCCTGCGGGCGATTTAATGGCGGGCGGCCTGGGGTTAGCCTGCTCACCGAACACCACCGATGCTTTCAGGCATGCCGTTGACCAGTGCCTGATCTATGGGGAGAGTTTGCAGGTCGATTGTGTCAACGTACTGGCCGGCAGAGTCCCGGACCAGAAGCAGAGCGATCGGTGCTTTGATGTGTTTTTGCACAATTTGGAGTACTGCGCGGACCAGTTCCAGTCGATCGGAGTGACCACGGTATTTGAAGCCATCAACACTTACGACATGCCGGACTTTTTGATTCACAGTGTGGCTCAGATGCAACAAGTCCTGAAAGACCTCAACCATCGCACCGTCAAAATGCAATATGATTTGTATCACATGGCCCGTATGAATGAGCCCACACAAGCTCTGTTGCCGCAGATTCTATCCGATATCGGACACCTACAATTTGCGGATACGCCCCACCGACACCAACCAGGTACGGGGAACCTGGCGTTTGAGAAAATCATTCAGCAACTGCAAGATCTACGCTACGACAAATGGATTGGTGCGGAATACAAGCCCGACGGCAATACCGAAGACTCCCTCGACTGGATGTCGTTATTCTCTTAACCTTGCGTTAAACCTTTTAACGCTTGCAAGGCAGACAACATGACCAGCCCAAACAAAGACGCCCGGCTTGACAATACCTTCATCACCGCAGATGAGCTCGCGGATGAGCTGACGAATACCGTGATTCTGGATTGCCGGTTTTCACTGGCGGATCCCCAAGAGGGTGAACGCTTGTATCAGCTTG
This sequence comes from Pseudomaricurvus hydrocarbonicus, assembly GCF_011602365.1. Lineage (GTDB taxonomy): Bacteria > Pseudomonadota > Gammaproteobacteria > Pseudomonadales > Cellvibrionaceae > Pseudomaricurvus > Pseudomaricurvus hydrocarbonicus. Next base: position 338,419 of record NZ_JAAONZ010000004.1, read on the forward strand.
ACCACATTCCAGGGGCGCTCTATTGCCATCTGGAAAAGCACCTCTCGGCGGAAAAACAACAGCACGGTGGCCGCCACCCTCTTCCTGATGCTGAGTTTTTTGCCCGGCAACTGCAGAGCTGGGGGATTAATGCCGGGACACCGGTCGTGGTGTACGATGATCAACGTTTTGCCTTTGCCGCCAGAGCCTGGTGGTTATTGAAAGCCGCTGGCATCAACAATGTCAAATTCCTTGATGGTGGCTATCAGGCCTGGAAAGCACAACGTCATCCCATCGAAACGGAACCGAAAGATGTGCCGACCGGTAACACCTCGGAAACCCATTTATTCGAGGTCAATAACACCGTTAACTTTGACATGATCTTTCAATCCCTAAACCAGTCAGCCTACCAGTTGATCGATAGCCGTGAAGCTCCCCGCTATCGAGGCGAATCCGAACCTATAGACCCGGTTGCCGGGCACATCCCCGGAGCCATCAACAAACCCTGGGCTGACATTACCGACGAAGCGGGTTTCATTCGACCGCAGGCGTTTCATGACCTGCGATGGCAGGGCATCAAGGATGACAAACCGCTGGTGATTTACTGCGGTTCCGGCGTCACCGCCTGTGTCAATATTGTGTCCGCCCAGCTGGCGGGGAAACAACCGTTGTTATACCCCGGCAGCTGGAGCGATTGGTGCAGTTTTCCTCAAGCGCCTATTAGCACACATAGCTAGCACACACAGCACAAATGGCAGCACAGTAGACACCACAACACCTCCGGCCCAGTGACGTTAAAAACCTGACCGAAGTGTATTTAGAGCGGATTGGCTATGGTGTCGACTGACCCCGTTGAACTATAGTCAGTGCACTCTAAAAAACGGAATGGCTGATTTTTTTCATGAATTCCTGATGCCCGTTTGTCAGTAGATCAATCGGTAGCCTTCAGGAGCTAATATCGGCGTTTCACAACAATATGCTTGCCCCCAGTCTAAGAGAGGACAATTTGACCAACTCAACAGAACAACTTGCGGAGATTATTGAGCTTGAGCAGCTGGACACCTTGTTGTTTCGGGGGACTACCCCAAAAACAGAACTGCCTCGGGTATTTGGCGGACAGGTGTTGGCGCAGGCCCTAAACGCGGCGATTCGCACCGTGCCCGAATCACGTCAAATGCATTCCATGCACGCCTATTTCTTACGCCCCGGGGACACCAGTCGTCCCATCATCTTTGAAGTCGACCCTATACGTGACGGCAATTCGTTTACCACCCGCCGGGTTGTTGCGATACAAAATGGCAAAGCCATTTTTAACACGTCACTGTCGTTCAAAATTCCTGAAGAAGGTCTGGAACACCAGGTGGACATGCCGGATGTGCCTGCCCCTGAAAGCTTAACTCCGGATCGCGAGCGTATGCAGGAGTACCGGAAAGAACGCCCGGACGCCTCCCCGCCGCCGCCCGCCGATGCACTGGGTGCCTTTGAAGTTCGCACCAACGGTGACCTGCCATTTCTCCAGCCCAAAGGCAGTGAACCGGTGCATGGCTTCTGGTTTAAATGTCGGGACAAGCTCGACAGGGGCTTTCCCATGCACCAGGCCTTCCTGGCCTATGCCTCGGATTTTCGCTTGTTAGCCTCTGCCCTGCTGCCTCATGAAGTTCGCTTTAGCGACAATGGTAATTCACTGCAAGCCGCGACGCTGGATCACTGCATTTGGATTCACGCCGACTTTCGCGTGGACGATTGGATTTACTATCACATGGAGGGGCCGGTTGCAGCCGGAGGACGTGGCTTGAATTTTGGGCGTTTTTACACCCGTGACGGCCGCTTGGTTGCGTCTACCAGCCAGGAGGGTCTCATGCGCTTGCGTTCCGCCAAGGCCTAGGGCCAAGTCACACCACAAGCACAACGTCTATCCGTACAATCTCTGCAAGCTTAGCGAGATTGAAAGCGAGCGGCGCCGATCGCTCGCTTTACTTTGCCGCTCTCCTGCCTGTTGTTTGCCCTTGGCGTCAAGCCAAGAGGATCACAAGGCGCATTCGATGCCGGTTCCTCCCAAGCCACAGTAGCCCTGGGGATTCTTGTGTAAATACTGCTGATGGTACTCCTCCGCGAAATAGAAGGCTGGAGCCGCGTAGATCTCGGTCGTCACTTCACCCAACCCCTTGGCAGCCAGAGCCCGCCCATAACTTTCTTTTGACGCTACAGCCAGCGCAGCCTGTTTCTCCCCGAAGGTATAAATGCCCGAGCGGTATTGGGTGCCCATGTCATTGCCCTGTCGCATACCCTGGGTCGGATTATGAGACTCCCAAAACACCTGCAACAATTGCAGGTAGCTCACTCGTTGCGGATCGTATACCACCAAAACCACCTCGTTGTGGCCGGTTAAACCGCTGCAGACTTCCTCATAGGTCGGATTGGGGGTAAAGCCACCGCAATAGCCCACAGCGGTGCTGTAAACCCCCTCCTGCTGCCAGAACTTTCTCTCCGCCCCCCAAAAACACCCCAGGCCGAACACCGCTTGTTCAAAGTTGTCCGGAAACGGCGGCTGCAGCGCAACCCCGAACAAGGCGTGCTTATTGCTCAGGTGCATTGGTGTGTCGCGCCCAGGCAGGGCTTCTTCGGCGGTGGGCAGCGACGCTTTTTTAGATAAAACAGACATATTAACTCCAGAACACTGACTCAATCGGCTAATGTTGCACCGACCCGGGACCGGTTTATCCCGGCAATACGGTCTTAATGCCCATAAGCATAAACCAGTGAGTTACAATTCTCGACCAATCGTTACCCCCGGAACCCGGTGTGCACCTCCACACAACAGACCGGATGACCAGACACCCCAAGATGGACACCTCACCCACTATGGACTCAACCGCGACTTCTCCTATTTCTCCCACTACGCAGTTTCTGGCCGCCATTGATTTAGGATCAAACAGCTTCCACCTTCTCATCTGCTTATGGCGGGATGGCAAGTTAACTGAGGTGGCCCGACAAAAAGAAATGGTGCAACTGGCCCGAGGCATGGACGCGCAAGGCAACCTGGCCCCGGAGGCGCTCCAAAGGGCACAGGCCTGCCTGACCCATTTTCAGGAAATCCTCTCCAGCTACCCGCAGGCCATCAAACGCTCCGTAGGCACTCAAGCTTTGCGCCAGTGTCAAAATCTGGCTGAATTTCTTCACATGGCTGAGCCGCTGCTGGGCTGCCCCATCGAAATCATCAGCGGACAACGCGAGGCCGAGCTGGTTTACCGCGGGGTTCAGTTCTGCTTGCCTGCCGCCCAGAGGCATGAGCAATCACTGATTGTCGATATCGGTGGCGCCAGTACCGAACTCCTCATTGGCCAGGGCCCGCAGATTAAACACTGGCACAGTTTTTCGCTGGGCTGCGTGGATTTGGCAAACCGCTTTTTGGGCGGCAGCCGCCCTCGGCGAAAGATTCCCGCACAGGCACTTGAACAGGCCTATCAATACAGTTACGACCTGCTCTCTGAACAAGCTGCGGCCTTTAACAACATGTCATGGGCGTTAACTCTGGGCGCCTCAGGAACCATGCGGGTCATTCTCGATTTACTGCCAGTTCAACCGGCGCCCCCCCGCATCACTCAAGCCCACCTGCAACAACTGCTTGAGGAGCTTCGAGTGAGCGGCGAAATCAGCGAGCAGATCCCCGACTCGCTTCGCTGGGATGTACTGCCTGCGGGCCTGGCCTTGCTCAGCGCCATTTTCGACAGCCTTAACATTGAGCAACTGGATGTTTCCCCCGGCAGCATTAAAGAAGGTATGATGCTGGAAAGCCTTGACGGCATCACCGCGTCGATGAATCAACATCAGCCCAAGATGAATTAAAATAAGCCAGATTATTATGGAAGGACTTTTTTTACCCACCGACGAAAATGCCTATTATTTTTCGCGTTCTGACGACACTGAACTGCTGGGCACCTACTACCCTTTAAGCTTTACGCTGGAAGGTGTTGAATGGCCAACCGTTGAGCATTATTTTCAGGCGATGAAGTTCGAGGATTCCCAATACCGGGAAAAAATTCGCGCAGCGACCTCCCCCAAGCAGGCAAGAAAACTGGGGCGCAACCGCTTTAAGCGCCCGCGCCCTGACTGGAAATCCATTCGTACGACCATTATGACCCGAGCCGTCTACACGCGTTGCAAAACCCATACACAGGCCTATCAGGCTCTTATGGACACCGACGCGAAAAAAATCGTCGAAAGCAGCAGTTACGATTATTTTTGGGGGTGTGGCCGGGACCGCTTGGGCCACAATCATTACGGCGTGATCCTGACCAAGGTCCGCGACAAACTCCGGGAAGAAGAAAAAGCCAGCCAATGACTGCACGGGTTAACACCTCACCGCGGCCCCTCGGCCCTGTCATAAGCAGTCAGGGCTACTCACCGGACAATTCGTTCACGTCCACACCCAGAGCTCTGGCAATATTACGCAGAATGGGCTCGCTGGGTTCTCTCTCACCGGATTCGATTTGCTTGAGATAAACCGGGCTGATGCCGATTTCTCTGGCGATATGCGCTTCATCCAGCCCTTTTGACAGCCGCAGCTTGGCCGCTTTTTCCCCCTGAAAGCTTCCTGCTTGGGAAACGCTGGCCACATTTTGCAGTTGCTCCATCATGGTTTTACGCAAGTTTCGTGAATCCTCCGCTCGGATCTCCGTGCTTGCCGGTGCTGGCGCACCGCTTTCCAGTGCCTCGACCCTGGCCAGAAGGGCTTCATATTCTGTATAGGGCAAGACGGCCCATTCCGGGCGCCCATCCTTCATAATCACCTGAACACTCATGCGTACCTCTCTGACTGTGCGGCTCAATGAGCCACTGCCTCTGAATTTCGGGTGCCTATAATACTCTGTTGCATGCGTTTTTGGCATTCTGTGATTGCCTCCCGGACAACACCACGAAAAAAACGCCTGAACGAGGCCCCTGCCCATGATCAAGTTCGTGCCTTTAGCTGTCCTCACAATAGCTATCCCAAACCAGCCCTTTTATAATGCCCACACGTTATTCCACTGCCCCATAAGGTCCACACTGTGCTTTTCAGACTGATATTCCTCATCGCCGTAGTATTTATTGGCCTCTATGGTTACAAACATTTCAAACGTCAACCGGCACAGAAGCAAAAAGACCTGCTGTGGAAGTACGCCATGTACGGCCTGATTTTGGTGATTGTGGCTCTTGCCGCCACCGGCCGGCTTCACTGGTTAGGCGCACTGATTGCCCTGATGATCCCCATTGCCAAACAAATTGGCCCGCTGGCATTGCGCTACCTCCCGGTTAAGGACTGGCTGAGCAGACAAAGTTTCGCCAACCCGACCTTAAACACCCGGTTTATCCGGATGACGGTGAACATGACCAACGGTGAAATGAAAGGGGAAATTTTAGCGGGTGAGTTTCAAGGTAGAAGCCTGGAGAGCCTCAGCGAGGAAGAGTTGAACGCTCTGCTGGCCACTTATCGCGAGCAGGATACCGAATCTGCCCGTTTGCTCACGGCTTACATTCAACGCAGGTTCCGTCGCAGCTCCGGGACCGCCAGCGGCGGCAACTCCGAGTACCAGTCGTCAACCGGGCAAAACGGCTCCCATGGCCATATGGGGCGCCATGAGGCCCTGCAGATTCTGGGGCTAAACGATGACGCCACGAACAAGGACATCATTCAGGCCCACCGCAAGCTGATGCAAAAAGTCCACCCGGACCGGGGCGGCAGCGATTACCTTGCCGCCAAAATCAATCAAGCCAAGGACTTTTTATTAAAGTCATAATTGTTTCGTGGCGAGTCTAAAACAATTTAAGCCGTTATCGACAGAGCCTTGAGCACGGCGAACGTCTATGCGATTTTCTGGCTCAACACGTGGATGTAGCGTCCCAGCGAGCGCCAGGGTTCTTGACGTGACAATCTCAATTCCAGTGACAATTGCTGCTGCGGCTCGTTCATCCGGTGCTTCGGCTCCAGGATGTAATCGTGAAAGCAACGGATGCCACTGCAACAGAGCGGCTCCAGGGGCAACTCCGCCAACCATTGATACACGGCCTCAGGCTCTCTGGGGTAGGTGGGCGTAAGACTGCCTCGATAGCCCTTATAATCATCATCAATCACCTTCTGAAAATTGGTCCGCAACAGGTTTTTCATCATGATGCTGTTGACGTTATAAAAAGTCAGCGAGAAGTATCCTTGCGGGGCCGAGAACGCCAGCAGTGTCTGCAACAGCTCTTGCGGCTTGACCACCCACTCCAGTACGGCGTGGCAAAGCACTAAATCAAACTGTTCCCGATAACTCGCCGGCAACGACTGTATTGGCCCGTGGTGTAAGTGCACCCGATCTGCCACCCCCGCCTCAAGGCAGTTTTGTTGAGCAAGCTTCAACATTTCGGCGGATATATCGCACAGCACAACCTCGTGCCCTTGCCGGGCCAGGGAAATACTGAACTGCCCCTGCCCACCTCCGGCGTCCAGAATTTTCATGGGTTGGGCAGCAACACCGTCCGCCTCCACAGCCCATGAAGCCTCTGGTATGAATTCAGACAAGTCGCGCTCCAATATCGCCAGGCGTATATCCCCCTTCAAACGATCATAAACATTGCGCTTGAAGCGATGGGCCAGATCATCGAAATTACGGTCCACATCGGCGGGTTGTTTTTTCGGTTTGGTGGCTATTTTTTTGGACTTGGCGGCTCGCTGGCCCGCATCGGCAGACAGCTCAGCAGACACGGTTGATTGTTCGACGCATAGGCTTTTAGCTTTGAGGGCTATTTTTTTCGGTTTGCAGGGTGGTTTTGGTGTGGCCATGGCGATTCAGTCTGGAAAAGGAAAGTTAAAACGGAGACACTGTGCTCCGGTTTTTATGGAACGTTGTACTATGGAGCTTGGTATTGTGGAACTTTGTATTGTGGAACTTGGTATTGTGGAACTTTGTATTGTGGAACTTGGTATTGTAGAACTTGGTATTATGGAACACGGCATTCATGTCTGACGATCCCGCCACACCTTGGTGCGTTTACATTATCCTCAGCAGCGATGGCCGCCTCTACACGGGCATTACCACGGACATCAAAAAACGCTGGCACGCCCATTGCCACACGCGGCAAGGTGCCAAGTTTTTTCGCGGACGTTCACCCCAAAAGTTGCTGCACCTGGAAACCGGCTTCAATCGGTCCACGGCCAGCCAGCGAGAGGCCGCCATCAAGAAACTTTCCAGGCTTCAAAAACTGGCCTTGATCGATCAACAAAAAAGCCTCAACTGGCATGATCATCTGGGGCTGTAGGCTTACCCCAGTCCTGACTCACTTCAACCATGGCGTGAAGGGTGCGCGAGTGGAACTCACGTCGATACAGAATCGCAACCACTAAGGCCACCGCCAGCACAAAGGCCAGCGGATGAATAAACCAGGCCAGCATGGCCATCGAAAAATAATACGCCCGCAACCCAAAATTATAACTGTGAGAGGCCTGATCCAGCACCTTGCCGGTGTGCCGGGCATAGGTGTCGCGCTGAGCCTGGTCAATATCCCCTGGTTTAAAGATGGGAGTCGCGCCCAAAATCACATTGCAAAAACTGAATTGCCGCAACGACCAGGTGAAGGTAAAAAAAGCGTAAACAAATATAAACACCAGCACCAACAATTTAAATTGCAATTGCGCAGACGTGGTGGCGGCAACAAAGGGGAGGTGCTGCAGCAAGCCGTAGACCTGATCCGACGAAGCCAGAACCGTCACAATACCGGCCAACACCAGAATGGTGGTTGAAGCCATAAACGACACACTGCGCTCAAGATTGGCAATGATCGAGGCATCCGGCATTCTTATTTCACGGAACAACACTTCACGCATCCAGGCCAATCGAAAGCTGTGCATCACCGACGCCAAGCAGTCGGTTCTTTTGGCCATATGCCGGGCAAAACGGCTGTAACCGACCCAGCAACCCAAAAACCAGACCAGACACCCCAGATTGACCCAATCCGTCATATGCTCCATCAAATACGCTTTCAATCTTCACCCCTCAAGTTCTGAACCTTTCTGTGACCATCTGGCTTTGCCCTGCCCCTCACCACGCAGAGATATTCCCCAATGACATCAACATCTGAACACCGCTAGTGTACCATGCAGATGACCTGATCTTAGTGGCTGCATCATATTCATATCGGTATCTAACCCGGTGATTTTAAACAGGATGAGCGGTAATGGCACGCCCCATATGCGCAAAGTGCAAGACGCCTCTGGCCCGCTGTTTTTGCGACCTGGTGGTTAACGTTACACCGGCCGTTGAAGTCATCATCTGGCAGCACCCCAGCGAGGCCGGACACGCCAAGGGGACGGTTCCTCTCTTGGCGCGCTGCCTGACCAACAGCCAGTTGATCATTGCCGAAACGCTTAACCGCTGCGACTTTGAGAAAAGGGTTGGCCCCACTGCCCGTCAGTTACAACTGCTGTTTCCAACTGACCAGCTGCAGCCAGCCCCGGCTCAGGACATGGGGTCAAACAGGCTACATGTCCCCACTGCGGGGCAATTGCGACTGCTGGTTCTGGACGGTACCTGGCGCAAGGCCCGCAAATTACTCTATCTCAATCCGTGGCTGTCCGAACTCCGGCCCTACCCGCTTACCGCCCCGGGACCCGGCCGCTACTCGATCCGCAAAGCCGAAAAGCCAGGCCAGCTCTCCACTCTGGAAGCCGTCTGCGCCGCCATAAGCCAAGCCGAAAAAAGCGCCAGCCACAGCCTGCCCATTCTGCAGGCCTTTGATCAATACTTGATCAGGCTTAGCCAGCAAAACCCACACGCACCGACAGAATAGATCTCCTGCTGCCTTCTCGGCTCCCCATTTGGGCTTATCCCGTGACCCTGCTCCGCCGAGTGAGTTACACTTAACGCTGAGACGCATCCTGTACCGGTGCAACAGTGACCGGCAAAAACTGCTAAACAGTGATGCCAAGCGACATACCCTGAGGTTAACGAATGACAGTAGCACACCCGGCTTTTGAGAAATTACGCAGCCAACCCATTGATTCCCTGCAAGTCACCGTAGAGGAATATCGCCACCGCGCCACCGGCGCGCAACACATCCATATTGCCTCAGACAACAATGAAAATGTGTTTCTGGTCGCCCTGCGAACCGTCCCTCAGGATTCCACCGGGGTCGCGCATATCCTGGAGCATACGGCCCTGTGTGGCAGCGAAAAATACCCGGTACGCGATCCCTTCTTTATGATGATCCGTCGCTCACTCAACACGTTCATGAATGCCTTCACCAGTTCCGACTGGACTGCCTATCCCTTTGCCAGCCAAAACCGCAAAGATTTCAACAACCTGTTGGACGTCTACCTGGATGCGGTTTTCTTTTCCCGCCTCGATCCACTGGATTTTGCCCAGGAAGGTCACCGCTTTGATTTTGCCGAAGCGGGAAATCCAGACTCCGACCTGGTCTACAAGGGAGTCGTATTCAACGAAATGAAAGGCGCCATGAGCTCGGTGCCGTCGCAACTGTGGCAGACCCTGTGCAAGTATGTGTTCCCCAGCAACACCTACCACTACAACAGCGGCGGTGACCCCGAAGCCATTCCGAATCTGACCTACGAGCAGCTGCAAAATTTTTACAAAACCCATTACCACCCCAGCAACGCGGTGTTTATGACCTATGGGGACATTCCTGCCGCTGAGCTGCAGAGCAAGTTTGAAGAGCAGGCCCTGAGCCGCTTCGACAAGCTGGACAAAGTGATCTCCGTGCCGGATGAACAACGTTATTTGGCACCGATTCGAGTGGAAGAGGCCTACCCGGCCGAAGAAGGCAGTGACCTGAAGGGCAAGACTCACGTCGTTTTGGCCTGGCTACTGGGCAAAAGCACCAACCTGCAAGAAACCCTGGAAGCCCAACTGCTGGCCAGTATTCTGCTCGACAACAGCGCCTCGCCGTTACAGCACGCCCTGGAAACGTCAACCCTGGGGGCGGCGCCATCTCCCTTGTGCGGTCTTGACGACTCACAGAAAGAACTGACGTTTGTCTGTGGCCTGGAGGGCAGCGATACGGATAAGGCCGATCAGGTCGAAGCCATGATTCTCGACGTGATCGAAAAGGTGGCCAACGAAGGTATTGACTACGAGGACCTGAACGCCGCGCTGCAACAGCTGGAATTGCATCAACGCGAAGTCGGTGGCGACTCCTACCCTTACGGGCTGCAAATCATCATGACCGCGCTCACGTCAACCACCCACCGCGGCGACCCGATTGGCTTGCTCAACCTCGACCCGGCGCTGGAAAAACTCCATAAAGACATCAAAGACCCGGAGTTCATTAAAGGCCTCGCACGTCAGCTGCTGCTGGAAAATCAACATCGGGTGCGTCTCACTCTGCGCCCTGATGCCCAACTGGCCAACCGTAAATCAGCTGCCGAAACGGCGCGTCTGGCGAGCATCAAAGCCCAGCTCAGCGCTGAGGAAAAGCAGGCAATCGTGAAACAGGCGGAAGCCCTGCAAGCCCGGCAGGTACAAATCGATGACGACAGTATTCTCCCGAAAGTGGGTCTCGACGACATTCCCAAGAGCATGCACTACACCCCGCACCACAGCGTCGAGAAACTGCCCACCCCCCTGACGAATTATGCCGCAGGCACCAACGGCCTGGTGTATCAACAAATCATTATCGAGCTGCCCAAACTCAGCGAAGAACAACTACAGACCCTGTCCTACTACGGCATGTTCCTCACCGAACTCGGCATTGGCGATAAATCCTATCTGGACGTTCAGCGCTGGCAAGCCAAGGTGGCGGGCTCTATTTCAGCGTACACGTCCATTCGCGGCGCCAGCGACGACGTGCAAAAAGTTCAGGCCAACCTGACCCTGTCGGCCAAAGCCCTGAAAGCCCAGCAACCGGGCCTGAGTGAACTCATGTGGGCCACGTTAAACGATGTGCGCTTTGACGAAACCGACCGCTTGAAAGAGCTGGTGTCCCAGGTTCGCGCTCGCCGCGAGCAGAGTGTCACCGGCAACGGTCACAGCCTGGCCATGGCCGCCGCCAGTGCCGGCATGAGCCCATCCGCCCAGATCTCTCACAAACTCAATGGCTTGGCGGGCATTCAAAGCATCAAAAAGCTGGATGAGTCCCTGAAAGACCCTGAGCAGCTGAAAGCCTTTGCCAAGCAGCTGGACGAAATCCATACCGTTGTGCTGAACGCACCGCGCCAATACCTGTTGGTGTCAGAGCCCGAAGCCCTGGCGGATTACCAAAAAGCCATTGAGCAACAATGGCCAACGGCTCAACCCGAGGAATGTGCGCCCTTCTCTCTCGATCCCATCAGCGAGAAGATCACGCAAGCCTGGATCACCAACACTCAGGTTAACTTCTGCGCCAAAGCCTACCCAACGGTACCGATGGAGCACCCGGATGCTGCGGCACTGACGGTTTTGGGTGGCTTCCTGCGCAACGGCTACTTGCACCGGGCAATACGTGAACAGGGTGGCGCGTACGGTGGCGGCGCGGCACAAGACAGCAACGTTGCTTCTTTCCGCCTGTTTTCCTACCGCGACCCACGCCTGGAAGAGACCTTGCAGGATTTTGACCAGTCTATTGACTGGCTCTTGAGTGAAGAGCACGAATACCAACCTCTGGAGGAATCGATTCTGGGGGTCATCAGCTCGCTGGACAAACCCAGTTCACCCGCGGGAGAAGCCAAACAAACCTTCCACGCGGAACTGTTCGGACGCACGAAAGAGAAACGTGAAGCCTTCCGTCAGCAGGTACTGGAAGTCACCATAGAGGACCTGAAGCGCGTTGCAACAACGTACTTGCAACCTGACAAGGCCAGCGTGGCGGTCGTGACCGGCCCCAGTCAACAGGACAAAATGAAGGCGCTGGGACTGGACATCATCAACTTATAAGTTCGCGCTGCAAGGCTTTCGAGAGAGCTCCCGTCAGCTGCGAGAAAGCCACAGGGATGTACGTCCCAAGCGCCCCCCAAATACCCGCTCAGGCGGGTATTTTTTTGTCCGGGTTTTGTCCGGCTTGCACCTGAGGCGCGAGCGTGTAAACATTCGGGCCGGACCCACCAATAAGGACTTACCCCTATCATGAACATCCAGCGCCTGATGATCGCCAACCGCGGTGAAATTGCCATTCGAATAGCCAGAGCTGCGTCAGAGCTGAACATGACCTCGGTAGCGCTCTACAGCGAAGATGACCTGAACGCCCTGCACCCTCGCAAAGCCGATGAAGCCATTCCATTAAGCGGTCAAGGTGTCAGCGCCTATCTGGATATCCCGCAAATCATCGAATTGGCAAGGCAGCACCGTTGCTATGCCATTCATCCCGGCTACGGTTTCCTCAGTGAAAACCGGGAATTCGCCCAGGCCTGCGCAGACAACGGTTTGATCTTTGTGGGGCCAACCGCGGACACTCTGGACGCCCTCGGCAATAAGGCCAGCGCCCGGGCGCTGGCCATCCACTGCGGCGTCCCTTTGTTGCATGGCACCCAGGCTGCCGTCACTCTTGAGGAGGCGAAAACCTTCTACACCAACCTCATGGAAACGTCCGGATCCCGTGCGGCGGTTATGATCAAGGCCATTGCCGGAGGCGGTGGCCGCGGCATGCGAACGGTCCATCAGCCGGGGCAGCTGGAAGAAGAATTCAAACGCTGTCAGTCAGAAGCGCTGGCGGCCTTCGGCCAGGCAGATGTCTATCTCGAGCAGAAAGTCGTCAACGCCCGCCATATTGAAATTCAGATTCTTGGCGATGGTCAGGGGCACGTTAGCCACTTTGGGGAACGTGAGTGCAGCCTGCAGCGCCGTCACCAAAAACTCATCGAAGTGGCCCCAAGCCCAAGCATTTCGAGGGCATTGCGGGAACAGCTGTGCGCTGCGGCCGTGACTCTGGCCGACAGCTTAAACTATCGCGGTTTGGGCACGTTTGAATTTTTAATCGATGTCGACACCCAGCTATTCTATTTTATGGAAGCCAACCCCCGGGTACAGGTGGAACACACTGTGACCGAAAGCGTGTATGGCGTTGATCTGGTGCAAGCACAAATACAAGTCGCACAAGGTCTGTCCCTGGCTGAACTGCACCTCAGCCAGTCAGAAATTGCGCCGCCCAAAGGTTTTGCCCTGCAGGCCCGCATCAATACCGAATCCATGGACTGTGAGGGCAACATCACTCCCTCCGGGGGTGAAATCAGTCGCTTTGAGCTGGCCAGCGGCCCCGGCATACGTATCGACAGCTGCGGATTCAGTGGGTTTACAAGCAGTCCCTATTACGATTCCTTACTGGCCAAACTGATTGTTCACTCTGCCTCCAATGAATTTTCCGATGTTCTTCGCAAAGCCGAACGCAGTCTGCGCGAGTGCTCTATCGAAGGCATAGACACCAACATTTCCCTGCTTTACGCCCTGCTGACTCACCCGCAGGTTGCCAGCAACCAGATCAGCACGCAGTTTATTGATGAACACATCAGAGAGCTGAATCTTTCCGCTCATCCTTTTAAGCCCTTATACAGCGATTCGAACAACACCAAAGACAATCGCGTACCTCCTCATCCGGCGCGCCAGGAACCCAGCGTGCCGGAACACTGGTCCGGGGTCGCGACACCGATGCAAGCAGTGGTGGTCGAAATCTCCGTCCGTGAGGGCGATACGGTGCTGGCTGGCCAGTCCATCGCGGTGGTTGAAGCCATGAAAATGGAGCACGTGATTACCGCCCACGTCAGCGGCATTGTGCAACGAATTGACTTCCAGGCCGGTGACGCGGTGTCCCAGGACGCACACTTGTTGTACCTCGAAATGGATCATCAACGTGCAGGCCTCAGCAGCGAAGAAGTGCACATCAACCTGGATTACATTCGTCCTGATCTGCAGGAGTTTTTCGAGCGTAAAGCAAAAACCGAAGATCGGGCCAGGCCCCAGGCCATTGCCAAGCGCCATCAAAAAGGCTTGCGCACCGCCAGGGAGAACATTGCTGATCTTGTGGACCCGGACAGCTTTCAAGAATACGGCTCGCTCACCATTGCCGCCCAAAGGCGTCGCCGAAGCCTTGAGGAACTGATTGACATCAGCCCTGCCGACGGTTTGGTGGCAGGCACTGCCAGCATCAATGGCGACCTGTTCAGTGAAGACAAAAGTCGCTGCCTCGTCATGTCTTACGATTACACGGTGTTTGCCGGTACTCAGGGCGCCATGAACCACAAAAAAACCGATCGCATGTTGCGCCTCGCCAATCAACAAAAGATGCCGCTGGTCTTTTTTACTGAGGGTGGCGGCGGTCGACCCGGCGACACCGATTACCCCGTCATTGCCGGATTGGATCTCGATACCTGGAGCTCATTGGCCACCCTATCCGGCCAGGCACCCATCGTGGGCATTACCGCAGGGCGCTGCTTTGCCGGTAACGCGGCCATTCTTGGCTGCAGCGATGTGATAATTGCCACCCGTGACTCTAACATTGGCATGGCCGGTCCCGCCATGATCGAAGGCGGTGGGCTGGGTTCCTTCGAGGCCACCGAAGTCGGTCCCAGTGACGTTCAGGCCGCCAATGGCGTAATTGACATTCTGGTGGAAGACGAAACCGAAGCCGTCACCGCAGCCAGACAATACCTCTCCTATTTTCAAGGCTCAACGCCGAACTGGGAGGCTTCTGACCAACGTCAACTTCGACACCTGATTCCTGAAAATCGCCTGCGCAGTTATGACGTTCGGAGCGTTATCGAATCGCTGGCAGATGTTGACTCGACACTCGAATTACGCGCCGGTTTTGGCTCAGGCGTGATCACCAGCCTGATCCGCATCGAAGGTCGGCCATTGGGTCTGATCGCCAACAATTCCCGTCACCTGGGCGGAGCCATCGACACCCCCGCAGCCGATAAAGCCACCCGTTTCATGAAATTGTGTGACGCGTTTGATCTGCCCCTGATCAACCTCTGTGACACCCCGGGGTTCATGGTGGGTCCCGAGGCGGAGAAATCCGCTCAGGTGCGGCATTTCTCTCGCATGTTCGTCACCGCGGCCAATATGGATATCCCCGTGTTCAACATTGTGTTGCGCAAAGGTTACGGCCTCGGCGCCATGGCCATGACCGGAGGCAATTTCCACGCCGGGGTTTTCACCGTTGCCTGGCCCACCGGGGAGTTTGGAGCCATGGGACTGGAAGGCGCCATTCGCCTGGGGTTCAAGAAAGAACTGGAGGCAACAGCCACCATCGAAGAGCGCAACGCCCTGTTCGACAAACTGGTCGCAAATGCGTATGAGAAAGGCAAAGCTATCAACATGGCCAGCACATTGGAAGTCGATGAAGTGATTGATCCGGCGGAGTCTCGAAAGTGGATCATTCGCGGCGTCAAAAGCGCAGCTCCAGCCAGCCCGCGAAGAGGGAAAAAACTGCGTTACATCGACACCTGGTAATCCAGAAGAGCAACCGGTGAACATGGGTTTAATGCTGTACCAGAAGGCTTCAGCGAACGGGTTTAATTGACGACTGCGGTCCGGGCATCCGACTAGTCGCCCAATGGGCGCAGATTAAATTCTATGACTGCCGGTGTATCCAATAAGGCTTCGGCCACCGCCTTGTATCGTTTCAAGTCAGTGGTTCGAACCGTCATTTGGTAAGCCAGCGACTGCCCCATATCACTGAGTTTGTAGGTCAAACTGCTGACCACGATCTCGTGCTCGCTCAACAATTCACGAATATTTTGTTCGACCCAATGCTCACCACGGTTAAATTTCATCATCAGAAAGGCATACCGACGTATGGGCAAGACATCAACCAGTTTATTGAAAATGGCCAACGTGATTAAGGTCAGTAGCGTCGCGATGACCGCCAATTCGTAATAGCCGGTGCCCACGACAATACCGATACTGGCGGTAATCCAGATGGAGGCCGCCGTGGTCAACCCCCGCACCGAAGACCGATCCTGCATGATGACGCCAGCGCCTAAAAAACCAATGCCGGTCATGATGCCCTGCGCCATGCGAGCGGGATCCATCCGAATCACGTCGGGGTTTTCCGTGGCCTCCGTTAGCCATTGAAAATCCATCAGCAGCATGGACACGCAGGATGCCAGGCAGACTAAGATATGTGTTCGAAATCCGGCCGCCCTTCCCCGATAGGCCCGATCCATCCCTATCACGCCACCAATCAACAGTGCCGTCAGCAATCGTACAAAGGGCTCCCCAATGAACTCCACTCGTCCTCCCCAATCAACACGGTTTTTAACAATACCCTTTAGAGTATAGAAGAGACTTGAGTTCATCGATTCAGGTCGGTCTCGGGATCAGCATTTTCCCGATACCGGTGTGACTTTCAAACCGGTATTCGCCTCAACCGCTGTTGACGAGAAAAGACCCCGCGATGAGCTTTAATAGCGGCACG
Source organism: Pseudomaricurvus hydrocarbonicus (assembly GCF_011602365.1). GTDB lineage: Bacteria > Pseudomonadota > Gammaproteobacteria > Pseudomonadales > Cellvibrionaceae > Pseudomaricurvus > Pseudomaricurvus hydrocarbonicus. Next base: position 354,754 of record NZ_JAAONZ010000004.1, read on the forward strand.
GCGACAGTAAGGCCACACCCTGGCGGTTACCCAGGCCACCATTGCCATGAACCAACCCGTATTGTGACGCTGCGGCCTCTTTACCAGCAGCCTGAGAGGCATGCCTCAACGTTGCCTCTTGTGAGTGACGCCGAGTGCCCGACGGCCGCGAAGCAGACGCGTCTTGCCTGAGTCCGTGTTGCAACAGAGTCTCATGCATGGTGATCAAGCCATTCAGTGCCGGGTTGTTCCAGGCACCTCGCGCCAGGTTCATGCCCCCGGTTTGAGTCACCGGTGTTTGCTGGATAAACGCCAGCAAGTCATCCACGCCTGACACCAACCCGCTGTTTAATAGCGCCGCCATCGGCACCACCGGGTAGCAGGTGTAGAGTTCCAGCAGTAAATCGTCACGCTTGAAAAGGCTTGGCAGACTCGCTTCCAGCTGTTGATCCAGCGAAGCGAAAGCGGCTTGTAGATGTTCGTAGCGGGCAATCGTCGGAACCATCTCGGGTCCACCGCCCGATAAAAGCCCCAACCCCACACCGCAAACTTCAACACAATCTCCTGAACCCACACCCAAATCGCGGGCCAACGAGACACTGGTCAACAACATGGCACCGTCAAAGTCCACCACTGGATTGGCGCAGTCCACGCCTCGAAACAACTCGGTGACCGGTTCCAACCACCGTGCACCCGGCAAATCATGAGTACGGTTTTCGACAGCCGTATAAGTCCGGCAGTAATTGTCGTACAGGGCATCACGGAGCTGGCAAAACTCGTTGCCAGACAGCCCCTGAATCGCCATAAATTGATGCGCCAGTTGATCGTAAGCCTCGGTCAGGGGTATGGATTCCCCATAGATGGCCATGGCCTGTCGACGAGCGACGGAGGTGTACTCGCTTTTCAGGTAATCCCGACCGCGTATCACCACCGCGCCCTCCGCACCAGAGCGAATCAACTCACGGGCAAATGCCAACGCTTCGATAGGGGCGCAGCCGCTGCGAAAATGGTCTGGTGCCAGCGGGCTGTGCCAATCGATACTTAAGGGGTCGATAGTCAGTACGCGCGGCTTTATATTCAGTTGCGACGACAGGCAGCACGACAAGCGTTCAAAGTTCTGCCAGTCCCCCTCCCCATTCACGCTTCTGCCCACGGCAACACTCACCACTGGTCTCATACAACCCACACCTTGGCGCATTTTTCGCCTCACAAAAGCGCCCATTCTAACACACAGGCGTTTACTCCCCACGGGGCAGGCCTTACACTCCGCTCTTTCAGTCTTCAGCGGGAAAGCCCCCATGGTTCAAATTGGTAAATTCAACCGCTTGAAAGTGGTCAAACTGGTCGATTTTGGTCTGTTTCTGGAGGGCGGCAAGTTTGGCAATATTCTCTTGCCCAAGCGCTATGTCCCTGCCGATACTGACGTGGGTGACGAGCTGGATGTGTTTATTTATCTCGATTCCGAAGATGAAATCATTGCCACAACCGAACGGCCAAAAGTCACCGTTGGCGAGTGCGCCTATTTAAAGGTAACCGACGTCAACCGCGTGGGAGCGTTTCTGGATTGGGGCCTGCCCAAGGACTTGATGGTGCCCTACAACGAGCAGAGCAACCCCATGGAGGAAGGTAAGTCCTATGTGGTCTACGTGTATCTGGACCCCTACACCAACAGGATCGTTGCCAGCAGTCGCCTGAACCGTCACCTGAGTGAAGAGTCCCTGTTTTTTAAGCCTCAACAAGCGGTCAAATTGCAAATATGTGGCCGCACCGACATGGGCTACAAAGCGGTGATCAACAACACCCATCTGGGACTGTTGTTCAAAGACGATGCCTTTAAACCGTTAAAGTACGGCGCCAGAACCCCCGGCTACATCAAAGCCATTCGCCCCGATAAAAAAATCGATCTCAGCCTGCAGTTACCCCCGGTGCAGCAGCGAGAGCAGCTGACGGAACAAATTATTGAGCATTTGGAGGCCCGTGGCGGCACGTCAAACCTGACCGACAAAAGCGCACCGGACGACATCTATCGGCAGTTCAACGTCAGTAAAGGCAGTTACAAAAAAGCACTGGGCAGTCTCTACAAGGCCAAGCGCATCTTGATCGAAGCGGATAAAATCACCCTGCTCAAATAAGCAGGGCCGACTTACAGCCTCAGCGGCACTAAGCTAAGCTTCGGCCATTGGGTATCGCGGTCTATTACGGCGAGTATAAGTACGGGAAAAGTTTCTGCTTTTCTCCATCTGTCAGCTGGTTCATTCGACGAATGTTGTTTTCAGGTATCTCATCACTGCCCGGGAAGCGCGCCAGCATTTTTTCCAGACTCGCCTCCCGCAACAAATGAAAAGTGGGATAAGGTGATCGGTTCGTCAGGTTTTCGGAATCCTCGGCAGAGGTCCCCTCAAACTGATAGTCCGGATGAAACGTCGCCACCTGAAACTCCCCTTCCCAGCCTCGGCGCGCTACCAACTGATCGACCCAATGCAGGTAGAGGTTGTAATCCATAAAGTCCTGCAACATATGGGGCACAATCAACAAGGTGGTTTCCAGTTCCGTGGCGGAGGTGGCTTCCAGTTTTTCCAGCTGAGCCTGCAAATCCTCCAACAAGGCCTCTTCAGCCCTGGCCTCAGAAACCACAAACGCCACCTGTCCGGATTTTGTCGGGCGAGCGGCAAAGGGACACAAATTGAGCCCAATCACCACCTCCTGCAGCCAGCACTGTACCTCGGCAATGATCTGGCCCTGACTGACGTTTGCATTTGTTTCCAACTGCGACCCACCTTAATTAACTGTGATAACACCCCTTGTCAGCACGGCCTAGCGCGCCCTGAAGACGCCCTTGAGACGCCCTTGAGACGCTCTGAAGCCTCCCAGAGAAGCATGACTTTGTGGTCGCCCTTGAGCGTTTGCCACGCAGAAAGTGAGTGCTAGACTGTGCCAGTGATTGGCAATTATACCGCGAGTCTGACCGCAACGGATGTTTAAAACACCAGCCCGATCTTCAAACGCGGTGCCTCAAATAATAAGAGTTAAGGAATCCATATGCTCAGGCATCAACTTTTGACGTTGCTCACCGGCTTGTCCCTACCGCTGCTCAGCTCTTTGTCCATAGCCAGTAACGAGGCTGTTCTTGGCCATTGGAATACCCTCGACCGTAACGGCAAAGCTCAATCACTGGTTGAACTCTATTTAAACGGTGATCAACTCAACGGCCGCATCGTCAAACTTTATGATGAGTCCAAACAGGGTGCCCTCTGTCAGGAGTGCGAAGGAGAGCAACATGACCAGCCCATCGCCGGGCTGGTGTTCATCACCGGTCTCAAAGCCGCAGAGGATGAGTGGGTTGATGGCCGTGTGCTGGATCCCGAGACCGGCAGTGAATACGACTGTAAATTGTGGCTCGACGGCGATAACCTGAAGCTCAAAGCCGGGTTTGGCTTTATCGGCCAAACCCGGGAATGGCAAAGACCGGCACCATAGACCTCTGCCTAAGCTTTCCGCCCGACGAAAAATTCATACTGCCCTCCCACCCCCTCCTTGACGTCGAGCGTCGCAACGCCTGGTTCAAGAAAGGGGGAAGCCAATCACCTTGTCGATCAGCGTCTAGCGGCGGCGTCGATGTGAGGCCAGCCAAATCCAGAACCCACTGAGCGACAAAAAGAGAAACAACAAGGCGGCAGCATCGAATAGCCATACTCCCCAGCGCCCAAAGAAACGGCCGCTGTGCAGATCTTGTACGACGCGCTCCCAGGATAACGACGACCCCAGCTGCTCATGTACAACCCGCTGGCGGATCTCCTCAGGCAACTCAGCGGCCTGACTCCAGCTTACCTCACCTGCGGAATAAGCAGGCCAGCGCAGCTGCTCCACATCAACCACTAACGTTTCGCCGGCAACCTGGAGGCAGGCACTCTCGCCACAGAGCCCCAGCTGCTCAATGGGTACGGGTAAACCGTATAAATGATTTAGTCGCTCCACCACGTTCCCTTCCTTGTCCAGAAACAAGAGCTCTTGATCACATGCCACCATGAAGACATCACCCACCAACAAAACCCCAGCCAGGTTCTCCTGACAAGAGCCCAGCTTGTAACCGTTGTAGTAGAGGTTGTGGTTCTGATCCCCAGAAAACCAATGGCCCGCCACCGAAAAACTGCGGGTTTTCGGAACATCTACACCATAGAAATTCAACAGCGATAGGGAGCGAACCGGTTGCTGAGCGAGCTGCAAGGCACTGGTGTGATTCAACAGAATGCCTGTGACCGACAGGAACACCACCAGCACGGCGACACAGAGGCCAATGCGCCGGTGCCAGCGCCACAACAGGGCACGCCAGCGATGTCTGCGCGAGACGTTAGACACTTGGGCTTTAGAGATTTGAGAGCTGGTTGTTTTGAACATGGGCAAAAGGTGTGAGCTGATGACAAAAGAGTGCCAGTGTAGCGATTTTCTTCAGTGCTCGCACGGATAAGGTCGCCCCGGTGATCCCGTCAATGGAACCATCCAGCTTGGCTTGCTCTGCGGACGCCAACCCCAGCCCTTGAAATTGTTGGGTAAAAAACGGATAGCGCACTTCCCCACCGCGGCTTTCACGGTATTCCATCACCTCGACCTGAGTGATCTTGCCGTTATCGACCACGACCCCCACCGTAATGGGCAACTCTTTGCCGATTTCTTCAAACACCCACAGGGTTTTGGAGCCGCCACCCAGATAGCGAACCCGCAGTGATTTAAAGCTGCGGCCTAAAATAGCTTCAATCTGATGCCGTTGATTTTTGTTGATCCACAGCATCTGCCATTGCACATCCTCTCCGGCAAATGCCTGGGATTTCAATTCGTCGATGGACATAAAACTGCCACGCTGCGCCCATGCACTCATGACGCAGAACGCAAGAGCAGCAGCGACAACCAAGGAAAACAAACGCCTGTTCAAACCTGAAACCTCATTGTCGGGAGAACGCACAAGGGCGCCCTTCCACTTTAGCGGCAAAGCCAAACTTGCCTGACGGCAAGTTTACCACCACCTGAGCAGACACACTTAAGGAAGCCAGCCGAACCTAGAAAGACCATCCGAGGCCCAGGTTCAGTGCGTCCTTATCCGTACCACTGCTTTCACTGACGAAGTCGGTGTAGTCCGCTTTCAGTACCACGGTTGGTGTTAGCCAGTAATTCACACCGTATTCCCACACTTCGGTATCGTCACTATTACTGAAACCGGCCGTAGTATTGTATTCACTGTAACGGGCAAACACACCCAGCGAGTCGGTGAACTTGTAGGACGGTTCCAGATACCAGCCATCCTGAGAATCGCGACCCAGCAGTTCAATCTCGTCACCGTCGATGTCCCATTCGGCCCAAAGGGCTCTCAAGGCAAAAGGCCCTACAGTGTAGGCAGCGTGCACTTCCGTCAACCAGGCCGAGGCCTCAGTGAGTGCGCCCTGGGAGATGTCTTCCTGATACTGAACTGTGGCCGCCAGTTCCAGTCCGGCTATGCCAGTATATTTCAGTCGAGCGGTGTAGGCGAAGTCTTCCGCGTTCGCTTTGGCCGACTTCTGGCGTCCGCTGCGAATTTTTCCTTCAGCGTTTTCCAAGCCACTGTGAAGCGCCAGGTTATAGTTCAGGCCGGGAGCCAATTCGCCCTTCAGCTGAACACCGGTTTCCCACCAAGTGGCCGGAATGATCTCTTTTTCCACCAGGTTGCGCTCGGTGCCGTAAAAGGTATCGGGCTCATGAGTTTCATTGAGAATCCCCACCGGCACCAAAAACTGACCCAGCTGGACACTGTGGTTCTGAGTGTAATCCCACTCAATGAAGGCCTGCTCCAGCTCAACCTCACCGACCTGCTCTTCACCGGCTATCCCGTGCTCCAGCTCAAACTCGGAGAAGAAGCGCACGCTGTCGGTAAATTGATGACCGAAATACAGCACAAAGCGGTGCGCATCAACTTCATCATTTTTGTCTTCAAAATGGTTGTAGTGGTGCTCACCATAACCGCCGATGGAGGTTTTCTCTACCCAGGAGGCTACTTGCGTCAGTGCTTCACTGCCGACCACACCCTGCTCGATCGCATCCGCCGCCGCCGATACCTTGACCTCAGTCTGTTGCAACTTGGAATCGGTTTGATTCAACTGGGCTTTTAATGCATTGATTTCGGCCTGTTGAGTTTGAATCAACTGCCACATTTCTTCCATGGACGGGGTAGTATCAGCTGCTTGGGCTGAAACGGTGGCTAGGGCAATGGCTGCAGCCAACATGGACTTCTTTAGCATGAACGCTCTCCTGTTCGACATTTGTGTGGAGTGGCAAGACAAAGTTACCACCCTCTAATTTTGTGTCGCGAATCTTATACGGATTGATAATATTTATCAATTACATTTAGATTGCCCATGCTATTAAGTATTTTGTGACCAGCAATCAAGCATCACCAAGTTCACCACCATCACCCTGGGATTCAACAACAGCGTGCAACTCTGACCACGTCTTTTCACATAAAACAGTCAAAGCCACGATTAACCGACAACAAAAAAGGCGCTACAGAGCAAACTCTGTAGCGCCTTTCGGGGCGACTGCGGGACCTTATTTTACTCGGTACTTATCACCCATACCGTGCCCTTGAAAAGCTGCCATTTCAGGCAGTTCGGTGACTGGTTGCCCCCCGCCCTTTGCTGCTGTACAGGCGGGTATCAGTTGGCCTTTTTATAGCCATGCAGGGCAAGTACGTCCGCTATTTCAGGCAAACTGGCCGGGTCATCAATCGTAGAGGGCACGTTGTAAGTTTCTCCATCGGCAATTTGACGCAACAATTTACGTAGAATTTTACCCGACCGGGTTTTCGGTAACCGCTCTACCACCAGGGCTTTCTTGAAGCTTGCGACGGCACCAATCTGATTTCGGACTCGCTCCACGAGCTCCGCCTGCAGCTCGTCCTCAGACATGGTCTCGCCATCCTTGAGGATCACCAGCCCGAGCGGCAGCTGCCCTTTCAACTCATCGGCCACACCAATAACCGTACACTCTGCAACGGCCGGATGAGCCGCCAGTACCTCTTCCATCTCGCCAGTGGACAAGCGGTGCCCAGCCACATTGATAACATCATCCGTGCGTCCCATGATAAAGACATACCCATCTTCATCCCGATAGCCCCCGTCACCGGAGACATAATAACCATCAAAGGTAGACAGGTAACCGTTCTGGAAGCGTTCAAAGTTTCCCCAGATTGTGGGCAGGCAGCTGGGAGGCAAGGGGCGCTTGATCGCCACACTCCCCTGCTCATTTGGCCCCAGCGGCGTACCCGCCTCATCCAGAATCTGCACATTAAAACCGGGCGAAGGCAAGGTTGAGGATCCCGCCTTGCAAGGCTTTGGATCAATCCCCATGAGGTTGCCACAAATCGCCCAACCGGTTTCGGTCTGCCACCAATGATCCACAACAGGCACCGACAACAGCTCCTTTAGCCACTCATACGTGGGCGGATCAAGGCGCTCACCGGCCAAAAACACGGTTTTCAAACAGCTGAGATCGTATTTCTTCAAATATTCAGAGTTCGGGTCAGCCTTGCGAATCGCCCTGAAAGCCGTAGGCGCTGAAAACAGCGCTTTCACACCGTATTCATTGACCACCCGCCAGAACGCACCCGCATCCGGGGTGTTGACTGGCTTGCCCTCGTACAGGACGGTCGACAACCCCGCCAACAGCGGTGCGTATACGATGTAAGAGTGACCCACGACCCAACCGACGTCCGAGGCCGCCCAAAAGACCTCTCCAGGGTCCATATCGTAGACAGCTTTCATACTGTATTTCATGGCTACGGCATGACCCCCGTTATCACGCACAACACCTTTTGGCTTACCGGTGGTACCTGATGTGTAAAGGATATACAGAGGGTCGGTGCCATTCACGGTGACGCAATCCGCCGGCTGAGCTGTGGCGACCAACTGGCTCCAGTCAAGATCTCGCCCCGCCTGCATCGCGGCAGTTACTTGCTCACGCTGGAAAATAACGCAGCGCTCAGGTTTATGCTCGGCCATATCAACAGCGTCATCAAGAAGAGGCTTGTAGGGAATCACCCGATCAACTTCAATCCCGCAGGACGCTGAAACCACCACTTTAGGCTGCGCATCATCGATCCGCACCGCCAACTCATTGGCTGCAAACCCCCCAAACACAACCGAGTGAATCGCCCCCAGGCGGGCCGTTGCCAGCATGGCGATCATCGCCTGTGGAATCATAGGCATATAGATGAGAACCCGATCCCCCTTGACCACGCCCTGCTCCTGCAAGGCACCGGCAAACAGAGATACCTGACTGAGCAGCTCATCATAAGTCAATTGCTGCTTAATTCCGGTCACAGGAGAATCGTAGAAAACCGCGACTTGAGAGCCTCGGCCCTTGGCCACATGAGCATCCAGCGCCATATGGCAGGTGTTCATTTCACCGTCCGCAAACCAGCGGTCCATACCGTTTTCATCCTGGCTCAATATCTGCTCAGGCGCTTTAAACCAGTCCAGCTCGCGGGCCTTATCGGCCCAAAAGGTTTCGGGGTGCTCAATGGATAACGCGTATTCCTGTTCGTAGGTGTTCATTTATTATTTTTGCAACCTCGCTCTCTAAATTTTTGACTGATGGCCAGCTTAAACCCAGAGAGGAAAATTACTATTCGACTATAGTCTGATTTGAATAAAGCCCGAGTCTGATTTGAATATCGCCCGAGTCTGATCTGAATATCGCCCGGTGCGAATCTGGCCCAACCTGAATCAGCCTGTGCCGGCCTCCATTGAGGACAAATGCTGTCTGAAACCTACCCTGACGCCACCAGACGGTATGACCCCAAGCCAGGCATAATGCAGCCCTGATGGCTGACCCGGGCAGCGACCGACAAAAAAAGGGTCTGCCAATGGCAAACCCTTCGTCAATCGCTCGCCCAACCTCGAAATTACAAGTAAAACTTCAATTCCTTTAAATAGGCCTGCAGCTTTTCCCGATTGTCTTTACCCATGCGCCAAAGGGCTTTGTCCAGAGCCGACTTTTGCTCCAGGCTCTTGTCTTCATATTCGTAAAACACATGTGGCTGAACCAGCACGGCCTCTTCATCAACGTCTTCAACCGCAAGAATCCGGGCAACCGCTTCGTTCATTCGCACGCGGAAACTGTCTTCTTTACCGAGCTCACCATAAGCCTTTTCCAGCAGAGGCAACCACTCGCGGTAATAACGCCCCAAGGTGCGAGGCGGAATGGCCGTTACGGCATCGATCAAAACGGTGACACGCTGGGAGTTGGTCTCCGCCGCCAGGTATTCGTCGTCCCCCAACGCTTGAACCGCAAAGCCGGGCATGGGGAAATCAATGGGCTTGTGTCGTTGCGGAAGCTTGCCTGCGGCCAGCATATCGACGACCAATACCCACTTGCGCACCTGCTCTTCAGGCACCAACCACTGCACCAGCTGTGGCGACAAGGATTCAACAATGGCGAGCGCCTCATCATCACTGCCATCGAGGCTCGGCGGGGTTGGCAGCAAGGGCTCCTCAACAGGGCGGGGCTCAACCGGTGCGGGGGATTCGCTCACCGCCTCTTCAACCTCGTCAGGAATCACCACTGGCTCCACAACTTCAGGCTGAACCACCTGAGGCGTCGGCTCAGGTTTATTTTTTGTCACGACAAAATATCCCGCTACGATCAAAGCCAGCACCGCAGCCAAACCTATCTTTATCCCATTATTCATAATCATCCCCAAGGTGATTGATTCGCAATTTGATACAACCTTTTCTGAGCACACACAATACGCCACCAATGTTTCCGCCAGGTACGAGACCGAAGCAACGAAACATTGACGGCTTCCAACCCTCTTCCCAGAAGGTAGCGCCGGGCAACATACAACCCAAAAGGTTTTCTCACGCCACCTTTGACGCTTTTAACACCAATAAGTTTCTGATGAATTACGATCAATTATGGCACTAACAGCCTAATTCAAAAGGAAAAACCCATATTTTTTTGCGCAAATTTAAAACCGGGCCTCCAACCCATCGCTTTAGACAGGGTAATAGGGGTAAATCCACCAAGGCTTGATGGAGGCCAATTCAGCCGCTCACCATCATCATAGTGGCCTAAACACTCCCCTGTGCACAAATATGTCCCGCAAACCGTTGTGTATAAAACACAGGAATCCTTATACTTGTCTCCACCACCGGGGCTACGAGGCCCAACACACTCCCCCAACCACAAGACATCCCCTCTTTTTATGCCGGTCAAACTGCGCCCCTATCAACAGCAAACGGTTCAGGCCACCCTGCATCATTTTCGCCAGACAGACGACCCTGCAGTGATCGTCCTGCCGACAGGGGCTGGCAAAAGCCTGGTGATCGCCGAGCTGGCCAAGATCGCAAAACGCCGCATTCTGGTACTTGCCCATGTCAAAGAGCTGGTCGAACAGAATCACCAGAAGTACGAACATTATGGCTATAAAGCCAGCGTGTTTGCCGCCGGCCTGAATCGAAAAGAATCCACGCACCAAATCACTTTTGGCAGCGTGCAATCGGTCGCCCGCAATCTCAACCATTTTAACAACGAATATTCCCTGCTGATCATCGACGAATGCCACCGAGTATCGCTGCAAGAGAGCTCCGAATACCAAAAGATCATCCACCACCTCAGAACTCACAATGTGAACCTGAAAGTACTGGGTTTAACGGCTACCCCCTATCGACTGGACAGCGGATGGATCTACCAGCAACACCTGCCACTCAAAACCCAACGCACCACCGAAGCCACGCCCTTCAAAACCTGCATTTTCGAGCTGCCGCTCAGGCAGATGATCGCTGAAGGCTTTTTGACGGAACCCCGGCTGCTGGACGCTCCTATAGCACTTTATGATTTTGAACAGCTCAGGCCAGGGACGAATGGTCACTATCAGGAGGCTGACTTAAACCGCGTCCTGCAGGGCGCCAAGCGTGCGACAGCCCGCATTCTGGATCAAATCATCCATCTGGCTTCAGATCGCAGCGGTGTGATGATATTTGCCGCAACCGTCAAGCACGCGAAAGAAATCCTCACCTATCTGCCCCCGGAGTGCTCCGCCATTATTTTGGGGGACATGCGCCCCAAGGCCCGGGACAGCGTCATCCAGGCCTTCAAACAAAAGCAGATTAAATTTCTGGTCAATGTGTCCGTGCTGACCACCGGGTTTGATGCCCCCCACGTCGATCTGATAGCGGTCTTGCGACCTACCGAGTCTGCAGGCCTGTATAAGCAGATTGTTGGCCGGGGGCTGCGCCTATCTCCAGGCAAGCAGGATTGCCTGATTCTCGATTATGCCGGCAATACCCACGACCTTTATCGACCAGACATTCCCGCCGCCAAGCCCGACAGCAATGCCGTTCCGGTGAATATCCCCTGTCCCGCGTGCCAGCATATCAACCTGTTTTGGGGGAAGACCGACAATGACGGGGATGTCATAGAACATTTCGGGCGTCGCTGCCAGGGGCTCATTGAGCGGAAAGAGCACACCCTCGAACAATGCGACTTTCGCTATCGTTTTAAAGAATGCGGCCAATGTGGAAGCGAAAACGACATTGCGGCACGCCTTTGTCACCAATGTGAACATCAGCTCGTGGATCCAGACCAAAAACTGAAAGATGCGCTGCGCCTGAACGATGCCAAAGTCATCCGCTGCGCCGGCATGACCCTGCACCACACCACCAACAAAGATCAGCAGCCACGCCTAAAGGTTGTCTACCACGATGAAGAGGGTGTGGAGCTCAGCGAAACCTATGCCCTGACCTCCAAAGCTCAGCAAGGTCACTTTTACCATCAATTTATCCGGCACCACTTAAAATGCCCTGAAGAACGGTTTTTTCCACAACACCCGGCAGACGCCATTAGGGAGCAGGCACGCTTCAGGCACCCGGACTTCGTCATCGCCCGTAAAAAAGGCCGTTTCTGGTCGATCCGTGAGCGGATTTTTGATTACGAGGGGCACTACCGTCGAGCCAATGAGCTGAGTTAAACCTGAAAACCCTGCTTGAAGAACAGGGCCAGTCGGGCAGAATTCAAGAGTGTGACACCTCCACCCCGTTCATACTTGCGGCCAGATCATCCAGATCAGCGCAGGTACTGTCATAACCCTGACTGTCCGTAAGCGAGTAAGACACCTGCACCGTGTTTGAGCCCTTGTGCAAACGAGCCTTTACCCTGGCGACTTCACCCGATTTCAGGCGATTCAGAAATCGGTTGGCGGTTTGACCACTGTCGAAGGCGTACACAATCTGAGCATTCATAAAGGCTGTTTTTCCCACTAAACTCTGCCAAACAACTTCCCGACTCTGCTTTGGAATCCACATTAGCGAGACCGGGAACAACGAGCGCATTATACCCAAGTGATCACCCGTGTCTGCCCAAGTGGTGATCACTGCCTCAAACGAATCAAATGCCACTCGCTTTTGACGCACCAAAGCACATTTTTCCGGCTTAAAATTCATGGATACTAGTCGTTTATTATCAAGGGATTATCCAACAAATCTCATTCTACTTATAAGTAAGGAAGCACTTCGCTTTGCCATACCTGCTCGAACACTAAGGGATTATCGAAATACCCCTTCTACATACATCAAAATACATGTACAATCTCGCGCTAATTTTGGCCCTGGCTTATCGAGACCCACTAATGACAGACTTATCAAAGTACAGAAATATCGGTATCTTCGCCCACGTTGATGCCGGTAAAACCACCACGACTGAACGTATTCTGAAGCTGACTGGTAAGATCCATAAGCTTGGTGAAGTTCACGAAGGTGAATCCACTACCGACTTCATGGAACAGGAAGCTGAGCGCGGGATTACCATTCAGTCCGCGGCCGTCACCTGTGAGTGGAAAGGTCACCGTCTGAACGTGATCGACACCCCGGGGCACGTTGACTTCACCGTTGAAGTATACCGCTCACTGAAAGTGCTGGACGGCGGTATCGGCGTATTCTGTGGCTCCGGTGGCGTTGAGCCCCAGTCAGAGACCAACTGGCGCTACGCCAACGAATCCGAAGTTGCCCGTATCATCTTCGTCAACAAGCTGGACCGTATCGGCGCAGATTTCCTGCGTGTTACCGACCAGGTCAAGAAAGTTCTGGGCGCCAACCCCCTGATCATGACCCTGCCAATCGGTCGCGAAGACGAATTTGTCGGTGTTGTTGACCTGCTGACCCGTCAAGCTTTCGTTTGGGACGAGTCCGGCCAGCCAGAGAACTATGAAGTCAAAGACGTCCCGGCCGACATGGTTGACGATGTTGAAATGTACCGCGAGCAGTTGATCGAAACTGCCGTTGAAGTTGATGACGACCTGATGATGGCGTACATGGAAGGCGAAGAGCCCTCCGTCGAAGATCTTAAGCGCTGCATCCGCAAAGGTACCCGCGACCTGACTTTCTTCCCAACCTTCTGTGGTTCTGCCTTCAAAAACAAAGGCATGCAGCTGGTTCTGGACGCCGTTGTTGACTACCTGCCAAGCCCAACTGAAGTTGACCCGCAGGATCTGACCGACGAAGAAGGTAACCCGACTGGCGAGAAAGCCATCGTATCTGCCGACGAACCTCTGCGCGCACTGGCGTTTAAGATCATGGATGACCGCTTTGGCGCCCTGACCTTTGTTCGCGTCTACTCTGGCATGCTGCGCAAAGGCGACACCATCCTCAACAGCTTTACCGGCAAAACCGAGCGTATCGGTCGCATGGTAGAGATGCAGGCAAACGATCGTAACGAAATCGATTCCGCCCAGGCCGGTGACATCATCGCGATCGTAGGCATGAAGAACGTACAAACCGGCCACACCCTGTGTGATCCGAAGCACGAATGCACCCTGGAAGCCATGGTATTCCCGGATCCCGTTATCTCCATCGCCGTTGCCCCGAAAGACAAGGCTGGCGCTGAGAAAATGGGTATCGCGATTGGCAAAATGGTTGCCGAAGATCCTTCCTTCCGCGTTGAAACTGACGAAGATTCCGGTGAAACCATCCTTAAAGGTATGGGCGAACTGCACCTGGACATCAAAGTCGACATTCTGAAGCGTACTTACGGTGTTGAACTGGTCGTTGGTCAGCCGCAGGTTGCCTACCGCGAGACCATTACCCAGGCGATCGAAGACAGCTACACCCACAAGAAGCAATCTGGTGGTTCCGGTCAGTTTGGTAAAATCGACTACCGCATCCGTCCGGGCGAGCCCGGCTCCGGCTTCAAGTTTAACTCCGTGGTTGTGGGCGGTAACGTTCCCAAGGAATTCTTCCCTGCCATCGAGAAAGGCTTCTCCACCATGATGGGCGAAGGTCCTCTGGCGGGCTTCCCGGTTCTGGACGTTGAAGTTGAGCTGTACGATGGTGGCTACCACGCGGTTGACTCCTCAGCGGTTGCGTTTGAAATCGCCGCTAAAGGCGCCTTCCGTCAATCCATGCCGAAAGCCGGTCCTCAGCTGATTGAGCCCATCATGAAGGTTGACGTCTTTACCCCGGAAGATCACGTAGGTGATGTGATTGGTGACCTGAACCGTCGTCGCGGCATGATCAAAGATCAAGAGCCAGGCGCTACTGGTGTCCGCATCAAAGCTGACGTGCCTCTGTCAGAAATGTTTGGCTACATCGGCAGCCTGCGCACCATGACTTCTGGCCGCGGTCAGTTCTCCATGGAGTTCAGCCACTACATGCCTTGCCCAGCCAACGTTGCTGAAGGCGTGATTGCTGCAGAAAAAGAGAAGAAAGCTAAAAAGTAATTCTTTTTAGTTCGCAAGAAAAAGCCCCGCCAGCGCAAGCTGGCGGGGCTTTTTTGTTCGGTACATGCTGACAAAAAGCCAAGCAACCCGTAACGCGAGGAGCATCCAGACTCAGAAAATGACCGGGTCTGCCTAAAAAGAATATTTCACTCCCACAGAAACGGCCCTGGGCAAACCACCCGGCAAGGTCGCCACCTCATAACCGTGCGCTCCGTCGACCCCCTGATATCGGGCATTACGATCATTATTGGTTTGCGTATAAATGAGATACCCCTTTAGCGATGCGCTCACCTTCCGCTCCACACCCGCGCTCAACATCACCGCCCCCGAATCTCTCACATGGTCGTAATCCTTCGCCACAAAGGCCTGAGCGATATAACCCCAAGCCCCAACACCGTAAATCGCATTTACGCCATACGCCTCCCGATCCAGGCTGTTAACACCAGACAGAGAATCCTGACGCACCAGGTCGGCAATCAAGCCTAGCGTGATGTCACCCCACCGAACTCTGGCCGCCAAGCGGGTAGCATCAATATCGCTGCCATAAAACTGAGTCCAATGGTCGTGGGCTGCCGCCAGAGACAAGACCTCCCCCTGCCACTGCAAGCCTACCGCTGTGATTTTACAGCCATTATTATCCAAGTGTTTATTGGGCCTGGTGCAGTCTTGTGAGTATTGCAGCACCCAATCAACAGTCCCCTGTGGCACAGACACCTTGTTGCGCCACATGACCATCTTGTCCGCACGGGTATTGATCAGCGATCCCGTTAAAGCACCCGCCCCAATCAAAGCCCCCCGATCCGCGACCGTATCATTCATCACAGAGTAACCTGTACCCACCATTTTAAACGGCGTGTCGTGACGGCCAAGCAGCACCTCCCCCCAGGGACTCCTAAACCCCACAAAGCTGTTTCGCAACACAAACGCATCGCTTTTGGTTTCAGCAAAAACCAGCCCGTGCTCCCACTGATAAAGAAAGGCCCAGCCGTCCTCAGACCCGAGCGCCCCCCTTACCCCCAGTCGACTGGAATTGCTGGAAACAACCCAATCGCTGGCCACATACTTGTCATCAGCGTCCATCTCGACCAGAGCATCAGGCACACCGGAATCACGATAATCCACAGAGCCGTGCATAACCCCATAAACCTCTAACCGCTTGCCCACCACTTCGGCCGCAACAGACTCCAGGGACCACGCCAGAAGCGCAGCAACAATGACTCCACACCGAACAACAATCATCCAAACCATCCATCAAAGTTTGATACAAGTCCCACAAAGCCCCCATCTCGCAGGAAGATCACTCCAATCAGGAGCGCAATACCGACAACAGCTTAAACAGCTTTTCGAGCCCACCGGCATAAGCTCCCATCATTCCCATTGTCGTTATATAGCTTATGATAAAGAAAAGGGGCAAACTGCACTCCAAGCCAGTCAGCCCCAGGAGAGCTTGGCGGCCGGCCCCCACAACGTTAACGCGCACTCAGACTGACTCATGCTTAGAACATTCTTACAACACCACACAGCACCAACCCGGCGAGCACTCCCCCTCAGTACCGCCATCGTCCAGATACTAATCCTGTCCGCAATATTAATCTCCGGAGCAACCCGGGCAGAAGACATTCATGTGGCTGCAGCCTCCAACTTCACCGCCACCATGAAGGATCTGACCCGTTCTTTCGAGCAGGAAACGGGTCATCAGGTGATATTATCCTTTGGCTCATCCGGTAAATTTTACGCACAAATCAGCCACGGAGCCCCGTTTCAGGCGTTCTTTTCGGCGGATCAAGCCAAGCCCATCGCTCTGGAAAAGGCCGGGCTTGCCATTCCTGGCAGCCGCATAACCTATGCCGAGGGCAGCCTTGCGCTCTGGTCAGCCAAACCGGATTTTGCCAATCAGGGAGAAAAAACATTAGTACAACGAGACTTTCGCAAGCTGGCTCTTGCCAACCCCAGACTCGCCCCTTATGGCCAGGCAGCAATGGAGGTTCTGAAAAACCTGGACCAGGTAGACGCCACTCGCAACAAATGGGTGCAGGGAGAGAACATTTCCCAGACCTACCAATTCATTGACAGCGGCAATGCCGAGATGGGGTTTGTGGCAGCGCCTCAAATCCTCAAACGGGGGAAAATCACCAAGGGCTCAGCCTGGATCATCCCCCACGAACTGTACAATCCGATTCGCCAGGACGCCGTGATATTGGAAAAAGGGAAAAACAGCCCAGCCACCCATGAACTGATGGAGTTCATGCGCAGCAGCCGGGCGAGAAAAATCATTGAGTCTTACGGGTACGCAGCCGGCGCACCAGACCAATCACCGAAAACAACCATCAAGGAATAGGAATAGGAATAGGAATAGGAATAGGAATAGGAATAGGAATAGGAATAGCCAAGCTGAAACCGCTATCGACGTCCAGCACAAGCCGACAATGATTTACCGCACCCGATAAAAGCACCTGATTTTCCGAAAATGGCAGCAGCCCCCTGCTCACCACCGCCCTTTACGGTCACTGATTTGTTTCTGCCCAAACTCAACCACGGGCACTACCCTACAGAGAGTGAGCTCAAACCAATTCGCGCCTCAATTTCGCGCTTAAACCTCAGCAATGCACTCTCCATCTCGTCAAGCGCGCCCGGCAAGCGCGCCGTGGGCATGGCAATACCCGCAGAGAAAACCCCCAAATAGGTTTTCAAACTGACCCCCAGCGCACTGACCCCCAACTCATACTCATCAATGTCCCTCGCGATTCCGGTCCGATACACCTCTTCCAACTGCGCCAATAGCTCACCTTTATTGGGACTTCTCTCTGTGTAAACAGGTATACCCCCACTCAACAATGCCTCACGCTCCTCTATCGGCATCTCTGCCAACAAAGACTTTCCGGCTGCCGTGTTATAGACCGGCGCCCCATCCCCCACCGGAAACACAACACGTAAAGGCCGCTCCGCAATGACCCGATCAATAACACAGGTTTGCTTGTCAACCCGGGTAGCCAAATACACGGTCTCCGAAAACTCCTCAGACAAAGACTCCAGATAGGGCCTGGCAATGTGAATAATGTCCATGTGGGTTTGATGGAACAGCTTGCCAATAGCCGACCCCAGTCGAACCCCGCCACCGCTGCCCAGTGGTTCGACTATATATTCCGCCTGAAGCGCACAAACAATGCGCTGCACTGTAGAGCGAGGCAGGCCAACACCTTTGGCAATCTCCGCCAGACTCAAGCCCTGGGGGTTTTCCCCCAGCATCCTGAGAATATCCGCAGAGCGAGCAATCACCTGAATGCCCTGCTTGCTATCCTCCGACCCCTTCTTTTCCTGCTGCATGACCAACCATCTCTCCAAGCGAGGCTCAACACCCCTGTTATCTATTTGACACCTAAAAGTGTTACCGATAGTTAAGCTCAAACGTAAAGTGTGTTGATACGTATCAACAAAGTTTCATATATGTACTGCATTGTAGTACACTGTACCACGATATGAACACCACCCTAACACCTTTAACCTTAGGAGGCTTCAAGTGAGAAGCATTACATTCAACCCCACCTATTTACTCATAGGGTTAGGGCTTCTCTTATCAGCCTGCGGCGAAGAACCCAGTCGTGCGAGCTATAACCGTACGGTAAGCGTCGGCGTTTTTACCATAACACCACAACCTCTTGAGATTACCACTGACTTGCCTGGCCGGACGGTTGCGTATCGCCTGGCCGAGGTTCGCCCCCAGGTTAACGGCATCGTAAAAGAGCGACTGCTGACAGAGGGCGCCAATGTCAAAATCGGTCAGCAGCTCTATCAGATTGATGACCAAAAGTACCGGGCAACCTTTGAAAGAGCTCAGGCTAACCTCCACAATGCCGAACTGCTGCGCAAGCGCTACAAGGAGCTGCTGCAAAGCAATTCCGTCAGTAAGCAACAGTTCGATGACGCGGATGCGGCCTGGCAACTGGCCAAAGCTGAGGCTGAAATTGCCAAGATCGATTTGGCTTACACCAAGGTGGTAGCCCCGGTGACCGGCCGCATTGGCCGCTCATCCGTCAGTGAAGGCGCACTGGTCACCAGTGGTCAAGCTCAAGCCCTGGCAACCATTCAGCAAATCGATCCGATTTACGTCGATATCCGTCAACCGGTCAGTGAATTGCTGCGCCTGCAAAAAGCCCTGCAAGACGGACGCATTAAACGCAGCGCTGATGGTGAAGCAAAGATTGTCCTGTTGCTGGAAGACGGCACCTCTTACGAGCATGAAGGTGTGTTGCGGTTCTCGGAGGTCGGCGTTGATCAAGAGACCGGCTCTGTCACATTGCGAGCCGTGGTTCCCAACCCCGACTGGCGTTTATTACCCGGCATGTTTGTCCACGGACGCCTGAGCCTGGGTTATAACGACAGCGTCATTCTTGTCCCTCAACAGGCCGTGCAGCGTGACGCCACCGGAAAACCCGCCGTGTGGGTCATTAATGAAGAAAATAAAGCCGAGCGGCGCTCGATTAAGACCGGCCGCACCATCGGCAACATGTGGATGGTCAACGCCGGCCTCAAAGCCGGGGACGAGGTCGTGACGGAGGGCTTATTAAACATGCGCCCCGGTGTTGAAGTTTCAGCCTCACCAGCCTCGAATGTACACCCTATCCTCGATTTTACCGCCGCCAACCCGTAAGGAGATCAACACGTGTCGAGCTTTTTTATTGACCGCCCGATCTTTGCGTGGGTGCTGGCCATTGTCACCATGCTGGCGGGTGCGCTGGCTCTGAAAAACCTGCCCGTAAGTCACTACCCCAACATTGCTCCACCGGCAATTTCAATCAGCGTCACCTACCCCGGTGCGTCTGCAGAAACCGTCCAGGACACGGTTGTGCAGGTTATTGAGCAGCAACTGAATGGTCTTGATGGTCTGCGCTTTATGTCGTCCACCAGTCAGGCGGATGGCAGCATGCAAATTCTGGTGACCTTCGAACAGGGAACCGACCCGGATATCGCGCAGGTACACATCCAGAACAAGTTGCAACTCGCCAACCCGCTACTGCCTGAAGAGGTACAAAGACAAGGCATCCGGGTCGCGAAATATCAGCGTAATTTCATGATGGTGATTGCTCTGATTGACGAGAGTGGCAAGCTCACCAATTTTGACTTGGGCAACTATATTGCCTCGAACCTCAAAGACCCTATCTCCCGGGTAACCGGGGTGGGTGATTTCACGCTGTTTGGCTCCCAATACGCGATGCGCATCTGGCTGGATCCGGGAAAACTGCTCAGCTATCAGCTTACACCCAGTGATGTCGCCGCCGCCATTCGTGCGCAAAACGTGCAAATATCGGTGGGTCAAATTGGCGGCTTACCGGCTCGCAAAGGCGTCCAGCTGAACGCCACGGTGATTGGCAAAACCCGCTTTGAGACACCCGAGCAATTTCGCAACATCCTGCTAAAGGCCAATGCCGACGGTTCTCAAGTCAAACTGGAAGATGTCGCCAACGTTGAACTGGGCAGTGAAAACTTCTCTATCACGTCAAAATACAATGGCAAACCCGCCGCCGCACTGGCACTGCGCCTGGCCACCGGAGGCAATGTTCTGGAGACCGTCGATCGGGTCAAAAGCATGGTGGATGAACTTTCCCCGTTCTTTCCCGAAGGCGTCAGGGCGGTTTATCCCTATGAAACGGCACCGGTAGTCGCAGCTTCGATTGAGTCGGTCATCCACACGCTGATTGAAGCCTTTATCCTTGTGTTTCTGGTAATGTACCTGTTTCTGCAAAACTTTCGGGCAACACTGATTCCCACCCTGGCGGTCCCCGTTGTTTTGCTGGGGACACTGGGCATCCTCTACGCTCTGGGTTTTAACATTAACGTGTTGACCATGTACGCCATGGTTCTGGCCATCGGCCTACTGGTGGATGATGCCATCGTCGTCGTTGAAAACGTCGAGCGAGTGATGGAGGAAGAAGGCTTGTCGGCCATAGAGGCCACCCGTAAATCCATGGGACAAATACAAGGCGCCCTGATTGGCATTGGCCTTGTGCTGTCCGCCGTGTTTGTGCCTATGGCCTTCTTTGGCGGCTCGGCCGGAGTGGTGTACCGCCAGTTCTCAGTGACCATCGTTGCCGCAATGGCGCTGTCCGTATTAGTGGCTCTGATTTTTACTCCAGCCCTGTGCGCCATGCTGTTAAAGCCCGGCGCCACCAACCACGAACCTAAAGGCGGTTTCTTTGGCTGGTTCAATCGCACCTTTGAACGCAATACCGGTCGTTACGAGCGAGGTGTCGCCGGGATATTAAAACGACCGCGGCGCAACCTGCTTGTCTTTGCCATTTTGGTCGCCGGGCTCGGCTATCTGTTTTCAACGTTACCCAGCGCCTATATTGCCGAAGAAGACCAGGGCATTATGTTTTTGATGGTGCAGATGCCTGCCAACTCTAGCTCTGAAGCCACCGAAGAGGTGCTGACACAAGTCCGCGAGATCATGCTGAAAGAAGAATCCGGGATCGTTAACTCTCTGTTTACAGTCAATGGTTTCAACTTTTTCGGCCGCGGCCAAAGTCAGGGCATGGGATTTGCCCAGCTCAAACCCTGGGAAGAACGTGAGGGTGAACACACCGACATTTTCAGCCTTCAAAAGCGACTGATGGCAGCCTTTAGCGCCATCAAAAGCGCTCAGGTTATTGCCGTCGTCCCACCCGCCATTATGGAAATGGGCAACTCCAGCGGGGTCAATGTTTTTCTGCAAGACAGAGCTGCTCTTGGGCATGATGCGCTAACCGAAAGCAAAAATTTATTCATTAAAACCGTCATGCAGGACCCCCGGGTCAGCTGGGCCTCCCATAAAGGCATGGCGGATTCGCCCCAGTACCAAATCGTGATTGATGATGAAAAAGCCTCGGCCTATCAGGTCAGGTTGGCGGACATCAATGACACCATGTCGGCGGCGTGGGCCTCCCAATACGTTAACGATTTTATTGATCAGGGACGGGTCAAACGCGTATACATTCAGGGCAACGACAACTCCCGACTGGCTCCTGAAGACCTGACAAAATGGTTCGTACGCAACAAAAACGGGGAAATGGTGCCGTTTTCTTCCTTCAGTCACGGTCGCTGGACATATGGGCCCAGTATGCTCGTCAGATACAATGGCGTTCCCGCCCTCGAGCTACAAGGCAACCCCGCACCCGGCTATACCTCCAGCGACGTAATGGCCGCATTTGAAGAGGCTGCCCAGACATTGCCACAAGGCATTGGCATGGAATACACCGGCTTGAGCTACGAAGAGCGCATGACCGGCGATATGACAACCTTGCTTTACGCCCTGTCACTGCTGGTGGTTTTCCTGTGCCTGGCGGCACTTTATGAGAGCTGGTCAATTCCTTTTGCCGTAATGCTGGTGGTTCCACTGGGCGTGTTAGGCGCAGTTGCGGCCACTCTTGCACGGGGCCTGAGCAATGACATTTTCTTCCAGGTGGGGCTGTTAACCACCGTTGGCCTCGCCGCGAAGAACGCGATTCTGATCGTTGAGTTCGCACGTGCGCTTTACGAAGAGCAAGGCAGATCGTTAACAGAAGCCGCCATTGAAGCCGCCCGACTGCGGCTGCGCCCTATCGTCATGACCTCGCTGGCATTCACCTTTGGTGTGCTACCCATGGCCTTGGCTACGGGTGCCGGACAAGGTAGCCAGCACGCCATTGGCACCGGCGTGGTCGGCGGTATGCTCAGCGCGACCTTCCTGGCCATTTTCTTTATTCCGCTCTTCTATGTGGTGGTCGTGGCTCTGTCGGAAAAGATAACCAAACCGCGCGAACTGCCGGAGCCACATACGGAGGGTACGTCCGCTTAACTAAAGAGTACGTCCGCTTAACTAAAAGGGCCCTCTTAAGTCACAGACCCTTTATGAAAAAAGCCGCACTTTCAATCTCTTGTCTGCAAGCGCGGCTTTTTTGGTGAATCACTGCCCCCTTCTAATCACTTCACGGCCTTGCGCCTTACATATCCACTTTTCCCCGCATTTGTTTCACCCGGCCTCGCTGGGTCTTCTTGTCCATGCGTTTCTTTTGCGAGTTCTTCGAGGGCTTGGTGGCTTTGCGGGTTTTCCGCACCACCGTCGCCGCCAGTATCAGGGCTTTCAAACGCTCCAGTGCATCCTGCCGGTTTTTTTCCTGCGTCCGATGCTGCTGAGCCTTAATCACCACCACACCCTCACTGGTAATCCGACCGTCAGACCAGCTTAGCAGGCGCTCCTTGTAAAATTCCGGCAACGATGACGCCTTGATATCAAAGCGCAAATGCACTGCCGAAGACACTTTGTTAACGTTTTGCCCACCTGCTCCCTGAGCGCGGATGGCCGTCCATTCGATTTCATGGTCGAGCAATTCGACATTATTTGATATTTTCATAAAACACGTTCACTAAATTCAGCCCCTGCACAATACTGGCCTACTGTACCTTAATGAGCCTCTGGAAGTCGCGGCTTGTTCACACCCGATGCACGTTATAAAATTGCACAAGTAACGCCCCTTTCACACATTCAGATACCCGCCATGTCAGAGCAAGAACATTCAAAACACGCCTCAGGGGCGTCAGATACCATTTACGCCAACCCCCTGGGGCATGTGGCGGGATTCAGCTTTGACCAAAACGTGGTCAACGTGTTTCCAGACATGATAAAACGCTCTGTCCCGGGCTATACCACCATCATCACCATGATCGGCACCCTGTCAGAGCAATACGCCACCAGCGGCAGTCACTGTTACGACCTGGGCTGTTCATTGGGAGCGGCCAGCCTCGCCATGCGCCACCGTATTCAGGCCGCAAACTGCCGCATTATTGGCGTCGATAACTCTCAGGCGATGATTGATCGCTGTCAGGACGTTTTCGACGCGGATTGTGGCGAAGTACCGGTAGAACTGATTTGTGATGACCTGGAAAACATCGAGATACAGAACGCTTCGGTGGTTGTGCTCAACTTTACTCTGCAATTTATTCCCCCCGAACGTCGGGACGGGATTCTGCAGCGTATATATGACGGCCTAAACCCCGGCGGCGTGCTGATCCTCTCTGAAAAAGTGGTCTTCCAGGATCAACAACACGATCAACTGATGATCGATTTATACCACAATTTCAAGCGGGCCAACGGTTACAGCGATCTTGAAATCGCCCAAAAGCGAACCGCCTTGGAGAACGTATTGATCCCGGAAACCCTCGACAGCCATCGCCAACGGATGAAAAAAGTCGGCTTCCACAGTTGTGACGTCTGGTTTCAGTGTTTTAATTTCGCCTCCATGATCGCCATCAAATAAACTCACGCCCCCTCCCACTGAACCACTGGAATTATGAAAATCCACGACCGCATTGATTACAGCGCGCTGTTGCGCACCATGGAGGGTACCAAGCTGGCCCCCTGGCTAACGCTGCTGCCCGAACAAATTGAAGCCGGGCTTTGCCCGAATCGGTTTGGCGATCTGCCAGATTGGCTGCAAGCCCTGGAGCGCTTACCCGAGGTGGAGACCGATCAGGTCAATCTGAGCACAGCCGTGGAGCTGATGTCCTCATCAGCGCTGCCGGCTGAAACAACCAGGCAAATTCACGACGCCCTGGCGGCACTGATTCCCTGGCGCAAGGGGCCATTTCACATTCACGGTACCGACATTGATACCGAGTGGCGCTCCGACTGGAAATGGGATCGCGTGCTCCCTCATCTGGCGCCCCTGAAAAACCGCACCATTCTGGACGTGGGCTGTGGCAACGGCTATCACTGCTGGCGGATGCTGGGTGAAGGTGCCCGTCAAGTGATTGGCATCGACCCCTCGCCAAGGTTTGTGGTCCAGTTTCACATGCTCAAACACTTCATCGGCAATGTCCCCGTCGACTTGCTGCCGGTAGGCATTGAAGCCGTACCCGCCAACCTGCAGGCGTTTGACACCACCTTTTCCATGGGTGTGCTTTACCACCGACGCTCCCCGATGGACCACCTGCGTGAACTGAAAGCTACCCTGCGTCCCGGTGGCCAGCTGGTGCTTGAAACATTAGTGATTGACGGAAAACTGGGTGAGGTGCTGGTACCAGAAGATCGCTACGCCAAAATGAATAATGTCTGGTTCCTGCCCAGTTGCGAGACCCTGATTTCCTGGCTGCGCAAATGTGGCTACAAAAACCCCAGACTGGTCGACCTCAACAAAACGTCTACCGACGAGCAGCGCTCCACCGAATGGATGCAATTTCATTCCCTGCCGGAATTTCTCGATCCTGAAGATTCAAACCTGACCGCCGAAGGCCACCCGGCCCCCCTGCGCGCGGTCATGGTCGCTGAGGCGCCCTGACCGGCAGTCAGTACCCCAACCAGATGCTTAATAAAGCAGCGGCAGCCGCTTCAAGCACAAGGCTGGCACACACCCCTACCCAGAAAAAAGCCGCCCGAGATTACCTCCGGCGGCTTGTATAAGGACATTCCTGGTATAAGAATTTTCCAGACTGTGTCTGCTAGTCTTCCAGCGCGTCGACGGAAAGATCCAATCCCATTTCACGCACCACCTGCTCGCACCAGACATTCAGGCGCTGGGCGGTCAATTCCTCCTGCTGATCTTCGTCGATGGCCAGCCCGACAAAGGACTTGCCATCGGGGGTCAACGCTTTCGAGGCATCAAATTCATACCCTTCGACAGACCAGTGACCCACGATTTTTGCGCCATTTTCAAGGATCACATCGTGCAGCATGCCCATGGCGTCTAAAAAATAATCACCGTAACCAAACTGATCCCCCAAGCCAAACAGCGCTACGCTTTTACCGGTAAAGTCCACTGCACTGATATCGTCCCAGAATTCCTCCCAATCCGACTGAATCTGGCCAAAATCCCAAGTCGGGATCCCCAACAGAATGTTGTCGTAGTCGGCAAACTCCAGCTGAGTCACATCGGCAATATCGTGTATCTCCACGACTCCGTCACCCAAACGCTGTTGAATACGCTGGGCCACATTTTCCGTATTCCCTTCATCACTACCGAAAAACAGACCAATCACTGACACAGAACTGCCTCTAATTAAGATTACCAATGGGGGCTGAGATTTTCCCAGTTATACCTCGTTGGCGCAACCGGGCAAGTTGAGTGGCCACAGAATTGAAGCGGCTTGGGGAAAAAAACCGGCCTTGCGGCTTGGGGAACCGCTGAGCTCAGGCCATATTAGGAGCTGGCTGCTGGCCGGTAAGAGGGTCACTAATGTGAGACGACACCAATGACGAGGATTTCACCATGAAAAAGGAAGCACATGCTAAGGCCTTAAGCGGTGAACCCAGTGAAGACCCCGACCTCATCACGCTTGAGAACTTAACATGCCATCCGTTGTGTAAGAGTCTCGATGATGACTAAAGTTCCCTCCCCCTCCCCACGGAAGCCAGCAAAAAGGTTAAGAAGGGTTAGAGCCATGAGGAAAAGATGACAGTCTCCCGGCAGTCATGCACACTTCAGGTTATAGCGTTGTGTGAACGCCCAAAGACACCACATCAGAACAAAGAAAGAAGACTATGAGTAATTTACTGCTTGTTGATGATGATCAGGAACTTTGCCTGCTGCTGAAAGAGTACCTGCAAACCGAAGGATTTAACGTCACGTTGGCTCATAATGGAGACGAAGGTGCCAACCTGGCTTTGAACAACGATTTTGATGTCATTATTTTGGACGTCATGATGCCCGTGATGAATGGACTTGATGCCCTGCGAAAAATACGGGACACCAAGCGCACCCCCGTGCTGATGCTGACCGCCAAAGGGGAAACGGTAGACCGTATTGTTGGCCTGGAAATGGGCGCGGATGACTACCTGCCGAAGCCCTGTAACCCGCGGGAATTGATTGCTCGGGTCCGGGCCATTTTGCGCAGAACCACCGAAACCACCACCACCCACTCTCCGATGGCGGACGAGATTCGCGTCGACGACCTGTTCATTCAGGTCAAAAGTCATGCCGCGTTCTACCAGGAAACCCCGGTGACGCTGACCGGAGCCGAATTCACCGTATTGGAATTACTGATGCGATCAGCCGGAGAAGTCATCAGTAAAGAGGTGCTGACTGAAAAAGCCCTCAACCGTAAACTCACGCCCTATGATCGCAGTATTGACGTACATGTCAGCAACATTCGTAAAAAACTGTCCGCCTTAGGTGCCAATAAAGAGCTGATCATCAACATCCGCGGCGCAGGCTATATGCTGACACGTCAGCAATAGTGATCAATGAACCCGCTTACACCACTCCAGTTGCCTTAAGCGGTCTTCTGACCCTCAAGGCACGTGTCTTTACAAAACCCGTAGATCACCCAAAAACCAGACCATTAACCTGAGAGCCCTACTGAATCCGATGAAGTTTCCTCGCCTTAGCCATGTCTATGTCAAAGTCTTCCTGGGATTTTGGCTGGTAATGATCACCATGCTACTGGGTTCCAGTATGGTGATGCACTTTTTTGACCTTGGTCCGGACAAGCATCTCAGCAGCCAGGAAGAGGCATCGTTCCACGATCCCGGTGGACGACTGCTTCGAGAAGTGGTCAGCGACGCAATCAATCACAACTACGCTCAAGTCAAAATGGGCATCAGCAGTATGCCAGACTGGGCCATCAAACATGTCTACATGATTGATGACCAGAAAGAAGAGATTCTGCACCGGGAGATCCCGCCGGTGATTGTGGATTTCCTCCGCAACATTAACGATGATGTGCCCTTTTTTCGCAAGAAGATTGGCCAGGACGTTTTTTACGGCCGACTGTTCAGCCTCAACGATGGCACTCAACTGCGACTGATTGTAACGTCGCCCAATAACAACTCTCTGGGCTGGCGATTGTTCATACACAACTTCTGGTACATCCTGCTGCTCGACATTTTAATCAGCGGTGCCGCTTGCTATTACCTGGCCCGCTACATTACTCGTGACATTCAAACCCTGAAAAAAGCCACCCAGCAAATTGCCACCGGTGACTGGGATGTTCGCATCGCCGAGGAATTCTGTAACCGCCCCGGTGAACTGGCTGAACTGGGGCGTGCGTTTGACAACATGGCGATCAAACTGCAAAAAAGTATGCTGGAGCAAAAGCGACTGATTAAAGATGTGTCGCACGAATTGCGCTCACCCCTCGCCCGCCTTCAGGTTGCGCTAGCCATTGCACAGCAGCGCGCGAACAGTGAAATCACCGGTGAACTTGATCGTATTAAAGAGGCGGCGGACTACCTAAATGATGTTATTTCCGACATTCTGTCTCTGCCCGTCACCGAGCAAGGGGGCTGGGAATTGGATGATGTTGTGGAACTGAGCAGCCTGGTCACCACCATTGTAGAAGAGTGTCGCGATGAAGCGGCGCAGAAGTCTGTGACGCTCTCTCTGAGCAATAATCTACCCGAGGTATTGATTCAAACACGTGGCAACACCTTGGCCGGAGTGTTTGACAACATCATACGCAATGCCATTCGCTACACGGACGATCATTCACCGGTCAGCATTCGTATCGATCGGCCGGAAACCGGTCAAGCGCGTATCAGTGTCAGTGATTGTGGTCCAGGGGTGTCGCCCGACCACCTCGATGATATTTTCGAACCCTTCTTTCGAACCGACGAAGCTCGGGACCGCAAAAGCGGTGGCTACGGTCTGGGCCTGGCGATCGCAAAGCGTACGGTACTCCACCATGGCGGGACGATTAATGCACGCAACAATCCCGTTCGCGGGCTTTCCATCGTTGTGACGCTGCCTGAAATTGAAGAGATATAAGGATCAGCGGCTGGGCGGCTTAGGTGCATAAGGGGCCAGGGGCTTAGGGGACTCAAAAATCAACCAGCATAAGCCAGGAGCAGAGGCACACCTGACTTCCCCCCCCTCCTTGATCGTCAATCGTCATCCAAATAGCGATGATCATCGTAGGTCTTGACCAGATGCGGCGCCAACACCGTTAAAGTACTGATCATCGCGCCATTGATGAAACCCTCCGGAAACATCATCAGCAGTGTCAGGTAGTAGTAATCAGAAATGATGACCAGCAGAGGTTCCGGCCCAAACAGCCACACATAGAGCCAGCTGGAAGCCGCCATGGCCTGTACGGTAACCATGGCTCCGATAAACCCACCCCCCAGCATATAGACGAATAAGTTTCTGAAGGGTAAGCGTTCGATCAACATCAACACCGCGGCTGCAACCAGGGCCGGGATGAGTACGTTCAAACAAAACTGCACGGCCAGATCGGTCCAGGGCTGAACATGAAACAGCGACCCCAACATCAACGCCAGAGCACCAACCCACAAGCCCAAAGCACACCCAAACACCATCACCACGCTCATCATGATCAGAGGGTGCAGCCCGAACAGCCCCAAAACATCCACATGCATTTGCCAGAACAACCCAAGCCCCACCGCGGCTCCCCAAAATAAATGCTGACGATAACCCTGCCTAAACAGCTGACGCCAGGGAGCCATAACGGCGGAACAGAGCAACGCCAATAACGATGCGATAACGGCTGGCCACCAGAACAGCGGCGATGCAATTGAAGAAAAAATCATGGAGACAAACCATTTTTACCCGCTGAACAACCTGGGTATATTATTTTAATTATTTTCAGCAGTGTCACGTCAGCGTTCTAAGATCACCGTGGCTGTTGCATACAACTGTTCATCGGATACGCTGACATGTATCCGGCTCCCCCCCAAGGCCTCTAACCGGGCTAACGCCCCCTCCGAAAAGCACAATTTGGGTGCCCCATCTTCATTGTGCTCAACCCACATATGCTGCCAGGAAACTCCACGACCAATGCCCGTTCCCAGCGCTTTGGCCGCAGCTTCTTTAATGCAAAAGCGCTTACTCAGAAAAGCCGTTTTACGAGTCGTATCCAAATAGGATTGCCACTCCGGCGCCGCCAAAATCCGGCGGGCAAATGCATCGCCCAGGCGATCCAGAGTGGCGTCAATACGCGACAGTTCAACAATGTCGGTTCCCATTCCAACAATCATTATGTCACCCTCTAGAGTGCTTCCGTATTAAGCGGTAAGGTTTTTTGAAACAGTTTACGGCTTTCCAGTGGTCTGGAGCCCAGCAACGGCTGAAATAAAAGGCGTGACAGCGTCTTGGCGGTACGCAGAGTATCCGGGGTAAAATCCTGCCTCGACAGCGCCAGCAAATGCGCTCCGACAAAAGCGTTTGAGACGGCGCTCGCGGTTGAACGTGCGGGCTCTGAGACGGCCTCCATCGCAGGTCCCTCCGGATGCACCACCAGTGTCCAGCCATGCTCTGGCCGCCACTGATAAAGACCCGCTGCACTCAGCGGGTTACCCATAGCATCATAGGTCAGGTCTACGCTGTAGCCCAAATCTTCCAACAGCCCCAGCTCAAAAGACCGCAACACCGGTTCAAGAGGCTCCTGCCTGGACAACTGCTCCAGAGCCAGCCCATAACGATGATAAACCTCCTGACAGCTGTCCTCTTCGGGGATAACCCTGGTCAGCAGCTCATTCAGGTAGAAACCGCTGAACAAATGATCGCCGCGCAGGTTTAGAGGTAACTGCCGGCTCTCAATGGAGATCATTGTCTTCAAGCTGGATTTGCCTTGCCAGGAAAGTAACAGCGA
Organism: Pseudomaricurvus hydrocarbonicus; assembly: GCF_011602365.1. Classification (GTDB taxonomy): domain Bacteria; phylum Pseudomonadota; class Gammaproteobacteria; order Pseudomonadales; family Cellvibrionaceae; genus Pseudomaricurvus; species Pseudomaricurvus hydrocarbonicus. Next base: position 385,022 of record NZ_JAAONZ010000004.1, read on the forward strand.
GCCAAAGGGTTGACACAATTGACGCTGACGCGATTTGGCCGATCGAGCGCCTTTGGCAATCAGCGAAAGGCGCCCAAAATCCCGAGTGAGACAATCTATAATCAGGCTGGTGTCCCGAAATGGGCGGCTGTGAAGAATATAGGCTGGCTGTAATTCGATCCGCATCAGTGAGAGCGCCTGACCGGGCTAGACGTCGTCGTAGCCCAGACTGCGCAGTGCCCTCTCGTCATCAGACCAACCTGACTTCACTTTCACCCAGGTTTTGAGCATCACTTTACAATCGAACAGGGCTTCCATATCCAGGCGAGCCTGCTGCCCAATCTGCTTGATCTTGGCCCCTTTGTCACCAATCAGGATGCGCTTCTGCCCATCCCGCTCCACCAGAATTAAGGCGCCAATATGTATGATATTGCCCGCATGGGAAAACTCTTCAATCTCAACGGCCATCTGATAAGGCAATTCATCACCCAGTTGACGGGTAATTTTTTCACGGATGATTTCTGCGGCCAGGAAGCGAGAGCTGCGGTCGGTAATCTGGTCCTCCGGAAAAAAGTGGACTCCCTCCGGTAGACGTTTTTCCACCTGCTCCTGCAGAGCGTCCAGATTTACCCCTTTTAATGCTGAAATCGGTACGATTTCATCCACCTTAAGCTTTTCTGCCAGGCACTCCAGGTGCGGCAACAATACTGCCTTATCCTCCAGCTGATCCACCTTATTGATGGCCAGGATGATGGGACAATCCAGGTTCTGCAATCGATGCACGACCATATCGTCTTCATCAGTCCAGGCCAGCCGATCCACAATAAAAATCACCACATCCACGTCGCGTAAAGCGGTAGTCGCGGCTTTATTCATATAGCGGTTGATGGCTTTGCCGTGCTGCAAATGCAGACCTGGAGTGTCTACATATATCGCTTGCACCGCACCTTCGGTTTTAATCCCGAGAACGTTGTTGCGGGTGGTCTGCGGCTTGCGCGAGGTAATACTGATTTTTTGTTCAAGGATGTGATTAAGCAGCGTGGATTTGCCCACATTGGGGCGACCGACGATGGCGACGTAACCACAACGACTGACCTCTGGTTGACTCATTCAGTCGCTCCTAACAATTGTTTGAGAGCCGCTTCAGCGGCCATTTTTTCGGCACCGCGACGGCTGCTTGCGGTTGCCACCGTTGGACCTTTTAACAGTTTGGAGTGGCACTCAACGGTAAATTGCTGGGCATGGGCTTCCCCCCCCACATCCACAACCTTGTATTCTGGCAAGGCTACTTTTTTTGACTGCAGATACTCCTGCAGCTCGGTTTTCGGGTCTTTACGATTGGTTTCCAGCTCCAGCGCATCCAGCCGGGCCTGATACCAAATCAACACGCGCTCGCGTGCAGCGGCCATACCACGATCCATGTGTATGGCACCGATAATGGCTTCTACGGCATCAGCCAGGATCGAATCGCGTCGAAAGCCGCCACTTTTCATCTCCCCTTCACCCAGGTTCAGGCAGGGGCCGAGGTCGAATTCACGGGCGATTTCCGCCAGTGTTTCCCCCTTAACCATCTGCGCACGCAAACGGCTCAGCTGGCCCTCTTTGGCTTGAGGGAAGCGCTCGAACAATGACTCTCCGACAACGAAGTTCAAAATCGAATCGCCCAGGAATTCCAGCCGTTCATTATTACGGGCACCGCAGCTGCGGTGAGTCAGGGCCAGGTCAAACAAGGTTTCATCGAGAAACTCATAACCCAACCGGTGCAGCAATCGCTGACGGATAATATTATTCACTTGCAGAGTTACATCTCACTGTCAGGTTTACAACAATCATAAGGTCGCTTGCTGTCCCAGACGTTGTTAAACGTCATTACCACATCGACATTCGCGAAAATCGGCACACGCACTTCGTATTCCATTTTCACCAACGTACGATCCTGTTTGCGCTCAATCTTAATATCTTTCTCGGACTGGCTGCGTACGTTATTCACGACGAAGAAACGGCCAATTTGCTTTCTGATCTGCTCATCGGACATTTCATCAATTTGGTCAACATTTTCGGTCAAGCTCTTGAGCCCTTCCTGGATGAAGCGATCATCCATATACGCCGGCACCATCTTAAATAAACACATGATGGCAAAGCCCGCCGCCAGCAGTGTGATCAGCAATCCCGTTGTCGACAAGCCACTTTGGTATTTTGGCATACGCATATATTCAACCCCCAAGGTTTTATATAACTTTCTACTTTATTGAATACTGCCTACATTACTGAAACTTGGAAGACTGAACAACGAGTCCCAATGCATCCAAACCGCAAACGCCTTGCCGACAATGGCGTCCTCAGAAACCACCCCCCAAACACGACTGTCGGAGCTTTCGTCACGGTTATCACCCATCATGAAATAGTGGCCTGCTGGCACTTCCCACTCGCCTTGACGGCTTAATGGGCTGGGCACCACGTGCTTGCGCATTTCATGCTCAACACCACCTAAATTCTCGGTCATCAGGCGATATTGAGGGTTTCCCGGTGGCAGTGAAGCCACCAGCGATTGCGGCTGTTTCTCGCCATTAATGTAGAGCACATTATTGATATAACGAATCTTGTCACCCGGCATGCCGACTACCCGCTTGATAAAGTAGGTATCCGGTTTGTGTGGAGGGAAAAACACCATCACATCACCGCGTTCGGGTTCGTTGATATCGATGATTTTGGTACGGATTACCGGCAAACGGATACCGTAGGTGAATTTATTCACCAAAATAAAATCACCCACCTTCAGGGTTGGAATCATCGACCCTGAAGGGATTTGAAAAGGTTCAGCCAAAAATGACCGCAACACAAGCACAACAAACAGAACCGGGAAGAACGACTTCGCATATTCAACAATTACCGGTTCTTTCGAGGCAACCGCTTTGGCCTGATCATACACGGCCTGCTCCCGCGCGGAATCCAGCTCTGCTGCCGCAAACTGCTGATCCACCGCCGACACCGCTAATTGACGCTTGCGAGCCCAAAACAGACTATCAATCAACCACACCAAACCGCTGCCGAACACCAGCAGCACCAATATCAAAGGAAAATTAATATCCATATAGTCTGTCTTCTTTATTTCTCTTAGTCGTCAACTTTAAGCACTGCCAGGAAAGCTTCCTGTGGAATTTCCACGCTGCCCACCTGCTTCATGCGCTTTTTACCTTCTTTCTGCTTTTGCAGCAGCTTTTTCTTACGGGAAATATCGCCGCCGTAACACTTAGCCGTTACATTTTTCCGCAGCGCTTTCACGGTAGTCCGCGCAATCACCTGGCCACCAATTGCTGCCTGAATAGCGACATCAAACATTTGACGAGGAATAAGTTCTTTCATCTTATCCGCCAGTGCCCGACCCTTATAGGGCGCATTGTCGCGGTGAACAATCAACGCCAGTGCATCCACTTTCTCACCATTAATCAAGACGTCCAAACGAACCAGTTTGGCTTCTTCAAAGCGGTCAAAGCTGTAATCTAGAGAGGCAAAGCCCCGGCTCACCGACTTCAACCGGTCAAAGAAATCCAGTACCACTTCGTTCATTGGCAGCTCATAAGTCACGGCCACCTGGGATCCCATGTACTGCATGTCCTTTTGAACACCGCGTTTTTCAATACAGAGAGTTATCACAGCCCCCAAATGTTCCTGCGGCACCAGAATATTAGCCTGCACAATGGGCTCACGCATGGACTCAATCATGCCCGGGTCCGGCAGTTTTGAAGGGTTGTCCACATAGATCACTTCGCCACCGGTTTTCACTACTTCGTAAACCACGGTAGGCGCTGTCGTGATCAAATCCAGATTATATTCCCGCTCCAGCCGCTCCTGGATGATTTCCATGTGCAGCATACCGAGGAAGCCACAGCGGAAACCAAATCCCAGTGCGTCCGAACTTTCCGGTTCAAAAAACAAGGAGGCGTCGTTTAGCGTTAACTTGGCAAGCGCCTCACGAAACGCCTCATAATCATCAGAGCTGACCGGGAAAAGACCCGCGTAAACCTGAGGTTTGACTTTCTGGAAGCCGGGAACGGGCTCTACATCAGGCGTTGAAGCATGTGTAATGGTGTCCCCTACGGGGGCACCGTGGATGTCTTTCACGCCGGCCACCACAAAACCCACCTCACCGGCTCGCAAGACCTTGGTCTCTTTGCGCTTAGGGGTAAACACGCCAACGCTGTCAACGATCTGAGCGCGCCCGATGGACTTGGTGATGATTTTATCCTTGACCTTGAGTGTACCCTGACGAACACGAACCAGAGAAACAACGCCCAGGTAATTGTCAAACCAGGAATCGATAATCAGTGCCTGCAAGGGCGCATCGACATCCCCTACCGGTGGTGGCACCAGGCGCACCAGCTCTTCCAGTACATCGTCGACCCCGATACCGGATTTGGCACTGCATTGGACTGCCTCAGTGGCATCAATGCCAATAATCTCTTCAATTTCCTGGGCAACCCGCTCGGGCTCAGCCTGGGGTAAATCGATCTTGTTAAGAACCGGAATCACCTCCAGTCCCTGCTCGATGGCGGTATAACAGTTCGCCACAGATTGGGCTTCAACACCCTGGGCCGCATCCACTACCAGCAATGCACCTTCACAAGCGCTCAGCGAACGGGAGACCTCGTAACTGAAATCTACGTGCCCCGGAGTATCAATGAAGTTGAGTTGGTAGATTTTACCATCGCGGGCCTTGTAATCGAGAGTCACGCTCTGCGCTTTAATCGTGATGCCACGCTCGCGCTCGATATCCATGGAATCGAGCACCTGGGCAGCCATTTCTCGCTCGCTAAGACCACCACATACCTGAATAAAACGATCGGCGATGGTGGATTTACCATGATCAATGTGAGCAATGATGGAAAAGTTTCGTATATGGCTAAGGTCGGTCACAGTATTTACAACTACCCGTCAGTAATAAGTCAAATTTGGCCATTCCATCAATAGAAATGACACAGGTACGAGCGAGCCTCCGGGGCCCGGAAAAAGGTGGGAAGTCTACCGTATTTAGCGTTGAGGCGCTATGACGGCGCCTCAACTGATGCGAGATCCAGAAGGATTTATTCAGCAATAGAAATTGTTCGGAATAAAGCCCGCCCGTGGCGGTAAAAGCGGATGGGTAACAGGTTGTTCGGTGGCAATTGAGCCACAATTTTGGAGAACTCCTGCACAGAGGCGACATCGTTAAAACCCAATTGGACAATGATGTCACCAGGCCTAAGGCCTGCTTTGGCCCCCGGCTCATTGGGCAGCACTTTAGTGACCACCACACCGCCGGCCAGCTGCCACTCTTTCATTGTCTGTTCATCGACGGGCTCGACCACAAGTCCCAGTCGCCCCCCGTCGATAGAATCAACAGGTTTTGAAGCTGCCGCCGCGTCACCGCCCAGAGTGCCCACTGTCACGGGAATATTGGTCTTCTTGCCCTCACGGATCACCGTCACCGGAACCGTCTCGCCCGGAGGCGTGCCCCCCACGGCATGAGGCAAATCACCGGAGGTCGAAATGGTCATGCCATCGAACTTGATAATAACATCCCCCACCTGAATTCCGGATTTCGCGGCTGGACCGCGAGGATCCATTTGAGCCACCAGTGCCCCCATGGGCTTGCTCAAACCAAATGAAGCCGCCAAATCACGATCCACCTCCTGAATCACAACCCCGAGCCAGCCTCGGTCTACCCGTCCTTTCTCTTTAAGCTGGCTGACGACCTCTCGAGCCACACTCACAGGAATCGCAAACGACAGTCCAATGGAGCCGCCCGAGCGGGTATAAATCTGTGAGTTGATGCCGACCACCTCGCCATCGAGGTTAAACAAAGGCCCACCGGAATTGCCCGGGTTAATGGCCACATCGGTCTGAATAAAAGGGACGTAATTTTCGTTTCTTTCACTCGGAATGCTGCGACCAATGGCACTGACAATGCCCGCACTGGCGGAGAAATCGAGACCAAAAGGAGAGCCAATCGCCAACACCCATTGGCCCACCTTCAAATCATCATCTTTGGCGAATTTAAGTGTCGGCAAGCCGGTAGCATCAACCTTGAGGAGCGCCAAATCCGATCGCTCATCGCTACCCACTACCGTGGCACTGTATTCACGGCGGTCACTCAAGCGCACCTGAATCTCATCGGCGCCATCCACCACATGATTGTTGGTCAGGATGTAACCGTCTGCGGAGACAATAAAGCCAGAGCCCATAGACTGAACATTGCGCTCCGGCATGCCTCCAGGCGGTTCGAACAAGTGACGAAATATATCGGGCACGTCCTGGCGCCCCGGGGGCAACTGCATTCGCCCGCGAGCCTTAACGTGCTCGACAGTATTAATCTTGACCACAGCGGGGGACGTTGACTCAATCAAATCCGTAAAGTCAGGCAGGCCACTTCGCGCCTGAGCGCCCAAACTGATCACCAACAAGAAAAATGGCAAGTAAAATTGCTTAAACGTCATGAACAACTTCCTTTCACTGAACAAACCAACTCATACAAACAGCCGCAGAAGCCTAAAATCAACTGCGAACCTATTTCATCGGCCGGTCTCAATACATAACCAGCACACACCAACCCGCGTCATTGCACCGCGTCACTCGCTTATCGTTCATCTCGGGCACCAGCTGACCGGCTCCACGCCATCCATCAAAACAGGCTGCACACGACGATCATCTCGGTGCCGGTAGCTGTGCCAACGCACCCCTCCCCCTCCGACCAATAGCCCGGCCAGGGCAGAAACAATCACCCCGCCTTCCGACAGGTTGAAAGATTCCGCCATAAATACACCCGCCATCAGGGCCATCAGGGGCGTCAGGTAAACCAGCATGGAACCTCTTGCGACCACCTCCTCGGGGATGCCGATCTTGACCGTGTCGTGCAGGTGATACTGGGAGGCATCGCGCCCATCGAGCAGCACGCGAATGAAGCTGGTTTTTCCACCCCACTTCGCCACGAGACTCTGGCCACAACCTTTTTCAGCGGAGCACGATTCGCAGGTAGAGCGCTGTATGGTTTCGACCCACAAACAGCCTTGATCAACCGCAACAACACGACCCACCTCTGTAATCATAAAGCGTCTCTCTTCCTTTTCTTTAGGCAGTAGCCATAAGCATTCAACAAGTCGATCTCAACGAAAACCGGCATGGCCGGCAACCCTACAGCAGCCATCGGATTTGCTATCAGCGAGCCGGGCCACTCTCGGGCACTTTCCCGGCATCAGGAGTCTCACCTGTTAGCGCCGGGCCCCAATGAAGTGAATTGGCAATCCGCTGCGCGGTTCTGGCCGGAATTTCACCCACCACCGTGACAGTATAAGGTGCGCTGTTGAGCATATGCTGCTGCATGTAGGCGACCGTTGCTCCCCGCTGGGCTTTCCCCTGAGCCGCAACCTCTTTAGTCATTGGGCTTAAGAAAACCGAAAATGCGGATAACCCATCGGTAAACAGCTGCACCTCACCAACATCTTGCATCCGATAATTTCCCGCTGAAACGAAGCCGCTAGGGACCCAGGCGACACGCCACTCCATGTCATCCGACTCTCGATCGCAGGCACGCCACACTGAACGGTTGACGTCCGTCGTCGGTCCAACCACATCTACCCAGCTGTCATCTGATATAAGGTCAATATCGGCAAACTGCAACCGCTCGAGAACCTGCCGATTCGCATTAAAGGTCATGGAAGCCAATGGCAGGAAGGTTTCCTTATCTATGGACAAGGTGTAGCCATAGCGGTAGTCGTCACGGGGCACTATTTGCAGAACATTCGCAGCTCGACCAGCAATCCGCTCTTCGTCTCTAATATAAAAGCGGTAATGCTGACCCAAACCGTGATAATCCCCTTCCAGCGCTGGAAACAACCCTCTCATCACCTGGTCAGCCGGCGACAGACACTCCGTACTGCGGCCACTTCGCTCAATCCGACGAGAAGGTCCGTTCAGGTATTCCAGATGCTCATACTCATCCCCATCCATCACTCGGTGCGTCACCCGGAGAGTCTGCAAAGCACCACCGTACTCGTAAGTGAACAACCCTCGATAATCTCTCTCGCGGAGCGATTTGGACATGCTGGACAGGAGGCCAATGGCCTGATCAGGCTTTTCCGCGGCGAATACCACTGGGGAAATGCCGACAAAAGGAAGCACAACAAAGGCAGTCAATAGACCCGCCAGGGGCCTGAAGAGAAAGCGACGAGAGAGCACCCTCAGATTCAATGACATCACAGGACCAGGTTTCTCCATGTAACTAACTTTCTGGCAATAGGAAGTAAGACAATAGGGTAAACAGCGAGACCATGTTTGGTTGGTATCGATGTTGAGTTTAAACATATTTTAGTTAACACAAACTTTAGTGAGAAAGAAAGTGCCGATCCTTTTACCCAGCGGTCAATTAGGCCTCGACTGTGAAGCCTGATCAACGAGTAAGTATTGGCCGGATCGACGCCCCAAAAGCCTTTACTGCAGCCTGCAGGGCGAAGCGCGAAGAAGTACGTGCGGGACGGCCCTGACAAATTCGCCAAGCCATCATCGCTCAGTTGATTTCAGCAATCAATCATTCCGTGTCAGCGGGAACGCGGGCATAAGGCATCATGCCCCGACTGCTGTTTAATGCAGCATGCCCCGCGTGAACCTCCATCACCCGTTGCAAGTACGCCTGAACTTCAGGGGTTGGAGGCTGAGCAGGTAAAGCCGACTGAGCCTTGGTCACTACCGGGTAATATTGAGCTCGGGATTCCTGCACCGGCATACGCTGATGGGAACTTACCGTACGGGCAGTTAATGACGGGGTCTGAAATCCAGCAGGCAGTGTTGCCGCAGGAGTCGGTAATTGAAGCTCTGGGGACCCATTAACATTGCCACCTTTCGCCACTTCTACCGCTGCAGATCCTGTCCCGCCGACGTCCGTCAACTGTGTAGTGAGTACCATAACAGCAGCAACGGAAGCCGCCACCGCCACTTTTCCGAGGTTTTGTACCCAACCTGAACGCTTTGAATCGGCCGCAGGCATTTGATGTACCTCTTCGGCATCAATGGCTTCACGGATGGCGGAAGATAAATCGATCTGCGGTGCCGAGGGGGCGTCATTACGCAGAACAGAACTGATAATCTGGTAACGACTCCAAGTATGGCGAATACTCTCATCCGACTCACTGGCCTTCAAAACCCGATGAAGCTCCAGCTCAGACACTTCCCCATCGACCAGGGCCGATACAGATTCTTTCATGTCTGCCACACGTTGCTTATGTTTCGAATGCTCTGCCATATTAATCTGTTCACTCTTTATCGTGCTATCAAACTGTCGATTTGTAAGTAAGTCTGCATTTATATGTGCTGACTCTTCACGCGTAATGTCTGGACAGCCCAATGGGTTGACTAAAAAACGTTATACACCTGAAACTACGCAACCTCGCGAAACCCTGCTCTTTTGGCCGGACCCAGGTTGTTACACCAGGCCGCGGACTCCGATTTAAGCCACAGAGATCAACTTCACAGAAAAACCCTTTTGGCCTCATGAGATTGTGTTCTCTATGACTGCCCCCGCGAGAGAAAGTTCACACTATATTCGCTTATGGCTGTCTTTTATCCGCCAATCCAACGGAAAACTGCGCCCACAGAACATTTGCTGTGCGGCTGACGTACATTCACAGTGCCAGCCCTACCAATCCCGCTATCGCTATACTCCTGAAGATCCGGTTTTATGCCCTGACGCCAGAGCGCCTCATCGGTGCCACGCAGAACGCGCACAAACTCAGCCTGCCGTTTCATCCACTAAATGCGCAATTCTCTTCTCGATAGCATCCCGAGCCCGGAAAATACGAGACCGGACGGTTCCTACAGGACACCCCATAACATCAGCAATTTCTTCATAGCTAAGACCTTCGAACTCACGCAGGGTCACGGCAGTGCGAAGATCTTCCGGCAAATCCCTTATGGCACTGTCCACTTCGGCCTTTAATTCATCCCGAAAGAGGTTATTCTCCGGAGTGTCTACATCCTTCAACAGGTCACTGCCGGAATAGAACTCTGCATCCGCCACATCGACATCCGTTGCCGGCGGCCTTCTGCCACGGGAGACAAGATAGTTTTTAGCCGTATTAATGGCGATACGGTACAACCAGGTGTAAAACTGGCTATCGCCGCGGAAGTTCCCCAAGGCACGATAGGCCTTAATAAAGGCCTCCTGTACAACATCGTATACCTCATGTGAATCATTTATGTAACGACTCACCACGGATATCATTTTGTGCTGGTATTTCAAAACCAATAAGTCGAATGCTCGCTTATCGCCCTTCTGAACCCGCTCCACAAGCTGTTGATCTGTTTCTGGCGCACGCTGCGCTGTCATCCTGTTCTCCAAAACCTCTCATTTTTGCCAATTATGGTCACTTGTCATGAACATCCTCTGAATATGCATGAACCAGGGTTCATCTTAAACGCTCCGCAGTGAACGTTTATTCCAACCAACAGCACCTATAACAAGCAGGGCAACAACGACAAGACGCCCTATTATTGATTCTGAAACTAGACTGCAGGCGAGATGAGAAGTTCACACCTGCCCAACAAACATTTACGCGACAAGTGTCCCGGGCACAAATAACACACAATAAGACCATGTTTAACGCAAATTTTGCTACAGCTTAGCAATTTTCACCTCTGATGAAGTAAATTCTACTCTTTAACAGAAGCGATTGCCTCTTAAACCGCCCGAAAAGGCAATACCACCGCGAGCACGGCATGTATATACTAGCCGCCTTTCACCGGTAAGTTCAGGGAACACAGGCATAAACTATGCGTAGCCGTCACCACCTACACGATGTCTTGATTATTGGCAGCGGAGCCGCAGGTCTCACGCTTGCACTCAATTTGGCCGACACTGCAAAAGTGGCGGTTCTCAGCAAAGGCGCCCTCAACGAAGGGTCAACCTGGTTCGCCCAGGGCGGCATTGCCGCTGTACTGGACGACAACGACTCCATCGAGGCTCACATTGAAGACACCCTCAACGCTGGTGCCGGCCTCTGCCATGAAAGCAGCGTGCGCTTTACCGTGGAAAGGGGCAAAGCCGCCATTCAATGGCTTATCGACCAGGGCGTTAGCTTTACCAAACAACAGGACGGACCGGACTACCACCTGACCAAAGAAGGCGGTCACAGCCATCGACGCATTATTCACAGTGCCGATGCCACCGGGCGAGCCGTTCATACAACCCTGATCGAGAAAGTCCAGAAACACGAAAACCTGGATCTGTTCGAACATCACATCGCCGTTGACCTGCTGACACAGCCCGACACCCGCAGCGGAAAAGTCCGCTGCAGCGGAGCTTATGTGTACAACCGCAATCAGGATTGCGTCGATGTATTCCAGGCCAAAGCCGTTATTCTGGCAACCGGCGGAGCCAGCAAGGTGTACCTGTACTCCAGCAACCCCGACAGCGCCAGCGGAGATGGTATTGCCATGGCCTGGCGAGCGGGCTGTCGCATCGCCAACATGGAGTTTAATCAGTTCCATCCGACCTGCCTGTATCACCCCAAAGCCGGTTCATTTTTGGTCACTGAAGCTCTGCGCGGCGAAGGAGCACACCTTAAATTGCCCAATGGCGAGCGTTTCATGCAGCGTTTCGACGAAAGAGGCGAATTGGCGCCTCGCGACATCGTGGCCCGAGCGATTGACCACGAGATGAAACGTCTTGGCAGCGACTGCCTGTACCTGGACATCAGTCACAAACCCGCAGAGTTCATCAGTGAACACTTTCCGACAGTGAAAGCCCGGTGCCTGGAGTTCGGCATTGATATTACCAAGCAGGCCATCCCCGTCGTTCCGGCGGCACATTACACCTGTGGTGGCGTGGTGGTTAACCATCACGGGCAAACTGACCTGGACCAGCTTTACGCCATTGGCGAAACCTCATTCACGGGCCTGCACGGCGCCAACCGCATGGCCAGCAACTCACTGCTGGAATGCGTCGTTTACGCTCAAGCGGCCGCCGAACACATTGCCGAGACCCTGGGTAACATTGATGCCCCCGGCAAGGCCCCGGCCTGGGATGACTCCCGGGTCACTAACTCCGACGAAGATGTGGTTATTTCCCACAACTGGGATGAACTGCGTCGATTTATGTGGGATTACGTAGGTATTGTCCGCACCCGCAAGCGCCTTGAGCGTGCAACGCACCGCATCAAACTGCTGCAAAAAGAAATTCAGGAGTACTACAGCAATTATCAGGTCGGCAACGACCTGATCGAACTGCGCAACCTCGCCATGATCGCCGAACTCATCATCCGCTCGGCCATGGAACGCAAAGAAAGTCGGGGACTGCACTACTCTCTGGATCATCCCAACAATTCTTCCATTGCCCGAGATACGATTTTGGTGCCGACGAATTTCGCCGCCCAGGAGATTTTTGTCCGAAGTTAACGCCTGTGAATGGCCTTTGATGGGGTTGATGGCCTTGTGATAATGGCAGCCACGCCCTCATCACAAGTCGCCCTCGACCCGTTTAACCTTTGGCAACACTTGAGGACAAGGCTTTACCCTGGGCCCCGAGAAATCTTCAGAGCGCAACAACCTCAGGGCTTCAGGGCTGGCACTGTCCGGCCACAACAAGAGGCTCCGCCACCGTCGCTGCCCCTGCGCCCGATAGTGCAACTGCAGCCACCAGGGGGCCAATTGCCAGCCCCTGACAACCTCGAGCCGAAGACGGGGCACGGCCTTTGCGGTCTGACGCCCACCCATCCCGGCGGCAAGCAATGGGTCAGCATCGGCCCTACCCTGAATTCCCGCAAAACCACAGCGGGCTGACTCCCCGTCAACGCGCATCTGAGTGGCGGCTCCCTGTGCCATCGACAACCCCCGTGCATCAATCAACCAGCTGCCCACAGGATTGCGCGCCAAATAGCGATAACCCCACGCCGCCAGAAGCAGGACAAGCAGACACCAGATCAGCAACCCCAGCCCCGCCAGGGCAGAGAGACAGCCAGCCGCCAGGGCCAGACACGACATCAACAGATGAGTGGCCCGGGCCATGTTTGATGGTCTGATCTCAATGACATTTGATCCTGAAAAAACACCCGCAGGGCGCAGGTTCGCGCCCGGGGCAGGAACCCTGGCGGCTGACAGTGAATCGCCCTGGTATGGATCCGCAGGCTGGAGGGGAAGGTTTTCGCCAGCACCGGGGCCGACTTCGCTCAGGCGCCTGACAGCGGCCTTTCGCGTTCGAACCCTGCTGATAAGGCCGCTAACAGCCGCAAAGACAAGCCTTCGCTGCCGAGTGATGATCTTTTTAAACTTGCATCCCGGTATGGCCACGTACGATATCCACTATCTTTTTGATCTCTGGATCCTCTGGTTCATGACGATGAATAAACCAGTTAAACATATCCTGATCTTCGCAATCCATTAATTCCCAATACCGCTCTTTATCTTCCTGCGGCAGATCATCATAGACATTTTCCAGAAAAGGCTGCAACACCAGATCCAACTCCAGCATGCCGCGGCGACTGGCCCAAAACAGACGGTTTTTGTCCATGAAAGTAACCTACTTAGTTAATAGCTCAAAATGGGTATTTGCTCAAAACAATGAGCCATGTGCTTAAAAATAAGGGGCGCATTATACCCCCAGACCCGCCGGGCCGCGAGCCAAGCCTGTCATTCTTGGGGATTTACAAAAGACCAGACTAAATAGAGGCAGCCCGGGAGTGCCAGAGCATGAACTACTTATGCTAAACTGAAGTGTAAACTTTAACGTATGTTCTCTCTTGTTATAGATCTATTCCCCATCGCGCTATAACCCACCTACCGATTAACCGCACATAAACACTGAAAGCCCGAACTCTATGAACCCAGATATACCGAACCTCATAGCCCTTCCCCATATCGGTCTGCTGCAGATACAAGGGCCTGATGCGACGAAATTCTTGCAGGGTCAGGTCACCAATGACATCAACGCCTGCACACCGGAGCAATGGCAACACAATGCTCACTGCAGCCCAAAGGGACGCATGATTGCCAATTTCGACAACGTCAGAATCGATGAACAAACGCTGCTCATCGGCGTGCAAAAGGATCCCTTGAACGCCCTGCAGACGTCTCTGGGCAAATACATTGTGTTCTCTAAAGCCAAGTTAGCGGATGTCAGCGAGCACTATCAGCTGGTCGGCCTGCTAGGTGTTGATGTTACAAACTGGGCCAAGCAGCACCTGGGCATTGATTTTGTCGCCGGGATGACCGCCGTGCAGAAAGACGGAGCGGTATACCTAAAACGGGATGAGGAGCGAATTGAGTGCTGGTTCCCTCAAAGCGGCTCTTTGCCGGATGCGTTACGCAATGTGGCCCTGTCGGAAAACACGACAGGCTGGTGCCAGAAAGACATCGAACTTGGCCGCGGCTGGGTAACAGCAGCCACCGTGGATGAATTCTTACCGCAGTTTCTCAATCTTCAAACAGCCGCCATCAACGGTGTGAGCTTTAAAAAAGGCTGCTACACCGGACAGGAAATCGTTGCCCGCATGCACTACAAGGGTAAATTGAAACGTCACTTGTACCGTTTCGAGCTCAGCGGCAACACGCCGGCTGCGGCGGGCTCCAGCCTCTTTACTGACAACAGCAAGCAATCTGCCGGCACCGTCGTCAACAGCGTCTGCTGCGATGGCAAAGTGCAACTGCTGGCGGTAACCACGGAAGATGCGGTAAAAGGCGGGGCTCTGACGCTCGATCAGGATTCTCGGGACACTTTAACGCTGTTACCCCTGCCTTATGAGGTCGAGTAGATGCCTTATCAGGTCGAGCAGGTCGCTCGACCTGATCCCCGGCGAGGCCTGGGGACAAGGTGGTATTTTATCCTGCGGCCCCGGAAAAGATGAGGTAATACTGAAGCCGGGCAGCCGGAAATTCGACGCCCAAGCTCGTTTAGAAGCTCAAAGTGAACTGACCGGCGCCTGACAGCTCCGCATCGGGCAGAGCCCAGTCAATCGGGCTCTTGCCCTGCCCCAGCAGATACTCATTGGCCCTGGAAAAATGACCACACCCCAAAAATCCCCGGTGGGCGGACAGCGGCGACGGGTGCACTGACTCCAGAACGCAATGTCGACTGCGGTCAATTATCCCCCCTTTCTTGTGCGCATAACTGCCCCACAACATGAAAACCAGCCCTTCCCGGCGCTCATTTAACAGTTCAACTATTTTGTCCGTAAACGTCTCCCAACCCTTACCCTGGTGGGACCCGGCTTTACCCTGCTCCACCGTCAAAGTGGCATTCAACAACAACACCCCCTGATCGGCCCAGCTTTGAAGGCAACCGTGACTCGGCACGGGTATGCCAGTATCCGCTGTAATTTCTTTGAAAATATTGCGCAATGAGGGCGGTATTTTTACCCCCTGCGGCACTGAAAAACTGAGCCCATGGGCCTGATGTGGACCGTGATAGGGGTCCTGCCCCAGGATCACCACTTTCACCTTGCCAAAAGGGGTACTGTTCAAGGCATTAAAAATCTGTTCCCGGGCCGGATAGATCACTTTCCCCTGCGCCTGCTCTTGCAACAGAAACTGGTTGAGAGACCTCATGTAGGGTTTTTGAAGTTCCGCCCCCAATATCGGGCTCCACGAAGACCCCAACGATTCGAAATATGCTGTCATAGCCCTTCTTACACCCATTGATTCATGATCCGCAGCGCCTCTTGCCGTGTCTGTTGTTGGGGCAGCGGAACCAAATATCTTCAAAAGGCAGCATACTAACACGCTAGCAGAGCCCAACGGATAGCCTGTTGCGTCATGCTCAGGTAAAATGCCCGCTCTTCTTCTCAGCCCAGTGCCCTATTCCATGCATTTATTCGTCGATAACCTCACCAACGTTGATTTCAGCTACTTGCACCCACAGCGAGGGCTGCTTGGTGAAACCTGGCTCGCCAGTACACAACTGGATGGTCAGCTCGATCAGCAAGGTATGGTCTGTGATTTCGGCGTGGTAAAAAAAACACTGCGCGACTGGCTGGATAGGGAGATCGATCACCGTTTGGCGGTCCCGCTCCGCTCGCCCAACCTGAAGTTGAAACAGACCGGCAAGCGCATCAACCTGACCTGGACTTTCGGCGAACACTCCTTGCAATGCTCTGCACCCGAGCAAGCAATTGCCCTGGTGGATGCCGAGGAAATCACCCCTCACTCAGTCAGCCAGTGGAGCAAAAACCAACTGCGCAGCCTACTGCCAGACAGTCTTGATCGGTTGGGGCTCGATTTTGAACCTGAAGACATTAATGGCAGTTATTATCACTACAGTCATGGATTAAAGAAACATGACGGCAACTGCCAACGCATAGCCCACGGTCACCGCTCCCGGATTCACATCTGGCGCAATGACCAGCCCGCCCCGGAACTGGAGGCCCAGTGGTCCAAAACCTTTGAGGATATCTACATCGGCACCCGGGAAGATATTGTTCAACAGGAAGACCGGTACATCCGCTTTGCCTACACCACGTCCCAGGGGGCTTTTGAACTTTGCATGCCCGAAACCTGTTGCTACATGATCAATACCGACACCACGGTTGAGCTCATTGCCAGCCATTTGGCCGATCAACTGAAGCTGCAGTTTCCCTCTGACCGCATCAAAGTCAAAGCCTACGAAGGCATTGGCAAAGGCGCCCTGGTCATCCGTTAATTTACACTCAACCGCGGAACCGACTTAACGCTCACGCCTGCGCCGAGCCCTGTGCAGAAAGACTCAATGCTGCAAAAAAAGCATTAAACCCATAAATCAGGGGTGCGATCTATTATAATTGTGACAGCGCAGGGTGCCGTCAACGGTCTATACTCGCTGAACCCATTTTGAGATGACCACAACACCTGTGGCAGCGCGAGCTCAAGGCCCAAAGCCCAAAGCCAGACCGTCACTCCGAATACGTTTATACAACACTAACAATTATTAACGACAACCATTTCAATAATCATTATCACGACAACGTCAAACATTTCAAAGAGGTTTTCTTTTGTCAGATTTAATCACCGGCCAATTCATTACCGGACAGCGCTGGATCAGTAACACTGAGGCAGAATTGGGATTGGGTATCGTCAGCGAAACCGACCATCGCTTTGTCACCTTAAGTTTCCCGGCCGCCGGCGAGCAGCGCATTTACGCAAAAAACAATGCCCCCCTGACCCGAGTCCAGTACCGGGTTGGCGAAAAGATTAAAGACCTTGACGGCAACACCTTACTCATTGAAGAGATCAAAGAAGACAAGGGCTATCTCTCTTACCAGGGACTAAACCACGCCGGAGAGACCATCACGTGGGGAGAAGTTGAACTGGATTGTTTTGTACAGTTCAACAAGCCACAAGACCGATTGTTTGCCGGGCAGATTGACCGCATCCGCGACTACAAATTACGCCACCAGACACTGCTGGAACAACAGCGCCTTGCCTCGCTGAACACGACGGGGTTAATTGGCCCCCGTGTACAACTACTGCCACACCAGCTCTATATTGCAGACAATGTTGGTAAGCGCTTCGCACCACGAGTCTTACTCGCTGACGAAGTCGGTTTGGGGAAAACCATCGAAGCCGGGCTGATCATCCACCAGCAATTGATCAAGGGCCTCAGTCAGCGAATTTTGATTGCCGTACCAGAATCCCTGACACACCAGTGGCTGGTAGAAATGCTCAGGCGTTTCAACCTCTCTTTCACCTTATTGGATGAAGAACGCTGCCAGGCCCTGGAGCTTAGCGATGACGCACTCCTGTCTGATGACGAGATGCTGGAAGACGATCCCTTTGAGATGCCGGGACTGGATGACACCAATCCCTTTGAATCCGCTCAACTGATTCTCTGTAGCCTGCCGTTGCTGACTGACAGCCCCAAGCGCTTACAGCAGGCTCTCAGCTGTGACTGGGATTTGCTGGTGGTTGACGAGGCCCATCACCTTCAATGGCAGCCGAATCACCAGTGCCCGGCCTACGACAGCATTGAACAACTCGCCCGAATTGCCCGCGGGCTGTTGCTCCTTACTGCCACCCCGGAACAATTGGGTATTGATAGCCACTTCGCCCGCTTGCGGCTGTTAGACCCCGATCGCTACTACGATCTCGAAACATTCAAACAGGAGCAGCGGCAGTTTCAGCCGGTCAATCAACTCGTTCAGCAGTTATTGTCATCCGCACCCGCTGCCGAACTGCTTGCAGACGCTGAGCTCACCGAGCAACTGCAGCAGATGCTTGGTCAGAACGGGCTGAATTTACTGCAAGAGGACAGCGAAGAATCCCGCAACGAGCTGGTCAATCAATTGCTGGATCGCCATGGGACTGGACGAGTGCTGTTCCGCAACACCCGCGCCGGCGTGAAAGGTTTTTCAGGCCGTCAACTGCATGCTCATCCCCTCAGCCTGAGCGGTGAGCCCTCGCTGGGATTTGCCGACGCCGAGAGAGTACAGTGGTTAAGTCAATGGCTGAAACAACACCGCAAAGAGAAAGTCCTGATCATTTGTTCCAGCGCGGAAACAGCACTGGACCTGGAAACGCACCTGAATTTACGCGGTGGGGTGCGCAGTGCGGCGTTCTATGAAGGCCTGAGCCTGCTGGAGCGGGATCGTGCCGCAGCCTACTTTGCCGACCTGGAGGATGGCGCTCAGGTTTTGGTCTGCTCGGAAATCGGCAGTGAAGGACGCAACTTTCAGTTTGCCCACCACCTTGTCATGTTTGACCTGCCTCTGAACCCGGACCTGATTGAGCAGCGCATTGGCCGTCTGGACCGGATAGGCCAGTCTGAAACCGTTCAAATTCACATCCCCTACCTGGAGAACAGCCATGAACACACCCTGTTACGCTGGTATCACGAAGGGTTGAATTGTTTTGAACACGTCTGCCCCATCGGGCAAACGATCTTCGAAGAATTTGAAGAGGGCCTGAACGAGGCACTGGATGGCAACGCGGATCTGGAGCTCCTGATCGAAGCCACGCGCCAGCGCACCGAACTGTTGCTGGAGGAGCTGAAGAATGGCCGCGACCGTTTACTGGAACTGAACTCCTGTAAAACCGAAATCGCAGACGCGCTGGTGAAAGAACTGCAGGCACTGGATGAAGACAGCAGCTTGAGCGAGTACATGAATCGAGCTTTTGACATTTTTGGCGTTGATCATGAACGCCACAGCGAAGAAGCGTTTGTTGCCCACCCTTCCGACCACATGCACGCTCATCACTTCCCCGGTCTGCCGGACGAAGGGATCACCGCCACCTACAGTCGCCAGCAAGCTCTAAGCCGGGAAGATATGCAGTATTTGACCTGGGAGCACCCCATGGTCAGCGGCGTGATGGACATGGTGCTCAGCAGCGATCGCGGTAACACCGCCATTTGCACCATCAAACTGCCCCCCCTAAAGCCTGGCAGCCTGTTGATAGAAGGCTTGTTCCAGTTCAATTGCCCGGGCCCCAGAGCCTTGCAACTGCCACGCTTTATGCCTAACAGCTGCACCCGCCTGGTGGCAGACAACAACCTGAAGGCGCTTGAACCAATCATCACTTCAGAGCATTTCAATAAACTGGGGCAATCCATTCAGAAGCCGGTCGCCAAACAGCTGGTTCAGCATGCGCGGGCCGACATTGAACGCATTGTTGGGCACCTGGAAAGCAAAGCCGAAAGCTTACAACACAGCATGATCGAAGAGTCCTGCACATGTATCGACGCCTACTATGACCGGGAACTGTCGCGCCTGACCGCTCTGGCCGAAGTGAATCCGAACATTCGCGAAGAGGAAATTCAATACCTGCAGATCTTAAAAGAAACCAGCGTACAATACATGCAAAGCGCTCAACTGCGCCTCGACGCAATCCGTGTGGCGGTGGTTACCGACTGACCAGGAGGAGATGAACAGTGCGAAACTGTTCATCTCCTCCTCCAATCCTTAGGTTAAGAGAGCCTCAACACGCGGTCATCGACAACGCATAAGCAATTGACAGCTGACGGTTGATTGCGCCCCTGAGTAATGGCCCGCGGTTGATTAACCCAACGTTAGCTTTCCAGCCATACGTCCCTGACCCAATACCAGATGTTTTCCCACACTTCGGCGTCGAAGCCCGACTCTGTCCAAAGCTTGATTTCGCCGTCCTGCGCAACACAGTAAAACCCGTCGCGAGATTCACACAACGCCACCATTTCCCGCGGCATGCCTATGGACCAGGCGGTCGAGGTCACTTCAGGGAGGTAGGTGTGAGATGAAGGATCGGCCACGGTGACCGGTTCCAGGGTGCCATAAACTACATCCCCGCAAGTCATCAGAAACTCACGAAAATCCGCGGGTAGCGGCATCAAAATCTCTTCCTGAGCCACGACCACCTGATCGTGCTCGGGCAACTCCAGAGGTACCGGCACCTCTTCCGAGACCGCGTGCAGCTCATCAATCAACTCTTCCATAACGCCCTCTTGCCTTACACAATCTCATGATAAAACATGAATTAATTCTTACTTAACACCCAGCAAACCATCTTTTAACCGAACGATTTGCTCGCCCGCTTCATCAATTCTAAAAAAATCATCCTGATTGTCATACTCCGGTCCGGGGTCACATTGCACCGGCAACCCAAAAGCCGCAAAGGCCTCCCGGGCACATTCCACATCCGACTCCCAGGGGGTTTTGTCAGAATCGAACCAGATACCCACATAAGGCCCACCTTCAATGCCCGTCTGTACAACAATCGGAATCGGCGGCTGCTGTTCCTGAGCACGGTACATCCGCACACCTTTTTGGGATTTATCGACGGGCAATTCTTCCAGTGGGCCAAGAACCCCTTTAATCCACCCTAAAACGCGCTTCAATACCGGTTCGCGGATGTAAATTTCAATATCTTTCATAGAACCCACACAGTGTAAGGACAGCTTGTCTAAAAACGCTTTTCGACCAAATCCGGACTCAAAGACTCAATAGAAGACTTCTCGGTCTCGGGCTGGGCCAGCTGCGGGGTAAGGTATCACCATTCTTTCGACAAACCCACACAAAACAGGCTCTGAGCCCGCAGGTTTGGGATAACCACCGCTGCGAGCCAAAATGGCTTTTAATGACATCCCGAGACGACGTCAATAGCGTCAGAGACAAGCAGTTGGCCTTATAAATCAATGATGTATGCCGCCTCCCACTTAATAGATTCAGTTTTTTGGCGTTCCCTGCTAAAATCCCGCCCGTCCAAACAGGCCGCGAATAGTCCTATGCATTTAGAGCAGTATTTTACCCCTTCCCAAGCTGAATTCAGCTTTACCCGAAATCAGGCGTGCAGCTTCGCCAAACAAATTGCCAATGATTTCAACCCCATCCACGATGAAGACGCCACCCGCTTTTGCGTACCTGGCGATCTACTCTTCGCGGTCGCGCTGTCCAAGCTAGGATTAAGCGAGAAAATGGACATTCGTTTCTCTGATATGGTCAGTGACGGTGTCAATCTGCATTTTGAACACGCCTCCGATGGTCACGTTGACATTCAGGACGAGGCCGGTAAAAACTACCTGTACATCAAGTCTGAAGGTAAAAAAAACCTGGATGCAGACATGATTTCCAAGCTTACCGAAGTGTATGTGGCTTTTTCCGGCAAGACCTTCCCGCACCTTCTGGTTCCCCTCTGGGAAGCCAATGAAGTGATGGTCAATCCGGCACGCCCGTTGGTGATTTACGAATCCATGCATCTGGAGCTCGACACCCTGGATTTTCACAATCCTACTCTCGAATATGCCCATTCAAGCCTTGAGGTGAACGGCAAGCGCGGCAATGCCTGCATCCGGTTTAACTTTAAAGAAGGCAATGACACACTGGGGCACGGTGAAAAACGCATCGTTTTGAGTGGTCTCAAGCCCTACGATCAAAAGGCCATTGACGGTTTGATCGAATTCTACAATGAGCGCAAATCGATTTTTGCCTGAGTACCCTGTTAGTGTTTAACCGGGTACCCGGTTGCAAGGGCGGCCACAACGCTAAGGGGTTGGAGGTGCGCCGCTGGCGCCTCTCTCCTTACTCAGGACGTGATTTACCACAGACCAGTCTTCCACCACGGCATTAAAAAACCCGGATTCACGATACGCACGCTCCAACCGCCGCTCTCTGCGGAGAATCCTCAGACCTCGCGTAAGAGCCCGGGACACCACAGCGTAATCTTTTGAAGTCCTGCTGATCGGGTAATGGCGGCTCCCCAGCAGCTCTACCTGTATTCCTTCAATGGGATAGAGTCGGTATTCAGCCACCTCAATACTGAGCTGTTTACCTGCGGGAAAAGGTGCAAGGGTAATATCTGCACGCCCCAAACACAGCATTTTCACCATGGAAATCCAATTATCCACGGAGTCCAGCTTGGAAAACCCCATCGCCTGAAGTGTTTGCCAGTCCACTGTCCACTGACGATTAGACACCACCCTCAGATCTTTCAATGCTGGTAATGTATTTTGGGAAAGCAATTCCTCCTTGCAGGTATAAACCCCCACCATAAACTCACCAGGCCTGACAATGGCATCGCTCACGGCCACACTCGGCTTGAGACGCTCAGCATCGCGCTTCCACACCGTGGTCCCCCCCAGAGAAGCGTTGCCAGCGGCTAATTCCCGAAAGGTACGTGCGTAATCCGGGCTGCTTCGCAAGCGGATCTGATCCTTGTAGCCGCCTTCCAGCAGAGCCTGGATCACCAGCACCACTTCGACAACGTCGCGGCGCGAAGCCTTCCCGTCAAAGTGGAAAATCCTGCCCACGTCCCGACCGTCGACAAATGTCTGATAGTCGCTCATTACATCGTCTGGCACCAGTATGGTGGCGCTGTGCGCGATCGCTGAGCTGAAGATAAACAGGCACATTCCAGCAATCCATTTGCCAGTCATCCGGCGCCCCCAACTACGCCCCCAACTACGCCCACCAGTAACCCCACCTGTGATCCTTACCTGTGCCATGCGACTCCCGCTTTTTAAGCACTTCAACCTTACAGCAACCTTTTGGACATCCACATCACCTCACAGTATAGGCTTCGCAATGCTTCAGCCAGAGATTAATACCCGGTCCTCGAAATTTCTGTTTGTGCAAAATAATATAAAAACGCCGGTGAAAGTTTCGCTGAGGTACGTCAAGTGGCACCAGACTGCCACGGCGAAACGCATCCCGCAGCGCAATTTCGGACAAACAGCCAATTCCCAGTCCGGCCTCTACCGCTCGCTTGATGGCTTCAGTATGTTGCAACTCATGGCGAATATGCATATCGCCGAGTAAACCCTGCATGGCACGATCAAAGGCCTGACGCGTTCCGGAACCGTACTCCCTGACCACCCACTGGGCCTCCAACAAATCCTCATCCGATAATTGCCCCTTGGTCGCCAGCGGGTGATTTGGCGCACAAAACACGACTAGATCATCTTCTCGCCATTGCATCACATCCAGATCCGGGTGCTGCAGCTCGCCCTCAATCAAGCCGACATCCAGCTCATAGTTTTCCACCATCCGGGCAATGGTTTCGGTGTTGGCCACTTTGAGCTGAACATCAGCCCCGGCATGATCGGTCATAAAGCTCGCCATCATCTCCACGGCGAGGTAATTGCCTATGGTCAGCGTGGCGCCCACTTTGAGCAAGCCCAGATCCTGATGCTGATTCAGGTCCCGCTCGAAGGCTTGTGCCTGCTCTAGCAGGGCTTCGGCCCTGGGGCGCAAAACCCGGCCCAATTCATTCAGCTGCAGACGCTTTCCGACGCGATCAAACAACTGAATATCAAACTGCTGCTCAATGTCGCGCAATGAGCTGCTGGCCGCCGATTGCGACATCGACAAACTTTCCGCCGCACGGGTAATGTTTTCAAAGTGAGCGGCTGCCAGAAAAACCTCTAACTGCCGGAGTGAATAACGCATAGTTTTGGGGTCCACGGTGTCAAAGTTTGGAAATCACACGGAGTATGTCGTCAATTCAAACGACAAACCCCTTATATGCGAAAAACTGATTACAAACTTCTGATTAACTTGTTTTACAAATATGATAATCAAGCTTTACACTGGCTGCAACTTAAATGATCACCAGTAAGGGTTAAGCACCATGGCAAAAGTCATCACCGAAGCGGTCACCAGCATCCACCACTGGAATGACACCCTGTTTAGCTTCAAAACCAGCCGCGACCCCGCTTTGCGTTTCGAAAACGGCCACTTTGTGATGATGGGCCTTGAGGTCGAAGGGAAACCCCTGATGCGCGCCTACAGCATTGCCAGCGCTAACTATGATGATCAACTGGAATTTTTCAGCATTAAGGTGCCCAACGGTCCGCTGACCTCAAAATTGCAGAACATTCAGGTGGGCGACCAGATACTGGTCAGCACCAAACCGACCGGGACCCTCATCGCCGATCACCTGCTGCCCGGCAAACACCTGTACCTGATCAGTACCGGTACCGGCCTGGCCCCGTTCATGAGCATCATTCGTGACCCGGAAATCTACGATCGCTTTGACAAGATCATTCTGACGCATGGTGTGCGCACTGTCTCCGAACTGGCCTATCAGGAAGTGATTGAAAAGGAACTGCCCAATGATGAGTACCTGGGCGATGTCATTAAAGAAAAGCTGCTCTACTACCCCACGGTGACGCGTGAGCCTTACCGCAATCAGGGCCGCCTGACCGACGCGATGGCTTCCGGTGTACTGCCAAAGTCTTTGGGCTTACCCAATATAAACCCTGAAACAGATCGCTTCATGGTCTGCGGCAGTCCGGCAATGCTGAAAGACACCTGCGCGTGGCTGGATGAGCGAGGCTTCACCGAGTCACGTCACGGCCATCAAGCCCACTATGTGATTGAAAGAGCCTTTGTCGAAAAATAAACGAGAATATTGATTCCGTTTCGGTCCACATCTATTCGTGGTAGTCTTTTCACCGACTTAAGCAATTGACGGACTTGGACATTACATGGGCTCGATATTTACCTCTCTGGCCAGTCTTCCAGAACCGACACAGGCGCGCAGCCGCGAAGCCCTGGATCGTTTTCTGGCCGCCGGTGAGCGGCTGCTGGCGGAAAACCGTTTTGAAGAAGCTGGCATCGCGGAGCTCGCCAATGAGGCTCAATCCTCTGTCGGTACCTTTTATCGACTGCTGTCTGAAAAAGAAACACTGACGCTGTTATTGATGCAGCGCTTTTTCACCGAGATTGAAGATATGGTGGAAACGACGTTTCACCCTGATCGCTGGCAGGGACAAGGGATCGCCGCGATTGCCGAAACCTTTGTTGAAGTCTTTGTTGATATCTACGAGGGACGCGGTGGCGCCCTGCGAGCCTTGATCCTCAGAGCCTCGCGCGATGCCAGCTTTCGCGATCAGGTTCACCAGCTGAATCAGCTGATCGGCAAGCGTTTGGGGTCACTGCTGCGACAGCGCAAAGACGAAATCACCCACCCTCGACCAGAACAAGCCATTAAAGCCGTGGCGCATATGGTACTGGGCATACTCAACCAGCACACGATCACAGGTTCTTTAGGCGGACTGTCACGCAAAAATTTGAATGCGGAACTGGTGCGCGTCTTCAATCAATACCTGGGCGTCAGCACCTGATCGGCGCCTGCTTACCGCTGGTGGACAGAACCAAACGGCCCGCCCAAAATAACGAATGTCCACGGTCAAACTCCCGCAACACCACTGGCACTCAGAGCATCAAACGGTCCCACTAAACGGTTAAGGTATCACCGTCCTCTCTGCGTGTAACGCCGCCTCTACCTGCACACCTGCACGCCTGCACACCTGCACACCTGCACGCCTGCACACCTGCACACCAAATTCTAAAAGTTCACTTCGCACTGCCTGGAAACTCAGATTCATAAAGATACTCTTTGTTATTGTCATTAATAATGAGCACACCCACGCCCTGTTCAAACTTTTTCCCCCACACAATATTTACGGAACCAATATTCCGATATTAATGGATTTCGCTTGCAATCGGAATATGTATTCCGTATTTTGAGTGTAGATGAAAGGCACACAGGAGGCCAGCATGCCCCGAACAGCGGTGAGAAACGTTTATTTGAATTATGAAATTGTCGGCCAGGGAGAGGCTCTGGTGTTGTTACACGGCCTGGGATCAAGGCTGGAAGACTGGCGGGCACAAACGGCTTACTTTTCGAAGAGCTATAAGGTCATCGCCGTTGATTTTCGCGGCCACGGTCACTCCGACAAGCCCAGCGGACCCTATTCCATTCCGATGTTTGCCGATGACATCCTTCACCTGCTGGATCAGCTTGGCGTAGACCAGTTTCACCTTGCCGGCTTTTCCATGGGGGGGATGACGGCCTTTCAGTTGGCGGTCAACCAGCCACAACGACTGAAAAGCCTGACCATCATCAATTCCAGCCCCTGCGTGCCCTATCAAACCCTGAGCGAAAAAATGACCGTTTGGGGCCGGCTGGGCTGTATTCATTTACTGGGTATGGCGCGGCTCGGAAAACTGATCGGTCGCAACCTGTTCCCCAGAGCGGAGCAAAAACCTTTATACGATGAGTTTCTCGCCACTATGAAACACAACGATGTTGAGGCTTACATCCACTCACTGAAATCATTTCTGGGCTGGGATGTCACGTCTCGATTACATCGTTTAAGCATGCCGGTGCTGGTCGTGAGCGCGGACCACGATTACACACCGGTGAGCCATAAACAGAGATATTGTGAACACATCCCCAACTGCCAACTGCACGTTATTGAAGATTCGAGACACGCAACACCACTGGACCAACCCGAGAGACTGAATGGTGTTGTGGACGCTTTTTTACGCAGCACCCAGCCGGATTTTTCACCCCAGTAGTTAACACCATACCCAACAGCAATAATCATAAAAGGGAAAGACTATGAACAACACCAAGCGCCTTAAGCTCAGCCTGTTAAGCCTTGCCATCGGCAGCACCCTGCCACTGCCGGGGCACACCCAAGACTCAACCGATTCACTCCTGCTGGAAGAGGTGGTGGTGACCGCGCGTAAACGCGCCGAAAGCTTGCAGGAGGTTCCCTTAGCGGTTACCGCCATGGATGCCCGTGAGCTGGCCATCAGCGGCGCCGCCGACCTTGCCGACATTCAGGCGCAAGTGCCCGGCTTAACGGCTTACGCTGCCCGGGGCACCACCAGCACATTAACCGCGTACATTCGGGGCATCGGACAGTCGGATCCACTGTGGGGGGTTGAGCCCGGTGTTGGGCTCTATCTGGATGATGTCTATATCGCCCGCCCACAAGGGGCTTTACTGGAAGTCTTTGATGTGGACCGTATTGAAGTGCTGCGGGGTCCGCAGGGCACCCTGTACGGCCGCAATACGATTGGTGGTGCCATCAAGTACATCTCCAAACCCATCGGTTTTGATCAGGAAGGCAAGTTGCAACTGACGCTGGGCAATTACAATCGGCAGGATTTGGTCGCCAGTTACAGCACCCCCCTGATTGAAGACACCCTCGCCGCCAAACTCTCAGTGGCCTCACTGAGCCACGATGGGCTGGGCACCAATCACACCACGGGAAGCGACGTCAGCGATAAACAAGTGCTCAGTGGCCGACTGTCCCTGGACTGGGTCATCAGCGATAGTCTGAGCGCGAAACTGGCCCTGGATGCCACCAAAGACACCTCGGCACCACGCGGAGGCCAACGCATGCTCGAAAACCCCTGGGAAGCCACCCTACCCGTCATGATCTCAGGCCTTGTGACGCCCCTGGTGCCTGGCCTGCCTTATTATTCCGCAGAGGCCGTTGCCGCCGCCGCGGTGAACGGCCAGTCGCCGCTGCCGGTATCCACTGATCGCTATGATACTGACAGTGGATTGGTTGGCGCGCGCAACGATGTCACCACTTCCGGGGCCTCTCTGACACTGGCGTACGACCTCAACAACGCCTGGAGCCTCAAATCCATCACCGCTTTTCGTCAGGGTGACACCGTAGGCACCCTTGATTTCGACATGGGCCCACTGCCCATCGCCGATGTCTACGGCGAATACGACGATCATCAGTTTACTCAGGAATTGCAGTTTAACTACGACAACGGCGACAGCTGGCAGGCGGTTTTTGGCCTCTACTACATCGACGCCACCGCCGGCGGCACCGTTAAGAACCAGTTTTTGCTGGCCCCCGTGCTCCCGGCTGGCCACCCCAGCAATCCTCTGCCGATCGCCATCACTACCGTCCTGCCCCAGTACAGCACCAGCGCCGGCGACGTCATCACAGAAAGCTATTCACTCTATGGCGAATCCAGCTGGCAAATGACCCCGGCCCTCAGCCTCACTTTGGGTGGGCGCTACACCCGGGAACAAAAAACCGCCGCTATTTTGGCGGAAAATTATGCCGACCCCGACTTTACCTCAGTCACTGCCACCGAAACCGACTTTACTGGCAGTGAAACCTGGAGTAACTTTTCCCCCAAGATCGGTCTTGATTATCAGTTCGAAGATCATCTTTTACTCTATGCCAGCGCCAGCATGGGCTTCAAAAGTGGGGGCTACAACATTCGGGCCAAACAAGTAAGCCAGCCGGAATCCATCAACCCCTATGATGAAGAAACCGTCACCACCTATGAAATTGGCTTCAAATCCACACTGCTTGAGCGGCTGATGCTGAATGCAACTTACTTTTACAGCGATTATGACGATATTCAGCTGAGTATCTTCAGTCAGTCCAGCGACGGAACCTTTTTTGGGGACTTCACCAATGCCGGCAAAGGCATGATTCAGGGCGTTGAAATGGAGTTCGCAGCCGCCGTGACGGAGAATTTCAGCGTCAGTGGTAACCTCGCCTATCTGGATGCCGAGTACCGGGAATACCTGGATGGCGGCATTGATGTGGCCGATCAAAAGGCGTTTACCAACACCCCGGAATGGACCTATACCCTGAACGTCACCTATCAACGTGGGTTAAGCCATGGTGCCGATCTGACCGCACGCCTGAGCTACAGTTACCGGGACGATGTGATTCCCACGACCGACCTCAGCCCCATCCTTGCCCAGAAGGCTTACGACACCATCGACGCCACCCTGGCATACACCACCGCTGACGAGCGCTGGCGTCTGGCTTTGGAGGGACGTAACCTGACTGACGAGGAATACCGCACCACGGGTTACGACTTACGCTCTTCGGGGGTGTCGATTGTGGAGGGCTTTTACGGTGCGCCACGCACCCTGGCCTTTAAGGCAAGCTATGCGTTTTAAATCAGCCAATGGGGGTAGAGCCGGTCTCGCAGCAAAGGCTGTTTGAATCGTGTCGTTTGCACCCATGAGGACTTTATGGCGAAACCGTTGCGGATGTTTAAGGCCGGTGCCAGGCAGCATGTGACTGTCTGGCGGGCTGAGAAAAACGGAAAGTCACAAACACAGAGGGGCCGGCTGCACCAGCGGCCACATCATCGCCGAGAGGCGCACCTGACTCAAAACCTCAATCCCAGGACAAAAAGGGAGGCTCGGCTCTATCCTGAATGTCAGGCTGGGCAGCAGGCTGAACAGAAGACCGCACGGACGCTACCGGTTGAGCCTTCTGCCGTTTGGCTTGAGTCAGGTGTGGCCCGGCTCTATTTGACGCCGATTCACGTGAAATCGATGCGCCTGACGTCAATTCACGTGACACCGCCAAACGGGGCCGGTGTGTCGCCAGGTATTCCTGCGCAACCCGCTCGGCGTGATTGGCCTGCACCCAGGGGTGGGCAAACTCAATAAAACGCTCCATCTTGCGGGCCAGCACACTTCTTACCTGTTCAGCCAAAGCCGGGTCCGCGTGTTTGAGTTGGTTGAAATCCAGCTGATACATTTGCAAGCACGCAATGTCCTTAATGTAATGCAGGCCTTTCAAGGTAGAGAGTTTAACGACGGGCAACAGAATATTACCCTGCGAAGACTCCGGCAGATTGGCATGCTCATAATCATAAGGGACGAACGTATTACTTTCAGGGTGAAAGCAAGCCAGCTCTGGAATATCTGCATCGCTGCAGGGGTCGTAATGTAAGAACACTTCACTGGGTTTCAGCCAGCCTTCAGGGATGCGGAAACTAACCCCCCGCTTAGGCTGCACTCGGGGTAAATAACGACGGGATCCGGTGTCCGTCAGATTGAACTCCACAACCAAGCGGTCGGAGTGACCGGTATGAATGGCGAAGCCACGCTCAAGCACCAGGCAAAAGAGTTCAAAGTGTTCATCTTGAGTTTTATGAGGAATGAATACTGTATCTTCCTCCCGATCATATCCCCACATTACAGCCCCACATTACAGCCCCACATTATAAGTCACAGCCCACCACACTAAGCCACTGCCCTGCTAGGTCATAGCCTCACTAAGTCATAACCCAAGATAGAATCAACAGCTCCAGATTAAAAAAGCCCGATGTCACTCGGAGCCATCTGTCTGAAAAAACAAAGACTTTCAGTGTAATTCATCTTGCCCGGGATGCCATGCCAGCCGGCTGTTTTTAGCTGAATACTTCGTTAGCGGTTATCTTTCCACCCCAAACGGTTGCCGCTCTCCCTCACTTGGGCAAACGGAATTTAGCGGTTTGGCGGCTGATCGCCACCAATTTTCCGCTGCTGTCCCACATGATGCCATCTTCTTCAGTAATACCATCAGTCATCATTCGGGAAGTAAATTGACACTGGATCGGCCCTGGAGCCGGCTGCGCCCTGACCTGAACAGTCAGTTCCACGGTGGGCACCCAGCCAGTCGGACCATAATAGGTGAAGACCGGTGGGGGGTAGGCATCACTGAAACACATCAACGCAAAAGTATCGATCGGGCTATCGTCACGGAAATCAATCCAGCCGTCCCAGCGCCCTTCTCCCTGGGGATTACCCAACAAACTTTGCTCCTGGCCCGGGGCCACTCGCAGATTGACATGCTTGGCTATTTTGATGTGCGCAGGTGTGCTCAAAAGAACACAGTCCTGGGCCGTCAAAGTATTGGCCGGCTTGATCAACTGCTGAGTCTCTCCCTGTACGCGCGCCAAATCGGTAAAGGCTGCGGTGACCTGCACTTTGAGCTCAGCCTGCTGGTACAACCTGACCATGGCAAACGAGGTAGACCCGCCAGTGCGCAACACTTCCACGTCACAGACCACCGGCCCGACACTTGTTGGCGCCAAATAAAAGGCACTGACACTCATCGGGTCTTTATGGGGTAACGCTGCGCTCAGGGCTTTAGCCGCAATGGCCATCACATAACCGCCGTTGGGTACGTTACCGATACACCAATTGTCCTCAAACACTGACTGCCAGCGGCTCTCTCCAACCTGCTCTACCTGCGTTTCCTGCTGAAACAACCCCATACCACCTCCCTTAATCTTGACCTGACCTTTGCCACTTTTTAGAGTTCTGCGTCATTGAGCCCAGGGCAATTAAACCCTGCATAAAAAATTCCCCGCAACGGCGGGGAATGGTATCGGCTTATTCGGGGCGCATGGCCGGAAATAACAAGACATCGCGAATCGAAGGCGAATCCGTCAGCAACATCACCAGACGGTCTATTCCAATCCCCTGTCCTGCAGTGGGTGGCAAGCCATATTCCAGTGCGCGAACAAAGTCTGCATCGTAATGCATGGCCTCGTCATCACCGGCGTCTTTCTCTGCCACCTGGGCCTGAAAACGTTCAGCCTGGTCTTCCGCGTCATTCAGTTCCGAGAAACCATTGGCAATCTCACGCCCTCCCACAAAAAACTCAAAACGGTCGGTGACGAAAGGGTTGTCGTCACTGCGTCGAGCCAGCGGCGACACCTCGGTGGGGTACTCAGTAATGAAAGTTGGGTCCATCAAACGGTGTTCAACGGTTTTCTCGAAGATTTCAATCTGAACCTTACCCAAGCCCCAGAAATTCTTCAGTGGAATGCCCAGCTTCTCAGCAACGCCACGGGCGCTGTCCATGTTGTCGATATCACTCGCAGACAACGCCGGATTGAAGTGCAGGATCGAATCAAACACACTGATACGGCGGAATGGCTTGGTAAAGTCGTAGATGGTTTCCTGGGTGATTTCACCTTCCGCATTCTTGACCGTACTGCGAATTTCGGTGGTGCCGATCACCTGCTCACACAACTTGCGTAGCATGTCTTCGGTCAGATCCATCAGATCATGGTAATCCGCATAAGCCTGATAAAACTCCAGCATGGTGAATTCCGGATTGTGCCGAGTCGACAAGCCTTCATTGCGGAAGTTGCGGTTGATCTCATACACGCGATCAAAACCACCCACCACCAAGCGCTTGAGGTACAACTCCGGAGCGATACGCAGATACATATCAATATCCAGCGCATTGTGATGTGTGACAAACGGACGCGCGGTCGCACCACCGGGAATGGCCTGTAACATAGGCGTTTCCACTTCCAGGAAATCACGGCCATTCAAGTAATTGCGCATAAAGGCCACGATCCTGGAACGCGTGACAAAGGTATCACGCACTTCCGGGTTCGCAATCAAGTCCACGTAGCGCTGACGGTAGCGCATCTCCTGATCAGCCAGGCCATGATACTTATCCGGCAACGGACGCAACGCTTTGGTCAGCAACTGATATTCATCCAGCTGGACGTACAGATCGCCTTTACCGGATTTATGCAGTTCACCCTTAACCCCGACAATGTCCCCCAAGTCCAGAGACTTGGCAAAAGGACGGGCCTCTTTGGTCACATACAGCTGGATACGACCTGCGCTGTCCTGAATTTCCATAAAGGCGCCGCGGTTGCGGATCAATCGGCCAGCCACGCTGACCACTTTGCCCATTTGCTCCAGCTCTGGTTTCTCAAAGCCACCAAACTCATTCTGCAAATCCTGGGTTTTACTGTCAGGGCGGAAGGTATTGGGAAAGGCATTGCCCGCTTCACGTAAAGCAGACAGTTTACTGCGCCGCTCAGCGATCAGCTTGTTTTCGTCTTGTGGCTGTTGAGTGTTGTTGCTCATAGTGTTCATCCAATTGTGTACACCGGACCGGCAGCGATCCGGGCAAAAAAACGTTCAATGGCTAGCCAGTACCTTACCAGGTAACAGCTTACAGGCCGGCTTTTAGGCTCGCTTCCATAAACATGTCCAAACCACCGTCCAGAACGGTTCCGCAATTACTGGTTTGGACATTGGTGCGCAGGTCTTTAATTCGCTGATCGTCCAAAACGTAGGATCGAATCTGACTGCCCCAGCCGATGTCGGCCTTATTGTCTTCCAGCGCCTGCTTCTCTTCGTTGCGTTTGAGCATTTCCTGCTCATAAATTTTGGCGCGCAACATTTTCCAGGCCTGATCCCGGTTCTTGTGCTGGGAACGCTGGCTTTGACACTCAGCCACAATCCCGGTGGGTTCGTGAGTCAGT
This sequence comes from Pseudomaricurvus hydrocarbonicus, assembly GCF_011602365.1. GTDB lineage: Bacteria > Pseudomonadota > Gammaproteobacteria > Pseudomonadales > Cellvibrionaceae > Pseudomaricurvus > Pseudomaricurvus hydrocarbonicus. The sequence goes on from NZ_JAAONZ010000004.1 coordinate 418,258, forward strand.
CGCACCGCGGAATCCGTCTTGTTCACGTGCTGACCACCGGCTCCTGAAGCGCGGTAGGTATCCGTGCGAACATCGGACGGGTTAATGTCAATCTCGATGTTTTCATCGATTTCGGGAGAGACGAATACCGAACAGAAAGAGGTGTGGCGACGATTGCCCGAATCAAACGGTGATTTGCGCACCAGGCGGTGAACACCGGTTTCGGTTCTCAGCCAACCGAAGGCGTATTCGCCCTCGAAACGGATGGTGGCACTTTTAATGCCCGCTACATCACCGGCAGAGGCCTCTTCCAACGTGGTTTTAAAGCCTTTGGCCTCGCCCCAGCGCAGGTACATGCGCAACACCATTTCGGCCCAATCCTGTGCCTCGGTGCCTCCCGAGCCGGACTGGATCTCCACAAACGCATTATTGGGGTCCATATCACCTGAGAACATCCGGCGGAATTCCAGCTTGGCGAGGTGAGCGTTGAGGGTTTCAATTTCGGCTTCAACCTCGGTGACACTGTCAGCGTCATCTTCTTCCACTGCCATATCCAGCAGTTCGCGGCAATCCTCCACGCCCTGATCCAGATCCTCAATGGTTTTCACCACTTCCTCAAGGCCGGAGCGCTCACGCCCCAGCTCCTGAGCTCTCTCGGGCTTATCCCAGACACTGGGTTCGGCCAGCTCCAGCTCGACTTCAGTTAAACGCTCTTTCTTATGAGCGTAGTCAAAGGTACCCCCTAAGGACGTCGGTGCGGTCCTGAAGGTCTTTAAGTGCATTTACTAATGGGGCGATTTCCATGAAAACCCTATATTCGTAAGTTAGATACGGACAATTTGACCGGCAAAAATTCAGGCGCGAATTGTACAGTAGCGCAACACCGAACTCTAGGTGTGCCTGCGCCAGAAACCAAACAACCGCACCACAACCCCAAACTGCGAGATCAGACAGCCCCAACACTCCCCGGATTGGCCCCGGTTTGGGAGCGTCAGGACCGAGCAATCACCCAATGCCATGCGCCAAAGTGTCACCAAGTGCGAAATGACCATAAAAGTTTCATTCTAAGGGCTTCCCCCTATTCCGCAAACCTGTAAAATTCTGACCGCTAACCAGTCCACTCAGAGAGAGAAAATGTATGTCTGTTATTGACGCCTTGAAGCAACGGGTCTCAACCCGCGCCTTTCTAGACAAGCCCGTGGCAGAAGACACCCTGAGAGCTATTTTCACCGAGGCTCAGCAGTCACCGTCCAATTGTAACGTGCAACCCTGGCAAACCTACGTGGTTTCTGGTGCAAAAAAAGACCAGCTGAAAGACAAGTTGCTCTCGGTCCTCATGAATGGCGCGCCCCCAACACCGGACTTCGACTGGGAAGTCCGCTATGAAGGCATCCACCGTGACAGACAATTTGGTGCGGCCAACACTCTGTACACCGCCATGGGCATCGAACGCAGCGACAAGCAGGCCCGTCAAATGGCCATGGCTCGTAACTGGACCTTTTTTGACGCGCCACATGTGGCCTTCTTCACCATGGACAAATACCTCAACATTATGGGGGCGGTGGATATCGGTATTTATGCCCAAACCCTGTCCTTACTGATGGCCGAGCACGGTCTGGCGAGTTGCATGCAAGGCGCCCTGGGACAGTTCCCCCAGCCGGTCAGAGAAATACTCGAGCTACCGGAAGAGCGCGGCATCCTGTTTGGCATGTCCTTCGGCTATGCCGATGAAACGGCGGACGTCAATCGGGCTCGCACCAGCCGTGAACCGCTGGAAGCCTCTGTGCAGTTTTTGAGCTGATCATTGTGCGCTACTAACGGCGGACATTGTTATTAGGCGGTCATCATTTGGCAGTGATAACGCATTGTTGAAGCAACAACGTTTTATCACTGTCTGTACTGAAAGGCCGGTCAACGCCAACAACGGCTGATTGCCTCCTTCGCACGGCCTCCGTTGAAAAGAACTGAATTTGGGTTTTGGGTTCTATTTACACCGTCGGTATCCAATCCCTCTTTTTCACCATCGCCATCCTTAAAATGTTTTCACCACGACCCCGACTTTTCAAATCACTCTGATATACTCCCACCCGGAATTTCACCCACTCAATAATCCAGATCCCAAATATGTCCGAAAAGAGCTTCACTGCCCCGCGTTATTGGCCTGTCTGGCTGATGATTGCCCTGATGTACCTGTCTGCAAAGCTGCCCTGGAGGGCCCAGTACCAGCTGGCGAAAGGCTTGAGTGCACTGCTGTACCTCTTTGCCAGACATCGCAGGAACATCATTGCCGTTAATTTGAAACTGTGTTTTCCCGAGTGGGATGAAGCAACCCACAAACGAAAGGTCAAAGAGACTCTGTTCAACAACACGCTGGGCTTCATTGAAACCAGCAATGTCTACTACTGCCCCATCGAACGCTACCGCGACAAGGTCACCATACATGGCCAGGACATTCTCGAAGCCGCTAAAGCCAAGGGAAAAGGTGTCCTGCTGTTGGGCGCTCATTACAGCCACCTAGACCTCGGTGGCGCTCTGGTGTCTCTCATCTGCGAGCCCTATGCCATCTATCGTCCCAATGATAACCCCTTAATCAACCAGCAGATTGTTAAAGGGCGCTTACGGTTCATGAAAGACATCATTAACCGGGCTGACATGCGTGGCATCATGAGGGCGCTCAAGAACAATGCCATCGTTTGGTATCCACCGGACCAGGATTACGGCAAACGCCACACCGTGTACGCCCCTTTTTTTGGCGTTAACGCTGCCACCATTACGTCCACCACCCGCTTGTCCAACTTCAACCAGTCAGAGGTGGTGATGCTGTCGTGGTACCGGAAGGGTGCCCGAGAAGAATACGAGTTAGCCTTCAGCAAAGCCCCGGAAGGTTTCCCCAGCGGCGACGATACCATTGATGCCACCCTGATCAACAAAGCCCTGGAAGACGGTATCCGGCAAGCCCCGACCCAATACATGTGGACCCATCGCCGTTTTAAAACCCAGCCAGACGGCAAAGGTAAGCTCTATAAATAAACTGAAATCGCTTTAATCAAACAGGAAAGCTCTCAAATAAACTGCAAAACCTTTCCAATAGGGGCGTAGCTGCAGGCCAAAGGGATTACATTCGGGCTTTGGTTTTAGCCGTCGCCACGGCCTCCAGTGGATTGTCAGGCCACGGATGCTTGGGGTATCGACCTTTCATTTCCTTTTTAACGGCCTGGTAACTCCCCTGCCAAAAGCCCGCCAAATCCTGAGTCACCTGGAGCGGCCGCCTGGCCGGAGACAACAGGTGGACCATCAATTTCACCCGCCCCCCTGCCACCGCTGGAGTATCCACACAGCCAAACATCTCTTGCAGCTTGACTGCCAACACCGGTGGGCTTTGGGTATAATCAATGGCAATACGCGCCCCGGAAGGCACTGCAAACCTTTGCGGGGCTTGCTCATCCAGCTGTTGAGGCAAAGGCCACGGTAACAGACCGTGCAGCATTGCCGTCACATCCAGCGCCTTAAAATGATTGAGTTTGCTTATTTTGGCCACTTCCGCAGCGCTCAGGTAGGGCTCAAGCCACACAGAAAGACTCTGCAACAAGCCCGTATCACTGACATCAGGCCAGGGGTTAGGAAGGTCAGTGCAATACGAGCGCATCAACTGAACTCGCGCACGCCACTGCATTAATTCAACCGGCCATTCAAACAGGTCCAGCCCACGCCGTTGCACCAACCCCGCCAGCGCCTGACGACGCTCTGCAGCTGTAATGGCCTCCAGGGGTTGCCGCTCTATCACCAGCCGGCCAATTTTTCGCTCCCGCTCTGCTCGGAGCTTACCAGCTCGCTCATCCCACTCGACACAGACTTTTTCTTCAATTTGCCCAGCAAAATACCTATCGAGAAGTTCAGGATTTAATGCCGCCGCCAAATAGATGCGGTCGCTGCTACGCCCCTGCTGGCCACCAACCGAGGCCACGGCCAGCCACGATTGCTTCCCCAGAGAATCCTGCTCGATAAAATCGGCAGAACGACCGTTACTCAACTGATAACTCATTCGATTACCCGACCTTTGCCTGGCAATGCGATCTGGGTAGGCAAATGCCAGCAGCAAACCGACAGCAGTTTCGGCGCCTGGATGAGGCAAGCTTTCAACGCTAATGGACGTCAGTAAACGTTCGAAGTGCTGCTGTTGTTGCTTCAGCCTGGCGACAACCCCTTTCTGAGAGCGCTCCACGACTCGGTCACCACGCAACAGCTCCAACCGCAGCTGAACATCAACCCCGGCGCCCGACACAAAGTCCCGCTCCGACAACACAGCCGCCAGCTCAGCCCCCAATCGGGTCTGTCCAATGCTTTTCGCCTTGACCATCAAGTGAGCCAACCTGGGATGGGCCGGCAACCTCAGCATGGCGTCTCCCATCGCTGTAAGCCGCCATCGCCGCGGCTCGGTGGCATCAATCTGTTCGGCTGCCCCCAGCTGTTGAAGTAACTCTAACGCCTGTTGATAGGGGGCTGGTGCAGGCGATTCCAGCCAATCCAGCTCAGAAAGCTCGCTCACCCCCCAGTTCAGCAGCTGCAGCGCCAATGGCGACAGATCGGCCTGGTGAATTTCAGGAGGCGTAAACGCTGCCAGTTCATTCTGCTGACTTTCAGCCCACAGACGATAACAAACGCCCTGCTCCAACCGCCCCGCCCGGCCGCAACGTTGCGTCGCTGAGGCTTTAGAGACACGCTGTGTTGCCAGGCGGGTCATACCGGTATTCGGGTCAAACGCAGGCAAGCGACTCAACCCCGAGTCTACCACCACCCTGACACCTTCTATGGTCAAACTGGTCTCCGCAATACTGGTCGCCAACACCACTTTACGACTATCGGCCTGGCAGGGAGCAATCGCACGGCGCTGTTCAGCCAGGCTTAAATCACCATACAGTGGGCACAATAACAGACTCTCGCTGCCCCCCAGTTTGCCCTGCAACTGACGGTAGACCTGACGGATTTCCCCCTGCCCCGGCAGAAAGACCAAAACACTCCCCGCCTGCTCTTCCAAAGCCTGCATCACGGTTGCAACCACTCGCTCTGCAATTCTCTCGCCATACCGATAGGGAGCCCCATAGCGAAGTTCGACCGGGAACATTTTGCCTTCGCTGCGCACGACCGGTGCCTGGTGGAGGAATTCACTGACTCGCTGACCATCGAGCGTTGCCGACATAATCAGCAGCTTGAGCGGCTGTTCACGCACGTCACCAAACAGCAATCGACCTTGCAGTGTCAGCGCCAGGCCTAAATCCGCATCCAGACTGCGCTCATGAAATTCATCAAAAATAACCAGCCCAACCCCCTCCAGCGAAGGATCAGCCTGCAATAAACGCGTCAGAATCCCCTCGGTCACCACTTCGATGCGGGTGTTGGGGCCGACCCTGGAATCCAGCCGCACACGATAGCCCACGGTTTCGCCAACCGCCTCACCCAGAGTCTGCGCCATACGTTCTGCCGCCGCTCGTGCGGCCAAACGGCGCGGCTCCAGCATGAGAATTTTCTGCCCTTGCAGCCAGGGCTCGCTGAGAAGCGACAACGGGACCTGGGTTGTTTTGCCCGCTCCCGGGGGCGCCTCCAGCACCACCTCATCCCGCGTCTGCAGGGCAGATTCAAGTTCAGAAATGATATCCAGAATGGGGAGTTTTACAGTCATGAACAGCTCTATGCGGGGAAATAGGGATACGGATACGGAAAACAATCCGATATTTTACGCGGTCACTCGAGAAAACATACCTTTTAATCGCCGGCTTTAAGCTGCCGCTATCGCAAAGTTATGCTAACCCTCTACTCCTCCTCTCTAGGGCCTTATAATATCGTCCACCGGATATAACAAATACAACCAACAAGGACAACTATGCGTACCCAACATTTGCCCAGGACCATAACCCGCATCCTCAACACCGCTTCTGCCCTGGTACTTCTCGGCAGCCTCAGCCAAATGGCTCTGGCGAGTGACCGCCGATTGGCAGAGGAAAACCAAGCCGTCAAGGAAAACGCAAAACGCAATGTGATTCTGATTATTGGTGACGGGATGGACGACAACCAGATCACCATTGCCCGCAACTACTTAAAAGGGGCCCGCGGCAAGTTACAACTGGACCATTTACCCCTGCGAAGTACTTCCCAGGTGATTACCGTCGACGAAGAGCAGCCGGATCTTCCGATCTATGTGGCCGATTCTGCCAACAGCGCCACCTCCATGGCAACCGGTGTCGCTACCAGCCGCGGGCGAATCTCCACCACCGCGGGGGATGACCAGGACCTGACCACCATTGCCGAGCTTGCCAAAGCGGGCGGGTATGCCACCGGCATTGTCTCCACCGCAGACGTCGCCGATGCCACTCCCGCGGTGTTTATCAGTCATATTGCCTTACGAGGCTGTAAAGGCCCCAGTGACATGCAACCTACAGAGAACACGCCAAGCTGGTCGAACCTCGAGGCTTGTGTCAACGATCAGATTGCCAGGGGTGGCAAGGGCTCCATCGCGCAACAGATAGCCACCGGCAATACGGACATTGTGCTGGGGGGCGGTTCCAGTCACTTTGATCAAACGGCGGAAAGCAGTGACCTGACGCTGCTGGCCCTGGCCCGCAAGCATGGCTATCAAACGGTGAGCAGCGCCGAGGAATTACCCGGACTGGAGACCTCCCAAAAAGTACTGGGGCTGTTTGCACCGAGCAACCTGCCCACGATCTGGCAGGGTGAAAAAGGTCGTATTGCCGAAAAACCAAGCCCCAGTTTGCTTAACAGGCTGGACTGGCGCCTTGGCAGTGTGGAGTTACCAGAGCCCATGCGCTGCGAAAAAAATCCTCAATTCGGTAGCACGCCTACCCTCAAACAACTAACCGATACGGCACTGAAGCATCTGGCGGCCCAGGATGGTGAGGGCTTTTTCCTGATGATCGAATCCGCATCGATCGACAAGCAATCCCACGCGCGCAACCCCTGCGGCAGCATTGGTGAGCTGGAGCAGCTGGAAGACGCATTAATTAGCGCCCTGGCATTTGCCGAACAGGAGCCGGAAACCCTCATTCTGGTGACTGCCGATCATGGGCAAGCTGCCCAGCTGAAGCCTAACATCAGTCTCTTTGCGCACGGTGGCATAGCCGTTTATACACCAGGGCATGTGGCTCGTCTCATCACGCCAGAAAACCAGATCATGGCCGTTAACTACGCCACCAATGATTTTCCCTATGAAGAGCACACTGGGGTAAATGTCCCGCTTTACAGTAACCAGCAGGGCCTGGGTAGAATCGCCCCAATGGTGACTCAGCCAGAAATTTTTAACATTATGGCACAATATCTGAACTTGCCAGCAGCGCCCAGCAAACCCGCTGCACAATAAACTCAGCGCCTCTTTTTCGACGTCGCTAACGGTTACGCATCGCGATCTGTCACGACGTCGCCATCAGACGACGTCACTGGTTGATCGACACACGGCTGCAGAGAATTTTATCAAACCCTATGCCGGAAAAGTCTGGCGTTTAAAAACCTTGAACCCTTTAAGGGTATCCATAAAAGTCTTTGAAAGAGCTCATCGCTACAACCGTGCGCCTAAAAACCATAGTGTTTGGCTCTTTCTGACAGCCAACCGCTGTGCTGAAGCTGTGCCAGTCGATCATTCACAAAAGCTCGGGTCTTTTCACTGAGGTCGTTGCTCATCAGCAACGTTATTTGGGTGGGCGGCACAACCTGTTTTAACGGGAAAAAGCGGTATTGCTCGGCAGCGACCCCCAGGCGCTGCATAGCAAAACGAATTCTCGCGGCATTCTCCATGAAGTAAACGGCCCGGCCTGCCTTTAACATTTTAACGGCAGACACATGATCACTGGTCCGTAAATAAGTCAGCCCGAACTGATCCTGGAAATTCAGCGCGCCGGGGTATTTAAAACCCCGCAACCAGATGACTTCCTGGCCATTCAAGCTGTGAAGATCGAGTTCCTGTTCGCCCCGGTCATCGGCGTAGACAAGGGATAATGGGTAGTGAATCAGGTCAACCTCCGCGAATGTCGCGTGATCCCAGACCCCTTCTTGTTCCCAGGAGCGCAACGCATAGGCGATCCATCGTTTGACCTCCCCGTATTGCATCTCTCTTTTGATGCGTTTCAACGGCCTGATAATGGTCGTTAACTCATAGGGAGCGTTGCGAAAAATCTCATGCACTACGTCTGTAACCAAGCCTTCACCGATGCCACTTTGATTCAGAATTTGCAGGGGTTCACCGGCGCTGCCGTACACCAGATAATGGATAGTTTCAGCCGGGTCCGGCGACAGCTGATGGTCAACCACGACATCATTCAGTAAAGGTGTTTTCACTTGCGTAGCCAAAACACAGGAACTGAACAACATCACGATGGCGCAATACGTCACCAGCCGCAAACAATCTGTTACAGGTGTCAGACATCGCGTTACCGGTAGCTGACACAACAACCACTGGCGGGGGACGAAGAGAGAAGGAGTGTTCCTCACCATCAGGCGAATGCTCTGGAATAACCGCCCAATCTAACTCATCAGTGAAGATCACAGGCGCTTAATCAAAAAGCCGAAAACAATCCTTATTTCCAGCGAGGACGCCCAATATGTCAAAAATAAACTGCAGACTCAAGAGCAACCCACTTCCCAGGCAGGAAGTAATGAACAATAACTGCCAACCATAAAAAAACACCGCCTGAATAAAGCGGTGTTTTTGAAGGTGAGTTCTCACAGCTGTACCAGAACGCTCACCGTTTAGGGTGAAGCGCAAAGAGGCTGGCAAGACCACACCGAGTCCCGAGGATGGTTCGGGTTACAGCACTTCGAACAAGCCCGCTGCGCCCATGCCGCCACCGACACACATGGTCACGACCACATATTTAACTCCGCGACGCTTACCTTCGATCAGGGCATGCATCACCATACGAGCACCGCTCATGCCATAGGGATGGCCAATAGAAATTGCACCACCATTGACGTTGAGGCGATCGTTAGGAATACCCAGCTTATCGCGACAGTAGATCACCTGAACCGCGAAGGCTTCGTTCAGCTCCCACAAGCCAATGTCGTCCATTTTCAGACCGGTACGTTGCAGCAACTTGGGAATGGCAAAGACCGGACCGATGCCCATCTCATCAGGTTCGCAGCCGGCCACAGCCATACCACGATACACACCCAACGGCGCCAGACCTCGCTGCTCGGCCAGCTGACTGTCCATCAGCACAACCGCTGCCGCGCCATCGGACAACTGAGAGGCGTTGCCACCCGTGATAGAACCGCCTTCACGAACAGCTTTCAGCCCCGACAGACCTTCCAGATTAGTGCCCGGACGGTTACCTTCGTCTTTGGCCAGAGTCACTTGCTCTTCGCTGACCGCACCGGTTTCTTTGTCCTGCACCAGTTTGGTCGCAGTGACTGGCACGATTTCATCATCAAACTTGCCAGCTTCTTGTGCGGCAGCAGTGCGAGTCTGGGACTGAACCGCATATTCATCCTGAGCCTCACGGGAAATACTGTAGCGGTTTGCCACCACCTCAGCCGTATCCAGCATGGGCATGTGAATGTTGGGAGCATGCGCGATGGCTTTTGGATCAACCATGCGAGACAGGTTCATTTTGTCGTTTTGAACCAGACTGATGGATTCACAGCCACCGGCCAACACAACCGGAGCGCCATCCATCACAATTTGCTTGGCAGCCGTGGCAATGGACATCAGACCAGATGAGCACTGACGATCAAGGCTCATCCCGGATACAGTCACTGGCAGACCAGATGCCATGACAACCTGACGGCCGATGTTGTAACCCTGTGAGCCCTGCTGCAAGGCAGCCCCCCAAATACAATCATCAATTTCGGCGGGATCAACACCTGCACGCTTTACCGCTGCCTCAATGGCAAAAGATGAAAGGCTTGGAGATTCCAGGTTATTGAATGCACCACGGTAAGCTCGGCCAATCGGGGTACGAGCTGCTGAAACAATCACTGCTTCTTTCATATCGAAATCCTTAATTTCTCTCTGGAAGTATCTATAAGCTTCTATAGATGCGATTAATGACCATCAAGCTGGCTAGAGAAATCAGCCAGCCGATGTGCATCATGAATTTATTTCTGGGACTGAACGTACTGCATGGCCTTGGTCAGGAATTTTTCAGTCTGCTTCGACCCGGACTCAAGCTCGCTTTGCTTGGAGGTGTCGCTCACACCATCCCACTTAGCGAGAACAGCTTCAGGGCTCTGCTCTTCTTTTGGAATAAACACACCGTCAGTTTCGAACAAACGGGTTGAAGCGTAACCGCCAGCACCAGCACACAGAATGAAACGGTTTGGAGCATCTTCATGCACCAGAGTCAAGGCACCAGCAGTCACGGCTTCAGGCTGCAACATTGCCAAAATTTCTGGTGGCATCAGATCTTCAGTCATGCGGGTTGCCGCTGTAGGAGCCAGAGCATTAACACGGATGTCGTACTTCGCCCCCTCCAAAACCAGGGTATTCATGAAACCCAGCACCGCCATTTTGGCGGCACCGTAGTTGGTTTGACCGAAATTACCGTACATGCCGGAAGACGATGTGGTCATAACAATTCGACCGTAATTTTGCTCGCGCATAATGTCCCATACCGCTTTGGTACAGTTCACACTGCCCATAACGTGGACATCCATCACCAATTGGAAGTCAGCAATTTCCATTTTGGCGAAGCTTTTATCACGCAGGATGCCGGCGTTGTTAATCAGGATATCAACGCGCCCCCACTTATCCATGGTTTGCTTAACCATGTCTTGCACTTCACTGAAATTAGCAACGTTGGCACCGTGAGCCAGAGCTTCGCCACCCATCTCTTCAATCAGAGCAACAACTTCTTTAGCTGCATCGGAGGAGTTACCGCTACCATCACGGGCTCCACCCAGATCGTTAACGACAACCTTGGCACCACGACGAGCTAATTCAAGCGCATGTGAACGCCCCAAGCCATTACCGGCACCAGTAACAATCGCAACGCGACCTTCAAAGCTAACAGACATAATTTACTTCCTTCTTAACAAATTCAGATCTGGATAGAGGTAGCTTAAGCCACCATTTGCATGCCAATCCACACCGCTTTAAGTGCAGGCTTTTCCACACCTTCGATTTCAATGGTCACTTCAGTCTTGGTAACAAACTGACCAGGATTCTTTTCGACAATCTCCAGATTCTTAGCCCGTGCACGAATACGGCTATTCACTTTTACCGGAGAGAGGAAACGTACGGAATCGAAGCCGTAGTTTATCCCCATGTAGACACCCTCAATGGCCATACCAAACTCTTCAGAGAAATGAGACAGCATGGACAGAGACAAAAAGCCATGAGCAATAGTAGTGCCAAAAGGTGTTTCCTTGGCTTTTTCCGGATCTACATGGATAAATTGATGATCATGAGTACAGTCAGCAAACTGGTCAATCTGATCCTGAGTAACGGTAAACCATTCCGTTGGTTCAGACTCACGGCCAATGTATTGCTCAATTTCATCTTTCTTGATCAGCATAATACTCTCTCACTTATTGTTGTGGGTTAAAAAATCAAAACCGTGCCAAAAGCTTAAAACCACTCTTCCTGCATTTCATAAGTAGTGTCGTCCAGATCACAAAGAATCTTCGACCAGACATTAATTTCAGGCAGTTCAAAACGATAGAAGTATTTAAGAGCCTGTAATTTACCCTTATAAAACTTCTGATCATCTTCATGTGGATTTCCGGCCAGAGCTTTACTGGCAACAATACCCTGCTTCAACCAGATCCAGGCGACAACCACATTGCCAAACAGCTCCAGATACTTCACAGAGTTTGCCAATGCCAGATCGATGTTCTTCTCAGCCATGGCGCCCAACAGCACTTCAGTTGTGCTTTTCAGTGTTTGAATCGCCTCTGTCAGCTCTTTGGCAAAACCGGCAACGGCAGCATCTGTAGAGGCTTCATTAATGGTTTTCTCCATTTCGGCGAGACAGGCCTGATAACCAGCCATGCCACCCATTGGCACCTTGCGCGCCAATAAATCGAGAGACTGAACCCCATAGGTACCTTCATGAATCGGATTGAGGCGGTTGTCGCGGTAGAACATCTCCACCGGATGCTCGTTGATATAACCGTGACCACCCAACACCTGAATCGCCAGGCTGTTGGCGCGGGGGCCATATTCTGAAGGCCATGACTTAATGATTGGCGTGAGGAAATCCAGCAACAAGTGGGCCTTTTGACGCTCCTCTTCCGTCGGTGCAGTACGCTCATCGTCCGACAGTTGAGCGCCCAGCAGGCAAAGTGCGTAAGCCCCTTCGGCATAGGCCTTTTGGGCTAACAACATACGGCGCACATCCGGGTGCTGGATGATATTGACGGGGGGCGACTGAGGGTCTTTACACGATGCCAAACGCCCCTGAGGCCGCTCTCGAGCGTAATCCAGAGAGTATTGGTAACCGGTCATGGCGGTCACGGCCGCAGCGGTCCCGACCATCACCCGCGCTTCATTCATCATATGAAACATGTAACGCAAGCCCTGATTCTCTTCGCCCACCAGATAGGCAACCGCTCCGTCTTTTTCGCCAAAGCTCATCGCACAGGATGTCTGCCCCCGGCCGCCCATTTTGTGGAACAATCCCGCCAGCCAAACATCGTTGCGCGCCCCCAGAGAGCCGTCATCATTGACCAGAAACTTCGGCACGATGAACAAGGAGATGCCTTTCACACCTTTGGGAGCACCTTTAACGCGCGCCAACACCAGGTGGACAATGTTCTCATTCAGTTCATGGTCGCCACCGGAGATAAAAATTTTGTTGCCCGCAACGCGATAAGTACCGTCACCATGGGCCGTGGCACTGGTGGTTAAATCGGCCAGTCCGGAGCCGGCACTGGGTTCCGTCATCGCCATGGTGCCGGCGAAACGGCCTTCTCGCATAGGCGTAACCCACTTTTCAATTTGCTCTGGGGTTCCGTGGGCTTCGATGAGATTGCAGTTGGCGTTGGTGAGTCCGGTGTAACCCATCATGGTGCCCCCGGCGGCGGACAGGAACGCGCCAGTTGCATTCGCAGCAATACGCGGAAGCTGCATACCCCCCAGCTCATAATCGGCGGTGGGACAGGACAGTCCCGACTCAATCACAGCCTGAACGGCTGTCTTGATCTCGGGCAACATGTGAACGTTTTGACCGTCGAAAGTGGGCTCATTGGTGTCGACTTTCTGGCGGATGGGCAGAAAATACTTTTCGGCAACCGTGCGTGCGGTCTCCATGGCTGCGTTGAAGGTTTCACGACTGTGGTCTGCGTAGCGGGGGCGCTGTGTCATGGCCTCGGCATCAAAGAGCTCATACAGCATAAATTCAAGATCGCGGGCATTCAGAACGGGAGCTACCACGGTTATCACCTCATCATTGTCTTAGTTATGGCTGCTATTGTGCCGCTGTGGACCCGTGCCCACCATGACATGACATGTCAGGATAAACCCCTATACAATGCAGTCCTTGCATCTGCTGTTGGCACCTGAATATTGACGACTTACAGAAACACGGCACTTCGTATACAGTTCCCTACTGATAAGAAACGGCCTATTTACACCGCACCCAATAATACGACTGAATAAACAGAGAGAATGTCAGTATGGCAGAGAGTTCCGTTGAGCCGACGTTTGGGCATTTCCTCCGATTCTGGAGAAATGTCCACAAACTCAGTCAAGAGGAATTGGCCCATCGCCTGAACAGTTCCCCGCGCCACATCAGCCGGCTGGAAAACGGCAGCAGCCGTCCCAGTGAAACCATGATTGAAGACATTGCGCAGGCCATGAGCATGGGAGAACGGGACCGAAATCACCTGCGTATCGCGGCAGGTTACAGCCCGCAGCAGCAGCACACCGACTTCCATGCCCCGCAATTCAAATGGCTGCGTAAGGCCATGCGACTCACCTTACGCGCCATGGACCCCTACCCCACGACCTTGATGGACAGCGCAGGCAGTATCCTGATGGTGAACCGGGCCTGGGTCGGTTTTTATCGAACCACCATTCCGGCGGCCCAGTTGGATAAAGTCACCAACCACTTCGACTTCCTCTTCAGCCGACAGGGGGCCGGGACCATATTAAGCGGCTGGGAAGATACGCTGTCGATGATTGTCATGTCGCTCAAACAAGACCTGATGTTTAATGAATCACCGGAGAAGGTCATCATTCTCGAAAAGCTGCTGAACAACCCCAAGGTCCCAGACGATTGGGCCCAGAGGGCCGCAAAACTGGAGCCTATGGCCAGCTTTCGAGTCCAGGCGGATTATCAGGGCGCCCTGCGGCGTTTTTACAGTGTCAGCCAGATTGTCGGTGCCCACGGCCCGACAGCTTATCTGTCAGAGCCCAAGCTCACGATCAGCACCCTCTACCCGGAAGATGACGACCTGGATGTGTCAGGTCTGGCCGAAGGCAACCTGAGCCACCCGCTGCTTTTATACTGAGGCCCGCTTCAAACTAAAGAACCTTGCTGCCAGGGCTGACAGCGAACGGCAACCACTGACGCACATAACACCTTCTGACCGGATGAGTTCGACCACAACAGATTCCAACTTCATGTTTGTTAACAACGTAAGGGAAAGGCCCACATTATGGACCCCATCACCCAAGGTGTTTTAGGCGGGATCATCGCCCAGACCAAGAGCAACCCCAAAGACCTGGCCAAAGCCGCTACTTTGGGAGCCCTGGCAGGCATGGCGCCAGACCTGGACGTGCTGATCCGCTCACCGGGCGACCCACTGCTGGCACTGGAATACCACCGGCACTTTACCCACTCCCTGTTTTTCACCCCTTTTGGGGGGCTTATCTGTGCCCTGGTCCTGCACCCGCTTTTGGGCCGGCGCTGGGGGCTGTCCTGGTGGCAGACCTTGATGTGGTGCTGGCTGGGCTATGCCACTCACGGACTGCTCGACGCCTGCACCAGCTATGGCACCCAACTCCTCTGGCCTGTGAGCCAAAAAAGGTTCGCCTGGGACACCATCTCCGTTATAGACCCGTTAATTACAATTCCCATGCTGGCGCTTACCCTGCTGGCGTCGCGCTTCAAACGAAAAACCTATGCCTACTGCGGTATTCTGTGGGGTGCTGTCTATATGGGGCTGGCTTATGTTCAGCACGAGCGCGCCCTCGCCCTGGGTCACCAACTGGCGCAGCAACGGGGGCACGCCCCCCTCAGGCTGGAGGCCAAACCCAGCTTCGCCAATATCGTGGTCTGGAAAATCGTTTACGAAACCGAGGATCATTTCTACGTCGACGCGGTCAATCCCGGCTTGAGGCAACCCACCCTCTGGCCCGGTGACGATATCGCCAAGCTGAATACCCGGCGCGACCTTCCCTGGCTCACACCCGGCTCCCAACAAGCGAACGACATTGAACGCTTCCGCTGGTTTTCCGACGGCTACATCGCACAGGACAAACAGAACCCTTTTCAGGTGGTAGACATTCGATACTCCATGCTGCCCCAACAGATTGCCCCCCTGTGGGGTATCCGTCTCTCCCCCGATGCCAGTCCCCAGGAGTTCGCCGAGTATTACACCCAGCGGGACAACAGCGGGTTGGCGCTGAAGCGTTTAATCCGCATGATGTTTGCACCTCATCCCCAGCAATGACGCTCTGGAGAACTTCCATCATCTGCTGTGAAACGGTAAAATTCGCGGCTATTTAGCAATCCAGCTTTTCGATAACGCGAGTATTCGAGACTTTTAATAAGACAACCGGGATCACACCATGGGCAGAGCCTATCAAAACCGCAAAGACTCCATGGCCAAGACGGCCGATCAAAAATCCAAGGTATACAGCAAGTACGGACGTGAAATTTACGTCTGCGCCAAAAAAGGTGGTATTGACCCCGACGGCAACCTGGCACTGCGCGGTTTGATTGATCGTGCCAAAAAAGATCAGGTGCCCGCTCACGTTATTGACAAAGCGATAGAAAAGGCCAAAGGCGGTGGCGGTGAAGATTTCGACATCGCCCGTTACGAAGGTTTTGGCCCCGGCAACTGCATGGTGATCGTTGAGTGCCTGACCGACAACCCAAACCGCACGTTTGGCGATGTGCGCCAATGTTTCACCAAAACCAAAACCAAGATAGGCACCCAGGGCTCCGTCAGCCACATGTTTGATCAGTCCGCTATTTTTGTCTACCCGGGCGATGACGAAGAGGCCGTACTGGAAGCGTTAATGATGGACGATGTGGATGTCACGGACATCGAGTGCGAAGACGGCATGATCACTATTTTTGCACCGCACACGGAGTTTTTTAAAGCCAAACAGGCCCTGAACAATGCCTTCGGTGAAATAGATTTTGAAGTTGCCGAGATTCAGTTTGTGCCACAAACCACCACCCCGATCGAAAGCGATGATGTTGAGATGTTTGAGAAATTCCTCGACATGCTCAATGATGTGGACGATGTACAGCGCGTGTACCATAACGCCGAAATCTAATGGCTGGCATGCTTTCAGTAACCAACTGAAACACGTATAAACAGAACGGGCGCTAATAGCGCCTGTTTTTGTTCAAATGCTTCTGAAGAGGCAACAATGCAACCACTCCACAGCACTCACTGCGACTTAAGGCCCCGCAGATACAGACCCAGCCCTCTGAATCCCACACCAGCTCGGATATACGCAAGTTTGGCCCTCTGAAGAGAGAACGGTAAGCATGGTACATGTTGTATGCCTTGCCCTTGCTGAAAAGCACCGAGTTATGCCCAGGAACACATAAAACTGCCTGGACGCAAACCCTCGTCAGGCAAAACGCTACGATGTTCTCTCATGCGGATTTTTAGTCAATCACACCAACGACTGGCAAACCGGCATTTCCGACAATGATGCATTAAAGGATTGCCCCCACTTTCCTGCCCATATCTATCTCTCTGTGAAATCCCTTGCACAGCACTTAGTTCATATATAAACTAATATACTTCACATGTGAACTATAAACACAAACGACCACCAAGAATCTTTACTAAAAGGAATTAAGTATGAGCCAGTTCTTATCGATGTTTCAGCAAATGGGGAGCAAGGAGTTTTCTCAAGGTATAGGGGCCTTAGCACCCTACTTCTCGACTATTGATCCTGAAGTGTCGGATTATCGCCCGAGTTACTGTGAAATGAACCTTCGCAATCAGGTAAAAGTCCAGAATCACCTGGGAAGTATTCATGCTATAGCGATATGTAATGCCGCAGAATTAGTCGCCGGCCTGGCCACAGACGCATCCATTCCAGCCAATGCACGCTGGATTGCACAAGCCATGAATGTTCAATATCTGGCGAAAGCCAAAACTGATTTGAAGGTTGTCTGCGATGCCGCACACATAAATTTTTCTCTCCCTGGGGAAGTCACTGTTCCTGTCGCCGCATATGACTTCGCAGGAACCAAGTGCTTCAACGCAGAGATTACGATGAATATTAAACATGCGGGCTGAACGTTCGGACCGTTAAACCTATTTATCTCATCGAGAGGATGAGATAAATAGAATGTCATTCGCATCAAACAGATTTACGAAAATTCTTTAATCAAGTTGTTCAGAAATTTTGTCACGACATCAATCTCCGTCGTCGACATGCCTGCCGTTAACTTTTTATTAAGCTCTCCAATAAGAGGAAAAACTTCCGGTAACTTGGCCTGACCTTTTGCGGATAGATACAAACGAGAAGCTCGGCCATCTTCTGGGCAGATTTTTCGATCAATCAGATCATTTTTCATCATCCGCCCCACCAGACCGGTTACAGCAGATTGATTCAATCCGGTGGCTTCCGATAAGGCCTTTTGCAGACACCCCTCATTAGTGGCAATAAACATCAACGCCGCAGACTGGGTAACCGACAAGCCTATCCTTTTTTCACTCTCTGCGTCGGCATATTTAAACACCCGATGCTGAGCGATATTCATCAGATAAAATAATCGCTTGTCCATTGCTGTCGCCATTTACTTCACCCACAAAGTATTGAGTGTATTGATGCCGAATAAAGGATTCAAATACTTTCTGGAGCATTTCAAAGAAGAACAACAATGAAACAGCTATCCGTATCGTTTAACCCGGGGAAACACTGCTGTTCATCGTCCCTCAATTCCCCTACCATTGCGCACCATATTGGCGCACGACCCTGTGTCATCAAAAACCTTCACAGCGGCAAAGCGTTTATTTCAGGTACGTCTATGAAACATCAGCGTTGGTATCACGAACTGAGAAAGCTGTTGGGCATTGGCCACAACACCACAAGCCATCGGGAAAAATTACTGGCGGCCACCGGCGCCCTTCTCAGTATCTCTGCGGTTTACTGGCTCACGGCTCAAGCCGATTCCGGCATTATTACCGATCATGCCGGAATCCTGATCGTGGCTTCCATGGGAGCCAGTGCTGTACTGCTGTTTGCCGTACCTCACGGAGCCCTGTCACAACCCTGGGCTGTCTTCGGTGGCCAGTTTATCTCCGCCATCATTGGCGTGACCTGTCAGAAGCTGCTACCCGAGGGGTATATTGCAGCCGGCGCTGCTGTCGGTCTCGCCGTGGGGGCTATGTATTATCTGCGCTGTATTCACCCACCCGGTGGTGCAACGGCTCTCAGCGCGGTGATTGGTGGCAGCAGCGTTCATGCACTGGGATACGAGTACGTATTGTTTCCGGTCATGTTGAATGTCACTGCCCTGTTGTTTATTGCGGTGCTGTTCAACCTGTTTTTTCCCTGGCGTCGCTACCCGGAGCATTGGGCACGTCAGTACATCACCCCGCCAATATCAAAGCCCTCAGACCGTGAAGTTGAACTGACACAGGAAGACTTTGCCGCTGCCATGCACGAGCTGGACTCCTTTTTTGATATCACCACAGAAAGCCTGACGAGCCTGCTTGAGCTGGCAAAACAGCACGCTGATCAGAAGATTGACCATCCGGAGCACATCATCGCCGGCCGCTATTACAGCAATGGCAAGCTGGGTGCCTTATGGAGCATTCGCCAAGTGGTAGACGCTGCCAACAACAAAGAGGGAGCCAAAGACAAGGTGATCTACAAAGTCATTGAAGGCGACGGCGACTATGAAACCGGCATCTGCCAACGCGAGGAGTTTCGTCAATGGGCTCGATTTGAAGTGCGCCAACACAATGGACGCTGGATTAAGCAGTTGGATGACTAGCTTCTGAAAGACAGATCTACAAAAAAGCGGCCTTAAGCCGCTTTTTTGTAGATCTGGACAATAAACCCAAACTTAATTTTTACGACGCGGTCCTTTAGCCCGAAGACGCTGAACCTGACGTTCACGTTCCTGATCTTTTTGACGGGAAGTCGGACTTGGCTTGGGTGGCTCAACACCCGCAGTCAGGCACAACTCCTTCACTTCACGGTAGTTCAGCTCAATCCACTGTCCCACACGCACGTGTGAAGGAATGAAAATATTCCCGTAACGCACTCGCTTCAGGCGGCTGACTTTAACCCCCTGAGATTCCCACAGACGGCGCACTTCGCGATTGCGACCTTCCATCACCACACAATAAAACCAGGCGTTGCTGCCATCACCCGAGCCATCAACGATGTCCGTGAAACGCGCTTTGCCGTCGTCCAGAAGAACCCCTTCTTTCAGGCGCTTCTTCATGTCATCGTCTACGTCACCCTGAACACGCACCAGGTATTCACGATCAATCATCGACGATGGATGCATCAATTTATTCGCCAGTTCGCCATCATTGGTGAACAGCAACAAACCACTGGTGTTGAAATCCAGACGGCCCACCGAAATCCAGCGCTCACCCTTGATCTCCGGCAAACGCTCGTAAACGGTTTTGCGCCCTTCCGGGTCCGACCGGGAGCAAATTTCACCCTCTGGCTTATTGTAAAGCAGCACACGAATCGGTGTACTTTCTGGCGGTGTCAGCTTTAACCGGCGCCCATCCACGACCACTCTATCACTCATGCTGACCCGGTCGCCCAGCTGAGCAACCTTACCGTTAACTTCTACCCGGCCAGCAGCAATCACCCGCTCCATTTCTCGGCGGGACCCCACGCCTTCGCGGGCTAGAACTTTCTGTAACTTTTCGTCGTTTTCCATATCTCTCTTATGTCAGCTCAGTCGGTTTCGTCAAAAACTGAAGCTGCGTTACTGGGAGCGAACAAGCTGTCTCTCCCCTGGGTTGTGTCTTCGCTTTCGAGCTCTGCGTCTGGCTCGGAAAGTGAATCGTCAAAGCCTTCCGGAGCTTCACCCGCCAGGACTTTTTCAAACGAGGATCGCTCATCATCCTCATCATCAAGCGTATCCGCATCACTGATGTGCGCTTCGGCCAGCTCAGCCTCCGTCATGCCCTCTTCTTCAAAGGCAGATTCTTCCGCCAGTTCTTCCACCCTGGTTACTGACTCACTGGCGTCTGGAGAGTCAGTAATGCCTTCTGCAGCTGACGGCTCGTGGCTCTGCAGGGTGCTTTCGGCCTGCGGTTCACTCTGCTCCTGGTTCGCTGCCGGTTGTTGTTCAGTCAGCTCTTCGGGTCCGTCCGCCCCCTGATCAGCACTGGCTTTTAGCGCTGCGGGAATATCGCCGCCCAGATCCAGCTCTTTATTAAAGTCTTCCAGATCCTTGATCTCCCCAAGGGAAGGCAACTCTTCAAGGCTTTTCAAATTAAAATAGTCTAAAAACTGGCGTGTGGTGGCATACAATGATGGACGACCCGGAACATCCCGGTGCCCAACAGCTTTGACCCACTCACGCTCAACCAGCGTTTTAATGATGTGTGAACTGACGGCCACACCGCGAATCTCTTCGATATCTCCCCGGGTAATGGGTTGGCGGTAAGCAATCAGGGCCAACGTCTCAAGCAGAGCCCGAGAATACTTTTGGGGTTTTTCATCCCACAACCGGTTTACCCAAGGCGCCGTTTCTTCACGTACCTGAAAACGCCAACCACTGGCAATAAGCTTTAATTCAAAGCCACGTCCCTGACAATCCGCCTGAATCTCTTCCAGCGTTGCCAGTACTTCTTCTTTTGAGGGCGCTGTCTCTTCTTCAGGAAAGAGTGTTATTAGCTTCTCAACCGTCAATGGCTGCCCTGCAGCCATTAACGCACCCTCTAATATCTGACGAAGTAATTGTTTTTCAAGGCTCATTAAACTTACTACCTGATAAATTTGCCGGTGTCTCAGCCAACCACCGCCTAGTCCCGTTAATTGTTATATGTGATGCAATCTGACCCTACCGGCAAAACCCTGCCTTTCCCCAAAAAAGTGCAGCCTTTACTGGGTCCGCGCTTTGACGTGAATCGAGCCGAAGCTCTCACTCTGCACAATTTCAACCAGTTGCTCCTTGATCAGTTCCATGACCGCCAGGAAAGTAACCACCACCCCCAGGCGTCCTTCTTCTACGCTGAAGAGACTGACAAAAGGCATAAAATGATTACCACTTAAACGATCGAGAACCTGAGCCATACGTTCACGGGTAGACAACTTCTCCCGCTCAACGTGGTGGCTTTCAAACATATCCGCCCGCCGCAGTACTTCCGAGAGCGCGAGCAGCATTTCTTTCATATCCACCTCAGGATCCGGGCGGGTTGCGTTACGGTCCGGAGCCTGAGCTGTGGCCTGATGGATCTCACGCCCCATGCGTGGCATCTCATCGATGTCCTCAGCGGCGGTCTTAAAGCGTTCGTACTCTTGCAAACGACGAATCAGTTGTGCCCTGGGATCCTCTTCCTCTTCCTCTTCCTCGCTGGATCGAGGCAGAAGCATGCGGGACTTGATTTCAGCCAACATGGCGGCCATAACCAAATACTCAGCCGCCAATTCAAAGTGCATGGCCTCCATCATCTCAACATACTTCACGTATTGATGGGTGATGTCGGCAACGTTGATTTCGAGAATGTCCAGATTTTGACGGCGAATCAGGTACAGGAGTAAATCCAACGGCCCTTCAAAGGCTTCGAGGAACACTTCCAGTGCATCGGGTGGGATATACAGGTCTTTAGGGAGCTGCGTAAAAGCTTGCCCATGCACCATGGCAAAAGGCATCTCAGACTGTTCAGGTCCATTTGTGGCACTGGCCGGAGCCTCGGCGACGGCTGGGCGTTCTTTACCCAGGCGTGTATTATCCAGGTTTTTGGCAACCACAGGGCTCACAGCAGCGGAAGTCTCAACTGAAGATTCCCCAACGGTCGAACGTTCAACGACAGTATCTTCGACTTCTATTGCTTCAACGTCACTGCTCACGAAGTACCTTTTGTCCGTAGTTATCAGTAGTTATCAGAAGTTATCCGTATTCGTCCCGGCCGCGCTAAGCCCTGGCCATCGCTTGATGTAAGCCGGCTATTATACCGACTATTGTTGTCCCTAGACAGGCAGGAGTGGCCCTGTTTACCAATTCAGGCCCTCGTTCCCCCCTTTCGACTGTCGAAAGGGGAAAACATTAACACAGCCAGTACCCGGTGCAATGGCCCTCAGAAAGGATCACTCAAGAAAATCGCTGGCATCACCACAGCCCTGGCGAATCAACTCCGGGGCATCTCCGGTCAAATCCACCACCGTGGTGGCCTCCATGCCACAAAAACCACCATCAATCACCAGTTCCAACTGATGCTCCAGGCTCAAACGAATGTCATAAGGGTCAGTCAGCGGCACCGTATCTCCCGGCATGATCAAGGAACTGGTCATCAATGGCTCCCCCAATTCCTCCAGAAGTGCCAGAGCGATAGGATTGTCAGGCACGCGCATACCAATAGTTTTACGTTTGGGGTGCATCAACCGCTTGGGCACTTCAGACGTCGCTTCCAGAATGAACGTAAAAGCACCTGGCGTATGCCCCTTGAGCAGCCGGAAGGTCTGATTATCCACCCTGGCGTAGGTGGCCAGCTCTGACAGGTCCCGGCACATCAACGTGAAGTTATGATGCTTGTCCAGCTGGCGAATGGCCCTGATACGATCCAGAGCCATTTTGTCGCCTATGTGGCAGCCCAGGGCATAAGCCGAATCGGTCGGATAGGCTACCAGCCCCCCAGAGCGAATAAGCTCTACGGCCTGCTTTATCAAACGTGCTTGTGGATTTTCCGGATGAATTTGAAAAAATTGAGCCACAGACTTCCCCTTGCTGACCTGAATGACTGACTTACAACAAAAAGACAAAACATGACGCTGGCCCTCGGGCTCACCGACAGCGTAAAGTCCTATAGAATCAATCAATTATATTATTTATCGAGTTTATAAGTTAACTGTTGTTGTTAACTATTTGAAATCTATGACCACAAATCCCAAACCGGGCGACAATCTTCGGGCAACCCATCAAAGTTGCCAAGCTCCTGCCAAGGCTGATCCGGTACGTGGAAGTCACTGCCACAAGAAGCGTACAAGCCGTACTTGTTGGCCAGCAGGCGCATATCCCGGGTAACATCGGGAGCCTGGCGGCCGCTAACCACTTCCATCGCCTGACCGCCAACGGCGACAAATTCCTCTAGCAACCGCCCCAGCTTCGTTCGGGTCATCTTGTATTTATCCGGATGAGCCACAACGGCAACCCCACCCGCCGCAACGATCCAGCCGACCGCCTCTTCAATGGACGGCCATATCTGCTTGACGTCCCCCGGCTTACCGCTCCCCAGGTATTTTTTAAAGGCCTGATCCATGCTTTTGACATGGCCCGCCTCAATCAGGAATTTGGCAAAGTGAGGCCGGCCGAGAACCCCCCCGTCGGCTTTGGCCTTAGCCCCTTCCAAAGTACCCGGCATGCCCAGTTTGGCCAATTTGGCAGCAATTTTCTCAGCACGAATTTCGCGATTGTTGGACTGTTGCTCAACGGCGGCCACCATGGCCGGGTGATCAGGGTCTATATTTAACCCGACTATGTGAATACCTGTGCCATTCCACAGGCATGAGAACTCAATTCCCGGCAAAAGACGAATACCTTCTTCGGCCGCCGCGTTGCGGGCTTCTCCGATTCCGCTGACCGTATCGTGATCAGTCAGGGCTAAAACCGTCACGCCTTGCATTTTAGCCCTCGACACCAACGCCTGAGGACGTAAAATACCATCTGAACAAAGACTGTGAGAATGTAGATCGTGCAAGCGAATTCCTTATGGGATAGGGCTTTAGGCGCATTCAAGAACATCTCAACGTCACTACTGCCCTTAAACTGGCTCCATTATCTCTGAGTTTCGCAATGACACAAGCTGTAAATCAACCGAAAAGTGAACCCAAACGCGAAAGCCTACTGCTAAATCTGCTGCTGAACATCGTCATTCCCACGGTCATTTTGACCAAGTTCAGCGGGCCAGAAGCACTCGGCACCCAGTGGGGAATCGTCGTCGCGCTGGCTTTCCCCATCATTTATGGCCTTAACGACTTCAGACGCTCGGGCAAGGTAAACCTGTTTTCAGCCCTGGGCGTGCTGAGCATCTTCCTCACGGGGGGGATCAGCCTGCTGGAACTGGATCCCAAGTACATTGCCATCAAAGAAGCCGGCATTCCCGCCCTGTTTGGCCTGGCCACCGTCATCTCACTCAAAACCCGGTTTCCGCTGGTGAAGACCTTCCTTTACAACGACAAGATTTTGCAGGTGGATAAAGTGGCCGAAGCGCTCAAACGCAAAGGCAACGAATCCGCATTTGACGGTGCGCTGGTCAATGCCTCTTACCTCATCGCTATGTCGTTCTTTTTGTCCTCGGTGCTCAATTACGCCCTGGCCAAATACCTGTTGGTCAGCCCCCCGGGGACAGAGGAGTTTAATGCCGAGCTCGGAAAAATGACTGCATTAAGCTTCCCGGTGATAGCAGTACCGGCGACCCTCGTCATGATGGGCGCGCTCTTCTACCTGTTCAGCCGAATCAAGCACCTGACCCAGCTGGAACTGGATGACATTTTGATCCAGCAGTAGTCTTTCCGCCTTCAAAAGACCGATTTTTAACCCCTCATGGGGCATTGCTTTCGCCTAGCGGTTACTGCAAGCCCCCTGATGGAAGATCACACTCAATAATGGACACGCCTCATGAGCCTCTTTTACGCCATCATCAGTGAAGACATCCCCCATAGCCTGCCGCTGCGCAAACAGGCCCGTGGTGCTCACCTGGCCCGCCTGGAAGCCTTAAAAGCAGAGGGTCGCCTTCTGATCGCCGGACCGCACCCCGCCATTGACAGTGAAGACCCTGGCGAGGCTGGTTTTACCGGTAGCCTGGTGGTGGCGGAATTCAGCTCTTTGGAAGACGCTCAAAAATGGGCCGACGCCGACCCTTACATCGAAGCGGGCGTTTACGCCAAAGTCGTCGTCAAGCCCTATAAAAAAGTACTTCCTTGAGGTAGCCATAGCGCAACTTGTTGCCACTTTAACCGGGGGGTGTTGCCCCCTGTACCAGGTACCCACGACAGCCCCAGGCGCTAGACCATCAGACCCTGGCCTTAAATGGTCCCAAGGGGTAAACCGGATGGTGCCATCAGCACTGAAAGCCAGTTTGCCGACAAAACGCTATGCTTATCGCGCTAATGACAGCTTATGCCGGCTATTTGTGAGCAAGTTGACAAGCATTTATGTTCATTTACAGTAGGCTTCGCCTCCACGAACCAACAACCCGGAAAACCTTGTGAAACAGATTATTACCTTAATCATCTCTACCGCGATTGCCCTGTGCTTTTCGATCCATACCGTTGCCGCCGAATACCGCTGGGTGGACGACACCCTCTACGTGCCGCTGCGCAGCGGAAAAGGCAACCAGTATCGTATCCTCGATAAGGGACTGAAAAGTGGAACCCGTTTAACGGTAATCTCCGAGGATGACGAGTGGACAGAAGTAAAGACCAGCAGCGGTGAATTGGGCTATGTTCGCAGCCAGTATCTTAAGAACACCCCCACCGCCGGGCTGAAATTAGCCACCGCCGAAGCGAACCTGAGCAAGGTGACCGCTGAATACCAGGCCCTGAAAAAGCAACTCAGCAGCGCCCAGTCCAGTGGCAGCCAATTAAACCAGGAGCTCTCAGAAGCCAACACCCGCATCGCAGAGCTGCAAAGTGAGCTGACTGAAATCAAGCAGGTGTCGGCCAATGCCATTGGCCTGAATCAGCGCCATCAGGAATTAATGCACGAGCATGAGTTGATGCAAACGGAAGTGGATATTCTCAAGGCTGAAAACCAGCGTCTGCAAAACGACACCCAGAATACCTTTTTCCTCTACGGGGCCGGGGCGGTACTGCTGGGAGTGATCCTGACGCTAATCATCCCGACCTTGCGCCGCCGTAAGCGATACAGTGAATGGGCTTAATCGTGTCAGAGGCCCTCTGATTAGCATGACCCTTAACCCAGTCAAACCTGTAAAGCGCAGTCAAGCCTGGAAAATCAGCCAGAATCGAAGGAATTCCCCGGTGTCTAGCCATATATTGTGTGCACAACCCCGCTGTCGTCACTCATGGAAAATGAGCTGTCTGCGCCTCGTCCTGCTCGTCGGCATGGCGCTGCTCAGCCTGAGCTCAATGAGCCAGGTCACAGAAACTGCCGTGACGGGAGGGGCCTCAAGCGAGATCACCGCCAGGCACGTCGAATTGAAAACAGACCTGGGCATTATTTTGATTGAACTCTTTCCCGACAAGGCCCCTGCGACCGTCGCCAACTTTTTGCGCTACTGTAACGACGGCTTTTACGTCGGCACCATTTTTCATCGGGTCATTCCGGGGTTTGTCGTGCAAGGTGGGGGGATGACCTTCGATTTTGTCAAAAAAGAGACTCATGACCCTGTCGTCAACGAATCCAACAACGGCTTGAAAAACCGTCGCGGCACCCTGTCAATGGCCAGACTGCCGGACCCTGACAGCGCAACCTCCCAGTTCTTCATCAATTTGAACCGCAACCGTCACCTTGACCCGCAGAAAGATCAACCCGGCTACACTGTGTTTGCCAGGGTGATTGAGGGAATGGATGTTGTGGACAAAATGACAGAAGAGCCACAGGGCAAATATCGCGCCCAGGCGCCCGACCTGCCCATCCGCATACTCGCTGTTACCGTCAAACCTTAACCGCTATCGGCACGTTAACAAGACGAACTTTCACTGCCCCAGACAGAGATATTTATGAGCCACGCCAGATCCGCGACTGCCCTGAGTGTTAACCTGAACAAAATTGCCCTGCTGCGTAACTCGCGTGAGGGCAACTACCCCTCTGTGGTAGAGCACGCCAAAATTTGCCTCGCGGCCGGTGCCGAAGGAATTACGGTCCACCCTCGCCCGGATCAGAGGCACATACGCCCGGGAGATGTCATGGATTTAAGCGCCCTGGTGCGCCCCCTCGAAGGGATTGAGTTTAATGTAGAAGGCAATCCTTACGCCGGGGCGATCGGCAGCTATCCGGGGTTCATGGAGCTGATCAACCAGAGCCGCCCCGACCAATGCACACTGGTGCCTGACAGCGACGACCAACTGACGTCCGATCACGGCTTTGATTTAAAAACCTCTGCCAAACAACTGGAACCCATTATCCGTCAATTGAAAGACTGGAACTGCCGCATCAGCCTGTTTATGGACCCCGACGTGGAGCAGATCAAGCTGGCCAAGGACATTGGCGCGGATCGTATTGAGCTGTATACCGGCCCCTATGCCGATGCTTACCGCACAAGGTCTGACGATTTGGATGCCATCTTTGATCAATACGTGACGGCAGCTACTGCGGCGGCTGAGGCCGGATTGGGCCTTAACGCCGGCCACGACCTGGACCTGGAGAACCTGCCCCGTTTTCGGGAGATCCCCAATTTGCTGGAGGTCTCCATCGGACACGCCCTGACGGTGGATTCGATTGCAATGGGGATGAGCGAAGCGGTTAAACGCTATCACCTCATTTGTCAGTCCTGACCCAGTCATCGACATAGCCAGGGCGCTTAGCGCGCCCACCTCACCCTCAGCGCTCCTTCCCCCCTCGTACCAGCACTCCGGCAATTCCCCAGCCTGCCCCCTCACTACATCACCCCCAAAAGCTATTGAGAGCCTCTTTTTTGAGCTAAGCTTACACTCAGAATATCAGAACCAAATACGGCAATACGGACTCGAGGAAAGCGTTTATGCACTCAATTTTGGTGAAGGATTACATGGACCGAAATACCTGCGCAATATTAATCACCTCTAACATCAAAGATGCAGTAGAAGCCATGTTGCGTGGAGGAGTCATCGGAATGCCCGTCATCGACCAGGAGAAAAAGCTGGTGGGATACATTTCTGAACAAGACTGCATGAAAGAGATGCTCAACGACACCTTTTACTGCGCTGAGTCACCCAGTATTACTAAAGTCATGAGCTCTGAGGTACTCTCCGTCACCCCGGATACCTCGATTCTGGAAATCGCGGAAAGTATGCTTGACCGGCGCCCCAAGAATTACCCGGTGGTCAGCGAAGGCAAACTGATAGGCATTATCAACCGTTCACACGTGCTCAAGGCCTTGCTGGAAAACAACAAAGACTGTTATTCCCATAAATAAGCCCCTCACCGGAACACTGGCCTGAAAGCCGGTGCAAACAACCAAATACTGAGTCAACGACCTCTATTGCCCGCCACCGGCTTTGCTCCAAACAGCCGGTTGAGCGGCCTTACCTTCTATGGTTCCAGGGGGCATCTTACCGCCGCTCCGAACAATTAAACCGCCAGTTTCCCAAGAGGCGGTACGGGCTTTATACTGCGCGGCATTGAAACGGATTATGCAGCTCACCGCAAAAGGTAACTCCCCCGACGTTATGAAGACATTAAACCTGGTCGGCGCCGGCAAACTCGGGCAAACGCTGGCTCATCTTTGGCATGCGCACGCCACATTTACCATTCAGCAGGTAATAACCCGATCCCTACCCAGTGCAAAAGCAGCCTGTGAGTTTATTGGTGCCGGTGAAGCCGTCACCTCCGTACAGCAAATGACTCCCGCCAACGTATGGTTGATAGCGACACCGGACGGCAACATTGCCAAACAAGTCCAGGCGTTGCACAAGAGCCAGTTACTGACTCCGGATACCGTGGTATTTCATTGCAGTGGTGCACTGAACAGTAGCTGCCTTAAGCCCCAAGCCTCAGAGGTTTACCAGGTTGCGAGCATCCACCCTATCCACAGCTTTGCCACGCCTGCAGAGTCAAAAAACAGTTTTCACGGAAGCTTTTGCGGTTATGAAGGCCACCCCGAGGCTCTTGCCACATTACTGCCTGCTTTTGAACACATTGGGGCACAACTGTTTGCCATTGATGGCGAGCACAAAACCCTGTATCACGCCGCCTCGGTCATGGCCTGTAACTATCTGGTCGGTTTGATGGATGCCAGTTTGGAGTGCTTTGAAGCCGCAGGAGTTAGCCGAAACCAGGCCCAACAATTGCTTTTACCGATCACCCATCAAACACTGGACAATGCCTTAACCGGTTCACCGGAAGCCGCGTTGACAGGTCCCATCTCTCGCGGGGATGTGGACACGGTACGCAACCAACTGCAGCAACTGGCACAGCTAAAGGCCCACAAGCACTCTCTATTGGCCGAGATCTACCAGGTAATGGGGCAACAAACTGTCCGGGTGGCAGAAAAACAGCAGCGCAGCGCACCTCCTCAAGACCTGGCTGAGATCAAATCCCTGCTGCAGCAATCCGGTTTCGACACCCAATAGGGCCTCGATTGCAAAAATGTGGCTAAGTTAAATGGCAAAAGACGGCTAAGGTTAAATAAGTTAAGGCTAGGGTTAAATAAGTTAAATAGGCCTTAACGGGAGAAAGTCCCTGCTAAAAGGCCGCTGGAATACCGTATAATCCGCTACCCAACAGCCTGGTTTGTCTACACCCAACACCGCGCAATTCCGATACCTCTAAATCCCGATACACCTCGGCAGGACATCAACGTGACCCAGAGTGACAGCGAAAGCTATCTGAAGAAAAAACAATTCTTTAACCAACTGCTCACGGTTTATGGACGCAAACCGGTGCTGGAAGCCCTGGAAGATCCCGCCACCAAAGTGTATCGACTGCACCTGGCTGAATCCAACCGTCCTGGCGGTATCATAGCGGACATCATAAAGCTGGCAGAAAACAAACAAGCGGAAATTCTCTATCACGACCGTCAGGCACTCTCCCGCATTTCACGCAACAGCAAGCAAGATCAGGGGGTCGCGGTTGACCTGGTGTGTTCCGGCTATCAGGACTATCGGGACTTTCTCAACAGCCCGGCATCCCAGCACGCCGAAATCATTGCCCTGGATCGCATCACCAACCCTCAAAATCTCGGCATGATCATTCGATCCGTGTGCGCCGGCAGCGCTAAAGCTTTACTGCTTCCGGAAAAAGGCTGCGCCAAGCTGGATGCCCTGGTGATTAAAGCCAGCGCCGGCACTCTGTTCCGGGCCCCGATTTTACGCTGCCAAAACCTGGCTCAGACTCTGGCAGAATTTCGTGAAAACGGCAGTTCTATTTATGGGCTATCGTCACATGCCCCGCATACTCTGGGTGAAATTCCGCACACTGGGGCCAAGGTCTTCGTTCTGGGCAATGAAACGGACGGGGTCTCAGACGAAGTCGCCAGAGAGTGCAATCAACTGGTAAGCATACCCATGAACAATGGTGTTGAATCCCTCAACGTGGCAGTGACTGCCAGCTTACTGGCTTTCAGAGGTCAACTATAAGAAGCGCCGCCACCTGACTCCGACCAGCCGCGTCAGGAGCCCGGTTCAATCAAACCGGCACTGCCAGCCACCCGCTAACCCAGACATTGGCGGGCCTGGCTATTTCCAGCCTTGCCCTGCCCCTCTAAGGCAAACCCGACTACAAGCTCGGCTTACAGCCGTCCCGCTACAAGCTCCCCCATGCGCCTGATACCTTGAACCACCATAAGCAGTCCTCTTTGGAGTTTGCCCAGCCCTGGGCCTGGCCGGTATTTTCTCCACGGTTGTCTATACTGTTTTAAACGTCGTCCATACGGGTCCTAATGTCGCAACCCGCTAAACTGAAGGCCCAAACCGGTAAACCTCGGCTGCGGCTGTGATGATCAGCCATCAAGCTGTGCAGCGAGCTTGAAGGTATCCCCGCGGCACCGAACAGTGATGCTTACCAACTTTAGTCTTTGTCGATCAGGAGTGCATGTACCCCCTATGCCAGCGTCGAATCCCTCTCAAGGCAATTCAATGTATGTTCGGTTTATCGCCCGCCTGCCCCTCAACCTCCTGGGTATAGTGTTTGGCTGCCTGATTGTTATGCAACTCAACGGCTGTCAATCTAACGCGGACTATCACCCGGAAGAACGTGTAGCGACCTACACCCTGCACGGCGACAACACTCGCCTGCAGAAAATGATCACCAGGCAGCGGATCGAGCACGGACAAGAGGGTGACCAGAACGGGTTGTACCTTTTGCAGGAAGGCCTGTCTGCGTTTATGGCCCGGATAGCCATGATTGACAATGCGGATGTGTCCCTCGATTTACAGTATTACATCTTCTCTAACGACATCTCCGGCAAACTCATCCTGGGAAAACTCCTCAATGCCGCTGATCGGGGGGTGCGTGTCAGGGTATTGGTTGATGATCTGGGCGCTCCCATCCAGGATCCCTGGTTTGCGGTGATGGACCAACACCCCAACATCGAAATCCGGGTCTTCAACCCGGTCGTCGCCCGCTCCGGCTTGCCCAGGACCTTTCAACAAGCTTTCCACTTTGGCCGGATCAACCACCGCATGCACAACAAACTGATGGTGGCCGATGGTGTAGCCATTGTGACCGGCGGCCGTAATATTGGCGACCCGTACTTTTCCAACGACGAAACTTTTTTTCAGGATGTGGACATTTTCTGCTTTGGCCCGGTAGTCTCTCAAGCCACGAACAGCTTCGACACCTACTGGAATCACGAAGCCTCTGTTCCCCTGAACGTGATTCTGAAGGCTAAAAAAGGCGGCACCCTGACCGACCTGCGCAAAATGGGGGCGGAATACCTCTACACCGTCAGGGATTCCGAGTTCACGAAAGCTCTGGAGCACTCACAGCTTGGTCAGGATATTGTTTCCGGTGAGATTACTTTTGAATGGGGTCAGGCCTCACTCTATGCAGATCCACCTGACAAAGCCACAAAACGGGACGAAGTTGACCCACAACAATTCCTGGGTGCCAAGCTAAAAACCGTGCTTAATCAAGCCCGGGAGCAACTGTTGATCAGCTCTGCCTATTTCATACCCGGGGAAAATGGGCTCGCGTTCCTCAGCGACCTTGAGAAAAGGGGGGTCAAGGTTTCCGTGCTGACCAACGCTTTGAGTACCACTGATGTCGCCGTCGTACACAGCGGCTACAGCCAATACCGCAAACCGTTGCTGGAAGCCGGGATTCAATTGTGGGAATTGCGTTTACAGGCCGGTGAGGAACGCAGGATTCAATGGTTTAAAGGCCGTTCACGGGCGAGCCTGCACGCCAAATCTTTTGTAATTGATGACGACAAGGTGATCATTGGGTCGGTCAATTTAGACGGTCGGTCACTCATCCAAAATACAGAAATTGGTGTCTATATTCATAGCAACAAGATCAATCAACAACTCGCAGACACCTATAAAGAATGGACTCGGCCCAATTTTGCCTGGCGACTTTCACTCAATGAAGACGATGATTTGCAATGGCAAGCCCAGGACAAACAGGGCAACCTGATCACAGAGTACAAGGATCCGGAATCGAGCGGTTGGCAGCGCTTTAAAGTGTGGTTATTGTCATGGCTGCCGATTGAACAGCAAATTTAGGGCCCGTGACGACGAATCGCTTAAGGATCTGGAGTGTTTGTCGCAGCAACGTGCCACAAAGGACGAATGCCGAGGTAGCCAACGAACAAGATCAGGGACAAAGCCCCGCCAAACCTGAACAGACTGAGCGCCCCCCACACATGTACCGCATAACCACAAGCCAGAGCCCCCAGGGGGGCAGCACCGAATAGTGCCAACTGATAGATTGACAACACCCTGCCCCGATACTCATCAGCCACTTGTTGATGCAGTAAGGATTTACCCAGGCTGGCAGAAACACCGGCAACAACACCCCAGACAAAAACCAGTATTAGCAACCCGGTTAATGTCGGCCTTGCGGATATCGCCATCATAATAATACCCGCGTACAGCAAGCAAAAAAGCACGGAGCGGCCTAACTGATCCACCTGACCGCGCTTCAACAACCCCAGTGTCGCCACGATATTACCGGCCACAAACACCAACTGCAGGCCGGCAAAATACAACGCATCTTGCTGGTAGATATCTCTCGCCAACAACGGTAAAGCGACCACAAAGACCCCAATGTGCATGAAGCCGTTAAAACCCACCAATAGCATCAGGTGCTTTAACACCCGGTGGCGAAACACAAAGGTTAAACCATCACGAATGGAGATCAGAGGCTTCTGCACGGGCTGATCAGCAACCACAGCGATGCCCGCTGTCGCACTCGATACGTGTTTTCCTCGCAGCAACAGAAAAAACAACAGTGCACTCAAGAAGACTGCGGAGCATTGCAACCCGAGGATCAGTGGCACGCCCAAAGTATCCATATGCCCCGCCAGGGCTACACCCAATGCCTGTGCGACGTATACACACAAGCTGATTTGAACCACTGAGGTCTGCAGATTGCCGTCGGAAGCCACAAAGATAGGCAACACCTTGTCACGCAGTGGCTGAATAAACGCATTACAGATACCCAACAACAGCGCATAAATCAGCAAAGATGATAAAGCCAGTAAGCCTAAGCCTACTTGCCACAGCATCGCACCATGACTCAACAGCAACATGCCATAAAATACCGGAAGGACTCGTATGGCCCCGGGCCGATCGGCGAAGGCGCCACCAAACAACATCAGCACTACACCAGGCAGTAATACCGCTGACTGCACCCACCCCACCTGATTGGCGGACAGCTGTAACGCACCCACGGCCAGCCAGGGCAATAGAACAATTTGAACCCCCATCGCCAAGGCAGCAAATCCAATCGCTAACAAATACTGCACAAAACGGCTCAAACGGAGACTCCGGGTGTTTTCAAGGGTTAGCCAGCCACAACATGGCACACATGCCCGGAGCAACGAGCACAAACCGGAAGCAGCTTGAGTACTGAAAGATCAACAAAAGCGCATTCTACCCAATCTCAGCCCCACCTTCAGCTTTAACTCTCGACAATCTGAACCGCTTTGCCATGCCCATAAAAAAGCCCGCTGTACAGCGGGCTTCAGTGGCCGGAAAAACAATCGCCAAGATCAGCGAGTCTTTACCGCTTTTTGCCAGACTCTAAAGTTTGTAGCCAGACTCTAAAATTTGTAGCCAGATTCTTCGTGAGCGGTAATGTCCAGACCCGCCACTTCTTCCTCTGCGCTCACCCGAATTCCGCCAGTCAACAATGCCGTCAGCTTTAACAGCACCAAAGTTACCACCGCAGTGTACACAAAGGTGGCTACCACACCGATTGTCTGTGTGGTCAACTGATCCAGGATCGAGTAACCCGCGCCGGGCTCTGCACCAAAGCCACTGAATATACCCAGGTCAGGTGAGGCAAACACCGCCACCAACAAACTGCCCAAGATCCCACCGATACCGTGAACCGGAAAGACATCTAGAGAGTCATCGATTTTCCAGGTGCGCTTAACCAGCTGGGTCATATAAAAACAGATGATACCGGCACTTACCCCAATCACCAGAGCTCCCGCCGGCCCTACAAACCCGGAAGCCGGGGTAATTGTACCCAGACCGGCTACCATGCCGGTAACGATGCCCAACACACTGGGCTTACCAAATTTAACCCACTCCATGGTAGCCCAAGCCAGTGACCCCGCCGCTGCCGAGATATGAGTGACAGTCATTGCCATCGCTGCATCACCATTAGCCGCCAGCGCACTGCCTGCGTTAAAGCCAAACCAGCCAACCCAGAGCATGCCAGCCCCGGTTATCGTCATGGTCATGTTGTGAGGAGGCATTGCCGTGTTCGGAAAGCCTTTGCGATTACCAATCACCATCGCCGCGACCAAGGCCGCGACACCGGCTGTAATGTGGACCACAATACCACCGGCAAAATCCATCACCCCCATGTCGGCCAGCCAGCCGCCGCCCCAAACCCAATGGCAAACGGGAAAATAAACCGCCACCAGCCAAAAAGCACTGAACAGCAGCACCGATGAAAACTTCATCCGCTCAGCAAATGCCCCCACAATCAAGGCGGGCGTAATAATGGCGAACGTCATTTGAAACATGAAGAACAAGGATTCAGGAATGTCGCCCGACAGGCTGTCCCGCTGCATGCCGGTCATAAAAATCCGGTTCACATCACCGATAAAGTTCGAACCTTCTCCGAAACTCAGACTGTAACCAAACATCAACCAGATCAGTGATGCAACACAAGCGATAGCAAAACACTGCATCAGCACTGACAAGACATTTTTGGAGCGCACCAGCCCCCCGTAAAAGAGGGACAGACCTGGCAACGTCATAAACAACACCAAAGCCGTTGCAGTTAAGATCCAGGCCGTATTTGCTCCGTTCATACCATCTTCCGCGAGAGCACCAAAAGGTAAGAGTCCAAGCGCGAATAAAGTGACCAATTTTTTCATGTATGTTTATGCCGATATACCCGTTGAGGGTATGGCCGGCTCTCCTCTGCTTTAAGAAAGTCCAATGGCGATACGCCAGAACGCGCACCACCCTTAAAAAAAGTAGCACCAATATATTTCTTTATAATTCAATGAGTTAAGAATAACGCACTGTTTTGGCACCATTTAGAGGCCATTATTGTGCACAGGCAACCTTCATTTCTCAAGACAGCAAAAGCCAATTTCAGCCATTTCAAAGAGCTTGATGAAAAAAAGTATATTTATGCACAAACATGGGTCAAAAAAAACGTCCAAGCACCATAATGGAGCCATGTTTTGTGGGTGTTTAGAGGGCGCTCGGATCACGCATTTTCAAGATAGCCAAGAAAGCGATAAGGGCGCAGATACCGAACGCCTCAGCGTTCAGTTTGCTTCAGCGCCTGCTTAACTTGCCTGAGAGCTTCATCCCACTGAGCAGGAACAACTGTCTCCCCCCCGTACAGATGCCCCTCAAACATGCGGGTGAACTGAGTCACCGCTGAGGCAAGTTTGTGCTGCCCTGCTGGGATATGTGCCGAATCAGCCGAGTCGCCCAAAGCTTCACCTGCAACGCCAGACAGCTTAGGTGAGGCCTCTAACCTAGCAGTTGGTAACGTTGTAGTGGATAACCTAGCAGTTGGTAACGTTGTAGTGGATAACCTAGCAGTTGGTAACGTTGTAGTTGATAACCTAGTCGTTGATAACCTAGTCGTTGGTAACCTTGCAGCTGATAAAGCCGTGGTTGATAACACAGCCGTTGAAACTCCGACGGTAGTGTCCACCGTTCCGGCCAAAATCCTTGAGCAGAAATCCCCGGCCGTCTCACCGTCTTTGCGCACCCACCCGCGCCGGCCCAACAACTGCTCAAATTGAGTGTAGTAGCGTAACGCCGGCGACTTCCGTTCAGGCCGTGTAAGCCACCAGAGGTGCAAAGTCATTAGTGCCACCAATACACCCCCGCCCACTATAACCACCAGCACCATCTTCAGCGGACTCACCCCTCCCAAGAGATTATCCAGCAGATCCCCCTGAGCACTGCGATCAAAGCCAATAACAGCCTTGTGCCAACGGTAATTGGCGGCGTCCCACTGCATGCGCAAACGGGCAATGACGGGGATTTGCCGATAGCGCCCCAGTGTCATCACCCCTTCCACCAGCCCAGCCTGCAAATTGCCGAGACTTTGCTGTACACGCTCAGGGGCAACTGCGGCCGTTGGGTCGATACGCACCCAGCCCCGCCCTGGCAGCCACACCTCGGACCAGGCGTGCGCATCGTACTGATGGACCACCACATAATTATCCAGCGGGTTGTATTCCCCTCCCTGATAACCGGCCACGACCCGAGCGGGAATACCTGCTGCACGCATCAAAACCACAAAGCTGCTGGCAAAATGCTCACAGAAGCCCTGCTGAGTCTGCCAGAGAAACTCATCGACAGTATTTTGCCCCAGCGCTGGCGGCTCCAAAGTATAGAAAAAGTAATCCCGATAATGCCCCAGCACCCGGTCGATGTATGCCAGGTCACTGCCAGACTCTCTATGCCACTGTTCAGCGGTTTCACGGGTTCGGGGGTTAAATCCCTTCGGCAACTGCAACTCTCGCCTCAGGCGCCAAGGCGGCAACGGGTCGGCCTCCAGGGTGTAATCCAGGCGCGAGCTCACCTGATACTGTAATCGCTGGTGTACCGGCTCACTCCTGACCAGGCGGAAATCCCGTGCAAAGCCAAATTGCCGGCTATCTTCAAATGTTTCCGGTAACATCAAGCTGTATAGCCAGGGCTGATGACTGGCCTCCATAATAATGCTGTAGTTCACCGGCTGGCCACGCCCTTCAACCAGATCTCGCCAGGGCTGTTGGTAACTGTCCTGCCAGTCAACCATAGAGCCATACCCGGCAACCTCGCGACGGTCATAGGACTTGGCTTTCCTGTCATAAGGTTTAGCTTGATAGTCAAAAGGTTGGGCTTGACGCCAACTTCGCCCATCAAAATCCGAAAACACCAACCCTCGCCAATAGAGCTGGTCCTGAGGCGGCACCTCTCCCTCAAAACTGACCCGAAAAGCCACACCGCCCGAGCGGGACAGACTGGAGAAATCGCCTGGTGACATGCTGTCACTGACACCGGTTTTGGCCGATTTCGACGGGTTGGGCACGGACCACAAAGACCCTATACGCGGCATGATCAAAAACAGCAGAATCATCAGGGGAACAGTGTGCAGTACTAGCCTGCCCGCCAATCGAAAACTGCGCCATGGACGCTGATGGCCGGTGGGCTGGTTCATGCTCAGCAGGGCACTGATCGCACACCACACGCACACTACCCCATAAACTGATGCCAGCAAATCCTGGCTGAACAAAAATTGCACACCAATCAGAAAGAACGTCAGGTACACCAACACCAGAGCATCTTTGCGCCGCTGCATTTCCAGCTGTTTCAATAGCAGCGCACTCACGAGCAACGCCACCATGGGCTCCAGCCCCAACAGACCTCCAAACGACAACAGCAAACCGGCGACACAAACAATGACCAGTAATGCCTTTACCCAGCCACCCGGCATCGGCCAATGCCCGCGGAACTCTTGCAATCGCCACCATAAAACCATCGCCCAAACGGCTGTCAACCAAACCGGCAGCTCCAGCAGCAATGGCGCGATGGCAAGCCCTTGAGCCATGATGAGCCAGAGCAAACTATTGCGTGGCAACAGGAAGCGTTCAACAGCCGTCATAAACGACTGCCCTGGTTTACATCAACGCCGGTGTAGGACGGCGCTTTTCGGGGCTGATATAAAGCCAGTGCCTTTAGGACTTGCAGCTTGTGTTCCAGACCTCTTGCCGGGGGAATTGATACCCCTGGCAGCCTCAACCCATAAGGCTGCTGTGTCTTACTGAGTTTGAGCACCCAGTAACACAGTCGAGACAGCCGGGCCTCTTTTCCCACTCCTTCCAGAGCATCCCAGTCCAGCCATACCCTGGGCTCGCGATAACTCGCATATTCCTTACTGTACAAGCCCTGTCCACGTGCATAGTGTTTCCAGGCAATGTGTTTAGGCGAAACGCCCACTTCATAATTTTTAAAACCGTGGAAGTCTTCAGCCCCCTGCTCTTGCAGACGGCTGCCTTCGTCTGCACCAGCGACGGAGCTGACCGGCATTTCACCACCAGAGATCGGTTTCGGGTAAACCAATATAGGCAAATCCAAAATCAGCCAACTCCAGCAACGGATTATCCCGAGGGGATAATGGCTGATCACCTTAAGGCGCGGCGGCCTATACCAACCTCGATACAGCCCGGTGGTAAACAGCTTGATAACCGCCACCGGCTCATCAATGAGATCCACAATGACCGAGCTTCCCCCCTGAAACTGCAGCCCAATGTTTTCCTTCTCTGCGCCCTTTCGACAGGAGATTTGCAACTCCACTTCGCCGTCCTCGCCCAGGAAACAAGGGGCCGTCCGCAAACCTTCGAGCTTCAGACCGGCCATATTAAAAAAAGTGTGATGAATGCTGATCACAAACAGAGCCGTTAGAAAGAAAGCCAGACCGAGCACCACATTGTTGTCGAAGTTGGTGCCGGTCAACCACAGTAAAATGACGACCACCAGAAAACCCAGCCCCGCTTTGGAGGGCATAATAAACAGGCGTTTATTATTCAGCACATGCTCGCGAGCGGGTGCAAGCCGGAGTAACATCCAAGAATTGAAGCGCTGAACAATATATTGGCGAAGAGAACCCCAGGGGGTGCCTGTCCAAGTAAATTTTGCTGATGAATCAATAGGTTGCGACATGAAAGACACAGTAGCTATGGGATGAGGCTACTATAACCGATCCCCGACAGCCTATCATCCTCACGTTAAAGCCTCTTGCCCCCCCCTCTGTCTTTGCCAATATCCCGGCACGAAAGAGCCCGCCGCCCAGTCCCTTAATCCTGCCGTCCACCGGGGAGGAAAATTTTGATACTATGCGGCAGCAATCAGCCCCCACGACCTCAAAAGTCGACTGACAGGACTCAACACTATGGCAGTACACTCTGGCGACCGCGCCCACTGGGAGAAAATAGCCTTCATCACCGCACTCTGTGAGAGGCACATCCCTAATTACGCCCTGTTTTGTGAGACCATTGACGCCCCACAACAGGCGAAACAGCTGCAAAAAGTATTGAATAAAGTCTGGGAGTACCTGGCCGGCCAGCTCAATTCCATGAAAAATCTGGAAAAAGCCTTACTGCTGTTAGAAGAACTGACACCAGAGCCGTCAGAGGAAGATGGTTATGGGGTCTATCCGGCGCTTGATTGCTGCCTGCTGCTCACCAGTGCCTTACAGATGATATTAGATGACAGTATTGACGATGTGGAAGCCGCCGCCGGTCTGTCCATCGCCACGGTCAGTCAATTTATCGCGCTTTCAGAAGACATCGATGAATTCGACCCGGAGCAGCAGCAACACGATTTGTACGATCAGGAACTGGAATTACAGCGATGGTTGAACGAACGTCTAAAAGTGAAAGCCGCCACTACGGAAATCATTAAAAGTCTTCGCAAGGAGCTCAGCGAGTTCGACAGCAGCAATTTGGGCATTGCTCTTTAAGGGCTTTTCTCCTGAAGGGCAACTGCACGTCAGGAGACCAGCCCTTCAAACCACCCCAATCAACCTCCGACCAGCACGGTAGGACAACCCAGCACAATTTTTCCACCATGCGCAGTACTGTCCCCCATCCGTGCAGCGGGCTTGCTCTGGATCAAGACCGTCATGCTCCCCATGGCTATGGTGTCGGGAGGCCCCACACAAACACAGACACTCCCTACAGTTGCTGAAGGTAAACCCCCGATGATCACGGTAGGACCGCCCGGAGAAAGGATGGGGCCACCCACATGAGGAACCGGTCCGGTTGTCATTGGGCACACATGCATATCCGTAATTCTGGCCGCTGGCTTTCCCATAAAAATACCCTAATGTATTGACATGCTGATAAAATGTTGGCGTTGAACAATACCAATAAAGCAAAATCGGTAAAATAGTAAAACGTTACAACCTCTCAACCGAAAGCAGCTCATACAAGCCCCTTCCCCCCCTCTGCCAAATTAATTCCCTGCTTAATAAACTGCCTTAATGATTCGCCAGGATCATCCGTGTTTAACAAACTTCCTGCCAGAGTGATGCTGCCTGCCACCGCGTGAGCATAAAGATATTCAGGCGGCTGGATTTCCGGTTCTCCAGGAGGGGCAAGGCTGCCCGTTGACCAGCTGGCCGCAGTAGCAGCCCAACTTGCCGGTGTTTCATACTTTGTTTTTTCTGCCAGAAGGGTACACCGTAAACGATTTTCTTCCGACGGTTTACGGGCCCAGGCTTCAGCGGCAACAAGCGCATCGATATTATTCTGATCCGTCTCTGGTGTTTGCACTTGGCGAGAGACCAGGCACGCCCACCATACCGCCTCTCGTTTAGGCAACCCATGGGCCAGTAATTTAATGGCGTCGTAGTAACATTCGGAATCCACCAATACAGACACCCCACCTTGTGGGTTCAGTTCAGGGTGTAAAATTTCAGCAGCCTTATTGTCCAATTCAAAGTGAGCAATTAATTCGCCAGCGTTAATTGCCTTAATCTTTACCCATTCCGTCATTATTGCAATCTTCCTCTACAGACATATGGGGCAGTAAACCACATACATCAATTGATCTTGGTTAAGCCACCTTTTAGCGTTAAAATCCCGCCAGTCTTAATCGTTCCCATAGCGCTGGCATTACAATCAATTTTGGTAGACTTGATCGTGATTCCCGAAGGTGACATTTTAATACTGCTCCCCCCCACCTTCAGCTCTATCGAGGTTTTTGATGTGATTGTTATCGAACCTTGCACATCTGTCGTTTGCTTACCCGAACTGACTTTGACCGTCTGGTCACCGGATTTCACCGTTGTCTTGTCATTACCATTGGATATCGTCTGTGTCCGGTTATTAACCACCTCAAGCGTTTGATCATTTTCTATGGTGCCCACCTGATCATTATGAATCAGAAAGTTATGATCTTTACCAGCCTCCATGTAAATTTCTTCTGATTTGACCTTGTCATCAAATCTCAGCTCATTAAATTGACCGTCATCACACTGAGTTTTCCACCCACTTTGAGTTGCGCTATAGCCAGGCCCTTTGTTTTGACCATTGTAAACAGCCCCCGTCACGATTGGGCGATCCGGATTTCCATTAATGTAATTAATGACGACTTCCTGACCTATTCGTGGTACAAAATTTGCCCCCCAGTCTTTACCGGAAAAAGACTGTGCAACCCGCACCCAACAACTGTTATGTATCGAGGCCCACGGAAACCCCACTTTCACCTGAGTATAAGGATCTTTGGATGAATCCGATTCCGTCGCTTTAACCTCTACTATGGTTGCAAGTTGTGGATTGTCAATTCGTCTGGAAAAACCAGTGGGTAACGGCCTGGGGTTTACCTTTGCAGGAATACAGGAAAATGAATTTTTAAATATCGTCTCGCGATCATTGCCATCCGAGGCTGTTATTTGCACCTTGGTTAGTAGGTATTTGCCCTTTTCAGAGACCAGCGGGTGTTCAAAATCAAACCGTCCACCTACGGCAAATTCGGTCACCTGGCTTTCACCCACAGCGACATCGAAGCTCATTTCTTCATGTTCTATTGACGCTTTGGTAACCGTCTGATTCAGGTTCGTCTGAAAGGCATGCTCATGACCTTCACCAATGGATTTAAACAAAAATCGACCATATTGGCGGTGTTTATAAGAACCCACATCGTTGAGTTCATTTTTTGTCTTAACGGTCTGTATATTGTCTTTTCTAGCAGTAAACTCGTTATAATCTTTAAATTCAAAACCACCGGTGTGATAAGTAAACTGGCGAGACCAGCGGCTGACCGTCGACTCTTCCGGAAGACTTCCACCACCCTCATATTCTATTTTTCTCTGAGTAGAATCAAAATAATCTTGAGCATCTTCAGCAAGAATCATTTCATGTTTATCATCAGAGTGCTGAAAATAATAACTGATGCCTTCTTCAGCCATTAATCTGGATATAAATTCAAAGTCTGTTTCATCAAACTGTACACAATACTCTCTCTCAGCATAAGAATTAGAGGATAATTTATCCATTTTAAAGCGAACGACCTTGCTGTATTCCCCGAGCACCTCTGTGATGATTTGTTTAACGTCTTTTTTGTGAAAAATTCGATTGTTGGAGCTA
The DNA here is from genome assembly GCF_011602365.1 of Pseudomaricurvus hydrocarbonicus. Classification (GTDB taxonomy): domain Bacteria; phylum Pseudomonadota; class Gammaproteobacteria; order Pseudomonadales; family Cellvibrionaceae; genus Pseudomaricurvus; species Pseudomaricurvus hydrocarbonicus. Next base: position 460,966 of record NZ_JAAONZ010000004.1, read on the forward strand.
AGATTGGTAAACCACAATCCCGGTACGACAGAAGCCCTATAGCATCGCAAGCCGGAACCATCGACATCAAACAGTGAGAATTGATTCACATAACCGTGTATATAACGTGAAGCTTCAGCATCGCTATCGTGGTGAAGAGATATTGTGACAGGCCTGCCAACGATTGACTTTTGGTCAACACGGTGATCATTTGAAAAAAGCTCTACATCAAAATGAAAAAGATCTGATATTGCCTCCTGCCCTACCAGGTAGGTTGCAATAAAATAATCCTTACCCAACACTGACTCTATTCGAACCAGACGCTTATCCTGACTTAATATAGGCATAATCCTGTCAAATCTTCCTTAATTCAAATGCGGAAAAACACAATCTTTCATTATGTGGTCAATAGCGGTTTGTTTAGGCCAAAAGTTAACAATCGTTCATTCAACAGGCCACATTTCGAAAAACCAAAAGGCCGGCACACTACTGAATACAGCAATGTACCGGCCCTTTATCGCAAGATAACCTTACAGCGGTGTTGCTGTAGTCAGGTCGTAGCCAACACGCATATTGGTAGTATTCTTGTGAGATTTATCCGCATGGGTCAAATCAGCTTCAATCTTTGCAAAACTGATTGAAATAGCCTCATGTGGCGGGCCACCTGCAGCTGCGCTCACACTGTAAGAGGAAATAATCGCATCCTCCAAGGTGTACACTGCGTATTTCTCAACCTTGTTGGCACCAGTCTGAACAATGTGGATTTCAACTTTAACGCCTTCATCCCCTGTCACTGAAGACTTAAACAAACCACCAGATGCCGCATCCAGGGCCTTGGTCACACTCACTTCACTTAAACTGGGGCGAGAAGCCTCACGGTTAGCCATTGCACCGGCTTCCATGGAAATCCCACGACCGACTCCAAAATTAAAGCTGTCGACCTCAATCCAATTCTCGTAACCTTTTGCCGTCACATTGCCTTTTGTCGCGTTTTCATTAAAGCTCATGTAAATTGCCATTGACGAATTCCCCTTTCTCTTTGACACATTCAAATACTTTTAGTCAAAACTTAAATGGCTCTGACCTTCGTTATGCCCAACCGGACAATGACGATGATTTAAACAAATAAAAACACAAATAAAAAGAGAATATCGCAATTATTAAATCCACTCTGACACCATTTACTTCTGATCAACCAAAAAACAAAAAAGATAACACTGATACATATCACTAAAAATCAATACCCACCCCTAAAAGTAAAATTTGACTCTGACACCCTTTTACATTTTTTTGAAACACACAGAATTCTAAAGATTAATGCGTTTTCATTAGCCTACACACTAATTCATTAAACTTTCGAATTTACTCTAGATCTCTATCTCCAATTCTTTCTTAGGCCGCCCTCTCTTCTTTGGTCTAACCCGATGATTGGCTATTTTTTCAATTCGATCTTTGAAAGAGTCGCCCCCCAGAACCTGACCAACTTTTACAGTTTCTGAGATATAATTTTTCAACCTTAGATCAAACTCATAACGAAACAAGCCCCGGTAGCACTCTGACCTCTCCTGCCGGGATTCTCCCAGCTTCTGATAAATTTTGTGCTCTTGAATCAGGTTATTCCGCTTAACTCCCGCATTATGCCTGAAGCTTGACCATCGATAATCCTTTGGCTCATCCACCAAGTTAAGATACATCGGCTTAAGCTCAATATACCGATAACAACTCAAAAGATAAGCGTCAGAGTCAATCAAGCTGGACTTATAACGACCACCCCACAAGGTTCCAGAGCGTTTGTATTTGTGGTTCGCATATTGGACATAACGTCGACCCAAGGATTGCATCATAGAAGAAATAGCATGGGATGTACGAGGAGTAGCGATGACTTCAGCAGCATTCGGCAAAAGAACGTAGGCATGCACTTCGGCCTGATACTGATCAGCAGCCAACTTAAGACTGTGCAGATAAAATTCGTAATCTTCCTGATCAAAAAAGCATTCAAGATTATTGTGCCCAACCTGAACAAGATGCTGAGGAATATCAGCAAGATTAAATCGAGGAGGCCTGGCCATGTTTTACACTCATCCTTAAATTTTCGTCCTTGAAATCACACCACACAGGTGCTCAGAGATTATGCTAAATTCAAACTCATCATTCAACACTGAAAACCTCATGCTTTAGCATTAGATTTCCAATAAAATAAAAAACTAATTTTTAAAATTCATAATAATCGAATAATCTTTTTAAAGGTTACATCACACTTTCGACAAGATTTCACCTAAACCCTGTACCCACCTGATGATTTATTAAAATTTGTCTTCATACGCGCCATCAATGTACGTTAGAATTCAAACCAAACTGAATTTGGCGCACTTCACTTAAACACTAAAAATATTTTATTTCTTAATTCGATATTTTTGTCCGTAAAAAGAACTACGCCATGACAAATGGATTTGCTCAATGCCTGCAACTGCTTCCCACCGCATAGCGATCAATGGCCTGACGGATATAGGTCAAGTTCGAAACGAAAATGAAGATAACATCCGTTGGTATAACCACCCCACCCTGCCTTTTGGCTATGTGGTTGTCGCGGACGGCATGGGCGGCTACAACGGCGGATCAACCGCCAGTACGATTGCTGTTAATTATATTGGCAAACATCTGGAAGCAATCGTCAACCCAACCTTTCAATCCTGCACTCCAAATCAGCAGGAATTAATCATTCAATCGACACTGATTGAGGCCATCAACGTGGCCAATGCGGAAATTTTGCTCGCCAAGCAAAAAAATCCTCAACTTGGTCAAATGGGTACGACAGTGGCGATCGCGATCATCTGGCAAGATCAGGTCACGATTTCCCATCTGGGTGATTCTCGTGCTTATTTATGGGACAAACAGGGTTTCATTCAACTTACCAAAGATCACAGTCTGGTGCAGGAGCTCATTGACAGTGGCAGCCTTAATGAAGATCAGGCGCGGCAAAGTAATATTCGCAATCAGATAACCCGTGCCTTGGGCGTTACCCAATCCGTCGACCCCAGCATCAACAATTATCAACTCACTCAAAACTGTCTTTTAATGCTCTGCAGTGATGGTCTAACAGAATACCTGGATAACGGCCAATTGGATTATGTTTTGTCAACACACCGTCCGGCTCTAGAATGTTGTTATCGCTTAATCGATGATGCCAATCTGTTAGGCGGCAAAGACAACATCAGTGTCGGGATCATCGAATACACTCTGGAGGCTGCCCACCAAAGCAGCAGCCAAGCAACATTCACAGCGCCGCCAGCCCAACCGGATGAAGATATTACCGTTCGAAAATTTGTGCAGTAATCTAATTTTGCTGAGTGCCCCAAGCCCCAGGCACAGCAGAAGCTGTAGACATCTGGTCGACGGTAGTGCAGCCGTTTAGCTCTGACAGATACAGTGGCTGTATCCAATACCACTTACAGCGCCACGACAAACACACTCATAACACTTATTTAAAACAGCCGTAACAACAATCGCAGCAGCAAGCCCGAACACACGCATTGAAGCAAGGTAGATATTGACAATGGAAGGTCAGATTCATCAAGCCAGTACACCCATCGAAATAGCGGACAACAATGGCAACCGCTATTTTGTCAGCTCACACTACCCAGCCGACCTGACTGAAGGCACTCTGCCCAAAGAAATCAGCACTATTGGCGAATATACAAAGTTCATGGCCAACCTGCCCGGTAAAGATAAAGAGCACTTGGTTAAGTCACTGGCCAAGTCTTATCATAAAACAGCAGAAACGCTTATCTGCCAGGGTGAGCTGAAAATCTTTCCAATACCCAAAAATCACGCAGCGGCTGACCACAAAGCGCCTAAAGCCGACGACGAGATAGGGATAACTCGCGGCAAAGCGTACAGTCAGTCAGGGTATGACGGGAAGTCTAACGCTCTTAAACAGCACGAGGCTGGCCAACAAAAGATCAGCCACCTCGCCAGTGGGCCTACCCCTCCCAAAACGAAACTCTCAAATACCCAGGCCAAAAGAACTTCGAACGAAGACAACAAACACAGCGATAAAGCCGCCACAGCCAGCACGCCCTGCCAGGGAGACCCCATCAGTATGGTATCCGGTGAGGAGCTGCTGCCACTGACCGACTTTGTTCTGCCCGGCCCGATCCCCTTTCGCTGGGAGCGCACCTACCGCACCAGCAACCCGGGTAATCTGGGACTCGGTCACGGCTGGACTCACCCACTCTGCGAGCGCCTGACCCTGGAAGATGGTTTCGTCTTCTACCACACGCTGGAAGGACGCGCAGTCCGGTTTGTGCAGCCCAACATCGGAAACAGCCGCCGCAACCGCAGCGAAAAGATGACCCTGCACCGCCAAAGCGAACACAGCTATCAGATTTACCAGAAACACGAACCCCGTCGGACCTTCCGTGCAGATGGCATCAGCCAACACCTGCCTTTGGCAGAGCTGCGCGACGATTTTAGCAACAGCATCAATATTGATTACCTGAACGGCAAGCCGAATAAACTGATCACCTCGTGGGGCAGAACCCTGGAATTCCGCCATGATGATCAGGGGCATATTGTTGATATTCACAGTGCCCACGGCAGCCAGGACGTCCCCACCCTGCTTTCCCGCTATGCCTACGACGAACAAAATGACCTGATTGAAGCACAAGACCAGAGTGGTTCATCGGAACGCTATCACTACGACAACCACATCATTGTTCAGCGCAGCACCCAGGCCGGCGTGAACTTCCTGTTTGAATGGGACCAGCACACCCCCGACGCCCGCTGTCAGCGGCAGTGGGCCGACAACGGCGCCTACAATTACCGGTTCAAATGGCAGCCCAAACGTAAAATCAGCTACGCCACCGACGGCAATGGCAAAACGCGGCAATACCATTTCGACGAAAACGGCAAGGTCGTCAAAGAAGTCGATCCGGAAGGCGGCATCACCAAGCGCTTATACGACAGCTATGGTCATCTGTGCAGTGAAACGACTCCCAATGCCCAGACCACCTATTACCGCTACGACAGCCTGGGCAACATCACCCGGATCACCGACCCGCTGAACCAGAGCACTCGCATTCGTTACAACTCACAGGGCCTGCCCGCGCTAATTACCGATGCCTTGGGTAACCACTGGCAGCGCCGCTATAACGCTCAAGGATTGTTGACCGAAACCCGCGATCCCGTGGGCAACACCTGGCGCTACGACTACAACGAACGCGGCCAGCTGGAAACACTGACCGATCCCGAGGGTGGCAAGCGCCAGCTGGAATGGAACAGCCAGTTTGAACTGTTGAGTCAAACCGACCCCGATGGCCGCAAAACCGAATACAGCTACGACCACTGGAGCCGCGTCAACAGCGTCACCGACCCCGCAGGCCAGACCACCCACTACGAGTACGACAACGCCGGGCGCATCACACAGGTGACCGACAGCAAAGGTGATGTCACCAGCCTGCGGTACAACGAAGCCGGTCAGGTCACCCACCACACCGACGCCAGCGGACGCACTACCGAATACCGCTACAGTGGTTTTTCCCAGGTTGAGGAGCGTCTTGATCCCAACGGCCAGACCTTCCGCTATCAATACGATCAGGAACGCAACCTGATTGGCCTGATCAACGAAAAAGGCGAGCAATACCAGCTCAAATACGATGGCAACGAGCGTCTGATTGAAGAAATCGGCTTCGACGGCCGCCAGCAGCAATACCGCTATGACGCCGCAGGACACCTCATCGAACATCGCGACATGGATGTGATCACCCAGTTCCAGCGCGACCCTCTGGGACGCCTGCTGCGCAAGAGCAACAACTCCGGCGATGTGGCAGACTTCCACTACGACGCTCTGGGACGCCTGACCGCGGCCAACAATCAGGACGCGTTTGTCCGCTTCCAATACGATGCCTCGGGTCGCCTTGTAGCGGAACACTGCGACAACGACGTCTCGTACAACAGTCACAGCCTGAACCACCAATACGACAAGCGCGGCTGGCGCATCGGCACCAGCTCCGACGACCAGCACATCCGCTATCAGCACACGCCAGGCGGGCAACTCTACGGCGTCGATCATAACGGCAAGCCGGTCATCCGCTGTGAATACGACCAAACCGGTCGCCTGAGCCAGCGTACACAGGGTTCGCTCACCAGCCACTACGACTACGACCCAATGGGTCGACTGGTTCAGCAACGGGTTAACGGACAAGCCAAAGACGATCCGGTCATCCAGCGGGACTACAAATACAACGCTGCCGGCAATCTGGCGCAAATCGAAGACCTCCTTCGCGGCCTGACCCACTACCACTACGATGGCAACGATCAGTTGACACAGGTAGACGGCGCCATCAAAGAGGCCTTCGACTTCGACCCCGCCGGCAACCTGCTGAAAAGCAACGATGGCGAAGCCCAGTACGACCAGGGTAACCAGCTGCGCCTGCACGGCGACCGCCATTTCAGCTACGACAAACGCGGCAACCTGATTCAGGAAAATCGCGGCAAGCAGCAGTCCTTACAGGCGAACTACCAATACAACGGCTGGAACCAGCTCACCAGCGTCGAAAAAGACGGCTTTAAAACCTACTACCAATACGACGCCCTCGGCCGCCGCATCGGTAAAACCGTCACCCACATGAAATCCAAGCAGCAGAAGAAAACCACCTTCCTCTGGAACGGCGACGTCCTCTGGTCAGAAACCAACCACACGCCCAAAGGCACCCAGAGCCAGCACTACCTGTTCGAGCCCAACTCCTTCAGACCGCTGGCCCTGATCAAAGACGATCAAATCCACCACTATCATCTCGACCACCTCGGCACCCCGCAGGAGCTCACCGATGCCTGCGGCACCATTGTCTGGCAAGCCCAATACAAAGCCTACGGCCAGCTGGCAGGATTCGCCGACAAACCCGGCATCTCCAACCCCCTGCGTTTTCAGGGACAATACTTTGATAGCGAGACCGGACTGCATTACAATCGCCACAGATACTACGATCCGAGCGTTGGTCGGTTTATCCATCAGGATCCCGTGGGGTTGTTGGGAGGGGCTAACAACTATCGGTATGCCCCGAATCCGGTTGGGTGGGTGGATCCGTTTGGGTTGACGTGTAAAGAAACAATAGTGACCTACAGAGGTGATGGCCGTTCCTCTGCAACAATCTTTGAAGAAGGCTTCCAAGCCAAAGGAACCGCATTGGATTTAGAAGTCTATGCTTCAACGAACCAACCAAGTGCCTACGTCAGTACGTCAAAAAATCCAGAAGTCGCTATAGATTTCGCCACTGTTTATGGAACAAAAGACGGGATTATATATTCAGTACGCTCCGCTAACGGAATAGATGTCAACAAAGAACTAGGATCTAAATCACCATTTCCAGAAGAAGAGGAAATAGCAATTCAAGGCGGGGTAAAACCTGAACAAATCCTCGGGGCGACCCCTGTAAATGCTGATGGCTCTTACGTCGGATACACAACCCTTAACCCGAAGACCTATTAACGATGGAAAAAAAATTAGTTAAATCAAAATTGAATGACTCATTCATATACTCAGAATTTGAGTATTCCATCAAACCACCCTGGACCTTAAAAATAACTGTAGCCAATACTTTTGACTTTTCTTGTGTGGCAGCCGATTTATTTGAAGCCTTTGTCAAAGCTAGAAAAGAAGCCTCTAAAATCAATTTATATTTCCTCTGTAACGGCGCAAGAGAAAACGTCTACCCCTCTCCAATGATGAAAAGCATGGCAGGTGGCGCCATTGCTTACACCCTAACTATAGGACAACAAGCTCGTAGAAATGACACTGTAAAAGTGTTTGAAGAAACTGAAGAGGAAATCGCATCTGTAGAAGGACAGAGGCAGTTTTACGAACGATGGTTAACATCGCTGCAATAACTTTCGAATAATAAACGAGAACATTAAGCAGCTTACCAGCATCAAAAAAACGGCTTCAAGACGAGAATGTCCCACTAACTGTGTAAACCCCGTGATTCATATTACCCTAGAGGAGTTAATGAATCATGGTATCGACAATGAAAAACAAAGAACTACAGGACATGGCCGACAAGGTGGCTGGCG